>CAVWFX010000021.1:0-398655 GCA_963754375.1 uncultured Solirubrobacterales bacterium
AGGCCACGAACAGCGCCAGGTAGCCGATGACGTTGTGGCGGATGCGTGAGGAGCCGGACACGGCGATCTTCTGGGTTACCCGTCTGGAGAGGAGCCGGACGAGCGAGCCGTTGGTCCTCGAGGGCGGGTTGGTTACTCGCGCTTGATCCGGTTGCGGTCGAGGCGCTGCTGGCCGTGGTCGGCGAGGGCGAGCTGGCCGTGCAGGGAGGAGGAGGCCTGCGCATCGTGTGCCTGGTCGACTGACGCCGTGTTGCTGGTGGGCGCTGGCGCGGGCGTGGTGTAGCGCACCGTCTGCGCCGCCGGGGCGGTCCGGTGCTGGCGATGACGGCGGGCGCTCTCACGAGCGCGGCGAGCGCGGACCTTGGCCGGTGGCGCGCGCTCGCTGCACGACGCGCGCGGGCGCGGGACGCGTCCTGGGCGAGGGTGTCGCGCAGTTCGGCTGTGCGCGGCGCCTCGAAGCTCGACGCGAGCGTGGATGAACCGGGGAGGCCGCTGCCCTCTGCACCGGGTGTTAACGGCTTGCGGGCAGCAGAGCCGAGCAACGCAACCGACCGCCGCGAGGACGGCGAGACTCCGAAGCCCGCACAAGAACGCGGCGCGAGCGCCGAGCCACTGGCGGCAGTGATTCGGGCGAGACGGTCTCGGCAGCGACGGTCTCGGCAGCGACCAGCGTCGCGCAGGCGCCGCGGAGACGGTTTCGTGGAGCGGGCGAACACCCGAGGCCGCCGCCGCCCAAGAAGACCGTCGGCGCTTCGGGGCAGCGCGGTGACCGACGCGGGTGCGTCGCGGTGAGCCGATGGGCCGAACGGGACGAGCTCGTCCGGCGACCCGAGCCAGTCGCGGGGATCAAAGTGGACGACGTTGTCGCTTTCAGCGCCTTTGCGTCCTGACCGTTGTTATCGGGTACTTCCGGTTCCAATCTATTCCACGGACCTTCCGCTGCGAATCTACTCACTATGAATACGTCCGCGATGCGCGCTACTATACATCCAATTAGACCGTTTCGACTCAATTGGAGAAAAATGAATGGAAGGAATGAGCCCGGAGCAGAGTCGTACCTGACCGTCGCCGAGGTGGCGGAGACGCTGAAGCTCAATCAGCAGACGGTCCGCAACTGGATCGACCAGGGATCGCTGCCCGCGCTGCGGGTGGGCCGGCGGGTGCGGATCAAGCGCTCCGACTTCGAGCGGATCCTCGAGGAGAGCTACAGCGGCGGTGCGGCTCGGTCACGCGGCGGCGGGCCCCAGCGCGGACGACTTCTGGGGTGGGAGCCGGTCGGCGCTGGCCGACCCGGACGCCGGGCGGCCACGTGCGATGGCGTCCCACCGGCCGGCGAACGACGCGCTCCGCCTCACGATCGACCAGACGGCCCGGCGACATGAGCTTCGGCGACGATCTCGACCGCCAGCGCGCCCAGGTGATGCGTCTCGTCCGCCAGGCGAGCGCAGGGCTGGGCGGACGCGATGCGTGCCCACAAGATGGCGCCGCCCGACGCTGGCTTCGCCAGCCGGCTGCGGGCCCTGTCCGCAGGCGGCGGCGAACGAGCAGGTCGCGTGGGAGCACGCCCACGCCGCTGGGCTGCTCTGGCGGCCCGTGCCGGGCGCCGAGGGGCGGCGCCGCCGTACGAGCTGCGGCCGGAACGGGTCGACGCGGGCCCGGCGAGATGTGGACGCGGTTCGACGCCGCGGTCGCGGCGCTGAACCGGGCGATCACGGGCTCGAGCGCGGCCGGTGTCGCCGACGCGTTCGGTGACATGGCGAGGCGTCGCCGCGCTGGCCGACGCGGTCGAGCGAGAGGACGAGCGCGGCCGCTCGAGGCGCGCTGGCACAGGCCCGGGCACGCCGCGGAGAGCGTGCGGACTGTTGGCGCGCCGGCTGCCACCGCGGATCGCTCGCGTGGCGTCGCGGCTGCGCATGCCGGACTCGTGACCGACCGTCAGCGGCCTCATAGCGATTCGCGCGATCGATGCCCGCGGTGCAGAGTCCTCGGTCGCCTGCAGGACCTGCCAGCAGCAGCCACGTCACGGCCGCCGCTGCCCGAGCATCCACCTGCCCGCTCCCGGGGCGAAGCGCGCCGTGGTGATCGGCGCGGGATCGTTCGGGACGGCGGTGGCGGTGCTGCTGGCGCGCGGCGGACTGCGGACGACGCTTCAGGCGCGGACGCGCCGAGCAGGCGCGAGGGCTCAGGACGGACCGGGAGAACCGGGTCTACCTGAGGGGGTGGAGCTGCCGACGGGAGCTGCGGATCGAGCGGGTCGGCGCCGGCCTCGCGCGCGCGGACTACGTGTTCCTCGGGGTGCCGTCGATCGGGCTCGCATGCGCGTCATCGACGGGCTACGAGGCTCAGGGACTGGCCGCTCACGGGCGGCGGTCGTGTCGCTCGCCAAGGGGCTCGTGCCGCCCGACGGCACGCCCCCGACGGTGATTCTGCGCCGCCGCTTCGGCGCCGACCGGACGGCGTGCATCGGGGGTCCGGCGCACGCGCAGGAGATGGTCACCGAGGGCGCCGGGCTGGTCGCGGCGTCGACCGACGAGTCGCTCGCGAACGGCGCTGGCCGGGGTGTTCATCCGTGCCGGGGTGGTGTGCGAGGAGTCAAACGACCCGATCGGCGTCGAGCTGGCCGGCGCGGCGAAGAACGCCGCCGCGCTCGCCTCCGGCGCGACCGAGGCCCAGGGGCTGAACGCGGCCGGCGCGGCCGCGGGGCACATCTTCGCCGAGGTGTGGCGATGGGCCGAGGCGCAGGGCGCGCGGCCGGAGTCGATGATCGGACTGGCCGGGACGGGCGACCTGGTCGCGACCGCGCTCGCGCCCAGAGCCGCAACCGGCGCGCCGGCGAGCTGCTCGCCGAGGGCGTGCCGGCGCCGAGATCCCGGCGCGGGTCGGTCAGGCGGTCGAGGCGCTCGAGTCGGTGCCGCTGCTGGCCGGCGCCTACGCGAAGGCCGGGTCGACGCGCCGGTGACCGCGCGCGCTCGCGCGGCTGATCTCGGGTGAGCTGCCGCTCGAGGAGTGGGTCGCGGTCGTGCGGGCACACGGTTCCGCCGCCGGCGCGGCGGCCGCGGTGCGAGCGCGGGCTTCTGGAAGCGCGTGGGCGCGTCCGCGGGCGGTTCACACGGGCGAGGGGTCTGTCCCGCAAATAGTTTAGTTTTTGGTAGGATGGGGTATGCGCCCTGCTTACCCCCGCGCTTGCGATGACCGATGAGCAGCGTTCGGTGCTGGAGAAGCTGATCCGTTCTCATACCGCACCGCACCGTGATGTGCAGCGAGCGCGTGTGCTGTTGATGGCCGCTGATGGGTTCGCGAACATGCGGATCGCCAGCGAGGTGCAGGTGTCCCCCCAGACGGTCGCGGGCTGGCGCCAGCGGTTTATCTCCGATGGTCTGAAGAATTTCTCGGTGGTCCGCGCGGGCCGGGGCGCAAGCCGTCGCTGCCGGCATCGGTGGTGGAGGAGATCGTTCGGCTCACGCTGACTGAGACGCCGCCCGGCCAGACGCATTGGAGCTGCCGGACGATGGCCGCGCGGGCCGGGGTGTCGTCCTCGACGGTGCAGCGGATCTGGTCCGCGCGCGGCCTGCAACCCCACCGCGTGCAGACGTTCAAGCTCTCGAGCGACCCGCGGTTTGAGGAGAAGCTCGTCGATATCGTCGGCCTCTATCTGAACCCACCTGAGAAGGCCGTGGTCCTGTGCATGGACGAGAAGAGTCAGATCCAGGCGTTGGATCGCACTCAACCGTCGTTGCCGATCAAGCCTGGGCGCGCCGGGACGATGACCCATGACTACAAGCGCAACGGGACCACGACGCTGTTCGCGGCGCTGGATGTGCTCACCGGGGCGGTGATCGGCCAATGCCTGCCGCGTCATCGCCACGTCGAGTTCCTCAAGTTTCTCAAGACGATCGACCGTCAGGTCCCCAAACGCCTCAACGTTCATCTCATCCTCGATAACTACGCCACCCACAACCACCCCGCGGTGAAAGCCTGGCTGGCCAAGCACCCCCGGTTTGAGCTCCACTTCACTCCGACCTCCAGCTCGTGGCTGAACATGGTCGAGATCTTCTTCGCCCGGCTCACCGACAAAGCGATCCGCCGCGGGATCTTCCACTCAGTCCCCGACCTCATCGACGCCATCGAGACCTACCTCGCCGCTCACAACACCGACCCTGAACCCTTCACATGGACCGCGACCACCGACCAGATCCTCGAGAAAGTCCGCCGCGGCCGAGTCACCCTCAACGCAATCGCCAACTAAAACTCGGGACACACCACTAGATGAGAAACGGCAACAAGATGTTTACTGGGGCTGAAGCTAGGCGTGTCAGCCTGCGCTTCGAACGATGTCGAAGGAGGGGGATTGAATGCCACGAATCATCGTGACAGCTGATCCGCCGAGCGAGGGAGACGATCGGCCGATCATGTTCACGGAACGGGTAAATGTGAGCGACTTCGAGTCGCCCGCACTTCCAGACGCAACTGGTGGAGCGGCTCGGCTGGGCCGTCGGTGACGCCGACGCGGTCGAGCAGGACCACTGGAGGACGACTACGAGGACGACGAGACGCCGTCAACACGCTTTGACGGCGCAGACACAGATAGAACCGCGGCGCGACGACGTGGACAGCGACGACGAGGACAGCCGACAGCGCGAGGTCGTCCTGAGCGGCAACAGCAGCTGAACCGGCACGGACCCTGGCCAGCCGCCCCGGCCCTCGGCGAGGGTCGTGACCACCGCTTCGTAGACGCCGGCTCCGTAGGACTCGGAGGCGATCCGGACCCCGCGCCGCCCGCGTACCTCAGCGTCCAGACGGGTCGCGCTCGAGCGCGTTGGCGACCAGCCAGAAAGTCCCGACCACGCCGGCGGCATCCATGTCCTCGCGGGAGTCGCCGACCGCGATGCAGTCCTCGGGCGCGTAGCCGCGCGCCTGCATGTGCCGGGCCACCGCCGCGCCTTGGAGGCGCCGGCCGGGATCAGGTGGTAGGCGCGGACCACGGGCAGCCGGGCATCTGCTCGCCGCGGCCAGGACGACGCCGTTGTCGACCAGCCGCAGCCAGTCGAAGCCGCCCGCGTCGAGCACCGCGTCGCGCCTCGTCGAGATCGATGTCGCCGCGGAACAGGTGGAGACCTCGCGGTCCATCGACCAGGGCGTGTGGTACTCGAGTTTCCCCCCGAAGCGCTCCAGCAGCAGCGCCGGAGCGCCCGAGGCCTCGATCTGGTCGTGGATCGTGCCGCGTCTCGGCTGAGGGCACCATTCCGTCGGCCAGCCACTCGAGCTCGCCGTCGAGCACCAGGCCGCAGCCGAGCTCGAAGATGTAGGCGATGAGCCGATCAAGCGCGCGGCCTCAAAGACGCTTGACTGCTTGCGGCCCGAGTAGATCACCACCTCGACCTCGGCCCGGGCGCAGGCCTCGAGCGCCCGTACCCCGAGCAGGCTGAAACTGCCGTCGGCGCCGGTGAGCAGCGACCCTCGGGGCCCAGCAGGGTTCCGTCCAGATCGACGTACAGGCAGCGCATGGCGCGCGCGACCGTAGCAGCGGCGGGCCGCCCGGAGTCGCCGCGCCCGGCCGCCATACTGGATCAGCGATGACGAGCGCACGGGAAACCGAGCCCTGGGAGGAGCTGCTCCAGCGGACACGAGGACGAGCGGCTCGTCCACGATGACACCGCCGCCGGCCGTCGCGGGCGCACGGTCGGCGATCCCGGACGAGCTGAGCTGGCCGGTCGCCGAGGCGCTGAACCGGGCCGGGATCGACCGCCTTTACGAGCATCAGGTCGAGGCGCTCACAAGGCCTTCGACGGCCCGACGGTCGTCACCACCGGGACCGCAGCGGAAAGTCACTGTGCTTCCAGCTGCCGACGCTCGAGGTCCTCACCTCCGACCGCACCGCGCGCGCGCTGTACCTCTACCCGACCAAGGCGCTGGCCCAGGACCAGGCCCGCTCGCTGCACCGCTTCGGGCTTGACCAAGGCGATCCGGCCCGGCGATCTACGACGGGGACACGCCTCGCAACGAGCGGGCGGCGATCCGCAAGCGCAGCAACCTGATCCTCACCAACCCCGACATGCTCCACGTCGGGATCCTGCCCCACCACCCGGCCTGGGGAGACCTGCTGGCCAACCTGGCGTTCGTGGTCGTCGACGAGGCCCACGTCTACCGCGGAGTGTTCGGCTCGCACGTCGGCAACGTGCTGCAGGCGGCTGCGCCGGGCGGCCGCGATCCACGGCACTGAGCCGCGCTTCCTGCTCACCAGCGCGACCATCGCCAACCCGGTCGAGCTGGCCGAGCGGCTGACCGGGCTGACCGACTTCAACCTGGTGGACCGCGACACCGCCCCCCGGGCCGGCCCGCCGCATCGCCATGTGGAACCCGCCGCTGCTCGACGAGCAGCTCGGGGTCCGCGGATCGGCCCTGGCCGAGGCGGCCGACGTGTTCTCCGAGCTGATCACCGCCGGCGCGCGGACGATCTGCTTCATGAAGTCGCGCAAGGGGGTCGAGCTGATCCTCCGCCACGCCCGGGACCGGCTCGATCCGGAGCTCGCCGAGCGGGTGGCGCCGTACCGCGCCGGCTACACGCCGGCCCAGCGTCAGGACATCCAGCGGCGGCTGACCACCGGCGAGCTGCTCGGGGTGGTGGCGACCGACGCGCTCGAGCTCGGGCATCGACATCGGCGAGCTCGACGCCGCCGTGTGCGTGACCTTCCCCGGCACGGTGGCCAGCCTCCGGCAGATGTGGGGACGAGCCGGGCGCCGCGGCCGCGGCCTGGCCGTGTACATCGCCGGCGAGGATGCGCTGGACCAGTTCTTCTGCCGCCATCCCGACGAGTTCATCGACCGGCCGGTCGAGGCGGCGATCCTCGATCCCGACAGCAGCGAGATCTACGCCGAGCATCTGCTGTGCGCCGCTCACGAGGCGCCGCTCACCGAGCAGGACGACGAGATCCTCGGTCCCCAATGGCGCGAGCACGCCAACGCGCTCGCCGAGGCCGGCCTGCTGCGTGAGCGCGCCACCGGCTTCGTCCCCCGACACGCCGACGACTACCCCGCCGCGCGGGTGGCGCTGCGGTCGGCGTCGGCCGACAGCTTCGTCCTGATCGACGCCAGCTCCGGCGAGGTGCTGGGCACGGTCGAGGCCGGCCGGGCCTACTCGACCGTCCACGAGGGCGCCGTCTACCTGCACCTGGGGCGCTCCTATCAGGTGCTGGAGCTGGACCTTGACTCCCGCCGGGCGATGCTCGAGCCGTTCGACGGTGACTACTTCACCCAGACCAAGCGCGAGACGATGACCTACATCGAGCGCCTGATCGAGCGCCGGCAGACCAACGCGGTGTGGCGCTCTCCTACGGCTCGGTCGTCTACTCCGAGATGGTGCTCGGCTACCAGCGCAAGGCGCTCCAGGACCACTCGGTGATCGACTTTCAGGGGCTCGACCTCCGACCGTGGAGTTCTCGACCAAGGCGCTGTGGTACGAGCTCGACGAGCTGATCGCCGGCCGAGCGGCGTTCCCGCCCGCCGCAGCTGCTCGGCGCGCTGCACGCGCTCGAGCACGGCCAGATCGCGGTGCTGCCGCTGATCGCCATGTGCGACCGATGGGACATCGGGGGCCTGTCGACCAACGCCCATCCCCAGACCGGCGGGCCGACGATCTTCATCCACGAGGGGCATCCCGGCGGGGTGGGGATCACCCGGCGTGGCTATGACCAGTTCGAGCGGCTGGTCGGGGACGCGCAGCGGCTGATCGGGGAGTGCCCGTGCCAGCGACGGCTGTCCCTCGTGCGTGCAGTCGCCCAAGTGCGGCAACCTCAACGAGCCGCTGTCAAAGCGCGGCGCGCTCGAGCTGCTGCGCCGCATGACGGCACGGCCGGCATGACGGTCACAACTTCTAAACGAGTCCGGGGTCGGCGGCCTGAGAATTGGCCATCCCCTCCCGTCCGCATCCAGCATCCGCCGGCCGCCCTGGACTGACCGGCCGCTCCCGGCCTGCCCCGCGGCACGGCGGGCCCAGCGCGCACGAGCAGCTGACCCGGACGCTATCCCGCCGGTGACGAGCTCCTGGCCGCTGCCGCGCCCGACCGGCACGCGCCCTACCGCCTGCGCCTCGCCGACGTCCTGCCGGCGGCCGAGCATCGAGCCGATCGCCGAGCGGGGGACCGCTGCGCTTTCACTGCGTGGGGGACACCGGCGGCATGCGCAATCCGGGCCCGCAGCGGCGGTGGCGGCGGCGATGACCAATCAGCTGCGACGGCGCCGCCGGTGCGCTTCTTCTACCACCTGGGCGACATCGTCTACCTGCACGGCGAGGAGGAGAACTACGGCGCCCAGTTCTCAGAGCCTACGCCGGTTACGGCGCGCCGATCTTCGGCGTGGCCGGAAACCACGACGGCGAGCTGGGGCCCGGCAAGACCGGCGAGCCGCTAGCCCCGTTCGTGCGGCACTTCTGCGCCCCGCCGCGGCGACCGTCACCGGACGGCACCCGGGCAAGCCGGTGCCGCCAGCCGAACGTCTACTGGACGCTCGAGCACGACTTGGTGACCATCGTCGGCCTCTACACCGATGTCCCCGAGGGCGGGCTGATCGCCGAGGAGCAGCGTCGGTGGCTGATCGGCGAGCTGGCAGCCGCGCGCACCGAGGCGCGCTGATCCTGGCCATGCACCACCCGGTGTTCTCGGCCGACATCTCGCACGGTCGAACCTGGCGCTCGGCGACGTGCTCGACGACTGCTTTGCCGGCGGCGGGGCGCGCGCCCGACGCGGTGTTCAGCGCCCACGCCCACAACTACCAGCGCTTCAGCCGGCGTGCAGGCGGGCGGACGATCCCGTATGTGGTCGCCGGCAGCGGCGGCTTTCCCGAGCTTCACCGGCATGGGGTACGGCATCCCGGATACGCCGGCGTCATTTGCCGGGCTGCCGGGGCTGACGCTCGAGGCCTACCAGCACGCGGCGTTCGGGTTTCTCACCGTCACGCCCGACCGCGGCGGCGCCTGGGTGGACTACAGCACCGTCGTTCGCCGCCGGCCGGTGCGCTTCGACTCGTTCTGCGATCGGCTGCGCCGGCGCTACTTGAGCGCCAGGGTCGCCGTCCCGGTGAGGGCGGCGGTGCTGGCGGTCATCGAGCCCGAGAAGTCGCCGAGCAGGCCAAGGATCTCGCGCGCCAGCGGGTTGGGGTTGGCGGCGGCCGCGCCGGTGATCGCCAGCAACTGCGGGAGCGAGAGGCGGAAGGAGAACGCACCGCTGGCGCCCGGGAGGGGCGTCCCGGGAGCGGAGGCGAACGCTCGCAGGGTGGCGGGCCGGAGCTGGCCGCCCTTGGGCGCGAGCCCGAACACGAACTGATTGCCGACCAGGGCGACCAAGCCATCGCGTCCGCTCTCGGTCAGGTGATAGAAGCCGCCGCCGAGTGGATGCACCTTGGTCGATCCCGACTCCGCCGTTGGCCGCGGCCGCCTTGTTGAGCAGCTTGGCCACCAGGGCGGGATCGGTGACGCCGGCTCGCAGCAGAGTGGTGTGGGTGTCGCTGTCGACCACGAGGTCGCCCTGGAACTGATTGGCGAGGGTGGCGACATCGACTCCGGTCTTGCGTTTGAAGGTGGCCTCCTGCTTGAGGTAGTGGCGTAGCTCTGCGGCGAGGCGGCCTGGTCGGCGCCGAGGATGAAGGTGATGACCTGAGACGGGTCACGCAGGCCGACCTGAATCGGGAGCCCGTTGACCACGGCGGCCGGCGTGGTCCCGCTGGCGAAGGGCAGCTGCGATGGCGACAGCGAGGCGCCGCCGGTGTCGAGGCGGAACTGGATCGTCACCCCCGATGTCGAGTAGCCGAAGGTGGCGCCGTAGCTGCGCAGGGCCGACGACCCAGGGCACGCGGCGGGCCTGGGCCGCCTGCGGGGTCGACAGGACCGCCGCGAGGTTGCCGTACAGATGGACCGCCGCGTCCTGGGGCAGACCCGAGACCGCACTCGAATACTGAGACTCGGTGATGCCGCTGCCGCCGGCGTGGCGGTCGAGCGCGCCGGTGAGGTCGGAGGTGGTCTTGGCGAACAGGATCGTCGGCCCGGTGACGGCCAGGGCGCCGCCGCCCGCGGTGGTGTAGAGCTTGGCCCCGTCGTGGCTGCCGGCGGACTGCAAGTGGCCGGCCTTCTTGATCAGGGCGTTGAGCTTGCCGGCGTCGTTTGTTACCCACACGATCAGGAAGTGGTCCTGGAAGGCGGTCAGCGAGGTGCTGTCGTCCCCGAACACGATCGGGTTGGCGTACAGCGGCTTGATGTCCTGGTTGAAGTTGATGCCGACCTGTTGAAGCTTGGACATGAGCGCGCCCTGAGCAAAAGTGAGCTGGGGCAGCTTTGCCCGTAACTGCTGTTCCTCGGCCTTTGCCGAGGCGCTCGGCTTGGTGGCCAGCGTGATCACGAACGGCGTCTGCGCCGGGAAGTAGGACAGCGAGGTGGCGGTGGGGTTGGCCGGGGCGCCGGGGGAGCTGGAGCCGCAGCCGGCGATGGCCAGTCCGACTAGGACTGCCCCCAGGGTAGAGCGCGAGCATCCTGCGACGCATCGTGGAAGCGTAACCGGCCGGGCCGCCAGGGCGACGCTGCGGAGGCCGGGGCTTAGTTTTTCTTAGTTCGCGGAGCGCCCCGCTCCCGTCCGCTCTCAGCGGCCGGAGTTCGCGGCTCACCCGGACTGCAGGCGCTAGCATCGCCCGGCCACGGCGAGATAGCTCAGTTGGTAGAGCACACGACTGAAAATCGTGGTGTCCGCGGTTCGATTCCGCGTCTCGCCATCAAAAAAGGCCCTGCTAATAAAGCACTTCGCGAAAGTAGCCGGGACCCGCGAGAAGCGTTCTTTTCGGTGGACGCCTCGTGCTGGAAAGTCCGCCCGGTAAGGGCACGAGCGTGTGCGCGCAGCTGCCGCTCTCCGGTTCGGGCTAGATCCAGGTTTACTCACGCACGGGTACTCGCCGACCTGGGCTACCGCTCGCGCGATGCTCGAGAATGGAATCGGGGCGGCCCAAAAGGCCACCCCGATTCGTCACGCCAGCTGTATTCAGAGCTGCGGTGGACCGGCGCCGTCAACTCGTGAGCGATGGGCGTCGGTGATGCGCTGCCCAGCCTGGGCCCGACGTCGCCTCGAGTGTTCCCCGGGGGGAAGCAGCTTGAAATGCGAGCCCGCGGGGCGGATCACTGCGACACGTCGGGGACCTCACGGCGGCGACGATGGCGCTGGGCCCCGCCCAGTGGATCGCCGGTGTGCTGTTGGTCCTTGCTGTAGTTCAGGGTCGTTGTCATGAGAGCCTTCTTGAATCATCGAAGCTGAATGAGGAGAGCGGGACGGCGCTCGGCCGTCCCGCCTCAAGCTCATAGATCAGACGATCGAGGCGGCCCCCGCGCTAACGAGTCATGAGGCGGACGCCGCTTCTGCAGACCCCGGCCCGCTGCGGAGCCCACGACTGCCGTGCGACGCATTCGACCGACAGCCCGCCACAGGATCGCGCGCACGTTCGCGGCTCGGGCACGACGCCGGCGACGGTTACCACGTTCATCGGTCGCAAGCTGAACAACCGCCGGATGGACCACCCCGCCGGGCGCGCCCGGCAGCATGACCGGAGGCGAGCGTCGGCGTACCGACCATGCCTACGATGAGCGCTAGCGAGAGGAGGCTTTTGCGAAGCGGATACATGACTTCTCAAGTCTTCGGCGGTGGGTGAGCCGGTTAGTGCTGCTGCCATCAAAGACTCGCTCCAGCCTGTGAGAGAAACGTCGACGCCGACTAAGAGTTCACCATGAGGTCCAGCGATCACCTCAGGTGCGACCCCCCGCACTCGGGTTGTTGCTCATTCCCACCGGAACGATCTCATCGCGAGCGCTGAGCGGTCACGGCGAGGCCGCGAGGACGATCAGATGGGACGCACTCGGCCAACTGCCGTGCATCGTCTGCTGGATCGCCGGCACTGCCGCTCCGAGCGGTGTCCAGTGGCAGATCGTGAGGAGAGTGGAACCCATCTGCTGCAGGGGGACCCACAGGCCGGCGAAGAACATCATCGGAAAGAACAGCACCGTTCCGACGGCAGTCGCGATCCAGCGCTTCCCGCGATCGATGCGATCAGCGCGCCGAGTGCCAGCAACGCTGCGCCACTGAGGGTCAGCGTCACCAACCATCCGAGTACCTGAAGCCGAACGGAGAACGCGAGCTTGGCGACGATCACCACCAGTGCCATTGCCAGCGCGATCAATCCCGCCGCCACCGTGAAGTCGGCTCCGAGCAGGGCCTCAGGCCCCCCAAGCGCCTTACCGTGCTTGTCACCCGCAAGACCGAACACGACGGTCAGCACGAGCGGGAAGGCGACCCCCCAGAACACACCCTAAACGGTCGTGACGCGTGGAACCGCAGCGTCTGCGCTGCGCCTACGGATGTGGCCAGCGCTGCCGGAGGGCCGATAGCTACCACTCGACCGGCATCGATCATCGCCACGCGATCACAGAGGCGCTCAGCCTCCTCCATGAAAGTGCGTGACGAGCACGATCGTCACTCCTTGGCTCCTCACGTCCTCGATCAGTCGCTGCTTCTGGCCGCCGGACAGCTTTCCGTAGCGGGTGGCGAGCTTGTCGTCGAGGCCCAGGGACTGGACCAGCAGAGCTTTCTCGGCTGGACACTCAGAAAACGAGGCGTACAGATCCATCGCCTCACCGACCTTTAGCGTCTCGCTTCTGCAGTGACTCCACTTCGATGATCGATAACTGGGTTCTCCTTGCTACTGCGATCTGGCGCAGAATCCGTCGGCGTCGGGCCGGGGTGAATGAGGTCGATCTGGCTCCGCCAGCGCCCGGGCTATGCGGGCCAGTCCCAGCCGAGCTGGAGGAACAGACCGAGACGGTCGCTGACAGCTCGGATCTCACTGACCTTCTCGTCGGTGATAGTCACGATCCAGATCTGCTCGACCTCGAAACTGCGGCCCGTGGGCACCGGCATCCGTGGATGAGTGCCCGTGTGTGTGCCGCGCACGGTCAGCCGCACGGCCACCCGCTCATCTTCCGCGATCAGGTCCTCCCCGGTGACATCAAACTCACCGAAGGCGTCGAGTTGCCGGCGAAACCCATCGAACGCGGCGCCTGGCTCATCAGCTTCGCCGTGGATGACCTGGTTGTGGTCGATGACATCTAGTGCCATGTATGAGGGCAGGTCCTCGAGCCGACGTTCGTTGATCGCTCGGATCAGGCCCTGAACGACCTGCTTGTTGGCTTCCGTCTGAACGGCGGTCACGGTCAATCGCTCTCCCGGTAGAAGATGACATCAGCTTTGGTGATCGAACGATCGCCAGTAATGCACGCTCGTCGGGAGGCCCATTTCGTAGACGAGTAGTCCCATTTCCGGGTGGGCAACCAGTCATCTCCGTTCGGTTGGACGAGCGAGTGCGTCTGCCGCCTCGTGGCGGCTCAACTGAGACTTCGATGGGTCACCGGCGATCGCGTCGAGTGCTCCGGTGTGGGCCACGGTGAGAGCCTCACGCGCTGCGACCTGGATGTCGGGCTGCACTCCGACCCCTTCCCAGTTGCCGCCCGTGATCGGGCTCACAGTGCGCGCGCTGGGCAGCCGCAGTTCAATGTGCGCGGCGAGCGACACAACCTCACTCGGATGCGCGCCTCCTCTGGTCGGCTCGCCAATGATGATCGCGCGGCGGAGGGCCTGTAGGTCGTAGGCGAGCGCCTCGCCGCCGGAAAATGTGTGCGAGCTCGTCAGGGCGTACACCTCGCGATCGAGATACCGGGGCCCCGGTAGGTAGCCGGCGGTCCAGAACTGGCGGGCCGGGCCATACGGGCCCTCGACGATGTCGGACAGACGTGTCTCGCCGTCGGGGAACAGGAAGCTGGCGAGGAATGCCACTGCGTCCGGGCTGCCCCCCAGGGTCGATCGCAGGTCGATGATCAAGGCCTCGGTGTGTTCGACGAGCCTCATCGCCGCCTCGAGCGTCGGGGCGGCGGCACTCAGCTCGGGTATCAGGGTCAGCTCGATCAGACCCACGTTTCCCGGCAGGCGCTCAGTGCGTCGCACACCGTGGTTCTCCCTCCTGAACCGCTCCCTCAGCTCGTTGATCAGGTCCGCATCGTCCTGACTGCTATCGGCCACGTCATGCCATATCAGACGCAGGTGCCTGTCGTCGGTGACCTCCAGCAGATCAGCGTTGATCTGGTCGCAGAGGGCTGGTCCGGCCACCGACGGATAGGCTCCTGCTCCGTATCTCGCCCGTAGAAGCTGCTCAGCCGCGGTTGCGCGGTCCGGGAAGATGTAGGAGTCCAGGAGCCGGTCGATCAACGAGTCGAGCACTGCGGAAGGCGGCGTCTCCACGGTTACGCCCTCGGCTGGGGAAACCCGAATGCGAGGACACGCACGGGTAGCGCTTCCGCCGCAGCTCCCTCTGAGCTCGCAGACTGAAGCCGCGTCAGCGTCCGGTCAATGACCTCGCGCAACTCCCGCAGTTGCTCGGAGGTCAGCGCCAGCGCCTTGCTCTGGAAGAAAGCCGCGTCGTCCCATGCTTCGTCCCGGGTGTCCGCGGACAGATATCGGTCCAAGGCGTACGCCTCCCGGCTGAGCAGTTCTCCGAGCAGCGTCCGCATGTCGGCTTTGTCGATGGTGCCGTTGAGGTCGCCACGCCGCTCCAGGTAGCTCCACCAGCGCTCGCGCCCGTCGCGCTTGGGTGCCTCCTCGATGAAACCGTGGCGCGCAAGCTGCCTGAGGTGGTAGCTCGTGGAACCACTGGACTCGCCGACGCGCTCGGCCAGCATCGTTGCGGTCGCGGGCCCGTCAAAGCGGAGGAGGTCCAACAGGCGCAGCCGCAGCGGATGCGCCAGCGCCCGCACGGCTGTCACGTCGAGGTCCGAGGCGTTCTTCGAAGGGGGGATCGGCACACTGCAAAGATATCTTTGCAAAGAGATGTTTGTCAACTGCCCTTGGACAGCAGGCGCCGCACGCGGTGTGAAACGTCGGAAAAACGACCGCGCCGTTTTGTCAGCGAACTTCCGTTCGACGCGCGCTGAGGCGAGCTTCCCCGAGGTGGGGAGTAGGGGGTGGAGACGGCGAGCTGGCGCACCGGTGATCGAGGGTGCGCCAGCTGGTGGGATGAGGCTCCACTCGTCTGAGGCTCGGACTTAGGCGAAGGACGCCGCATGCTGCGGCGGCACACAGCGCGGCGCAGGTTCCCCATAGAGCCAGGGGGCCGGCCGCGAGGAGTCTGGTCCCGCCGATTGATGATGTGAGCCAACCTGACGCGAGGGCGAATCCGTAGAGGCCGGAGTACCGGCCGCGCAGGTGCTCCGGGGCCAGTCGTATGACGATCGCGCCGCTCACGGTCGCGGGGAAGATCTCCCCAACGGTCCATATGGCGACCGACAGCAGGTAGCCGGCAGCCGTCGACGCGGCGGCAGTCAGCCCAAATCCGACGCCGACGATCACGAGTCCGGCGGCCCAGACGCGGCCCGGGTCGAGCCGCATCAGCCGTGGCGCGAGGACAGGCTGCGCGACACAAATCAGTACGCCGTTGAGAGCCATGCAGAGTCCGTACACGTGTGGCGGCAGGCCAGAATTGCGCACGGCGAGCGAGAGCGTCGCGTCTGATTGCAGGTAGACGAAGTAGTAGATCATCACCGCGAAGGTGAAAGCGACCATTGGACGATGGTTCAGCACCTGCCTGTAGCCACCTGAGCGCGGCTCGACGCCTGCGGCGCGGCGGTCTTTCTCGGACACGAATCCCCACACGAGACCGCCAAACAGGCAGCCGGTGATGGCGTCGATCCAGAAGACGAGAACGAACCCTGATTGGGCAACGAACCCCGCTGTTGCCATCGCAGTCGCGAACCCCAGATTGCCAACCCAAAAGAGCACCGCGTAGGCGCGTACTCGGTCCTTCTCCGCCACAAGATCCGCGACAAGCGCTTGTGTCACTGGACGGGGTGCCTCGAGCCCGACGCCGAGCAGCAGGACTAGAGCAACTATGAGCGCGGTGGAACGGACGTACGCGAGCGCGAGCATGACCGCGGCAGTAATCAGCGTGGCGGCAAGCAGCGTAATCCGCCGCCCGACGTGGTCAGCAAGCGCGCCGCCGATCAAAGGGGCGATGATCGCTCCGCCGCCGAACCCTGCCACCACTTCGCCGGCAGCGACAACCGAGAATCCCCTTGCGCTGACCAGATACAGCGTCATGAACGGCACGACCATCGTGCCGGCCCGGTTGATGAACGTGCCCGCGCACAGAGCCCAGAACCCCGTGCCTAGGCCTGCTCGCCAGTTGGCTGGGCGTTCACTGCTCGGGGCTTGTGGAACTTCTCGTAAGTTCACATCGGCATCCCGTTGTCGCGGGGCAAGGTCTGATCAGGCGGCGAGGGCTAGCCGGACTGCGATGCCGAGGACGACCAACCTGCCGACAATCGAGATGGCGCGCTGGATTGCTGGGGTGAGCCGACGCCCGGCGTGTCCGGCGGCAAGAGTCAATGACAGGTGCCATACGGCAGAGGCACCGCCCGCTCCGATCACGAACGCGAAGCGGGACGGCGCTCCCCCGAGCGACACGGAAGTGGCAACCGACGCGAAGTACACGATCGTCAGCGGGTTGATCGCCGTTAGCGCTACAAAACGCAGGTACTGGTCGCGCGCCGGCAGAGATCGCTTGGTTGCGCCCACCGTCGGCTCGGAGGCCGCCGCCCGTGGCCGCGCTGGATCTCGGATGATGCTCCGGAGCCCTCGAACGGCGATGAACATGAGCGCAAGCGCGGCGGCCGCGTTGAGCTCGGCTTCGTGACGGGCTAGAGCCACGCGAGCGGCGGAACCGGCTCCGACCGCCAACGCGGCGTAGACGAAATCGACGCTTGCGACTCCGAGTCCGGCTGCCGCTGCCCGTCGCGGACCAGCCACAACCGCAGTCTCGACAAGCAGCGCACTGACGGCGCCGAACTGCGTCGCGATTGCGCCGCCCGATAGGAGACCTGCGACTAAGGCTGCGGCAACGTCCATATCGCCTTGGGTACCACCCGGTCCAGCGTGAACACAAGCCACAACCCGCAAAAGCTGCGATAATCACTGCCATGGACGAGATTGACAGCGCTATCCTCAGTATTCTCCGAGGAGATGCTCGAACGTCGTGGCGCGACCTGGGGGCTGCAGTCGGCTTGAGCGCAAACGCCGCAGCCGACCGGGTGCGCCGGCTGCGCAAGGCCCGGATCATCACCGGGTTCACGGCGCAGATCGATCCGGCAGCTGGCGGGCGCCAGCTGGAGGCGGTGATCTCGGTCACGCTGCTCCCCGGTACCGACTCCGACGAATTCGCGACCATGAGCGACAAGCTCGCGCCCGTGAGCGAGGTGCTGCACCTCGCCGGAACCCCTGATTACCAGCTGCGGGTCGCATGTCACGACACGGCCGAGCTCGACAGCCTGTTGCGCACACTTCGCCTCAAGCTCGGCGTCGCAGACACCGACACGAAGATCATCCTTCGGTTGGGCCCGGCCCGGGACTAACTCAACGGCTGAGGCTTGGGAGTTGGTTCTCAGCTTCGGGCGGCTGGGAACGCGACGGTCATAGCGGTTGTTGAGCGACTCTCGCTGATCACAGCGTTGGGGAGTGAGACGCCCGGCAGTAAGAAAGGCCACGCACCCGAACACTGACTTCGCGTGAGCGCGCGCCCCGATGGGCGGAACTCGGGCCGTCGCTCCTACTTCCAGCCACGAACGAGAGGCCTGTGATGCCCGACCTACCGATCATCGTCTTCGACGTCAACGAGACTCTGCTCGATCTTGAGACCCTGCGCCCGACCTTTGACCGGATCTTCGATGACCAGGCCGCGATGCGGCTGTGGTTCGCGAACCTGATCACCTACTCCGAGGCGCTGACGCTCGCCGGCGTGTATGTGCCGTTCACGGACATAGGCGCTGCCGTGCTCCGGATGGTCGCCGCGACACGGGGGATCTCGATCAGCGACGCCGACGCCGCCGAGCTCACCGACCGCTTCGCGTCGATGCCGCCGCATCCCGAGGTTCCCACGGCCCTGCGTCGGCTGCGCGACCGAGGCTTCCGCCTGTTCACACTGACCGACAACACGCTCGAGATCGCCGGGCGCCAGCTCCAGAAGGCAGGCGTCATCGACCTGTTCGAACGCCGCTTCAGTGTTGATGAGACGGTGCACCGCCACAAGCCCGCGGCGGAGGCGTACGCGTCGGTGGCGAGCGCGCTCGGGCTCGATCCCGGCGACATTTGCCTGATCGCCTGCCACGTCTGGGACACGATCGGTGCCCTTGCGGCCGGCTGGCAGGCCGGACTCATCCTCCGAGCAGGCAACGCCCCACTCGACGTCGGCCCACAGCCGAACTACATCGGGGATGACCTGGACGCGATCGCCGACCAACTGATCACGCGATATGCCGCTACGGGGACCGCCATGGACTCCGCTACGCACTGAGAGAGCTTCGGCCCATAAACGCCAGAGGAGGTACCAAATGCCAGTCACCCGAATCGCAATTCGCGAAGGCAAGACCCCCGAGTACAAGCAGGCACTGATGGACGAGATCTACGAGGCGATGCGCGAGACCGTCGCGATCAAGGACGGCGACCGCTTCATGGCGATCACCGAGCATCGCAAGCACGA
This sequence comes from uncultured Solirubrobacterales bacterium, assembly GCA_963754375.1. Taxonomy (GTDB): domain Bacteria; phylum Actinomycetota; class Thermoleophilia; order Solirubrobacterales; family Solirubrobacteraceae; genus Palsa-465. Next base: position 18,598 of record CAVWFX010000021.1, read on the forward strand.
GTTCGCCTACGGGCCGTTTCTTGGGATCGACCGAAGCGATGATCTCGTTCAGATTCAGGTTTTCTGGGCCTCCGGCAAGGCAGTCGAGGCCAAGCTCGCGATGTACAAACAGATCGTCACGCGCCTCGCGGCCAACACTGGCGTCCGCCCCGAGGACGTGCTCATCTCGGTGGTGGAGACGGCCGCTGAGAACTGGTCATTCGGCAACGGCGAGACGCAGTTCTACGAGCTCGCCGATCGCGAGTAGCGGTTCGCGGCCGAGAGCAACCTCACTGCCGACACTTACGGACCTCAGATCGGGCCAGCTACTGGGCGCATGCGCGGACGGCGGTCATGACCACCTCCCCTACTTCCTTGGGGTGGGAGATCATGGCGACGTGCGACGACCCTTCGATCTCGGTCACCGTGGCTCCCATGCGCTCGTAGCTGAAGTGATGGACACCGGGGTCGATGCACCTGTCGGCGGTCGGCAGCACCGCCCACACCGGACGGTTGCGCCACGCCGGGGTGGGCGCCGCCTCGGTGAGCGCCACGCCGGCGAGCGGGCGCTGGGTGATCGCGTAGAACGCCGCGTCCTCGGCCGGGATGTCGGCGCAGAATGACTCGTGGAAGCCCTGAGGCGCGAGCGTGAACTCGTTGCCGCCTTCGGGCAACTCGTGCGGCACGATGTAGGGAATGATCCCCGGCGCGGGAAACTTGGACTGCAGGTCGGTCAGGTTCTCGCCCTCGTCCGGAGCGAAACCGGAGATGTAGACGAGGCCGACGACGTTGTCAGCCGTGCCGGCCGCCGTGATGACCGAGCCGCCGTAGGAATGACCGACCAGCAGGACCGGCCCCTGGATCTCATCAACCACACTCTTGATGTACTCACCGTCGCCGCCGGTCAGGCCTCGCAGCGGATTCGGCGGAGAGATGATCGTCAAGTCCTCGGTCAGAAGCTCGTTGTACAGACCGCGAAAGCCGGACGCGTCAGCAAACGCGCCGTGGACGAGAACAATGGTGGGACCAGCCATTGCGAATTACCTCTTTCCCATCGGATAAACGGTACGGCGCTTCGGTGACGCGGGAACGAAGAGCGCCGTTGGCTCGCTCGGTGCCTACTGGACCGCACGTCGCCTGACCCGGCGGGCGATCACAATCACCGATCGCGCGATGGTTGTCAAGGCCGGCTACGAGAACGACACGACTACCTGGAGGGCGTGGTGGCCGTGCGGGGGCGGTTGGCGCGCACCCAGGCGGCGAACGCGTCGATTCCATCGACCACCTGGTCGAAGCGCAGCGAGTGAAAGAAGTCGAAGGCGTGCTGCGCGCCGGGTAGCCGAAGGTAGACGACCGGGCTGTCTGAGCCGCTGCGCAACCGGGCGACGAATCGGTCGGCGTGGCCGATCGAGACCTGGCTGTCGTTATCGCCGTGCGCGACCAGGAACGGGGGCGCATCGGGGGTGATGTAGGCCTGCGGTGAGGACGGCACCTCACTGGTGGCGTCGCGGTTGCCGTAGTAGCCATACAGGCAGACCGCGGCAGCGACCGCGGTGTCCGCGTGCTCACCGCTCGGCTGAAAGGCCGGGTGGTTGGGAGTCAGCGCGGCCATCGAGGCAAGGTGGGCGCCGGACGAGCTTCCCGCCACGATGATCAAGGAGGGATCCGCCCCGTACTCGGCGGCGTGTGACCGCACCCACGCGATCACCGCCTTCGCGTCGAGGAGCGAGTTCGGGAACCGCCCGGCGGCCCGGAGGCGGTAGTTGGCGCTGACGCACACCCAACCCTCGCCGGCCAGGCGGTACAGCAGGGGCCGGGCTTCGCGGCTCTTGGCCCCCGTCTGGAAGTGGCCACCATGGAAGTGGATCAGTACCGGGCTCGCGCCCGCAGGGCGATCTCGGCGGTAATAGATGTCGAGCCGGTTGCGCGGGCCCGCATCGCCGTAGGCGATGTCCTTGACCCGTTTGATGGTGCGCGGCCGCACCGGGAAGGGTGCCAGCGTGTCGTGGACCAGGCGCAGTGACCGCGACCGCGCGGTAGGCCTGCGCAGCGGATGCCATTCGCTACCGAGGTCGCGGTCGAGCGATCGCTTGACCACCGGGCCGGTCAGCCATCCTCGTCGGGCGACCTCGAGGAGGCCCAGCGAGGTCAGGGCCGCCACCCCGAGCAGCACCGTACCGCCCGTCGAGGCCAGATCGCCGCCGGCCAGCGCGAGCGCCGTAGCCGCCAACAGTGCCACGAGGGGGATGAACGGCAGCTCGTTGAGCTGGTGAGACACGACGAAGATCGCGCGTGCGACTCCCGTCGGTCGGCTCGGTGGCCACAGTACGACGACCGTGTACAGCGCGATGATCGCGACCGTTGTCAGGTATCCGGCCGGCACGGCGCGGCCTCCTCTCCGCAGACTTTCCTCCCGTTTTCACAAATAGCAGACGCCATGCGCCGCCGACGCGGCGCGGGCGCAGGCAACCTACGACTGAACGGTGTACCCGGTCAGCTGCGGCTGGACCTCGGAAACGAACAGGTCAAGCGTGCGGCGGGACTCCTCGAACGTCATGTCGCCGGCCGGGAACATGAAGGCGATGTAGTCGCACATGCCGTCATCGAGCAGCATCGCCACGCGTTCGGCGATCTGATCCGGGGTACCGGCGCCGAACTGGACGGCGATGTCCATGTTGGCGATGATCGCGCGTAGTGGGCCCTGAGCGGCGTCGCACTCGTCGGGTCCGAGAACGAGGTGGTCGAAGCGATGGTTGCTGCGCGTGCGACGGACCAGGCCGTCCATGCCGCGCTGGGCGATGTCGCGGGCCTCGCGCTCGGTCGGCGCGATCGCCAGCAGCAGGCTGTATCCCACCCGCGGCTCATCGCCGGGGCCGTCCATGCGGACGTCGGTGTCCCGGTGGTCTGACCAGGCCTGGAGGTACTGCTCGTAGGCGGCCGGCTCGATCTTGCCGGGCCACATCAGGCTCATCCCGTGGCGCCCGGCGGTCAGCGGGCTGCCCGGATACCAGAACGGAATCCGCTCCTGCATCGGCTTGGTCGACAGCGGGACCGTCGGGAAGTCGAAGAAGCGGCTGCCCTCGCTGGAGATCTCGCCGTCGGTCAGCGCGCGCTGGACGATGCCGAGGATGTCGGTAAACCGCTCCCGGGAGTCCTCCCACTGACCGCTGAACCAATAGTGCTCGATCGGGACGGCGCCGCGCCCGACTCCGAACTCGAGCCGACCCTCGGTGAGTTGGTCCAGCGTGCAGATGTCCTCGATGATCCGGACCGGGTGGTGAAAGGGCAGGAGCTTGACCAAGGGCCCCAACCGGATCTGCGTGGTCACCTGGGAGGCGGCGGCAATGAACAGCTCCTGGCTGGGGGCCATACACAGGTCGCTGCCGTGATGCTCGGCCAGGTGGTAGCCCGCGAAGCCCGCCTCGTCGGCCATCCTGATCAATTCCAGCCGCTCCTTGAACAGCCGGCTGGTCGGGGTGCCGGGGATGTCCTCGATGTGGTCGAAAATGCCGAACCTGGACGTCATCGCGGCCCTGGATGACATCACAGACTCCCTCCGAAGAACCCCGTGACCGCGCCGAGGGACGCCGGCCCGTGGAAGGCGGGGTCCTCATGGTTGGCGCCGGCGATCAGCATCAGAGTCGAGTCGAGGCCGGCGCCGGTCAGCGCCTGGTGCATCACCTGACTCTGTTCCTCGCTGATCAGCCCGTCCCGATCGCCGTGCACGAGCAGAAACGACGCGCGGGTGGCCGCGGCGTAGGTAACCGGGCTCGCGGCGGCGGCCAGCTCAGGATGCTGGGACACCGACTCGACGCCGAGCAGCCGGGCGAGTATGGACGGCTGTGGCGGCGGTCCGGTGATGAACGGCGGCAGCTGGCGATCGGGCGCCGGGCGCTGCCCGTCGGCGCGCAGGACGTCGGTCACGGCAAACCAAGCGGCCACCGCCTCGACGGAGCTGCGCTGGTCCAGGTGTTCGCCCAGCGTGCCCTCGTGGTCGGCCGAGCCGGAGGTGACTCCGAGCATCAGCGCCAGGTAGCCGCCGGCCGACGCTCCCCAGGCCCCGACCCGCTCGGCGCTATACCCGTAATCGCCCGCGTGGGCGCGCAGCCACCGAACCGCCGCCTTGACGTCGTGGACCTGCGCCGGATAGGTGGCGATGTCGGAGAAGCGGTACTGCGCACTGGCGATCGCGATCCCGGCGCGAGCCACCGGCTCGAGTCGCTCCTGCGCAAACGCGGTCCGGTCGCCGACCATGAATGCACCGCCGTGCAGGTACAGGACGACCGGACAGCCACCCGGGCGCTCCGTCGGAAGGTAGAGGTCGAGTCTCAGCGGCGACGCGCCGGGGGAGGCGAAGATCAGATCGCGCACGACCTCCACGCCGCCGGCAGCGATCATGACTGGACCGCCACGCCGGCGAAGGCGGGCATCACCTCGGCGGCGAACAGCTCCGCGGTCCGGCGGGTGTGCTCGACGTCGATGTCGCCGAAGGCGAGGTGGAAGCTCATCGTGTCCACGCCGGCAACCTCGACCTGATCGGCGATGTACTGGCGCGTCTGCGCCGGGGTGCCGGCGAACGCCGCGCCAGCGTCCTGCCACTCTCCGTAGGTGGGAGGGAAGATCGGGGGCGCCGGGATGCCCGACCGCTCCCACAGGAACAGCAGCTTCTGGCGGAAGACCCGGTAGGCGGCGGCGGCGATCCGGCGCGCCTCGTCGCCGTCCTCGGCGATCACCAGGTTGCGGTTGACGCCGCGCAGCGGCCGCTCCTGCTCCGGCCGGCCGGTCTGGCCCCAGGCCTCGAGGAAGGCGTCAGTGAACGGCCGGACCACGTCGGGCGGCCGCAGGCACATCATGTTGATGTCGTTGCGCGCGCACCAGACCGCGCGCTGCACCGAACCGACGCCGTACCACAGCTGCGGGCGCGGTTTCTGCACCGTCGGCACCACCATGAGCGCGTCGTCGATCGAGTAGAAGCGGCCCTGATGTGACAGCACGTCGGAGGTCAGGCCCTTGATCAGAATCTCGTAGGTCTCATCGAACATCGCCGGGGTGTCGTTGGGGTCGACGCCGTAGGTGGCGATCTCTGGCGCCGACACGCCGCGGCCCAACCCCAACTCAAGCCGTCCACGGGTGAGGAGATCAAGGACGCCCACCTCCTCGATCAGGCGAACCGGGTTGTACAGGGGCAGCAGCGTGACCAGGGTCCCGAGCCGGATCCGGGTGGTGCGCTGGGAGGCGGCGGCCAGGAACAGATGCGGCGAGGGGACGAGGTTCAGCGGCGTGCCGTGATGCTCGGTGAGCATGTAGCGGTCGAACCCGAGCTGCTCGTAGAGCTCAACCAGCTGCAGCCGCTGCTCGAGCTGGTCGGCCGGCGCCATCCCGGATGCGTCGACATGATCGGTTACGCCGAATTGCATGATCTGCCTCCCTCGACTGTCGACGCGACGCCCTCAGCGGGCGAGCCGAACCCGCGGGACCCGGTTGTGGCGGATCGTAACCAGGCTGATGTCAGACCGCCGGCCCTTCAGCGAGAAGTCCACGCGCACCTGATCGCCGGTCCGGAAGCGACGGCCCTTGAGGCGGCCGAGGGCGCGCCGGACGGCTCGCGCGCCGGACGCGCGACGCAGCTTGAACGGGCAGCCGCGCCCGCGGCAGCTCGCGCGGAGGTGCAGGCGGTGGGGCAGGACCCGGGTGAGAACTCGCACGCGATCGAGCGTGGTGACGCGGCCCAGCCAGGTCCAGTACAGAACCACCCGGATCTTGAGCGCGCGCCGGGCCCGCGGCACCGGAAGTGGGGTGGGAGTGGTCGACGGAGACGGTGCCGGCGATACGGCCGGCGGCGGCGAGGGAAGCGACTTCAGCGCGGCGTCGACGGCTCCCATGTTCACCTGCTGCCAGCTGTCATCGGCCTCACGGACGAACTCGATCGCGTTGCCGCCACTGGATTCACCGAACAGGAGCAGCTGCCCGCTGGACGGGTCCTTCAGCGGGATCAGTGGCCCGGCGACGGGGCTGAGTCCAAACTGGGCGCTGAGGTCTGACGCTGACCAGACGCCGCCAGCCCCGTTGCGCTGCGCCTCGATGACGTCGCCGTTGCCGGCCGGGTAGAAAGCCAGCAGCTCGCCGCTGGCCGGATCGGTGGCCGGCTCGACCGGCCCCCCGGTGCGGGGCAGGCCGAAGGCACTGGAGAGGTCATAGGAGTTCCAGGCACCCCCTTGCGTCTGGCGGGCGAAGGTGAGCACGTCGCCGCCGGTGCTGACCGCGAAGGCGATCAGCGAGCTTCCGTAGTTCGGATCGGTGTAGGGGACCACTCCCGAGCTGTTGACCGTTGGCGCGCCGAACGCGGCGGTGAGGTCCACCTGGCTCCAGGTGCCACCCGCCGTCTTGCGCGTGAGCTGGATGACGTGGCCGGCGGGGGCGCCTCCGAAGGCGATCAGCTCGCTTCCGTAGTCAGGATCGGTGTAAGGCAGCAGCGGGCCCGAGAACTTGCTCACGCCGAAGGCGGCCGACAGGTCGTAGCGCTGCCAGGTTCCGCCGCTCGTGCTACGGCTGATGTTCACCGCATCGCCGTTGGAGGCCACTGTCATCGCCACCAGTGAGTTGCTGTAGACAGCGTCGGTCCATGGGACCACCGGCGCCGCCGTCGTGCCGAGCCCGAAGGGAGCGCTGAGATCGAGCCAGCGCCACGCGACGCCGGGACCGCCCGGACGCACGTACTGCAGCACGTCGCCGCCCAAGCCCTGAGCGAAGGCGATCGGCTCGGAGCCGTAGTCGGGGTCGGTATACGGCGCCACCGGGCCGTTGGCCTGAGCCAGCCCGTAGATAGCGCTCAGGTCATAGGCGACCCATTGCCCGGTGCTCGTGTCACGCGCGAACTCCACGACGTCTCCGCCTGACCCGCGCGCGAACGCCACCAGCTGCCCGTCGGTCGCGTCCAAAAGCGGGGTCACCTGTGGCGCTCCCGCCGCCTTGGCGGTCCCGGACGCCGCCATCAGCGAGACAAAAACGGCGGCCACCACTACCCACCGGACCGGGCTCCCGCGCCTGGTGAACATCGCTTGAGCATAGTTGTCAGCGTGTCCGGCCGCGCCGAGCGCCAGCGCTTCGCGGTCACACCAACCGGCGGGCCTGGCGCCGGTGCGAGATGATGGAAACCGGAGAGCGGTGCAACCGAATCGGGAGGGAGAACCCGTTGAGCACGCAGCAGACGAAGACAGCGGTGGGCGCGCACCTGGTCGGTGGGCTGAAGGCGGCGGACGCGGAGTCGGCGATGCGCACCACGGCCGGGATCCTGGGCCGGCACATTCGCGCCCTGACCGACGGCGAGACCGGTGACCGCAGCCAATGGATCTTCTGGCAGCTGAACAAGCTGACGGCACTGGACGGCATCGACATGGCGGGCACGCAGACCAACGCCGGCGCCGACAACGAGGACTACAGCGAGTTTCCCGCCCTGGCCGTCGATGCTTCGGTAACGGCGCTGCCCTCGCGCTCGCTCGGCTACGCCGACGCCGCCGAGGAGTCCTACGGCATCTTCAAGCGGTTGCGCGACGAGGGCGTGGTGCCGGGCGACGTCAAGTTCCAGGTCTCGATCCCGACCCCCTACGCGACCGTGGTGGCCTGGGTTCGGCAGGAGGATCAGGAGCGCTTCCTGCCGATCTACGCTGACGCCATCGCCGACGAGGTCCAGGCGATCGTCGATGTGGTCGGCGACCACCTGGTGATCCAGTACGACGTCGCGGTCGAGTTCGGCGCGCTGACCGGCAACTTCACCACCGCCGGCGACCTGGGCGAACCGGAAACCGTGTTCGGGACGCTGCGCGACGCCGTGGCTCGCACTCCGGACGGCGTCGAGCGCGGGATCCACCTGTGCTACGGCGACTACAAGCACCGTCACTTCAGCGTGCCCGAGGACCTGTCGCTGTGCGTGCAGGTAGCCAACGCGGCCGGCGAGAAGTCCGACTTCGTGCACATGCCCGTCGACCGGGACACCGGCCGCAACCCGGCGTACTTCGAACCGCTGCGTGACCTCAAGGCCAGGCGCCTGGCACTCGGCGTGATCGACTACGAGGGCGACGCGGAGCGGACGCAGGAGCTGGCCGAGGCGGCCAGCACCGGCAGCGGCGGCAGGGAGTTCGCGGTGGCCACCGAGTGCGGCATGGCGAGGATCGACGAGCGGGGTCCCGGCGGTCCGTCGCTGGAGGATCTGCTCGAGCTGCACGCCCAGACCGCGGCCCCGATCCGCTGAGTCCTGAGCCGGCCTCCCTCCCGCTGCCAGCACCGCACCGGGACGTCGTCGGCCGCCAACGCCTAGCTCGCCATCTCGGCGTTCGAGGTCGGTGCGGCCCGGCCTATCTGGGTTTGCTGCCGATATCGCAGACAACCCAGAGACCCTCCGGTCTGGGATCCCGGGGACCCGTCGAGCCGTTGCACCGCCGGCACGCGCCGCTACAGAGGCGTGACGTTTCACAAGGGCCGACGAGGGCTGAGGCCACTCCTTCCCCAGCTGTCGTTTAGGCCGGAGCCGCTTCCGGCCGGCCCGCACGGACCAGCAGCAGCGAGGCGACCAGGGCCAGCGCGGCCATGGCGGTCAGCGGCAGGAAGACCGCGACCGCGGCCAGCACCCCGCCGACCACGCCGGCCAGCGCTTCGGCGCCGACCTGCAGCGATTGGTTGGAGCCCAGCGCGCTGCCCTGCTCGTCGCCGGAGACCGCCTCGGAGATGATGGCCGCCGCCGCCGGCAGACACACGGCGAGGGCCAGGGCGCTCAGCCCGAGAGTCACCCACAGCCACCCCTGCGAGTGGGGCACCACGATCGCCAGCATGGCCACCGCCAGTCCAGCGGAGAAGCGGGCTGCGATCTGGCGCGAGGTCATGCGACGCGACAGCCAGCCCACGATGCCCAGGTTGGCGGCCACGATCGGGACCGCCACCCAGGCCACGTACAGCGACTCGCGTGACACGCCCATGTGGAACTTGTTGACCAGGTACATCGGGTACACGCGGAAGAAGCCGAAGATGGCCAGGTAGAGCACGAAGTTGGCCAGGTACAGGCGGCGCAACCGCCCGGGTCCGAACACGCGCAGCAGGTTGTGCAGCGCCTGGGTGAACCGCATGTCCTGCACGGCCGGCGCCGCCCGGGAGGTCTCGCGGAAGTGCAAGGCGGTGAAGGCCAGGATCGCGGCCAGCAGCAGGCACGCGGCCCAGAACGGCGTGGCGTAGTCAAACCACGAGACCAGGCCCGGGTCGGCGAGCTTGCCACCGGCCAGCGGCCCGACCACGTAGGCGAAGCTCGCGCTCAGATACACGTACCCGAACAGGCGGCTGCGCTGCGAGACCGGCGCCACGTCGGCCACCGCGCTCTGGGCGATGGCGATGTTGGCCTCGGCGAGGCCGGCCAAGAAGCAGGCGACCATCAGCAAGCCAAGCGTGCGCGAGCCCACCGCCACCGCGATCAGGGCATAGCAGCACGTGCTGGCGACCAGCGAGATGCACAGCACCCGCTTGCGCCCGTGGCGATCGGACAGCGCGCCGATCACCGGAGCGGCCAGGAACTGGGCCAGCGGGTACAGCGCCAGCAGGACCCCGAGCACGATGGTGCGGGTGGCGGCGGGCGTGTCGCGGGCCAGCATGCCCCCGTCGGGCCGCAGCAGCAGCGGGGTGAAGATCGCGATCATCAGGCTGTAGCCGACGAAGCCGGCGAACACGACCAGGTACAGCGGCAGGATCCGCGACAGACGGAATGAGGCCGCCGGCGCGGCGACCGACTCAGTCACCGGTGATGCCTGCGACCGAGTCCAGCAGCTGCAGCAGGTCGTGGGCGGCCAACTCGATCTCCTTGTGGCGCCACTCGCTGGCCCGGTACACGCAGGCGATCAGCGCCATGCGGTGCACCCGACGGAAGTCCCCGTAGATGAACGCGTGGCGTCCTTTGGTGTGGTCGCCGGCGCCCTCGGTCAAGCCAAGATGCCACTCGGCGTACTCCTCCCAGCTGTGGTTCTTGAGGTACGCATCCTGTTCAGCGGCCTTGGGTTGGACCGCACCCCACTCGCTGCGCAGCACGTACTGGCGAGCTCGGATTCGCTCCTCGCAGCGCTGCACCGCGCGAGGGTTGACGACGTAGGAGGCCACGCGCTCAGCCGGGCTCGCGCAGCTCGACGCCGGGCTGCGCGCAGCTCGAAGCCGGCGTGATCGCAACGCACACGGTCGCCGATGCTGACCAGCACCATGACCACGCTGCCGCAGCTGCGGCAGCGGACGACCGACCCGGGCGCTCGCTGGTACACGACCAGCTCGGCGATCTGGGACACGGTGCGGCAATAGGCACACGCCCCGCTGGCGCTCGTCATGTCCGTCCCGAACACTTGCATCAACGACCCGCCGATGGCGTTTCCGTCGAGCGTCTCCATCTCGCTCCCCTCGTTGGCGATGGCAGGACCGCCCATGTCAGGTCCCCGTGGGTCCGAACCGCTCGGCCCGGATCCGTCCGGGCTCGTGCCCGATCTGCACCAAGGTGCCGGTGGCTGCCTCCACGAACCCGCTGGGCCCGCAGGTGTAGATCAGCGGCCGCGCCGACACCGGCCAGCCATACTCCTCGAGCAGCGGGCGGTCGATCCGTCCCCGCCAGCCGGTCCAGCCCTCCGGCCACACCCGCGTCAGCGCGAAGCGCACCGCGATCCCGCTCACCCCCGCCAACCGCTCGAGCTCGTCGTGGTAGATGACGTCGTCAAGCGACCGCGACGAGTACAGCAGCCGCGCCTCGACGCCCCCGCCGGCCGCGTCCAGGTGGCGCAGCATCGAACGGAAGGGCACGATGCCCGAGCCGCCGGCGATCAGCAGCAGCGGCCCGCCCAGCGACCGCTCCCAGACGAAGTAGCCGCCGATCGGTCCGCGCAGCTCGAGCTGGTCTCCGGCGCGCAGCTCGCCGGCCAGGTACGGGGACACCTCGCCGTCGTCAAGCCGCTCCACCGTGATGACGAGATGCTCATCCTCGGGGGCGGAGGCGATCGAGTAACTGCGCTGGGCCTGATAGCCGTCCTCGGCGGTCAGGCGGATGTCGACGTGCTGGCCGGCGCGGTGCCCGCCCCAGTCCGGCGCGTCGAGCACGACGCTGCGGGTCCGGGCGGTCTCGTCAATGACTTCGACCACCGTGGTCAGCTGCCAGGCCAGCCGCTCCGGGAGGACGGTTTGCTCCATCAAGACGTCAGTCGCCCTGGTAGCGCTGCTCGAGCCAGGGGTCGCCATGGTTGTTGTACCCGTAGCCCTCCCAGAACCCGGGCTTGTCCTCGGGGGTGAAGGTCAGGCCCCGCACCCACTTGGCGCTCTTCCAGAAGTACAGGTGCGGGACCAGCAGGCGCGCCGGCCCGCCGTGCTGTGATTCCAGGGGCGCGCCGGCGTACTCGTAGGCCACCCATGCCTTGCCATCGGTCACGTCTTCCAGGGCCAGGTTGGTGGTGTAGCCACCGTCGCACCACGCGGTCAGGTATCCGGCCTTGGTGCCAACGCCGGCCAGCAGCGTGTCGACCGACACTCCGCGCCATTGCGTGTCGAGCTTGGACCACTTGGTCACGCAGTGGATGTCGACCGTGATCGACTCCGAGGGCAGCGCCTGGAACTCCTGCCAGGGCCAGGAAACCGACTCCTGCACCTCACCGCTTACGGTGAAGCTCCACTGGTCAAGCGGGGTGTGCGGCGTCGGTCCGGCGGACAGCACCGGGAAGTCATGGGTCTCGTACTGCCCGGGCGGGATCCGGGAAGGGTCGCCGCCGGAGTGCCGGCGGCCAAAGAATCCTCGGGAGATGGGTGGCATCGGTCCTTGCCTCGTGCTCGGTGACAGCCAAACCCTGACAGATGTGTCCAGTGAACCACCGACGGACCGCGGTCCGATTCGCCCGGGCCGGCCGGGCTGGACGCGGTCCGTAAGCTGGGTGATAAGGCCCCGGAAACAAGGCGAGGAGCGATGAAGCTCGAGGCGCTGCACCACATCACGATGATCACCGCCGATGCGGGCGAGAACGTCGAGTTCTACGCCGACGTGCTCGGCCTGAGGCTGGTCAAGAAGACGGTCAACTTCGACCAGCCCGACGCATATCACCTGTACTTCGGCGACGAGCGGGGATCGCCGGGCTCGATCATGACCTGGTTCGAGTTTCAGGGCGCGGCTCGGGGTCGCGCCGGCGCCGGCATGATCCACCTGATCCAGCTCGGAGTCGGATCCGATGATGCGCTGGAGTTCTGGGCCCAGCGACTGCGCGCTCGAGGATACGAGGGCGAGCGCGCGCTGAACTCGCTGCGCTTCACCGACTATGACGGGCTGGCTCTCGAGCTGGTGCTCAGCACCGACGGTAATCCGCCGCTGCGCGCCGAGCACCCCGAGATTCCCGCGCAGCACGCGATCGTCGGCATCGAAGGCGCGCGTGCCTACACGCCTCGAGGCTCCGCGGTCGAGGAGGAGAGCCTGCTGACCCAGACCCTCGGCTTCACCCACCAGGGCGGTGGCGAATACCGCCTGGACGGCGAGCACCGCCACATCCACTGGGCCTGGGACGCGGCCCCGGCCCAGCCCGGCATCCAAGGCGCCGGCACCGTCCATCACATCGCCTGGGCCTGTCCCGACGCCGACCAGCTGGAGTGGCAGGCGCGGGTCCGCCGGGCCGGTCGCCACGTCACCGAGGTGCTCGACCGCGACTACTTCAAGTCGATCTACTTCCGCGAGCCGCGCGGCGTGCTGTTCGAGATCGCCACGCTGTCGCCAGGCTTTGCCGTCGACGAGGATCCCGACCACCTCGGCGAGCAGCTTCGCCTTCCGCGCCAGCATGAGCATCTGCGCCCTCAGCTCGAGCGGCTGCTGACCGCGGTCGAGAACCCCCGGGTGATCCGCCGTCAGTCGGTCGGCGCGTGAGTGAGCTCGATCTACCGCGAGCGTCCGGCGGCGGGAGAGCCGAGCGGCCTGCTGGTGCTGCACCACGGCCGGGGGACCGACGAGCACGATCTGCTGCCCCTCGCCGACGTGCTCGACCCTGAGCGCCGCCTGCTGGTGGCCACGCCGCGGGCGCCGCTCACCCTGCCCGGCTGGCCCGGCTATCACTGGTACGTGACGCCGCGCGTCGGATACCCGGAGCCGGAGACGTTCGACGCCTCACGTCGCAAGCTGGCCGCCTTCCACGACGACCTGTGGCAGCGGACCGGGCTCGATGCGTCACGCACCGTGCTCGGCGGCTTCTCCATGGGCGCGGTGATGAGCTACGCCCTCGGCCTGTCCGGGGACCGGCCCGCGCCGGCGGGGATCCTGGCCTTCTCGGGCTTTGTTCCCACCGTCAGCGGCTGGGACCCGTCGTTGGCCGACCGCCCGCGGTTGCGCGCGTTCATCGCTCACGGGCGCCTCGATCCAGTGATCGGCGTTGAGTTCGGTCGCCGAGCGCACAAGCTGCTGACCTCGGCCGGGCTCGACGCCGAATACCACGAGTCCGACGTGGCCCACCAGATCGACCCGGCGTTCCTGCCCGCCGCCACCGACTGGCTGGCGGCGACGCTGGGTCAGCCGGCCGCGCGCTGATCAGCCGAACAGCGCGCCGCGCGCTGATCAGCCGAACAGCGGCAGACGCCGGCGCCGGGCGAGCGCGTCCATCCCGCGCTGGATCCCGGCCGTCACCTCCTGATACTTGGATTCAACGTACGCGTCGTCCTCGGCGCGGTCGGGATCGCAGTCGAGCTCGATCGGATCCTGGAACGCGGTCCGGATCTTGGTCGGCAGCGGCACCTCGGGCAACAGCGCGGGCGAGATCCCCCACGGGGCCTGAATCGCGATCGGGAACATCTTCAGCCGCGCCACCTTGTCGAGCGCCATCAGCTTGGCCAGCCGGCGGCCGGTGGCCAGCACCGGCATCGAGTCAGGCCCGCCCACGGTGGAGATCGGCACGATCGGAACGCAGCTGCGGATAGCCAGCTTGATGAAGCCCTTGCGCCCGGCCAGGATCGCCTGGTCGCGCTTGGTCCAGGGCCGCAGCGAGTCGCGCTCCCCGCCCGGCCACAGGGCGACGTCGTGTCCAGCGGCCAGCGCGGCCGAGATGCTGTCCGGAGCGGCCGGCACCACGCCCATCCGCCGGAAGTAGCCGCCCACCGCCGGCAGCGCCATGAGCGCGTCGTGGGCGGTGCCGTGCAGCGCGCGCGACCGACCGAAATGTCGCCACCACTGAACCCCCACCGTCCAGGCGTCCCACACGAAGGGAGCCCCGGAATGGATGCCGACCAGCAGCACCGGCGGTTCGGGGATCTTGTCCCAGCCGTCGACCTCCATCCGGAACCAGTAGTCCATCAGCGGGTTCCACAGGTACTTCTGACGCTCCATGAAGGGCCAGTCGGGGCCGTCCAGCGACCACTCCGATGCCCGGTCGGCGATCCAGCCGCTGACCCCGGATTGGTCGTCGCGACGCTCTTGGACCTTGCGTTTGGCCTGCTCGGCGTGTCGCCGGGCCTGCACGGTGCGCCGCTGCGCCGGGCGTTGCTGTGTATCGGTGCGCGCTCGCTGACCCGTCAGCTGCGTGGGTTCCATGTCGTCCTCTCCTGAAGTTCTCATGCCTTCAGGCCTGCCCGGGACGGCGGCGGGCTACACATGAACCCGCGTCGCGAGCTACACGGAGATTCCGCGTTCGTCGAGCCAGGCGCGCACGACGGCAGGTGGGTCAGCGTCCCACTCGGCGCGGGCGGCCAGCCTCAGCAGCTCCTCAGGATCGGCGTTCAGCTCGTCGCGGCGGTAGCTGAGATAGGTGGTGACGGCACCGGCCATCGACAGCGATCCGCTTTCAACCGCGGGATCGAGGTCGTAGAGGACCGTGGCCACCCGTTGCTCGACATCGTCGAGCGCGCGCACCGGCTCGTCGGCATCCTCGAAGGCGATCTCGAAGTCGCCCACGGTGGCGTCGGTGTCGTCGGGGTCGACCACCTCGGCGGCCTTGCGGACAACCTGAGAGAGCGTCACCGGTCGGGGCTCGGTCGGCACAGGCGTATATATAGCGAAGGGGCGCGGCAGTGGTGATTGCCGCCGGGTGAAGATCACTCGTCGAGCGGCACGTGCGCGCCCAGCTCTGCGAGCCACGCCGTCGCCTGGCTGTCGCTGGGCGCCCGCCAGTCCGAGCGGGGTGAAAGCGACCCGCCCGATCCCACTTTGGGGGCGTTGGGCAGCGCGGAACGCTTGAACTGGCTGGTCTGGAAGAAGCGCGTGAGGAACACCCTCGAGCCAGTGCCGAATCTCGACCAGCGAGTACTGGTTGCGGCGCTGCTCCGGGATCAGATCGGGCCAGTCACCGCGCTCACGGTCGCCCCAGGCGTACTGGGCCAGGAACGCGACCTTGCTAGGCCGGTAGCCGAACCGGAGGACGTAGTAGAGGAAGAAGTCCTGCAGCTCGTAGGGCCCGACGTGCTCTCACTGCTCTGTCCCGGACCGTCACCGTCCTCCTCGTCGGGCGGGACCAGCTCGGGGGAGATCTCGGTCTCCAGCACCGAGTGCAGCACCTCGTTGGCGTCATCGTCGAACAGGCCGGTGTCGACGGCCCAGCGGATCATGAACTGGATCAGCGTCTTGGGGACCGAGGCGTTGACGCTGTAGTGCGACATGTGGTCGCCCACCCCGTAGGTGGCCCACCCCAGGGCCAGCTCGCTCAGGTCGCCGGTCCCCAGGACCAGCCCGCGGTGGTAGTTGGCCAGCCGGAACAGGTGTGACGTGCGCTCGCCGGCCTGGACGTTCTCGTAGGTGACGTCGTACTGGGTGTCGCCCTCGGCCGCCGGATGGCCGAGGTCACGCAGCATCTGCGTGGCGGACGGGCGGATGTCGAGCTCTGACGCTGTGACGCCCAGCGTCTTCATCAGGGCGTGCGCGTTGCGCAGCGTGCGGGCGCTGGTGGCAAAGCCGGGCAGGGTGTAACCGAGCACGTTGGCTCGCGGGAGCCGTAGGCGGTCCATGGTCCGCGCGGCCACGATCAGGGCGTGGGTGCTGTCGAGCCCGCCCGAGACGCCGATCACGACCTTCTCGATCCCGGTGGCCGTCAGCCGCGTCTCCAGACCGCGCACCTGGATGTTGTAGACCTCCTGGCAGCGCTCGTTGCGGCTGGCCCGGTCGGCGGGCACGTAGGGGAAGCGCTCCACCCGCCGCCGCAGCGCCAGCGCATCGGTCGGCACGCCCGAGATCGAACTCGATCCGCCGCATCCGGCGCAGGCGGCGGCGGAAATCGTGGATGGAGTCGCCGTAGCTGCTGGTGGCGGCCCGGTCAGACTGGATTCGGTCCAGATCGATGTCGGTGACGATCAGCTCCTCGTCGTCGGAGAAGCGCTCTGACTCGGCCAGCATCTGGCCGTTTTCGTAAATGAGCGCCTGGCCGTCCCAGGCGACGTCGGTGGTCGACTCGCCCAGGCCGGCGGCGGTGTAGAGGTAGGCCGAGATCGTGCGTGCCGACTGCGCCTCGCACAGCCCGCGGCGGTAACCGGCCTTGCCGATGGTTATGTTGCTGGCCGACAGGTTGGCCAGCACGGTGGCCCCGGCCAGGGCGCCGTAGGTGCTTGGCGGGATCGGCGTCCACAGGTCCTCGCAGATCTCCACGAACAGCGCGAAGCCGGGCAGGTCGCGGCAGTCAAACACCAGGTCGGCTCCGAACGGCACAGTCTCGCCCATCACCTGCAGCTGGTCGCCCACCAGGTCTCGGGCGGCGCGGAACTGGCGCTTTTCGTAGTACTCGCGGTACTCGGGGAGATAGCTCTTGGGGACTGCCCCCAGGATCCGCCCCCGGTGCACGACCACGGCGGCGTTGAACAGACCGCCCTCGGCGGCCAGCGGCGCGCCGACCACGATCACCGGGCCAAGCGTGGCGCTGGCGCGCACGATCTCCTCCAGGCCGGCGATCACCGCGTCAAGCAGCGCGCCCTGATGAAAGAGGTCCTCACTGGAGTAGGCCGCCAGCCCGAGCTCGGGGAAGATCACCAGCGCCGCGCCGGCGTCCGAGGCACGCCCGGCCATGGCCAGCGTGCGCCCGGCGTTGAACTCCGGGTTACCGACCTGGACGTGCGGGACCGCGGCCGCGACTCTCACGAAGCCATGGCGGTAGGGGGATCGAAACGGGGTGGCGGGGCCGGCGCTTGGCTCTGGCATCGGACGGAGTATCGCCTGCGCGGCGGTTTTGTCGCGGTCGCCGCGATGCAGGACGAGCGGAGCCCGCCGCGACGGTGAAGCCAGCTAGAAGCGCAGTAGCGCGGCGATACCGCCGCCGCGCCGGATCTCGCTGGACGGCTCCTCCACCACCAGCACCTCGGCGTCCTGGATCAGGGCGGCCTCGACGGCGGCCTCGCGCAGGTCGGGCACAGGCTCGAGCGCGGTCCCGTCGGCCGGGCATGAGCCCTCGCCCTCGGTGGTGAGCAGCCCGCAGCTCGGGCAGCGACCGCCGGCGGCCTCGAAGTCCCGGGCCAGGAGCAGCGTCTCGACCCGGCGCTCGGCCAGCGCCTCGAGCGTGTCGGCCAGTCCGCTGATCGCGGCCCCGCCGGCGCCGAGCCGGTTGGCGAGCTCCTCCAGGGCCTTGCCCTCGGCCTTCTGCTCCGCAGCAGCCAGCAGCCACGTCATCGCCTCCACCACCTCGGGCTCTGTGGCCACGGCGACGTCGAGCTCGACGCGACCATCCCACAGCGCCGGCCGCAGGTCGTTGTGCAGGAGCTGCTTGAGCCGGTCGACGTCCTCCCCGGGGCCGCCCACGGCCAGCGTGCGGTAGCGCTGCTGCTCCCACTCACGCAGCAGCGCCTCGGAGACGTTGCGCAGGTGGGCGTCGGCTTCGTTCTCGACGCTGCGCTGGTGCCGGATGTCGCCGCGGATGGTGCCGGGCACGCTGTCCTTGATCTGCTCGCGCTCCTCGATGCGCTTGCCGGCGCCCACGAAGATCCGGGCACTGCGGCGATCGACCAGGGCCAGACACCACTCGCCGAGGTCGTGACCCACGACCATGGGCTCGACGAACGGCGTCTTGGCAACCACCACCCGAGCCGTCGCCGGCGTGGTCAGGGCCACCGTCTCGAAAAGCGAGTCCTGGCCCGAGCAGAACACTGCCACCGCCCGCGACCCCGACACGGGAACGTCGTCGGAGAGCAGGAACGACTCGATCCGCTTGAAGTCCTGCTCGAGCGTCTTGCGATCCTCGTGGTTGAGCTCGCCGTCGGGTCGCGGGGCCTCGTCGATCAGCGAGTGGACCTCGGACTCGCGGGCCGGCGGGGTCGCGAACTCGGCGGGGTCGAGGTCGAAGTAGACGCTGATGACGGGGTGCTCGCCGGTCCGCTCGAGCATCCGCCGGGCGATGCGGGCGGTCTCTCTCATGGCCGTCACCATACCCGGGGTCGTAAAGGTGAAGCGACCCTTGCGCTAACAAGCAACGAGGCTAGACTCGTGTGAGGAGCCACTATGTCGACCACCGAAACCCGCGCGTACCACCTTGGCGATGACGGCGTGACCACGTGGTCAGAGCGTCACGCCGAGGCCTGGATCGGCCTGCTGGAAACCCACAAGCAGCTGACCCGCATGCTCGACACCGAGCTCGAATCGCGCTACGGACTCAGCCTCAGCGGGCTGGAGCTGCTGGCCCGGCTGGCGGCGGCTCCCGGCCATTGCCTGCGCCTGACCGCCCTGGCCGCCGAAGCGGGGCTCAGCCTCAGCCGCGTGTCCCGCCTGGCCGGCACGCTCGAGGGCCGGGGGCTGATCGAGCGCAAGCCGTGCAGCGACGATGCCCGCGCCGTTGAGGCCCACCTGACGCCGGACGGCCGGGACGTGATGCGCCAGGCCCAGGCCACCCACTTCGCCTCGGTTCAGCGCGAGTTCTTCGACCGGTTGTCGGGGGGCGAGCTCGAAGTGCTGGCCGAGGTGTTCGGCCGCTTTGCGCCCCGGGCCGCCGCCAGCTGCAGCGCGGACGGGGAGTAGTCGGCGGGGCGGTCAGCTCCCGGTCGGAGCCGGGGCCGGACGCCACTGGCTGGTGTCGGGCAGCGGGGTGAGGATCGGCTCGATGCGGCTGCGGCTCGACTCCAGAAACGGCGGCAGCGACAGACCGCGGCCGAGCATGTCCGGGTCCTCGTCGGCGGCGAAGCCGGCGCCGTCGAGTGTGGCCAGCTCATAGAGCACGCCGCCGGGCTCGCGGAAGTAGACCGACTCGAAGTAGAAACGGTCGATCACCGGTGTGGGTCGGCGTCCGGAGGCGGCCACGTGCTGGCGCCAAGCCTCGATCTCTGAGCGCAAGACACCCCAGGCGACGTGGTGGACGGTGCCAGCGCCCGGGATACCGCGCTCGTCGGTGGGCTCGAACAGGACGTGACCCCCGCGGTGCTCGCCGCGGGCCTCCCAGTCGTGCCGCGCCAGCTCCGAGAAGCCGAGCACGTCGCCGACGAGCTGCTCGCTGCGTGTGGGATCGGCAACCTGGGCGCGCACGGCCTCGAACCCCTGCAGCGCGAATTCGGCCGGCACCTCGAGGTGCGCCGCGCGCAGGGGAGCGTCGGTGGTGGCGACGACGGCCAGCTCGTGGTGCATGCCCTCGGGGTCGGCGAACAGGATGCGGTCGGCGAGTCGCTCGGTGGCGACGCCCTCGGCCGTCAGGCGCTCATCCCAGAACTCAAGCGCGTCCTGGCTGGCGACGCGGTGGACGATCGACGAGATCATCCCGGCCCCGGCGCGACCCGGACGCGCGCCCGGATACTCGAAGAAGGTGAGGTCGGCGCCTGGCGAGCCGTCCTCGTCGGCGTAGAACAGGTGGTAGACGCCGGGGTCGTCCTGGTTGACCGTCTTCTTGACCAGCCGCAGCCCCATCACCCGCGCGTAGAAGTCGACGTTGCGGGGGGCGTCGCCGGTGATCAGCGAGATGTGGTGGATGCCTTCGATCGGTTCCATAGTCGGTGTGGTCCTCGGACGGGGAAGGGAGTTACTTGCTAGCGCAAGTATATCACCCTTTAGGCTGCGCGTCCAAGCGTCCATAGTGGTCGCTTGAACGGCACGGATCGGGGTCAAGGCGGCCAGACGTTGCGCGTCTCACTGTTCATCACCTGCATCGGCGACACCCTGTTCCCCCAGACGGGGCGGGCCACGGTGGAGCTGCTCGAGCGACTCGGGGTGGAGGTCGACTTCCCGCTTGAGCAGACCTGCTGCGGCCAGATGCACTTCAACACCGGCTACGCCGACGAGACGATCCCGCTGGTGCGCCGGTTCGTGCGCACCTTCGCCGACAGCGAGGTGGTGGTGTCGCCGTCGGCCTCATGCACCGGGATGGTCCGCGAGTACTACCCGCGGGTTGCGGAGCTGTCCGGGGACGCGTCGCTACAGGCTGAGGTTGACGCGCTGCGTCCGCGGGTGCTGGAACTGACCGAGCTGCTGGTCGACGGTCTCGGGCTCGAGGACGTCGGCGCGTTCTTCCCGCACCGCGTCACCTACCACCCCACCTGCCACAGCCTGCGGATGCTCGAGGTCGGGGACCGCCCGCTGCGGCTCCTGCGGAGGGTGCGCGGAATCGAGGTGATCGACCTGCCGGAGGCGGCCGAGTGCTGCGGCTTCGGCGGCACGTTCTCGATCAAGAACGCCGACACCTCGATCGCCATGCTCGGCGACAAGGTACGTACGGTGCTCGACACCGGCGCCGAGGTGTGCGTAAGCGCCGACAACTCGTGCCTCATGCACATCGGGGGGGCGCTGTCGCGCCAGCGCGCGGGGGTGCGGGCGATGCACATCGCCGAGGTCCTGGCCCACACCGAGCAGCGCCCGAGCCGGCATGACTGACGCCGCCCGCCACCCTTCGTTTCCCCAGGCGGCCCGGGTCGCGCTGGCCGATAGCCAGCTGCGTCACAACATCGGCCACGCCACCCACGCGATCCGGGTCAAGCGGGCCGCGGCGGTGGCCGAGCTGCCTGACTGGGAGCAGCTGCGCGAGGCGGGGCGAGCGCTGAAGGAGCGGGTGCTGCGCCATCTCGACGACTACCTGCTGGAGCTGGAGGCCTCGGTGCAGCGGGTCGGCGGCACCGTCCACTGGGCCCGCGACGCGGATGAGTGCAACCGGATCGTGGGCGATTTGGTGACGGCAGCTGGCGCCGATCAGGTGGTCAAGTCAAAGTCGCTGACGACCGAGGAGACCAAGCTCAACGAGGCGCTGGCAGCGCGCGGGATCCGGGCCTGGGAGACCGACCTGGCCCAGCTGATCATCCAGCTCGATGACGACATGCCCTCGCACATCCTGGTCCCGGCCATCCACAAGAACCGCGCCCAGATCCGCGAGCTGTTCCTGCGCACCCTGCCCGACGCTCCGATGGATCTCTCCGACGACCCTCGGGAGCTGGCCGAGGTGGCTCGCCGTCACCTGCGACGGCTGTTCCTGGAGGCGCGAGTGGGGATCAGCGGCGTCAACTTCGCGGTGGCGGAGACGGGGACGGTGTCGGTGGTCGAGTCCGAGGGCAACGGGCGCATGTGCACGACCCTCCCCGAGGTTCTGATCAGCGTGATGGGGATCGAGAAGGTGGTGCCGCGATGGGACGACCTGGAGGTGTTCCTGCAGCTGCTGCCGCGCTCGTCGACCGCCGAGCGGATGAATCCCTATACGTCGCTGTGGACCGGGGTCACCGACGGCGACGGGCCGCGCGAGTTTCACCTGGTGCTGATCGACAACGGGCGCGCGGACGTGCTGGCCGATCAGATCGGGCGCCAGGCGCTGAACTGCATCCGCTGCTCGGCGTGCCTGAACGTGTGCCCGGTGTACGAGCGAACCGGCGGCCACGCCTACGGCTCCACCTACCCCGGACCGATCGGGGCGATCCTGACACCGATGCTGAGCGGGCTGGACGCGGCCGGCTCGCTGCCCTACGCGTCCAGCCTGTGCGGCGCCTGCTACGAGGTGTGCCCGGTGAAGATCAACATCCCCGAGGTGCTGGTCCACCTGCGCCACCGGGTGGTGGAGCGGGCCGAACACGCCGGGGGGGTGCGCCGGCGGGTCGCACCCGAGCGGACGGCGATGCGGGCCATGGCTCGCGTGTTCGCCAATCGCCGGCTGTACGAGGCCGCCCAGCGGACGGGGCGCCTGGCCCAGTGGCCGCTGGTCCGCGACGGCCGGATCCAGCGGCTGCCGGGGCCGCTCGGAGGATGGACGACGACGCGGGATCTGCCGCCGCTGCCGCGCCAGAGCTTCCGTGACTGGTGGAGGGAGCGGTCCTCATGAGCGCCGCCCGCGAGGAGATCCTGCGGCGCGTGCGGTCCGCTTTAGGCGACGTGCCGGCGGCCGAGCGCGCCGACGATGTACCGGTGGGCCGCGACTACCGCCACGGCGACGAGCGGGCAGTGGGCGAGTTGCTCGACCTGCTGGCGCAGCGGCTGCGCGACTACCACGCCGAGGTGCGGCGGGTGGCTTTGGACGAGGTGGGGGCGGCGGTCTCGGAGGCCTGTCGTGCGCTGCGTCTATCCCGGGTGGTGGTCCCGGCCGGGGTGCCGGACGGGTGGCGGCCCGATGGCGTCGACGTCGTGGCCGACGCCGTCGAGCTGTCGGCGGCAGCGCTCGACCGGGTCGACGGGGCCGTCACCGGGTGCGCGGCGGCGATCGCCGAGACCGGCACGCTGGTCCTCGACGGTCAGGAGCTGTCAGGCCGGCGGGTGATCACCCTGATCCCCGACCATCACATCTGCGTCGTCTGCGCCGATCAGGTCGTGGGGCAGGTGCCCGAGGCGATCGCGCGGCTGGCGCCGGCGGTGCGCGAGCGCCGGGCGCCGGTCACCCTCGTGTCCGGGCCGTCGGCGACCTCCGACATCGAGCTGTCGCGGGTCGAGGGTGTCCACGGCCCGCGGCATCTGGTGGTGCTGATCGCGGGCTGATGGCGGGGGCGATCAGCGCGAGGGCGCGCTGGTCAGGTAGGTGGCGCTCATGTCTGCGTCGCCGTGCTCGGCCACGCCCTCTTGCAGGCGGGCGCTGATCGTGTGCACGAGCGGCAGGTCCAGGTGCCGGCGCTCGGCCGCCTCCTGCACCAAGGCGGCGTCCTTGGCCGCCAGCGCCAGGCGGAACGAGGGGTCGAAGTCGCGCTCCATCATCGCCTTGGCCTTCATGCGCAGGTAGGGCAGGTCGAGCGGGCCTCCCTCGATCGCGTCGAGCACCAGCTGGGGGTCAAGGCCCAGGCCCTCGGCGAGGGCCACGGTCTCGGCACCGCCCTCGACCACGGTGACGATCCAGCTGTTGGTGGCCAGCTTCAGAAGCGTGCCGGTCCCGACCTCGCCGACCCACATGGTCCGCTTGCCGATCACATCGAAGATCGGGTTGGCCCGGTCGTGGACCCGGTCGGGCCCGGAGGCCAGGACGATCAGCTCCCCGCTCTCGGCCGGCGCCTTGGTGCCGAGCACCGGGGCGTCGACGAACTCGAGCCCGCGCTCGCGGGCCAGCTCGACGCAGCGCTCGGTTCCACGCTCGCCGATCGTGCTCATCTGCAGCCACAGCGTGTCCTCGGCGGGGTCGGCGGCGAGAGCGCGCATCGACTCGAGCACCGCGTCGGCGTCGGCCAGCATGGTCAGGATCACGTCGGCGCCCCGAGTCGCCTCGGCGGGCGTGTCGAGGATCTCGGCGCCGTGCTCGGTCAGCGGCTGCGCCTTGTCCTGGGAGCGGTTCCAGGCTCGTACGGTGTATCCGGCCCGAGCCAGGTTGCGGGCCATGGCCAGGCCCATCGTCCCGCCGGCGCCGAGCACGGCGATCGTGTCCTTGTCAGCCATCTCGTGGGTCCTTTCTCAGTCTGCAAGCGTGGGTGGGCCCCTGATGGTGGCTACCCTAGACGCCGGCGATGGCGGATGAGACCCGGCCCGCTCTGCTGGCCAGCGACGCCGAGCGCGAGCGCGCCATCACCCTGCTCCGCGACGCGGCGGTCGAGGGCCGGCTCACGCTCGATGTTCGGCACCATCGAGCTCGACCTGCGCCAGGCCACACTGCATGCCGACGAGACCGACCTGCATATCCACGACCTGTTCGGGACCGTGAGGCTGATCGTGCCCGAGGGGATCGCGGTCAGCGTCGAGGGCGGTGGCGCAATGGCCAGCCAGGTGATCGAGCCGCCCGCCGCGCCACCCGTGCCGGGGTCACCGAAGCTGCGCATCCGGCTATCGGGCCCGGGCGGCACCGTGTATGTCAGCAGCGGCGACTGAACCACCCGCCCCCGCGTGGAGACATTTCGGTCGGGGACGAAGCGTTCTTCTACTAGCTTGAAATCCATGACCACCGACACGGCAGCCCCGAGCACCGCGGCTCGGGCGGCAACCCCTGACGCCCGTGCCCGCCGCATGACGCTGATCGCCACCAGCCTTGGCTTCTGCGTGGTCCAGCTCGACGTGAGCGTGGTCAACGTGGCCGTAAAGTCGATCGGGACCGCGCTCGGCGGCGGGGTCAGTGACCTGCAGTGGGTGGTGAGCGCCTACACGGTGACCTTCGCCGCCTTCATCCTCACCGCCGGAGCGCTCGGGGACCGGATCGGCGCGCGCCGCGTGTTCGTGGGCGGCTTCTGCCTGTTCACGCTGGCCTCGGTGGTGTGTGGCCTGGCGCCCAGCCTGGACGTGCTGGTGGGAGCGCGGGCGGTGCAGGGCGTGGGCGCGGCCATCCTCGTGCCCGCGTCGTTGAGCCTGCTCAACCATTCCTATTCGGACCCCCGCGGCCCGGGCCCGAGCCGTCGGCCTGTATCTGGCCGGGGCCAGCGCGGCGCTGTCGGGCGGACCGCTGGTCGGTGGCGTGCTGATCGCCTCGGTCGGCTGGCGGGCCATCTTCTTCATCAACGTGCCGGTGGCCGCGGCCGGCGTCTACCTGACCCTGCGCTGGGCGACCGAGACCACCGCCGCCCGCGACCGCGGGATCGATCTTCCCGGCCAGTTCGCTGCCGTGGTGGCCCTGGTGGCGCTGGTGGGAGCGACGATCGAGGGCGGGCGCGTCGGCTTTGACAACCCGTGGGTGCTGGCCGGCTTCGCCCTGGCCGCGGTCGGCATCGCAGGATTCGTGGCCATCGAGGCCCGCTCCGCCCGGCCGATGCTCCCGCTGGGCCTGTTCCGATCAAGGACGTTCAGCGCCTCGGCGGCGATCGGGCTGTTCATCAACATCTTCTTCTACGGGCTGATCTTCCTCTTCAGCCTGCTGTTCCAGCGCGAGCAGCATCTGTCCCCGCTGCAGACGGGACTGGCGCTGGCCCCCACGATGGTGGCGATCACCGGCGCCAACCTCCTGTCCGGGCGGCTGACCGCCCGTTTCGGCCCCCGGCGGACGATCGCGTACGGCGCCGTGCTGGCCGCGTGCTCGTGCGCCGGACTGCTGAGCGTCGGCGCCTCGACTCCGTACCTGGCGATGATCGTGCAGATCTCGGTGCTCGGCTTCGGGGCCGGGATGATCGTGCCGGTCATCACCTCGGAGATGCTGGGAAGCGTCGAGCGGTCGCGGTCCGGGGTGGCGGCGGGGACGCTCAACACCATGCGCCAGGCCGGAAGCTCGATCGGGGTGGCGCTGTACGGCTCGCTGATCGCCTCCCGGTTTGTCCCCGGCGTGCACATCTCGCTGGCGATCTCGATCGGGCTGATGGTGGTGATCGTCGCGCTCACCCCGCTGTTGGACCGGCGGTTGCGCCAGCAGGACTAGGGGTGGCGCCGGTCTCCGCCGGTCTCCGCCGGCCTGGCTGGCTGGAGCTAGGCCCGGCGGTCGAGCACGGCCAGCAGTAGACCGGCGCCGATGGGCACCATCGACGAGGTCAGCCGGTCGTCGGCGTCGATCAGCGCGCGCACTTCGGTGAGCTCGGACGCGTGGGAGATGGCGTTGTCGATGGCCAGCAGGCCACCCGGCTCGAGCGTGTTCATGAGCATCGGCCAGAAGGCGGCGTACTGCGGGCGCTCGGCGTCGAGGAACACGAACTGCCAAGCGTCCGGGGGCTGCTCGGTGAGTACCTGTCCAGCGCCCTGCGTCCGGCACTCGACCACCGCGTCCAGCCCGGCGCGCTCGAGGTTGGCCCGGGCCTGGGCGGTGCGCGCGGGATCGATCTCGACCGTGAGCACGTGACCGCCGGTCGCCTCCGCGGCGTCGCCCAGCCACAGCGTGGAATAGCCGTTGGAGGTTCCGAGCTCCAGGACGCGCCGCGCGCCCTGGGCGCGGATCAGCACCCCCAGCAGGGCCGCGGTCTCAGGTTCGAGGTTGCGGTAGCGGGCCAGCCGGTCGGCCTGGCGAGCGTCGTGCTGGCGGCTGACGCGCAATACCTCTGCCGCCAGCTCGGCGCGGGTGTCGTTCACGCCGTCACCCCGCCACCACCGTGATCGGCTGCTCGCGCACCTCCGCCGAGTGGAAGGCCGCGGCGGCCTCCTCGGCGGTGGCGTAGGCCCGGGCCTCGAGTTCCCGGCTGGCGATGGTCAGCTCGAGCTCGGCCTCGGAGAATGGGTAGGGGTCGACGCGGACGCGGTGGGGAGCGGTCACGCACAGGGTCAGCTTGACCCGCTGCCCGCCGGCAGCAACGGGCACGGACCCGACCAGGCGCGGGCCACCGGGCTGGTCGAGGACGCCGAGGACCGAGGTGGCGGCGACCGGTTCATCGTCGCCAGAGGGGCGGGAGAGGTCGGTCAGCCCCAAGGCCAGCGACAGCACGTCAAGCGCCTGCAGGACCTCGTAGGCGTGCCAGGTGTGGGCGTCGAACTCACTGCGCGGTCCGCGGTGGCCCCACGCCTCCCGCAGCGCGGGCATCCAGCGTGCCTCCTGGTCCGCCACCACCCGCGCCGCCAGCGGGTGCTCGACCGGGCCACCGGCCGACACTCCCCAACGGCCGGTGTAAAAGCCGCTGAGGTGCATGCTGACGAGCACGCCGGCGTGCGGGTCACGCTGGTAGACGGACTCGACGCCGCGGCTGTAGGGACCGACGGTGCGCTCGAGCGGTAGCTCGATGAAGCTGGCCGGACGCTGCGCGTCCTCGTTGTAGGCGGGCAGCTCGTCGAGCTCGTACCAACCGTCGTCGTGATGGGTGGCCGCACAGATCAGGGCCTCGCGGGGCGCCGGGGTGGCGAAGCGCTCGTTGCCCCACGCCTGGCCGAGACGACCGGACACCCGTGCGTGCTCCGGCTGGGTGATCAGCACCAGGCGGTTGTGGCGGCGGGAAATCAGCATGGACTACCGTCTCGTCGTATCGACTCTAGACCGGAGGAGCCAGTCAGCCCCGTGTGCCAGCGCCCGACCCTTTACCGACCACTCGCGTGACAGCGGTCCCCGGATCATCGCGTCCCCGGGTGGTGGTGATCGGGGGCGGCTTCGGCGGCATCCAGGTGGTCAAGCGCCTGCGCGACGCCCCGGTCGATGTCACCCTCGTCGACTGCCGCAACTTCCACCTGTTCCAGCCGCTCACCTACCAGGTCGCCACCGGGACGCTGTCGCCGGCCGAGGTGACCTACCCCTTGCGGACGCTGTTCGGCCGCGCCCGCAACGTGACCGTGGTCATGGCCGAGGTCACCGGATTCGACCTCGATGCCCGCAAGGTGCTGCTCGACCGGGAGGGGCCGGCCGATCCGCCGCCGTCGCTGGATTACGACACGCTGGTGGTGGCCGCCGGCTCCAGCTACTCGTACTTCGGGCACGAGGAGTGGCGCGAGGTGGCCGGCGAGGTCAAGTCACTGGAGAGCGCGATCTCGGTGCGCTCTCGCATCCTGACCGCGTTCGAGCGCGCGGAGATCGCCTCCGACGAGGAGGAGCGCCGCGCGGCGTTGACCTTCGTGATCGTGGGAGGCGGCCCCACCGGGGTTGAGATCGCCGGCCAGATCGGCGAGCTGGTCCGCGACACCGTGCCGCGGTACTTCAAGTCCCTCGAGCGCGGCACGGTCAGGATCCTGCTGGTGGAGATGGCCGAACGGCTGCTGGGCGCGTTTCCGGAGTCGCTGGCCACCCGCGCCGCCGACGACCTGCGTGGTCTCGGTGTCACGCCGATGCTCAACCGGACGGTGATCGATATCGACACCGAGGGTGTGTCGTTGAAGTCAGGCGAGGACCGCACCGAGCGGGTGGAGGCGTTCACGGTGATCTGGGCGGCCGGCGTGCGCGCCTCCAGCCTGGCCACCGAACTGGGCCAACAGGCGGGGGCCGAGGTCGACAAGGCAGGCCGGGTGACGGTGGAGCGCGATCTCACCCTGCCCGGCCGCCCCGAGGTGATCGCGCTCGGTGACATGGTCAGGGTCCGCGACAAGCACGGCAAGGCGGTCACCCTGCCGGGACTGGCGCCGGTGGCGATCCAGCAGGGTCACTATGCCGCCAGGCTGATCCACGACCGCCTCAAGGGACGGTCTCCGCGGCCGTTTCACTACATCAACAAGGGCAGCCTGGCCACGATCGGCCGCGGCAAGGCAGTGGCCGACCTGCCTTTGCGGCTCAGGCTCACCGGACTACCGGCCTGGGTGATCTGGCTAGGCGTGCACATCTTCTACCTGATCGGCCACCAGAACCGGGTGGTGGTGATGGTGCGGTGGTGGCTGAGCTTCCTGTCGCACGGGCGCTCCCAGGGCTCGCGCATCATCGCCGGCCTGCCGCCGCGCGAGGGCGGCCCAGAACGCCGGACTCATCCTGAGTGAGGCGCGCCGGGGCGGGTGAGTGAGTTCTCATCCGGCGCTTAGGTAGTGTTCGCATGCCGAACGAGGTGTTCGGCGGTGAGGGATGAGCGCCGAACGTCCGAGGAACGCAGACTTCGTCCAGTCGCTTGAACGCGGGCTGATGGTGGTGCGCGCCTTCGACGCCGAGCACCGCGAGCTCGGCCTCAGCGAAGTGGCGAGGGCGACCGGGCTCACCCGGGCGGCGGCGCGGCGCTTCCTGCTCACACTGGTGCAGCTGGGCTACATGAATGTGACCGACGGCCGCTTCTCGCTCAGTCCCCGGGTGCTCGAGCTCGGCTACGCCTACCTGTCGAGCCTGACCCTGCCCGAGGTGTCCCAGCCGCACATGGAGACCCTGGTGGCCACCGTCAATGAGTCGTCGTCGATCTCGGTGCTGGACGACCTGGAGATCGTCTACGTGGCGCGGGTGCCGACTCGCCGGATCATGAGCATCACCCTGTCGGTGGGAACCCGGCTGCCCGCATATCCCACCTCGATGGGCCGCGTCCTGCTGGCCGCGCTGGACGACGAGGAGCTCGAGTCGCGCCTGGCCCGGATCGACCCCCAGCCACTATCGGCCCGGACCGTGACCGACAAGGCCACTCTGCGCTCGCTGCTGGACCGGGTGCGCCGGCAGGGCTGGGCGGCAACCGACCAGGAGCTCGAGGAGGGGCTGCGCTCGCTGGCGGTGCCGATCCACGATGCCTCGGGCGCGGTAGTGGCCGCCTTGAACGTCTCCGTCCATGCCAGCCGGGCGTCGATGGCCACGCTGCGCAGGGACTTCCTGCCCGCCGCCCAGGCCGCGGCGGTCGCGATCGAGAGCGACCTGCGCGGCTCCGCCCACATCCGCGCCCGCAGCCAGGGTCGCTGACCGAGCGCCCCGAGTCGGTTTGATGACCGATCCCGAGCCGCTGGTTCTCGTCGAGCGCCGCGACGAGCTCGTGGTGATGACGCTGAACCGGCCCGAGAAACGCAACGCGCTGTCGTTCGACCTGCGCGACCAGCTTGCCGACGCGCTCGACCGCCATGGGGGCGAGGACACGGGCGCGATCGTCCTGACCGGCGCCGGCACCGCATTCTGTTCCGGGATGGACGTCACCCAGTTCGGGGGCGATGCCGCCAACCGCCGGCGGATCGTCGACACCAGCACACGCCTGTTCGACACGCTGGCGCGCTCTCTGACGCCCACGGTGGCCTTCGTGAACGGGCCGGCGATCGCCGGCGGCTTTGCTCTCGCCCTGCTGTGCGACCTGCGGGTGGCGGGTGTCCAGGCGCGGATGGGGTTTCCCGAACTCGGCCGTTACATACCGCCGAGCTATGCCGCCGCCCGGGCCGCGCTGACACCGGCGCTGGCCCGTGAACTGTGCCTGACCGGTCGGGTCATCGACGCCGCGGAGGCGCTTGACCGAGGGGTGGTGCAGCGCGTGGGCACGCTCGAGGACGCCGTCGGCCTGGCCGGCGAGATCGCGGTCGCGCCGCGGGCGGCGGTGCGCGAGATCAAGCGCCGGGTGCTGATGGAGGCCGGGTCGAGCTGGCTGGCGCTGCTCGAGGAGGAGGAACGCGCGCTGCGGGCCGCCGTCCTGTCGCACTGAGGCCCGGCACTGAGGTCGTGGCGCGCGAGGTGCGTGGGCTCGCTTATCGGCTGGCAGCACTCTCCCGCCAGATGTGACGGGTTTCTGCTGCCAGTTGGGCTGGCCTGGAGGCCGCGTCGGCACGTGCATAACGTGACAAACCCGCAAGGTCCGGGGCGATTTGGCACCAACTGCGGGCTCAGCATCGAGATTGCGACAAAGCCGATCCGCCTGGGCGGGTTCGTCACTTAGACGGGCGCGCCGGCCTTGGGCGCCGGATCGCCGGCGAGCTCGCGGGCCATCCGGGTGAGCAGGCCGGCCAGGTCGGGGTGCTGCTCGGGCGACCAGCCCTCGCACAGCCGGGCCAGGCTGGCCCGGCGCTCGTCGATCAGGCGCTGGGCGATCTCATCGCCTTCGAGCGTGGGGGCGCGCAGCTCGGAGCCGTCGTCATTCTCGGTCACGGTGATCAGGCCGCGGTTGAGCAGCTCGGCCAGCCCCCGCTGTGCCACCTCGGACGGAATGTCGAAGTCGCGGGCCAGGGCCGGGATGTCGGCGGCCGGGTCTTCGTGCAGGCGGACGATCAGCCAGCTGGCCGCCGCCGACAGGTCGACGCCGGCGCGCTCGGCCAGCCGCTCCACCAGCTGCTTGCGGCGCTCACGCCCGACCACCACCGACAGCGCACGCGAGGCCTCGGCGATGGAGGCCGTCGGACGGGGTACCGCGAACGTCTCGGTGATGCCACTGCTGTCGGCCGACACGCTGTCGCGCAGCTGCTTCTGTGGCAGCAGCCAGCTGAGCACGAACGCGACCGCGGCCACTGCGGCGGCGACTATGAACACGGTGTTGAGCGCATTGGTGAACGCGTTGATGTACAGGTGATGGATCGTCGGCGGAAGCTTGGCCAGGACCGCCGGATTGGCGCCGGTGGCGCCTCCGCTGACCAAGTGGGCGGCGCTCGGCGGCAGCGTCGAGGCGATGTTCGAGTCAAGGTGGTTGGAGAAGATCGAGCCGAGCACCGCCGTTCCCACCGAGCCGCCGATCGACCGAAACAGGGTGGCGCCCGAAGTGGCCACGCCGAGGTCCTTGTAGTCCACAGCGTTCTGCACCGCCAGCACCAGCACCTGCATGACCAGGCCGAGGCCGAGGCCGAGCACGAACATGAACCCCGACGCCTCCAGCTTGCTGGTCGAGGCGTCCATGGTCGAGAGCAGGAACAGCCCGATGACCATCAGGGCCGTGCCGGCGATGGGGAAGGGCTTGTAGCGGCCGGTGCGGGAGATGGCCTGACCCGATCCGATGGAGGTGATCAGCAGGCCCCCCATCAGCGGCAGGATCTGCAGGCCGGAGCCGGTGGGGCTGGCGCCGTTGACGACCTGGAGGAACAGCGGCAGGTAGGTGACCGAGCCGAACAGGGCAAAACCGACCACCAGGCCCATGGCGCTGGTGGCCGCGAATACGCCGTTGCGGAACAGGCGCGGCGGCAAAACGGGCTCGGAGGCGCGTTGCTCGACGAGCAGGAAGGCGACGATCAGGACGACGGCCAGCAGCCCCAGGCCGATGATCGCCCACGAGCCCCAGGCGTAGTCGACGCCGCCCAGCGTGCACATCAGGACCAGCGCGCTGAGCGCGGCAGCCAGCAGCACCGCGCCTCCGTAATCGATCCGGTGCTTGACCTCGTCCGAGCGCGACGGGAGCGTGATCGCCAGCACGATGAACGCGACCACGCCGATCGGCAGGTTGACGTAGAAGATCCACCGCCACGACAGGTTGGTGGTGAAGAAGCCGCCCAGCAGCGGGCCGATCACGCTGGCCAGCCCGAACACGGCGCCGAACAGCCCCTGGTAGCGGCCGCGTTCGCGCGGCGACACGACGTCGCCAATCGCCGCCATGGTGCCGACCAGTAGCCCCCCGCCGCCGAGGCCCTGCAGGCCGCGGAACACGATCAGCTCGGTCAGCGACTGCGAGGCGCCGCACAGCGCCGAGCCGATCAGGAAGATGACCAGCGCGATCTGGAGCATGATCTTGCGGCCGTAGAGATCGCCGAGCTTGCCGTACACCGGCGTGACCGCGGTCTGAGCCAGCAGGTAGGCGGTGACCACCCACGAGATGTGGCTCAGGCCGCCGAGGTCGCCGACGATCGTGGGCAGCGCCGTCGCGACGATGGTCTGATCGAGCGCCGCCATCAGCAGCACCAGCATCAGTCCGGTGAAGACGACCGCGACGCTGTGCCGACGCCCGTCGGACGCGCCGATCGCGGGGACGGCTGCGTCGGCGCTGGACATCAGTCTGGTCCGGCGCCTTCGGCCAGGGGTTGGCGGGCGCTTGCGCGCCGCCCGTTGCGCGCCACCAGTTCGGTGACCGCCCAGGCGAGCACAGCCAGCCCGGCGGTGATGGCCCCGAGCAGGCATACCCCCGTCCAGCCGGCGCTCGAGTAGACGGCGGCGCTGACCGCCGACAGGGTCGCCCCGCCGAAGAAGAACGCGACCATGTACGCGGTGGTCAGACGGCTACGGGCGTCGGGCCGCAGCGAGTAGATCGCGTTCTGGTTGGCGACGTGGGCGGCCTGGGAGCCGAGGTCGAGGACGGCGATCCCGGCGATCAGCGCCACCACCGAAGTCTTGCCGGCGGCCAGCAGGCCCCAGCTGGCCAGCAGCACCAGCAGGGCGACCGTGGTGGTGATCGCGCCGTGGCCGCGGTCCGAGAGCCGACCGGCCCCCACGGCGGCAGTCGCGCCGGCGGCCCCGGCGAGGCCGAACAGTCCGATCACGGCGCTGCCGTAGTTGTACGGAGGGCCGGAGAGCAGGAACGCCACCGATGTCCACAGGGCGCTGAAACACCCGAAGTCCAGGAAGCCGATGAGCATCCGCTGTCGCAGGATCGGCTCCTCGCGAATCAGGACGAGCACGGAGTGCAGCAGCCCGCCGTATGACATCTCGTCGGTCGGCGGGACCTTGGGCAGCGCCCGCCACAGAACCACGGCCAGG
This sequence comes from uncultured Solirubrobacterales bacterium, assembly GCA_963754375.1. GTDB lineage: Bacteria > Actinomycetota > Thermoleophilia > Solirubrobacterales > Solirubrobacteraceae > Palsa-465. The sequence goes on from CAVWFX010000021.1 coordinate 51,726, forward strand.
ATCAGCATGGCCGCGGCGCCGACGACGAACACCGACCGCCAACCGAACGCGGCCGCCACCAGGCCGCTGAACGTGCGCGCCAACAGGATGCCGATCAGCAGCCCGCTCATCACCGTGCCCACGACCCGGCCCCGCTCGTTCTCGCTGGCCAGCGTCGAGCTCATCGGCACGATCACCTGGGCCACGCTGGCCGTGACTCCGATCACCGCCAGGCCGGCCGCGAACACGGCGTAGCTCGGCGCTACCGCGGCCACCAACAACGAGACCACGGTCACCAGGATGGTCAGGGTGATCATGCGGCGTCGCTCGAGCAGGTCGCCGAGCGGGACGAGCAGCGCCAGGCCGATGACGTAGCCGATCTGCGTGATGGTGATCAGCAGCCCGGCCGTGCCCTCGGACACACCGAAGACGTGGGCCAGCGTGTGCAGCAGCGGCTGTGCGTAGTACAGGTTCGCCACCGCGGCGCCGCAGGTGACGGCCAGCAGGAGCACCAGGCCGCCGCTGATCCCGGTCTCTGGCTCCTGCGCCGGTGCGTGCGCACTCACGGTTGGCAACATAGCGCCCGGCCCGCCGACCTCCACTGGTGTCCGGCGCGGGCCGCCAGTGCCAGCGGCTACCCTGCCCGACTGGCCGAGCAGCGACGCGGCCTGCCCAAAGGATTTGATGACAAGGAAGGAGGCAGGATGACCGCCAAGCGCGCCACCATCCTCTCGAGATATGCGGGATCGTTGCTGTCGTGGTGGCGGCAGTGCTTGCCGCCGGCGCGGCGCTCGCCGCCACCGCTACGGCCAAGCCGGCCGCCGACTGCCAGCCGTTCGCCGGCCGGCCGTGTCTGTTCCCGTTTCCCAACAACCTGTTCACCCGCAAGGACAAGACCAGCGACACTGGGCTGCGGGTCAAGCTGCCGGCTGCGGCCATGCCCGCGCAACACCAAGGGTGTGCGCATCGCCACCGCGCCGTATGACCGCAACGACGGCTTCAGCCCCGGCAGCGTGATCCTGCTGCACATCCCGGGACTCGACAACGCGCGCGCGCTCAAGCGCACCAACCCGGTGCCGCTCACCGACATGGCGCAGACGTTCGCCAAGCGGGCGCCGATCGTGGTCATCGACGAGGCGACCGGCAAGCGCCAGCTGATCTGGGCCGAGCTCGACCAGCAGGCCACCAGCGCCGCCGCCACCGACCTGATGATCCACCCGGCAAGGACTTCACTGAGGGCCACACCTACGTCGTCGCCCTGCGCAGCCTGCGCACCGCCTCCGGCAAGCTGATCAAGGCACCCAAGTGGTTCCAGCGCCTGCGCGACCAGCTCCCCCTGCTCAAGGCCGAGCGCTCGCAGCGGGCGCCGTACCAGCGAATCTTCAAAGCCCTGAAGCGCGCCGGCATCGCCCGCAACCAGAGCCTGTACGAGGCCTGGGACTTCACCGTCGGCTCGCGTCAGAGCCTGACCGGCCGGATGCTGGCCATCCGCAACAACGCGTTCGCCCAGCTCGGAGACACCAACCTGGCCGACTCGGTCGTGCAGGGGCGGGCGCCGTCGTTCCAGGTCACGAGCACGGCGCCGGTGACCCCACCCAGCGGCGTCACCCTGCCGACCACGTTGCAGTCGGTCAGCGGGACCTTCCAGGTTCCGTGCTACCTGCTGGTGTGCGGCGACAGTGCCCAGCCGGGCTTTCACTACAGCTCGTCCAAGCCCGACGCCACCCCGACCCAGATCCCCGGCAACGTCGCCACTGCGGAGTTCAGGTGCGTCGTCCCCGGCACGGCGAGCCCGTCGAACCCGGCGCGGGTCTCGCTCTACGGCCACGGTCTGTTCGGCTCCGATGACGAGGTCACGGCGACCGGAGTGCAGATGATGGCCACCGAGGACAACGTCGTGTTCTGCGCCACCAACTGGTGGGGGTTCGCGCAGGGCGACGTCGCCAACGATGCCGCCGCCCTGGGCAACCTGAACCTGTTCGGGGCGGTCGTGGACCGGTTCCAGCAGGGCGTGCTCAACACCCTGTTCCTGGGTCGGCTGATGCGCAACCCGCAGGGTTTCGCCGCCAACCCGGCCTTCCAGACGGGCGGCCGGCCGGTCATCGACACCTCCAACGAGTACTACGACGGCAACAGCGAGGGCGGGATTCTCGGTGGCATGACGACCGCCGTCAGCCCGGACTTCCGCCGCGCCGTGCTCGGCGTGACCGGCATGAACTACGGCGGGCTGCTGCTGGAGCGCAGCACCGACTTCGCCGCCTACAAGCCGTTTCTGTTCAAGGCCTACACCGATCAGTCGCTGCACCCCTGGATCCTCGACCTGATGCTGCAGATCTGGGACCGCGGTGAGCCCGACGGCTACGCCGCGCAGATGACCTCGCATCCGCTGCCCGACACGCCGTCGCACCAGGTGCTGATGCAGATCGCCTACGGCGACCATCAGGTCAGCATGTACGCGGCGGCGGTGGAGGCGCGGACCATCGGCGCCTCCGCTTACCAGCCGGCGCTCGACCTGACCACCAATCGCCGGCGCGATCGCAACCTGTTCTACGGGATCCCGGCGATCAAGTCGTTCCCGTTCAACGGTTCGGCGATCGAGGTGTGGGACAGCGGCCCGGGCTTCGTCTCGCCGCCGCCACTGGGTAACTTGGCGCCGCCAGAAACCACCACCGGCGACCGGCGGGATCCGCACGGGACGGTCCGGGTGACGCCGGCGGCGATCACGCAGAAGTCGGACTTCCTCGAGCCCAACGGGGCGTTCGTGAACGTGTGCGGCGGCCAGCCCTGCCGGACGTCGGCCTACACGCCCTGAGCTGAGCGGAGCGACAGCGCCGGGAGCCCATCGATGCTCTCGGCGTTGCGCTCCCCGACGTACTCCCGCAGGGCGTCGGGGCCCTGCTTGCGCAGCTTGCCCTCGGCCCACCGGCGGGAGTTGGGTCGCTCGGCGACGAACTCCATCAGCGGCACTCCATAGCCGCACGAGTCGGCGACCCGGTCGACCTCGACCCGGATCACCGTGCGCCGCTGCTCGGGGAGCACGTCGACGTCGGGGAACTCGAGCGCGTCGCCGTCGAGCACCTCGCCGCGACCGTGCAGGCGCACGATCCGCGGCGGCCCGGCGAACGCGCACAGCATCACCACGATGCGCCCGTTCTGCTGCAGGTGGGCGACCGTCTCGGCGCCGCTGCCGACCAGATCCAGATAGGCCAGCGTCCGCTCTCCGAGCAACCGCAAGGAGCCGATCGGGCCCTTGGGCGAGATGTTGACGTGGCCGTCGTCGCCGCTGGGCGCGGTGCCAACGAAGAACATCGGCTGCTTCATGATCCATTTGGCCAGCGCCGGCTCGATCCCGTCGTAGGTCTTGCCCATGGTCTCAGGAGCGTACCGACCCGGCGCAACGCTCCGCGGGCCTCACGGACTGCTCGAGCGCTTCTCCCAACACCCCCAGGCGCTCCGTCGCCCCGGCCTAGCGGACCCGCGTGCGCACCGCCCGTCGCTGCGCCGGGGTCAGCGAGTCAAGCCGCGCCGCCAGCTTGGCCTGCAGGCCGCGGTCGCGCTCGGCGATGACCAGTACCTCGCCCCAGAGGTCGTGCTCCAGCACCGCGTCGGTGATCGTCTCCACCGCGTCGTCGTCGAGCTCCAGTGCGGTGGCCACGACCTCGCTGCGGCGCCGATCGCCGAGGTGGCCGAGCAGGTCGAGCGCCTCCAGCCACAGCGCGTCGTCGGCGGCGGTCTGGACGATCTCGGCCAGCCGGCGCTCGGGCAGCTGGCCGACCAGGTCGTCGAGACGGTCCTTGTCGTCGAGCACGAACGCGACTCGCAGCAGCGAGCGATCGTCGGTGACGTCCCACGCCGCGGCGACCGCCTCGTCAGACAGATGGCCGACGAACCGGCCCATGGTCACGTACTCCTCGCGCTGCACGAGCTCGCCGCGTCACCTCCGAGATCCGGTCCGGCGGGATTCGGGCGATCACCTCGGACGGCCCGTCGCGGGTCGAGCTCGACGGCGACGTCGGCCAGGAACGGCGGGCGGGAGCTTGGCGGCGACGTCGACGGCACGGCCGGGCTCAAGGAGGCTCGGCCAACCGCGCCGAGACGAAGGCGCCGAAGGCCCGCTCGGCGATCGCCGCGCTGACCGCGGCCGGCAGCAGCTTGCTGGCGGCGGCGATGCGGCCGAGCATGTGGTTGTTGTCTGACCACAGCGACTCGGTCACGCGCTCGCGAAGCTGCGCGCAGATCGTCGGGCGAGAGCGGCTCCAGGTAGGCCAGCTGGTCGGGCTCGCGGTGCAGGATCCGCGCCAGCTTCAGGACCTCGGCGTGCGCCTCACCGGCGGTGAACTCCCGACTCATCCGACGATCCGCCGGATCGGCCCGCGCAGCACCCGGGGGATCATCCCGAGTGCCCGCTCGCCGCCGGCGGCCAGGGCGGCCTTGTGGCGGTGGCGGGTGTCGCCGATCGCCTCGGTCAGGTCGCGCAGCTGGTCGGGCTCGAGCGCCCTCAATCCGTCCGGCACCGCGCCGCCGAGCTCGGCGACCAGCGCGGCGAACGCCTGATCGGCCGCCGGTCCTCGCTTCTCCCGGCGACCGGCATTAGCCCGCGGGCGCGGCAACCTTCTTGAGGAACGGGATCAGATGGGCGAAGAAGACGTTATTCGGGTACGCGCCGTTGGGGTCGTTGTGCGCGTAGGTGGAGTGCCGGTTGATCAGCGTCAGGTTGCGCATCGGGATGCGTGACTGCCGCGCCAGCTGCTTGGCGGCGTCGAGGATCGTCTGCCCACCCAGGGCGGCGCCGAAGCCGTAGATCAGCAGTTTGCGCGGCAGCTTGCGACCCATCGTCGCCTTCAGTCCGAGCACCGGTTGGGCGGGACCTCCGATCCCGTTGCCGACTCCGGCGGTGTCGTCGGTCAGACGCTGGGGGAAGTACCACTCGGTGCCGTCGGCGCCCGTGACCCCCATCCCAGAGAACATCGTCGCGAAGCGCTTGATCGGAGTCAGCGCACCCTGGCCGTTCCAGCCCCGGACCGCGCCGGTGGTGTCGATGCCCTTGCCGAGATGGGCCTGCGCGGCGATCAGCGGAGCTGGAGAGGTGCCCACGTTGAGCGCGTAGCCGTACTGGGCGAGATTGGTGAGCGGCACCGACGGGGTGAGTCCGAACGGCGTCAGCAGGCCGGACTCCTGGCCGAGCGAGCGGCCGTTGGGGTCGATCAGGGCGGCGGTGGCGCCGGTGGCGCTGAACAGACCGGCGTACGGAGCCGTGAGCCCGCCGAACGTCAGCCATGGCGAGGTGGTGCGCAGATCGAGCTGCTTCAGCGCGGCCTTGGCTGCCGTCGCGCTCTCAGCGTTGCTGAAGGACCCACCGTCGATGTAGACCAGTCCGGCGAGCTGATCGGCGCCGGCCCGCCCGCCGAAGTTCCAGGTCGCGTAGGCGGTGACCACGCTGCCGCCCAACGAGTGGCCGCCGAGCACGACCTTGCCGCCGAGCTTGCGCGCCGCGGCGATGACTCGGTGCAGATCGCCCACGGCCACGCTCATACCCCAGCTCTTGGCGAATTCCACCGATGTGTCCTTGACGAAATTGAAGTGGGTCTTGATGGCGTGGTTGTTGAGGAAGCCCAGGTAGTAGTCGAACAGCCGGGTGGGGGTGGCCTTGCCGTCCTTGGCCTGCTGCAGCACCGACTGGTCCTCGAGCAGGTTCTCGCGACGCTCCACCGACCACACCTGCCAGCCCGGCTGCTTGGCCACGATCCATTTGGCCAGCGGCACAAAGTAGGCGCCGCCGGCCGAGGTGCCCGGTTCGAGTACGAGCACGTTCTTGGCCGTGGGTGAGCCGACCTTGATCACGCCGACCTTGTCGTATTTGGCGGGGGTTCCGGGGGACCGCACGCCCGGCATCCAGTTCACTTTGAGGGCGGCGGAGGCCGACGCCGCTGAGGGCGAGGACGAGGACGACGGTGAGGGCGGGGAGGAGCTTGGTGGCTGTTGCGCATGGCGCCTAGTATCGGATATCGACTGCCATGCGCGCGCTTGTATCGACCACCGAGCCACCGTTCGCAGAGTTCGCCGAGGTGGCCGGATCCCGAGCCGCTGCCCCACCAGGCGCTGGTCGAGGTCAGGGCCTTCAGCCTCAACCGCGGCGAGGTGCGACGCCTGGAGACCAAGCCCGCCCGGCTCGACCACCGGCTGGGATCTGGCCGGCGTGGTGCGCCAGCCGGCCAGCGACGGCAGCGGTCCGCCGGACGGCGCCCGGGTGGTGGGAATGGTGATGGCCGGCGCCTGGGCGCAGCAGGCGGCGGTCGACACCGACTGGCTGGCCGAGCTGCCCGACGCGGTCAGCTTCGAGCAGGCGTCGACGCTCCCGGTGGCGGGCCTGACAGCGCTGCGGTCGTTCGAGGTGGCGGGGTTCGTGCTCGGCAAGCGAGTGCTGATCACCGGCGCCAGCGGCGGCGTGGGGAGATTCGCGATCCAGCTGGCTCGACTCTCGGGAGCTCGGGTTACTGCGGTCGCGCGGCGCACCGCCGGCCTGGCCGAGCTCGGCGCCGACGAGGTGATCACCGAGCTCGCGGTCGACGGCCCCGATTTCGACGTCGTCCTGGATGCCATCGGCGGCCCGGTGCTGGGGATCGCGCTGCAGCGCGTGGCGCCGCGTGGGACGGTGATCAGCTTCGCCTCGACCCTGACCGAGCCGGTCAGCTATCCGACCCGCGAGCTGTTCAGCCGCGCGCCGGGCGCGCGGCTGTACGGGCTCTACATCTTCGCCGAGTTGCGGCACACCCGGACCGGCGCCGCCGACCTGCGCCGCCTGGCCGATCTGGTGGCCGCGGGCCGCCTGAACGTGTCGATCGACACCGTTGCGCCGTGGACCGAGGCGGCCGATGCGATCGCCGCGCTGCTCGATCGCCGAGTGGCCGGCAAGGCCGTCCTCACCGTCGACCGGTCCTGACCGTCAAGACACCGGCACTCGGTTTAGCCAGTTGGATGTTGCCAGCGTCCTGCGCCGGGCGCATACTCCGCCGAGCGACAAGGGGCCGGGACCCCAACTAGAGGAGCAGCGATGGCGCTCAAGTGCAGCATCCTGGTACTGGCCAATCGCACTGCGCTGTCGGCCGGCCTGGAGGCGGCCCTGCGCGCCCAGGCGACGAAGGCTCCCACGATGTTCACTCTGGTCCTGCCGATCGGGCGCAACGCCGAGGCCCAGCGCCTTGCCCAGGAGACGGCCGAGCAGCTCAGCGCGTCAGGACTCGAGGTGCGAGGTCTGGCCGGCGACCCGGACCCGCTGCGCGCGGTGGTCGAGGTGTGGAACCCGGCCGAGTTCGACGAGATCATCGTCTCAACGCTGCCCGCCTCGGCATCACGCTGGCTGCGGGCCAGCCTGCCGGCACAGATCGGCCGCCACACCGGCGCGCTCGTGCACCTCGTCGAGGCCCGCGAGATGTCGTCCCCGGCGGCCCGGCACGCGGTCGCACACGGCCGCTGAGCGGCGGCTACTGCTTCGGGGCCGGCTTGCCGCGCCCCGGACGGTGGGCGCATCCGTACACGTGCTTGACGATCCTGCGGGCCCGGCCGCGACGCGGGTAGGCGTAGACGCGAACCGTGTGCCGCGCGGTTCCGGGCAGCCCGGCGATCCTGACCGACCGTAGCCGCCGGCCGCGCTTGGTCAGGACCAGGCGCCGGTCGACGTAGACCTTGGCCTTGGTGATCCGCCGGCGTTTCACCCGCGGCAGGCGGATGGTGATCGCCTGCCGGCTGGTGCAGGGCGTCAGTCTGCTGCCGGGCGCCAGCGCCGCGCCCGGCCCGGTGACCGCATCCGGAGTGGTGTCGATCGAGACGTAGGAGTAGCTGCCCTGGTAGCCGTCGTCGGTGGTCATCCCCGGGCAGCCGTCGCGCAGGTCCTCGCAGTCGAACACGCCGCCGTTGGCCAGATGGATGTCAAGCCGGGAGTAGTAGTAGAAGGAGAACGCGTTGCCGTCGTGGTTGGGATCGACGCCGGCCTCCACCGGGTCGTCGCGCCAGCGCTCGGTAGCAGCCACGCGTCGGCCGAGGGCTCGTGCTTGAGGTACTTGTCAAACCAGGCGGTGGTGTACCAGTCAGTGATGTCGGGCCCGCGCAGCGAGGCGCCGAAGGCCTGGTTGGGGATGAAGCTGAAGTCGAGGTGCGAGCCTCCGCGGATCACGATCTCGCCGCTGTCGACGCCGGCCTTGGAGTAGGCCAGCGACTCGTCCTCCTTGGCCCTCGGGTCCGGCAGCGAGGTGTTCGGCGTGGGCGGCAGGCCGTAGTCGGCGGAGATGCCGAGCGCGGGCTTGGTGATCGGCACCACGGTGCGGTCGGCGGGATCCGCGGGACAGGCCGCCTCGCCGATCGACGAGCTGCTGCCCGAGCCCGGGGATCGAGCCGGCGTCGGGACCGGGGCCGCCCAGGTTGTCCAGCGCCACCACCGCCTTGACCCGCGGGTCCCACTGCGCGATGTAGGAGACGCCGGCGGCGCCATAGGAGTGGCCGACCAGGCCCACCTCATCGGGATCGAGCAGCTGCCAGAACGGGTTGTAGGCGGCGTCGAGCCCGGCGGCAACGCGGGCGTTCTGCTTGGCGGCGTGACTGGTGCCGGTGCTACAGCTGGCCACCGGCTCATACGGGTGCGATGGTGTCGAGAGCAGGAAGTCGATGGCGTCCTCGGTGCCGTCGTAGAAGGGGCGGCCGTCGGTCTGCGCGGGGACGCCCTCGTCCTGGTCCGGCGCCTGGCCGAAGGTGTCGGACTGGCCCTGGCCCTGCGGGTCGAAGGTGAGCACCACGTAGCCCTCCTTGGCCAGCGTCTGGGCGGCGTACCAGTACATCTGCTCGTCGGCCTGCACCGAGCCGTTGGTGATCACGATCCCGGGACGCTTGGCCGGCCCGGCCACCGTCGACCACACGTGGCCGGAGATGGTGGCGCCGTCGCGCGCGGTGAACAGCACCGGGCGCACTAATCCGTAGCCGTTGGTGGCCCAGTTGTTGAGGCGGATGTCGCCGGCGCAGCCGTTGCCGAGGTTCCAGCAGAGGTCGTCGGTGAAGAAGCGGCCGGGGTCAGCGGCTTCGGTGGCCAGTGCCTGGGCGCCGCCGGCGACGGTGTCGACAGCCAGCTGCGCCTGATAGGACGGGGTGTCGTAGATCGCCTGGCGCTGCTGGGTGATGGAGAAGTTCTGCGCCTCCACGACCGGGTTGAACACCGTGGGCGGCGACGCCCACGCCGCGGCGGCGCTGCCGGCCAGCCCGGCACAGCACAGGCACAACAGGACGACGGCACGGCGGGTCACCGAACCAGCATCTACCCGGAATCCGGATCTCTCAATACCCAGAGATCAGGTGCAACGTGTACGGCCGGACCGGCCCGGTCGGCGGCGTGTTCGCTGGCGCTCGGCGTACGTCGTGTTGTGCGTTGATTAGGCCAAGCGGGCGTGGGCCCAACCGGCTCGCATCTGATCACATTGGGGACTAGATTTCCCGGGTCTGGGAACTCGACCTCTGAGGAGGAGGATCTGTGAAGAGACACACCAAGCCGGCCTTAACCGTGCTACTGGGGGTAGTCGCGGCGATCGCACTGGCGGCATGCGGAGGCTCGTCGAGCTCGTCGTCGAGCTCGGCAGCCACGAGCTCAGGTAGCGCCAGCGCCAGCACCGCCCCGCACAACGGGGGCACGATCACGATGGTGTCGGGAACGCCGCCGCTGTCGGCCGATCAGGGCCTTGACTTCACCACGCAGGGCAACGAGCTCGTATTCGGTGATCAACACTCCGCTGCTGACGTTCGTGCGCGGGGTCCAGGGGACCGCAGGGAGCAAGATCATCCCCGCCCTGGCCAAGAGCCTGCCGACCGTCTCCAACGGCGGCAAGACGTACACCTTCTTCCTGCGGCCGGGCCTGCACTACTCCAACGGGATGCCGATCAAGGCCTCGGACGTTACGGTCGCACTCGAGCGCGATCTCAAGATCCCGTGGCAGGCGGCCTCGTTCATCAGCGCCTACGTCAAGGGCGGAACCGCCTACGCCAACAACAAGGCGAAGACGATCACCGGGGTCACGACCGACAACGCCACCGGCAAGATCACCGTCAACCTGGTGGCGCCGTTCGCGCCGATCGTCGACATCTTCGCGCTGCCGGGCACGGCTCCGGTGCCGCCGAACACGCCGGCGAAGAACCTGGCGGCCACGGGCACGATCGGCGACGGCGCCTACAAGTGGGGCCCGATCTCACCGGGTCACAGCTACACGCTGATCCAGAACACGAAGTTCGACGTCCCGGGGCTCCCCCGCGGGCACGCGGCCAAGATCACCTACAGCGTCAACTCCAACGTCCTGGCCAACGCCGAGCAGGTGCTCAACAACCAGGCCGACGTGTTCGATCCCGGCGACACGCTGCCGGCGTCGATCCTGCAGCAGGTCAAGACGCAGGCGGCCGATCGGTTCCAGGCGATCCCGCTGAACTCGAGCTGGTACTTCTTCTTCAACGTCAAGAAGAAGCCGTTCAACAACATCTACGCCCGCCAGGCGGTGCTGGCCGCGATGGATTCACGGGCGCTGTCGAGGCTCGACAGCGGCTTCATGTCGCCGGATTGCCACCTGATCCCGTACGGCATCGTCGGCCACAACACTCCGGCCAACTGCCCCTTCCACAATCCTGCGGACCCGCCGAACATGACGCTGGCCAAGCAGCTGATGAAGAAGTCGGGCATGATCGGCCAGCCGGTAACGGTCTACGGCGAGGAGCGAAGCCCGCGCCGGCAGTACCTGGACTACTACACCGGGCTGCTGAACCAGCTCGGCTTCAAGGCGACCGAGAAGGTGGTCAACTCGGGCGTGTACTTCACGACGATCGGGGCTCCGACCACGAAGCCGCAGACCGGTTTCGGGGACTGGAACCAGGACTTCCCGAACCCGTGGGACTTCATGCAGCTGTTCGCCGGCAACGCCGGCTCTTCGCTGAACTACGGCTACGTGAACGACCCGCACTACAACACGCAGATCGCCAAGCTCAGCGCGGTGGCGCCGGAGAGCGTGGCCAGCCAGTGGCAGGCGCTGGACCAGTATGCGGTCAAACACGCCTACTACGCCGTGTTCGGCCACCAGAGCCAGGCGAAGTTCTACTCCAGACAAGCTGAACTTCCAGACCGGAACGATGTCGGTGGAGTACCAGACCGACCTCACCAGCTTGGAGCTGAAGTAGGGAAGCGGTGATCCGGGAGGGCGTGAGGGGACGCCCTCCCGGGTACCAATCGCCTCTAGGAGGTATAAGGTCGTGACGACGCGATGGCAGTAGACCGTTCTTACCGCTCCCCGGTGGACGCAGGGTCCGCAGTTCGCGAGGGTGCAGGCTCGGGCGTGGTGCTCGGAGAGCACGGAGGCGATGACTGGGCGTGAGGGAAAGCACGCTCCGGCCGTCGGGCCGTGGAAGCTCGCCTTCCGACGGCTGCGCCGCAACAAGACGGCCATCGGCTTCCTGGTGCTGTTCATCGTCCTGGTGGTGATGTGCCTGCTGGCGCCGATCTACTCCAAGGACATCGCCCACATCGGGCCCAACACCAACAACATCACCGGCACGATCAACGTCGGCGGCAAGCAGACAGAACATCGTCTCGCTCGACGGCGTGCCAATCGGGCCCACCTTCACCAGCCACTACTTCTTCGGGGCTGACACCAACGGACGCGATCTGGCAGTGCGGCTGCTCTACGGTGGGCGCACATCGCTGGAGATCGGCGGGATCGCAACCTTCATCATCATCGTCTTCGGCACGATCATCGGCCTGCTGTGCGGCTTCTTCCGAGGGCCGGTGGACGCGGTCCTGAGGCCGCTGATGGAGCTGATCTGGTCGTTCCCGCCGGTGATCCTGGGCGTTGCCGTCGGCACCGCGCTGGCGCTGGGAGGGATCGGCCCCATCAAGGGCAACTCGATCCTGATCCCGGCCCTGATCATCGGCGTGATCTACATCCCCTATCTCGGCAAGCCGATCCGGGGGGAGGTACTGCGCCTGCGCGAGCAGGACTTCGTCGATGCCGCCCGCGTGCAGGGCATGGGCCCGTGGCGGATCATGTTCTCGGAGATCCTGCCCAACACTGCCTCGACGATCATCGTGTTCATCCCGATGATGTTGGCCTACGCGATCCTGCTCGAGGCCTACCTGTCGTTCCTGGGCGCCGGCGTGCAACCGCCGGCCGCCTCCTGGGGCAGCTCTGATCTCCGACGGCATCCAGTACATCTCGACGGTGCCGACCTACGCGCTGATCCCCGGGGCGATGCTGGTGCTCACGGTGCTCAGCATCAACGTGGTCGGTGACGGCATCCGTGACGCGCTGGATCCGCGCGCGCAGGTGCGGATCAAGACCTGATGCAGCGGTTCATCGTCCGCCGGGGCCTGTCGGCCATCGCGCTCCTATTCGCCACCTCGGTGGTGGTGTTCGGCATCTTCGAGATCATCCCCAGCTACAACCCGGCGCGGGCGATCGCGGGGCGCAACGCCAATCAGATCACGGTCAACCAGGTCAGCCGGAAGTTCGGCTTCAACCGGCCCTTCTGGGTCCAGTACGCCAACACGATGAAGCTGATCTTCACCGGTCAGGTCATCGACTACCAGGACGACCTCAATGTCGTCGAGCAGTTCAAGCAGAAGTTCCCGGTGACCCTCTCGCTGGTCATCCCGGCCGGGATCATCTGGCTGTTCGGTGCGATTGTGCTCGGCTCGATCAGCGCCCTGAGAGTGGGGCGATTAACCGACAGGGTGGTCATGGTGGCCGCCATCCTGGGCGTGTCCATACCGATCTTCTTGTTAGCGGCGCTACTGCTGTACCTGTTCGCCTACAAGCTGCAGTGGTTTCCGAATACCGGCTATCACAATCTGTCCAACCCGGCCCAGTGGGCCTATCACCTGGTGCTGCCGTGGATCTCGATCGCCGTGCTGTCGATCGGCTTCTACTCGCGGGTGCTGCGCTCGAACCTGCTGGACATGGTCAACCAGGACTTCGTGCGCACGGCCCGGGCCAAGGGCCTGGCGCCGCGCAAGGTGTTCACCCGCCACGTGCTGCGCAACTCGCTGATGCCGATCATCACCATGTTCGGCCTCGACTTCGCGACCCTGCTGGGCGGCGCGGCGCTGGTCACTGAGACGATCTTCAACCTCCCCGGGGTCGGCCAGTACGAGGCCCAGGCGATCGGCAACCTGGACGTCCCCCCGATCCTGGTGGGGTCGATCTTCACGGCGTTCTTCGTGGTGCTGTTCGGAGCGGTCGCCGACGTGCTCTATGCCGTGCTCGATCCGCGCATCCGGCTGACGGGATAAGACGGATGTTCTGCGCGCGCGGGGGGGTGACGGATGGCTGAGCGTCTACTCGACGTCGACGAGCTGCAGGTCTCGTTCGTGACCGAGGACGGCATCGTCCAGGCCGTCGACGGCGTGTCGTTCTCCCTCGATCGCGGGGAAGTAGTGGCGATCGTCGGCGAGTCCGGCTCGGGGAAGTCGGTCAGCGTGATGACGCTGATGGGCCTGACCCGCTCGCCGAACTCCCGCTTTGGCGGCTCGGCCAAGCTGGGTGACACCGACCTGGTCAAGGCCTCCGAAGAGCAGCTGCAGCGGATCCGGGGCAAGGAGATCGCCATGATCTTCCAGGACCCGATCTCCTCGCTGAGCCCGGTGGCTCGGATCGGCGACCAGATCGTCGAGCAGATCCGCGCCCACGAGGACATCTCCAAGGCACAGGCACTTGACCGAGCCGTGGATCTGATGGAGCGGGTCGGGATCCCCCGCGCTCGTGACCGGGCCCGGGCCTACCCCCACGAGTTCTCGGGCGGCATGCGCCAGCGAGCCATGATCGCCATGGCCCTCTCGCTTTCGCCCAGCGTGCTGATCGCCGACGAGCCGACGACGGCGCTCGACGTCACCATCCAGGCCCAGATCCTGCGCGAGATCGGGGAGCTCAGCCAGGAGTCAGACAGCGGCGTGATCTTCGTCACCCACGATCTTGGCGTAGTGGCCGACATCGCCGACCGCGTGATCGTCATGTACGCCGGGCGCGTGGTCGAGCAGGGCACGCTGGACGAGATCTTCTATGACCCCCAGCATCCATACACCTGGGGCCTGCTGGGGTCGGTCACCCGCGTTGATCGTGTACCTCCGCGCCGGCTGCCGGCCATCCCCGGCCAGCCGCCGTCGCTGCTCAACGCGCCGGAGGGCTGTCACTTTCGCCCGCGCTGTCCGCACGCCTTCGATCGCTGCATCGAGATTCCGGCGCTCGAGGCGCACATACCCGATGCCCCCGAGCACAAGGATCGATGCTGGCTGTCGCTGGCCGAGAAGCGCGAGAAGCGCGAGGTCGAGGGGCGCATCGGTCTGAGCCAGGGGTCGATGGTCGCGTGAGTGCCGACGCTCTCGAGGTGGAGACTCCGGAGCGGGCCAACGGGCAGCCGCTGCTCGAGGTCGATCACGTCCAGCTGTACTTCCCGATCAAGCAGGGCGTGCTGATCGACCGCACGATCGGCGTGGTGCACGCTGTCGATGACATCTCGCTGACACTCGCTGAGGGCGAGACGCTGGGGATCGTCGGAGAATCGGGCTGCGGCAAGAGCACGCTGGCCCGCTGCATCGTCCGACTGCTCGAGCCCACCGCGGGGACACTCCGCTTCCGCGGCCGCGACATCACCCATCTGGGTCGCAAGAGCCTGGTGCCGGTGCGCCGGGAGGTCCAGCTCGTATTCCAGGATCCGGTCTCCTCGCTGAACCCCCGCCAGCGCGTGGGCCAGATCGTGGGCACGCCGCTGCGCCTGCATGGGGTGGCCCGAGGCGAGACCGAACAGCGCGTGCGCGACCTGCTCGGCCGCGTGGGGCTCAATCCCGAGCACGTCAACCGGTTCCCGCACGAGTTCTCCGGCGGTCAGCGTCAGCGGATCGGGGTGGCGCGGGCGCTGGCGGTCGAGCCGCGGCTGATCGTGCTCGACGAGCCCGTGTCGGCGCTCGACGTCTCGATCCAGGCGCAGGTCATCAACCTGCTCGACGACCTGCAGGACGAGCTCGGTCTGTCCTACGTGTTCATCGCGCACGATCTCAGTGTCGTCCGGCACGTCTCAGACCAGATCGCGGTCATGTACCTGGGCAAGCTGATGGAGCTCTCCCCGGCCAAGGAGCTGTACACAAAGCCGATCCACCCTTACACCGAGGCGCTGCTGGGCGCGATTCCCATCCCCGATCCCAAGGAGAACCGGGAGCGGGAGCGGCTGGTCATCGGTGGCGAGCCGCCCAATCCGATCAACCCGCCCAGCGGGTGCCGTTTTCACACCCGCTGCCCGCGGGCCACCGAGATCTGCTCGCAGGTGGAGCCGCCGCTGGTCGAGTATGCCGGCGGCCACCTGGCCGCCTGCCACCACCCCCTCAGCGTCACCGAGTCCGAGATCGCCAGCGCCACTCGGTCGTCACTCAGCCCGCTCAGCGCCGGCGACGATATGCCGGGTGGTGAGGCGCCGCCCGCGCCCCGCGTGCCACGCGAGACGCCCGGAAGCTCCGACGTCGCGACCGCCGGCGGACCCCGGGCCGAAACGACCGGCGAATCCGGGGTCGCGGCCGGGACTGCCGACGCGGGCGACTCCGAGGACTAAACGGCCGGGCCATAGGCGGTGGCGATGCCGGATGCGGTCGAGGACTCGCTCGGGGTTCTGCTGCTCCCCAGCGCATTGGAGGGTTTCGAGCTCGAGGCTCATGCCCGCAGCCTGCTGTCGATCCCGCGGGTCATCGCGCTCGAGCCCTCGCGATTTCGCACCCCCCGCTTCATGCGTGACGCCGCGGCCCTGCGCCAGGCCCGCAAGCTGCGTTTCCCGGGCAGACCACGGCTGGCGGTGCTCTACCACCCTGCGCAGTACCCGCTGGCGCGGGCGCTGATGGGCCAGCACGAGGTCGAGCTCTGGTACATCCCGCCGGAGTCGGGCGCGTTCGAACTCGCCGACGGTGCCCTCGCCACGGACTGGCGCGATTACGACCAGCTCGCCCGCGAGCACGCCGCCCAGCTGCTGGTCGCCGGTGCCGACGGCCAGGTGCCGGACGAGCCGCTGCGAGTGCGCCTGCGCGAGCTGGACGTGATAAACGCCCACGCGTTCATCCCGCCCACACGGCCGCGGCGGGGCGGTCCCAGGTAAGGGGTCCCCCGCCGGCAGGTAAGGCCCAAAGGGGGTAAACAGGCGCCGTTCTGCCGATGTGCGGCGGCGCGTCGCAGTCCATCCTGGGATCCACGTTGGAACCGATCGAAGGGAAACCAGAATGCACCCCCAGTTTGCAGCCGTCATGGCTCAGCAGCACCTCGACGAGCTTCGCCGCTCCGCCGAGCAGTCCCGGCGCCGTGGACGGCGCGACCGCACCCGACGTCTGGCTGTTCTCCGGCAATACTTTGTCCATGCGGTCTCGACTGACGAGCAACCATCTCGTGGGCCGGGTCGGCGAGCTGGCCGAGTTGCAGCTCGCCGTCCGGGAGGCCACGTCCGGCCGGCCCACACTCGTACTGCTCGGCGGTGACAGCGGCGTCGGCAAGACCCGGCTGGTGGCCGAGCTGGAGCTCCGGCTGGCCGCGGATGCCGATCCGGCGCCCCTGATACTGCGCGGCGACGGGGTCGAGCAGGCCGAAGGCGAGCTCCCCTACTCACCGCTGCTGAGTGCGCTGCGGCCGCTGGTGCGGGCGTCACACCCGGCGCTCGAGGCGCTGAGCACCGCCAGCCGCGCGCAGCTGGCCACGATCCTGCCCAGCCTCGACGACGGGCGCCCTCGTGACGAGCGGCTTGACGCGGGCAGCCAGCTGCGGCTGTTCGAGGCGATCCTCGAGCTGATCGACCTGCTCAGCGAATCGGCCCCGGTGCTGCTGGTGCTTGAGGACATGCACTGGGCCGACCGCTCCACGCGGACCTTCGTGGCGTTTCTGGCTCGCGCCCTGCGCCAGGAGCGCGTCTGCCTGCTGTTGACCTACCGCAGCGACGAACTTCACCGCCGCCACGCGCTGCGCCCGCTGCTGGCCGAGCTCGAGCGACTCGAGCGGGCGCGGCGGATCGAGCTCGAGCCGTTTGATCGCGAAGAGCTGGTCGAGGCACTGGCGGACATCCTGGGAGCCGAGCCCAAGCCGCCGCTGGTCGAGCGGCTGTTCGCCCGCAGCGAGGGCAACCCGCTGTACACCGAGGAGCTGCTGGCGGCGGGACTTGACGGCCGCGGGGCGGCGCCGCAGAGCCTCCGCGACGCGTTCATGGTGCGCATCGAGCGGTTGTCGACGCCGGCCCAGCAGGTGGCGCGGGCGGTGGCGGTAGGGCGGGCGCTCGACGAGGTGGCGCTGACCGCGGTCACCGGGCTGGACCGCGACGCTCTGCAGGGCGCCCTGCGCGACGCGGTGGCCGAGCAGGTGCTCGTGCCCGCTGCCGACGGGCGGTTCGGCTTCCGGCACGCGCTGCTGCGCGAGGCGCTGTATGACGACCTGCTCCCCGGTGAGCGCGGGGAGCTGCACCTAAACCTGGCCCGGTACCTGGAGCAGACCTGCGAGACCGGCGACGAACGCGAGCTCGAGCGGGTGGCGGCGGTGGCCAGCCACTATGCCTCCGCCGGCGACCAGCCCGCGGCGCTGCGCAGCGCCGTACGGGCCTCACGGGCCGCCGGGCGCATCCACGCCTACGGCGAAGCCGCCGATCAGGCCGAGCGCGCGCTGGAGCTGTGGCCGCGAGTCAGCGAGGACCAGCGCCCGACCGAGATCGACCACGTCGACCTGCTCGGCCGCGCCGCCCGCGCCCATTCGATCGCCGGCGACCGCAACCGCGCCGAGGTGTTGCTGCAGTCGGCGCTGCGCGAGCTCGACCCTGAGCGCGACCCGGCCCGCTACGCGGCGCTGCTGGCCCGGCTGTCGCGCACCATCTGGTCGCTGAACCGCGGCGAGGAGGCGGTGGCGGCGGGCGAGCGCGCGCTGGCCATGATCCCGCCCGAAGATCCGTTTCAGGCCCGACCGCTGCTGCAGGCGTGGCTGGCCCGGACCAAGTTCCTGCGCGGGCGCTTTCGCCAGGCGGCCGCCGACGGGGAGACCGCGCTGCAGACGGCGGTCCAGGCCGGCGACGTGTTCGCCGAGGCCGAGGTGTCAAACACGCTGGGCATGGCCTACGTGGCGTTGGGCCGGGTCGACGACGGGGTGGCGTCGCTGCGCCACGCGATCGACCTCGGCCGCGAGCACGACGAGCCCGACACCCTCTCCACCGCCTATTCCAACCTGGCCGACATGCTGATGGTCGCCGGCCGCACCGAGGAGGGGTTTGCCACCGCCCGCGAGGGGATGGCGCAGACCCCCCGCCGCCTGATCCGCCAGCACGACTGGATCACGATGACCGTCTCCGAACTGGCCTTCAATGCCGGCGACTGGCCTACGGCCCGGGAGCGACCTCACACCGCCGATCGAGCGGCTGGCCGGCACGTCGCTGATCTTCCGACTCACCCGCGAGGCTGAGCTGACGCTGGGCATCGGCGATGAGGAGGCGGCCGACCGCGCCCTGGCGGAGGCCGAGCCGCTCGTCGGGGTGTCGGCCGAGCCGCAGTGGATCGGCATGTTCGGTGCCCTGCTCGCCGACCTGCGGATCCGTCAGGGCGACCTCGACGGGGCACGGACGGCGGTGGACGGGGCGCTCGATCGCCTGGAGCTGTGCACCGACGACGTGATGCGCATCGCCAGGGTCAGCGCGCTGGGGGCCCGCGCCGAATCGGCCCGCGCCCAACGAGCTCGCGATCTGCGCGAGACCGCTCAGGTGCGCGACGCGCTGGCTCGCGCCCGGCTGCACGTGCAGCGCCTCGAGGCCGCCGCCCAGGAGGGCGGTCCGGTGGAGCGCGCCTACCTGGCCGAGGGCAAGGCCGAGATGGCCGTGGCTCGCGGGCGCGGAGGGTTCAAGGAGTGGGCGCGCGCGGCGGCCGCCTGGGACGAGGTCCAGCGCCCCTATTGCGCGGCGATTGCCCGCTGGCGCCAGGCGGAATGCCACGTGGCCGCCGGCGACCGCGCCGCCGCCGCCGAGGTAGCCGGGGCGGCGCTCGCGGGAGGCCCACGCGCTCGGGTCACGGTGGCTGGCCGAGGAGATCGTGGCCCTCGGGGAGCGCGGCCGCCTGGAGCTCGAAGGGGTGCCGGCGACCGACGGCTCCGCCGGCAACGGCGCCGGCGCCGCCGACGATCCGTTCGGGCTGACCCCGCGCGAGCGCCAGGTGCTGGCCCTGCTGGCCGAGGGCGCCACCAACCGCCAGATCGGCGCGGCGCTGTTCATGGCCGAAAAGACGGCCAGCGTGCACGTGTCGCGGATCCTGGCCAAGCTCGGGGTGCAGGGCCGGACGCAGGCGGCCGCCGTCGCCCACCGCCAGCACCTGGCGTGAGGTCCATCCTGTCCCGCGGACGGTCCGGGGCGCCGCCGGCGAGCACTAAGCTTGGCGCCGTAAACGACCGGAGAGGGGCGAGTATGCGGAGCGGGCCGCGCGTGTGCGTGATCGGGGCCGGGACCAGCGGGCTGCTGGCCGGCAAGTCGCTGCGCGACTGGGGGATCCCCTACACGTGCTTCGAAGCCAGCGACGAGATCGGCGGCAACTGGTACTTCCGTAACCCCAACGGCCAGTCGTCGGCGTATCGCTCGTTGCACATCGACACCTCCAAGAACGCGATCAGCTTCGAGGACTTCCCGATGGACGGGCGCTATCCCGACTTCCCGCACCACACCGAGGTCCACCGCTTTCTGTGCGAGTACGCCGATCGGTTCGGACTGCGGGAGAACATCCGACTCGGCGTCACCGTGCAGCGCGCCGAGCGCCTCGACGGCGGGGGGTGGCGGGTCAGCACCGATGACGGCGAGACGCACGCCTTCGACGCCGTGATCGTCGGCAACGGCCACCACTGGGACCCGCTGCGGCCGGAGTTCCAGGGCTCGTTCGACGGCGACAGCATCCACTCGCACTACTACATCGATCCCACCGACCCGCTCGACCTGCGAGGCAAGCGCGTACTGGTGGTCGGGATCGGCAACAGCGGCGTCGACATCGTCTCCGAGCTGTCGCGCAAGGGCGTGGCCGAGCGCGTGTTCATCTCCACCCGCAGCGGCGCCTGGGTGGTGCCCAAGTACATCTTCGGGCGCCCCACCGACCAGCTGGTCAAGACGATCCCGTGGATGCCGCTGGCCGTGCAGCGCCGGTTGGCTGGGGCGCTCGCGCGCCTGGTGTGCGGGCGGATGGAGGACTTCGGTCTGCCGACTCCCAACCACCGCTTCCTCGACGCTCACCCCACGGTGTCAAGCGAGCTGCTGCTGCGCCTGGGCTCGGGCGACGCCGTGGCCAAGCCCAACCTGGACGAGCTGCTCGGCGACCGGGTGCGGTTCGCCGACGGCAGCGTCGAAGCGGTCGACGCGATCATCTACGCCACCGGCTACAAGATCAGCTTCCCGTTCTTCGATCCGGAGTTCATCTCAGCGCCCGACAACGTCCTGCGCCTCTACAAGCGGATGTTCAAGCCGGGCATCGACGACCTGGCCTTCATCGGGCTCGGGCAGGCGGTGCCGACGATCTTCCCGTTCGCCGAGAAGCAGGCCAAGCTGGCGGCGCGCTGGCTGGCCGGCGACTGGGCCCTGCCCGGGCCGTCGACGATGGAAGCGGAGATCGCCCGCGACGAGCGCCAGCAGGTGCGCCACTTCATCGACCGTCCCCGCCACCGGATGGAGGTCGACTACTACCTGTACGAGTACGACCTGCGCAAGCGCGTGTGCCGGCCGGGCAGGCCCGGGCGCGGGCCGCGGTCAGCTGACGTCCCTGCTTGACCGCGCGGCTTTGGTGCCGGGGGTTGCGAACTCACGGAGTGCGGATGGGTCCAGTCGCAAAAGGCAGCAGGGAAGGGGGCTGGCCCCGGACCACCCCCGATTTGACACCTCATGGCACGCGACCACGCGGCTCGGTTCGGCTACCGGTGGCTGGCAGCGCTTTCCCGCCAGATGTGACGGGTTTCCGCTGCCAGTCAACCCGAGCGCTACCGAACTGTGACGGCGCGTGCCGGAATTGCAACCGCCTGACTTAGCTCGTGTCCTGTCGGGAGGGGGCGTTGCGGTCTCGACCCACGTCCGCTCCCCGGCCGGTTGCGTCGCAGTCGTGACACACGCTGGCACAGACTGGTGACGGTTCACTCCGGGATCCGGGACGTCGGTGCAAACGGGGGGTCTGTATAAGACCACCCCGCGACGCACGTAAGCTGCGACCCGCCAAATGTGCCGAAACCGTCACCGCGTGCCCCGGAGCCGTCACGGCGCGCCCGCAAGCCGTCACGGCGCACCCCGAAACCGTCACGCTCTGGCTTAGCCCTGCAGTCCGCTGGCCATCGGGAGGGCGTAGTACACGGCCATGGATGCCGAGATGGCGAGCGTGAGGTAGGGCGAGACCACGGCCAGGGCCGTCGCCACCGCGTATGGGATCAGCCCCCGCACACTGCGCCTGAGGATCTGGCGGCGCTCGGCCTCCGGCAGCGATTCGTGGAGCATGTGGGCCTTGACCAGCAGGATGTGGCGGTTGAGGGCCGCGAACAGCGTCGCCATCACCAGCAACGACCCGCCGTAGACGACGGCGGCCAGTGACTCTCCACTCGATTGGGTCAGGTAGTTGGCCATCAGCGCGGTGGCGAACGGGAGGAGTCCGATGCTCATCAGCAGCAGCAGGTTGAGGATCAGGATCGCGTGGTCGGAGCGAGCCAGCCGGTTGATCATCGCGTGGTGGTTGATCCAGATGATCCCGATGGTGATGAACGAGACGACGTAGGCGGCGTACTCGGGCCACATGTGGGCCAGCTCGTGGCCGAGCGAGCGCCCCGGACCGGGCTCGGGAACGGAGATGTTCAGGACCAGCAGCGTGATCGCCACCGCGATCACGCCGTCGGAGAATGATTCCACCCGGTTGGTCCCCATGCTCGGGTGTTCGCCGAGAGGCCGAGGCTTCCTCGTCTCGTCCGATGGCGGCGCGGCCGGCGTCCCAGGGGCTTAAAACCAAATCAATTGAAATTGTCCTATTGCTAAGGTGACGCTCGGCACCCGAATCAGGAGGCGAAATTGAGCGTCGAGGAGCACAGCAACGGTCACGGCGGTCCGGGTTACGCCTCACCGCAGGTGGCGCGGGAGCAGCCGGCGGAGACGCTGATCTATGTCGCCGCCCTGTACGAGGGGACGGGGATCGACAAGCCCGACTTCGTCGCGGTGGTGGACGTCGACCCGTCGTCGGCCAGCTACGGCCAGGTGGTCGGTCGGACCGATATGCCCAATGTCGGCGACGAGCTGCACCACTTCGGGTGGAACGCCTGCTCCTCAGCCTGTCACTCGCAGCTTGCCCGCGACACGCTGATCGTCCCCGGGTTCCGGTCCTCCCGAATCCACATGCTCGACATCTCCGACCCCGCCTCGCCTCAGATCAAGAACGTGATCGAGGGCGAGGAGCTCAAGGAGAAGCTGGGGCTGAGCGCCCCGCACACGGTCCACTGCATGCCGGGCGACATCATCACCATCTCGATGCTGGGCGACGCCGACGGCAACACGCCTGGCGGCCTGGCCATGCTCGACGCTCGTGACTTCTCGATCGCCGGCCGCTGGGACCAGGGCTCGGCCGACGTCGAGTTCATGTACGACTTCTGGTATCAGCCGCGCCAGAATGCGCTGGTCTCCAGCGAGTGGGGCGCGCCGAACACGTTCCAGGGCGGCTTTAACCCCGCCGACGTGCCCGCCGGCAAGTACGGGCGCAAGCTGCATTTCTGGGACCTCGAGAAGCGCGCGCTGACCCAGACGCTCGACCTCGGCGACGACGGGTGGATCCCGCTGGAGCTGCGCTGGCAGCACGATCCCGACTCGGCTCAGGGCTTCGTGGGCGTGACCCTGTCGAGCACGGTCAAGCGCTTCTACCGCGACAACGGGTCGTGGGACGCGGAGACGGTGATCGATGTCGAGAACGAGCCGCTGGAGGGATGGCCGCTGGAGGGTGGCGTGCCCGGGCTGATCACCGACCTGGTGCTGTCGCTCGATGACCGCGACCTGTTCTTCTCCAACTGGCTGCACGGCGATCTGCGTCACTACGACGTGTCCGATCCGCGCGCGCCCAAGCTGCGCTCGCAGGTGTGGCTGGGCGGGCTGCTGGGGCGCGACGGCGGGCACCCCAAGGCTCCGGCGGCGCTCAACGGCGGTCCGCAGATGCTGCAGAACTCACTGGATGGGGAGAGGGTTTACGTCTCCAACTCCCTCTACTCCACATGGGACAACCAGTTCTATCCCGAGCTGAAGGGCTGGATCACCAAGCTCGACCGCCAGCCCGACGGCAGCTACGCGCTCGACGAGGACTTCTTCGTGGACTTCCACGAGCAGACCGACGGCGCGCGCCCGCACGAGATCCACCTGCCCGGCGGCGACTGCACCACTGAGATCTTCCAATAGGAGGAGCCATAGCCCGTATCCGGATCGGTCTCGCGGTTGCCGCCTCGCTGGCGGCGGTGGGGCTGGTCGCGGCGCTGGCCCTGGGCGCCGCGGTGGCCCTGGGCGCGGTGACAGCGTCGGCGTCCGGCAGCGGCCGCGCGAGCGGCTCGCCGAACCAACCGGTCGTCACGCATCGGGGTTCCGTCAACCGGAGGTTGGCGCGGCTTGACGCTGGTCGGGTGCTGGCGCGGCTGCGGTTGCCGGCCGGAGCGGCGCGCTCGGCCACCGAGCCCACGGGCGACCGCGGCGAGCTGGCCCGCCCCGCGCTGACCGCAGCTCGGCAACGTGATCGACGAGCACCAGTGGTGGGTGGTCCTGCGCAGCGCCGCCGATGTCGACGCCTTCCTGCGCGCTCATCCACCGACGGGCGCCCGCCTGACGTTGAGCGGCAGCTCGAGCCAGCACGGAGGGCCGCCAACTCAGCTCGTGGACGGCTTCAACTGGCCGGCGGTGCGCGGTCGGCTGAGCACGCGGCAGCTGATCGTCGCCATCGCCCCGCTGGCGGGCGGGGCCAGCGGCGTTCGCGTCGATGCGCAGACCGTGTGGATCACGCCGCGGCCGGCATCCGAACGGATCCCGCGCCGGGCGACGCGGCTTCAGGTGCAGTTGCGCCACGGTCTGCAGGTGGTCGCCGGCCCGTTCACCTTCACCGCCCGGCGGCGCGTCGCCCGGGTGAGGTCGCTGATCAACTCACTGCCCGCCGCCCAGCCGGGGCCGCAGTCGTGCCCCAACGACGCCGGCTACGACGTTCGGCTGACCTTCATCTCCTCAGGCGGGGCGACGCTGGCGGTCGTCGACGCCGATCCGCAGGGGTGTCAGGGCGTCCAGCTCACGATGGGCGCGCTCCGCGAACCGTCGCTGACCAGCGAGGCCTTCCCGGGCTCCGGTCGTTCGCCGCGGCGTCCGCTGATCGGCCAGCTCGACGCCGCCCTCGGGCTGCGGCTGAGCGGCAAGATCGGCGTCTCGGCTCCGTCACCGTAGCTCCGCGGCCGCGGTGTCGCAGCCCAGTCGTTCCAGGGCCTGCGCCACCTGACGGCGGTGGTCCTGGCCCGTGCACACGGCGACGATGGCGCCCCCGGAGCCCGCGTAGTTGACGCGGCGCCGGCCGCGCGAGCGCCGAGCACCATCTCCACGTGACGGGGGTCCAGCGCGAGCATCCGGCGGCGATGGTCGAAGCTGGCGTCAACGCAGCGGGCGAATTCATCGCGGTCGCCGTCCACCAGCGCGTGGCGGGCGCCGCGGGCCAGTCCGGCCAGCCGGTGAAGGCAGTCGAGGACCAGCGGCTCGGCGGCCTCGAAGCGCTCACGCAGCGGCGCATGCACGGCGCCCGAGTCAGGCCGCCGGAGTCACATCGCCAGCCGCACACCAGCGGCGGGAGCAGCCCGGGGTCGAGGCTGACGTAGCCGCCTGAGCCGGGATCAAAGTCCATGAACGTGAGGCCGCCGTAGGACTGGGCCACCCGGTCCTGCAGGCCGGCGGCGATGCCCAGTTCCTCGACCTCGACGGCCAGCGCCAGCTCGGCCAGGGCCGCCGGGTCAAGGGTCGACCCCATGGCGCGCGCTGCAGGGCGCGCAGGACCGCGATCACGATCGCGCTCGAGCCGCCCAGCCCCACCCCGCGGGGGATCGTGGTCGACCAGGTGATGGCGGCCGCTGGCGCCTCGGGCGCGAACAGGCGGGCGAAGCGCCTGACGGCGGCGCGGACCAGGTCGCTGTCGGGATCGACCTGGAGCCGCTCTGCCGAACGGATCTCGGCGCGGGCTGTGTAGGCGGGCAGGGTTACCGCGAGCACGGCGCCGCCGTAGCCGTCGGAGGGGTTGCCGGCCAGCGCCGCGCGGGCGTCGGCCTCGCCGGCGGCGATCTCAGCCGTCATCGAGCAGCTCGGCGGCCCGGGCGCGCAGGCCGGCGCCGAACTCCGGATGGCGCAGCGCGTGCTCGAGGAACACCCGGCAGTAGCCCTCGACCGTGCCGATGTCGTGGCGGCGCTCGCCGGGAGCCAGCGGGACGGCGATCACCCGCCCGCCCTCGGAGATCACCAGGCGCAGCGCCTCGGTCAGCCCGATTTCGCCATCGGCGTCGGGCTCGGTTCGGGCCAGGGCGGCGAACACCTCGGGGCCGAGCACATAGCGCGCGGCGATCGCGATGCGGCTGGCCACCTCCGCCGGATCGGGCTTCTCGACCACGTCTTCGACGACGAGGGCTCCGTCATCGCCGGCCGCCTTCGTCACCACGATCCCGTAGCGGTGCACGGCGTCGTCGGGCACCTCGGTCACCGCCAGGGTCGCGGCGGCGCGATGGCGCCGGTGAGCCTCGATCAACCGCGCCACGATTCCGGCGTGGCCCTCCGGCGGCGTGATGATGGCGTCGCCGAGCGCGACCACCACCGGCCGTCCGCCGGCGAAGTCCTCGCCGCAGCGGACGGCATCGCCGAGGCCGCGGGGGTGAGGCTGGCGGGTGTAGAGCAGCCGCAGCCCGTTGCCCGGCACCGTTGTGTCGCCGGTGGCCCGTTCCAGCTCCGGGTCGGTGTCGAAGTGGTCCTCGATCGCCCGCTTGCGCCGGCCGGTCACGAACAGCACCCGTCCGATGCCGGCGGCGGCCAGCTCCTCGACCACGTACTGCACCACCGGCTTGTCGACCACCGGCAGCATCTCCTTCGGCGCCGAGCGCGTCGCCGGCAGCAGGCGCGTGCCCAGCCCGGCGACCGGGATCAGCGCGTCGCTGATCGGAGTCGGCTCAGGCGACGCTGCGGGCCTCGCCTGATGCCGGAGCGCGCAGGAGCGCCGACCGGTATCCGGTCGCGAGGCGCTGGAGCGATGCCTCCCAGGTGCGCTCGCGGACCACCGCCAGCCGCCGTCTTGCGCAGTCGCTCGCGCAGCAGCGGAGTGTTGACCAGCGTCACCAGGCGCTCGGCGAGCTGATCGGCATCGGCGGGCGGCGAGCAGACCCGTCTCGCCGTCGGCGATCAGCGACGCCGGACCGCCCTCGGCGACCGCCACCACCGGCAGGCCGCTCGCCTGCGCCTCGAGGATCACCTGGCCGAAGGTATCGGTCCGGCTGGCGAACAGGAACGCGTCGGCGCTGGCATAGGCGCGGGCCAGATCCTGCCCGCCGAGCCAGCCCAGGAAGGTGGCGTGCGTCGCCGAGCCGCGTCGCGCAGGCGCGACTCCTCGGGGCCGCCGCCGGCCAGCACGAGGTGCAGGCGCGGGTCCGTGCTCGCGCGCGGCCAGGAAGGCCTCGGCGAGCAGCTCGACGCCCTTCTCCTCGGTCAGCCGGCCGGCGTAGAGGACGTTGACCTCGCCCGGGAAGGCAGCCTCGGTCCGCAGCCGCGGGTCGAAGCGCTCGAGGTCGACGCCGCGGTCCCAGCGGCCGATCCGCGCCGGCGCGATCCCGAGCTGCGCCAGCCGCTCGTCGGTGGCCGGGCTGGGCGAGAGGACGACGTCGCAGCCGCCGTAGAAGGCGCTCAGCGCCACCGCCGGCCATCGCCTCCAGGTGCGCCATGCCCGAGCGCAGCGCCGGCGTAGGCGGCCAGCTCGGTGTGGTAGCTGCCGACCACCGGCAGCTCGAGCACCCGGGCCAGCAGCCAGGCGCCGATCCCGGCCGGTCCGGGCGAGCACGAGGTGGACGAGGTCGTAGCGGCCCTCGGCCAGCGCCTCGACGATCGCCGGGCAGGGTCGGGACGCCGATCTGGAGCCCGCGGTAGAAGGGGATGTCGATCTCGGCGACCGCGCTCAGCCGGCGGTCGACGTCGGCGTCGGTGCCGATCACCTCGACCTCGTAGCCGGGCACGCCGCGGTCGCGGATCTGCTGGATCGTGTGGGTGACGCCGTGCATCCCGCCGAGCCCGTCGGCGACCAGGGCCACCCGCGGCCGGTCGCCGTCGCTGCGGGTGAGCTTGAACTTCTCGCGGCCGAGGAACGCCGCCGCGGCGGCGTAGGGGATCGCCGGGATGCAGGCGTCGAACAGCCGAGTCCGAGCGCGCCGCCGAGATCCAGGGCCCGCTCATCCACCATGGTCACGATGCTCCTGAACCGCGTCGGCGAGCTTGCGCTCGTGGATGCGGCGGGCGCGGCGGAAGAGATCGGGGTGGCTGAGCTCGCCGTCCTGGAGCAGCCTCAGCAGGTCGGACTCGTCGAGCCCGAGGTCCATCGCCGGCGAGCCAGGCGCGCAGCAGCGCGCGGGCGTCCTCGGGCCGAGATCGGTGCCGACCTGGCCGTGGCGGACGTCGCCCTCGCGCATCACGCGCTCGACGATCTTCAGCACCGCTGCCGGGCTGGGGCGCTCGGGTCCGCCCTCGTCGCTGCGGCCGAAGCCGCGGATGGCCAGCGCCATCGCGGCGTGGGTCCACTTGGCGGCGCTTCCCTGCGCGCCGTGCGCGGCGGCTCGACCGGCGCGGATGTGGGCCAGGAACTCCGCGGGCGTCGCCGCCGCAGGGCGTCTCGGTGAACGTGCGGCCGATGTCGATTCCGGCGTGGTCATCGGAGCCGCCGATGGCGGTGCCGCCGTGGGTCTCGATGTACACGAACGCCGGCAAGGTTGAGCTCCTTGGCCCGGGAGCCGTTGCGGGTCTCCCAGATCGGGAACAGCTGCGCCAGACGACGGCGGTGGCGCGCGGTCAGCGGCGCCTCGACGGCGTAGAACGGGTGCGCCAGGGCGGCGGTGATCTCGCGCTCGTGCAGGTAGTCGGCGCACGGCCTCGACATCGTCGTTGTGGGCCTGGAGCCACTCGTGGTCGTCGGGCGTGATCCCGTAGCAGAGGACGTGCACCGCCTGCGGCTCGCCCTTGAAGCCGACGGTCAGCTCCTCGGAGATGAACATGTCGGGCAGGTGGGCGAGCGCGAGCGCGCCGGCGATCGTGTCGTGATCGGTGATGGTCACGAAGTCCATCCCGCGGCGCTTGGCGAGTTCGTAGACCTCCTCGGGCGGCGTGGCGCACTCGGGCAGGTGCAGCGAGCGCTGGATCCCGAGCTTCGACAGCTCCGATGCTGTCGAGTGGACGTGCATGTCGGCGCGACTTTTCTGGTTCATGGCAGCACAGCATTGGCCTGCACGCGGCCGGCTTCCGTGAAGAAGGCGCTCACGTCCTGTGACGATTCGGTGAACGGCGGCATGGGTCGCGGGCCCAGGCCGAGAACCATGTCGACATGCCGCCGCGGCGACATCGATCACGGCCGCCGCCGACGAGGTCGTGCTCGAGCGGGGTGAGCTGCGGGTCGAGATCGAGCTGCGCCCGTTCGCGTTCACGGTCCGCCGAGCCGGCCGGCGGCTGCTGCGCGCGGCCGGCGTGTGGGTCGGCCGACGGGACGGTCCAGCGACCAGTTCATCCAGTTCACCGAGGGCGTGGTGGCCCGCGAGGAGCGCGCGGCCGGCCGAGCCGGCGCTGCACGCGCGCGCCGGTGCGAGCGCCGGCGGCGACGCGGTCGAGCTCGCGCGTGCGCCTGGAGGGCGGACGGCGCGCGCGGTGGGCATCGAGCTCGCTCGCGCGGACGAGCGGATCGCGCTGTGGCTGCACGGCCGACGGGTACGCCGCTGCGGCTGGCGATCGACTGGGATCGCCGCTCGGGCGAGCACCTGGTGGGGCTGGGGCTGCGCCACGGCACCGCAGCTCGATCAGGCCGGGCGCGACGTCCAGCTCGGCGCCGACCGCCGCTACACCGGCCCCGACTGCCCGCCCGAGATGCTCGCCGAGGGCGGCATCCCCCAGGGCGACTGCGCGCCGCTGCCGTGGCTGCAGTCGAGCCGCGGCTACGCCGTCTGGTGCCAGACCGACGCCAACGGCACCCGCTTCGACCTGGCCGGCGAGCGGATCTCGGTCTCGACCCGGGCCGCCGCCGGGCCGCTGCGGGCTGGAGCTGCTGTGCGCCCGACGCCGGCGGCGCGGCTGCGCGGCCTGTGCCGGCTGACCGGGTTTCCGGCGCTGCTGCCGGAGTGGGGCTACGGCTTCTGGAAGAGCCGCGACGTGCACGAGCACCAGGACGACGTGCTCGACGACTTCGAGGGCTTTCGCCGCTCGCCGATCCCGCTCGACGCGATCGTGATCGACTCGCCGTGGGCGACGCAATACAACACCTGGGAGTTCAACCCCCACCAGTTCCCGGACGCCGCCGGGATGGTCGCGCGGCTGCGCGCGGACGGGCGTGCGGACGGTCGTGTGGGTGACGCCGTGGGTCAACCTCGACTCCCGCGACGGCCAGATCCCGCCCCAGCCCGAGTCCGAGCGGCTGCACTCGCGAGCCGGCGCCGAACTACGCACCGGCGGCGCGCCGCCGGGCATTTCGTCGCGCGAGCCCGACGGCGAGCCGTTCGTGACGCAGTGGTGGATGGGCACCGGGTCGCCGGTCGACTTCACCAACCCGGCCGCCGAGCGCTGGTGGCGCGAGTCGGCCAAGCGCGTGCTGGAGCTCGGGCGTGGAGGGGATCAAGGCCGACGACGGCGAGGGCTACTACATCCCCGACGACGTGCGGCTCGCCGACGGGCGCACCGGCGCGCAGGCGGCGTGGGCGCTCGGGGGCCTGCACCGCGAGTGCCTGCAGCGCGCGCTCGACGAGGTCCACCCCGGGCGCGGGGTGCTGTTCGGGCGCAGCGGCTGGACGGGCCAGCAGGCGACCGGCCTGACCTGGGGCGGCGACCAGGCGTCGGACTTCTGGTCGCTGCGCGTGCTCGTGGTCGCGACGCTGAGCGGCGGCCTGCAGCGGCTTCTCGAACTGGTCGCACGACGTCGGCGGCTACCTGGGCCACCGGCTGGTCGAGCGCTGCCCGCCGGAGCTGCTCGTCCGCTGGCTGCAGTTCGGCTGCTTCACGCCGCTGATGCAGGCGCACGCGCGGATGCCCCAGGAGCCGTGGCACTACGGCGAGCGCGTCCTCGACCTGTACCGCGGCTACGTGCTGCTGCACGAGCAGCTCGTGCCCTACGTGCGGGCGGCCGCGCGACCGCGGCGCGCACCGGGCTGCCGATCATGCGCCCGCTGTGCCTGATCGACCCGGACGACGACGCGCGGCTGGACGATCACCGACGCGTACGGCTACGGCCCGGCGCTGTGGGTGGCGCCGGTGCTCGACGACGGCGCCCGCGAGCGCGAGGTGGCGCTGCCGCGCGGCGAGTGGATCGAGACCTGGTCGCGAGGAGCGCGTGCGGGGCGGCGGCGAGGTGGTCGTCGCCGGCGCCGCTGCATCGCATCCCGGTGTGGGTCCGGGCCGGGTCGATCGTCGTCACCTACCCGGCCGAGCACGTGGCCGGCGGGCTCGGCGACACGGCCGAGGCCGAGCGGCCGCTGGTGGCGACGCTGTGGGGCGCGCCCGCGGCTCGGGCCGGACCGCGGCGCGGCTGGCCGACGGGACCAGGATCGCCTGGCGCCGCGGCCGCTGGTCGGTGTCGGGTCCGGGGGCGGCCCGGGACGTCGAGTTCGTCGTCCGGGCCGTGTGAGCCCGGTGGTCACCGCCCGCGTGCGGTTCCGGCCCACCGGTCGGCTGGCAGTCCTTGCCCGCCAGATTTGACGGGGTTGTACTGCCAGCCACCCAGGAGGCACCGTCTAGGGCGCCGGCGTGGTGGTCGTCGTCGTTGGGGCCGTCGTTGTGGTTGAGGCCGTCGTCGAGGTCGGCGAGGGGGCGGGCGCCGACGGATGCTCGAGGCCGGGCAGGCGCTTGACGGGCCGCGGGGTCGAGGGGTCGTTGCCGGGGAGCTTCTGGACGCACTGCAGCAGCGCGCTGCGCATGAACCGGGGCAGGTCGGCCAGGTTGTGGGTGCGGTCAAAGCGCTTGAGCTTGCGCACCAGCGCCACCAGACTGGCCCGCGACCGCAGCGCCTTGGCTCGGGCCATGCGCTGGTAGGTGCACTGGCAGAACGCGGTGACCCCGTCGTGGCCGTGAATGCACAGTTGGAGATAGACGTTGCGCACCCGGCCCGGTGTCCACGGCTGCGGGACCGCAGCCGGGGGCGAGCTGCCGGTGGCGCCGCCGCTCACGGCGGTTCCCCCCGCGGGGGTGCCGGTCGGACCGGCGGTGGGGCCGCCGGCGCCCGGAGGGGTCTGGCTCGCGCCCGAGGTGCCGGCGGCGGCGGGCGCGCCCGGGCTTGAGGAGGCCGTGGTCGACGCGGCGGTGGAGCCCTCGATACCCCCGGGCCACTCGAAGGCCGGTCCCAGGAAGGCGGGCAGCGACGACTTGTGCGCGATTGGCGTGCGGTTGACGGCGGCGACCTTGTGGCCTGACTGGATCGACACCGCCGTCTGGCTGCTGTAGCTGACCGTGGTGGTGGTGCGGGCCGGTCGGTAGCCACGAGCGCGCCCGGTCACGGTGATCGTCTGGCTGGATCCGGCGAGCTGCATCGGCATCAGGAACTGGCCGTTTCGCACCGGGACGGGCCGGCCGGCGATGGTGACCGCGGCGTTGCCGGGCGTCACCGTCCCCGCCACCTCGAGCTGGCGCACGCCGACCGTGGCCCCGTCGGTGGGGGCGGTGATGGACAGGGTGACCTCGTGGGCCGCTGGTGCTCCGCTGGCGCCGCATCCCGCCACCACGAGGGCGAGCACGAGGCAGGCCGCCAGTGCCACGAGCGCGACCGTACTCCGACGAGCCGGCATACGGTGTAACACGGCAGATCGGCGTTCGGGCTTGATCGGACACTCGTCCAGGCGGACGGAGGTTTGACCGCGGATGCCGTCGGCCGCCGGCAGCGGTCTCGGCGTACGGCTCACGACGGTGGGCGCAGCCGGTTTCCCACCTCGGGACTACGATCGCAGGGATGAGCATGCCGCTCAGGGACGGCTCGCGGATCACCATCCGCCCGATCGGGCCCGATGATCGCCAGGATCTCGCCGAAGGGTTCGAGCGACTGAGCCCGGAGACACGCTATCGCCGCTTCTTCAGCCCGGTGCCCGAGCTGCGGGAGCGCGATCTCGACTACCTGACCCAGATCGATCACCGCGACCATGAAGCCCTGGTGGCGATCGACGACGCCACCGGCGAGGGCGTGGGCGTGGCGCGCTACGTGCGAATCTCGGGCGGGGTGGCCGAGCCGGCGGTGGTGGTAGTCGACGACTGGCAGGGCCGAGGGGTCGGCGCCGCGTTGCTGTCGTCGCTGGTCGACCGCGCCCGCGAGGAGGGGGTGACCCGGTTCCAGGCGCCGGTGCTGGCCACGAACAACCAGGCGATTCGTGCGCTTGAGAAGCTCGGTCACACCCGTTCCGAGCTCGACGGGCGCGAGATGATGTTGACCATCGACCTGCCGCCGGCCGCCGGCGCACCGGGACTGGTCGGGCTGCTGCGAGAGTTCGCCAGCGGCGCGCTGCAGCCGGCGCGTGCGCTCTTGCAATTGCTGTGGCCCCGCCGTCCCGGGGACCCCGGCGACGAGCGCCGCAACGTGATCGTGGTCGGGACCAGCGGCTCGTCATCCAGCGACCTGGTGGTGATGACGGCGGGAGAGGTGGCGGCGCCGCTGGGTGCAACCCTGCACCTGCTGGGGGTGCACCGCTTCCTGGCCGGCCACGAGCCGGAGCTCACCGGCGCGGTCCAGCGTGGCGCCGAGGCGTTGCGCGATCAGGGGCTGGAGGTCACCGAGGAGGTTCGCCGCGGCGACGCCGCCCTGGTGCTCAGCGACGTGGCCGTCGAGCAGAACGCCCGGCTGATCGTGGTCGGGGCTGGGGAGCGAGGCAAGACCACGCGCCGGATCCTGGGCAGCGTCGCCGACCTGGTCGCCGAGCGGGCACCGTGCAGCGTGCTGATCGTGCGCCCGCGCGAGGAATGAGCCGGAGCGAGCTAGACCGGTGGAGCGCCGCCGGTTGCCGGCACCTGCAGCGCCACCGATGCGCACGCCGCCGCCGCCGAGCGCAGCGCGAAGGGCATCTCGGCCACGTTGTCGTCGGAGGCGGCCTGGATGATCTGGTTCATCGCGGCGGTCTGCTTGGACCGGCTGTTGAAGGCTCCGCTGCGCGCCAGGTGGTCGTAGAAGCAGGTGCACGCCTGCTCCTGACCCGGCGTGTTGTTGCAGCCCTGCATGAACAGGGCGCGGCCGGCTGGGCTGCCGAGCGTGGGCCCCAGGACGCTTGGGTTGGCGCTGCCCGACGACGCCAGTGCCCGCACCGAGGTGGCCGCGCGACGAGCCAGGAGCATCACCTTGGCGGTGCCGGCGCTGTAGTGGACGGTGGTATCGATCCGCGCCGAGCGGTAACCGCGGGCCCGGGCCACGATCCTGATTCTGGTGGTGCGACCGTTCAGATAGACCGGACGGACGAACGATCCGTGCCGGACGCGTACGTGCTTGCCCGCTACCCGGACCGCGGCATGAACCGGATTGACGCTGCCGGTCACGATCACCTTGCGAACCCCCACGGTGGCGCCGCTGGTGGGCGCGGTCAGCGACAGGGTCACCTGCGGTGGTCCGGCCGGCGTGCTGGTGGCGCAGCCGGCGCAGGCCAGCCCGCACAGCGCGATCAATCCAGCGTACGCGCACGCCCGGCGGATGAGCCTCATAGGAGGGGTGACGGCATCAGGGCGGCCGCGCTTCAGGCGCCGAACGTGCAGGTCGGGCTAGACCTTGGTCTAGGTCCCCGCCGGGACGATGCAGGGCTCGGAGTTCTATCCTCGCCGCCGTGCACTTCGGCTCGCTGACCGCACCCGAGCAACGGGTGCTCGGGTGCCTGATCGAGAAGCGCTGGACGACGCCCGGACCAGTACCCGCTGTCGCTCAACGCGCTGCGGCTGGCCTGCAACCAGTCGACCAACCGCGATCCGGTGACCGACTACGACGAGGCGACAGTCCGCGAGGCCGCCACCCGGCTGTCCAAGTACGGCCTGGCCCGGCTGGCCAGCGGCCACCAATCGCGGGCGATCAAGTACCGCCATCTGGCCGAGGAGGGGCTCGGTCTCGACCGCGAGCAGCTGGCGGTGCTGTGCGTGCTGCTGCTGCGGGGCCCGCAGACGCCGGGCGAGCTCAAGGGCCGCAGCGAGCGGATGGCCCGGCTGGCGACGCTCGACGACGTCGAACGCGTGCTGGCCGAACTGGTACAGCGCGGGTACGCTGCAGCGGATCCGAGCGGCGGCCCGGGCAGAAGGAGGACCGCTTCCGGCAGCTGCTCGGGGGCGAGGCGCCGGTTCCCGCGCCGCGCGCCAGTCCCCGGCGTACGTCCGCGCCAGACCCCGCGCCCGCGCCGCGCCAGACCCAGCGCCCGTGTCCGTGTCCGCGCCAGACCCAGCGCCCGTGTCCGTGTCCGCGCCCACGCCCGCGCCGGTCGCCGTCGACGGCGAACTGGCCGCGCGGGTGACCGCGCTCGAGGAAGAGGTCGCGCGCGCTGCGGGCCGAGCTCGCCGAGCTGCTGGACTAGCTCGCAGTCCAGCCGGCGTCAGGTCGGCAGCGCCAGCCCGATCAGGTAGGTGGCGCCGCCGACGATCACCCCGGCGAGCGTCATCTCCAGCCCCGCCGCCCACCAGGTGCGCAGCGTGACCAGCGACTTGGCGGCGCCGACCAGGAAGTGGGCCACCAGCGACACCACCGCGGCGGCGACGATCGCCGCCGTGCCGGTGGTGATCATGAACGGGATCACCGGGATGATCGCGCCGAGCCCGGTGGAGATCCCGGCGGCCGCGCCGCCTGACTGGACCGGGTTGCCATCGGCTCGGGCGCCGTCCCGAACTCCTCGGTGGCCAGCGCCTGGAGCATCGCGTCGGGTTGCCGGGACATCTGCTCGGCGAGCTGGTCGGCGGTCGCCTCGTCGACTCCCTTGAGCTGGTAGAAGAGCGACAGCTCCTCCTTCTCCTCCTCCGGGTGCTCGGCGATCTCCTGGCGTTCGCGCTCGATGTTGGCGGCGGCGACCTCGATCTCGGAGCGCTCGGCGAGAAACGCGCCGGTGGCCATCGACAGCGCCGAGGCGATCGCGCCCCGGCCAGCCCGGCGGTGAGGACGGCGTTCGAGCCGCCGGTGGCGCCCGGACACGCCGGCGACGATCCCGAACACGGCCGCCAGCCCGTCGTTGGCGCCGTAGATGGCGCCCGAGATCCAGCCGCCGCCGCTGCGATGCCATTTCTCGCGCCCGAGGATCCGGTCCAGCCGCGCCTGGGCGCCCGGGGGCGCGATCGGCGGCCCGTCGCCCGGGGGTGGGCCGGGGCTGACCGGCGGGCTGGGCAGGCTCGGCGGGCGGGTGCCGTCGGCGGTCAGGTCTGCGGTCGAGTCCGTCCCCGAGCGCATCTCGGCCACGGCCAGCGAGTGCGAGCGCTCGTCCTTGCGGATCTCGCGCAGCAGCCCGGTCGGTCTCGGGATCGCCGGTGGAGCGCTTGTAGAGATCGTCGACCTCCTCGTCCTCGGCGGCCTCGCGAGCGGCCAGCAGCCGGTCGATCGGGGCCACCCTCGCCTGCAGGCGCAGCCACAGCGGCACGTTGAACGCTGGCCGGGTCCGGGATCTCGATCCCCAGCTCGCGCATGCGCTGCTCCAGCCGCTGGCGATGGCCGCTCTCGGCCTCGGCCATCCGGCGCATGATCTCGGCCTCGCGGTCGTCGAGTCGCCGCGCGATCAGGTCGTACACGGCGCCGGCGAGGATCTCGCCCCGCCAGGCCGTGAGCAGGCGCTCGCGTACCTCGGCGGGAGCTTCAGTCATCGCGATCAGGCCTAGTGCCCCGATTCACAAATTCGGTGGCAGCCTCGCGGCGTCTGGACGCGCCTGGACCGCCCGTCCAGCGCAGGTACGTCAGTACCGGCTTGCTGGACGTGCGGCTCCAGCCACGCCCAGCCGCTCCCGAGACTGCTCACGAATTTGCGACTCGCGGCACCAGCGGCGCACTCGCTAGCGTTGCCTCGCTGTGGACGGTCTCGAGTTTGCTTGCGCGCAGGTCGACAGCGGCCCGGGCGGCACACTGGCCCAGGCGATGCGCGACGAGATCGCGCGTGCTCTACGACGGCCTCGACCTCGACGGCGACATCATGCCGCGCGCCGGTGCCGCCGAGCTGAGCCCGCCGGGCGGCACCTTCATCGTCGGCTACCTGGACGGGGCGCTGGCCTGCTGCGGCGGCATCAAGCGGCTGGGACGACACCCGCTGCGAGATCAAGAAGATGTACGTCGTCCCGCCGCTGCGCGGCCGCGGCGTCGCGCGGGCGCTGCTGCGCGAGCTCGAGCGGCGAGCCGGTGAGATGGGCTACGCGGTCGCGCGGCTCGACACCGGTCCCAAGCAGGTGGCGCGGGGGCTGTTCGAGTCCGAGGGGTACGTCGAGATCCCGGACTTCAACGGCAATCCGGTGGCCTCGTACTGGGGCGAGAAGCCGCTCTAGAGGATGCCGATCTCGGAGTTGTCGCCGACCAGGAACCGGTAGGCGCGGGGCTGGCGGTGGTCGCGCCCGATGCGGACGTTGCGGCCCAGCAGCGAGGACTCCATCCGCCCGGCGAGGTTGCTGACCGACGAGCCGGCCAGCAGGATCGAGTGCTCGACCTCGGCGTTCTCGATCACGCAGCCTTCGCCGACCGCCGTATAGGGGCCGATGTAGCAGTCGGTCAGCCGGGCGCGGGCCCCGATGATGGCCGGGCCCCGGACGGTTGAGCGCTCAGCCGCGCGCCCGGCTCGATGACCACCCGACCATCGACCTGGGAGTCGGTCGAGCTCGCCCTCGACCCGGCCCTCGATCGTGTCGAGCACCAGCCGGTTGGCGGCCAGCATGTCCTCCAGGCGGCCGGTGTCCTTCCACCAGCCCTGGACGATGTGGGGCTCTACCCGCAGCCCCTGGTCGACCAGGTGCTGGATCGCATCGGTGATCTCCAGCTCGCCGCGGGCCGAGGGCTCGATCGCACGGGCGGCAGCGTGAACCGCCGAGGTGAACATGTAGACGCCCACCAGGGCGAGATTCGTCTTGGGCTCGGGCGGCTTCTCGACCAGCCTCACGACCGCGCCGTTGTGGAGCTCGGCGACCCCGTACTGCTCGGGATCCGGCACCGGGGTGAGCAGGATCAGGGCGTCGGGCGCGCCATCGCGGAAGGCCTGGACGAGATCCTCGATCCCGCCCTGAAGCAGGTTGTCGCCCAGATACATGACGAACGGCGAGTCGCCCAGGAACGGCTCGGCGGTGAGCACGGCGTGAGCCAGCCCGGCGGGCTCGTCCTGGACGATGTAGGTGATCCTGATGCCGAACCGCTCGCCGTCGCCGGCGGCGGCGCGGATCTCGTCTCCGGTCTCGGGCGCGATGATGATCCCAACGTCGGCGATGCCGGCGTTGGCCATCGCCTCGATCCCGTAGAACAGCACCGGCTTGTTGGCCACCGGCACCAGCTGCTTGGCGCTGGTGTGGGTGATCGGGCGCAGCCGCGTGCCCTTTCCACCGGACAGGATCAGCCCCTTGAGCTCTCGCATGACGGGCGGGAGGCTAGCGGCCCGGGCCGGGATTCCCGCAACTACGCACGTCGCTCAGTGTTTGAGCGTGTGTCTAGAGCCTAAGGAGGCACCATGCGTAAAGCCGGGTTGGTGACTGCGGTCGCCATCATCGTGTGCGCGGCGATCGCACTGAGTCAGTCGTCCGCGACAGCTCCGAAAGCAGCAGCCGCAACCCCTGCCCCGACCGTCACCACCGGCTACGCGCTCGGCGTTGGCGCCACCGCCGAGAGAGTGGTGGGCGTTGTGAACCCCAACGGGCAGGCCACGAGCTACTACTTCCAGTACGGACCGGATACCAACTACGGGTCCAGAACGCCCTCGGTGAGTCTCAGCGCTGCGGCCAAGAACCTGTCCGCGGTGGCCAACCTCACCGGTCTGACCCCTGGGGCCCTCTACCACTATCGACTGGTGGCCGTCAACCCCGGCGGTACGTCGCTCGGTGACGATCAGACGTTCACCGGCGGCCTCACGACGTCGCACGTACAGGTGCTGGGTCGTGAGGGGTTCGTGTCGCCTGGACGGGTCATCGGGATCCAGATCGGTTGCTTCGGCGGCCAGACCATCTGCTCGGGGCACTTCACCGTGACCCACGACGGTGTGCTGTTTGGTGAGCATGATTACTCCATCGGGCCCTCGAGCGGTGGCTTTCACAACTTCAAGCTCACCCCGGCCGGATGGCAGGCGGTCCGCAACAACAGTGTCTTCAACCTCGTCGGTGTCGACGTGACGGTCAACGACAGCAGCGGTCAGACCCTGCACTTCGTGGTCCATCTGGCCCGGTGGGTGTGGCACTGATCGGGTAGCAAACGTCGTGTCCGGGTGCGCGGGTAGGCGCGCACCCGGACGTATGGCTGTGGTCAGTAGGTAGCGCCGAGCTTGCGGTGATCCCAGCTGGCGGTGCGCCGGGCGACGAAATGAAGGGCCACGCGCTTGGCGGCCTGGGCCCGGACCGCGGTGAGTGCTTCGGGCCCGGGGTCGCCACCGCCATAGCGGGCTGACAGCTGCGCCCCCACCCCGGCCACCACGTCGAGATCGCGGTGGATCTCGGTGTCGGCCTCGATCATCACGCCGCGGAGCTGGTCGTAACGCTCGCCGGCCTCGACCTGGAGCGTGGCGCGAGGGTCGCGCTCCAGATTGCGCACCTTCTGTGACTTGGCGTAGGTCCAAGCCCACACCTCGCCGTCACGGATCACGTACCACAGGGGCATCAGGTGCGGCCAGCCTCGAGGGCCGTTGGTGGCGCAGATCACCACCCGCTGCTCCTCCAGGAAGGCGGCCTGCTCGGCCTCGGTCAGCCGGATCTGATCGCGACGGCTCACGGGCGCGCAGGCGTCGCGTCAGCGCGAGACGAGCTCGCCGCTGGCGATCGTCTCGGCGGCGGCGCGGACGGCGGCGCGGGCATCCTCGGGCTCGAGCACGACCGCGTCGCCGGCCTCCTTGAGCGTCTCGCGCACCAGCCAGTCAACGCCGGCGAAGCCGAGCTCGACGATCACCGCGCCGTCCTCGAGCTCATCGACGACATGGCGCTCCTCCCGCGCCCAGCGGGCGCGCTCCGGGGAGATCCATACGCGAGCTCGGCGCGAGGCGGGGACCTCGCCGGTCCGCGGCCAGCCGTCGACGTCGGCGGCCGGATCGACGTCGGGCCGGGGATCAAAGCGCTCGTCGGTGGCGGTGGCGGACTTGATGCGGTCCAGGCGGAAGTGGCGGACGCTGTCACGCGACGGGTCGAAGCTGGCCACATACCAGCCCTCGCGGCCGTTGATCAGCGCGTAGGGCTCGACCAGCCGGGTGGAGAACTCATCCTCGTTCTCCTTGTAGTACTCGAACGAGAGCAGTCGCCGGCCGGCGATGGCGCGCGACACCTCGGCCGCGATCTCGTCGTCGCCGCCGGCGGTGGCGAACTGCAGGCCCTCGTGGACAGGGTCCTCGCCCAGCGCCGGCACAACCTTCTCGCGGACCGAGGCCAGGAGCCCTCGGGAATGTGCTCGCCGATCAGGTCGATCGCCGCCACCAGCGCCTTGGCCTCGACCGGCAGCAGCCGCGCGGGCCGAGCGAACGAGTCGCCGTAGGGCTCGGGATCGACCTCGATCGTGCCGTCGTCGCTGGATCTCGGCGTAAAGCACGTAGGTGCCGGCGCCGAAGTTGACGACGTTGAGCACCGAGATGTCCTCGCGCAGCTCCTGCTCTGAGACCTTCAGCGCGGCGCACAGGTCACTGGTCTGAGCAGCCGCCGGGCGCGGCCGGCCTCGATCAGGAT
Organism: uncultured Solirubrobacterales bacterium; assembly: GCA_963754375.1. Taxonomy (GTDB): domain Bacteria; phylum Actinomycetota; class Thermoleophilia; order Solirubrobacterales; family Solirubrobacteraceae; genus Palsa-465. The sequence continues at coordinate 91,770 of CAVWFX010000021.1, forward strand.
GCTGGCCAGGGTGACCAGCCGGGCGAATCGCTCGGGACGGATGCCGGCGTCGGGCCGGTGGCCGTTACCGTCGGCCGGGTCGGCAGGGCCGCCTCGGGCGGCCTCCGGCTCGCCTTCGGCGCCGGTCGCTGGGGGCCCAGCGACGGCGCCAGCGCCGGCTCGCCGGTGTGGCGCTCGATCACCAAACGCGATCCGGTCGTGCAGTTCGGCGACGAGCTCGGGCGGCCCGGTGATCCGGGCGTTCTCGCCGAGGCCGAGCGCCCAGGCGATCAGCTGGCGGGAGTTGGCATACGGCGGTGACGAACAGCCGGTCGCCGCCGTCGCCGTCATCGCCGTCGGCCGGCCGAATCTCCCCGTAGCGGCCGAAGTGGCGCTCGATCTGCCAGGCGATTCGTTGGCTGATCCACACCTCGGCGGTCCCGACCGGGTCGCCGAACTGCCAATGGATCCGGTTGGCGTAGGCGCGCGGGTCGAAGTTGGCCGGGCGCTGGAAGTCGTGCTCGGCCTTGGTGGCGTAGCCGACCTTGCCGCGGATGCGCGAGAGCCTGAAGACGCGGATCGCACTGCGCTCGTGCGAGCGCCCGACCACGTAGAACTGGCCGCCCTGGTACAGCAGCTGGTAGGGGTCGACACGCCGCGGCGCCGACCTCGTCGCGCTCCATCGTGTGGTAGTCGAACACGATCGTCTTGCGGCGGAAGATCGCGGTCTCGATCTTGGCCAGGCGCTGGGACACCTCGTGGCCGCCCGCGGAGCCGGTGATCCCGAGCGCGACCGTGTTCTGCTCCGGAGTGCCGAGCGGGCTGGGCCGGCCCCAGGAGATCTGCTGCAGCGCCAGCCGCAGCGGCTCGGCGTAGGCGAACTCGCCGTCCAGCAGCTGCAGCGCCGTGCGCAGCGCCGCCAGCTCCTGGTCGGTGAAGGCGATCGGGGGCAGGTGGAAGTTCTCCGGGGGCAGCGAGTAGTTCTCCTGCTCGACCAGCCCGTCGACCGGCTTCTCGACCGCCAGCGGATTCCCAGCGCCTCCAGCTCGGAGCGATCGGCGTAGAACCGGCGCGCGAACGCGTCCTCGTTCATGACGCTGTAGCCCTCGACGTCACGCCGGATCTCCGGGGCGGTGACCGGACGCCGTTCGGCCATCAAATATGAGATCAGCGACAGCTGGCGGATCAGCTTTTCGGTGTCCTTGGCCACTGCTCCAACTCTAGTCGTGGACCGGGAGCCGCGAAACCGGGCGGGCGCCTGGGTGCGCTATTTGCGCAGATTTGGAGCAGGCGTGACGGAGCCACGAGGGTCACGCGTTGGTGGGGCTAGCGCCAGGCGTTGGCGCGGGCGCCGGCCTTTCTGGAGCCAGGAAGAGAGCAGGTACCGGCGTGGCTGGGGGTGCGCGAGCGCCGCGGAGCCTTGGCTCGACGTGTGCCGTCTGGCTTACCGCATGGGTAAGTAGAGCGCGCCACGTCCTCGGCGGCCCGGCTTGACCCAGGCGTGCGGCTTGGGCTCAGGCGGCCCGGCGCTCGGTGGCGTCGGTGGCCGTCACTGGCCTCAGCGGCCACAGCGGCGTCGGCGGCCTCAGCGGCCGGCGCGCCGGCGAAGAAGGCCCCGCCGCCGATGCCCTTGTCGAACGCCGACCAGCGCTCGCCGTCCGGCAGGCCCTTCTCGAGACGGTCAAAGCTGCCCAGCCGCCCGCCCAGGTTGTCGATCATGTGCACCAGGGTGGCCTCGCGGGTGCAGGGGATCACGGGGCTGCCGTGCTCCAGCGAGCCGTGGTGGCTGAGGATGATGTGCAGCAGCGCGCCTGGGCGTGTCCTGGCGGGAAGCCGTCGATCCCCTCGATCGCGCGCCGGATGCGGTAGTAGCCGAGCGGGATCTCGCCGAATAGGCGGCCGCTGTCGGACATCTCGATCGCGTCCCCCTGGATCTCGTAGGCGTCGAGCTTGCCGATGTCGTGCAGCAGGGCTCCGGTCACGGCGACATCGCGGTCGATGCCCGGGGAAGGTGGCCGAGATGGCGCTCACCGCCTGGGCGACCTCAGGCGAGTGCTCGAGCAGCCCGTGGCGGTAGGCCTGGTGGTAGCGCTTGGCCGCCGGCGCCTCCCGGAAGCGCGGCCAGGTCGGCGAGTCCTCGCCGAGGAGCAGCGACAGCAGGCGGCGCAGGTGGGGATTCTGGACGGTGGCGATGAGCTCCCGCAGGTCGGCCTCCATCTGCGCGGCGGAGCGGCCGGGTCCGTCGACCAGTTCGGCGCGATCGTACTCGTGCGCGTCGACGGCGCGGAGCCACTGCACGGTCGAGCTGAGCGCCGAAGCGCTCGTGGTGCGGAGAAGCGGCCGCGCGACCTGGACCACGGCCCCGGGCCGGGCAGAGCTCCCGCGCCGGCTCGATCCCCTCCCGCAGGATCGCCGGCACGCTGCCGGTGCGGTCGCCGAGCGTCAGCTTGAGGATACTCGTCGCCCTCGCCGCGGCGGCGCGTCGGCGACGCTGCGCACGAGCAGGGCCTGGTCGATCGTGCAGCCGTCCTGAAAATCGCGCACGTGCATCCCGCGGACGAAGATAGAGTGGTGCCCGGACGACACGGATGCCGAAAACCGCACTCATTACAGGGGGAACGGAGGGCTGGGCGGGGCCGTCACCGCTCGGCTGCTCGACGATGGCTGGCACGTGGTGGTCCCGTGGATCGTCGAGGCAGAGCTGGAGCGCCTGCAGCCGCGCGACGGGCTCGAGTTCGTCAAGGCCGATCTGTTCGACCCCGAGGACGCGGCCAACGTCGTCAAAACCGCCGCGTCGGACAGCGAGCGCGCCACTGCGCGGCGGTGGTGCAGCTGGTGGGCGGCTTCGACGCCCCGGGGAGGGTCCACGAGGTCCCGCTGAGGCGCTTCGAGGAGCAGTTCCGGCTGAACCTGCGGCGGCACCTACCTGGTCACGCAGGCCGCGCTTCCGCATCTGATCGCCGCCGGCGGCGGCTCGATCGTGTGCGTCGGGACCCGGGCGGCGGTGCAGCCGTTCCCGGGCGCCGCCGGCTACAGCGGCCTCCAAGGCGGCAGTGATCGCGTTCGTCAAGGCGGTGGCGGTCGAGTACCGCGACGATGGCATCCGCGCCAACGCGATCCTGCCCGAGCGTGATCGACACGCCGGCCAATCGCGGCGCGATGCCGAACGCCGACCACTCGAAGTGGGTCAAGCCGGCAAGAGATCGCCGGCGTCATCGCCCACCTGGTCTCTGACGACTCGGTGGCGACCAGCGGGGCTGCCATCCCCGTTTACGGGCAGGCCTGACCGCCGGATGATCCAGCCGCTGTTCGAGCACCGGCTGACGCTGGCCGGCTACGACACGCGGGTGCTGGAGCTCGAGGGCGACGGGTTGCCGACGCTGATGTTCCACGGCTACGGCGACAGCGCCGACACCTGGCGCCAGTCGCTGGACATGCTCGCGCGCCGCGGCCGGCGGGCGATCGCGGTGGATCTGCCCGGCTTCGGCACCGCCGACCGCCTCACTCACGATCCCATCCTCCCGCAGCTCGACAAGTTCGCCTACGCGGCGGCGCGCTACGCGGCCGGGCCGGAACGCGAGCTGGTGCTCGCGGTCGGCAACTCGCTGGGGGGCTGCGTGGCGCTGCGGCTGGCCGAGCGCCACGGCGACCAGCTGGCCGGCGTGGTGGGGGCCGCGCCCGCCGGGCTGGAGATGTCCAGGCTGCTGTACCTGGTCCAGCGCGACCCGGTGCTGCGCTCGCTGCGTCGCCCTCCCCACGCCGGTACCCGGGTTCGTCCTGCGGGCGACGGTGGCGCGGCTCTATCGCCAGTTCGCGTTCGCGGTTCCGGAGTCGATCGAGCCCGGCGGTGATCAGCACCTTCACCTACCACCACCGCCAGCGCTCCCGGGTGGCGCACTACGTCGATACCGCCCACCGGCTGATCCCCGAGCTGCGCCGGGCCTTCGAGCTCGAGCGGGTGTCGGTGCCGGTGCTGCTGGTGTGGGGCAGCAAGGACCGGCTGGTGTTCGTCAAGGGCGCCGAGCGTGTGCTCGAGGCGGTCCCGGACTCCCGTCTCGAGGTGCTGGATGGGGTCGGTCACTGCCCGCAGGTGGAGGCCACCGAGCGGTTCGTCGAGCTGCTGCTGCAGTTCAGCGACGAGCGTCAGGTGGCGCTGGCCTGACCACCGGCCCGGCCATCGAGCTGGCGACGGCCGGCTTCGAGTCGCCGGCGGTGAAGGCGCTGCTGACCGAGTGGAACCGGGAGCTGGTCGCCGCCGATGCGGCGTTGCGGCTGGGCGGCTCGCCGATCGGCGCCGGTGACTTCGGCCCGCCGCGCGGTGTCTTCCTGCTGGCGACGCTGGCCGAGGTGCCGGTCGGCTGCGGCGGGGTCCGCCGTCTCGATGCGACCACCGGCGAGGTGAAGCGGCTGTTCGTCAGCCGCCGCGCCCGGGGTCGCGGCGCCGGGCGCCGGCTGCTGGACGGCCTCGAGCGGCGAGGACGGGGGCTGGGATTTGAGCGGCTGCGCCTCGACACGCCGGGCAACGACGCCGCGGCGCTGGCGCTGTTTGCCGCCGCGGGGTACGAGCCCGTCGACGACTACAACGGCAACCCGCGGGCCCGGTACTGGTTTCAGAAGATGCTCTAGAGCCCGGGCGGGTGGCGGACGGCGAAGGTGTTCAGATCAGGCTCGTCGGCGGGTCGGTCTGACCAGCGCGAGCCGGTCTGCGGCCAGCGCCACGGTGTCGAACCGCAGGCCGGCGACGTACATGAACGTGTGGCCGGCGTTGGCGAACACGGTGATCCACTTGCCGGGACCGGGATCGCCCCAGTTCTCCAGCTCGCCCGAGACGACCGTGTGGTTCAGCAGGTGGGCGGCGGCGAACACGTAGCTGATCGACCCCGAGCAGTCGTAGGCCGTGTCCTCGTAGGTCATGTGGCCGCCGCCGTAGCGGTAGGGAAGCCGGGCGATCTCGTTGCCGGCGGCGATCACCTCCTGGACGGCGGCCGGGGCGTCGATCGGGCGCCACCGCCAGTCCTCGCGGGGTCAGCGTCGCCTGGTTGGGGCTGGCGGTCATGCCGCTCTCGGTCAGCTGCTGGCGGATCTCGGCGTCGGACAGCGGCTGCGGCAGCGAGCGGCTGGGCGGCCCGACGCTGACGCCGGCCGACTGCGGGCACCGCCCTGCGAGGCTGCGGGCGGCCGCCCCGGCCACCGGCTCGACGGCCTGGGGATGGGCGTGCACCGTGGGGCCGCTGGACTGGTTGGAGGTGGTGGGTGTCGGCGTCGGGCGCCGGCGTCGACGACGTGTGCGACTGCGTCGGCTGCTGCGCCGCGCAGCCGGCGCAGACAAGCGTGGCCACGCCGACAGTCAGAACCCGCGAGATCGCACGCGGTCAGTATGCCGTTTGCCGCCCAAACGGGCGCCGTGTTGGGCGGCCGTGGGTTGGTCCGAGCTTTGCGCCGTTGTGGGCGCCGTGCCGGGCGAAAAGGCAGCAACGAAGGGGGCGCGTGCTGGTCTCAGTCGCCGGTCAAGCATGCATCAGGCGCAAAGCCGCTCCGACGGGGGCCGATTTGTCACAGAATCGACGCTGAGCCGCCGCCCGGTGCTCCCTCTTCCAAAGCTGTCGTTTACGCCGGCTCCGCCATTCCGCAGACGGACGACTGCCCACTGGACGTAACGCGCCTGGTTAGTCGTCCAGGTGGCCGTCGTAGAGCGCGAACACGGCGCCCTGCGGGTCCTGGGCGACCGCGATCTTGGCGATCCCGATGTCGGTGGTGCCCGACGAGCACGTTGCCCCCGAGCTCGGACACCTTGGCCAGGCTGGCGTCGATGTCGGCGGTGGCGAAGTAGACGAGCCAGAACGGCGGCGTGCCCGGCGGCATCGGCGGCCGGATCCCGCCGTTGCTGTGACCGTCGGCGGTCTGGATCACCAGGTAGGGCATGTCGGAGCCCTCCATCGGCGCCGTGGTCCAGCCGAGCAGCTCGCCGTAGAACTGCGGCCGAGCCGTCCAGGTCAGGGGACCCGAGCTCGTTCCACGACAGCGCGCCGGGGGCGTTGACCAGGCCGGCTCCGATGTGCTGTTCGGGCTGCCAGACAGGAACCAGCGCGCCCTGCGGGTCCTGGATGACGCGCCATCCGTCCGGCCTCCATGACGTCGAACGGCGGCGCGTGGACGGTGGCGCCGAGCTCCCTGCGCTCGCGCCGCGGTGGCGTCGGCGTCCTCGACGGTGATGTAGGAGTTCCAGGCCGGCGGAACCCCGGCCTCACGCTGCTGCTGGGGCTGCGGCGAGATCGCCGCCACGTACTTGCCGCCGAGCGCGGCCATCGAGTAGACGACGCCCTCGCCGGCCGGCATGTCGTTGAACTCCCAGCCGAACAGGTCGCCGTAGAAGGTCTTGGCCGCCTCCTGGTCGGTGGTGTTCAGGTCGGTCCAGCTGAACGTTCCGGGTGTGTACTGCGTTCGTTCTCCCATGCCGCGCGACGCTACCACCGCACCGGCCAGCGCGAAAGGCGTCCGCGACATACACTGCTTCACATGTCCGATTTCACCGTCAAGAATCTGTGCGAGGTCGACAACTCGGCCGGCGACCGCGCCGGCGGGTTCGAAGCCCGCTTCGCCGCAAGTACCTGGACTCAGACACCTCGGGGTGAGCTATTTCCGCTATCCGCAGAACTTCAAGGCCTCGATGCGGCCATCGCCACCGTGAGCAGGAGGAGGCCTACGTGGTGGTGGAGGGATCGGGGCGGATGCGCCTGGACGACGAGATCATCGAACTCAGCAGTGGGACGTGGTCCGGGTGGCGCCGTCGGTCGTGCGAGCCTTTGAGGGCGGCCCGGAGGGGCTGGGCCTGATCGCCATCGGCAGCGAACGCCCCGAGGGCGGTGACGGCGAGCTGCGTGGAGGACTTCTGGGCCGACTGACCGTCAGGTCGCGCCAGCCCTGAGCCCGACCCAGTCCCCCGAGCCCGCGCGCGCCGCGAGGCGCGAAGAAGTAGCCGCCCCCGACGGGCGTGATGTAGTCGGTCATCGGCTCGGTCTCCAGCCGCTGCTGGATCGTGGCGAACTGGCGCTCGGGGTCCTGGTTGAAGGCGACGAACACCAGCCCCTGATCGAGGTTGCCGGCGTCGTCGACGCCGCGGTGATAGTTGTAGCCGCGGCGCAGGATCCGCTGGTCGGCGGTCGCCGGGGTGCGCGGGTTGGCGAGGCGGATGTGGGCGTTCAGCGGGATCCGCTCGCCATGCGGGTCAAGGTCGTAGCGCGGATCCTCGAACTCGCTGGTGCCGCCCAGCGGCGCGCCGGTGACCCGGTCGCGGCCGATCATCTGCTCCTGCTCGAGCATCCCCACCCGGTCCCAGAACTCCACGTGCTGGCGGATCGTGCGCACGACCATGTAGGTCCCGCCGGCCGTCCAGCGCGGCTCGTCGGTGCCCGGCTGGACCCAGACCAGCCGGTTCATCAGCGCGGCGTCGGTCGACGTCGGGGTTGGCCGTGCCGTCGCGGAAGGCGAACAGGTTGCGCGTGCTGCTGTTCGCGGTGCGGCCCGCGCTTGCGCGGTCTGGAAGCCGTCGATCGTCCAGCGCACGGCCAGCGTGGCCGGCGAGCACGCGCATCAGCTCGCGGACGGTGTGGACGACCGTGTCGCGCTGGCCGGCACAGATCTGCAGCAGCACGTCGCCGCCGGTCCGCGTCGGGATCGATCTCGTCGAGTGCGAACGCCGGCATCGGCGTCAGGCGGCGCGGGCGCTTGCGCGGCCAGTCCGTAGCGCGTCGTCGAACAGCGAGGCCCCGAGCGCGACCGTCACCGTCAGCGAGTCGGGGCTGTCGTAGGCGCCGAGGATTCCGGAGTCCGGCGGCGGGTCGTCGACTCGGTGACCCCGACGGACTCGCCCTGGGTGAGCAGCGCGGGCCTCGGTGGAGATGTGCCTGCAGCGCCTCGAACAGCTCCGTCGGCGTTGGCGGCGATGCTGTCCAGGGCGATGAACGTAGCCTGGCTTGGCTGGGGGTGAGGATGCCGGACTGGTGGGGGCCGTCGAACGGCACCCGTCGCGAGCAGCTCGCGCGTCGCCGACCTCGCGCGCCTGCGGTCGCCGGGTCCGGCGGCGGCCCGCGGCGCGGGCCTGCCGGACGCCGGCCAGCCCGACGCGCGACGCCGGCGCCGCCGGCGCCGAGCGCGGCCAGCGAGCCGGTGAGGAAGCGGCGGCGGTCGACCGGGCTCATCGGCTTGCGGCCGTTGGCCGGCGATCGTGGGGATGTTCGGGATCGCCGTCGTCTCCAGCGTCCCGGGAACCTCCGTCAGCGCACCGAGCGTGCCGGCCAGCATGCCGTTGATCCGCTCGCGCTGGCGTCTGGCTGAGCTGGCTCAAGCGTCGGCCAGGTCCCGTCGGGCCGGCGGACGCGAGTCGAGCGATCTGCTGGAGCTGAGCCAGCCAGTTCTGGACCTCGCACCGAGCGTGTTGTCGCGGCCCTGCAGCAGCGGCGCCAGGGTCGTGATGACCTCGCGGGTGGCCGCCACGCCCGCCGCCGTCCCGAGCACGCCGGCCCCGCTCCACGGGCACCTGGATGCCGCTCATCAGGTCGCGCTGTGCGTCCTCGAGGATCTCGTGGGCGCGGGTGGCGTAGTCCAGCGGCGGGATGGGCACGGTCGGCAACGTCCGGCGCAGCGTCGACCGTCGCGCCGCCGAGCGCCGCCGGCGACCGGCGACCAGCGAGCGCGGCGGCGCTCCGGTCCACAGCCCCTTCTCGATCCGGTGCAGGCCCGGGAAGTGCGTGCGTCGCCGAGCGACTGCGGGACCTCGGCCAGCTGGTCGTTGAGGTCGTCGGGCAGCAGGCCGTAGACCGCGCCGAGATGCAGGTAGTCGGCGAACGCGGTGGCCCAGGCGCGCTCGGCGGCGGCGCGGTCGCCGGAGCGCAGCGCGGCCTGCAGGGCGGCGACCGCGCCGGCCGAGCGTGACCGCTCCAGCGCTCGGCGTAGACGGCGGTAGGCGGCGATCGGACGGTCGAAGGCGCGCGGCGGGGAGCGGGTCGAGATCGGAGGCCAGCTGGCCGCTGGGCGTTGACGCCCTGTTCTCCTGCGGCCGATCAGCGTGCCGTATCGGTTGGCGGGGATGTCGGAGCCGAAGACCTTGGTCTCGTGGTACGGCGAGCGGGTTGGCGCGCCGAGCCCGCGGCGGCCACGCTGACCGACGCCGAAGCTGCGTGGACCGCGTGACCGTGTGAGCCGGGGATGAGCGCCGCGGCCGCGACCACCAGCAGCGCCAGCGCCGCCACCGCGGCCAGCCACAGCACCGCGCGCGCGGGACTGGGCGGCCTCCGGCGCCTCCGGCGGCGACCACGGCGCCTGTTCGCAGCGGTGCTTGCGAGGGGGTGACTTCGGCATGACCGGGACGGCCGCCCCGGTCGGCGACCGTCGGGCAACGTAGTCCCGGCGCCGGGTGCCAGTTGTTACCAACGTCGTAGCCACGGCGTGAACAGGATGAACACGACTGGGTGACGCCACGTTCACACCCTGCGGCGAGCCGAGGTCAGAGGATGCCGGTGTCGCCGCGAGGGCGGCCGCGGCCGCATCCCGTAACCGCCGTCCGCCAATGAGCAAAGGAGCTCACTTGCACACTCGCAAGAAGTTGCTGGCCGCGGTGCTGGGCGCTGCGGCCACCGGTGCCGCTGTGATCGGGCTGTCGGTCTCCTCGGCAAGTCCGGGGGCAGCGATCCGGCGATCCACGCGAGCGCCACCACAACCACGCCGATCAAGCACGTGGTCGTGCTGTTCGACGAGAACATCTCGTTCGACCACTACTTCGGCACCTATCCGTACGCGCACCAACCCGCCGGGCGAGCCGCAGTTCCACGCCGCTGCCCGGGACCCCGACGGTCAACGGGCTCAACACGCCTGCTGACCGCCAACCCCAACCTCAACAATCCCGCAGCGGCTCGGCCCCAGCCAGGCGCTGACCTGCGACCAGAACCACGGCTACTCGGCGGAGCAGAGCGCCTTCGACATGGGGCTGATGGACAAGTTCGTCCAGGACACGACGGGCTGCGGCTGCACCCAGACGACGTTCCCGAACAGGGCAGCTACGGGCCCAACGGCATCGTCATGGACTACTACGACGGCAACACCGTCACCGGCTGTGGAACTACGCCCAGCACTTCACCCTCAACGACAACTCCTACAGCACGCAGTTCGGGCCGTCCACGCCCGGGCGCGATCAACCTGATCAGCGGCAACACCAACGGCGCGGTCGCCCACGGCGGCACCGAGCAGCAACATCGCCAACGGAACGCTGATCGGCGACGCCGAGCCGCTCTATGACCAGTGCTCCAACTCCGTCGACGCCGCTGAACCCGCGACGGCACGCCGGGCGGGGTCACCGCGTCGCTGACCGGCACCAACGTCGGCGATCTGCTGAACCGCAAGAGCCTCACCTGGGGCTGGTTCCAGGGTGGGTTCACGCCGTCGGCAGATCACCAACGGCCGCGCGATCTGCGGCACCGACGCCGACAACAACATCGGTCAGCACGCCAACATCGGGAACTCGTCTCGGCCGACTACTCCGAGCACCACGAGCCGTTCCAGTACTACGCCGACACCTCCAACCCCAACCACGTGTCGCCGACCTCGGTCAACCAGGTCGGCGTCAGCGACCCGGCGGACACGCCGCCCGCGCAGGCGGTCAACCACCAGTACGACCTGTCGCTGGTTCAACCAGGCGCTGGCCGACGGGCAACATGCCGTCGGTGTCGTTCCTGAAGGCGCCGGAGTACGAGGACGGCCACGCCGGCTACTCCGACCCGCTCGACGAGCAGCGGTTCCTCGTCGACGAGATCAACCAGATCGAGCAGTCGCACGGTCTGGCCGAGCACGGCGATCATCATCGCCTACGACGACTCCGACGGTTGGTATGACCACCAGATGGGCCCGATCATCCGGCAGTCGCAGGACGCCGCCGACACCCTGACCGGGCCCGGCAAGTGCGGTTCCGGCGACCACGCCACCGGCGCCAGAACGACCGCTGCGGCGTCGGTCCGCGGCGCCGCTGCTGGTCATCTCGCCGTGGGCGAAGCAGAACTACGTCGACAACACGTTCACCGAGCAGGCGTCGATCCGCGGTTCATCGAGGACAACTGGAGCCTCGGGCGGATCGGCAACGAGTCGGCGGACGCGTCGGCGGGAACGCTGATCAACGCGTTCGACTTCAACCAGAAGTACGGGCACGCCCCGGCGATCATCCTGAACGACACCACCGGCGAGGTCACCAAGATGATCCACGCCGACCGGGCCGACTCGTCGGCGGCGAGCTCGCCGGCGCGTCAGGCTCGTCAGGCCCGACCGGTCCGAGCGCCGACGGCTCCCGGTGTTCCGGCGTCGCCGGTCCGGTCAGGGCGGCCGGCCAAGGCGGCAGACGCCGGACCGCGGCGGCTCGATCAGCTGCCCAAGGTCACGCTGCAGCCACGCCACCGGCAAGCACGCCGTCACTGCTCACCTGCACCACGAAGGGCGGCTCCAAGGTGCCACGCTGATCCGCGCCCGGCTGTACCGCGGCACGTCGCTGGTCAGCCAACGGGCGCGCCATGGTCCGGGCGCAACCGGGTGAAGTTCACGCTGTCCGCTCGGCCGCCGTCACGCAGCGGCCGGTACACGATCCGGCTGACGGTCGACGCGGGAGGCCGCGTCGGGTCGTTGACCCGGTACGTCCGGGTCCGCTAGCGGCGGACTCTCAGCTGAGCAGTTGCGGGGCCCGGCGATCGCCGGGCCCCGCGTCGTCGTGCCGGGCCGTCGCAGCGTCCGCCCAGGCGCCCGAGGCTCCGCCCAGGTCCGCTCAGGAGCGGGCGATCGACGCCGGGTCCGTGCGCTCCAGCCGCGTCATGGTGACGCTGGCGTCGAGCTTGGCGCTGGCGGCGCCCGCGGTAGACGCCCTTGATCGGCGGGACGTCGGCGTAGTGGCGGCCGTGGCCGATCTTGACGTGGGTCTCGCCGGCCAGCACGCGGTTGGTCGGGTCGGCGCCGACCCAGACCGGCTCGCCGCCGTCCGGGGCCCGGGCAGCAGCGCCTCCAGCCAGGCGTGGGTGTCGACCTCGACCGACTCGCGGCTGTCGTCGGAGCCGGCGGCGAACAGGTAGCCGGACACGTAGCGGGCGGCGATCCCGTGGTGGCGCAGCAGGCACAGCCCGAGGTGGACGAAGTCCTGGCAGACGCCCGCGCCGGCCTCGAGCAGGTCGGAGATCGCGCGAGTCGACGTAGGTGGCGCCCTGGCGGTACTCGAACCGGTCGGGGATCAGCTCGGACGACAGCAGCACGGTGGCCAGCGGGGTGGACGCGGCGCCCGGTCGTGCGCGAGCAGCTCCTGGAGCGCGGGATGACCGGGAGCGTCGTCGGTCTGCAGCAGGAACTCCCCGCCCGCCTCGCGGTAGGCGGGGATCCGGCAGCGCCTCCCAGGTGGCATGCGGCGGCTCGGCGGACGCCTTGGTGCTGACGCGGGCCCGAACGTCGATCGTCAGCTGCCGGTGGGGCCGCGAGACCTCGAACTCCACCACCTCGGTCCCGAAGTAGTCGGTGTGGCGGTGCAGGCGCACCTCGGGGGTCAGCCGGACGCTGAACTCGTCGCAGCGCTGGCGGCCGTTGCCGTGCGGCTTGACCCGCAGCGCGTTGAGGTTGTCGACCACGTCGGCGTCGTAGTCGTACTCGGTGAGGTAGCGGATCGCGAAGTTCATCTCGGTGTGCGGGCGCGGCGCCACGGTTAGAGGTGAACGGCGGCCAGGGCGGCGATCGCAAAATACCGTGCGTCGATGTCGCGATCGACCAGCTCCAGCTCGTCCTGTACCCGCTCGAGCGATCTCCTCCAGCGCCCCGCCGGCGTCCGGGGCGCGGCGCTGGAGCTCCAGATCGGCGATCAGCCGGCCGAGCCGCAGCACCGGCGGCGAGGAGCGCGGCTGGGCGTCGGCGGCCGTCAGCGCCGCCGCCAGCGCGGCGACCGACGAGGCCACCGAGCCCGGATAGGCCGAGTCGAACAGCAGGAAGCGGACGACCGGCTCCGACCGTCGGCGCGGCCCGGACGGCGCGCCGGTAGGCCTGAAAGCCGCCGACCGCGTGCAGCAGGGCCAGCGCCTCGGTCTCGTGGCCGGGCGGGTCCCGTCCAGCGAGCCGCTCGGGATCGCGACCCGCAGCATCCGCAGGACCATGTCGGCCTCCTCGATCCGCCCGCCGGCCTCCAGGAAGGCGCGGCCCTCGTCGCGCAGCAGCGTGCGGTCGAGCAGCCCCCAGAACAGCGCGCAGCTCTCCTTGACCTCCTGGTAGAACGAGTACGGGCCCGGTCTGCAGCGCCGCCTGGAGGTCGTAGCGCCCCAGCAGCAGGTAGAACGAGTTCAGCGCCTCCCACATCTCGGTCGAGATCACGTCGCGCATCGTGCGGCCGCGCTCGCGGGCGCGGGCGACGCAGGAGACCACCGAGGCGGGGCTGTCGGTGTCCAGCGTGAGCAGCCGCGCCACCTCGAGCGTGCGGTCCGAGCCGGCCGGCACCGACGCCTCGCCGGGACGACGATCCGGTCTCGCTCTCGTCCCGGGCGCCGGCGGCTTGGCGCCGATCGTGGCCAGCACCCCCTCCCAGCTGAGGGCGATGCCGCGCTCGCCGGGCACGCCGGCGACGTCGGCGTGGAACGCGCCGTCGAGGATCCGGGCGGTGTGCTCGGCGCGGGTCAGGTCGCGCCCCAGCCAGAACAGCTCCTGGGCGATCCGGGCCAGCATCAGGCGTGGTCTGCTGTTGTTGCTGTTGCTGTTGGGCCTGGTTGTGCCAGCCGCCGTAGCGGACGTCGGGCAGCCGCGGCGGGCGGTGGAGCGGGCAGCGTTCCCGGGCGCCAGGTCGGCCTGGCTCGTCGTCGTCGAGCACCCAGGTGTCCTTGGAGCCGCCGCCCTGCGAGGAGTTGACGATCATCGAGCCCTCCCGCAGCGCCACCCGGGTCAGCCCGCCGGGGACGATCCGGATCTCCTCGCCGAACACCGCGAACGGCCGCAGGTCGACGTGGCGCGGCGCCAGCCGCCCGCCGCCGGTCTCGGTCGGCGCGGTCGACAGGTGGACGAGCTCCTGGGCGATGAACGGCTGCGGCTCGTCCTGCGATCATCCGCGCCTGGAGCTCGCAGCTCGGCCGCGCTGGCCTGGGGGCCGATGAACACGCCCTTGCCGCCGGACTCCGAGGTCGGCTTGATGACCAGCTCGTGCCAGGCGGCGCAGCACGTGCTTGCGCTGCGGCCTCGTCGCTGAGCAGGTAGGTGGGGACGTTCTCGAGGATCGGCTCCTCGCTCAGGTAGAAGCGGATCATCTCGGGACGTAGTAGTAGATCGCCTTGTCGTCGGCGACCCCGGTGCCGATCGCGTTGGCGATCGCGACCGTGCCGGCCCGGTAGGCGCGCACCAGGCCCGGGGACGCCCAGCAGCGAGTCGGGGCGGAACTCCAGCGGGTCGATGAAGTCGTCGTCGAGCCGGCGGTAGATCGTGTGCACGCGCTGCAGCCCGGCGGTGGTGCGCATGTAGCAGACGGCGTCGCGCACGACCAGATCGCCGGGCTCGACCAGCTCGACGCCCATCTGCCGGGCCAGGAACGCGTGCTCGAAGTAGGCCGAGTTCATCGCGCCCCGGCGTCCACAGCACGACGGTGGGATGGCTCTCGGCGGCCGGCGCCACGGCGCGCAGCGCGTCGAGCAGCAGCGACGGGTAGTGCGTCGACGCCGCGGACCCGGTGCCCGGCGAACAGCTCGGGCATCAGCCGCGTCATCGCCACCCGGTTCTCCAGCACGTAGGAGATCCCCGACGGCGTGCGGACGTTGTCCTCCAGCACCCGCCAGCGCCCGTCGCCGTCGCGCACCAGGTCGCAGCCGCACACGTGGCAGTAGACGCCGCCGGGCGCGCGGACGCCGTGCACGGGCCGCGCGAAGCTCGGCCGGCTGACGATCAGCGACCAGGGGACGATCCCGGCGCGGACGATCTCGTGCGCGTGGTAGACGTCGTCGACGAACGCGTTGAGCGCCCGGATGCGCTGGGCCAGGCCGCGCTTGATCGTCGTCCACTCGGCGGCGGTGAGCACCCGCGGGACCAGATCCAGCGGCCACGCGCGGTCGCGCCGCTCGCCGTCGGAGCCCGCGACCTCGAACGTGATCCCCTGCTGCATGAAGATCGCGTCGCGTCGCTCGCCGGCGGCGTCTGCAGCGCCTCGGGTCCGAGGCGCGCCAGGGCGGCCATCAGCGGCACGGCATGGGGCAGCGGCGTGCCGTCGTGGTCGAGCAGCTCGTCGCGGCAGCCCGCCGGGATCCGGTAGTCGCGATACGAACGGCTCGGCCTGCAGGTCGGTCATCCAGGTCTAGGTGTACCCGCTTGCGGCGGTTTTGCCTCCAGAACCACCCGGCCAAGCCGGTTTGTCCAGTCTGGACCAGTTAGCCTGCGGCCGATGGCGATCGTCAATCTCCAGGACGTCGAGCGCGCGAGGTCGCCGAGGGCGACATCGCGTTCACGCCGGCGGATGCTGGCGGCAGCGGCGGGTGCGCGGCGGATCGGCGCCAGCCACTACGTCGTGGCTCCCGGGGCGCGGCAGATGCCGGTGCACGTCCACGGCGACGAGGAGGAGATCTTCTTCGTCGTGTCCGGAGACGGGCTGAGCTGGCAGCGCGGCGAGGCGTGCGCGGTGGGCCCCGGCGACGCGGTCGTGCACCGCCCGGGGGCGCCCGCACACCTTCCTGGCCGGCGACGCGCGGCCTGGAGCTGCTGGCCTTCGCCAGCGGCAGCGACACCTCGATCACCTACCTCCCGCGCGCCAAGGTCATGTGGTGCGGGCCGCGCTGGGTGCCGCTCGACTCGCCGCATCCGTTCCGGGCCGAGGGCGCCGCCGGGCCGCTGGAGCGCCCGGAGCCCGGGGAGCGGCCGCCGAACGTGGTGGCGCTGGACCAGGTCGACACCGGCCCGTTCCCGGGGCTCGAGGTCCGCACGCTCGGGCGGGCCGGCGGATCGGTCAAGGCGGGGCTGAACCACGTCACGCTGCCGCGCGGGCCGCGGCGGCGGCGCCGCCCCACTGCCATGCGCTCGAGGAGGAGCTGTTCTACGTGCTCGCTGGGTCGGGGACGTTGCGGCTGGGCGCCGAACGAGCATGCGCTGCGCTCCGGCGACGTGGTGGCCCGGCCGCCGTCGACGGGGGTGGCCCACTCGCTGGTGGCCGGCGAGGAGGGTTTGGCTTACCTGGCCTACGGGACGCGCGAGCCGGGCGACAGCGTCTACTACCCGGAGACGGGCAAGGTGCGCGCTGCGGGGGCTCGGGGTCACGCTGGACGTGCCGCCGGCCGGCTGACTCCCGTTTGCTGCCGTTCAGAAACTGCGGCCAGGAAGAGGGGAGGAGTTTGTCGTGGCAGCTGTTTCCCGCCAGATTTGACGTGTTTGTGCTGCCGGCTGGGCCCACAGGGCGTGGGCCGGCGCGCCGGCCGCCCATGAGGACTGAATCGCGGCGTATTTCAGGACAGCCGAGTCGCGCTTTCCTGGCTGTCTTTACTCGACAACCTCGCAAACGCCCGGGCGCCGCGACCTGAAGCTCACCGCCCGCGCCGGCGGGCCTCCGAGGACATGTAACTCAGGGCCATGCTCAGCCACGACGGGGCCTGGTTGTGCCACAGGGCCGCGGAATGGCCGCCCGAGTAGATGCTGAACATGTGGGCGATGCCGCTGGCCGTGAGCTTGGTGTCGAACAGCTTGTTCATGTCGAGAAAGCGGGTGTCCAGGTTGCCGACGTAGAAGGCGATCAGCGAGGGCCAGGTCTTGACCTCGGACTTCAGGTCTGAGCCGCTCGGCACCGTGGCGGCGGCGTTGGCCTTCGGCGAGCCAAGGTTGAGCACGTGGTCGCCGCTGGGGTCGGTGGCCACGAAGTAGCCGCTCCAGGACTCGACGGCGGCGAACGTCGACAGGTTGCGCAGGCCGATGTTGAAGGCGCCGTAGCCGCCGGCGGAGAGGCCGATCAGGGCACGGCCGAAGCGGTTGTGGATGGTCCTGAAGCGCTTGTCGATGCAGTGGGGCAGGTCGTGGGCGATGGCCTGCGGCCAGTCCTCGGCGGCGTCCCAGTCGAGGTACTCGCGATCGCTGTTGGCGCCACGGGCACCCTGGGGCGCGACCACGATGGCGTGCTGCTTGGAGCTCAGCGCGGCGGCCACGAAGGCGTTGGTCCTATAGGTGTCGGGATCGGCCGGGAGGCCGTGCAGGAAGTAGATGACGCGGTAATGCGAGGAGCCGTTGGGATACCCGGTGGGCAGGTAGACGAGAGCCGGCAGCTGCCCACCGAGGGCGGGTGAGTGGCAGTCGACCGTCACTGTCCGGGCGGGCGAGAACACGCTTCGGGACGTCTTCCCAGCCAGACCGACGGCGGCGCCGGTGGCGAGAGCGCCCAGCGCCGTCACAGTGAGGACGACGAGGACCGCAGCCCGCCGGCGCCTCACGGCGTCACGTTGCATCCGCGCGCAGTCTGCCAAGGTCGGGGACGGAACGGTGCCACACCCCTTGCAGAGGCCCGGGCATGCTCTAACGAGATTCAAATCCCGGCGGCGTATGGTGCGCTTCGGTGAGTCAAGCGGTAACCGCAGAGCATCGGCCCTTGGCGCGCACGGCCGGGGCCGCCGGCGCCTGTGCCTACGTGATTGTGGTGGTGGTGATCGGCGCGCTCATCGGCTACGGCTGGCTGTACGCGCTGCGGGGGCTGGGCTGGCTGGGGGCGGGTCCGTCGGTCGGCGACTCGTTGCCGCTGCTGCAGTTGGCCGGCTTCGACGGTCAGCCGCTGCTGCGCACCGTGGTGGCCTGGCTGATCGCCGGGCTGATCGCGGGCGTGGCCCTGAGCGGCATGGGCCGGTGGCAGCGGGCGGCCGTGGCCGGGCCGTTGTCGCTGATCGTGCTCCTGCTCGCCTCGCAGGCCTCCTACGCTCTGGCGCGCAACCTGCGCTTCAGCGACGTCGTGTTCAGCCGCACCCCCGGGCTGGGCCCGATCGTCGAGGCGCTGTTGTTCGCCGCCGGCTGCGCGCTCGTGCCCCGCGTGTCACACGGTGACGGCGGGAGCGCTTGGCGCCCTCACCGGATCGTCATGCTCGACGGCCTCGGCCAGCCGCATCTGAGCGGCGGCGAGCACTGGGACGCAGCCGAGGATGACCGCGATCGCGAGCCCGTGGGCGATCAGCGCCACCGGGCCAGTGCCTAGCTTCTCGTCGAAGGCGGTCACCCCGCAGGCCAACGCCACCAGCGCGGCCAGGGCGTTCATCAGCGAGATCGAGGTGATCGCGTTGCCCGATGCCAGCGCCGATTGGAAGCGAGGAAGCCGGCGAAGGTAGCCAGCACCGCCAGCGGCCGTCCAGCCTGACCACAGGGCGCCGGCTCCATGGGCGTGCAAGCCCGCGGAGACCGCCTTGATGGCGGCGTCGGCGATGCCGTAGAAGGCGCCGGCGGCGACGGCCCGCAGCCAGGGGCGCCTCAGCGCGGTCAGCCCCGCGGCGGCGAGCGCCGACCACCGCCGAGGTGACGATCAGCGTGGGGGCATGCAGGTGGTCGGCGCCGGTCGAGAAGCCGATCGGCAGCACCGCCAGCGCGGCCGCCATCAGGAGCACGGCCAGCAACTGGGTGCGAGTGATGCGCTGGGAGAAGATGCCGGCGGCCAGCGGCACCGACAGAGCCAGGCCGCCGGCCGCGAACGCCTGCACCAGCGACAACGGCGCGATGGCCACGGCCACGATCTGGGCGCCGAAGCCGATCCAGCCGATCACCTGGCCGGCCAGCCAGGTGCGGTTGCGAATGACCTGGCGCAGGGTGGCGGCCAGTCCGCCCGGCCGGCGTCCGGACAGGCCGCGGTGCTGGAGCAGAAAGCCGAGGTTGATCAGCGCGGCGGAGCCGAGTGCGAGCAGCAGGCCGCTGACGAGCTTGCCGGAGTCGATCGGGGCCGAGGCGGCGTGGGGCCTCGGCCCGCCGCCGCCCCCAGCGCCGGGTCCGGCGCCGGCCGGTGCGACCGGAGCGCTCAGCTTGTGCTGCTCGCGCTGCGCGCGACGCAGCTGACGCTCGAGCTGGCGCTCCTGGGCCTTGACCCGCGAGTAGGGCGCGCTGGCGCTGGATCCGTGACGGCCGGCGGCCATGGTGACGGCGCCCGAGGCCGTTGGGAATCGGGCTCGACGCCCGGGGTCAGCGTCCGCGCGGCGTCCGCGGGCCGTTCGTCAGCGGCTGGCTGAAGTCACGCGAGGCCAGCTCGAGCATCTGGTCGAGGTGGGCGTGCCACAGCTGCCAGTCGTGGCCGCCGCGGTAGAGCGCGTAGCTGACCGTGACGCCGCGGTCGGCCAGCGCCCTGGCCATCGGCAGCTGCTGCGGGCTGGAGTCGTCGTCGCGGCCGATGAACAGGAACGCGCGGAACGGGTGAGTGGCCAGCTCGCGGTCGAGCCGGCGCACGTAGTAGAGCGGGCTGTTGTCGGCCAGCGCAGCCGGGCTGGCGTGGGCGAAAACGCCGCTGTGGGTCTCGATGTAGTAGCCCGACCACGACTGCAGGCTTCCGAACAGCGACAGGTTGTGCAGCGCGACGTTGGTGGCGCCGTAGGCGCCGGCCGAGAAGCCGCCGATCACCCGGTCACCCGCCTGGGGATCGTGGCGAAGCGCTGGTCGACGTCGTGGACGACGTTGACCACATAGCCCACGTAGGCGCCCGACGGCGTGTTGGCCCACTCGGAGTCCGAGTAGGTGCTGTCGCCGATGCGCCCGTCGGGGAACACCATGATCATCGGGCGGATCACGGTGCAGGCTGAGGAGGTTGTCGAGCCGCACGTCCATGTCGGCGATGTCGTAGTAGACGTTCGGCCGCCCCGGGCTGCCGTGCAGGAGGTAGTAGACCGGGTAGCGCTGGCGTGCCGGGTCATAGCCGGGCGGCAGGTAGACCAGGTAGTCGGCGTTGCGGTGCAGCGCCGGGGAGTAGAAGTTGACCGTCCAGCCGCCGACCCCGCTGGGCGTGCGGCAGGTAGGCGACGGTGGCAAAGCCGCGGTGCTGGTAGTAGGACTCCCAGTAGCGGTAGGCGCCGACCAGCCCGATCACGGCCAGCACCACCGTCAGCGCTAGCACTACTGGCCGGCGGCGTGGCAACCGGCGCATGCCGGTGGCTACCTCGCGCCCCTGGCGTGCGGCGAGCGCGCAACCGCGCGCGGCAGCGCCAGCGGGCGACGGGGCCGTCGCAGCCGCCGGCGGGCCGGGAGGTAGCCCTCGGCCTGCAGCACGCGCAGGACCGTGCGCGGCAGCGCCGCGCGGACTCTGGTAGACGAGGTAGCGCGCGCTGCCACGCGGGCGAGAACTTCTCGTTGAAGCGGACCAGGCGCTCCATCTGGAAGTGGCGCGAGAGGGGCGGGACCAGCAGGGCCGCCGACCCAAGCGGACCGAGCCGCGGCGGTTGGCTTCGCCTCGCACCAGGTGGGCGAGCCCGGCGTAGTTGAGGCTCACTTGCGGGATGTCGCGCTCGCGGGCGAGCTCGAGCACTCGGCAGACCATGGCCTCGTTGAGCCCGTTCGGGGTCGCGCCGACCCGGCGCATGGTGTCGAGCGAGAGGTTGCCGCAGTGGGCCGCAAAACGCATCACCGCGCCCAGCTCGCCCTCGGGCGAGCGGGCCAGCACGTACATGTCGTCGGGCCGCAGCTCGGACTCGATAGGCCCCCATGCCCATGGCGAAGCCGTGCAGCCGCGAGCGCGAGCGGCGCCAGCGCGTCCTCGAGGGCGTCGATCTCGGACTCTGACTCGGCGTCGATCGAGCGTCCATCGTGGACGGTGATCTCCCAGCCCCGGCGGTCGATCCGGTGGACCGACTGGCGCAGCTTGCGCACCGCCCGCCCCTCCAAGCGTGAAGCCGGCCGGGTCGACGATCGCCTCCTCGCCCGTGCACACCGCCCGCAGGCCGAGCTCGCGGTAGGCGTCGAGATGGCGATCCGAGGCGCCCCACAGCGCCACCTGCCAGCCGCGGCGCCGCGCCAGCTCCAGGAATGCGGCCAGCACCTCGGGCTCGCGTCCGGCGGGCGCGACGGGGTCCGCGGAGACGATCGCGGTGCCGCGGATCACGCGGTAGGAGAGGAGCCCCCCGGCGGCGAACAGCAGCGCCTTGTCGGGGCGCAGCACGAACGGCGACAGCGAGTCGCGGCCGTGCTCCTCGACGATGGCGCGAGCGGCGCGGTACTCGTGCTCGACGTGATGGTTGCCGGCGGGCGCGGGTCTCAGCAGCGAGCGCACCGCCAGGACCGAGATCGCCACCGCGCCGGCCACCAGGATCTCGATCATCGAGCTCCAGACGTCGCCCAGGCGCGGCGGGCCCTCGGTCACGCGCAGCGCGTGGGTGACCGAGCGGTGCAGGGCGTGGACCAGCTCGGGGCTGTGGCCGTGGGTCAGCGGGGCGACCCGCAGGGCACAGTAGGTCAGGCCCCAGGCCCCCACCGCGGCGCAGACCATCGCCAGGCGCGGGCGGTTGCGGCAACCGAGCGGGAACGAGCTGCGGCCGGCGGCCAGCAGCACCAGCAGGGTCACCTCCACCACCGCCTCGCCGTAATGGCCCGTGATCAGGTTCAGGGCGCCGAGCGGCGGCGAGGCCGAGGATGGCCAGCGAGACTGCCGTCCGCGTTCCCCGCCACAGCCCAGGGGTGGTGGCCAGCAGGGCGAGGGCGACCAGCAGCGAGAGGACGTGCGTCTGGGACGGCAGCTCGGCCGGAGCCAACCGCCCGAGCAGGGTGCGGTGGTGCGGGTCAGGACCCGCGATTGCCGACAGGACGGCCTCCACGGCCAGAACCGTGACCGCCAGGGCGGCCGATTGTCGTACGTTCAGGAAACGGAACCGAGCGCCGATAGCGGCTAATTTGGTCCCGGCCTGGCGGCGCTTAGAACGCCTTGAGCGCGCAACAAACGCCACCGTAACCATCGCCCCACAGTGCCGAAACAGGCCGGTCCGCCGAGCACCTAAACCAGGCGCGGCGAATGACCCCGCGGACGGCGGCCGTCTACCCTTGGGCGCCCGATGCGGATCCTGATCACGGGTGCCGGCGGGAATGCTCGGGCCAAGACGCGGTGTCAGGCGGCCGACGGCAGCCGGCCACGAGCCACTGGCGTTGGCCCGCGGCGAGCTGGATATCACCGACCGCGGCGCGGTGGCGGCGGCGGTCGCGGAGATGGCGCCCGAGGCCGTCGTCAACTGCGCCGCGTGGACCAATGTCGACGTCGCCGAGGCTGGCTACGAGGACGCCCTGGCCGTCAACGGCGCCGGCGCCGGCCACGTCGCCGCGGCGGCCAGCGCCGCGGGCGCATGGACGATCCACGTGTCGACTGACTACGTGTTCGACGGCGACAAGCGCGTGCCGCTACTGGAGTCTGACCCGGTCGGGCCGCGCTCGGGCTACGGTCGCTCCAAGCTGGAGGGCGAGCGCGCGGTGGCGCGGCAGCGCCCCCGAGCGGCACACGATCGTGCGCTCATCGTGGCTGTTCGGGATCGGCGGGCGCTGCGTTTCCGCAGACCATGCTCACGCTCGCCGGCGAGCGCGACCGCCTGACCGTGGTCGACGACCAGGTCGGGTGTCCGACCTTCACCGGTCACCTGGCGGACGGCGCTGGTGGAGCTGGCGGCGCGGGGCCCGCAGGCACCGCGCGGGATCCTGCACGTGGCCGGCGCGGGCCAGTGCTCGTGGTTTGAGTTCGCGCGGGAGATCGTCGCAGCCGGCGGTGCTACCGAGTTGCGAGGTGGTCCCGGTCAGCACCGAGGAGTTTCCGCGTCCCGCGCCGCGCCCGGCGTACAGCGTCCTGCGCAGCGAGCGCGGGGCGCCGGTGCTGCCAGACTGGCATCAGGGGCTGCGGGAGTATCTGGCGCTGCGCGCGGGAGGTCGCACGTCATGAAGCTGCTGGTGTGCGGCGCGGCCGGATTCATCGGCTCGACCTTCGCTCGAGCTGCGGGTGCGCGAGCACGGCGACGAAGTGACGGTGCTCGACAAGCTGACCTACGCCGGCCGGCGCGAGAACCTCAAGGAGATTGAGTCTCAGATCCGCTTCGTGGAGGGCGCGATCGAGGATCCCGCAGCCGTCGCCGAGGCGGCCGACGGGGTGGAGGCGATCGTCAACTTCGCCGCCGAGACGCACGTCGACCGGTCGATCGCGGAGCCGTTCGCGTTCACGGTCACCAACGGCCTGGGCACCCACGTGCTGTTGGAGGCGGCGCGCGAGCGCGGGCTGCGTTACGTGCAGGTGTCGACCGATGAGGTCTACGGATCGATCGAGACCGGCTCGTTCACGGAGACTTCGCCGTTGCAGCCCTCCAGCCCCTACAGCGCGACCAAGACCGGTGCTGACCTGCTGGTGTGCAGCTACTTTCACACCTACGGACTGCAGGCCCTGGTGTGCCGCGGCTCCAACAACTATGGGCCGCGCCAGTACCCCGAGAAGCTGATCCCTCTGATGATCCTCAACGCCCTCGCCGGCGATCACCTGCCGGTCTACGGCGACGGGCGCAACGTGCGCAACTGGCTGTTCGTGGAGGACTTCGGGCGCGGCATCGGAGCGGCGCTCGAGCACGGCCAGCCGGGCGAGGTCTACAACTGCGGCGGACCCGACGAGTGCGAGAACCTCGAGGTGGTCACGCGCATCCTCGAGCTGACCGGGTGCGACGAGTCGCTGATCGAGTACGTCACCGATCGCCCCGGCCACGATCGCCGTTACTCGCTGTCCTCCGAGAGGCTGCAGGGCCTGGGCTGGCAGGCGCGGACGCGGTTCGAGGACGGATTAGCCCGCACGGTCGACTGGTACCGCGACAACGGCTGGTGGTGGGAGCCGATCCGCTCGGGGGCCTACCGCGAGTATTACGAGCGCCACTACGGGCGGGCGCTCAAGGCCTCGTAAGGGCGCGCTGATGGACGAGACGCTGCCCTCGGCGCCCGCGGCCCGCGGACGGCACGCGCCTCCGCCGGAGATCCGCCTGCCGCTGCAGCGCGAGCGGCTGCTGCGCGCCGCCGCCGTCGAGTTCGCCGAGCGGGGGTACGGGGGCGCCAGCTCGGAGTCGATCAGCCGCCGCGCGGCGATGTCGAAGGCCACCTTCTACGAGCACTTCGCCAACAAGGAGGAGTGCATGCTGGAGTTGTTCGACCTCGCGCAGGCGGGGGTGATCGATGCCATGGCTGACGCCGCCCGGCGGGCTCCGTCAGGAGATGCGCGGGAGCGGATGCGGGCCGGCACGCACGCGTTCTTGACCTCGCTGTCGGAGCATCCCGAGTTCGCCCAGACGCTGCTGGTCGAGATCATCGGGGCCGGCCCCCGGGCGGCTCACCGCCGCGACATGATGCTGCAGGGGTTCGCCGACGTCCTCGACGCCGAGAACGAGGCCGCCGCCCGTCGCGGCCTGATCGGGCGGTTCGCCTCCCCGCACGATCCCTTCGCCGTGGTCGGCGCCATCACCGAGCTGGTGTCGCGGCAGGTGCGGCTCCGAATGCCCGAGGACGTGCTCGACCTGGCGCCGGTGATCGACCGCCTGATCACCGGGCTGCTGCCGCTGCAGTGAGCGCGCCCTCCGAGTCGTCCACGCGTCCGCGCGTCCGCCGCACTCGCGGCGCTCGAGGACGAGATCGTCGGCTGTCGCCGGTGCCCGCGGCTGGTGGCCTGGCGCGAGGAGGTGGCCGAGACCAAGCGAGCCGCCTTCGCCGGCGAGGAGTACTGGGGCCGGCCGCTGCCCGGGTTCGGGGATCCGGCGGCGGCGGTGGTGGTCCTGGGCCTGGCGCCCGCGGCTCACGGCGGCAACCGGACGGGCCGGATCTTCACCGGCGACCGCTCCGGCGACTGGCTGTTCGCGGCGCTGCACCGCGCCGGGCTGGCCAACCAGGCAACGTCACGCGCGCGCGACGACGGACTGGCACTGCGCGACTGCTGGGTGACCGCCGCCGTGCGCTGTGCGCCTCCGGCCAACAAGCCGACCCCGGCCGAGCGCGACAACTGCCTGCCCTACCTGGCGCGCGAGCTCGAGCTCTTGACCGAGGCGCGGGTGGTGGTGTGCCTGGGCCTGTTCGCCTGGAACGCGCTGCTGCGGCTGCTGGCCGACCAGGCGCCGCGGCCGCGGCCGAAGTTCGGTCACGGAGCGCAGGCGCAGGTGGGGCGCTTCACGATCATCGGCTGCTACCACCCCAGCCAGCAGAACACGTTCACGGGGAAGCTGACCGAGGCGATGATGGACGACGTGTTCACGCGCGCGGTGGAGCTGGCGAGGTCCTCGTGAGCCGTGCCAGCGTTGCCGCTGGCTTTCGTCGGTGAGCGAGCTGCTGGCGTAAAAGACCGCTGGGGAAGGAGGCGGAGGACAGCGGCTTGCCTGGGCTCCCGGGACAACAGCCAAGCAGTGCGATTTGGGTACGGACATCGCTCCCAAGTTGCACTCCTCGAAGTCCAGGCGCCGCTGACCACGGTTCCGACGAGTTTCCCTGCGGCTGGCAGCAGAAACCCCACAACTTTGGGGGGAAAGTGCTGCCGGTCGCCGGGTGGGCCGCGAGGCTTGACTGATCCGGCTCGATATTGCGTGTCGGATCGGTAAAGGCTCGGGGCGACGGCCCGCACCCGACGCCTTCGATAGCCGTAGTTCGGACCCGATGGGCGCTCACAGCCTCAGACCGCTGCTCCCGCACCGCCCTAAGCCCGGCGACGACCGCGGATGCGATGATTGCTGGCTCAACTGAGATCCCCCGCGGGAGGACGATCACGATGCGAGCGGTTCAGTTCAGCCAGTTCGGAGGACCGGAGGTACTGGAGGTCGTGCAACTGCCCGACCCAGAGCCCGGGCCGGGTCAGATCCGGGTCGCCGTGCGCGCCGCCGGGATCAACCCGATCGACTGGAAGCTTCGCCGGGGTGACATGGGCGGCGAGCTGCCGCAGACCACCGGGCGGGAGGTGGCCGGGGTGGTCGACGCGCTCGGTGATGGCGTCACCGATGTGAAGCCCGGCGACGAGGTGTTCGGGTTCGCCGCCGGCGGCGGTGGGGCGGCCGAGCTGGCGCTGGCACAGGATTACGCGCCGATCCCGCCCGAGCTCGGCTTCGCCCAGGCGGCGGCACTGCCGGTGGCGATCGAGACCGCCACCCGCACGCTGGATCTGCTCGGGGTGACGGCCGGGCAGACGGTGGTGGTCAACGGAGCGGCGGGCGCGGTCGGCACCGCCGCTGTGCAGCTGGCGGTGGCCCGCGAGGCGCGGGTCATCGGGACCGCCAGCGAGGCCAACCACGAGTACCTGCGCTCGATGGGAGCGCAGGCGACCACCTACGGCGACGGCCTCGCCGACCGGGTGCGGGCGCTGGCGCCCCAGGGCGTCGACCGGGCGCTCGATGCCGCCGGCGCCGGGGCGCTGCCGGCGCTGGTGGAGCTGACCGGCGACCCCCAACGCGTGGTCACGATTGCCGACTACCAGGGCGCGCAGGCGACCGGCGCACAATTCAGCGGCGGGATGGGCACCGAGCGGGCCGTGCACGCGCTGCACGACATCCATGTTCTGATCGCGGCGGGACGCTTCACGCTGCCGGTGGCGCGGACGTTCCCGCTGGAGGAGATCGCCGAGGCCCACCGGATCAGCGAGGCCGGCCACGTCCGGGGCAAGCTGGTGGTGGTGGTCGACTGACCCGGATCCGACGGGTGCAGCGGTAGCCTGCCATCCGGCATGAGCGAGGACGTTTTCGGGCGCGGAGCGTCGTTGCGGGCACGGGCCCTGATCGTGCTGGCCAGCGGGCTGATCCTGCTGTGCGCGCTGATGCTGGGCCACTCGGCCGGCCCGGCAGCTTCGGGCTCGGGCCTGCCTCCAGGGCCGGGCGCCGGCATGCCGGTCAGCGCCACGGTTGGCTCGGGCTCCGATCAGGCGCGCCCGCTGGACGCGCGGGCGGCCGATATCGGGCTGCCGCTGCACCAGCCGGCGGTGTACACCAGCCATCACGGAGTGCTCAACGTCACCCTGGTCGCTTCGCAGCGGCGGGTGGTGATCGGCGGCCAGCCGGTGCTGGCCAAGGTCTACGACGACGCGTTCACTGCGCCGACACTGGTCGTGAATCCCGGCGACCTGGTCCGGGTGCTCCTCGTCAACCACCTCGACCAGCCGACCAACCTGCACTTCCACGGACTCGAGATCTCGCCCTCGGGCCATGCCGACAACATCTTCGTCTCGGTCAATCCGGGTCGCTCGTTCCAGTACTCGTTCCGGTTGCCGCGCAGCGCTCCCACCGGAACCTTCTGGTACCACTCGCACGAGATGGTCCCGGCGGATGAGATGGGGCGCTACCCGGACGCCGGGTCCGAGGAGCAGGTGTTCGACGGGCTGTCGGGATTGCTCGAGGTCCAGGGCCTGACCCACGACCTTCCGCGCGCGCTGCGGAGCCTCACCCAGCGCTACCTGGCCCTGCGGGACGTCCAGGTCGCCGGCGGCCAGATCGTGTCCTCGGACATCGACTCAAACGCCCCCACCACGCGGCTGGTCGACGGCGAGGTCGATCCCCGGATCAAGATCGCGCCCGGGACAGACGGAGCTGTGGCACATAGCCAACATCGGCGCCGACATCTTCTACCGGCTGTCGCTGCCGGGCCACACGTTCGACGTGATCGCTCAGGACGGCCACCCCGTGATCCATGCCCATGCTCGGGGAACGCTGGTGCTGCCGCCGGGCAAGCGCTTCGACGTGCTGGTCCGGGGTGAGCGCCCCGGGCTGGCGCCACTGCGCACGCTCTACTACAACGAGGGCGACGACCACTACCCGGTGCGGACTCTGGCCGAGGTGGTGACGAGCGGGCGCGCCCAGAGACCGAAGCCGCTGCCGAACGTGATCTCCTGGGCCTCGGTTGACCTGCGCTACGCGCACCTCGCCCGGCGTCGCACGGTGATCTTCTCCGAGAATGAGAAGACCAACCGCTTCTTCATCGACGGCCAGTCCTACGACCCGCGCAAGGTCAACTTCCACGCCCGCCTGGGCACGGTGGAGCAGTGGACGATCGTCAACCAGACCGACGAGACCCACCCGTTCCACATGCACACCTATCCGATGCAGCTGATCTCGACCAACGGGGTGCCGGCTGGGTTCAACGGCTACCAGGACGAGATCGTCCTACCGCCACACGGCTACGTGGTCATGCGCATCCATTTCGCCCAGTACACGGGCGTGACCGTGTTCCACTGTCACATCCTGGCCCACGAGGACGCCGGGATGATGGCCAACATCGAGGTGTCGCGGTGAGGTGCGCCGGACGCCCCGGGGGCCTCCTCGGCTGCGCGGTCGCGATGGGGCTGCTGATCGCCTGTCTCGCGCCCGGGGCCGCCGCGGCGGCGACCTGTACTTCCTATCCGAGGCCGGGCACAGTCGCCGGCGGCCGGACGCCGGCCGACCTGGGCGCCGAGTACAGCGTGCTGCGCCGCCCGGCCGGACCGGCCGACCACCTGGCGACCCGCTGGTTGCGCCAGCTGCCGGCCAGCGGGATCGTGGCCGGCGGGGTGCGCTTTCTGGCCCGGGCCACCTATGGGCGCCTGTATGTGATCCCGGCCCGGCACCTGCTGTCGTTCCCACTGACGCCGGCCCACTGCTTGCCGCGGGCCAAGCGGGACGCGGAGCGCTCGCTGAGGGCGCAGCTGCGCGGTGAGTACGCCCATCACGCCCTGTGCCTGGTGCTCGTCTACCACGGGCAGGAGAGCCCGACGTGCTCGGCGGCACCCGGCACCGTCGATCCGCTGCTGTACGCGCCCGGGAGCCCAGGGTTCGGGATGGTCCCAGACGGGGTCCCGTGGGTGAGGGTGCACTACCGGGGGGCGCGGACGCGGCGGGTGCGCGTCCATCACAACCTGTGGATCGTCAACGATGCCCTGTCGTTCAAGGCCCCGTGCGGGCTGGAGTGGCTGAACTCGAGCGGGGTCGTGTTGCGCACCGTCCAGACCTGCAACGCGACAGATCTCACGTGACGGCGCCGGCGTCGCGGGTCGAGCTGGCCGGACTGCGGCTCGCCGATCCGGCCGCGAGCTGGCGTGCGGTTGGGTTCACCGTTGACGGCGAGCGGATGCAGTTGGGCGGGGTCGAGGTCAAGCTCGGAGCCGACGGCGAGGGGATCGTCAGCTGGACGCTGCGCAACGGGTCGGGCGCCGGCGACGTCGACGGCCTGGCCACGGCGGTCGCCGACGGCGACGCGGCTGCGCCGGGGCCGGGGCCGGGGCCGGGGCATCCCAACGGCGCGGTGGGCATCGACCACGTGGTGGTGACCACGCCCGATTTTGACCGCACCGCGGCCGCGCTGACCGCCGCCGGGATGCCACTGCGCCGGGTCCGGGACGCGGGCTCGTTTCGGCAGGGGTTCCGGCGGCTGGGACCGGCCATCCTCGAGCTGGTGGAGGTCCCGGCGGCGCCGCCCGGGCCGGCCCGCTTCTGGGGCCTGGTGGTGATCGTCGAGGACCTGGCCGCCCTGGCCGAGCGACTCGGCACCCAGTTGGGCGAGGTGCGGCCGGCGGTCCAGCCGGGACGGCACATCGCCACCCTGGCGCCGAGCGCGCGGCTGGGCCCTAAGGTGGCGTTCATGGATGCGGAGCTGGAGCGATGAGGGCGGCGGTCCTCGGCGGCGTGGCGGCGGTCCTGGTCCTGCTTGCGGCCGGGGCGGCGGGTCGCGCCGCGGTCGCCGCGGGCGGCTCCGCGGTCACGCCCGGGCGCGCGGCCCAGCTCGGTGCCCAGGCCTACCGCTACGGGTTCCCGCTGCTTGAGTTCCTGCGGGTGCGGAGCACCGAGACCAGCGTCCGCTGCCCCGACGGTGCCGGCGACGCTCCCGTCAACTCGTTCAGCAACGCCCCCCGGTTCGCCCGCCCCAGCGACCGCACCGTGGTAGCGCCCAACGTCGACACCCTGTACTCGATCGCGCACCTCGATCTGACCCGCGGCCCGGTGGTGCTGAGCCACCCGGCGATGGGGCGCCGCTATTTCGTGTTCGAGCTCGTCGACCCGTACACCAACGTGATCGGCTACGTCGGGACGCGGACCACCGGCGCCGGCTCCGGGCAGTTCGCGATCACCTGGACTCGCCATCCGGGTCGGCGCGTGCCGGGCGCGCGGGTGATCCGGTCGGCCTACCGCCAGGTGTGGGTGATCGGCCGCACGCTGGCCGGCAACCGGGCCGACCAGCGCCGAGCGCTGGCGCTCATGCGCCAGTACCAGCTGAGCCCGCCGGGCGGTCCGCGGAGGTTCGCGCGGGGGTGTCGGCCGGGCAAACCGGTCAAGGCGGTCACCCCCACCGGACTCCCGTTCCTCGACCGGCTGAATGCCGTCCTGGCCCAGAATCCACCGCCGTCCCGGGACCGGCCGCTGCTGCGCCGGCTGGCCGCCGTGGGGGTCGGCCCCGGGCTGAGCGTGGCCCGCGCCGGACTGTCTCCGGCGGCCCTCACCGCTCTGGTCAGCGGTGTCGACCAGGCCGCGGCCGCGTTGCCGACGGACGCCAGGCTGGCCGTGCTGCAGTCGGCCAAGCGGGATCACGGCTGGTTCATCCCCGCCTCGATCATCGGCCATTACGGAACCGACTACCTCTACCGCGCCGAGACCGCCAGCGTCGGGCTCGGTGCCAACACCCCGCGTGAGGCGGTCTACCCGACCGCGCTCACCGACGCCGCCGGCCAGCTCCTGAGCGGCGCCCGCAGCTACCGGCTCGTGTTCGGCGCGCGGCGGTTTGCCGCCGGCGCGCGCGTTCTGGTCGCTGACCATGTACAGCGCCTCCGGTTACCTGGTGGCCAACCCCGCCCACCGGTACGCGATCGGTTCCAGTCACCCGCCGCTGCACCGTCGCAACGGAACCGTCGTGATCATCGTGTCGCGCCACCGGCCCCCAGGGTCCGGGATCAACTGGCTGCCCGCGCCGGCGGGTGGATTCCGTCTGAACCTGCGGCTGTACTGGCCCCGCCGCAGCGTGCTGGACGGTCGCTGGCGGCCCCCGCCAGTGGAGCCGGTCGCCCCCGGGTGAGAGGCCGATTTCTTCAAGCCCCCATCGAAGGCGCCGACTAACCTGAGGGGAGTGCCGCTCTCAGCTTTCACCCCCAAGACCAGGGCGTGGTTTGAGAGCGCGTTCGAAGCCCCCACCGCCGCCCAGACTCAGGCCTGGCCGGCGATCGCCTCCGGCGAGCACGTCCTGATCTCCGCTCCCACCGGCTCGGGCAAGACGCTGGCCGCATTCCTGTACGCCATCGACCAGCTGGCTCAGCAGCCGCGGCCCGAGAATCCGCGCGACCGGCGCATCAGCCTCGTCTACGTCTCACCCCTGAAGGCGTTGTCGTACGACATCGACCGCAACCTGCGCACGCCGCTGCGGGGGATCGGCGCCGACCTTCAGGTCGCCGTCCGCACCGGCGACACGCCCCAGCGCGAGCGCCAGCAGATGCTGCGCAACGCTCCCGACATCCTCATCACCACGCCCGAATCTCTGTACCTGATGCTGACCGGGCGCGCCCAGGAGCTGTTCGAAGCGGCGCGCTGGTGCATCGTCGACGAGATTCACGCGGTGGCCTCGACCAAGCGAGGCTCGCACCTGGCCCTGACCCTGGAGCGGCTGTCCGCCGCCGCCGGGCGCGACGTGCAGCGGATCGGGCTGTCGGCCACCCAGAACCCGCTGGAGGAGGTCGGCCGCTTCATGGTCGGCCCGCAGCGCAGCTGCCGGGTGGTTGACACCGGCGTGCGCAAGGAGCTCGACCTCAAGATCCATGTGCCCGTGGAGTCGATGGTCGAGCCGGACGACACTCCCCGCCCGAGCGATCGACCCGCTCGAGGGCGGCGAGGCGACCCGGCGGTCGATCTGGCCCGCGATCTACCCGGAGCTGCTCGAGCTGATCCGCGCCCACAAGTCGACGATCCTGTTCGTCAACAACCGTCGCGGCGCCGAGCGGCTGGCCATCCGGCTCAACGACCTGGCCGGCGAGGAGCTGGCCCGCTCGCACCACGGCTCGCTGGCGCGCGAGGAGCGCACGGTGGTGGAGGAGATGCTCAAGGCCGGCGAGCTGCCCTGTCTGGTGGCCACGTCGAGCCTGGAGCTGGGCATCGATATGGGCGCCGTCGATCTGGTCATCCAGGTCGAGTCGCCCAAGTCGGTGGCGCGCGGTCTGCAGCGCATCGGGCGCGCCGGCCACTCGGTCGGCGACGTCAGCCGGGGTCGGATCTTCCCCAAGTTCCGCGCCGACCTGCTCGAGTGCGCGGTGGTGGCGCGGCGGATGCGAGAGGCAGCGATCGAGACCACGGTGGTCCCGCGCAACGCGCTCGACGTCCTGGCCCAGCAGGTCGTGGCCATCGCGGCGGCCGCCGGCGACGAGGAGCCGGTCGGCGTCGACGATCTGTTCGCGCTGGTCACCCGCACCCACTCCTACGCCGAGCTGAGTCGCTCACAGCTGGAGAACGTGCTCGACATGCTCGACGGCCGCTATCCGTCAAACGAGTTCGCCGAACTGCGGCCCCGGATCGTGTGGGACCGGGTCGCGGGCACGATCCGGGCTCGCCGCGGCGCGCGCCAGCTGGCCGTCACCAACGCCGGCACCATCCCCGACCGCGGTCTGTACGCCGTGACCCTGCCCGACGGGCGCCGCGTGGGCGAGCTCGACGAGGAGATGGTCTACGAGGCGCGGCCGGGCCAGACGTTTCTGCTCGGCGCCACCACCTGGCGCATCGAGGAGATCGGCCGCGACCGGGTGATCGTCACCCCCGCACCCGGACTGCCGGGCGCGGTCCCGTTCTGGAAGGGCGATACCGTCGGGCGGCCGCGCGAGCTGGGTGAGGCGATCGGAGCCTTCGCTCGGTGGGCGGTCGACCAGAGCGCCGAGACGCTTGAGCGCGAGTACGACCTCGACGAACGCGCCGCCCGCAACCTGGTCGAGTTTCTGGCCGAGCAGCAGCAGGCCACTCGCGTCGTCCCCTCCGACCGCGCGATCGTCGTGGAGCGCTTCCGCGACGAGATCGGCGACTGGCGCCTGTGCGTGCTGAGCCCGTTCGGCGGCCGCGTACACGCCGCCTGGGCGCTGGCGCTGAGCTCGCGGATCCGCGAACGGGTGGGGCTGGAGTCAGACGCCATCTATTCCGACGACGGGATCATCATCCACCTGCCCGACGCCGAGGAGCCGCCGGGCGCCGACCTGGTGATGCTCGAGCCCGACGAGATCGAGGACCTGGTAGTGGCCGAGCTCGGCTCCTCGGCGCTGTTCGGCGCGCGCTTTCGCGAGAACGCCGGCCGCGCGCTGCTGATCCCCCGGGCGCGTCCGGGCAAGCGCACCCCGCTGTGGCAGCAGCGGCTGAAGTCCCAGTCGCTGCTGGAGGTGGCCAAGAAGTACGGCGACTTTCCGGTGATCCTCGAGACCTACCGGGAGTGCCTTCGCGACGTGCTCGACGTCCCCGGGCTGGTGGAGCTGCTGACCCGGCTGCACCGGCGCGAGCTGACCATGGTCGAGGTCGAGACGGCCACCGCGTCGCCGTTCGCCTCCTCGCTGCTGTTCGACTACGTGGCCACCTACATGTACGAGGGCGACACGCCCAACGCCGAGCGGCGGGCGGCGGCGCTGTCGCTCGATCGCGACCTCCTGCGGGAGCTGCTCGGCCAGGAGGAGCTGCGCGACCTGATCGACATCGGTGCGCTGGAGCGCGTCGAGGCCGATCTGCAGTGCCTGTCCGAGCCGGCCCAGGCAACGGGGCGTGACGGCCTGCTGGACGTCCTGCGCCGGGTCGGGGACATGTCGTTCGCAGACGTCGAAGCGCGCGTCATCGATGGGCTCAACCCCGGCGGGATGCTCGAGGCGCTGCAGGCCGAGCGCCGGGCGGCTCGTCTGCGGGTCAATGGCGAAGAGCGGTGGATCGACGCCGCCGACGCCGGTCTGTACCGGGACGCGCTGGGGTGCGCGCCGCCCGGAGGGCTGCCGGCGTCGTTCTTGGAGGACGTACCCGACGCGCTCTCGCGCCTGCTGGTCAGGTATGCGGCCACCCACGGTCCGTTCACGACGGCGGACGTGCGCGACCGATACGGGATCGATGCCTCGGCGGCCCTGCGCGAACTGGAGCGCGAAGGTTCGCTGATACGCGGCGAGCTTCGCCCCGGCGGGTCAGAGCGGGAGTGGTGTGACCCCGAGGTTCTGCGCCGCCTGCGGCGCGCCTCGCTGGCCGTGCTGCGCAAGGAGATCGAACCCGCCGAGCAGCGCGAGCTGGCTCGCTTCCTGCCGGCGTGGCAGGGCGTCGATCGTCACCCGGCGTCGGGCGCGGGCGTGGATCGGCTGCGCGAGATCCTCGTCCCGTTGCAGGGGTTGGCGCTGCCCGCCGAGGTGTGGGAGCGCGACATCCTCCCGCGCCGGATCGGCGCCTACTCGCCGTCGTGGATGGACCAGCTGTGCGCCAGCGGCGAGGTGGTGTGGATCGGCGCCGGGGCCCTGGGGAGAAACTCGGGTCGGCGTGGCCCTCTACTTCCGTGAGGACCTGGCGTTGCTGGGGCCGCCGCCGTACCGCGGCGAGGTGCCGTCGTCTGACGCGCATGAGGCGGTGCGGTCGCGCCTGGCCGGCGGGGCCTGCTTCTTCACCGACCTGCTCGTGGACGTCGAAACCTGTTCTCCGGAGGAAATTCAGGAGGCGCTGTGGGATCTGGCCTGGGCCGGCGTGGCCACCAACGACGCCTTCGCCCCGCTGCGCGCGCCCCGGCTGACGCTGGCCCGGGCGCAACGTGACACGGTGCGCCGCTCTAGCGGCCGGGCCGGCCGCTTCGGCGCCGCCCGCCGGCGTGGCGGCGCGGCGGCGCAGGTCCAGGGCCGCTGGTCGCTGACCGAGCCGCTGCTGCGCGACGGCGTTGATCCGGCCGCGCGCCGCCGCGCTCTGGGCGAGCTGCTGCTCGAGCGCTACGGCATCTTGACCCGCGAGCAGGTGCTGGCCGAGGGCCTGGTGGGCGGGTTCTCCGCCATCTACTCGGAGCTGTCGCAGCTCGAGACGCTGGGGGTCGCCCGGCGCGGCTACTTCCTGGAGGGGCTGGGCGGCGCCCAGTTCGCACTCCCGGGCGCGGTCGAACGGCTGCGGGCGCGGGGCGGTACGGCTCTGGACGAGTCGCCGCCGCTGGTGCTGGCCGCCGTCGACCCGGCCCAGCCCTACGGGGCGGCGCTGCCGTGGCCGGCGCGCGATCAGACCCGCGGCCGGCGGCCGGCCCGGGTGGCGGGCGCCTATGTGGTGCTGGTCGGCGGCGACGCGGTGCTGTACCTGGAGCGCGGCGGGCGGGCGCTGCAGACGCTTGTCGACGGCGGCGATCCGCGGCTGCAGTCGGCGCTGTCGGCGCTGGTCGAGTTCGTGCAGTCGGGCCGGATCCGGCGCCTGGCGCTGGAGAAGGTCGACGGACAACCGGCGATGAGCTCGCCGCTGGCGCCGGCGTTGACAGCGCTCGGCTTTCAGGAAGGGCCGCGGAGGCTCACCCTCAGCGCGTGAGCACACCACTGTGCCGGAGGGAGACACGATCGCCTACGCCGCCCGGCGCATGCGCCCGGTGCTGGAGGGCCAGGTCCCCGACGCGATCCGAACGCCGCATCCCCGACACGCGCTGGACCGCTGGCCCGAGCGGCTCGGCGGGCGGACCGTGACCGAGGTCCGCACTCATGGCAAGCACCTGTTCATCTGCTTCGACGGCGACTTGACGCTGCATTCGCATCTGCGGATGACCGGGTCGTGGGGGGTGTATGAGCCGGATGGTGGGTGGCGGCGTTCGGCGCGGCGGGCGTGGCTGGTGCTGGAGCGCGGCGGCCACCAGGTGGTGCAGTTCGACGGGCCGGTGCTGGAGCTGATGACCGGGAGTCGGACGCGGTTTGACCAGCGCCTCGCCGCCCTGGGGCCGGACGTGCTGGCCGGCGAGTTCGACGCCGACCGGTTCCTGGCCCGGCTGCGCAGCGACGACCAGACCCGGGGGATCGGCGACGCACTCCTGGATCAGCGCAACGTGGCCGGGATCGGCAACATCTGGAAGGCCGAGGGCTGCTGGGAGGCGGCGGTGGACCCATGGCGGCCGCTGGGTGAAATCAGCGAGGCCGAGGCGGTTGCCATCATCGCCGCCGTGCGACCGCGGATGTTCGAATCGGCTCACAGCGGCCGGGGCCCGGTGGACCGGCGGGTGTTTCGCCGTCCTGGGCAGCCATGCCCCCGATGTGGCGCGAGCATCCTCGCCCGTGGGCAGGGCGACGCCAACCGCACGACGTTCTGGTGCCCGGGGTGTCAGCGGTGAGCGACGGCACCGTGTTTCGGATCAAGCGGGTGGGCCACAAGGGGGCCGACCTGATCGTGCCCGGCAACACCCGCGAGAGCTTCGACGCCGCGCTGGCGACCGGCGTCGACATGATCGAGTTCGATGTGCTGCCCGAGCGCGGGTCGGGCCGGCTGGTACTGGCCCACGACTTCGACGATGCCGGCTCGCGGGTGCCGCTGGCGCTCGAGGACGCACTGGCCCATCTTTCCGGTGCCGCCTTCGACGGGCTCGAGTTCAACGTCGACATCAAGCTGCCCGGCTACGAGCAGCGGGTGCTCGAGGCGCTGGGGTCGGTGGCGCTGCTTCGGCGGGTCCTGGTCTCCAGCCTGTTTCCGCGCAGCCTGGCGCGGATTCGCGCGGCCGATCCGGACGTACGGCTGGGCTGGTCGGTGCCGCGGGTCCGTTCCGATCCGTTCCGCTCGCGAGCCACCCGGGCGCCCGCGTATCTGATCGCCGCCCTGGCGCGCCAGCTGTTCCCCGAGCGCGCCCGGGAGGTGATCGCCGCCGGCTACTGCGACGCGATCATGGCCCACTGGCGGCTGGCCACGCCGGCGCTGGTGCGGGCGGTACGCGACGCCGGCGGCGAGCTGTACGTGTGGACGGTCGACGAGCTGCCGCGGATCCTGGAGCTGGAGGGGCTCGGCGTGACCGGAGTCGTCTCCAACGATCCGCGGTTGTTTTTGGAGATGGCCGGCGGCTAGCGGATCCGGCACTGCTTGGCGCTGAAGTGCGCCGGGTCGCCGAAATCGGCGCCCCGGTGACCGGCGGTGGTGCGGCGGCTGGTCTGGCCCAGCAGCTTTCCCGAGCGGCGCCAGATGAACTGAATGGTGGCGTTGAACAGCCCGGCGTGGGGGCCGTAGGTCCAGGTCTGCCCGCCCTGCTGTAGGCCGTTGCGGATCCGGCCCAGGCGCACCAGCGTCGATGCGTTGGAAAGCGGCAGGAACCTGTGCTTCTTGGTGTTGTAGTAGTTCAGCCGGATCTGCATCGACAGCCAGGCCGGGAAGCCGAGCGCGGGCATCTGACCGCGGACGCCGATCGTGTAGCGGTGGCGCTTGGTGTTGCAGAGGTTGACCGTCGACCACAGCGAAGTCGAGCTCTCGGCGCGCTTGATCGCCTTGGCGATCTGGGTGCCGGACGGATTCTGGTTCGCGGCCTGGGCCAGGCCCGCGAAGCCGCCGGTCGCCACCGCAAACGCGAGTACCGTTGTCACCAGCGCAGCGCGCACGAAAATTACGATATCGACCGGTGACGAATTGGGTCGTGCTTCGTAGTGAGGGTGTGACGGAGACTCAGACGGTTGCAGCAGGCCCCGGCTCCCAGTCCAGCTGGGACCGCTTCGAGGCGCTGTACCGCTCCAGCCGCGACGACCTGTTCGCCTACGCGTGCACGCTGCTCGGCGACCGGGCCGCCGCCGAGGACGTGACTGCGCTGGCCTTCGAGCGCGCCTACCGCCGCCGCGTGACCTTCGATCGCCGCCGCGGCGAGGAGCGGGCGTGGCTGTTCGGCATCGCGCGCAACGCGGCACTAGACGAGCTGCGCCGCCGCCGCCGCCACGCGTCGCTGGCCGCCGAGCCCGAGGACGCCGGCGAGCCCGGCACCGAGGATGAGGCCGAGGTCGCGCTCCGGCGCACCGCGGTCAAGGCCGCGCTGGCTGGGCTTCCCGCCCGCGAGCGCGAGATCGTCGCCCTGAAGTTCCACGCCGGCCTGCGCAATGGCGAGATCGCCCGGGTGCTGGGCGTCAGCGAGACGGCTGCCGGGACCCTGCTGTACCGAACCATCGAGAAGCTGAGAAAGGCCTGCGATGCCTCGCTTTGACGACTCGTCCCTGGATCCCGGCATCGACGCCACCCTGGCGGTAATCGACGCCACCCTGGCCGGCGACGCGGTCGAGCCCGAGCAGGCCGAGCTGGCCGAGCTGACCCTGATCCTGGCCGCCGAGCGGCCGGTCCCGAGTGAGGCCTGGGGGCAGGCGCTCGACGAGCGGGTGGCGTCCAGATTTGAGCCCCGGCGGGCGGTGACCGGGGGCACCGGTCGCAAGCGGCGCCGGCGGCGATGGCTGTACGCGCCGGGTGCCGCCGTCGGGCTCGCCGCGGGGATCGCGGTGGTGGTGGTGCTGGTGTCCTCGGGCGGCGGCTCGAGGCCAGCTGGTCACCGATCTCTCGGCTCCCGTTCCTCACCCCGCTCCGCTGTCGCCTGCGCCACGATCGGCGGCCACAGCGTCGACCACGGCAGCCAGCGCCGGCTCCGCGGCCGTCTCGCCCAACACCGCCGCCAGCGCCGCGTCCGGCTCCGTGGCCGTGTCGCCCCCCACCAGCGGCCGCCAGGTCGTCCAGTCGGCCCAGCTCAGCCTGAGCACCCGACCCAATCAGGTCGACAACGTGGCCCAGCAGGTGTTCGACGTGGTCAGCGCGCAGAACGGCGTGGTCGAGAACTCCACCGTGACCGCGAACAACAGCGCGAGCGGCTACGCCCAGTTCCAGCTCAGCGTGCCCAGCGCCAACCTGCAGCCGACAATGTCGGCTCTGTCGCGCCTGCACGGCGCCTCGGTCGCTTCGCGCACCGACGCCAGCCAGGACATCACCGGGCAGGTCGGGAGCGCCGGGCGGCGGTTGGCCGACGCGCGGGCGCTGCGCACCTCGCTCCTGCGCCAGCTGGCCAACGCCACCACCCAGCAGCAGATCAACAGCCTGCGCGTCCAGATCCGGGATGCCGAGGCCTCCATCTCCAGCGATCTGGCCACGCTGCGCTCGCTGCACCGCAAGGTCGACAACAGCCAGATCTCCGTCACCGTCAACGCCGCCATGGTGCCCGGCCACCCGGTCTCGCCCGGTGGCGGGTTCACGATCGGCCAGGCCGCCCACGACGCCGGCCGCGTCCTGGTGGTGGTGGCCGGTGGGGCGCTGATCGCGCTGGCCGTGCTGGTGCCGCTGTCGCTGGTGATAGCGCTCGCGCTGTGGCTCGGCTCGGCGCTGCGGCGCCGGCGCCGCGAGCAGGTCCTGGACCTGATGTGAACCGCGCCGCGTGAGGAGCGGCCGTCTTTAGGCGACCAGGCCGCTTTCTGATATCCCTGACGCATGGCGGCGACCAGTGAGGAGACCAGAGCGCTGCTGCAGCAGGTTCCGGCCTTCTCGACGCTGTCCGGGGAGGATCTGGCCCGGGTGGCCGAGGTCACCGTTCCGCGCCACTTCGAGGCCGGCGTGGCGGTGTTCCACGAGGGCGACGAGAGCGACACGTGCTACATCGTGCGAACCGGGCACGTGCGGGCGATCCGCGAGCACAGCGACGGGCGCACGATCACGCTGGCCACCCTCGGGCCTGGAGAGATCTTCGGCGAGCTGGCGATCTTCGACGAGGAGCGACGCTCGGCGACGATCGAGTGCCTGGAGGAGACCGATGTGGTGGCGATCCTCTCCAACGACCTGCGGCGAATGCTTCGCGAGCACCCGGACATCGCGGTGAAGCTGCTGGCGGCGCTCAGCCGCCGCCTGCGAGAGACCAACGAACGGCTGTCGCGACAGTCGTTTCAGACCGTGCAGAGCCGGGTGGCGTCGGTGCTCGCTGAACTGGTGGCGGCGGCACGGTCGGAGGGAGCGGGCGAGTCCGACGTCCTGATCACCGCCACCCAGGCCGACGTGGCGCAGCTGGCCGGCTCCTCGCGGGAGTCGGCGAGCCGCTTTCTGGCCGTGCTCGAGCGGGCCGGGATCATCACCCAGGGACGGGGACGGCTGACGGTCCACAACCCGGCCGCGCTCGAGGGATATGTCTACTGACCGCCATGCGCTGGCCCCGGGGGCGCAGTACCAGGCCGACGAGGAGTCGGCGGGCGGCGTGGTGATCCACGACGGCCGGGTGGCGGTGATCGTGCCGGTCAAGCGGGCCACCGACGGGCGGCGCGTGCTCGGCCTCCCCAAGGGCCACGCCGACGGCGACGAGACGCCCGAAGCAGGCGGCCCGCCGCGAGGTGGCCGAGGAGACCGGGACTCAGGCCGAGCTGATCGAGGAGCTGGGCGTGGTCCGCTACCGCTACGAGCGCCGCGGGCGCATGATCGACAAGGCGGTCCGCTTCTACCTGTTCAGATACCTGTCCGGCGACCTCGCCGACCACGATCACGAGATCGAGGACGCGTCTTGGATGCCGCTCGAACTGGCCGCCGAGAAGCTCACCTACGCCGGCGAGCGGGAGATGGTGCGTCGCGCCATATCGCGAGCACCGTTGGACCGGTAGGCTCCGCGTCCGGCCCCAAGATGCGAGTACTCAACTTCTATTCATCGGTGTTCGGCGACCAGCTGCGCCGTGGCCGCAAGACGGCCACCATCCGCCTGGGCGACAAGTCGCACAAGTACCACAAGAACGAGTGCGTTCTGGTCACGATCGGCTACCAGCACTCGCCGCGGGAGAAGATCTTCAACGCCGTCATCGACCAGGTCGAGGTCAAGCGGGTCCGTGATCTGTCTCCTCGCGAGATCGAGCACGACAACCCCGAGTTCCGCCGCGTCGACGAGATGATCCACTTCCTCGAGCAGATCTACGGCCGGAAGGTTTCCATGGACGACACCGTGACCGTGGTCCGCTTCTCGCAGATCATCGAGGGCCCGCCGGAGGGGATCCGCGACCGGATCCACGGCCTCGGCGGCGCTCGCAACTGACCCGAGCGCTCGAAGGCACGAGCGCCCTCAGGAGCCGACGCCGGCGGTCACGAAGGCGTCGGCCTGACCGGCGACGGTCTCGATCACCGAGCGCGCGCCGGCGCAGAAGCGCATCCGGCGTGGGGCCACCGCTCGGTCGATGCGCGCGATGGTGCCGTCCTTGCGCAGCCAGATCAGATCGAGCGAGAAGCGCATCCCGAAGGTATGGACCGACGGGGTCTGCGGGATGTGGAGGGCGTGATCGGGCGGGAGCCGATCGAGCCGGGCCAGCCCGCGGCGGCGGGAGCGGTGGGTCTGCGCCTCGATGACCACCAGACCGTCAGCGTGCTCGCTACGCGGGAGCCCGGTGAACCGATCGTCCAGATCCGCCGGCATCGGACGGCCACCCTACAGGGACCGGGCCTCGCGACCGATACCTAGGCAAGCGCGTCGATCGACGCGACCAGGCCATGTCAACCGCGCAGCTCACATCCCGCGCCGCCAGCCGCCTGCGCTCACCTGTGGTGGTGGTCGCCACCGTGGTGTTGGCTGCGGCCGTGGCCGCCGCGCAGGACTCGTTGGCCGACGCCGTCTTGCGCGGGGTGCTGGTGCTGGTGCTGGTGCCGTGCGCGCTGATCGACATCGAACGGCGGATCATCCCCAACCGGATCACCGGGCCGGCGGCGCTCGTCGGCTATCGGACTCGGCCTGGCCCTCGATCCCGCCGGCGAGCCCCAGCGGCTGCTGTGGGCGGCGATCGCCGGCGGCTTTTTGCTGCTGGCCGCGCTTGTCAATCCGGCCGGGATGGGGATGGGCGACGTCAAGCTGCTCGCGGTGATGGGGCTGTTCCTCGGCCGTCCGGTGATCGTCGCGCTGTTACTGGCGCTGTTGGCCAGCATGGTCGCGGCCGCCGTGATCGCCGCCAGCCGAGGGGTTCGAGCGGCACGCAAGACGGCCTGCCCTTCGGGCCCTACCTGGCGCTCGGCGGCGTTCTCGCGGCGGTGCTCGGCGATCCGCTGCTGCGCGCCTATTTGAGCCTGCACGGCTGACGCCAGCCACGGGATCCTCGGCGATTGACGCCGCTGAAGTGGCCGGTGCCGTCCCGGGCG
Source organism: uncultured Solirubrobacterales bacterium (assembly GCA_963754375.1). Lineage (GTDB taxonomy): Bacteria > Actinomycetota > Thermoleophilia > Solirubrobacterales > Solirubrobacteraceae > Palsa-465. The sequence goes on from CAVWFX010000021.1 coordinate 133,703, forward strand.
TGCCGGCTGAGCGGCTTTAGGGCTCCCGAAGGAGCGGCTGGCACTCTTTACGTCGAGAGTGCCAAATTGGCCTTGATTAGCGCTTCGGGCAAGCTATAGTCCTGGCGCGTTGGCACTCTGGGTACCACGAGTGCCAAGCGCCGAATTCGCAGCAAACTTCAATCGGAGGTCTGACCAAATGAAGCTCAAGCCCCTCGGCGATCGCCTGATCGTACGGGCCATCGAGGAGGAGGAGACCACCGCGAGTGGGATCGTCCTGCCCGATACCGCCAAGGAGAAGCCCCAGAAGGGCAAGGTCCTCGCCGTCGGCGACGGCAAGGTCAACGAGGACACCGGCAAGCGCACGCCGCTTGACGTCGCCGAGGGCGACGAGGTCCTCTACAGCAAGTACGGCGGCACCGAGATCAAGGTGGACGGCGAGGAGCTGCTCGTCCTCCGCGAGTCCGACGTGCTGGCCAAGGTCCAGTAGAAGAACCCAGGAGAACTGAAACGAAATGGCACACAAGGAACTGAAGTACGAGGCGGAGGCCCGCAAGGCGCTCGAGCAGGGCGTCGACGCGGTAGCTAACGCCGTCAAGGTGACGCTCGGCCCGCGCGGCCGCTACGTCGTCCTTGACAAGAAGTTCGGCGCCCCCACGATCACCAACGACGGTGTGACCATCGCCCGTGAGATCGAGGTCGAGGACGTCTTCCAGAACCAGGGCGCTCAGCTCGTCCGCGAGGTCGCCACGGCGACCAACGACGTGGCCGGCGACGGCACCACCACGGCGACCGTGCTGGCTCAGGCGATCGTTCGCCAGGGTCTGAAGAACGTCGCCGCCGGGGCCAACCCGCTGGCGCTCAAGCGCGGCATCGAGCGCGCTGTCGACCAGGTGGTCAAGAACATCGCGTCGCAGTCCAAGGAGATCTCCGGCAAGGATCAGATCGCCCGCGTGGCGACGATCTCCGCCGGCGATGACGAGATCGGCGACGTGATCGCCGACGCCATCGACAAGGTCGGCAAGGACGGCGTGGTCAACGTCGAGGAGGGCCAGACGTTCGGCATGGACCTCGAGTTCACCGAGGGCATGCAGTTCGACAAGGGCTACATCTCGCCCTACATGGTCACCGACCAGGAGCGCATGGAGGCGGTCCTCGAGGATCCCTACATCCTGATCGCCAACTCGAAGATCGGCTCGGTCCGGGACATTCTGCCCGTGCTCGAGCAGGTGATCCAGTCCGGCAAGCCGCTGCTGATCATCGCCGAGGACGTCGAGGGCGAGTCGCTGGCGACGCTGGTCGTCAACAAGCTGCGCGGCACCTTCACCGGCGTTGCGGTCAAGGCGCCGGGCTTCGGCGATCGCCGCAAGCGCATGCTGGAGGACATCGCGATCCTCACCGGTGGCGAGGTGATCACCGAGGAGATGGGCCTCAAGCTGGAGAACACTCAGCTCTCGCAGCTCGGTCGCGCCCGTCGCGTGGTCGTCACCAAGGACACGACGACGATCGTGGACGGCAACGGTGACAGCGATGCGATCAAGGGCCGGATCAACCAGATCAAGGCCGAGATCGAGATCGACCGATTCCGACTTCGACCGCGAGAAGCTCCAGGAGCGCCTCGCCAAGCTGTCGGGCGGCGTTGCCGTGGTCAAGGTCGGCGCGGCCACCGAGACCGAGATGAAGGAGAAGAAGCATCGCGTCGAGGACGCGCTGCAGGCCACCCGCGCGGCCCTCGAGGAGGGCATCGTGCCGGGCGGCGGCGTGGCGCTGTTGGTCGCCCAGAAGGCGCTCAACATCGACTCGATCGAGCTCGCCCGACGAGCAGACGGGCGCGAAGATCGTGTACCGCGCGCTCGAGGAGCCGCTGCGTCAGATCGCCGAGAACGCCGGCCTGGAGGGCTCGGTCGTCGTCAACGACGTCCGCAAGGCCAAGAAGGGTCAGGGCCTCAACGCGGCCAACGGCGAGATCGTCGACCTGATGGCCGAGGGCATCATCGACCCGGCCATGGTCACGCGCTCGGCGCTGCAGAACGCCGCGTCGATCGCCAAGAACATCCTCACCACCGAGGCGATCGTCGCCGAGGTGCCGGAGAAGGATGGCGGCGGCGGTGCGCGGCGGTGGCATGCCCGACATGTCGGGGATGATGTAGGTCAGTCGCCAACGGCGATAATCGCCTCAACAGGCGAGTGTCTTGCCAGGGCCCCGGGTTTGACCCGGGGCCCTTTTTTACGTCCGGACAGGGGAATCGCGCGCCGCCGTGCCTGGCTTGTGTGAGCAATTGCCGATTGACGCGCCTCGGGACTCGGGCTAGGGTTCCGCAGTCAAACAGGGGCCGAATCAGGGACCGGGGACATGGATGTAGGGGCTCGCGCTCAGGCGTTCACTTGGCACCGCTTCGGGCCACCACATCTAAGTAGGAGGCAAGATGAAACGACTGCTTGCTGGTCGCGGGACCACGATTGCAGTGATGGGCATGCTCCTGGCGCTGGTCGCCGGAGGGAGCTACGCCCTGGCCGCCAGTGGCAGCAAGACCATCACCGTGTGCGTCAAGAAGAACGGTGGCGGGCTGTACAAGGCCAAGAAGTGCAAGAAGCACGACTCGAAGCTGACCTGGAACCAGCAGGGGCCGGCCGGGAAGGCGGGCAAGAACGGTGCCAACGGGCTCAACGGGGCCCCTGGCTCCGCCGGAGCGCCCGGCGTCCCGGGACCTGACGGGTTCCAGCAGATCGGCACCTGGGGTGATCGAGGCGACACCATCCCTGGATGTCGACGCGTTCGTCGTTCGCCGGACCGACCACGCAGGTCACGACCACGCCACGCAGGGCCTCACGGCGTCGGGTTCCGCCTCACTGGGTGGCACCGGCACCGGTCACTGTGGACGTGGGCATCTGCAAGCAGCCCGCCGCTGGTGGCCCGATCGCTCCGCTGGCCGACACGGAAACTGTTCCAGATGGTGGACCTCAGCACCACCAGGCTTCCGTACGCCATCTCCCAGGCGGCGTCTCCGGGTGCCGGAACGTGGAACGTCGGGATGTGCGTCCTGGACGACACCACGCGCCCTGTCGATCGACAACGGCGACTTCTCGAGGGCTACGCGTTCGTGACGAACTCGCGCTGCCCGCCACCGCGCCAGCGCCAGCGCCGCATGGAAAAGGGGCCAAAGCAAACCACGCGCACTGATCGCGCCCGAGATCGGCGGTTACGGCTTGACTGATGCGGCCGGGGCGTAAAGCCCCGGCCGCTTCTGTGTGCGGGCGGCCGTAGCTATTTCCGCGGTCAGATCGGGGACGTGGTGCGATCTACTCGCCTATATGACGAGCAGACGACCCACGTCCGCTCCACCCGCCCTCGGTGCGTGACCCCCGCCACGCGCCGCTACCACGAGCTGTAGCTAAGGCACGGGCGCGCCGCGAACCAGCGTGCTGTACACCCCGACCGTCTGGCGGGCCACCTCGCCCCAGTCGAAGCGCAGCACGTGCTCGCGGGCCTCGGCCACCAGCCGCGCCCGCTCGCTGTCGTCGGTCAGCACCCGCTCGAGGATCTCGCCCAGCGCGGCCGAGTCACGAGACGGGAAGCGCAGCCCGACGGTGCCGTCGCCGGGAACGACCTCACGCAGGCCGCCGGTGTCGGCGACGACGCACAGGCATCCGGAGGCCATCGCCTCCAGGGCCACGATCCCGAACGGCTCGTAGATCGAGGGCACGATGCACAGGTCGGCGACCCGGTAGAGCGAGTGCAGCATGTCGTCGCCGACCCAGCCCAGGAACACGCCCTTGCGCGACAGCCCCAGCCGCCAGGCCTGCCGGCGCAGCTCGGCCTCGGCGGTGCCGGTGCCGGCGACCACGAACCGCACGTCGCCGAGCTTGCGGATCACCGGCGCCAGCGCGTCGAGCGCGAGGTGAAAGCCCTTCTCGTAGACCAGCCGCCCGACCAGCAGCACCAGCCGCTCCCCGGCTCGGCGTAGCGCAGGCGCAGCTCGTCGAGGTTGTCGGCCACCGGCTCCAGGTCGTGCGGGTCGATCCCGTTCTGCATCGCCGCGATCTTGCTCGGACGCGACCCCGAACACGCTCGACACGTGGCTGCGCATGTAGCGCGAGCAGGTGATCACGCGGTCGGCGCGCCGGACCATTTCGCGCTCGGCGGCGTGGATGTGCGACTGCGGGTAGTTCTGCACCCAGCCCTGGTGGCGGCCGTACTCGGTGGCGTGGACGGTGACCACCCAGGGCACGCCCGGTGCCCGCGCGATGCGCTCGGCGGCGCCGGCCACCAGCCAGTCGTGCGAGTGCACGAGATCGAAGCCCAGCTCGCCCGCGAGCTCGTCGCCGCGCCTCGCGCATGTCGTCGTTCATCGTCTGCACCCAGCGCACGAACGCCTTGACGTCCTTGGGGAACGGGGGCTCCTGGAGGCGGTGGACGATGACGCCGTGGCGGTCCTCGGTGGCCGGCAGGCGGCCGCCGCCACGGGTCAGCACGTGCACCTCGACGCCCTCCGCGACCAGGTGCTCGGACAGCTTGCGCACGTGCCGGGCCAGCCCGCCCTCGATGATCGGCGGGTACTCCCAGGAGAGCAGCAGGACGCGCATGACCGCAGTCCAGACCCTACCGGCGCCGGGATTTGCGACTCGGCGCGGTAGCAGCGCGGCCAATGTGCCGAGCGCGCTCGAGGACGGCCAGCCCGCGATCGCCAAGCAGCTCGGACACGAGATCGGCGGCTCGAGGTTCAGGGTGCCGCCGCGCAGCACGTCGCGCCAGGCCCGGGGGCGACCCGGATGCGATCGCCTGCGGCGCGCCGCGGGCGGGTCGCCACGATCACCAGCACCTCGTCGCCGCGTGGTGAACGCGACCACTGCCTCGCCGGCGTCCAGCGGCTACGTAGGCGCCGCCGGAGAACGCCTCGCGGCCGGCGGACGCGCAGCTGGAGCAGGCGCTGCGTCAGCCACAGCTTGCGGCGTGTGGCGGTCCGGCGAGCGAGCCGCCCAGCAGGCGGGCCAGCATCGCCTGCTGCCAGTCCCAGTCGACCGGCCGGCGGTTGTCGGGGTCGACCAGGGCGCGGAACGGGAGCTCGTCGCCCTGGTAGATGTCGGGGACGCCGGGCGCGGTCAGCTTCAGCGCCAGCATGCCCAGGCTGATGCCGGTCTCCGAGCCTGGCCACGTGCTCCGCGAACGGCTCGAAGTCGGCCAGGAACGGGCGTGCGAGTACAGCCCGCGGCAGAAGCTCGAGCACCGCTCCTTCCCAGTCGGCGTTCTGCTCGACCCAACTGCGTGTTGCGCTTGGCCTCGCGCAGCGCCTTCTCGCATGTAGCCCTGGACGCGCTCGAGCTCGATCGGCCAGGCGCCCACGAGCGTCTGAAATATGAAGTACCGCTCCAGCGCATCGGGGGCGCCGGCGACTGCGAAGCTCCTCGGTGACCTCCATCCACCGCCGGACCCGCGCCTCCCACTCGTCCGGCATCCAGGTCAGCGCGGCGATGCGGGCCCGCACGTCGGCCGAGCGCTTGGTGTCATGGGTGTTGGTGGTCAGCATGGCGAGCGGGAAGCGCTGCGAGCGCTCCCGGCACCCGCGGTGGAAGTCGGACACCGCGATCCCGAACCGCCCGGGGTCGCCGCCCACGTCGTTGAGCGCCAGCAGCCGTCCGTAGCGGTAGAAGGCGGTGTCCTCGATCCCCTTGGCCACCACCGGCGGGCTGGTCTGCTGGAAGCGGGTGACGAACTCGGCGGGCGCCTCCTGCTCCAGCAGCAGGCGCGAGGCCACCGCCGACGCCATCCCGGTCTCGTCGATGGCCCGCCGGTCGTCGTCGGTGACCAGCCCCGACCCCGGCTCGACGTAGGTCCGGTAGATCGGCATCGCCGACGCCGCGCGCGGCCAGCTCGTCGACCGCGACCGTCCCATCGAGCACCCGGGCCAGGCGCTCCATCTCGGGCCTGAACGTGCCCGACGCCTGCTCGAGCTTGGCCTCGTGCGCCACCTGGTCGAAGGACGCCGGTCGCCGGAGAGGTCCTGCCACAGCTCGGTGAACGCCTCGGCCGCCTCCCCGTCGACGAACACGCGCACAGACGTCGTTCAAAAACTCGTAGCCGACGGTGCCGTTCACCGGCCAGTCGCGCAGGTGCTCGGAGGCCTCCAGGATCTTCTCGATCCACACGTTCTCCACCCCGCGGTCGCGCAGGCGAGCCAGATAGCCGGCCGGGTCGGCGAGCCCGTCGGGATGATCGATGCGCAGCCCGTCGAGCGCGCCCTCGGCGACCAGGCCGAGGACGAGGCGATGGGTCTCCTCGAACACCTCGGGATCCTCCTGGCGCACCCCGGCCAGGTCGTCGATGTCGAAGAACCGGCGATGAGAATGAGTCTCAGAATCAATATCGAAAAAGCGGCCCCGCAGCTGCGGATCGGTCCAGAACCGGTTGGCCTCGTCGGTGGCCATGTGGTTGGGAACGATGTCGAGAATCAGACCCATTCCCGTTTCGTTGGCGGTCGCGGCCAGCCGGCGCAGCTCGGCCTCGCCGCCGAGATCCGCGGACACCCGGGTGGGATCGACCACGTCATAGCCGTGCGTGGACCCGGCTCGGGCCTGCAGCGATGGAGACAGGTACAGGTGCGAGACGCCCAGGTCGCGCAGATAGGGGATCAGCTCCCGCGCGGCGGCGAAGCCGAAATCCGGCGTGAGCTGAAGCCGGTAGGTGGCGCGAAATGGGGTCTGGCTCACGCGACGCGCTTGAGAATGGTGATCGAGTGCGCGGTGACGTTGATCTCCGCCTGGGCCTCGTAGGCGGCGCTGCCGGCAGCCGCCTCCGGATCGGCGGTGCACAACTCGAGCTCCCAGCGCGCCCCCCAGCGACGCCGCGGCAGCTTGAAGGTGCGGTCCTCGGCGTGGGCGTTGAACAGGACCACGAACGAGTCGTCCTCGACCTCCTCGCCGTGGGGTCCCGGGGTCACGATCGCCTTCCCGTTGAGGAACATGCCCAGCACCGCCTCGCCGTGCTGCCAGTCGCGGCTGGTCATCTTGCGCCCGTCGAGACGAAACCACCACACATCGGGCAGCCGGGAGCCGTTGACCTCGGCCCCGCGCAGAAAGCTCTCGCGCCGGAAGGTGCAGTGCTCGCGGCGCAGGCGGATCAGCCGGCGGGTGAACTCCCGCATCCGCTCGGCGTCGGGGCCAGGCGTCCAGTCATACCAGGAGATCTCGTTGTCCTGGCACCAGCCGTTGTTGTTGCCGCCCTGGGTGCGGCTGACCTCGTCGCCGCCGAGCACCATCGGGGTGCCCTGGGAGACGAACAGGGTGGTCAGGAAGTTGCGCTGCTGGCGCGCGCGCAGCTCATTGACCTCCGGATCGTCGGTCTCGCCCTCGACGCCGCAGTTCCAGGAGCGGTTGTCGTCGGTCCCGTCCTGGTTGTCCTCCATGTTGGCCTCGTTGTGCTTCTCGTTGTAGGAGACGAGATCGCGCAGCGTGAAGCCGTCGTGCGCGGTGATGAAGTTGATGGAGGCGAACGGCTCACGGCCATCTGACTCGTACAGGTCCGCCGAGCCCGACAGCCGCGAAGCGAATTCTCCAACGCTGGCATGAGCGCGCCAGAAGTCGCGCATGGTGTCGCGGTAGACGCCGTTCCACTCCGACCACAGCACCGGGAAGTTGCCGACCTGATAGCCCCCCGGGCCGACGTCCCAGGGCTCGGCGATCAGCTTGACCTGCGACAGCACCGGGTCCTGGTGGATGGTGTCGAAGAACGCCGACAGCCGGTCCACGTCATACAGCTCCCGGGCCAGCGCCGACGCCAGGTCGAAGCGAAAGCCGTCGACATGGCACTCGACCACCCAGTAGCGCAGCGAGTCCATGATCAGCCGCAGCACGCTGGGGTGGACGGGATTCAGCGAGTTGCCGGTGCCGGTGAAGTCCATGTAGTGGCGCGGGTCGTCGGGCATCAGCCGGTAGTAGGCCTCGTTGTCGACCCCCTTGAACGACAGCATCGGCCCGAGGTGGTTGCCCTCAGCGGTGTGGTTGTAGACGACGTCGAGGATCACCTCGATGCCGGCCTGGTGCAGCGCCTTGACCATTCCCTTGAACTCGCGCACCTGCTCGCCGCGGCGGCCGGTGGCGGCGTACTCGGAGTAGGGCGCGAAGTAGCCGATCGTGCTGTAGCCCCAGTAGTTGCGCAGCCCCCGCTCGTACAAGAACGACTCGTCGGAGATGTGGTGGACCGGCAGCAGCTCGACCGCGGTCACGCCGAGCTCCTTGAGATATTCAAGCGCGGGCTCGGAGGCCAGCCCGGCGTAGGTGCCGCGAAGATCGTCGCGGACGTCAGGGTGGCGCATGGTGAAGCCCTTGACGTGCGTCTCGTAGATGATCGTGTCGGGGAACGGAATCCGCGGCGACCGGTCGCCCTGCCAGTCAAACGCGTCGTCGATCACCACCGACTTCGGCATGGCCAGCGAATCGTCCTCGTCGTCGAGCTCGTAGTCGGCGTCCTCGGCGTCCCCGGGCACGTAGGGCAGCACGTTGGCGTCGTGGGCCCAATCGACGGTCCCATCGATCGCCTTGGCGTAGGGGTCGATAAGCAGCTTGTCGGGGTTGAAGCGCTGGCCCTCATCGGGCTCGTAGCGGCCGTAGACGCGGTAGCCATAGCGCTGGCCGGGGCCGACGCCCGGCAGGTAGCAGTGCCAGTTGAGCGCCCGGCGCTGCGTCATCTCGATCCGCGTCTCCTCGCCGGCGTCGTCGAACAGACACAGGTCGACGCGCTCAGCGTGCTCGGAGAAGATCGAGAAGTTGGTTCCGCTGCCGTCCCATTTCGCGCCCAGCGGGAACGGGCGCCCCGGCCACACCTCCGTCATCGCACCAGCGCTCCCGACATGGCGGGCAGTGTGAGGGATCCGTCCTCCAGATGCGCGTCGGCCGCGGTGGCCAGCTCGATCCGCCGCGCGCTGCACTCGAGCTCGAGCGTCTCGGACCCGAAGTTGCAGAGCAGCTCGAAGGTCCCGCGGCGGACTCGCAGCCAGCGGCCCTCCTCATCGAAGCGCACCTCGTCGGCGTTGCCCTTGGGCAGGCGCCGGCGCAGCCTGAACAGGTCGGCGTACAGCTGCGCGGTGGCCGGGTCGCGCTGACGGGTCAGCTTGGAGCGCTCGAACGTGGCCGGGTCCTCGGGATCGGGCGTCTCGCCGCCGAATTCCTCGAAGGCGGCGAACTCCCGGCGACGGCCCTCACGGGTGGCCTGGGCGATGTCCGGGTCGATGTGGTTGGTGAAGAACTGAAACGGAGCCGTCTCGCCGTACTCCTCGCCCATGAACAGCATCGGCACAAACGGCGACAGCAGCGTGCAGAACGCGGCCAGCGGCCGCGCCTCGGGCGGCATTCGATCGCCGTAGGCGCGGTTGCCGACCTGGTCGTGGTCTTGAGAAAAGACCACGAAGCGATCGGTCGCGACGTCGTCGGCGCGGGCTCCGAACCGCCGCCGGCGAAAGCTGGAGTAGGTCCCGTCGTGGACGTGGGGGCGGTCAAAGGCCTTGGCCAGGTCCGCGACGCGCCCGAACTCCTCGTAGTAGCCGCCGTGCTCATCGCTGATCAGCGTCCGCAGCGAGTGGTGGAAGTCATCGGCCCAGGTGGCATCGCAGTTCCAGCCGCCGCGCTGGCGCGGGCGCATGACCACCGGGTCGTTGAGCCCGGACTCGGCGATCACGTAGGCGCGCGGGTTGGCCGCGTGCACACGCCGAGCCACCTGGGCGACGATGTGCTCGGCGCTGGAGTCGAAGATCGCGTGGATGGCGTCGAGACGCAGGCCGTCGATCCCGAAGTCGCGCACCCAGCCCTCCGCGCTCTGGCACACCCACTCCCGTACCGGGCCGCAGTCGGGGTCGTCGTAGTTCATCGCCTTGCCCCACGGCGTCTCGTACTTGGACGTGAAGTACGGTCCGAAGGCTTCGAAGGCCTGTGCGCCGGAGGCGCCGAGGTGGTTGTAGACGACATCGAGGATCACCGCCAGCCCCTCGCGGTGAGCGGCAGCGACGAGCTCGGCCAGCCCCTGCGGACCGCCGTAAGAGGATTGGGCGGCCGAGATGTAGACGCCGTCGTAGCCCCAGCCACGGGCGCCGGGGAACTCGGCCACCGGCATGATCTCGATCGCCGTCACGCCCAGGCGGGCCAGCTCCCGCAGATGTCCGGCGGCGGCCGCGAACGTGCCCTCGGCGGTGAAGGTGCCGACGTGCAGCTCGTAGATGACCGAATCGCGCAGGTCCGGCGCCGCGAAGGCGTCGTCGCGGCCCGGCAGGGCCCGCGCGTCGAGCACCCGCGAGGGCCCGCGGAGGCCCTCGGGCTGCCATCGCGAGGACGGGTCGGGCACCTGATAGCCGTTGACCAGATACACGTAGTCGGTGCCGGGGTCGACGGTGGCCAGGGTCTCGAACACGCCGTAGCCGGCGTCGTTGAGCGCCACCGGCTCGCCGCCGATCCGCAGCTCCAGCGACTCAGGTCGCGGCGCCCAGACGCGGAACTCGGCCTGACGGTCGCTCAGCATCCGCACCCCCAGCGGGCGCTCCCACGGGTAGGCGTCCCGGACGCCGGCGGCGCCGGGTGAGGTCAGGTCGGTCGTCATCGACGTCTACGCAATCACGCCGGTCGGCGGGCGGTTACTCATCGGGGACGAGCCAGACGGCGCGCCAGCGGGGGCAGCGTCACCTCGGCCGAGAACGGCCTGGTCGTGCCAGGGGATCGGCTCGGGGACCACGCCCCCGAGGTTGCCGACATCCGAGCCCCCGTAGTACGAGGAGTCGGTGTTGATCGCCTCGCGCCAGCGGGTCGAGCGGGGGAGACCCAGGCGGTAGCCGTAGCGCGCGCACCGGCGACAAGTTGGCCACGAACACGATGATCCGGCTCGAATCGGCCGAGCGCGCTGGCGAAGGCGATCACGTTGTTGTCCGCGTCGTTGGGCTCCAGCCACCAGAAGCCGGTCGGATCGGAGTCGATCTCATAGAGCGCCGGTTCCTCGCGGTACAGACGGTTGAGATCGCGCACCAGCGATTGGATGCCCGCGTGCTCGGGCTGCTCGAGCAGGTGCCAGTCGAGCGAGCGCTCGTGGCTCCACTCCGACTTCTGGGCCAGCTCGCAGCCCATGAACAGCAGCTTCTTGCCGGGGTGGGCCCACATGTAGGCGTACAGCGCGCGCAGGTTGGCCAGCTTCTGCCACTGGTCGGCCCCGGCCATCTTGGTGTACAGCGAGCCCTTGCCGTGGACCACCTCGTCGTGGGACAGCGGCAGGACGAAGTTCTCGCTGAACGCGTACATCAGGCTGAAGGTCAGCTCATGGTGGTGGTAGCGGCGGTAGATCGGGTCCTGCTCGAAGTAGCCCAGCGTGTCGTGCATCCAGCCCATGTTCCACTTGAAGCCGAAGCCGAGCCCGCCCAGATACGTGGGGCGGGAGACGCCCGGCCAGGCAGTCGACTCCTCGGCGGCGGAGATGATCCCGGGCTCGTGGCCGTACATGACCTCGTTGAGCTCCTTGAGGAACTCCACCGCCTCCAGGTCCTCGCGGCCGCCGAACTCGTTGGGGACCCACTCGCCCTGCACGGCGCGAGTAGTCGAGGTACAGCATCGAGGCCACGGCGTCGACCCGGATCCCGTCGACGTGGTAGTCGCGCAGCCAGAACAGGGCGTTGGAGATGAGGAAGTTGCGGACCTCGCGGCGGCCGAAGTTGAACACCAGCGTGCCCCAGTCCGGGTGCGCGCCGCGGCGCGGATCGGCGTGCTCGTAGAGCGCGCTGCCGTCGAAGCGGGCCAGCGCGAACTCGTCGCGGGGGAAGTGGGCCGGGACCCAGTCGAGGATCACGCCGACGCCGCGAGCGTGCATGCGGTCGACGAACTCGCGGAGGTCGTCGGGTGAGCCGTAGCGCGGCGTGGGCGCGAAGTAGCCGGTGACCTGGTAGCCCCACGAGCCGGTGAACGGGTGCGCCATCACCGGCAGCAGCTCGACGTGGGTGAAGCCCATGTCGGTGACGTAGGCCGACAGCTCGTCGGCCAGCTCGCTGTAGGTCAGCGGGCGGTTGTCCTCCAACGAGTTCAGACGCCAGGAGCCAAGGTGCACCTCGTAGATGGAGACCGGCCGTGTCAGCGGTGACTGCTCGCGCCGCTGGTTCAGGAAGCGCTCGTCGTCCTCGCTCCACTGGTGCTGCGCGACGGTGACCACCGACGCCGTCTTGGGCGGGAGCTCGGTCTCCTGGGCGAGCGGATCGGCCTTGAGCACGAGCTCGCCGTCGGCGGTCAGGATCTCGTACTTGTAGCGCGCTCCGGCCCCGACGCCGGGGAGGAACAGCTCCCAGATCCCGCTCGAGCCCAACGACCGCATCGCGTGCAGCCGGCCGTCCCAGGAGTTGAAGTCGCCGACCACGCTGACCGCCCGCGCCGCCGGCGCCCACACCGCGAACGCGGTGCCCTGCACGCCCTGGTGCTTGCGCACGTGGGCGCCGAGCTTGTCGTAGAGCTCCTCGTGGCGGCCCTCGGCGATCAGGTGCAGGTCGAGCTCGCCCAGGGTGGGGGTGAAGGCGTAGGGATCCTGAAGCTGGAACTTGCCGCCGTCGCCGTAGTCGACCTTGAGCTGATAGCGCAGTGGCATCTCGGCGCCCTCGATCATGCCCTCGAACACCCCGCCGGGATGGATCTGCTCCAGGGCCACCGACTTGCCCTTGGAAGGCTTGACCGACACCTTCACAGCCGCCGGTCGCAGCGCGCGCACGACGACCCCGCCGTTGGCCGGATGCGCGCCCAGCACCGCGTGGGGTTGGGTGTGTTCGCGACGCACAAGGGCGTCGAGCTCGGAGGTGGCGATCGTCACTCGGACTCCAGCAGGCGGGCGATGCCGGCCACCGGGATGGGCAGCCACTCAGGCCGGTTGTCGAGCTCGTAGCTGAGCTCGTAGATGGCCTTCTCGAGCTCGAAGATCGACAGCAGGTTGAGGATGGCGGTCTCCCCGCCGGGCAGCAGCGACGGTTCGATGCGCGCGAAATAGTGCTCGATGAAGGTGCGCCGAGCGCGGTCCTCGAAGTCCTCGGGGGCCCGCTGCCCGCGCATGATCTCGGCCGCTGACACGACGTAGGCGAACGAGCGCAGCATGCCGGCCACGTCGCGAAGCGGAGATTGCTTCTGGCGGCGCTCGAACAGCGGCCGGGCCGGCTCGCCTTCGAAGTCGATGATCAGCCAACCGCCGGGTGTGTGCAGCGTCTGTCCGAGATGGAAGTCGCCGTGGGTGCGGATCGCCCGGCCGCCGAGCACGAGTTGGGAGCGCATGTTGATCTTCTCTCGCACGTCCTGCCCGCGTCCGGCGATAGCGGCCACGCGCTCGTCGTCGGGGAGCCGCACGAAGATGCGCTCGATGTCCTCGTCGATGGTCGCGGTGAGCAGCGACAGAGACTCAGAGCTCGGCTCGTCGGGACTGAAGGCGGGATCGCCGCCGTCGCTGGCCAGCACGTTGTGCAGTTCGGCGGTGACGGTTCCCAACTGGCCCAGGTCCTCGAGCAGCCCTTCTGGATCGGTGACGATCCGCTCGAGCGCCATCTCCCAGCCGCCGGTGGCGTCGGGGAAGAAGCGCTGCGCCACCCCCAGCGTGGCCGAGAACAGGCGGCCGTCGTACTGATACCAGCCCAGCAGCGGCGCGATGTTGGCTGTACTCCCGGCGGGTGAGGAACTGCAGCAGCTCGAGCTCGGGGTTGATGCCCGGTTCCAGGCGGCGGAACACCTTCAGCACGGTGGCGTCGCCGAACACGATCGACGAGTTGGATTGCTCGACGCCGATCGGGCGGGCGGGGCCATCCGGGTTCACTCGTCGGCCGGAGCCCTCCGGGCGCTGGAAGCGGAAGGTTCCGTCGCTCCCGTCGAGCTGGGCCTCTGCCTCGATCAGCGTCAACACGTCGCGAGCCAGCTCGGGGTAGTCGGCCGCATCGACGGCGGTGCGGCCGTTGGCGGCGGTGATCGCCGTCTGGGCGGCGTCGCTCGGCTGCGTCCAGGAAGGCGATCGGGAGCTGATAGAGCTCGTGGCTGCCAGTGGCAAAGCGGGCCTGGACCAGGCTCAGCACCAGCGTCGGGTCGGTGGCGATCTGGACCGACTCGTCGATCTCGACACCGGTGATGTGGCGCGACTTGGACGCGTACCAGCGCTGCTGCTCGATCCAGGCGCCGAGGGCTTCGAGCTCGAGCGCCTCGATCAGCGAGCGGGCCGCGGTCTCGACGTTCTCCGAGGTCACGCCACTGCCTCCTGGTCCTCTTCCACCAGCTGAAACCAGTAGAAGCCACGCGGAGCCAGGGTCAGCAGGTAGCGCCACTCGCCGATGCGGGGAAAGCGCGAGCGGCCGAACAGCTCGACCGGATAGCGGCCCGCGTACTGGGTGAGGTCGAGCTCGACCGCCTGCGCCGAGCGAGCCAGGTTGTGCACGCACAGCACGATGTCGTCCTCGAACCGCCGGATCACCGCGAAGATGCGCGGGTTGGAGGTCTCGATCGGCTCGTAGGTGCCAAAGCCGAACACCGGATGCTCCTTGCGCAGCGCGATGAAGCGGTGCATCCAGCGCAGCAGCGAGGTGGGGGTGCGCAGCTGCGCCTCGACGTTGACGGCCTGAAAGCCGAACACCGGGTCCATCAGCGGCGGCGCGTAGAGCTGGGCGAAGTCGGCGCGTGAGAAGCCGCCGTTGCGATCGCCCGTCCACTGCATCGGCGTCCGGACCCCGTCCCGGTCGCCAAGGAAGATGTTGTCGCCCATAGCGATCTCATCACCGTAGTAGAGAACCGGGCGAACCCGGCAGCGAGAACAGGATTGCGGTCATGAGCTCGATCTCGTCGCGACCGTTGTCGAGCAGCGGCGCCAGCCGCCGGCGGATGCCCAGATTGAGCTTCATGCGGGGGTCCTTGGCGTACTCGGCGTACATGTAGTCGCGCTCCTCGTGCGTGACCATCTCGAGCGTCAGCTCGTCGTGGTTGCGCAGGAACAGGCCCCACTGGCAGCTGTCGGGGATCGACGGGGTGCGCTCGAGGATCTCGTAGATCGGCGCCGCCTCCTCGCGGCGGACGGCCATGAACATCCGCGGCATGACCGGGAAGTGGAAGCACATCTGGCACTCGTCGCCGCGGCCGAAGTACTCGACCACGTCGGCGGGCCACTGGTTGGCCTCGGCCAGCAGCACGCGGTCCGGGTACTCCTCCTCGATCACCTTGCGCGCGTGCTTCAGGTAGGCGTGGGTCTCGTGCAGGTTCTCGCAGTTGGTGCCCTCGCGCTCGAACAGGTAGGGGACGGCGTCGAGCCGGAAGCCGTCCAGGCCGAGGTCAAGCCAGAAGCGCAGCACGTCGATCATCGCCTCCCCGACCTCGGGGTTGTCGTAGTTGAGGTCGGGCTGGTGGGAGAAGAAGCGGTGCCAGTAGTACTGGCCGGCCACCGGGTCATAGGTCCAGTTGGAGACCTCGGTGTCGGTGAAGATGATGCGGGCGTCCTTGTATCTGTCGTCGGTGTCGGACCACACGTACCAGTCGCGCTTGGGCGAGTTCACGTCCGAGCGCGACTCCTGAAACCACGGGTGGTCCGCAGGACGTGTGGTTCATGACCAGATCGGCGATGACCCGGATCCGGCGGGCATGGGCGGCGTCGATCAGCTCCTTGACGTCGTCGACGGTCCCGTAGTCGGGGTGGACCTTGGTGAAGTCCGAGATGTCGTAGCCGCCGTCGCGCAGCGGGGACTCGTAGAACGGCAGCAGCCAGATGCAGTCGATCCCCAGCCACTGCAGGTAGTCGAGCTTCTCGGTGAGGCCGCGCAAGTCCCCGGAGCCGTCGCCGTTGGCATCGAAGAAGCCCCGGATGTGGATCTCGTAGAAGACGGCACGCTTGAACCACAGCGGCTCGGCCTCGAACCACTGGCGGGTCTGCGCCTGCGCGGCGGCGGCGGCGGCGTCGGCGGAGACCTCGCCAGGGCGCGGACCGCGGCTCGCGTGCGAGCAGGTGGGTCAGGGTCGGTGGACCGACGCTCATGGCCGCGGTGCCTGGATGCTCATCGCTCGACTCGCAGCACGTGGGCCTGGCGGTCGCCCGGGGTGAGCCCGACGTAGTTATGGCCGATCCGCCACTGGTAGCGCTCGCCGCTGAGCTCGTCGTGGACGGTGAAGCTGGGCGGCAGCCCGAGGCTGGCGGGGATCACCGCCAGTCCCTCCTGGCGCTGATGGGGGTCGAGGTTGACCACGCAGATCACGGTCTCGCCGGCCGACTGCTTGGCGTAGGCGATCAGCGCGTCGTTGGCGGTGTCCAGGAAGGTGATGTTGGAGAACTCCTGCAGCGCCGAGGCTACCGGCGGCGGGTGTCGTTCAGGCGGGCGATCATCGGTAGCAGGGGTCCATCCAAGCGCGCGGTGCTTGATCTCGTACTTCTCCGAGTGCAGGTACTCCTCCGAGCCCGGCCCGGACCGGCACGTTCTCGAAGCTCTCATAGCCCGAGTAGATCCCGTAGCTGGGGCTGAGCGTCGCCGCCAGCACGAGCCGGGCCTCGAACGCCGGCCGGCCGCCGTGCTGGAGGTACTCATGCAGGATATCGGGCGTGTTGGCGAAGAAGTTGGGGCGGAAGTACTCCTGCTCGCCGGAGTGGGCCAGCTCGGAGACGTACTCGGTCAGCTCCCAGCGCGAGTTCTTCCAGGTGAAGTAGGTGTAGGACTGGCTGAAGCCGATCTTGCCCAGGTGGCGCATGACCGCGCGCTTGGTGAACGCCTCGGCCAGGAAGACGACGTCGCGGTCGCGCGCGTGGACCTCCTCGATCAGCCACGCCCAGAAGGCGAACGGCTTGGTGTGGGGGTTGTCGACGCGGAACACCTTGACGCCGCAGTCGACCCACTGCAGCATCACCGCCAGCAGCGCGTCCCACAGCGAGCGCCAGTCCGGCGAGCTCCCAGTTGACGTTGTAGATGTCCTGGTAGCGCTTGGGCGGGTTCTCGGCGTACTTCAGGGTGCCGTCGGGCCGGCGGTGAAACCACTCCGGGTGCTCGGTCAGCCACGGGTGGTCGGCCGAAGCACTGGATGGCGAAGTCCAGCGCGATGTCGATCCCGTGGCCGGCGGCGGCCGCGGTCAGCGACCGCAGGTCGTCGATCGGTGCCCAGCTCCGGGTGGACGGCGTCGTGGCCGCCGGTGGCGTCGCCGATCGCCCACGGTGAGCCCGGGTCGTCGGGCCCGCGCGGTCAGGGCGTTGTCGCGACCCTTGCGGTTGGTGAGGCCGATCGGGTGGATCGGCGGCAGGTAGACGACGTCGAACCCGAGCTCGGCCAGCCGCGGCAGCTGGCGCTCGAACGCCGCGCAGCCCGCCCCAGGAGCGCGGGAACAGCTCATACCAGGCGCCGAACCGGGCCCGCAGCCGGTCGACCTCGACCGTCTGGGGCTCGTCGAGGGTGACCGCGGCCGTGGCGCTCCTGCGTCGTGCTCGACGGCTCCGAGCAGCTCCTCGCCGAGGGCCACGTCGTGCTTGGCGCTGTCCGGGACCGCCGGGTCTGCGAGCTCGCGGGCGGCGTGCTCGATCAGCCGCGCGGCCGTCTGCGACCGGGCGCGCCCGGCGGCTGCCGCTGAGCAGCACGCACGCCCTCGGACAGCTCGCCGCCGAGATCGTGCTGGCCGCCGCTGCGACCTTGCGGGCGCAGCTCGTCGCGCCAGGTGCCGAACACGTCGGTCCAGGCCTCGATCGTGTACTGCCAGCGGCCCGGCCGGTCGACCGCGAACGCGCCCGCCCAGCGGACCCCGCCGAGGTGGGCGTCGATGCGGCGCAAGCCGACCTCCAGCCACTGCGTCGTCGCCCGGGCCGCGGTAGCGGACGACGGCGCGGATCAGCTCGTGGCCGTCGCGGAACACGTCGGCTCGACGGTCGACCGGTCGCCCACGCAGCGCTTGACCGGATAGCGGCCGCCGTCGACCGACGGCGTCGGGTACTGGATCACGATCCGGCGGGGCGCGGGCGGACGCGCGCGCCTCGCGGCGGGCGGGGCCGCCGGGTCGCGCGCGACTCGGGTGTCGGTGGTGTGTGCGCTCACTCCCTGTGAAGGTATCCGGGAGCCATCGGGTAAACACCAGCGCGGTGAACGCCCCGGCCCAGAGCGAGCGGCGTGCAGCTCCACATCACCTCGCTGCCCGGGCGGCCGCCTGGGCGCAGAGCCTATCGCTTCGTCGACTGGCTCGCCGCCGCCGGTCAGTCGTGGTGGCAGGTGCTGCCGCTCGGACCGCCGGATCGCTACCGCTCGCCGTACAAGTCGCAGCTCGGCGTTCGCCGCCTGGCCGGGCCTGCTGGCCGAGCCGCGGGCGCCGGTCTCGCGCGGCCGAGATCATCCGAATTCCGTGAGCGCCAGGCGTTCTGGATCGGTGACTGGGAGCGGTTCTGCCGGTCGGCGGCGCGGTCGCCGACCAGGTCCGCTTCGACCGCGAGTGGGGCGCGCTGCGCCGCTACGCCGCCGAGCGCGGGGTGCGGATCATGGGCGACATCGCCATCTACGTCTCGCCCGGGCAGCGCCGACCACGCGTCCACCCTGAGCTGTTCCAGGCGGGGTCGGTGGCCGGGGCGCCGCCCGACGCCTACTCGGCCTCGGCGGCCAGCTGTGGGGCAACCCGCTGTATCGACTGGCCGGCGCTGCAGCGCCGCGGACTACCGGTGGTGGGTGGAGCGGGTGCGCCGGACGCTGGAGCTGTTCGACCTGGCCCGGATCGACCACTTCCGCGGCTTCGTCGCCTACTGGGCGGTGCCCGCGGGCGCGCGCACGCGCGACCGGCGGGCACGTGGCGGCGGGGCCGGGCGGGGCGCTGTTCCGCGCTCTCGAGCGGCGGGCTCGGCCGGCCCGGGCTGCCGCTGGTGGCCGAGGACCTCGGCGTGATCACCCCGCCGGTGCGAGCGGCTGCGCGACGAGCTCGGGCTGCCGGGGATGCTGGTGATCCAGTTCGGCCTGGACCCGGCCATGCCCGCGCAGCCCGCACCGCCTCGAGCACCACGCCGCCAACCGGGTCGTCTACACCGGCACCCACGACCAGGACACGGCCCGCGGCTGGCTGGAGTCGCTGGGCCCCGCGCAGCGCGCGTTCGTGGACGCCGAGCTGGCGCGCCACGGCGTTGCCGACCGCGCGGCGGCCGTGGTGGGGCCTGATCCGCCTGGCGTTCTCCTCGCCGGCCCGGGTCGCCATGATCCAGGCCCAGGACGTGCTGGGGCTGGGCAGCGAGGCGCGCATGAACGATCCCCGGGCAAGGCGGGCGCGCAGCTGGCGGTGGCAGATGCAGCCGGGGGGCCCTGACCCCGGCGCTGGCCCGGCGGCTGCGTGAGGTGACCGCGGAGGCCGGGCCGGCTGCGAGCCTCGAGCTGACGACGTTTCTGTGCCGGTGGTTGCGCGGCCGGAGGCTGCCGCGTGGCCCCGTTTGCCGCCATGCTAGGCGCATCTTTAGTCCGCCGATGCCCGACGCACCGTGTGACGCCGTGCCCGACGCACCGTGTGACGCCATGGCCGGACGCACGATTTGCCGCGGCATGCCCGACGTTGCGACGCTGATTCGGCGACAATGGATGTCGTGATCCGCGCCGACGTGGGCCGAAGGATCCACAGGAGCTCCAGCTCGCCCGGCTCGCCGACCCGCCAGTTCGGCGGTCGCCATCCCGCGAACAGCGGCTAGCGCTCGGATCACGGCACGCGCAGCATCACCTCGGCGGGTGCGCACCGGCCGGCTGTTTCACGTCCATGCGCAACGTGTATGCGGTCCTCGGCCGCTGGTCTGGGCCCGGATCACGCCGCGAGCTGCTCTCCGCAACGGCTCAGCGACGGTCGCGCAGGCTTCCTCGCCGTCGGCCAGCGCCGCCGGCGGCGATGCCGACCTCATGGCGGCGTGAACCAGCTGGGCGCGAGCGCCGAGCAGCTGCGGCCCGGCGCAACGCCCCCGGTACGGGAGCGCCCGCCGCTCGTCCTGGACCGTTGTCGAACACGGCTGCTTCACTCTGACGGTGGCGCGCTGGCCGCATCACTTCCGGGTGCGTCGCAGTTCACGCCGACGCCCATCCTGGTGGCAGTTTGACGAAGACGACCGGACGAGGCGCTCGCTGCTCTCCAGGGCGGTCGACCGCCGCCCAGCGCGCGGCTCGACCTCCCCGCCGTAGTGCTTGGCCCGCTGCAGGCCGCAGCTGCGCCGTCCATCGTCGCGAGCCAGGTCTCGCCGCGCTGAAGGTCCTGGGCGTGCTGCGGCGCCGCCGCTCCGCGAGCGCATTGCCGATCCGCCGCTGCGCAGCACCTCGCCGAACAGCCGGCGCTGCTCGGCCGTCGGTCCCGAGCATCCGCAGACCCGTCTGCGCAACAGGAAATGGCTCTGCGGGATCTGGGCCACGCGGGTCGACGGCGGCGTTCGTGGCCACCTCGGCCCAGCGCTGGTCGCTCGAGCCCGACGGCCGCCCCTACCACAGTCGCGGATCCGTGAGATGGAGCAGGCCGACCGCGGTCAAGGACGTGGCCATCTCCTCGTGCGGGAGACCCGTGGCGGTCTCGCTCATGCGGTGCCATCGGCGATCGACTCGGCGCAGGCGCGAGCCACCTCGATCGCCTGCCGCCTCATCGGCGATCAGTGGCGGTGACGGCGGCGGCTCGGCGAGTGCGACCCCTGCGGTCGGTGCCTCAGCGGGCAGCATGGTGACGGGCGTCGGTCAGGGGCACGCTGACATCGGGGCTCTCCTGTGGTCCGGGTGGGTGCCGCCCGGAAGTTTTACATGATTTCAATCGAACTTGTGCGCTTAGCGTCCCAGACGCGCGGGCCGAGCCGGACGCGGCTCCGAGTGCCCGCGCCAGCCCCCAGGCGCGCGCCGAGTTCCTTGCGGCGGTAGGCGTAGGTCAGGTCGCCCGCAGCCGTCCGCCACCGGGTCGTCTGATAGCTGATCAGCGACGCCGGCGGCCACGCGCGCGGGCAGCCCGTCGCGCTCCAGCACGGCCAGCGCCCGCTCGGCGATGGCGATCTGGCCGAACGCCGTGGGGTGGACGCGGTCGGCCATCACGATGGTTGCGCGCGCCGAACGACGCCAGGTCGACGACCAGCGCGCCGCGCGCGCGCCGCCGACCCGGCGACGATCGCGTTGAGCTCGGCGACCTTGGGCCCGGCGCGCGGCAGGCCGAGGCCCAGCGGCGCCGTCAGCGCCAGCGTGCGGTCGCAGCGGCCGCCGACGAAGGCCAGCGCAGGCTCGAAGTCGGCTGCGAAGGCGGCCGCGTCCCAGTCGAGGGCGCGGACGTCGTTGACGCCGATGTACAGGCAGCCCACGTCGTAGCGGGCATGTCGGCTGCGGTGTGCGCGGCGCTCGAAGGCCGGGATCTGGTCGCCGCCACGACGTCGGCGACGCGCGGCGCCGTCGACGGCGTAGCCGGTGTACGGCAGCCCCAGGCAGCGCGCCATCCACAGCGCCCACGACTGCAGCGCCACGCCCCACTGCAGCTCGCCGCCGCCGTTGGTGATCGAGTCGCCGAACGCCAGCACGCCCAGGCGGCACTGCGGTCGTCGGCGGTGCGCCGATCGCGTCAAGCGGCCGCCAGCCTAACGATCGTGCGCGGGCTGGACCGCGCCCCGCCCGGGGCAGATAGTCGATAATCGCGCCGCTTGCCCGACGTCACCGCCACGCAGCACGACGGCCGCGCGGACATCCAGTGCGCGGCCGGCGGACCTCGCCGAGCGGCTTCCGGCCGCCCTGGCGCCGCTGGCGCGGCTGGCCTTCAACTACCGCTGGTCCTGGCTGCCGGGCGGGCCCGAGCTGTTCAGCGCCGTCGACCCCGAGCGCTTCGAGCTGTGCGTGCAGAATCCGGTGCGCCTGCTGCAGGAGTCGCCGGCGCGGGTGCTCCGCCGGGCGGCCGCCGACGACGCGCCTGCTCGCCCGCGCGCAGGAGCTCGAGGCGATGGTCATCGCCGACCTGGAGCGCGCCCGCCGCCGCCGGCCCGGTCGACTCCAGCGCATCCGGTGGCGCTTCCTGTGCGCCGAGTACGGCGTGCACGTGTCGCTGCCGGTCTACTCCGGGCGGGCTCGGCGCGCTGGCCGGCGACCTGCTCAAGGAGGCGTCCGACCGGGCGCTGCCGCTCGTCGCGGTCGGCCTCATGTACCGCAAGGGCTACTTCCGCCAGCGGATCGACGCCTCCGGCTGGCAGCACGAGTACTGGATCGAGACCGACCCCGACGCGGCTTCCGGCCGCGCTGGTCACCGGCCCGGACGGCGACGCCGCTGACGGTCACCGTGCCGATCGGCGAGGGCGACGTGACCGCGCGGATCTGGCGCGTCGACGTCGGCCGGGTGCCGCTGTTCCTGCTCGACACCGACTGTCCGGAGAACGGCCCGCTCGAGCGCTGGATCACCGGCCGGCTGTACGACGGCGATCCCCAGACCCGCCTGGCCCAGTACGCGCTGCTCGGCGTGGGCGGCGTCCGGGCGCTGCGCGCGATGGGCTACGAGCCCGGCGTGATCCACCTCAACGAGGGCCACGCCGCGCTGGCGCCGCTGGAGCTGGCGCGCGGCGACGCAACGGCGACGGCTCGCTGGTCGGCGGCGCTGGAGCGCGCCCGCGACGCGCACCGTGTTCACCACCCACACGCCGGTGCCGGCCGGCAACGACACCTATCCCGCGCGAGCGAGATCGAGACGGCCGCTCGGCCGCCTGGCGGGCGAGCTGGGCGGCTCGACCGCGGAGCTGGTCGCGCTCGGCGCGCGACGGCTCGCGCCGACCCCGCGGCGCCGTTCGGCGTCACCCAGGCCGCGCTGCGCATGAGCCGCGCCTCCAACGCCGTCAGCCGCCGCCACGGCGAGGTGGCCCGCGAGATGTGGCACTCGGCTGTGGCCCGATCGCGAGTCGACCGAGGTGCCGATCGGCCACGTCACCAACGGCGTGCACGTGCCGACCTGGATCGGGCGCGCCGATGCGCGAGCTGCTCGACCGCCACCTGCCCGAGGACTGGTGTCGAGCGCGCCGACGACCCGGCTGTCTGGGCGGCCGTGCGAGGACATCCCGGCGACCGAGCTGTGGGAGGCGCGGCACCGCCAGCGAGCCGAGCTGGTCGAGTTCGTGGCCGGCCGCAGCGTCGCCGACCGGCTGGTGCGCGGCGACGTGCGCGACTACGTCGACGCCGCCGCCCGCGCGTTTGATCCGGACGTCGCTGACGCTCGGGTTCGCCCGCCGGGTGGCCACCTACAAGCGGCTGGACCTGCTGACCCGCGACCCGGACTGGACGCTCGCGCTGCTGGCCGGCGACCGGCCGGTGCAGGTGGTCCTGGCCGGCAAGGCCCATCCGCGCGACGAGGAGGCCAAGCGCGTCGCTGCAGAGCCTGTTCGGGCTCAAGGCGGCCAAGGTCATCGGCGAGCGGGTGGTGTTCCTCGACGACTACGACCTCTACTCGGCGGCCTGGCTGGTGCGCGGCTGCGACGTGTGGCTGAACCTGCCGCGGCCGCCGCTGGAGGCCAGCGGCACGAGCGGCATGAAGTCGGCCTTCAACGGCGGCCTGCAGCTCAGCGTGCTCGACGGCTGGTGGGCCGAGGCCTACGACGGCACCAACGGCTGGGCGATCCCCGGCGAGGTCGATCCGACCACCACGCCCAGGACGAGCGCGACGCCGCCGCGTTTCACCACCTGCTCGACGAGCGAGGTCGTGCCCGCGTTCTACGACCGTGACGAGTCGGGCTGCCGCCGCGCTGGATGGAGCTGATGCGCGACCTCGCTGCGCACGCTGGGGCCGAGGTTCTGCGCCACCCGGATGCTCGCGGAGTACGTGAGGGTCCGTACCGGGGCCGCGGCCGGACGCCGGACCGACCTCGAGCTCGATGCGCTCAGCACAGGTCCGACAGCGGCCGCGGCGCGGGCCCACGTACTTGGCCGTCGGGCGGATCAGCTTGCCCTCGCGCTTCTGCTCCATGATGTGGGCCGACCAGCCGGCCGTGCGCGCGCAGGTGAACATCGGCGTGAACAGCTCCGGCGGCACCTCGGCGAAGTCGAGCACCACCGCCGACCAGAACTCGACGTTGGTGGCCAGCACGCGGTCGGGACGGCGGGCCTGAAGCTCGGCCAGCGCGGCCTTCTCCAGCGCCTCGGCGACCTCGACGCGGGGCGCGTCGATCTCGTGCGCGGTGCGGCGCAGGACGCGCGCCCGCGGGTCCTCGGCGCGGTAGACGCGGTGGCCGAAGCCCATCAGCCGCTGACCGGAGTCGAGCACGTCCTTGACGTACTGCTCGGCGTCGCCGAACTCGGCGACGTCGTCGAGCATCTTCAGCACGCGGGAGGGCGCGCCGCCGTGCAGCGGGCCCGACAGCGCGCCGACCGCGGCCGACAGCGCGGCGGCGACGTCGGCGCCGGTGGAGGCGACGACGCGGGCGGTGAACGTCGAGGCGTTCATGCCGTGCTCGGCGGCCGAGTTCCAGTAGGCGTCGATCGCCTTGACGTGGTCCGGGTTGGCCTCGCCGCGCCAGCGGATCAGGAAGCGCTCGGGGATCGACTTGGCCTTGTCGATCTCGCGCTGGGGGACCGGCGGCTTGCCGATCCCGCGCGCCGACTGGGCGACGAACGACAGCGCCATCACCGAGGCCCGGGCCAGGTTGTCGCGCGCCTCCTCGTCGGAGATGTCGATCAGCTGGCCGAAGCCCCACTGCGGGGCGAGCATCGCCAGCGCCGACTGGACGTCGACGCGCGGATCGCCGGAGCGGACGCTGAGCGGATGCGGCTCGGCGGGCGGCAGGCCGGGCTGCAGCGTGCCGTCGACCAGCAGCCCCCACACCTGCTCGAACGGCACGTTGCCCACCAGCTCCTCGATGTCGACGCCGCGGTAGCGCAGCGCGCCGCCCTCGCGGTCGGGCTCGGCGATCTCGGTGGCGAAGGCGACTACGCCCTCGAGGCCTGACTGGACTTCCGCGGTTGCGCTCATGTACGGGGTGCTCCTCTCGGGGGGGCTCGGGACGGCGGATAAGCAGGCTACCTGCAGTAGCCTTCGCCAGCCGTGTCAGAGCTGCTCGAGCGCTCCGCCGTCGAGCTCGCCGCTCTGGTCCGCTCCGGCGAGCTCAGCGCGTCGAGCTGGTCGAGGCCTCGCTGCGGCGGATCGACGAGCTCGAGCCGCCGATCAACGCGTTCACCCACGTCGCCCCCGAGTCGGCGCTGGCGGCCGCCGACGCAGATCGGCCCGGGCGATCCGCGGCCGTTCGCCGGCGTCCCGATCGCGATCAAGGACAACCGCGCGGTGGCCGGGATGCCGCTCACGATGGGCAGCGACCTGTTCGGCGACCTCGTCCCCCGCCACGACGCGTTCTGCGTGCGGCGGCTGCGCGACGCCGGGTTCGTGATCGTCGGCAAGACGACGCTGCCGGAGATGGGGATCCTGCCGACCACCGAGTCGCGGCGCTTCGGGCCCACCCACAACCCGTGGGCGCTCGACCGCACCCCGGGCGGCTCGAGCGGCGGCTCGGCGGCGGCGGTGGCGGCGGGGATGGTGCCGATCGCCCACGGCAACGACGGCGGCGGCTCGATCCGGATCCCGGCGGCCTGCTGCGGGCTGGTCGGCCTCAAGCCGGCCCGCGGGCGGGTCTCGGTCGGGCCCGACGCCGGCCAGAGCTTCCTGGTCACCGACGGCGTGCTGACCCGGACGGTCGCCGACACCGCCGCCGGTGCTCGACGTGCTGGCCGGCTACGAGCCCGGCGACGCCACCTGGGCGCCGCCGCCGCCCGCGCCCTACGCCGAGCTGGCCGAGCGCGATCCCGGCCGGCTGCGGATCGGGCTGGCGCTGAACCCGCCGCTGGACGGCGCGACGCTCGATCCGGTGCTGCGAGGCGGCCGCGCGCGACGCCGCCGGTCTGCTCGAGTCGCTCGGCCACGAGGTCGAGGAGATCACGCCGCCGTGGTCGGGCCTCGATCTGCTGCCCGACTTCACCCGCGCGTTCGGCCCGGCGATCGCGATGACGACGCTCATCGGCGGCAGGCTGGCCGGCCGCGAGCCGACCGAGGACGACGTCGAGCCGCTGACCTGGGAGATGTGGGAGCGGGCCCGCGGCAGGACACGCTGTCGCTGCTCGAGCGCCCAGGGGCGGCTGGAGACGGTGGCCCGCTCGGTGGTGGCCTTCGCAGCCGACTACGACGTGCGTCTGACCCCGGCGCTGGCCCAGCGGCCGGTGCCGATCGGCGAGATCCACGGCCGCGGCCCCGACCCGTGGGGCAACTACCGCCGCTCGGCGCACTTCACGCCCTACACGGCGATCGTCAACGTCACCGGTCAGCCGGCGATCTCGCTGCCGCTGTACCACGGCGACGACGGGCTGCCGATCGGCGTGCAGCTGATCGGGCCGCCGGCGCGCGAGGAGGTGCTGCTGGCGCTGGGGCACCAGCTCGAGCAGGCGCTGCCGTGGGCGGGGCGCACCCCGGCGCTGGCGGCCGACTGAGCGCGCTGAGCGTCAGCCCACGCTGAGCGCGGGGGGGCACCGCGCTCACGGGGGGTCAGCCGACCCCGAGCACGGCGCGCATCGGCTTCGGGATCACGCCGAGGCGCTCGGCGTCGGCGGTGCCGTGGCCGCTGATCAGCGGCACCTCGAGCAGCTCGGCCTCGTCCCAGGTGGCGAACGCCGTCGGGCCCCCGAGCAGCTCGACCAGCTTCAGCAGCCGCCGGCGTGACAGCGGACCGGGACCCGCACGATCCGTGCGCCGGCGGTGAAACGAGCGCAGCGCGATCTCGACGATCTCCTGGTGGGTCAGCGTCTCCGGCCCGGCGAGCTCGTAGCGCGCGCCGGCGGCGTCGGCGTGGGCGGCCCCGCCGGGCAGCGCCGCCAGCACGCAGTCGGCGACGTCCTCGGCCCAGATCGGCTGAAACGGGGTCCGGCCCGAGCCCGGGATCGGCATCACCGGCAGCCACGACATGCGCTCCAGCAGCGTCAGGTACGGGTCGCTCGGCGAGTAGATGATCGAGGGCGCGAACACCGTGTGCTCGAGCGTCGGACTCGACCACCGCCCGCTCGGCGATCGCCTTGGCTCGCATCAGCCGGGCCCGGCTGCGGGTCGAGGCGCCGAGCGTGGAGAAGAAGACGAACCGCTCCACGCCGGCGCGCTCGGCGGCCTGGACCAGCCGCCAGGTGGCGACGCCGGCCAGCTCCTCGATCGAGCCGCCGGGCTGGTCGCGGATCACCGAGGCCAGGTGCACGACGGTGTCGACCCCGCGCAGCGCGTGGCGGAAGGAGAGGTGGTCGCCGAGGTCGCCGAGCGCGATCTGCACCCGGACGCGCTCGGGCCCCAGCCGCCGCGGATCGCGCACCAGGCAGCGCACCGGCGTCCCGGCGGCGGTCAGCCGGCGCAGCAGGGCCCGGCCCACTGTCCCGGTGGCGCCGGTCAGCAGCAGCACCGGCGGGAGGCTACCGCCAGGGCGCTGGTCCCTAGAATGCGGACTCCGCCGGCTCGCCGGCCTCCCCGGAAACGAACCAACGAGGATCCGACACACATGGCCTACGTAATCGCCGAGCCCTGCATCGGCACGAAGGACAACTCGTGCGTCGAGGTCTGCCCGGTCGACTGCATCCATCCGACGCCGGACGAGCCCGACTACGACAGCGTCGAGATGCTCTACATCGACCCGGAGGAGTGCATCGACTGCGACGCCTGCGTCGAGGCCTGCCCGGTGGACGCCTGCTTCGCCGAGGACCAGCTCCCCGACGAGTGGCAGAAGTACATCCAGCTCAACTCCGAGTACTACACGAATTGAATCGGGCCGACCAGCGCCCACCCGCGCCGCTGGTGCTTTAGGCCATCGGCAGCGACATGCCGGCCGGCTTGGGGGCCGCGGCCGGCGACGGGGTCCTGCATGACCGGCAGCTCGATCGGCGACAGCGCGATCAGCCCGCGCGCGCCCTGGCGCAGCGCCTGCGCGGCCGGGATCGTCGGGGTCGGAGAACACCAGCGGCAGGCCGGCGTCCGACTGCTCGCGCAGCGCCATCGTCAGCGGCATCTTGGCCAGCAGCGGGACCTCGAGCTCCTCGGCCAGCAGCTGACCGCCGCCCTCGCCGAAGATCTGGAAGCGCTCGCCGCCGGGGGTGACGAAGCCCGACATGTTCTCGATCACGCCGGCGATCTCGAGCTTGAGCTTGGTGGCCATCTCGGCCGAGCGGCCGCGACCTTCTGGGCGACCGGCTGGGGCGTGGTGACGATCAGGAACTTGGCCTGCGGCAGCAGCTGGGCCAGCGTCATCGAGACGTCGCCGGTGCCCGGCGGCAGGTCGATCAGCAGGTAGTCGAGCTCGCCCCACTCGACGTCCTCGAGGAACTGCTGGAGCGCCTTGTGGAGCATCGGGCCGCGCCACACGACGGCGGCGTCCTGCTCGACGAAGAAGCCGATCGACATCACCTTGATGCCGTCGTGCGGCGGTGATCGGGAGCAGCTTGCGCTCGGCGTTGACCTTCGGGCGCTCGGCGCCGACGCCGAGCATCCGCGGCTGCGAGTAGCCCCAGACGTCGGCGTCGAGGACGCCCACCTGCTTGCCGTCGGCGGCCAGCGCCGCGGCCAGGTTGGCGGTCACGCTCGACTTGCCGACGCCGCCCTTGCCGGAGCCGATGCAGATCACGTTGCTGACCTGGGCCAGCGCGCCCTCGGGCAGCGCGCCGCGGCCGAGCTTGCGGCCGAGCGCCGGCTTCTCGTGGTCGGACAGGACGTCGAAGGTGACGTTGACGCCGGTGACGCCGTCGAGCTTGCGGATCGCCGCCGTCGACGCCGGTCTGGAAGTGGCTGCGGATCGGGCAGCCGGCGGTGGTCAGCGAGACCATCACGTCGACGACGCCGTTGGGGTGGATCTCGATCGAGCGCACCATCTCGAGCTCGACGATGTCGCGCCGCAGCTCGGGGTCGATCACCGACCGCAGCGCTTCGGTCACTTGGTCTCTGGTCGGCATGTGAATCCATTCAAGCAGACCGGACCGGGTGATCCGGATAGCGATCGTTGGCGAAGAACCGCCGGGCGGTCTCGATCAGCGCCCGGGCGGCCGGACTGAGCGGCCCGCGGGCGCGCCACACGAGCTCGATCCGTCCCCGCAGTCGACGGGCGCGTGATCGTGATTGCCTGCAGCGAGTGGGCGGCGCCGGTAGAGGCCGGGAGGATGGCCACGCCGAGCCGGCGCCGGGCCAGCTCGGCCAGGATCTTGCGGGTCGCCCGGCCTCGAACGCGATCGCCGGACGCAGCCGGTTGGCCGCGCAGGCGTCATCGAGCGCGGAGCGCAGCCCGGTGCCGCGCGGCAGGCTGATCAGCGGATACTCGGCCAGAGCGGCCAGCGTGATCGATGGGCGCCGGGCGAGCTGGTGCTCGGCGCTCGACCGCGGCCGCGATCTGCGTCGTCGATCACGACCTGACGCTCGAGCCGCTCCAGCGGCGGCCCGCTGCGCCCGATGCAGCGCGCACGTCGAGCGACCCGTCGCTGACGCTCGGCGGCCACGCCGGTCCGAGGTCGGTCCCTCGAGCAGGCTGATCTCGATCGCCGGATCGGCGTGAACGGCGTGCCGCTGAGTGCGGGCAAGCCGCTCCCGCACGCGATCCAGGTGATCAAGCCGCAGCGCTGCCGGCGCGGCCGCTGCTTCTTGGTCCGACCGTCTGCTACGTCGGGCTGCCGGCGGCTCGACAGCGCCCGTGCCTCGAGCATGTCGCACCGGCCGCGGTCAGCCGGTCGCGACGCTCGACGGCGCGGTCTAAGCGCCGACGCCTCCGGCTGACGCGCTCGCAGTGCCGACCCGCGACGCCCGACGCTCCAGCCCGTCGGTGCAGCCGATCGCCGCCGCGTCGGCGGTCGCGGTGCGCTCGACGCACTGGCTGACCGTCAGGCGACCCTGGGCGCCAGCTCGCGCCCAGCAGCGCGACCGCGTCGAGGTCGTCGTGGAGCAGCTGCTGGCACATGACGCGCTCGACGCCGGCGTCGCGCAGCGCCTGCAGCTGCTCGGTCGCCTGGTCGACGGTGCCGACGATCCAGCCGTGCCGGCGGTCGCGCGACCAGGGCGTCAGGATCGCCGCCGATCTTCTCGGCCAGCGCGCAGCGCGCCGCTCGCAGCTCGCGCTCGTCTGGCCCGACGAGCACGCCGGTCATGATCGAGAACGGGATCGGATCGCGCCCGGCCTGCTCGCAGGCCGCGTCGATCCGCGCCCTGCCGCTCGCGGACGTCGTCGAGGGTCGGGAACGGCGTGTTGTACTCGTCGGCGTAGGCGGCGGCCAGCCTGGCGCTGCGCGGACCGCCGCTGCCGCCCATGATCAGCGGCGGGTGCGGGCGCTGGACCGGCTTGGGCTGGGCGTCCAGGTCGTCGAGCGCGTAGTGCTCGCCGGCGAATGGAGAACGCGTCCGTGGCCCCACGTTGCCCGAGCACGATCTGCAGCTGCTCCTCGAGCACGTCCATCCGCGTGCGCGTGTCGGCGAACGGGAAGCCGTAGGCCGCGTGCTCGCGCTCGTGCCAGCCGGCGCCGAGCCCGAGCTCGACCCGGCCGCCGGAGACGTGGTCGGCGGTCGCGACCAGCTTGGCCAGGTCGAGGGGTGGCGGAACGTGGCCGGCGAGACCATCGTCCCGAGGCGCGAGCGTCGAGGTGACCGCGGCCAGCCCGCAGAGCGTTCCCCAGGCGTCGAGCGCGCCGCGCTCGGGGTGCTGGCCGTCGAGGTTCATGTAGTGGTCGGAGCGAAACAGGGCCGGGATGCCGTGCTGCTCGCACGCGCGGGCCAGCGCCAGCCACTGGGGCCAGCTGACACGCCCTCCTGCCCTTCGATCATCAGACAAGCTGCATCGCATCACACTCTGCACTTAAAGACCGACGGGGCGCCACTTGCGTGACGCCCCGGCGGTTGAGGGAGGAGAGGGTGCTTCATTCGCCGGCGAGGTTATGAGGCCGGCGAACCTGTCCCGCTCGGCGCTCTCCTGGGCGCCGGGCGGGGGAAGCTTGAGCTACGAGACGGTCGGGATCCGGTCCGTACGCGTCGGAGACGAGCTTCTCGACGCGCGACGTGAGCGGCTCGGACTGCTTCTCGAGGTCCTTGCGGACCGAGCGCACCTCGCGCTCGACGCGGCGCCGGTTCTGCTTGACCGTCCGCTCGACGCTGTTGCGGCGCTGGCGCAGCTCGCGCTCGAACTTCGTCCGCGTGCGGCGCACCTGGCGCTCGAAGCGGTTGCGGGCGGTGGCGCCGCGGCGCTCGTAGCGCTTGAGCTCGCGCTCGACCGACGCGCGCGTGCGGTACTTGGTGGCCAGGCCCTTGACCGTCGAGACGAG
This sequence comes from uncultured Solirubrobacterales bacterium, assembly GCA_963754375.1. Taxonomy (GTDB): domain Bacteria; phylum Actinomycetota; class Thermoleophilia; order Solirubrobacterales; family Solirubrobacteraceae; genus Palsa-465. The sequence goes on from CAVWFX010000021.1 coordinate 164,894, forward strand.
GTTGTCCGGGCCAGGAGGCTGGCGCCGACCGGGACCAGCACGGCGCGCTCGGCGATCTGCTGGGCCTGCGTGACGCGAGCCTTGACTTGGCGCTGCGTCGAGGCTGGTGCGCGCAGTGCGTCCGTGCGCTTGGCGCTGGACCGCGGTGCGACGCGCGTGCTGCTTGCGTCGCGGTCGCCGGGTTCCGGGTCGCGGTCGCTTGCGCGTCGCCGGTGCTCTTTGCCGTGTCGTGGGGGCGGTCGTCTGACGCTGCCGTGTTGCTGGTGGTAGCCATTGCGTTTCTTACTCACTCCCGTCGTACTGAGAATGGATTCTAGTTGTCGCTTGCGATTCATCGAACACATGTTTGTAAACCGAGTGGCACGGCTGGTTACATTCAGTTGAGAAAGTGAGCTGCGCCACCGACCCGCTACGCGCACAGCGGCGATGCCAGCATCGCCTATCAGGTGCTGGGCGACGGGCCGTGCGATCTGGTCGTGGTCACCGGCCCGGCATCGCATCTCGAGCTGATCTGGGAAGAGCCGCGCACGGCGCGCACGTTCGGCGGATGGCCGAGTTCGCGCGCGTGATCCTGCACGACCGCCGCGGCACCGGGCTGTCGGACTCCGCCGTCGGAGCCGCCGACGCTCGAGCAGCAGGTCGACGACCTGCGGGCGGTGCTGGCGGCGGTCGGCGCCGACCGGGTGTCGATCATCGGCGGGCAGGACCTCGGGCTATCGGCGCTGTTCGCCGCCACCTACCCGGAGCGGGTCAGCGCGCTGGTGCTGGCCGGCGTCGCCGCCGACGGCGGCCACACCCTGGTCGGCCGCGCCCGGAGGAGATGCTCGAGGCGATCGAGCGGGCTGGGGCGACGGCGCGCTGGTCTCGCTGTTCGCCCCCAGCCAGGTCGGGCAACCGCGAGTTCGTGGAATGGTGGGGCCGGATGCAGCGCTCGGCGGTGAGCCCCGGGATGGCGCGCAAGCTGATGGAGATGACGGCGCACACCAACCTGCGCGCCGTGCTGCCGACGATCCGCGTGCCCACGCTGGTCGTGCACAGACACGGCGACCGGGTGGTGCCCGTTGAGGGCGGGCGCGAGGTGGCGGCGCTGATCCCGGGCGCTGCGCTTCATCGAGCACGCGGGCGAGGACGCCTACGGCTGGATCGACTCTGGCTGGCTGTCCGACGTGGAGGAGTTCCTGACCGGCCGGCGCTCGGCCCCGCGGGCCAATCGGGTGCTGGCCACCGTCCTGTTCACCGACATCGTCGGCTCGACCGAGCAGCTCTCGCAGATGGGCGACGCCCGCTGGCGCTGCCAGCTGGAGGACCACGACCAGATCGTCCGCGCCGGGCTGCGCCGCTGGCGCGGTCAGCGAGATCAAGACCGACGGGGACGGCTTTCTGGCGACGTTCGACGGCCCGGCGCGGGCGGTCAGCTGTGCGGCCGAGATCGTCGAACGCGTCGCGTCGCTGGGGATCGAGGTTCGCGCCGGGGTGCACACGGGCGAGTGCGAGCTGCGTCCCGACGACGTGGCGGGGATCGCGGTTCACATCGCCTCGCGGGTGATGCACGAGGCCGGCCCCGGCGAGGTGCTGGCGTCGAGCACGGTCAAGGACCTGGTCGTCGGCTCGGGATTGCGCTTCGCCGACCGCGGATCGCATCCCCTCAGGGGCGTCGAGGATCCCTGGCACCTGTACGCGCTGGAACGCCCCGGCGCCGCGCAGGGCCCGCCGCGGCGGCTCTACGCGGTCGAGCGCTGAGGCAGCGCGCCGTCGAGCCCCACCCGGCGTAGCCAGCTGCCCGGATCGCGCAGCTCGGCCAGCGTCGGCAGCGCTGCCGGCTCGCTGAACACGGTCACCAGCGCCACGGTCCCGGCCCGCGCCACGATCGCGTCGCAGAAGTACTTGCCCTGCTCATACTGGCGCAGCTTGAGCTCGAGCCCGAGCAGCCGGGCCAGCAGCCGCGACAGTCCGGACTGGGTCTTGCGCCGGCGGTCAAGCGCCTCACGCAGCTTGGGCAGCGACGGCAGCAGATCGGGCGCGACGGCGTCCATCACGTGCTCGGCGTGGCCCTCGATCACCGCCATCACCGCCTGCACGCGGTCGAGCGTCTCGCGCTCGGCGCTGGTGGTGAACATCGAGATCAGATCGCCGTGGCGCAGCGCGGCGCCGACCCGGCGCAGCTCGGCGGCACTGGGAATGCGCAGCTTGCGCTCGGAGTCGATCCGCAGCTCGGCGCTCTCGAGCAGTTGCTTGACCAGCCCGGCCACATGGCCGTGCAGCCACGGCACGCCGGCGAACTGGACCGCGTGGGTGACCTCGTGCAGCGCCACCCAGGTCATGAACTCCTTCTCCTGGGCGCCGAACGTCTGCACCGCCGAGCCGAGGTTGGGCATCACGAACAGCAGCCGCGGAGGGCTGATGTCCGCGCCCTCGTCGAGCAGCACCAGCTCGTACTGGCCGAGCACGCGCTGGGCCAGGTAGCCGAGCACCACCGCCACCTCGGTGGTCACCACCAGGCCGATGCCCAGCTGGACGGCCGGGCGCAGCGGCCCCAGGCCGTCGCCGGCCCGCGCCAGCACCGGGTCGAGCAGGGCACGCATCGCCCTGATGTTGGTGGCGATCCACTCGTCGCGTTCGATCCCCTCGGGCGGGGGCAGCGGCCGCGTCGGGGTCAGGCCCGTGTAGGCCGTGACTCGCTTCTCGGCCTCGACGGCCAGCGGCTCGAGATCGGTCTTGGGCACAGCGGCGTCCGACTTGCCGGCCACGTAGACGGCGATCTTCTGGGCCAGGATCCAGTCGATCATGCCCGGATCCCTGCCAGCTCGGCGACCGTCTCGGCGTTGCGCGCGGCCACCAGGTGCGAGCTCGGCGTCGCGTCCAGGGGCGCATCGAGCGGGTGCTCGCAGTCGGTGAAGCTGACCGCACCGCCGGCTTCGCGCACGATCAGCTGGCCGGCGGCGGCATCGACCCCGCGCGAGCGCTGCAGCGTGACCATCCCGTCGAACCGGGCCGCCGCCACCATGCACAGCGACACGGCGATCGTGCCCAGCGCACGCAGCCGGTGGGCGTTGGCGACCAGCGGCTCGATCGAATCCGCCACCCAGCGCGGGTCGGCGGACTCGATGCCCAGCAGCTCGAGCTTGCCGTCACGCGAGCGGCGCTCGGGCAGCGTCGGGTCGAGCCGCTCGCCGTTGAGCCAGGCCCCCTGGCCGCGCCACGCCCACCACTGCTCCGAGGCGCCGAAGTCGTGCACGAACCCGAAGGCCATGTCGCCCATGGTGGGTCCGTCGGCCACGCCGACCGAAAGGGCGAAGTGCGAGACGCCGCGCTTGGCGTTGAGGCTCCCGTCGATGGGATCGATGATCACCCGCACCGATGAGTCGCCGTAGTCCATCTCGCCGCGCTCCTCCGACAGCGCCTGGAAGCGGTAGCCCTCGGCGCTGAGCGCATCGAGCTGGGCCACCATCACCGCCTCGGCATCGCTGTCGAGGACCAGCGTCCGGTCGCCGCCGCTGCCGCGAGTGCCTGTCTCGCGGACCCGCTCGGCGGTGGTCGGGGCCTCGGCCAGCAGCTGCTTTAGACCCGACACGGCGCGACGGCAGGCCCCCAGCCAGTCAGCGTCGAGTGCGGTGGGGGCCAGAGTCATCTCCGACCTATGCTGTCAGACGGTGAGCGAGGAGCACGATCGCAGTCCGGGAACCGGCGAGTTTGACCTGCTTTCCGCCGGGTCTGAGGGCGAGCCGATCATGGACGGGCTGCTCGATGCCCAGCGTGAGGCGGTCTGCTTCGCCGGGTCGCGTCTACTGGTGATCGGCGGCGCCGGGACCGGCAAGACGCGGGTGGTTCGCAGCCGCTTTCGCTGGCTGGTCGCGCAGGGGTCGGCGCCTGAGCGGATCGGCGTGCTGGTGCCCACCCCCGCCCGCGCGGCGGCGCTGGCAGCTCGGCTCGAGGTGGCGCTCCAGATCGGCTACGAGGAGCTGTTCGTGCTCACGCCGTCCGAGCTTGCCGGTCTGTGTCTGCGCTCGGCGGGAGCTGGAGCTGACCCGCTTGATTCGGTTCTGACCGCCGGTGACCGGCTGGCCATGCTGGTCGAGCGCATCGACGAGCTGTCGCTGCGCCAGCATGACTTCGGGGGCCGTCCGAACGCGCTACTCGGCGGGTTCGTGCGCAAGATCGACCGTCTGAAGGCCGAGCTCGTAGGGTGCGACGAGTATGCCGCTTGGGCCGGGGCGCTGCCCGTGGAGGATTCCGGGGCCGAGCTCGAGCGCGAGTTCGCCGAGATCTACCGCACCCACGAGCGGATGCTGGCCGAGGCCGGTGCTCGCGATGCCGGAGACCTGCTGCTGGACGCGCTGTCGCTGGCGCGCAAGCAGCCGGCGGTTTCCCGGCGCTTCTCGCATCTGCTGATCGACGATGCGCAGGAGCTGGATCTGGCACCGGCGATGCTGGCGCTGGAGGTGGGAGCGCCGGGGCTGACCGTGGCCGGAGACCGGTTCGGCGCGGTGCGGCGGTTCCGGGGGGCGGGGGCGGCGCGACTGAGCAGCTTCGAGGGGCCTGGGGCGTCGGTGATCGAGCTCGAGTCCGGGCTGCGGTGTCCCGAGCGGGTGTGGCGGCGCGGCCACGGCCGCGCTGGGCGGGAGAGACCTGGTTTCCCTAGATCTGGTTTCCCTCCCACCCGGCGGCGAGGTGGAGTTCTGGCGGTGTGCCAACGACCGCTCCCAGGCCCAGTCGGTGGCGGTCGACATCGAGCGTTTGCTGTCGCGCGAGGGAGCGGCGCCGGGTCAAATCGCGGTGCTGGTGCCCGAGATCACGGTCGAGGGGCAGGCGGTGGGAGTGGCGCTCGAGGAGCGGGCCATCGCCCACCGGCTGGTCGGCGACGCCGCCTTCTTTCAGCGCGCCGAGATCCGCGACGTACTGGCCTGGCTGCGGCTGCTGACCGACCCGACCGATGCCGGCGCGGTGGTGCGCGCCCTGGCGCGTCCGCCGATCGAGCTGCGCTCGGTGGACATCGCCCGCTGCACTCAGATCGCGCGTCGTCGCAAGCTGGACATGGTCGCGGCGCTGGCGGCGGCCACCGAGTCGCCCCAGGTGCCGCCCGAGGCGCGCGAGCGCATCCGCGTGTTCCTGAAGCTGTATCGCGCCGGCATGGCGGCGATCGACACCAGCCGTCCCGACCTCTACGTGCACCGCCTGATCGACCGGCTGGGGCTGCGCCGACAGCAGCTGTTCGCCGCCCAGGCCGACGTGGTCGAGCGGCTGCGGGCGCTGGCTTCGTTTGGGGAGCTGGCCGCCGCCCACGTCCGGCGATCGCCGCAGGCGACCGCGCGGGAGTTCGCGCGTTCGGTGACTGCCGTCGCCGACTTCGGGCTGCGCGAGCAGGAGGAGCCCGAGCTCGACAGCGCCGCCGTCGTCCAGGTGCTGTCGCTGTCGGCGGCCGGCGGGCTGGAGGCCGACCACGTGTACGTGATCGGGCTGCACGCCGGGCTGGCGCTCGCTACCGGTGAGCCGATTGCCGATGCCTTGCTTCGCGAGCAGCTGCCCCCCGACGACGATGAGGGGCGGCGGGCCGGGCTGGCGCAGACCCTGTACGTGGCCTGCTCACGGGCGGGCGGACGTCTCGTCTTGTCGTATCCGCGGGCCGACGACCGCGGCGGTGCCCGCAATCCCTCACCGTTCTTGGAGGGGGTTCGCCGGGCGCTGGGGGCGGCGTTCGCCGACAAGGAGGAGGAGCTGTTCGGCCCCGCCGAGACGCTTCACTCCACCTACCGGCTGCTGCGCGACGAGCTGCTGGAGGGGACGATGCGTGCCGGCGGGCGGCTGGGCGAGCTGCGCTTCGACACCGACCTTGACGTCACCCACGCCGTCGTGCGGTATCTGGAGCTGCTGAAGCTGGCGGCGCTGATCGCGCGGCCCGAGGGCCAGAGCGTGGCCGACTCGTTGCGTGACGTGAACGGGCGCATTCTGCAGGCAGTGACCGCCGAGCAGCGCGAGATCTTCGCGTCCTCGCCGCTTGACGACTACCTGCTCGACACCGAGCGCGACGCGCGGCGACGGGCGGCGGCGCTGGTAGCGCGCGACGAGCCGTCGCTGGAGCCGTTCATCCCGCGTCGTGGCGAGGGGGTGATGCTGTCGGCGTCGGACATCGACACCTACCGCACGTGTCCGCTGAAGTACAAGTTCGCGCGCGTGTTCCGGATCCCGCAGGAGCCGACCCTGCACCAGCGGTTCGGGATCCTCGTCCACCAGGTGCTGGAGCGCTTCCACGCGCGTGAGGCGGCGTCGTTGCCGGAGCTGCTGGGTCTACTGGACGCCGGGTGGCGGCGGGGCGGGTTCGGCGACTCCGAGGAGGAGCGCCAGCTGCGCGGCAAGGCCACCGGGGCGCTGACCCGCTACCACGAGCGCTTTCAGTCCGAGGAGGCGCAGCCGATGTGGTTCGAGCGCCAGTTCACCTTCAAGCTCGGCCGCCATTCATTGCGCGGGCGGGTCGACCGGGTCGATCTGCTGCCCGGCGGCGAGTACGAGCTGATCGACTACAAGACGGGGCGGCCCAAGAGCGCCGAGCAGCTGGCCGACGACGTCCAGCTGTCGCTGTACGCGGTCGGGGCTCGCGAGTCGTGGCGGCTGGAGGCCTCGCGCCAGGCCTACTACTACCTGCTCGACGATCAGAAGGTGGCCGTTGCCGACGAGGGCGACCGCGGCGAGTGGGTGCGCGACGTGGCGATCGAGGTCGCCGAGGGGATCCAGTCGCAGGGATTTGAGCCCACGCCGTCGTTTGCCGTGTGCTCGATGTGCGACTACCGGCTGGCCTGCCCGGCGGCCGAGCGCTGAGCTTGTCTGGGGTCGCCCGTCCTGGCCTCGAGCGCTAGGCTGCGGCGGGCCCGTCGCCGCCGCGCTGGCGCAGGAAGCGCTGCAGATCGCGGGCGATCGTTTCCCCGCTCGGCAGCGACGCGGGGGAGTCCTCGGCCTCACTGTTGGCGGCCTGCTCGAGGCGCTCCACGAACGCCTGCACGTCAGGATCGCTCTGCACGGCGACGTTCACCTGTCGCTCGTAGTCGGCGGCGGCCGACTCGAGCTCGGAGCCGTCGACGGCGACGCCGACCAGGCCCTCGAGCTTGCGCACCAGGGCCAGGGCTGCCTTGGGGTTGGGGGTGGCCGCGATGTAGTGAGGGACGGCCGCCCACAGGCTGGCCGACGGCAGCCCTGCCTGCTGGCAGGCGGCATGGAGAATCCCCACGATCCCGGTGGGGCCCTCGTACGAGGACGGGGCCAACCCCAGACGGGCCACCAGGGCGGGGTCGGAGGTCAGGCCGGTCACTGACACCGGCCGCGTGTGCGGCACGTCGGCCAGGAGCGCGCCGAGGGTTACCACCAGCTGCGTACCCAAAGCCTCGGCGATTTCGACCACCAGCTGACAGAACGTGCGCCAGCGAAACGAGGGCTCGGAGCCGGCCAGGAGGATCAGATCGCGCGGCGCCCGGGGCACGCGCGCCTCGTACAGCTCCACCGCCGGCCACTCAATTTCGCGGGCCTGGCCGTCGACCATCTTGACCCGGGGCCGGGTGGCCTGAAAGTCGTAGAACTCCTCGGGGTCGATGGTGGCAAAGCGCTGGGCATCGAGGGCGGAACCGACGTACTGGATCGCGCTCGAGGCCGCGTCGGCGGCGTCGTTCCAGCCCTTGAACGCACACACCAGCGCCGGGGCTCTGAGACCGTCGGGTCGATGCTCCCATTGCAGTGGCTGCATCCGACTCACCGTACATCATGGCGTCATGCCGCCAGACGATCAGACCGATGGCCGCAGTCAGCGCGCTGCGGGCCGGAGAGGACATCCACGGGGTGTTCGCCTGCACGCGCAAGGACCGGTTGATGACACGCAGCGGGTCGCCGTACCTGGCCCTGGAGCTGCGCGACCGGACCGGGACGGTGGCCGCCCGAGCGTTCCAGAACGCGGACGCCCTTGCGGGTCGCTTCGAGCGCGGCGACCTCGTACGAGTCGTTGGGCGGGTGGAGCGGTTTCGCGACGAGCTGGTGGTGGAGGTCTCCGACGTTGCGCGAGTCGGGGAGTCCGATGGCGTCGACCCGGCCCAGTTCCTGCCGTCCGCCTACCGTGACTTGGACGAGCTCGACGGCTTCCTCGAGCACCTCGCCGGCGAGGTCTACGACCGGGGGTACCGGGATCTCCTGCGCCGGCTGCTCGACGACGACGTGCTGCGGGCAGCGTGGCGTCGCGCGCCCTGCACGCGCAGCGGACACCACGCCTATCTGGGCGGCTTGTTGGAGCACACGGTGGCGGTGGCAACGCTGGCCCACGAGCTGTGCCAGCTGCATCCGCGACTGAATTCGGACCTGCTGCTGACCGCCGCCGTTGTCCATGACCTGGGACGCACCCGAGAGTTCACCTACGGGGCCGAGATCGGCTTGACCGACGAGGGCCGCCTGCTCGGTCACCTGGTGATCGGCGAGCGGATGATCACCGAGCGCAGCGGCGGGCTGGACGAGAGTCGCCGGCTGGCATTGCTGCACTGCGTGCTGGCCCACCACGGGACCTCGTCTGTGCCCGGCGGCCGGTTCGGCTCGCTGGAGGCGCTGGCCCTGTACCGAATCAACGCGGTCGACACCGCGCTGAAGGGGGCGATCGACCAGGGGCTTGGGATGTCGGAGTGACCTCGTTTGTGGGGCCGTTTCGGTTGTCGTTCGCGGACCCGGTGACGGCCGGCGGCTCGGGTCGGCTGGCGGGCCGGTCGGTGGCGGTCAAGGACGTGATCGACGTCGCCGGAGTGAAGACCGGCGCCGGCAATCCAGCGTTCCTGGACGCGGCCTCGCCGGCGGTTGAGCACGCGGGAGCGGTGGCGGCCCTGCTGGGCGCGGGGGCGGTGGCAGTCGGGAAGGCCCACACCGACGAATTCGCCTACAGCCTGTCAGGCACCAACTTCCATTACGGGACGCCGCTGAACGCCGCGGCACCGGGCCGGGTGCCGGGCGGCTCGTCTAACGGTCCGGCGTCGGCGGTCGGCTCAGGGCTGGTCGACATCGGCCTGGGCACCGACACGGCCGGCTCGATCCGGGTGCCGGCCTCCTACTGCGGCCTGTACGGCCTGCGACCCAGCCACGGGCGCGTGCCGGTCCGCGGCCTGCTGCCGCTGGCGCCGAGCTTCGACACCTGCGGGTTGCTGACCGGGGACGGGGCGCTGTTGGAGCGGGCGGGGCTGGTGCTGCTCGGGGCGTCGGCGGTGACGTCGGTGGAAGCGGTGGCGTCGGTGGCGGCGGTGGCGGCGGTGGATCCGCCGGAGACGCTGGTGGTGGGCGCGGACCTGTTCGCCGAGGCCGACCCGAGGGTCGCCGAAGTCTTACGGCCGGCCGCAGAGCGCCTGGCGGCGGTGCTGGGTGCCGGGCTGGAGGTCGCCGAGTTCGCGGGGGAGCGGCTGGCGGGCTGGCTCGATGCCTTCGTGCGCCGCCAGCGGGTCGAGGCCTGGCGGGGGCTGGGGCCCTGGATCGAGTCATACAAGCCTCCGCTCGGTCCCGGGATCGCGGCGCGCTTCGACGCCGCCCGGGCCGCGCCGGACTCGGACGCGCTCCCCGCCGACAGGGTGCGTGCGGAGGTGCTCGGGGCGTTGGACTCTGTGCTGCCCGCGTCGGGCGCGCTGGTGTTACCAGCGACGGCGACGCCGGCCCCAGTGCCACAGCTGAGCGCCGCTCACAAGGACGACCTACGCGCGCGCACGATGAAACTGACCACCATCGCCGGGCTGGCCGGTGCGCCCGCGGTCAGCCTGCCCCTGGGAAAGGTCGACGGCCTCCCCGTCGGCCTCTCGCTGCTCGGGCGCCCCGGAGATGACGAGCGCCTGCTGGCCGCTGCTCGCCTCGCCGCTGTGTTGGCGGCGTAGGATCAGCGACGGCGCGGCAGGGGCCTGGTGGCTCATCCGGTCTTCAAAACCGGCAGGGCGGGGCAGCCCCCCGCTTGGAAGGTTCGATTCCTTCGCCGCGTCGCTCGGAGCCGCTTGTCGGGGCGGTGTTCAGCTTCGGGTCGGTTTAGGCTCGTGAGGCGATGATCACCGGCGTCCACGCGATCATTTTCACCTCGGACGCGGAGGCGGACCGGAACTTCTTTCGTGAGGTGCTTGACCTCCGTGCGGTCGACGCGGGTGGGGGATGGCTGATCTTCGCGCTACCGCCGGCCGAGCTTGCCGTCCATCGCACCGACGGCGCCGCGCGCCACGAGCTGTACCTGATGTGCGACGACATCCGCGCGACGGTTGACGCGCTCATCGCCAAGGGGGTCGAGCTCACCGACGACATCACCGAACAGGCCTGGGGACTCACCACGACGCTCAGGCTGCCTGGCGGCAGTGAGCTCGCCCTCTACGAGCCACGGCACCCGGGCCCGCTCTCATCCCCGGACCAATAGCGCTGGTTGGCGGGGCGGGTGTCGAGTGGAGGTGTCGGGATTGTTCGCCATGATTGGTACATGAAGCTGCGAATCGCACGCCACACCGATCAACTGGATGAAGTTGTCGGCTTCTACCGAGATCGTGCCGGGTTTCCTGAGATCGGCCGGTTCCGCGGTCACGACGGGTATGACGGAGTGTTCCTGGAGATCCCTGGCACAGGGACGCATCTCGAGTTCACCACCGGCGGCGGTCACCGTGCGCCGGAAGCCCATCCCGAATCGCTGCTCGTGCTCTACCTCGATACCCAAGAGCAACTCGAGGCTGTCGCGGAGCGCCTCGCCCAGTCGCGGGTTATTCCCGCCAATCCCTATTGGCAGAAAAATGCCCAGGCGTTCAGCGACCCAGACGGCTTCCAGTTACTCCTCACCCTGGGTTGATGCGTGCGTGGGAGTCCGAGCTACTCGATCCGCCTGAGCCAAGACATGGTCCCGCGGCGGTCCTGCTCAAGATCCCTGGTGTAGCGAAAGCCGCTATGGATCAGCTGGTCGGACGTGGTGTATCGGGTTAACTTCCTCAGGCTCTCGGTGGTCCCGCAAAGCACCGACCCGGCCTACCACCTCGACTCCGATGCTGACACAGCGGTCACCGGCGACGTCGCGACGCTCAGGCAACGACAGATCCTGACGCTCCTGCTGAATCTGAGCGCGCGCAGCGAGAGGAACTTGCACTACCTGGACGTCGAGCCGTGGTCGGTGGAGCTTGCCGCCCAAGGCTCATATCTCTGTGCTGCTCAGCCCGCCTCGCTCCGTCGTTTTGCGCGCGTGATGGTAATTCCGGCGCGTCGCGGCTCGACCGTCCACGGCGTCGCGTTTGCGTCGAATTCGGTGCTCCACTCCGGTGTGGACGACCTTCACGGCCACTTCGTCGCGGCCTATGGAGCTGAGGCGGACGCTCGCGTAGCGGTTGCGTAGTGCCCGTACAGGAACGCGGCCAGCACACAGTCTCGCGACTCGCGTTGGCGCGCCAATCCCAGATTGGTCTCGCCGAACACCCACTGGTGTAGTTCGCCCGGTTGCCTCGTTCCCCGGCGGCCGTGCGCGACGGCGAGATTGTCGAAGACGAGCAGCTCCCCCGGCGACAAGGGAATCTCGATCAAAACCTCATCGATCGAAAGCGAGTGGTGCTCGAAGAACGAAAGCTCTGACGCGAGACTGTCGAACTCCATGCCACACATGAAACCGTCCTGCACTTTCACACTGGGGAGGGCAGGTCGGCCGGCGGCCGCTTCGACGATCCGCGCGAGACTCCCTTCGACGTAGCCCTGATCGTCGTTCCAAGCGCCGTGTGTCCGGCCGTAATCGACAAACCGGACGAGCAGATCGGTCTCTCCTGGCCAAGGGCGTTGCCTCAGGAGGGCGGCCAGCGGCACGAGCCTCGTTACCGCCGATACGCGCCCAAAGCCCTTCGGGATGTGCAACGCGGTGTAGCGTGCGAGATCGTGCTCGACCTTGGGGTCAAGCGGCACCCCGAAATCGAAATGGAGCGTCTGGAAATCGCGGCTCTGGGGTGCATCCGGGGGCGGGAGGATGAAATCCCCGACGACGCTCAGCGCAGGCTGGCCATCCACAGCACGGCGCTCGTCGACCAGCGCCCGGGCGACCTCAAAGGCCTCCTGCGAACCCGCGAGGCCGCCACGAATCCATACGAAGCCGCGCCGACCCAGCTGCTCAAGACGATCATCCATGCTCGCATTCTCCATCAGGAGCCGGTGCTTTGAAGAGGTCGCCGCCGCAGTGGCGACCTTGCTCGATGCGACAATCCCGAGACCGTGGCGGAAGAAAGGCGCGAACGGCGAACCGAGCTCACCTCGCCGGTAGCGGCGCGGCCGATAACCGACCCATCGGTCGAGCTCGAGCTCTACAAGCTCGCGGTCGAGATGGCCGATCGGGTGTCAGCGCGCCGCGGTCTGGCGAATACATTCTTTCTCACGGTCAACACCGGTCTGGCGGCACTCCTGGGCGGACAGCAACTGCGCTGGTACGTCGCGGTCGCGGGGATCGTATTCGCCCTCAGCTGGTGGTGGCTGCTGCAGAGCTACCGCAAGTTGAACTCAGCGAAATTTGCAGTCATCAATGCGATTGAGCCCCGACTCCCGATCCAACTCTTCTCCGATGAATGGCAGCGGCTGGACGCGTCACGTTCGCCAGCCAGGCTATGGCCGCCGCCGGCGCTACGTGGGTGGCTTTCCGGATATCACGAGCTCGGGACGATCGAGCGGGTGGTGCCGCTTGCATTCGTCCTCATCTACACGGCCGAACTCATCCGCCAGGCGTCAACTTGAGCTACATCGACGAGCTGGCCGCCGAGATCCGACGCCAGATCCCCCCAGACCTTCTGCCCGACGGCGATACCACCGGGTTGTTTCGCATCTACGCCGTCCTGGCGATGGCCAAGGGGGACCAAGTCGAACTCGAAGATGTCCACGACGCCTGGTCGGCCTGGATGAGCGACCGCAATCCAGAGCATGAGTCGCTCATACCTCTCGATGAACTCCCCGAAGATGTTCAAGGCGCGGACAAGCCTTACCTCGACGCAATCACGACGATCGCTCGCGCCCACAACCTCGGCCGCTGAAACGCGCGACTCGCAATCCCGGTGCCCGCGACGTCAGTTTCGGAGCGGTTAGGCCTTGGTCGGGCGCTTCTCGAGAACGACCTCGTAGCGATCGATGATTGGCGGACGATTGCGGTCCACCCCGGCCTTCGTGACGGCCGCCGCCCTCACCTCGCTCGCGAGCGCGTCGCTGTCGTGCAGAGCCTCGAGCGAGTCCCAGTAGGTGACAGCGATGGCACGACCGCCGGTGTAGTCGATTCCGGCCCACACGCCACAGTAGCCGTGCTCCTGCTCGAGCCTGGGGACATGATGCTCGGTGAACTCCTGGAGTGTGGCCTTGATGCGCTCCGGAGCGAGACCTGGAAACGTCGTGACCCTCGCATACATGGGTACCTCCCTGGGATGTTCCGCGGAGCGTACTGCGCCCGCCTCGGCCAATCAACGGATCAAGGCCCAAACACCGCGAAAGACCCCAAGGGCGTATCGGTGGCGCTGCGCGGTCACGGTCGCGGTCGTGCCGCAGGAGACGTGCGAGCGCTCAGGAGACGGTGAGGCCCCGATACTGCACGATTGGCCACGACGTGCCGGTCCAAGCGCCGTTGGCGTCGACGGCGCCGGCCTCGATGCCGGCTATCCCCGTGGTGTAATTGGGATCGTCGTCGGTGACGGTGGCGACCTGACTTCCGTCGATCGACGCGGTGAGCGTGGCTCCGGAGATGGTGAGCGACAGGCTGTGCCATTTATCCACGCCGGCCGGGGCGGTTAGCGCGCCCGAGGCGAGGACGCTCACGCCGACGGATCTGCTGTTCTTGAGCAGCTGCCAGGAGCCGTCGTCGGCGAGCTTGAGGATGTAGGCGCGGAAGTTGCTGATGCCGCCACCGCCCTGGTCGGAGAAGCGGTCGAGTACGCCGGCCGAAGATCCGGCCTGGGTGAACAGCACGCTGGCGCTGACGGTGTAGTTCTGCCAGCTGGGATCACCAAGAACGGCATAGGGAAAGCCGACACGCGAAAACCAGTAGACCGGCGGCTGCGGCGCCATTTGCTGCGTGCATTTCGTGGCCGGAGCGGTCGCGCAGGGCTGGTACTCGAAGGCGCCGTCCATCGGCGCGAGGTAAACCGGTGTCGCGTCCAGAGGGTTGGCGTTGGGCCTGTCGGTGTAAGAGTTGAGCGTGCCCGATGGCGGCACGGGGCTGGAGCCTTTACCGGACCGCGCGACCGTCGTGAAGGTATACATGTACCCGGGGGCCAGGTCGTAGGAGAACTTGCCCCCGACCGGGTGGACGTCGCTGAGCTTGACCATCCAGTCAGCCGGGTTCGTCGAGCTCGGCAACGTCTGCCACACGTGAATCGTGCCGTGGCTCAGTCCTCCGCTGATCGTGAAGTCAGCGTCTTGATCGGCGGTAGCGGTCGTGGTCTCGGCCAGTGTGGTCCAGTCCCGGCCGTTGGGGGCCTTCAGGGTCGAGTAGCTGCCGTTGGTGTACACGCCGGTCGTACCGCCCAGCCCACCGTCGGCACCGTCGATGTAGTGCCATCCGGGAGCGGTGAACCAGCTCATCATCGCGATCGCGTAGGTCATCGCGTTCACCGTGTAGTACCCAGACCACGGTTGGTCGGCATAGATCAAGCCTTGGTTCTGGTGCGCTATCCCAGGCGGCATTGACGCGATCATCGGCCAAGTTATGAAACTGACCAGACCGGCGTCGGGATAGCCGCGGATCTCCGCTCGGGCCATGTTCGCCGCGCCGGTGGCGCCGTCAATTGCTCCCAGCTCGCTGGCCCACAGTGGCTTGCCCAGACCGCTCGCGGTAGCGGTGCTCAGACACTGATTGCCGTCCGTCGGATAACCGCACACGTCATGCTCACCGAGGATCGCCGTCGAAGCGCTGAACGTCGGATCACCGGCCATATCGGTGGCCACTGGCCAGTTACCCGGAGTATCGCCCTCGTCATCCATCACGATCTGCGTGCCCGAGAATCCGGCCACGTCGAGCGCCGCCCGGAGGCTTTCGGTCCATGTCTTCACGTACGGGCTCTCGTTCTTGTTCCCGCCGAGATAGTCGATCGTCAGGCCGTGCTGGCGCGCGCACGTAAGCCACTGAACGATGTACCCGATCGTGGCCTGCGACCAAAACGAACCCGTCCACCCAGGAGCGGCCCACGCCAGCGCATAGAGCTTGATGTTCGGGTTGCGGGCCTTCGCCTGCTCCATCAGCCACCACTCATAGCCCGCGTTGCAGTTCACGACGCCCTGGGAGTGCTCGATGCTCGCCTCTGAGCCGTCGGTGGAGTTGGCGTCCCCGCCGATCTCCACCTTAAGCACCTGCAGCGACGCGCCAAAATTAGGCTTGAACAGATAGTTGAGAATCGCCGTGCGCTGGGCCGAGGGATAGTCGATCAGGAAGCGCGAGTTACCGCCGCCGCCACTGATCGCGCCGACCCCGTCGAACTGGAGCCCCGACGCCGTACCGTCAACCGGGATGGCGGTCGTCGTGCTCCCCTGGCCGGTGGCCGGCGCGACAAACGGGCCCGGCTGACCGCTCGGAGGAACCGCACCCCCGGCTGCCGGCAGCCGCAGCCGCCCCGGCGCCCACCAGCGCAGCGATCGCGACCGCCAAGACGAATACCCCGCACTTCGCCGTAATCCTTCCGAACCAGCCCACGCCACCTTCTACCACAGACCGGCCCCGTCTCGCCCCCCCGCATTCGACCCGGCGCGTCGCAGCTCACTCCCACCGGAAGGCGCGGGCGGCCGCCAGACTGCACACGATGGTCCAGCCGGCGAGCACGAGCAGCGGCTCGGCGCCCGGGGAGTGTCCGCTGAACGCGGCGTGCAGGGCGTTGAACCCGGCCCCGGTGGGGAGCACCTTGGCGAGTTCTGCGATCAGCCCTGAGTGGATCTCCTGGATCGGGACGTAAAGCCCGGCGAAGAACGCCAGTGGATAGAACATCAAAAGGGTCATGGCGTGGGCGACCTGTGGGCTTCGGGCCAATGCGGCGGCGCAGAGCCCGAGGCCGAGCACGGCTGCCAGCGTGAGGACCAGGGAGGCGAGGGACACCAGGTACCCGCCGGGGGTGGGTGGGAGCGCCAGGCCGAAGGCGACGGCCCCGACGCCGATGAGGATCCCGAGAGCGATGACGGCGAAGATCACGCTGACCGCCACCTGCGCGGCCAGTAGCCACGACGGTTGTACCGGCGTGGTCGACATGCGGCGCAGCACGCCCTGGTCTCGGTAGGTGGCCAACTGCTGGGGGAGCCCCATCAGTGCCACCACGATGAGCACGAACAGCAGCAGCGACGGCACGTAGAGATTGAAGAAGGACATTCCGCCCAGTGCCGCCCGAGGACGGATCGTCGCCGGGATGCTGCCGAAGGTCACCAGCAGCACGAGCGGTATTCCGACGGCGACGATGAGCCCGATTGGACGCCGCCACGCGAGCTTGATCTCACTGGCCACGAGCAGGCCGAACGCCCGCCGGTCGCGTCGGCTGAGGCTGAGGGCGAAGGTGCTCATCGCTGCATCTCCAGTTCGGGGGTGGAGTGGGTTGTCTCATCGGTAAGGGAGAGGAACGCGTCCTCGAGGGTTGCGCGCTCGGGCCGGATGTCCCGGGCGCGCAGGCCGGCGCGGTGCAGGGCGAGCACCACTTCGGTCACCAGGTCCCCGGAGCCGAGCACGACCAGGTCCGGCCCGTGGTGCTCGACGCCGCTGACCTCGGGCAGCGCCCAGAGCAGTTCGTCAGACCACGGTTCCGGGGCCGTGAGGCGGACCCGCTTGCTCGCCGCCGCCCTGTACGCCAGCGCGGCCGGTCGATCGAGGGCGATCACCTCGCCGTGATCGATCAGCGCCACGCGATCGCACAGCCGCTCGGCCTCCTCCATGAGATGAGAGACGAGCACGATCGTCACACCGCGATCGCGCACGCTCTCGATCAGCTTCCAGGTCTCACGGCGAGCCTCGGGGTCAAGGCCGGTGGTCAGCTCGTCGAGCACCGCGATCTCGGGCTGGCCGATCAGCGCCAGCACGATCGACAGCCGCTGCCTCTGTCCTCCGGACAGGTTCTTGAAGTAATGGTCTCGCGCGTTCTCAAGCCCGAGTGTGGTCAGGAGCTCGTCCCCATCGGCAGGATGCGCGTAGAACGAGGCGTAGAGCTGCACCGCCTCGCCGACCTTCATCCGCTCGGGCAGCGCGCTGTGCTGCAGCTGCATCCCGACGCGCTCGTGCAACTCGCGGCCGTCGCGGCGGGGGTCGAGCCCGAGCACGCTGATCGTCCCTCCGTCGGCTGCCCGCAGGCCGGTGATGCACTCCACAGTCGTCGTCTTGCCGGCGCCGTTGCGGCCGAGGATTCCGAAGATCTCTCCGGCCCGGATGGTGAGGCTCACGTCATTTACCGCGATCGTGGGGCCGTAGGCCTTATGCAGATGTGCGACCTCGATCACCGGCGCGGCCGGCGTGCCGCTCGATACCAACATGGACATCATGGGATCCCTCCTGTTCACAATAGCGTCATGATATCATTCGCGTGATGGTGATACAATATGAACGTGATATCAGTGGCCGCGAACGAGAATCCAGATCCAAACCTTCCCCCGGCGCGTCAGATCCACGAGCAGCGCCCGGCACAGGTCCTCCCCGGACTGCCCGCCATCGTCGTTCTGGTCGTCGCCCTTGCGCTGGCCATCGCGCTGACCGTCGTCGGCTCCACCGGCCACAGCACGCCGCTGGCGATCGTCGGCATCGTCTTGCTGGTGCTCGTCAGCCTGCTGTTTCGTGGGCTGTTCGTGGTCCAACCCAACGAATCCCGGGTGCTGGTCCTGTTCGGCCGCTACGCCGGGACGGTGAGCGAGTCCGGCTGGTGGTACTGCAACCCATTCATGGATCGCAAAACCGTCTCGCTGCGAGTGCGCAACTTCCAAAGTGAGCGGATCAAGGTCAACGATGCCAGCGGCAACCCGATCGAAATCGCCGCCGTCGTCGTGTGGCGCGTCATCGACACGGCCAAGGCCGAATTCGACGTCGACGACTACGAGCGGTTCGTGACCGTGCAGTCAGAGACCTCGCTGCGCCACCTGGCCAGCCACTACCCCTACGACGACTACAAGCCCGACACGATCTCCCTTCGAACCAACGCCGACGAGGTACAGGAAAGCCTGCAGGTCGAACTGCAGATCCGTCTGCAGGCCGCCGGCATCGCGATCATCGAGACCCGGCTGACCCACCTCGCCTACGCGCCTGAGATAGCCGAGGTCATGCTCCGCCGCCAACAGGCCGAGGCGATCCTGGCCGCCCGAAAGACCATGGTGCAAGGAGCGGTCAGCCTCGTGCAGATGGCCATCGCCGGGCTCGCGGACTCAGACCTCATCGAGCTCGACCCTGAACGCAAGGCCGCCATGGCTGCCAACCTGCTGATCGTTCTGTCCGGCGATCACTCACCCGCGCCGGTGATCAACACCGGAAGCCTCTACACCTAACACCAGCCTGAACATGCCTGAGAGCAAAAAGTTCCTGCTCCGCCTCGATCCCCGGCTCTTCGACGTATTGCGTCGCTGGGCCGACGACGACCTGCGCAGCATCAATGCCCAGATCGAATATCTCCTCACCGACCAAGCCCGTCGCGCCGGGCGTCTGCGCAAGAAAACCCCCCGCCGGCCCCCCCGCGACGCCACCACCGACGAGTTAGACGAACTCCTCGGGGAGACAACGGCCTCCCCGAGCGAACCGGCCTCCGGCTGAGGCAGCCGCGGTTTACGGAGCGGAAACGGTCACTTCGTCGGCCGGTACCCAGGCGACCCTGTGGTTGTAGTCGATCTGGTACCACATCCGGTCCTGTGAGAAGCGCCGTATCTGCGCGACGTAGGTCTGTCCGGATCTGCTGAACCCATACTGTGTATCGGGGCAGATTCGCGTGTCGACGGTATTGCCCAAATAGGTCGTCGGGTACTCCGGACCGCTGAACAACGTCGTCGGGTGCGGTCCGCCACGGAACCGCACGAGCGCGCCCCAGCCATCGCTGGTGTCGGAGTTGCGAACCCACCCGACGGTTCCACTGAAGTCGATCTTGTCGTAGAGGACACCGTCGACGTGCTTGCGGCCCAGCAGCGCGAACTCTTGTCCCCATGCCGCTTTCGCCCGGAGGTCACTGGCGGAGGCCTGCGAAAGCACGATGGGGGCGTTCGGCACGATCGACCAAGGGAAGTTGTCGCACGAGAAATCGAGCTTGTCGTACGTTGGAGCGTCGCCGATGGTCCGCGCCGGCACGAACGTCGATGGGTCGCTGGCGCCGCGGACAAGCGTGCCGATCTCCGGCCGCCCGTCGTGATCGGCGTACACGTTGGTGAACGCGTTCTGGAGTCCGGTGGTCCACAGCAGCGAGTCGTGGGCCGACGCAAACCTGTCTCCCACCGATATGAGCCGGATCCTCGCACTGTGCTTTCTGTAGTGCGCGGGTATCTCTGGGAGCGGCGGCGGTGCGTGGTGTGACCAGCGCGCGTACGCCGCCCGAATGAGGGTCATGTAGTAGGGCCAGTCCCACGACGGACCTGGATCCCAGTGTTGTACGGTCGGGTTGTCCACCGAGTTCGGGATGTTGTCGTGCCCGAGGATGTGAGCGCGGTCCAGAGGGATCCGGTACTTCCACGCGACCCATCCGACGACGCTGGCTGAGCGCTGGTAGAGCTGCTGGGTGAAATAGCCCGCCGGAGCGAGGGCAAAGCCGATGTTCTCAATGCCAATCGAGTGCTGGTTAAAGAACCAGTTATTCACCGACCGAGCCCAGTCCTTGTCAGGGACGAACTGCGTCACGGCAGGGTCCGACGAACCCTTCTGGCCCGAGACGACGTACTGGACGGCCGAAGTCGCATCTGGGTTGGTGAAGGCAACGACTGTCCCCTGATACGTCTCCTCGGTGTCGTGGATCATCACCGAATCAATGAAGTCCCCGCCGTGTGGGCGGTTCGCCTGGTAATACGTGGTGGCAGGAATGTGCTTGGACACCAACGGATAGTCGGCCCGAGCGCCCGCCGCGGTGAAGCACGATGCAAACAGCACCGTCAGCGCGATCCCCACGCGCCGCCGCCCCAGATTAACGGCGCTGCGCAATGCGCTCATGGTCATTTCCAATCATCCGTGATTTCGCCCCTGGCAGATCCAGCCGACAGGGATGCTACCTCTGACGCGACACCGTGGCGCCAGACCAAATGGACATCAGGGCCATGGTCACGACGACGGTGACCATTGCACTATCCGGTGGTAGCACTCGAGCTCGACCTGAAACCAAGCTGCTCCACCAGCGACAGTGTCACCACGCGCTGCGGACGAGGATGATGCGGGGCTCACTCCCGTTCTATCGGCATCTCGGGTCCACGGGCTGAGCGCCGGCGAAGATTTGCCCTGCTCAGGCCGTCTGCCGCGATCTCAATCTGACCTCGTCTCACGACTGCGGACGGTAGTCCAGATAGACCACCCCGTTCTCGTAGGACTCGCTGGCGGCGAGCGAGAACTCGGCCGCCGCGGCCGCTTCGGGGAACAGCCGCGGACCGGTTCCGCGCGTGAGCGGGTAGACGAACAGGTGCAGCTCATCGACGAGGCCATCGGCGAGCAGAGCGCGGACGAGCGTGACGCTGCCGCTCACGTAGAGATCGTCGTCGACCGCGCTCTTCAGGTTCCGGATCGCGGCGGGGTCGTAGGCGCCGATGCTCTCCGAGTTGCGCCACGTCGGCTCGGTCAGGGTCCCCGAGACGACGTACTTGGTGGTGTCGTTGAAGAACGGCGCCCCGGGATCGTCCTCCACGGTTCGGTTGGACCAGGCCGGCTCGAACATCTCGTAGGTGTTACGCCCGAGCAGGATGCCGCCGCACCGCCCGACGACGGCGCCGATGGCCTCTCCCATCCTGGGATCAAAGCCGTACGCGCCGGTCCATGTGGGCGCGTCGATGACGCCGTCGAGGGTCATGAACTCGTGCACCTTTATCGCTGCCATTTCTCCTCCATCTCGATTGGTCCAGGACAGCGGACGCCGCAACTGTGGCATCTGCGAGCCGCGCTTGCAGGCTCGATCCAATGACCAGTCCGGCTCGGGAAACTCATCGGGTGAGCCCTGACGGGGCGTAGTTTGAGAACCCCCGGCCCCGGCGCCATCGACGCAGTCTGCCGTTGGTATGTTCCGACGATGCTCGACGGTGGCGCGCGTCGAACGGTTGGCCTTGGTGCGCCGCTGACCGCCAGCTCAGCGGCGAGCAACGGGGGAAGTCGGATCACGGGGGTGCCGAGCGGCCGCTGTCTGGACGTCATTGACGGCTCGACGACTCCGGGCACGCGCGCTCAGCTGTGGAACTGCCTCGGTGATCCCCAGCAGGCATGGGTCTATTCAGGGGGCCGGCTCGAGGTGTATGCCGGCGCCGACGCCTTGTGCCTCGATGCCGATGACACCTACGGTGGCGCCAATGGGACGCCGATCCAGGTGTGGAGGTGCACCGGCAAAACCAATCAGGACTGGACGGCTGAGCCCGACGGCACGTTGCGGTCGGTGGCCTACGGCCTGTGCCTCGATGCTGTCGATGGCGGCACTGCGAACGGACGCGGCTGCAGCCGACGGGACGATTCGCTCGCTGCCCAGCGGACTGTGCCTGGAGCCAGTCAACCAGGACACGGCTGATGGCACCCAGTTGGTGCTGTGGAGCTGCACCGGCAGTGCGGCGCAGGACTGGTCACGGGGCATCCCGGCACCGGCTCCCGCGCCGCCTCCGGTGTCGACCGCTCCGGTCAGCACGCCGATCCCCCGGCCGACGCTCCGGCACGCTCTGCGCGTGAAACTGGTCCTGAGCTGGACCTGGCGGGGCGTCTCGACCTGGCTGCACAAGGCCACTATCGGCGCCTTTCCCGGGCGTACTCGCCTGACCATCCGCTGCAAAGGCCGCGGCTGCGGCCGTCACACGACGGTTACCGCGCGAGGGCACCGCTCGGTGCACCGCCTGCTGCGAACGCTGGCCGGTCGCCGGTACCGAACCGGCGACGTCCTCTCCATCAGCCTCACCGCCCCCAACTACCTGGCCGAGCGGGCCGACGTCAGCATCCGCAGCGGACGTAAGCCTCGGGTGCGAGCGGTGCGGTGAGCGATGATGGTTGGATGCAGATAGTCGAATTCGGCCGCTTGAATCGGGCCCGACGCGTCGAGCTTGAAGGCGATGAGGACGATCCGTTCGACGCGGCCGGGGGAACGCTTCACTTCCGCAGCAAGGAGCGCCACATCGCGCTCAGCGATCAACGCGGCCGGCTCATCGCCTCAACCGGAATGCTCGTCGTCAACGTTCAGGTGGCCCAGGAGAGCTTCCCGGTGGTGGGCATCGGGGGCGTGATCGTCAACGCGGCGCACCGTGGCCGCGGCCTGGCACGAGAGATCGTGGAGGCGGCGCTGGAGCGCGCGCGCACCCTCGGTCCTGCCTTCGCGCTGCTGTTCTGCCACCAGGACCGGGCCGGCCTGTACCGGCGGCTTGGCTTCGCCGAGTTTGACTTGCCGGTGAGCGTCAAGCAGCCTGGTGGCTTCGCGGTGATGCCGCAGCGAACCATGTGGCGCGCACTGCAGCAGGACGCGAGCTGGCCCCCGGGTCCGGTGGTCGTACACAGCCTCCCGTTCTGACCGGGGAAAGTGATGGATGATGGCGGTGTGGACGACGACCAGCGAGGTGAGGCATGCCGAAGTACATGTGGAAGGTCTCCTACACCAAGGCGGGGGTGCGAGGCGTCGCGCAGGAAGGCGGTAGCTCACGCCGCGAGGCGGTTCGCAACGCGGTCGAGAGCGTGGGGGGCCAGCTCGAGGCCGTGTACTTCGCGTTCGGCGACGCGGACGCCTACGTGATCGCCGATCTGCCCGACAATCAGAGCGCGGCCGCGGTAGCACTGGCGGCCAACGGAACGGAGGGACTGGTGATCCAGACCATCGTCCTGCTGTCGCCAGAAGAGCTAGACGCAGCCAGCAAGGCGCAAGTGAGCTTCCGCCCGCCGTCGGACTGATCGCCGACACACGGAACTGACGCGAGCGCATCGTGGCTGATGTCGCCATCGTCGGGGCCGGAATCGGCGGTTTGTGCGCCGCTCATGCGGTCGCGTTGGCCGGCCACCGGCCGCTGCTGATCGAGCGAAGCGAGGACACGGCGATCGGGGCCGCGCTGGGCCTGTGGCCCAATGCCGTGCGGGCGCTTGACCGGCTGGGGCGTGGGCATGCGATCCGAGGCGCTGGGATGACAGCCAGGCGCCTGGTGATCCGCTCGGCCGACGGCACTTTGTTGACCGAGACAGATGTCGATGCGGTGGCCCGCTCGGCGGGAGCGCCGATGCTGCTCATCGAACGGCCCGAGCTGCACCGCCTGCTCGCCGACGGTCTCGATCCTCCCCGCCGCGCGACCGTCACCGGCGCTGACGATGACGGGTTGACGCTGGCGGGCGGCGAGCGGGTCCCAGCCGCCGCCGTGATCGGGGCAGACGGCATCGGCTCGGTCGTTCGCCGTTATGTGGCTCCGGACAGCGAGGTCGTAGACGCCGGCTACACGGCGGTCCGCGGGCTGGCCGACCACACACTTGCCGACGGCCTCGCCTGCGAGGCCTGGGGACGCGACGAGCTGGTCGGCGCCACGGCGCTGCGCAGCGGGCGCACCTACTGGTTCTTCGAGGCGCCCACGGAACGGTTCGACGGCGCCGACCCGCTGGCCGCGGTGGCCGCGGACCGGTGGCCGGAGCCGTGGCCGGCGATCGTCGCCGCCACGAGCTCCGAGGACGTGCTCATCCACGCGATCCGCACCTTGAGGCCGCTCCGGGCCTGGCACCGGGGACGCGTCGCCGTGCTCGGCGACGCCGCCCATGCGATGGAGCCAAACCTCGCCCAGGGGGCCGCCCAGGCGATCGAGGACGCAGCCGCCCTGCTGGCGGCACTGCGCAGGCACCGAGATCTCCCCGAGGCGCTGAGCGCCTACGCGGGTGCCCGCCGGGCCCGCGCGACGATGATGCAGCGCGAGTCGGCGCGGATGGCCCGCTTGGCGCTGAACCGCCACACCCGTGCGCGCGACCTGCTTGTCCGGGTCACCCCGCAACTGGTCAGGTCGCTGATGATCAAGCGCCTCCTGGCGGCCTCGACCTAGACCGCGTGCTGGCCGGCGGTCTGGGCGACCCGCCGAGCCCTGCCGCGACCATGCCCGTCCGACCCCTCCGCGGTGGTGCGGGCGTTGTGCGGAGATCCTCCAGCCTCAAGGTCGCCGGGGGTCAGTGCTGAGCTGCGAGCGGCTCACCGGGCTCGGCAAGTGGTACGTTCGGGTACACATGCCGGTTCGTGATCTTCCTCGGTCGCGAGTGCCCGCGTTGGTCAACGGGGTGGGGTACGGCGTTGACCCGATCGGCCACATCCGGCGGTTCGCCGGACGCTACGGGGCGATCAGCAGTCCGCGGTTCCCTGGAATGGGAGTGATCGTCAGCCTCGCCGACCCCGAACTCGTCCGCCAGGTGTTCACGGGCGATCCCGCCATCTTCCATGCCGGTGAGGCGAGCAAGCCGATACTGGAGCCCACGGTCGGAGCCAGCTCGCTGCTGACGCTCGACGAGGATCCGCACCTGCGCCACCGCAAGCTGCTGTTGGCGCCATTTCATGGAGCCAACGTCCGGCGCTGGGAGGACACGATCCGGGCTGTCGCCGACCAAGATCTCACCAGCTGGCCGGTCGGTCGGTCGTTTGCTCTCCATGACCACACCCGGGCGATCACGCTGGAGGTGATCCTGCGGGCGGTGTTCGGGGTGCGCGAGCAGGCTCGTTTCGAGCGGGGGCGAGCGCTGGTGGCCGAGTTCGCCAACCGCGCGCACCCGATCAGCATGTTCCCGGCCACCCGGCGAGACCTCGGGCCGCTGAGTCCGTGGGCACGCTTCAAGCGCGCGCGGGAAGCGCTCGACGCCTTTCTCTACGAGGAGATCGCCCGGCGCCGCTCGGTGCCAGATCTGGCGGAGCGAGACGACGTGCTGTCCGTGCTGCTGTGCGCCAGTGACGATGCCGGCGAGCCCCTGAGCGGGCAGGAGCTGCGTGACGAGCTGGTGACGGTGCTGGCCGCCGGCCACGAAACGACCGCCACCGCGGTCGCGTGGGCGTTTGAGCGGCTGCTGCGGACGCCGCGGGTCCTGCACCGGCTGACCCAGTCTCTGCCGGAGGGCGACGAGTACCTGGACGCCACCATCAAGGAGACGCTGCGCATGCGCCCGGTCGTCACCGACGTCGGACGCCGTCTGACCCGCGATATCGAGCTCGCCGGCTATCGGATTCCAGCGGGGGCGCTGGTGATGCCGGCGATCACGGCCATCCACTTCCGCCCGGACCTGTATCCGGACCCCGACGAGTTCCGGCCCGAGCGCTTTCTGGGGCGCACGCCGGAGCCCTACACGTGGATCCCGTTCGGGGGCGGCGTCCGGCGCTGCATCGGGGCGGCGTTTGCGCAGTTCGAGATGCGCGTGATCATCCGGACGATCCTCGAACGCGCGCAGCTACGAGCGGCCACCGCCCGCTCCGAGCGGTCCAAGCTGCGCAACGTGACCGCCGCGCCGGCCCGTGGATGCCGGGTGGTGGTGGAGCAGCTTCGGCCGAGCCCGAGCCGCGCCGCCGACGCCGACGCCGCACCGGCCGCCCCCGAGCTCACCCATTCGATCTGACGCACGTCATCGAGCGATCGTCGATGGCCGTCACCCTGCGTCCCCAACAGCCTGACGACCTTCCCTTGCTGACCGGCGGGGACAGCCCGTTCGACGACTTCGGGCCCCGTGCGGTCGAGTCGGCGCCGCAACCGTCGCGGCTCGATGGCAATGGCGGCCTGGCGGTGATCGCCGACGATGGTGCAGTCGCGGGCGACGTCGCCTGGAATTGGGAGCAGTGGGGCCCCAACGCCGAATCGCGCTGTCCCAACATCGGGATCTGGCTTCGCACCGGGTACCGCGGCCGCGGCATCGGCAGGGCGGCGCAGGCGCAACTGGTGGAGCTGTTCTTCAGGCACACCCGAACCAACCGCGTCGAGGCCCACACCGACGTCGAGAACCTGGCCGAGCAGCGGGCGCTGGAGGCAGCCGGCTTTCAGCGCGAGGGCATCGTCAGGGCGGCTCAATGGCGCGACGGCGCCTACCGGGACGGCTTTCTCTACTCCATCCTGCGCGACGACCCGCGTCCCGGCGGGGTGTGATCAGCGGCTCAGCACCAGATCGGCGAACCCAAGGGCACCGCGATCGACGGTGACGCGCTCAGCTCGGACCGGCATTGGCACCGAGGCTGTTCAGCCAGTCGCGCATGTTGCGGCCCGCCGGGGTGACCTCGCCCTCCTCGTAGCCGGTGGTCGCCTTGGCCAGGGTGATGCCGTTGATCGTCGACCACCCGTACTCGATCGCGGTCCCGGAGGCGGCATAGCGCGCGATCACCTGTCCTTGCGAAAGGATGCTGCTGGGACGCGCGATCTTGGTGATCTCTTCGGCGACGTATTGCACCTTGCCGGCGTCGGGACCGTCCAGCAGCTCGAAGTAGACCAGCGGCTGGCCGGCGTACCAGTCGGGTTCGATGGCCAGGATCTTGACCTCGCAGGGGGCCAGGATCGGTGCCCCGACCGGCAGCTGAGCGTCCACTCCCTGATCGGTCCGCTCCCACACGGTCACGTACCGAAGCGGGTCGATGTAGGTGGCATTGGTCACCGGCGCCGCCACCAGCTCGAGCTTCAGCTCCTTCTTGACCTCGGTCAGCGGGGGAGCGTGGGCGTTCACATCGCCGACCGGATCGCTGGGTGAGACGACAGCGGCCTGCTGGCCGGCGGTCGGCTCCACCGCCTGCGGCTTGGCCTGCGGAACCCCGCTGATCGATCCAGTTGTGGTGGGGGGGTCGGTCCCGCCGGTCGTTGGACCGCCACCCCCGCCGCTGCTGCTGCCACAGGCGGCGAGGGCCAGCGTGACGACGGCCACTAGCGCCCAGCCAACGATCAGGCGGGCGGCGCCGGCGAGGGGCCGCCGGCGGGGCGGGCGCCCGCTACCTGCGGGTGGAAGGGGAGGACGGCCGGCGAGGGACAAGATGCGCAGCGCCAACGCTAACAAGCGCTTTTCCCCCAGGCGTGGGTTCGACGCGGGGGCGGCGACTGAGTTCAGGCGTCGCGGGCGATCACGCGATCGACCTCGACCGCCTCGCCGGTGCGGGTGTCCGGATACACCACCAGCACCGTCGGCGGTCCACCGAACCAGGCGCTGGTCTCGCCTTCGCCGACGTACTCGGCGGCGCGCTCCTCGCCGTCAGGCCCGATCACCCAGATGGGCTGGCCCTTGTGGAACTGGCTGTCGCCGATGTCGGTCATAGCGGCCCTCGGGGTCGATCGATTGCACTCGCGCCCGAGAGCATAGGGCGCGCCGCAGGCGCTCAGGGGTTCGTCCGCGCGTCGCGCCCGCTCGACAGTGACCGCAGGAAGTCCAGCATCGGCCCGTTCACCTCGTCGGGGTGGGTGAGGTTGGAGGCGTGCGGGGCGCCCTCGATGCTGACCAGGCCCGTACAGCCGGACAGCCCCTGGCAGAGCTGCCGCGCGAGCTCGATCTCGATCGACATGTCCGCGGTGCCGTGAAAAACGATCGCCGGGCAGGTGATCTCGCCCACGCGGTCGGTGATGTCGTCGCGGTCGAACAGGGTGTTGCCGGGCTCGCGCATGTTCTCGGGCGGCTGTCGCCGCCACTTCTCGATCCACTGCGCGCTGACGGCGGGGTCGCCGATGATCAGGCCGGCGACCGCCTGAGTCAGTTCATCGATCGGGCCCTTCTCCAGCCAGGTCGCTTGCATCTGCCGATAGACGGGCAGAGCTTCAGGATTCTCGAGCCCCGACTGGGTGTCGATCAGCACCAGCGCCCGGACCCGGTCGGGTGCCAGCAGGGCAGCGCGCATCGACAGAAAGCCGCCCTGGGACATGCCGCCCAGGACGGCACGCTCGATGCCCAGGTGATCGAGCAGGGCCAGGCAGTCCCGGGCCGAGTCCCAATAGGTGAAGGGCTGACCATCGAACTCGGTCTCCCCGTGGCCGCGCTCGTCCCAGGTGATGACGCGGAACTCCGGGGCGAGGGCGTCGACCTGGGGGGCGAACATCTCGCGGTCCATGAGGAAGCCGTGCGAGAAGATCACGGCGGGTCCATCCCCTCCGCTGTCATCGAAGCGAAGGTGCTGACCGTTGATTTCGGCGAATGGCATCGGAAACCTCAACCGGGTGGGGGGCCGCAGGACTCTATCCGGGCACGCGCCGCCGGTGCGAACGATCGGCGGGCGCGGTCAGCCCAGTGTCTGGCTCTTGGGAACGCCGGTGTTGCTCCAGCTCAGGGTCCGGCCGCTGAACCGCAGCGAAGCGATGCCGCCGGTATCAAGCGTCTGCACCGTTCCGGTCAGGTGACCGGGCCCGCCGCGGCGCAGAATCATGGCCTGAAGCGTGGCCCCCGACGATGTGGTCGTCGGTTCCAGCCAGGCCAGCGCCCCGGCCGGCGACACGGCGAGCGCGGAGATGCCGACGGGCAGGTCGATCTGAAACCCGCGGCGCCGCTTCACGTCGGCCCCGTTGATGGAGAACGTGATCTGCTGCGCACACTCAGGGTCCGTGGCGCCCTCGTACTTGGCGCAGGCTGCGGCGCTGGCGTAACCGGTCGAATAGAGATCAGCCACATAGGTGCCGGCGACGTGCAGCTCAGACAGGGCCTCGTTGCCCGGATACTCGCCGTCAGGGCCGGCCGTTTGGCCCACGGCGATCGACTTTCCGCCCGGGCGCAGGCAGGCGTAATAGGTCGTGAGCGGGCCGTCGGACTCGTCGAAGCCGCCGAGCTTGGTGTAAACGGTGACCCGCGACGTCTTGAAGGCGATGTGCCGGCGGTGGGCATTGCAGGCGCCGACGCGCTTGCGATGGTGCTTGGAGCTGGCGAGCGCGGGACCGGCGGTCATCGCGCATACGGCGGCGAGGCAGGCCGTCACCCCACGTGCCCGGTTGCTCACCACCATTTGCGCTCCAGTGCCTGGTCGGTTTCGCCGGTCCGGTCAAGCCCGTCAAGCGTTGCCATGTCAGCGTCCGAGAGTTCGAAATCGAACATCTGCGCATTCTCTGCGATCCGCTCCCGGTGGGTCGACTTGGTCACGACGATCGTCCCCCGCTGCAGGCACCAGCGCAGTAGCACCTGCGCGGGTGTCCTTCCGGCCCGCTGGGCGAGTTCCGCCACCGTCGGATCCGACAGATGGCGGCCGGTACCGAGCGGACTGTACGCGGCCACCTCCAGCCGTCGCGCGCGGCAGGCGTCCAGCAGCCCACGCCGATAGGCGAACGGGCTGAACTGCACCTGGTCGAGCACCGGCGCAACGCCGGCCACGCTCATGACCTGCTCGAGTTCGGCGGCGCTGAAGTTCGACACGCCGATCGAGCGGGCATAGCCACGCTGGTGCGCGGCCTCCATCCCCGGCCACGCCCACGTCGGACCGTTCGCGGGCCAGTGAACGATGTAGAGGTCAACCTGATCGACGCCGAGTCGCCGCAGGCTCTGCTCGGCTTCGGCGGCCGGATCGCGGCGGCGGGGATAGAACTTCGTGGTCAGGAAGATCTCATCGCGCGGAACGCCGCTGTCGCGCAGTGCACGTCCGACGCTCTCTTCGTTTCCGTAGGCCTGAGCCGTGTCGATGTGCCTGTATCCCAGCTCCAGCGCCCACCGCACCGCGTTCTCGCACTCGCGTCCCTCTGGAACCTGCCACACCCCCAGGGCCAGGGTCGGAATGCGAGACCCGTCAGCGAGAACCTGGCTGCGCTCGTCAGACATAGCCGGCATCCCGGCCGCTCAATGCTTCATCGGCGGTGCCCCGATCGTCGCGGAGCGACGCGCACGAGGCCGACCCCTGGCTTCACGACTCGTTTCCCCGGGCGGGGCGACATAGGGGCGAAGCGTACCCAAGGCAACCGGACCGGCTGGGAGCGCTTTCCTGTCAGATGGAGGCCTTCGCATAAGTCGGGCCAGCCGCGTTTTGTCGTGGGCGGCCCCCAGACACGACGCCCGAGGCGATCCGGGTTCGAACGACGGCTTTTGAATGAGGGAATGGCAGGGGGTGAGGTCCGTTGGGAAGTTGACCCTAAGAGTTATGGGTAACTCCCCAGTCGACCGGGATCGCGCCGCCGGCCCCCCGGTTCGGCAGCGTGAACCGAGCCAGCGCGGCGAATCGTGACGGCATGTCACGGCGCGTGCCGGAACCGCAACACCCCCGGCGGGCGCAGCGGCGAGCAGTACAAGTTGGGTGCGATATCCGCACCCAATCCGCACTGCTTGAAAAACCGGGCCCTGAAACGTCACGCCCGAGTGACGGCGTGTGCCGAAACCGCAAACGCGGAGGCCACTCGGCCCCCCCTTCAATCCCGCAGTTCTCGCACCCCGCCAACGCCTCGGGCGTGGCGGCGCAGCAGGCCAGCCAGCGACGCGCCGTGGCCGCGGTCAGCTCTGGACGTCGACGGTGCCCTTGCGGCGCGTGGAGCTGCGGTGGGGGCGGGCCGGCAGCTTGACCGGCGCGGCGTGCATGGTGGAGTGACAACGCCATCTCCTAGCCCGGATCGTTCATGAGACAGGAGCGGCCCCGATGGTCGGGGCCGCTTGACTGTCCGCCTGAGCAGGCATTGTGCGGGTTGCTGAAGCTCGCAGGGCCGACTCGGGAGGATCACCATGAAGGTGACGCACGCTGGGCGCCAGATCACGGTAAACGTGAGGGCGGACGGAGACGGGTTGGTGTCGCACGCGGGCAGCGCTCTGCTGGCTCAGGTCGCTGATAAGTCCGGGCTGACGCGGGCGTTGGGTGTCGCGGTCGGTGAGCCCGGGTTGCGGGCGGGTAGTCATGACCGCGGGCGGGTGATCCGTGATCTGGCGGTGATGCTCGCCGATGGCGGTGACTGCCTGGCTGATCTGCGAGCGGTCGTCGATCAGGCCGCGCTGTTCGGGTCGACCGCGTCGCCGTCGACCGCGTTTCGGGTGATCGATCGGATCGCGAGCACACCCGGCCTGCTCGATGCTTTGGGTGATGCGCACGCCCGCGCGCGTGCGCGTGTCTGGGAACTCGTCGGCGCGCCGGAGCGGTTGACGATCGATCTGGACGCCACGCTGATCACAGCGCATTCCGAGAAGGACCAGGCCGCGGGCACGTTTAAGGGCGGCTACGGATTCGCGCCGATGCTCGCCTATGGCGATGAGACCGGTGAGGCGTTGGCCGGCGAGTTGCGCCCCGGGAACGCCGGGCGCGAACAACGCGGCCGATCAGATCCAGGTTGCCGAGCAGGCCGTCGCGCAGATCCCCGCCGGGCACATCGAAACGATCGCGATCCTGCTGCGCGTCGACAGCGCCGGCGCCAGCCACGAACTGTTGGACTGGTGCCGCGAGGGCCAGATCGAGTTCACGGTCGGCTATGACCTGACCGAAACCGTCCGCGCCAGCGATCCTCCAGATCCCCGAGCACGACTGGGTTTGCTCACTGGATCAGGACGGGCATGCGCGCCCGAACGGGCAGGTCTCAGAGATCACCGAGCACCTCGACCTATCCAGCTGGCCGCAGGGCACGCGGGTGATCGTCCGGCGCGAGCGCGCGCACCCCGGCGCGCAACTGTCGTTCACCGACCACGACGGTCATCGCTTCCAAGCGATCCTCACCGACCAGACCGGCCCGGTCGCCGAGCTTGAGCGTGACCACCGCGGCCGCGCACGCGTCGAGGACCACATCCGCAACGACAAAGACACCGGGATGCGGAACCTCCCGTTCCGCTACCTTCGCTCACAACCAGGTCTGGCTGCAGATCGTCGGCTCGCGCACGACCTGATCGTCTGGACCCAACGACTGCTGTTGACCGGCGAGCTCGCCAAAGCCGAACCCAAACGCCTGCGCTACCGCCTATTGCACGTCGCCGCGCGCCTCGCATTCCACGCCCGCACCGCGACCTTGCATCTCCCCGCCGCCTGGCCCTGGGCCGAGCCAACTCGCCGCCGCGTTCACGCGCCTGGCCGCGCTTCCCGCGCCAGCCTGACACCGCCCCGCCCGGCACCCACGACGACAACAGAACACCTCGGGCCGCCAGGCCCGCGAAGCGTGCCCGCAAACCGCCGCCAGGACCACCGAAACAGTGACAGCAGGCCCGCGATGGCCTCAACCGGCCCCGCAGACGTCCACCACCAACCCGTTACCAACCCCGCGACCCGAAACACTCACCCCAAGCCGGCTCGTGCTAGCCATGAACCGCGCGCAGGCTATCGCGGCCGTTACG
The DNA here is from genome assembly GCA_963754375.1 of uncultured Solirubrobacterales bacterium. Lineage (GTDB taxonomy): Bacteria > Actinomycetota > Thermoleophilia > Solirubrobacterales > Solirubrobacteraceae > Palsa-465. The sequence goes on from CAVWFX010000021.1 coordinate 197,157, forward strand.
CATGCCGCCCTTAGGGGTGCCCGCTGGGCCATGTCCAACGCGGCCGGACCGTGCCGAAGCGCGCGATCAGCCGGCGGTAGGCCGAGAACGCCGGCTTGCGCCGATAGGTGTCGGTTAACAGGCCGGACGTCTCGGCGAACGCAGGAGCGCTCGACAGGTTGTCGCGGAGATTGAACCAGCGGTAATCGGTAACGCCGTAGGTTCGGGCGGCGCTGTGGACGGTGTCGACGATCTGCTCTAACGAGGCGCGCTGCTGCGCCGGGGTGATCTTGCCCGGAGTGGTGTCGTAGCCGCTTTCGGTGATCCAGATCGGTACGCGCGGGCCAAGCCCGCCCAGGCGCATGAAGCACCGCCGCATGGTGGCCATCATCTGCAGCGTGGCTGCCGGGAGCGGCGTGGCCAGGCCGGGAGACAGCTCCGGGTAGTAGTCGACGCCGACGAAGCCGAGCGCGTCGCGGAACGCCCGGCCGCCGCTGCGCAGTCCCGTGAACACGGCCGCGTCGGTGACCGGGTTGAACCGGTAGGCGAAGGTGAAGCCGAACCGCAATTGGGTGAAGCCTCGGCGTTGGGCCTCGCGGTGGGCGGCGATGATCCCGCGGATGAGCGCCTGCTCGGCCCGCGGATAGGCGCCGTCGGAGGTGTTGGGTGAGATGGCCAGATTGATCTCGTTGGTGATGGTCATCGCCACCACATGGCGATTGGAGCCGAACGCGTCGACCACGTGACGCACGTACCGCGTCCAGGCGCCGATGTTGCCCGCCTCCGCTGCCGACGGGTGGTAGCGAACCTGGAGCTCGGTGTCCAAGCCCGCGCGCGTGTAGGCGGCGATGATCCGGCGGAAGTGGCGTATGCCGGCCGCTCCGGCCGACTCGAACAGTCGGTTGACGCGCAGTACGAGCTCCTTGCCGGGCGGGCGCAGGGCTCGCACGGCGGCGAGCGTCTTGGCCTGGTTGACCGGCTTGGCGGCGCCCTGGGTGGTGCCGGCGCTCCCGGCCAGCTCGGGATCGATCCCGAAGCGCAGGCGCGCCGGTCGGGGCGGACCGTGGGCGTAGTCGCCCGAGCAGGGAGCGGCGGACGCTGCCGGGGGCGCCGACGCGCCCACCGGCGTCGCGCCGGCCAGCACGACCACGGCGGCCAGCACGACCAGGGCGCCCAGCACGGCCACGGCGGCCGGGGCGGCGAGGGCGACGACAACGCCGTCGATCGCCGCTCGCGGCCGTGGCGTCACTCCAGGCCCTTGACCAGATCCACCGCGATGCGGTGCGGCACCCCGGCGACGTGTCCGGGCAGCTCGGAGCCCTCCGCCAGTACGTACCACCGCCTGCCGATCTTGTGCTCGATCACCCATCCGTTGGAGCCCCACTTGACACAGCCGGCGTCGTGGGCACGGCGGGGACTGAACGACCACGCGCCCCACCGGGACCCCTTGACAACGGTGGCGATGTCGGCGATCGCGCACCGCAACGGGTGGGTGGTCCAGGTCTTCACTGTTGCCTCCTCGTGGCCGGAATCACCCGGCGTTCGTGCGTTCCGACCCCGATCGTGCGCCCGTCCTGTGCCTTGACTTCGACCGCGAATCGCAGCTTGCGGCCGTCGACTATGTCATCCAGGCGGACGTGCGCGGTGCACTTCGCTCCCTCGGGCGCGGCGCCCACGTGCTTGATGCAGACCTCGAAGCCGACGGTGGCCTGGCCGTCCTCGAGCAGCGGGTAGACGAGCCTGGTCGCGGTCTGTTCCATCATGGCGATCATCCCGGGGGTCGATAGGACCGAGAACCCGAGGGTGCCGCCGACGTCGGTCACCAACGGCCCTGGCCGCAGGCGACGTCGAGGACGGCATCGACGTCGCGCTCGTCGTTGTAGAGATGCCAGGAGGTGCGCAGCAACCCGCCGCGCATGGCGGCGACGATGCCGGCGCGCTGCATGCGGTCGGCGGCCCCGGGCAGGTCGGCGCAAACGATGGCGCTGTCGCTCGGAGGCAGGCCGGCGCCGGCCCGGAAACGGTTGGCGAGGGCCACGTTGTGGGCGTGGATGGCGGCAACGCCCACCTGTTCGATCAGCTCGAGCGCCGGCTGGGTGCCGACCCACGAGAACCAGGCCGGGGACAGGTCGAGCCGGCGGGCGTTGGAGGCCAGCCGCAGCGGCGGACCGAAGTAGCTGGCGTGGACGTCGTCGCCGGCGTACCAGCCGGCGCTGTGGGGCACCGCCCGCTCCAGCAGCCGGTCCGAGACGGTCAAAAACGCGGTGCCGCGGGGCGACGTGAGCCACTTGTAGGCGCCGCACACCAGCGCGTCGAAGCGGTCGGCTCGCAGCGGCAGCCAGCCGATCGCCTGGGTGGCGTCACACAGGGTGATGGCGCCGGTGGCCTCGGCGGCGTCGGCGATCGCCTCGTGATCGGCGACCTCGCCGGTGCTCATCTGCACGGCGCTGAAGGCGACGGCGTCGGCGCCGGAGGCCACCGCCTCGGCGAGGTCACCCGGCGCGACGGTCTCGACGTGCAGCCGCCTCTGCACCAGCAACGGAAACAGCGTCGAGGTGAACTCGATGTCCGGGACCACCACGCGGGCGCCGTCCGGCAAAGCGGTGACCACCGAGCCGACCAGCTCCGACACCGTCGAGCCCACGGCCACCCGGCCCGCATCGACGCCGACCAGCCGCGCGAACGCCGCCCGCGCGCCCTCGGTGCTGTTCCCCCAACCCTCCCAGCTGGTGCGCCCAGCCGCGCCAGTCGGCCAGCGCGGACTGCAGTGCCTCCCAGGCGGGCCGCGGCGGCAGGCCATAGCTGGCGGTGTTGCAGTACACCCCGGCCGGCTCCCACAACTCGCGCGCCGCCGAGATCCCGAGCACGAGCAGAACGGCTAGTTGTCGTCAGTCCAGTCCCGCGCGCGCGGGTCCTTGCCCGACACCAGGTCGACCAGGTGCTTCCAGCGACTGGGCTTGACGCCGGGCTCGGCCTCGCGATATGCCGGGGCGCCGCCGTGAGGCGTGGGGAGCTCGGCGGCGTCGGCGGCGCTGATGCGCAGATCGGCACCGCGCTCGTGTAGCGAACCGACCTCGTCAGCGGACACGAACCGCCGGCTCGTACCGACCCTGATCACGATGCCGTGAAAGATGTCCTCCGACGGAGCCGCTACCACGTGGTCGACTGTGCCCACCTGGGTGCCGTCGGCGGCATACACCGGCACGCCCTCGTCGAGCACCTGGTACGCGATCGGCAGCCCCTCGTCCATGGCTGCACCCTAACGCGTCCAGCGTCGAAAGCACACCGTTCATGACTGGCGAGGCCCGGGGCCGATACCGTGCCGTGGACGGCGACGATCGCCGACGAGGGTAAACCGAGTAAGGGAGCTGAGCCGTGCCAACCGACAAGCCAATGCAACTAGGGATGATCGGGCTGGGGCGGATGGGCGCCAACCTGGTCCGCCGGCTGATGCGTGACGGGCACGAATGCGTCGTCTACGACGTCAACGCCGACGCGGTCAAGGAACTGGAGGGCGAGGGCGCGGCCGGCTCGACGGCCCTCGAGGAGTTCGTCAACAAGCTCAACAAGCCGCGCGCGATGTGGATCATGGTCCCGGCCGGCTACGTCGAGGACACCCTCGACAAGCTGATGGGCCTCCTCGATCCCGACGACATCATCATCGACGGCGGCAACTCCTATTACCGCGACGACATCGTGCGCGCCAAGCGGCTGGCCGAGAAGCAGCTCCACTACATCGACGTCGGTACCAGCGGCGGGGTGTTCGGGCTCGAACGCGGCTTCTGCCTGATGATCGGCGGCGAGGAGGCTCAGGTCGAGCATCTGGATCCGATCTTCAAGACCATCGCTCCCGGCGAGGGCAGCGCCGAACCGACTCCGGGCCGCACCGCCAAGGGTGGCACCGCGCCCCACGGCTACCTGCATTGCGGTCCCAACGGTGCCGGGCACTTCGTGAAGATGGTCCACAACGGCGTCGAGTACGGGATGATGGCGGCGGTCGCCGAGGGGCTCACGATCATCAAGAACGCCGACGCCGGGCAAGCGGATGGAGGAGGTCGACGCCGAGACCACGCCACTGCGCGACCCCTGGGCCTACCAGTACGAGATTGACGTCGGCGAGGTGGCCGAGGTCTGGCGCCGCGGCTCGGTGATCAGCTCCTGGCTCGTCGACCTGATCGCGGACGCCCTGGCCCGCTCACCGCAGCTCGACGACTTCGAGGGTCGAGTGTCCGATTCCGGCGAAGGCCGCTGGACGGTGGGCGCGGCGGTCGACACCGGCGTCCCCGCCGACGTGATCACCGCGGCCCTGTATCAGCGCTTCCAGTCGCGGGGCAACGCCGAGTTCGCCGACAAGATCCTGTCGGCGATGCGCTCGGAGTTCGGCGGCCACGCCGAGAAGATTGGCAAGTAGGCTCCGCACCGTGGGCTACTCAGTCGTCAACGTTGAACAGATCGAGGGCGCGGGTCCGGGCGGGGCGGTGCGCTTCGTGCGCCGCGAGCTCGGCGTCGAGGCCTTCGGCATCAATTGGTTCGAGCTGCCTCCGGGTACCGAGGGCAAGGAGCACGACGAGGCCGACAGCAAGCAGGAAGAAGTGTCGGTTGTCGTGCAGGGCTCGGGCCACTGGCGGATTGACGGCACCGAGGTTCCGGTCCGCGTGGGGAGCTTCATCCGCTTCGACCCCGAGGCGGTGCGCTGCGCGGTAGCCGGACCCGACGGCATGACGTTTGTCTCGGCGGGCGCACGGCGCGGCGCCTACGAGCCACGCGGGCCTTTCTGACCGCGCCGGAGGAGGAGCCAGTGAGCGAGAAGCTGACCCTGTACGTCTGTCACATCGACGACAAAGGACCATCGCCGCACGCGTGCAAGCGCGCCCAGCGGGCGCTGCGCGACGCCGGTCACGACTTCGACAAGGTCGTATTCGGCAAGGGGAGGCCGTTCGGGCTCTTCACCAGCGGCCGGCGCCCCGAGCTCAAGAAGATGAGCGGCCAGGAGAAGCTGCCGGTGCTGCAACTGCCCGACGGCTCAACCGTCAACGGTGGTACGAACATCGTGAACTGGGCGCGCGAACACGCCCCGGAGGCGACGGCCGGCTAGCTACTTGCCGAGGAAAAACTCGTGACTGGTCGGAAACGAAACGGCCGCGGAGTGTTCTCACGCGGCCGGTTCGTAGTGAGTGGAGCTCTGATCGAGCTGGCACGGGAGCGTTCACCGCGTCCCGGACGGCGAGCGTGTCAGCGTTGTAGGCCAGGATCGCCCATCCGGTCCAGATCTGACGGCCGTGATCTCCTTTCAGGCGGGATCGGTTCATGCCGTAGCGGCGTTTGAGGTGACTGATCCGACCTTCGGCGCCGGTCCGATAACGCTGCAGGCGTCGCTGGGTGCGCCGGCTGCCGGGCTGTTGGCGGCCGGAGATGAACACGCGGTCCGGGGCCAGGTTGTGGTCTCGAGTGCTTGGCGGGTCGGTCCCGACGTTGAACCCGCCGTCCAGCGCGATCTCTGTTGGTCGGATCCCGAGCCGAGTCAACTCTCTGATCGTGTCCAGGCAGCAGCGTGTCCTCGGCCGGGTTCCCCAACCGAGTGGAGGCGGGCACGATCAGCCCACGCGCGCCCCGCTGGGTGTGCTCGGTCACCTCCGCGATCTGGCTGACGAACCCGAACTCGTTCGGTTTGCCGAGCTTCCCTTTGCGGATCGGCCTCGCGTCCGGATCGGCCAACGACACGAGCCGGTCCTTGATCGGCTCGCCCTTGATGCGCTGGCGGATCTGGGTGGCCACCTTCTCGCAGCGGTCCGCGAGCTCCTCCAGCTGCGGCGCCGCGCGCCGCTTCGTGGCCGCGCCGCGCCCAACCGCTCGGCGCTGGCGAGAACGGCGAGCTTGCGGGCGTCCTTGACCGACCGCTCGAGCAACTCGCCGGCCTGCTCGGTTAGCCAAGCACCTCCGCCTTCGCCTCGCCGCGTGCGACGTCGGATCGTGCGCGTCAACGCTCTGAGCTTGCGACCCATCGACCGAGACCGATCCCGCACCCGAGCTTTGCGTTCCTTGACGAGCCTCGCGAGCTTCGCGCCCCTCGCGGGCGAGCGACCTGCACCCCATGCGAAGCGAGATCCGCGTCCGTCGGGTAGCGCACGTCGCCTCCACGACGGTCGAGTCGATCCTCACCGCCCGCGGCCGAAACCGCTTCTCCCGAGTCGCGCTCACGATCAACGCGCGCGTCAACTCGCTGACCGTCTCCGCACCAATCCGCCTGGTCAGCTTGCGCACCGTCGACTCGTCCGGCACTCGTTCGCTCAAGCTGATCCGACAGAACCGCCGCAGATGAATCGAGTCCGACACCTCCGCCACCAACGATCGGTATCCCCACCGGTAGCGCGTCTTGAGCACCATCAACCTGACATAGGTCTCCATCGCGATAGTCGGCCGGCCATCGGTGAGCACCGCTCGCCCGGTCTCGACGCACCTCCTGGCGCCAACGTTCCAACAGCACCATCATCAGCTCCGGATCCGACAAGCACCCGATCCAGCTCCGCGAGATCGTCTGGCAACTCGCGAACCTCGATCGGCAGCGTCTCGTCCCACAACGACTCCGGCTGCCCCGCCCAAAGCGTCAGCACAAACACTCCTCTCGACGATCAGAAACCAGCTCACTAGCAGGGAATTCTGACCATCAGACCGGACGGAATACCCGCCCCAGAACCCTCTACTTTTTCCTCAGGAAGTAGCTAGGTGCAGGCGCCGAGTGCAGCCCGCAGCGCCGCCAGGTCGGCGGCGCCGAACACCACCCGGTTGCGGGTGGCGACGTAGACAAGGTCGAGGTTCACCCCGGCCTTGGCGATCCGGCGCGTCAGATCGGCCAGCACGCCGGGGTGGTCCTGGACATCGACGACCGCCACCTCGCGCTCGCTGGTGACGGCCAGCTGCGAGATGGCGAGTGAGTGCTTGGCCGCTTCGGGGTGCTTGACCAGGATGTGCAGCTCGGCCCGCTTGCCTTCGCCGACGAAGGTGGCAGCGGCGATGTTCACGCCGGCGTCGCTGATCGCGCCCGCGACCTGAGCCAGCGCCCCGGGACTGTTCTCGACGTTGATAACCAGGTCGAAAGCCATGCGGTGCGCCGCCAGCCTACTGCGTCGCGCGCCGGCGTTCGCGCTCGCCTCTGCAAGCGGGTACTAGCGAAAGCCGCCGCGGCGGCGAACCAGGAAGCGCACGCCAATGGCAACCCAGATGAGCCAGATCACCGGACCCAGACCCGTCGGGTGACTGTGGCCGGAGAACGTTGACCCAACCGCCGTGACCAGCAGGACGGCGACCGCGACCAGGATCGCCACGGCGGCGATCGATCGATGTTGAACCGGCCCGGCGGCGCGTCGGTGGTCGACGGCGGCGGGCGGCAGATCGACCACCAGTCTGTCGAGCTCGCCGTAGGTCCGGGCTGAGAACGCCGCCCCGAGCCGCTCGTCGAGCTCGTCGTCGTGCAGGCGTCCCTCGGTAGCGGCGCGCCGCAGTCGCTCGGCGATCTGCTCGCGGTCTGCATCCGATGCCCTCAAGAATGCTCGCCCAGTCATCTCACAAGTGCTCCTCGATCGCTGCGGAGGGTTTGGCGCCAGCACTCTCAGAGTACAGAGTGCGATCTGCGTGCTCGCAGGGTCTGCCCCCGCGGGGGGCGACGTCAGCATGCCGTGTGCGCCACGGCCACGGCGTAAGCCGGTTAGGGCCGTCGGAACCGCTGGCGCGCCTCGTCGGCGCGAGGGCGGGCGGCGCAGCCGTCCAGGTGGTCGTTGACCAGGCCCATCGCCTGCATGAAGGCGTACACCGTGGTCGGTCCCACGAAGCGCCACCCGCGCCGCTTGAGGTCCTTGGCCAGCGCCTTGGACTCATCGGTCTGGCTGCGCTCGGCCAGGGCGGCGCGGTCGAAGCCGCCGGTATCGGCGGCAGGCTCGAAGCTCCACACGTAGTGGGCCAGGGATCCCTCGGACTCGGCGAGCTCGACGGCGCGGCCGGCGTTGTTGATGGTCGCCTCGATCTTGCCCCGGTGGCGGATGATGCCGGCGTTATCGAGCAGGCGCGGCGACGTCGCGCTCGTCGAAGGCGGCGACTCGCTCGTAGTCAAAGCCGGCAAACGCCTGGCGGAAGGCCGGCCGCTTGCGCAGGATGGTCAGCCACGACAGCCCGGCTTGGAATCCCTCCAGGCTGAGCTTCTCGAACAGTCGGATGTCGTCGTCCACGGGAAAGCCCCACTCGGTGTCGTGGTAGGCGCGATACTCGGGCGCGGAGTCGGCCCACCAGCACCGGGCCACGCCATCCTCGCCCACGATGATTCCGTCTTCGGCGGCCATCCCGCGAAGTGTGGCCTATGCTCGCGACATGTCGATCATCACCTGTTCGAATTGTGGTGCCCGCAACCGCGTGACGGCGGTCGCACAGGGGACGCCGCGCTGTGCCAAATGCAAGACGCCGCTGCCGTGGGTGGTCGACGCCGACGGGCAGAGCTTCGACGCCGAGACGAGCGCGAGTGTGCCGGTGGTGGTCGACTTCTGGGCCGAGTGGTGCGGCCCCTGCCGCATGATCTCGCCGGTGCTGGCCAACCTCGCCGAGAGTCACGCCGGCCGGCTCAAGGTGGTCAAGGTCGATGTCGACGCCAACCCCGCCCTGGGGGCACGCTTCGGCGCGCAGTCGATCCCGTTGCTGGTGGTGATGCGCGAAGGACGCGAGGTCGATCGCATCGTGGGCGCGCTGCCGCGAGCGGCGCTCGAGCAGCGGCTGGCGCCGGTGCTGGCGCCGGCGAGCGGACGCGGTTAGCCTACGAGCGCTCAGCTTCGTCAAGCGGTGTCTAAGGAGGTCAAGGATGAGTCCCGAGTTCACCGATGGGGCGCCCCCGGAGCGTTACGCCGACACGTTTCGCGCGTGGCACCGGACGGCGGCCGAGATTCGGTCCGAGGGGGCGCTCGGCAGCTTGCGCCAGGGCATCGAGGTCGAGATTCACGGGGTCCGTACCCGCGTCATCGTGTGGCCGGGTAACGGGTTTCAGACCGAGAGCATCCACGTGCTCACTCTGTCGCCGGGCCAGGAGATGGAGATGCACACCTACGGCATGGCCGAGGAGGCGATGCTGTGCCTGAAGGGAGGGGGGGAGGCCTACGTGCGCGGGCAGTGGGTCGGGTTCGAGCCCGGCGATTTCGCCTTCTTCCCGCCCGGCGTGCCGCACTCGATACGCATCCCGGGTAACGCCGGACATGATCTGGTGGTGGTCGACGGCGATCTCCCCGCCCGAGTTCGACCTGTACGCGGACGCGGGCTTCTACAACGTCCAGTACGGGGTCATCAACGAGGAGGCGGCGTTCTTCGCCCACCAGAACGCGGTGCCGGGAGAGCTGTCGCCCGAGCAGGAGATGCACTACTCCGAGACGGCGCCGGACGTGCGTCCCTGGAACCTCGACGTGTCCGAGATCGTGTCCGGCGGTGCACTGTTCAACGTGTTCCGGGGCGCCAAGATCGACGTCATCGACGCGCCCATGCTGTTCCTGCTGTGGCCGGGCTACGGGCCGCGCTCGACGGGCTTTCACTTCGCCACCGGCGAAGCCGGCCTGACCAGCTCCGTGCACGCGCATCCGGCCGCCGACGAGTGCGTGGTCCTGTGGGCCGGCCAGGCCCGCGCTTACGCCTGTGGCCGCTGGCACGACATGGACACCTACGACTGCGTGTTCGCGCCCTGCGGCGTGCGCCACGGGATCAGCACCGTCCCCAGCACCACGCTGTGGGGCGGGTTCGCGGCCCCGCCCCAGCTGGATCTCTACCGGCGTACCGAGTGGCTGCAGGACGGCGTGTTCGTCACGCCGCCGTTCGAGCGGCTCGACGTGCCGGCCGAGCTGCTGCCGAGCTGAGGGGCAGGGCCCCGACGATCGTCCGCTCAGGCGTCGAGCGACATCCGCGCGGCCGACACGGGCCGTGCGGGCGTGCTCGAGGCCGGCCGGCGCCAGCGCAGGTGCAGCCGCGACTTCCCGGCCTGCTCGCGGATGTCGTCGGCGATCAGCCAGAGGATCCCGCCGACGATGATCACGAAGGCGATCGCCCCCGGAATGATGTTGGTGATGAGGTTGTGCATAACCGGCAGCGTCGCAACGACGCCGCGGGCGTACCACGCGTGTTGACCACTTGGCAGTGGGTCGATTGACCCACTCGTCCTGCGGTTACGCCCGCATGGCGCGGTTACGCCCGCATGGCGCGGTAGCGGCGGATCAGCGCGTTGGTCGAGCTGTCGTGTTCGAGGTCGGGCTCGGTGTCTGACTCGAGCTCGGGGATGATCCGCTGGGCCAGCGCCTTGCCCAGCTCGACCCCCCACTGGTCGAACGAGTCGATCCCCCACACCACGCCCTGGGTGAACACGCTGTGCTCGTACAGGGCCACCAGGGTGCCGAGCAGGTGCGGGGTCAGCTTGTCGGCCAGGATCACGTTGGTGGGCCGGTTTCCCTCCATCACCCGGTGAGGGACGACGGCATCCGGCGTGCCCTCGGCCCGGACCTCCTCCTCGGTCTTGCCGAAGGCCAGCGCCTCGGCCTGCGCGAACACGTTGGAGGTCAGCAGATCGTGGTGGTCGCGCAGCGGGTTCAGCGCCTTGCCGAAGCCGATCAGGTCGACCGGGATCAGCTTGGTGCCCTGGTGGATGAGCTGGTAGAAGCTGTGCTGTCCGTTGGTCCCGGGCTCGCCCCAGAAGATCGCACCGGTCTCGTAGTCGACGTGCTCGCCGGTGAGCGTCACGTGCTTGCCGTTGGACTCCATCGTCAATTGCTGGAGGTAGGCGGGGAAGCGCTTGAGGTACTGCTCGTAGGGCATCACTCCGACGGTCTGGGCCCCGAAGAAGTCTCCGTACCAGATACACAACAGTCCCATCAGGACCGGCAGGTTGCGTTCGTGCGGGGTGGTCCGGAAGTGCTCGTCCATCTCGTGGAAGCCGGCCAGCATCTCCTTGAAGCGCTCGGGTCCGACGGCCAGCATCGTCGACAGGCCGATGGCGGAGTCCATCGAGTAGCGCCCGCCCACCCACTCCCAGAAGCCGAACATGTTGTCGGTGTCGATGCCGAATTCGGCCACCTTCTCGGCATTGGTCGAGACGGCCACGAAGTGCTTGGCCACCGCGCTCTCGTCGCCCAGCGCGGCCAGCGCCCAGTCGCGGGCCGAACGGGCGTTGGTCATCGTCTCCAGAGTGACGAACGTCTTGGAGGAGACGATGAACAGCGTCTCCTCCGCGTTCAGATCTCGGGTCGCTTCGACGAAATCGGTGGAGTCGACGTTGGAGATGAAGCGGAAGGTGATGTCGCGCGTGGAGTAGTGGCGCAGCGCCTCGTAGGCCATCACCGGGCCGAGATCCGAGCCGCCGATCCCGATGTTGATGACGTTGCGAATCGGCCGTCCCGTGTGACCCTTCCACTCGCCGGAGCGGACCCGGTCGCAGAAGGCGCTCATGCGGTCCAGCACCTCGTGAACCTCGGCCACCACGTCGACGCCGTCGACGACGAGCGAGCTCCCGCGCGGCATGCGCAGGGCGACGTGGAGCACCGAGCGGTTCTCGGAGACGTTGATGCGATCACCGCGGAACATCGCCTCGGTCCGCTCGGCAAGACCCGACTGCTCGGCCAGGGCCATCAGCAGCTTGACCGTCTCGTCCGTGATCCGGTTCTTGGAGTAGTCCAGGAACAGGCCCGCGCCCTCCGCCGTCAGGCGCTCGCCGCGGGCGCCATCGGCGGCGAACAGGTCACGCAGATGCCGACCGTCGAGGTCTTCGTAGTGCTGCTCCAGTGCCTTCCAGGCCGGGCGGTCGCGAAGCTTCGGGATGCTCGTGGTCGTGGTCATCAGGCCTCCAAGCTCGGGGGCCGCAGTATCTCAGTCGCGACCGAACGCTTGGCGGTGATATGCGCGGCCCCGGCTGCCGCGCAGAGCGCTACTGCGACTTCAGCTTGGAGATGTCGATCGCATTGGCCGGCGGAGTGAGCGGCACCGTCTCGTTGAAGCGATCCAACGTGAGCCGGCCGCCATCCGAGCCTGACTTGGCGATCTGCACCGGGTACGGCTTGCCGGTCGTGGCCACATACAGGGTGCCGTGGTTGGTGGTGTCGGTGAGGGCCACCACCTTCTGGCCGTTGACCGTCGTGGCCGCGCCCTTGGTCAGGTTGGCGTGGTTGCTCAGCAATGCGGTGAGGAGCTTGTGCAGATTGGTCAACGCGGCCAGGGAGGCAAAGTCGGAGCTGCTGGCGGGCGCCTTGAGCCACCGTCCCTGGAGCAGTTGCGCGGCGGCATTGCCGCCGATGTGGCGCCAGAACGCCGGGCCGGCATTGATGTAGATCGACTTGCCGGCGACCACCAGCTGAAAGCTCATCCCATTCTGCGACATCTGGCCACGGGCGCCCTGGCCGGACACCAGGTTGAGGTTCATGCTGATCGGCGATCCGCCACTGACCACCGAGCCGGAGACGTGCAGGGCGTGGACCCCGTCGGCGGCCGCGGTGGCCGCGGCCAGGATCTCGCTGGCGGACTTCGAAGCCACTCCGTTACCCGAGCTGGTCGACGAACTCGACGAACTGGAGGAGCTCGACGAGCTCGACGAGCTTCCGCCGCACGCCGAGATCGCGCAGGTGCAGATCACGGCCGCGGTGGATAGGGCTACTCGGGCGCGCACAGGAAAACAAAGCGTAGTGGCCACTGCGGCGCGTGCGCCGGTCGCGGCGATGGCCGACGCGTCTATGGTGTCCCGAGCGTGGCGCCGAGCGCCGTGGGCTGACCGGAGGAGATAGAGATGAGCGAGCAGCAGACTTTCATCATCGTGGGCGCGAGTCTGGCCGGCGCCAAGGCGGCCGAGGAACTACGCAGCGCCGGATTCGACGGCCGCGTGGTCCTGCTCGGGGCCGAGCGCGAGCGCCCCTACGAGCGGCCACCGCTGACCAAGGACTACCTGCGCGACGAGTCCCCACGGGAGAAGGCGTACGTACACGCGGAGGGCTTCTACGCCGACCAGGAGATCGAGCTCGACACCGGCGCCGAGGTCAGCGGAGTGGACGTCGACGCGTCCCGCGTCATCCTTGCCGACGGGCGCGAGCTCTCATTCGACCGACTGCTGCTGACCGTGGGCGCCGAGCCGCGGCGGATCGGCGTGCCGGGTGCGGACCTCGAGGGCATCCACTACCTGCGCACCCTGGCCGACTGTGACGTGCTCCGCGAGCGCCTCCAGGCCGGGGGCCGGGTCGCGGTGATCGGCGCGGGGTGGATCGGCAGCGAGTTCGCCGCCTCCGCCCGCCAGCGGGGGCTGGAGGTCACGCTGATCGATCCGCTCCCGCTGCCCAACGAACGGGTCTTCGGCTCCGAGATCGGATCCTTCTATCGAGACGTGCACGCCGAGCACGGCGTGCAGCTGCGACTCGGAGACGGAGTGGCGTCGTTCGAAGGTGACGGGCGGGTGCAGCGGGTGCGCACGGACAGCGGCGCCCAAGTCGACTGTGACTTCGCCGTCGTCGGTATCGGGGTGAGCCCGCGTGACGGCTTGGCCCGGGACGCCGGACTCGAGGTCGACGACGGCATCGTGGTCGACGAGGCGCTGCGATCGTCGGCACCGAACGTGTTCGCCGCCGGCGACGTCGCGCGTGCCTGGCACCCGTTCCTCGGCGAGCGGATCCGCGTCGAGCATTGGTCCAACGCGCTCAACCAGGGACCGGCGGTGGCGCGGGCGATGCTGGGCGAGGCGATCAGCTACGACCGCATCCCCTACTTCTTCTCCGATCAGTATGACGTCGGCATGGAGTACTCGGGTTACGCCCGCGACTGGGACGAGGTCGTGTTCCGGGGCGATCGGGCCGGCGGGGAGTTCGTCGCCTTCTGGCTGCGCGACGGCGCGGTGGTGGCGGGTATGAACGTCAACGTCTGGGACGTCAACGAGCACGTCCAGGCGCTGATCCGCTCGCGGGCCACGGTCGACGTCGGGGCGCTAACCGACGCCGACACGCCGCTGGAGTCGCTCGTCTCGGACGCGTCGTAACCGGGGGCCGACCGTGATCTTCCGGCAGATCACCCACGATGACCTCGGCTGCGCCTCCTACCTGATCGGCGATCACAACGCCGGCGTGGCGGCCGTGGTCGATCCGAAGTTCGAGATCGACGAATACCTGCGCCTGGCCCGCTACATGGGCGTCTCGATCGAGCACATCCTCGAGACTCACAACCACGCCGACCACGTCTCCGGGCATGGGCGTCTGGCCGCGGCCACCGGAGCGGTCATCCACGTACATCGCGTCGCCGCTCCCGAGTACGACCACGAGCCGTTCGACGACGGCTGGGAGCTGGAGCTTGGGGCACTGACCGTCCGGGCGATTCACACCCCCGGTCACCGCCCTGAGCACACCGCCTTCGCCCTCGTGGCCACCGACCGCGGCAGCGATGCGTGGGCGGTACTGACCGGAGACTCACTGTTCATCAACGATGTCGCGCGTCCCGACCTCGCGGTCGAGAAGCGCGAAGGCGCCCATACGATCTTCCGCTCATTGCACGACCGGCTGCTGACGCTGCCCGCCGAGACCGAGGTCTGGCCCGGCCATATCGGCGGGTCGCTGTGCGGGGGACCGGGGATGGACATGAAGACCTCCTCCACGCTGGCCTTCGAGCGGGCGCACAACGAGATGCTGCGCGAGGAGGACGAGGATCGCTTCGTGAGCCGGGCACTGGCCGGTCTCGGGCCACAGCCGCCGAACTTCCACGCGATCGTGGCACTGAACCGCAGCGAGCTGATCACCGAGGGGATCGAGGTGTTGCCGCTGACGCCGCGCCAGGTGCAGCTGCGACAAGGCGAGGGCGCCGCCATCATCGACGTTCGCACCGACCTGCAGTTCGATGACGCCCACATCCCCGACGCGATCTGCATCCCGGCCGTCCAGGCCGGTTTCGGGACCCGGTTGGCGTGGCTGGTGGACCGGGAGCAGGAGGTCGTGCTGGTCGGCCGCGACGACGAGGATGCCCGCCGCGCCTCCCAGCTCGCCCTGGCGGTGGGGATCCGCAACCTGGGCGGGCAGCTCGCGGGCGGGATGACCGAGTGGCGGCGCGAGCAGCGCTCGGTCAAGCGAATCGAGCGCGTCGAGCTCGCCGAGCTGCCGGCGCTGGCGAGCTCGGACCCGGCGGTGCAGATCCTCGATGTTCGCGAGCGCAGCGAGTACGAGGCCGGCCACATTCCGGGCTCGTTGTTCACGCCGTGGCACGACATCGACCGGCTACCGGACGGGATCGACGGCCATCGTCCGGTGGCGGTGATCTGCGCCTCGGGCCAGCGGGCCGCGGTCGCCGCCAGCCTGGTTCAGCGCCACGGCGCTGAACGCGTGATCCACGTGGTGGGCGGCGGCGTGCCCCGGTGGGGCGAGCTCGGCAACCCGATCGAATAGCCGGGCCGCTCGCTCCATGAGTCGCTTGCGTCAGCGCAGCACCACGCTGTCCGCGCTCACTCCTGGCCGCCTGCTGGCGGCGACGGTCGTGCTGGGCGCGGCGCTTCGCTTCGCCACCCTGGGGACCCAGAGCCTGTGGGCCGACGAGGGGTTCACCGCCAAGATCGCCGGTCACAGCCTCGCCTCAGCCGCCTCCCAGGTTCCCCACACCGAGTCCACTCCGCCGCTGTACTACGCGCTGGCCTGGATCTGGGCCCATCTGTTCGGCTCCTCGGCCTATGCGCTGCGCTCGCTGTCGGCGCTGTTCGGGACCGCGACCGTGTGGGCGGTGTACTGGGCCGCCACCGCGCTCAGCACCCGCCGGGTCGCGCTGCTGGCGGCACTGATCACGGCGGTGAGCCCGATCATGGTGTGGTACTCGCAGGAAGCGCGGGCCTACGCGCTGATGCTGCTGCTGACCGTGCTCGCGCTCGGTTTCTTCGTGCGCGCGCTGGCGGAGCCGCGCCCGCGATGGCTGATCGGCTGGGCGCTGTGCTCGGCCGCCGCCCTCGCCACCCACTATTTCGCTGTGTTCCCGCTGGCGGTCGAGGCGACCTGGCTCCTGGTCTCACTGCGCGGCCGGCGCGACCTGCTCGCCGCGCTGGCCATCCCGGTGATCGTGGGCGCGGCGCTGATCCCGCTCGTGCACTACCAGGAGGCGCACGTGCCGCGGCCGTGGACCTCGGTGTTCACCGTCACCGACCAGCTCAAGGCGACCGCGCAGTCGTTCCTGGTGGGGATCACCTGGACGCCGCTGACCCATCGCGTCGGGGTGGCGGTGCTGGCCCTGCTGGCCGCCGCCGCTGTGGTGGCGCTGGCGCGGGGCGGGCGGCCGGATGAGCGCCGGGCCGGACTCCTGCTGGCCGGGCTGGCCGTGGTCAGCGTCGGGGTACCGGTGGTCATCTCGTCCATCGGGACCAACTACCTGGCGCCGCGCAACGTCCTCTATGCCTGGCCGATGCTGGCGCTGCTGGTGGCGCTGGGCGCCGGTCGACGGAGCGCCGGGCGCCTGACCGCGGCGGCCCTGGTGGCGGGGTGCGCGGTATGCACGGCGATCGTGGTGGCGGTGCCGCTGACGCCGGCGCTGCAGCGTCCCGACTGGCGCGATCTCCTCGCCCCGCTGCGCTCCGCGGCACCCTCGAGAGGCCTGGTGGTCGTCGATGGGTTCGACAACAGTCCGGTGATCGAGTACTACCTGCCGGCGGTGCGGACGCCGGCATCCGGAACCAGGGTGCGCGAGGTGGACGTGGTCAGCACCCGCGAGCAGCTCCCGGCGACGGCCCCCCTGCCCGGGCTGACGCCGGCCGGCGTCGAGGTCCGCGGCGACCTCGCGGTGTCGCGGTTCGTCGCCCCGGCACCGGTCGCGTTCCCGACGACGGCGCCGGTCGGGGAGGCGGTGTTCGTCGAGCGTTGACCGCCGCCGAGGTGTAATCGAGAACACCTTGCAATTGGGGACGGCTGCGAATAACTTTTCATGATGCGGTCCGCCGGCTGGTGGCGGCCGCCGAGGCGATCAGGGAGAGGCTCACATGCAGCGGACGCCGGGCCGTCGCCGGCGGTTGACGACGTTCTGGGCTGGACTCGACCGGTCCCAGCGGCGGACGTTGCTGATGATGCTGGCGGTCGTCGGGGGTCTGCACGTGATCGGGTTCGCGATGCTGATCGCGCTGATCGCCCCGGGTCATTACCGCCTGGGGACCACTGGAGCCTTCACCGTCGGCGTCGGGCTGACCGCCTACACGCTGGGGCTGCGCCACGCCTTTGACGCCGATCACATCGCGGCGATCGACAACACCACCCGCAAGCTGATGGCCGAGGACAAGCGGCCGCTGAGCGTCGGGTTCTGGTTCTCGCTCGGGCACTCGACGATCGTGTTCGCGCTGGCGCTCCTGCTGTCGGTGGGGATCCGGTCGCTGGCAGGCCCGGTGGCCAGTGGCGGCTCGGAGCTGCATCGCGTCACCGGGTGGATCGGCACGCTGGTGTCAGGCAGCTTCCTGTACCTGATCGCGGCCATCAACGTGGTTGTCCTGCTGGGGATCCTGCAGCTGTTCAGGGAGCTCAAGACGGGCCGCTACGACGAGCGGGCGCTCGAACAGCAGCTCGACAGCCGGGGGCTGATGAACCGCCTACTCGGACGCCTGACCCGCACCGTCACCGGGCCTGGGCAGATGTACCCGATCGGGATGCTGTTCGGCCTCGGCTTCGACACCGCCACCGAGGTCGCCCTGCTGGTGCTGGCCGGCGGCGCCGCCGGCGCCGGGCTGCCGTGGTACGCGATCCTGTGCCTGCCGATCCTGTTCGCCGCCGGCATGTCGCTGCTGGACACGATCGACGGCTCGTTCATGAACTTCGCCTACGGGTGGGCGTTCTCGCAGCCGGTGCGCAAGGTCTTCTACAACATCACCATCACCGGGCTGTCGGTGGCGATGGCCCTGGTCATCGGGACGATCGAGCTCGGAGGGTCTGGTGGCGCAGCACCTGAACCTCGGCGGCTGGTTCTGGACCTGGTTCGAGAACATCAACATCAATGTCCTGGGCTTCGTGATCGTCGGCATGTTCATCGCCACCTGGGCGCTGGCGGTGGCCATCTGGCGCTTCGGGCGGATCGAGGAGCGCTGGACCGCGCACCTCAACGATGCCGAAGCCGCCGGCTGACCCAGGTTGATAACTGAGGCACAATCGCTGCGGCCATGACCAATGCGCCGGACGTCCCCAAGCTTTTCGTCAGCGAGCCCCGAGAGGCGATCGCCGCGCTGCGCGCGTCCGGCCTGCGGGTATCGACGGCGCGGCGGTTGCTGATCGAGGCGCTGTTCGCCGCCGACGGTCCGGTGTCGGCCCAGCACCTGATCCAGACCCTGTCGCTGGAGGAGTCCTCGGTCTATCGCAACCTCGAGGTGCTCGAGCGCCACGGCCTCATCCGCCATGTGCACCTCGGCCACGGCCCCGGGCTGTACGCACTCGTCGGCCGCGACGAGGGGGAGTACCTCTACTGCGAGCGCTGCGGCAAGGTCACCCTGCTGCCGGCCGAGCAACTCGATCCGGTGCGCGAGCACATTCACGATCACTTTGGCTACACCGCGCGCTTCACCCACTTCGCGATCGTGGGGCTGTGCGGCGAATGCAGTGCAGAACCGTCGCATGCGGCGTCCGCGTCCGCGCACTCCTAGATAATTCCGGCCCGGGGCCGTCTCGCCTACTGCAGGAGTCATCCAATGCACCGATTGACCTCTTTCACGCCGGGCCGGGCGCGCCGGGCCGTGCGCACGGTCGCCACTCTAGCGGTGGGCACGGGCGCGCTGGTAGGCGCCTCGTCGGCGGCGGTGCCGGCGCTGGCGGCGGGACCGCCCGCCTGCCAGACCGGCGGCCTCGTGGTGTGGCTCGACACGAACGCCAGTGGGGCCGCCGGAAGCCTCTTCTACACGCTGAACTTCACCAATCTCTCGGGCCAGCGGTGCACGCTGCGGGGCTATCCGGGGATATCGGCGGTCGGCCTGCGAGGCCGCCAGTTGGGTAAGGCGGCCAACCGCAACAACTTCCACAAGGTGAAGACGATCTCGATTCCCAACGGCGGGACCGCCAGCACCATGGTGCAGATCTACCATGCCGCCGACTTCCCTCCGTCTCGGTGCCGCCCGGCCCCGGCGGCGGGACTCAAGGTGTTCCCGCCCAATCAGAGTGCGTCCAAGACCGTCCCGTTCCCGTTTCCAGCCTGCTCGAACAGCGGACTGTCGATCCTGACAGTGATGGCCGTCAAATAACTACCGCAGGGGGTCCTCCATGCAACGGCTGTTTTCCAGAAGGTTCGTACGCCTCAGCGCGCTCGCCCTCGTCGGCGGCGCCACGGCCGCAGGCGCGCTGGTCGCCGCCTCGTCGCCGGCGGTGGCGGCGGGGCCGCCAGCCTGCCAGACCGGCGGACTGGTCACGTGGCTTGACACCAACGGCAACGGCACCGCCGGCAGCATCTTCTACACCCTGAACTTCACCAACCTGTCGGGTCGGCGCTGCACGCTACGCGGCTATCCGGGAGTTTCGGCGGTCAACCTCCGCGGTCAGCAGATCGGACGGCCCGCGACCCGTGACACGACGCGGCGGGTCAGGACCATCTCGATCCGCAACGGTGGCACCGCCACCACGTCCCTGCGGATCGTCGACAACGGAGCCATCGACAACTGCGGCATGGTCACTGCCGCTGGACTGCGCGTGTTCCCGCCCAACGGGCACACGTCGACGACGATCCCGTTCCCGTTCGGCGCCTGCCGCCGCACCAGCGTGTTGAGCGTCCGCGCCGTGAGGTAGCGCGATCACCGAGACGGACGAGCGGGGCCGCCGTCGCCGGCGGCCCCGGGCGCCCGCGGCGCTGTCAGCTCAGGAAGGCTGGGGGACGATGCGGATGTAGGGCTTGGGGGATTCCCAGTCGCCGAAGATCTCCTTGGCCTGGTCGTTGTTGACCGAGCCGGCGATGATCACGTCCTCGCCCTCTTTCCAGTTGACCGGGGTGGCCACCTTGTGGTTGGCGGTCAGCTGCAGTGAGTCGATGACCCGCAGGACCTCGTCGAAGTTGCGGCCGGTGGTCATCGGGTAGACCAGGATCAGCTTGATCTTCTTGTCGGGGCCGATCACGAACACGTTGCGCACCGTCTGGTTGTCGGCCGGGGTCCGCGAGCCGGCTTCGCCCGAGGCGTCGGCGGGGAGCATGTCGTAGAGCTTTGAGACGTTGAAGTCGCTGTCTGAGATGATCGGGTAGTTGGGCGCGGTGCCTTGGGTCTCTTCGATGTCCGAGGCCCAGCGCTGGTTGTCATCGACAGCGTCGACGGATAGGCCGATGATCTTGGTGTTGCGCTTGTCGAACTCGGGCTTGATGGACGCCATGTAGCCAAGCTCGGTGGTGCACACCGGGGTGAAGCTCTTGGGGTGCGAGAACAGCACCACCCACGAATCACCGGCCCAGTCGTAGAAGTTGATGTTGCCCTCGGTCGTCTCGGCGTCGAAGTTGGGGGCTTCTGATCCAATTTTGAGGCTCATGGTCTCTCTCCTATCGGGGCGTTTTGGCGGATGGATTCGGCCGAATCATCACCAGAACGCTTAAGAATGCCGTATACCGGCTCTTGGCGAAACATAGCGGCCTGAAAATTCAGCGGTCAGACAGGGTTTCAGCTGGGCTTGAAGGTGCGTCGGTAACCGGTCGGGGTGGTGGACAGGCGGCGGCCAAAATGGGTTCGCAGGGTCGCCGCGCTGCCGAAACCGCAGCGCTGGGCGACGTGCTCGACGGGCAGGTCGGTGCTCTCCAGCAGCGCTTGGGCAGCCCGGGTCCGCTGCTCGAGTACCCACTGACCCGGGCTGGTACCCGTCTCCTGCCGGAAGCGGCGCGCGAAGGTGCGCGATGACATACACGCGCGGCGGGCCATCGAGGCGACGTCGAGCGGCTGGTCGAGCGCGGACAGGGCCCACTGCCGGGTGGGCTCGAGCGAGCCGACTCCGCCGGCGCCCGTGTCGATCGGCCGGTCGACGAACTGCGCCTGGCCCCCGTCGCGATGGGGCGCCACGACGGTGCGCCGCGCCAGCCGGGCGGCCACGGCGGCGCCGTGATCATTGCGGATCACGTGCAGGCATAGATCGAGTCCGGCGGCCACCCCGGCACTGGTCAGGACCGAGCCCTCGTCGACGTAGAGCACGTCGGGCTCGACCGTGACCGTCGGGTAATCGCGGGCGAGGTCGGCGGTCGAGGCCCAGTGGGTGGTGGCCCGGCGGCCGTCCAGCAGACCGGCCTCGGCCAGGACGAACGCGCCGGTGCAGATCGACATCACGCGGGCGCCGCGCCGGTGGGCGCGGCGGATCGCCGCCATCGCAGAGCTTGTCGCCGCGGAGGGCCGCGTGCAGCCGGGGACGACGATCGTGTCGGCGCGCCCGAGCGCGGGGAGGCCCCGCGGCGCGACCACGTCGAAGCCGGTCGAGGTCCGGACCGGCCCCGGCCGCAGGCCGGCGACCTCGAAGCGATAGTGGGGCGAGCCGCAATGCCCGAACAGATGGGTCGGGGCGGCCAGGTCGAGCAGGATCACGCCCGGGAGCGCGAGCGCGACGACGTGGTGGGGGCGCTGCGCCAAAGATGGCATGAATACAACGATACATGGCATTTCTGCCACTTGCGGGTGCGCGGGCGAGCGGCCACGATTACCCCCATGACCAATGCTCCTGACAGCGCCGTTCCGGCCACCGACATCCTGCTGTTCGAAGGCTTCGACGACATCGACGGGGTCGTCCCGATCGAGATCCTGATCGCAGCGGGCTTCCCGGTGCGCGTGGTCGGCTTTCCGCCCGGCGTCGGGGCGGTGACGTCTGCGCACGGTCTGCGCATCGAGATCGCCGACGACATCAGTGACGCGCCCCACCTGCTCGTCATCCCGGGCGGAGGCTGGGCCGATCACTCCCCGGCGGGCGTGCGTCCCCTGGTCGAGACGGCGTTGCCGGCGAAGCTGGCCGCGCTGCATGCCGCCGGGACCGTGATGGCCTCGGTGTGCACCGGGGCGATGGTGCTGGCGGCGGCCGGCGTGCTCACCGACCGCCCGGCCGTCACGCACCACAGCGCGCTGCAGGACCTCGCCGGCGCCGGCGCGGACGTCAAGGCCGACGCGCGGGTGGTCGACGACGGCAGCGTCGTCACCTCGGGCGGGCCCGCGGCCGGCATCGACCTCTCGCTGCACCTGGTGGAGCGGTTCCTCGGCGCCGCCGCCGCCGGGCGCGCCGCTGAGCGGATTGAGCATCAGCGGGTCGGTCCCACGCTGGTCACCAGCGCGCTCGCCGCCTGATCCGGCGGCGGATCTCACGCCGCGCGGCCCGGCGTCGTTGAATGTGGAGGTGATGAGCGACAGCGCATCCACCCTTCGCGAACGCCCCGGCGTCCTGGTCGCCGTCGGGATCACGGTCATCCTCTGGTCGTCGGCCTTCGTGGGGATCCGGTCGGCCGGGCGCCACCTCGGGCCGGGTGAGCTGGCGCTGGGGCGCCTGATCGTCGGCAGTCTGGCGCTGGGTGCGCTGGTGGTCGTCCGTCGCGAGCCGCTGCCGGGCCGGCGCGCGCTGGCCGGGACCGTGCTGTGCGGAGTGCTGTGGTTCGGCGTCTACAACGTGGCCCTCAACGCCGCCGAACGCCACCTCGACGCCGGCATCGCCGCACTGCTGGTCAACGTGGGGCCGATCTTCATCGTCGTTCTCGCCGGGCTGCTGCTGCACGAGGGGTTTCCGCGGCTGCTGATCCTCGGCTGCGTGATCTCGTTCGCCGGCGCGGCGCTGATCGGGATCGCCACCTCCAAACACGCCGCCGGCGCCGGCTGGGGTGTGGCGCTGTGCATCATCGCGGCGCTGGGCTACGCCGGGGGCGTGGTGGCCCAGAAGCCGGTGCTGCGCCATGCCTCGCCGCTGGCCGTCACCTGGCTGGCCTGCACGGTCGGCGCGGTGAGCTGCCTGCCCTTTGCCCCCTCGCTGATCGACGAGGCCGGCCGCGCGGGGACGGCGGCGCTGGCCTGGACCGTGTACCTGGGCCTGTTCCCCACCGCCATCGGCTTCGTCACCTGGGCCTACGCCCTGTCACACACCACCGCCGGCCGGATGGGGTCGACCACTTACCTGGTTCCACCGATGGCGCTGCTCCTGGGCTGGGTGATCCTCAGCGAGGTCCCGCCGCTGCTTGCCCTCCCCGGCGGGATCCTGTGCCTGAGCGGGGTGGCGATCGCCCGCTGGCGCCCACGTCGCGCCGCGGTCAGGGCCGGGGCCGGCGCCGGGGCCGGGGCTGGGACTGGGGCTGGGGCTGGGGCTGGGGCCGACGCTCAGCCGCTACCGGCTGCGGCTGCGCCCGAGTCGTAACCGTTCAGCCGGGCCGGCGGTCGCGGACCGCGATGTTGACCATCGTCACCGCGCACAGCCGGTCTTCGTCGTCGCGGGACTCGACCTCCCACAGCCACCGCGTGCGCCCGCGGTGCCTGACGGCGGCGGTCTGGTTCAGATGCCCGCCGGTGATGGGCCGCAGGAAGTTGGTGTCGTTGGACAGGCCCATGACCACCTTGCCCTGGTCGTGGACGCCGATCCAGGTCCCGCGCGAGGCCAGCGCCTCGGCCATCGCCGCGATCACCCCGCCGTGCAACAGCCCGAACTGCTGGCGCAGCTCGTCGCGGATGACGGTGCGTCCGCGCACGACTCCGTCCCGATCGCCATCGTCGAGCAGTTCGAGGCCGTAGACGGCGTCGAAGCAGTCCTCGAGTGCCACCACCGGCGTGAACGTCTCCGGGATTCCGGTAACCGGTCGTCGATCCATGAATGCGGCATCGTATGGTCTTTGCCATGGCCCACCTGATCGAGCTCGACGGAGTCCGTCCGACGATCGGCGAGGACGTGTACCTCGCGCCCACCGCTGTCCTGATCGGCAACGTGCACGTCGGCGATCGTTCGTCGGTGTGGTTCGGAACCGTGCTGCGCGGCGACATCAGCCGGATCGAGATCGGCCCGCGCTGCTCGATCCAGGACACCGCGGTGATCCATTGCGCCATCGACCTGCCGACGATCGTCGGCGAGGCCGTGACCATCGGCCACGGCGCGCTGCTCGAGGGCTGCGTGATCGAGGACCACGCGGTCGTCGGGATGGGGGCGATCGTGCTGCAGCACGCGAGGGTGGGCCGAGGGGCGGTGGTGGGTGCCGGTGGGGTGGTCCCCGAGCGGGCACGTGTCGCCCCTGGGGTGCTCGCCGCCGGCGTGCCCGTGGTGGAGAAGAAGCAGCTGTCGGGCTCGGCGGCCCGCTGGGCGCAGATGGCCACCGACGACTACCAGGACCTCAGGCGGCGCTACCTGAGCTCCAGTCTGCCCATCTCCGCGGAGGTGCAGGCGTGACAGGTGCAGGCGCGACCCGAGCGGCCATCGTCGGGGCGGGCCCCGCCGGCTTCTATGCCGCCGACCAGCTGCTCAAGGCCGGCTTCGAGGTCGACCTCTACGACGCGCTGCCCACGCCGTTCGGACTCGTCCGGGCGGGGGTGGCGCCGGACCATCCGAAGATCAAATCGGTCACCCGGGTCTACACCAAGACCGCCGGCCACGAGTCGTTTCGCTTCTTCGGGGCCGTCGAGCTGGGGCGCCACGTCTCCCGCGAGGAGCTGCTCGAGCGCTATCACGCGGTCGTCTACGCGGTCGGGACCGCCACCGACCGGCGGCTGGGCATCCCCGGCGAGGATCGGCCCGGCTCCTACGCGGCCACCGAGTTCGTCGCCTGGTACAACGGCCACCCGCATTACGCCGACCACCAGTTCGACCTCGACGGCGGACGGGCGGTGGTCGTCGGCAACGGCAACGTCGCCATCGACGTGGCGCGGATGCTGGTGCTGGATCCGAACGAGCTGGCCCCGACCGACACCGCCGACCACGCCCTGGACGCGTTCGAGGCGGCGGCGGTGACCGAGGTCATCCTGCTCGGCCGTCGCGGCCCCGCCGAGGCGGCGTTCACCAACCCGGAGCTGCGCGAGCTCGGCGAGTTACAGCGCGCCGATGTGATCGTCGATCCCCAGCAGCTGGAGGGGGTGCGGGAACCCGAGGGCCCCACCCATCGGCGCAACGTGGAGATCCTGCGCGATTACTCACAGCGGCAGCCGACGGGCAAGTCACACCGGCTGGAGCTGCGCTTCCTGCGCTCGCCGGTCGAGATCCTCGGGGAGGGCGACGACGGCCCCGTCCGCGCGGTGCGAGTGGGGATCAACCGGCTCGTGACCGGCGATGACGGCCGCGTCCGGGCCGAGCCCACCGGCGACGAGGAACTGATCGAGTGCGGGCTGGTGCTGCGCTCGATCGGCTACCGCGGCGTGGCCCTGCCCGGGATCCCATTCGACGAGCGCCGCGGCCTGATCCGCAACGAGGGCGGCCGCGTCGTCGACGACTCCGGTCCGTGCCGCGGCGAGTACGCCGTCGGCTGGATCAAGCGCGGCCCCTCCGGGGTGATCGGCACCAACAAGAAGGACGCCGCCGACACGGTCGCCCGGATCAACGAGGACGCCGAGGCGGGCGCCCTCAACCAGCCCGACGCCGACAAGGCCGACGCCGAGGCGGTGGCGGCGTGGCTGACCGAGCGTGCCCCCGCCCACGTCACCTGGTCCGGTTGGGAGGCGATCGACGCTCACGAGTCGGCCCTCGGCGAGCCGCACGGCCGGCCTCGCGTGAAGCTGGTCCGGGTCGGCGAGCTGGTCGAGGCCGCCCGCGTTCGCGCCCAGCACCATTAGTACGACCTCAGGTGTAGCGGGCCGTCCGTGCACGCGTGACTGCCGGTAGCGGCCGGCTGGCAGCTGTTTCCCGTCAGATTTGACGGGTTTGTGCTGCCGGCTCGGCTGGCCGGGGCCGGCCCGTCGCGCGTGACTGGCGTCTCGGCGGCCTACATCTACTCCGAGTTGCGTGACGACGGCGACTATTGCTACTCGGTCACCATTCCCGCGCTGATCGGGGCCACCTACGGCGGAGGCACCGGGTCAAGGCCCACGACCTGTTAGGACGCAACCGACCGTGAGGGCTGGTCGGCCGGCGTGAAGGAGTACTCGGCGGGGTCGAAGGTGCTCGTTGCCTCCAGGTACTCGCGCATGTAGCCGGGCCAGTTGGCGACGATCCGCCCGCCCTCGTCGCGATACCAGGAGTCACAGCCCGTCCAGGCGGTTCCGGCAAACCGGGACTGCAGCTCGCGGTCGCTGCGGGCCTCCACGTCGGGCCGGACCTCGACGCGCGCATAACCACCGGCGCGCAGGTGCTCCAGCGCCTGGCGGATATAGGCGGCCTGCGCCTCGTGGTAGAAGATGATCGAGCCGCCCGAGGTGTTGGTGTTGGGCCCGTACATGAAGAAGAACGACGGGAATCCGGGCACGGCGAGCCCCAGGTGGGCGTGAGCGCCGCCGCTCCAGACCTCGCTCAGCTCGCGGCCCCCGACGCCGACGACCTCCATCGGGGCCATGAACTCGGTGGCTCTGAAGCCGGTGCTCCAGATGATGCAGTCGAAGTCGCGCTCGCGGCCGTCGGCGGTCCGGATCCCGCGCTCGGTGACCTCCGACAGCGGCTCGGTGACCAGCTCCACGTCCGCTCGCCCCAGCGCCGGAAGGTATTGGGAGCTGAACAGGACGCGCTTGCAGCCGAACGTGTAGTCGGGCATGACCTTGCGGCGCAGCTCGGGGTCGGGCAGCTGACGGTGCATGAACTGCCGGGAGCGCAGCCCGAGTAGGCGACCGACGGTCCGGGGGTGGCGGATCGACATGGTCAGCAGCTCGCAGTAATAGAACAGGTAGCGGCGGCGCACCCAGTTGATCGGGGGCGCGGTCTCGATCAGACGGCGCATCCAGCGCGGGTAGACGCGGTTCTGGCGCGGCAGCATCCAGTTGCCGGTCCGCTGGAACACGGTCAGATGCGCCGCCTGCTGAGCCACCGGGGGAACGAACTGGACCGCGCTGGCGCCGGTGCCGACGACCGCCACCCGCTTGCCGGCCAGCTCGTAGTCGTGATCCCAGCGGGCCGAGTGGAAGCTGTGGCCGGCAAAGCGCTCGCGTCCCGGCAGGCGGGGGATCGACGGGCGGTTGAGCTGCCCGGTGGCCAGCACCACGGCGTCGGCCTGGAAGCTGTCTCCGGACTCGGTGGAGATCGTCCAGCGCGAGGAGGCCTCGTCGAAGGCGCACCGGGTGACCCGTGTCGAGGTCTTCACCCGGGAGCGGACCCCGTGAGCGCCGGCGACGTCCTGCAGGTAGCGCAGGATCTCGGCCTGGGGCGAGCACAGCCGTGACCAGTTTCGCCGCTGCTCGAACGAGTAGGAGTAGAGATGGCTGGGGACGTCGCAGGCTGCCCCCGGATAGCGGTTGTAGAACCAGGTGCCGCCCAGCTCCGGGGCCGCCTCGAGCAGCGTGACGTCGTCGATGCCGTGGCGCTGCAGCTCGATCGCCGCCGCGATGCCGCCGAACCCGGCGCCGACGATCACCACCGACAGCGGCCGAGAGGCTGGTGGGACGTGACCGTTGGTTTTGCTCACTGGACCGCCGTGCATGATCGGACGCGGGGTCAATCCTATGGTCCGCTTCAATCCGTGCCGCGATGGAGTGGCGCCGCGACGACGGATACACGATCTCGACCGATCCCGACCGGGTCGATCGCCACGCCGTATGGGAGTTCCTGCGCACCAGCTACTGGTCGCCGGGAATCGAGTTCGAACAGGTCAGCCAGGGAATCGACAACTCGCTCGTGTTCGGGCTCGCCGATCCCGGCGGGGCCCAGGCCGGGTTTGCCCGTGCCGTCACCGACCGCACGCGCTTTGCCTGGCTGGCCGACGTATTCGTGCTCGAGTCCCACCGCGGTCGCGGTCTGGGCGTGTGGCTGGTGCAGACGGTGTTGCGCCATCCGGATCTCGCCCGGCTTCGGATCCTCCTCGGCACCGCCGACGCGCACGGGCTGTACGCCCGCTTCGGCTTTGCCCCGGTCAACGCGCAGCGAATGATGGAGCGGCGCCCTCCGGCCGGGTGAGAGTGCGCGCTGAGTTACCCTGCCCGGGATGGACGAGGCGCGCCTGGAGCCGACCGAGAACGGGATGACGGCAGCGACCGAGGGCTGGTTCACGGTCAACGTTCGCGACGCGGCGTGGATGACCAACGAGAAGTTCGGCCAGGCCTGCATCTTCGAGGGCGACGCGGTGGGTTTCGCGCAGGTCGGCTACACGCTCCAGGTGCTGGCCCCGGGCCAACCCAACGGGCTCTATCACCGCGAGAATGATCAGGAGGACTTCCTCGTCATCACGGGTGAGTGCCTGCTCATCGTCGAGGGCGAGGAGCGGCACCTGCGGGCGTGGGACTTCGTGCACTGCCCGGCCGGGACCGAGCACATCTTCGTGGGCGCCGGCGACGGGCCGTGCGTGATCTTCATGGCCGGTGGCCGGGAGCACCGTGGCACCGCGGTGTACCCGCATTCGGAGGCGGCGCTGCGCCACGGAGCCGGAGCTCAGGATGACTCCGATAAGCCGTACGCGCCGTTTCCGAAGTGGCGGAAGGGGCCGCCGGCCAGCTTTGACGGGCTGCCGTTCGCTTCAGACGCGTGAACCAGGCCGCGATGCCCGCCGCGCGGACCCACTAGGCTCGGGGCGCCGCACGCCGAGCCGCCAGTACAAGGAGACACGATGGATCTGACCTTCAATGAGCGCGAGACCGCGTTCCGCGACGAGCTTCGCGCCTGGTTTGACTCCCACGCCCCAGGCGCCGAGCCCGAAGGCGACGAGGACGCCCACTACCACTGGCGCCAGGACTTTCAGCGGGAACTGGCCAGGGGCGGCTGGGCGGCGGTCCACTGGCCGGTGGAATACGGCGGGCGGGGCGCGACGATGACCGAGTCGGCGATCTTCTACGAGGAGCTGGGACGCTCAGGCGCGCCGCTGCCGGTCAACGTCCTCGGGCTCCTGCTGGCCGGACCGACGATCATGACCTGGGGCACGCCGGAGCAGAAGGAGCGCTTCCTGACCCCGATCCTGACCGCCGAGGAGATCTGGTGCCAGGGCTTCTCCGAGCCCGACGCGGGCTCGGACCTGGCCAGCCTCAAGACCCGGGCGGTCAAGGACAACGGCGACTGGGTGGTATCGGGGCAGAAGGTGTGGACCAGCGGAGCGCAGTACTCCAAGTGGTGCATGCTGGTGGCGCGCACCGACTCCGACGCGCCCAAGCACAAGGGGCTCACCTACTTCTTGATGGACATGGAGCAGGAGGAGGTGCAGGTGCGGCCGCTGCGCCAGATCACCGGCGAGGCGGAGTTCAACGAGCTGTTCATCGACGGCGCCCGCATCCCGGACGAGAACGTCGTGGGCGGGGTCGGCAACGGCTGGAAGGTGGCGCTGACCACGCTGATGAACGAGCGCGCCGGACTGGGGTTCTTCCTCCAGGTCCGCCTGCGCCAGCTGCTCGATCGGCTGATCGAGGAGGCGGCGGCGCGGGGTCTGCTCGACGATCCGTTGGTGGCCGATCGGCTCGGCGAGCTGCATCTCAAGGCCGAGGTGCTGCGGCTGACCGCCTACCGCGGGCCTGACCGCGATCGAGAAGTACGGCCAGCCCGGCCCGGAGGGTTCGCTGACCAAGTGGATGTGGTCTGAGACCAACCAGCAGCTGACGCAGTTCGCCGCCGACCTGCTGGGACCGAGTGCGCTCGAGGCCGGCGGCCAATGGTCCTACGAGCTGCTGCGAGCGCGGGGCAACTCGATCGAGGGCGGCACCACCGAAGTGCTCAAGAACATCGTCGCCGAGCGGGTGCTCGGCCTTCCCCGGGCCCGCTGAGGAGGCTGAACCATGGACTTCGATCTGACCGACGACCAGCGCGAGATCCGGCGGGTCGCGCGCGAGCTGCTGGCCGCGCGCTCGCCGTTCGCCAAGGTCCGCGAGGCGGCCGAGGCCGCCGAGTACGACCAGCGCCTGTGGCAGGAGATCGTCGAGCTCGGCTGGCCCGGCATCGCCGTCGCCGAAGAGCACGGCGGGCAGGGCGCTGGGCGCGGTCGAGCTGGCCGTCCTGCTCGAGGAGCTGGGCTATGCCTGCGCCGCCACGCCCGTTCTTCTCCACCGCGGTGGCGGCCGCGGTGATCCAGGCGTGCGGCTCGGTGCAGCAGCGCGAGCGCTGGCTGCCCGGCCTGGTGTCCGGCGAGCTCCGGGCCGGCGTGGGCACGCGCCGAGCTGGCCGCCGACGCCGACGGCGCGGCGGTGGTGGTGCTGCTCGACGGCGACCAGGCGCGGCTGATCGCCGAGCCGCAGACCGAGCGCGCTGGTGACGATCGATCCCACCCGCCGCTTCGGCCGTGTGCGGCGGCGACGGCGAGCCGCTGGAAGCCGGGCGCCGCGGCGCGGGTCCACGCCGCCCTCGCCGCCGAGTTGGTGGGCGTCTGCCAGCGGGCGCTGGACATGACGCTCGAGTACGTCAAGGACCGCAAGCAGTTCGGCGTGCCGGTCGGGCTCCTTCCAGGCCGTCTCGCACCGCTGCGCGCAGATGCTGCTGCACACCGAGAGCGTGCGCTCGGCCGCCTACTTCGCCGCCTGGGCCGCCGACGCCGACCCCGAGCGCCTGCCCGAGGCGGCCGCGCTGGCGGCCGCGGCGGCGGCCACCGGCGGTCGCGAGGTGACCGCGAGCGCGATCCAGGCCCACGGCGGGATCGGCTTCACCTGGGAGGCCGATGTCCACTGGCTGTACAAGCGGGCCCAGCTCGATACCGCTCAGCTGGGCAGCGCCTCGCGCCACCACGCGGCCCTGGCCCGCGCCGCTGCCGCACGCGCGACGGTGGCCAGCGCCGGCTGATCCGCGGCTTGCACCGACAGGGATGGTCCGCGGCGCGGCGAACAGCCACCTGTTCGACAAGCGCGCAAGGAGTCACGCCATGAGCTACTTCCGCAGATCCGACGAGACGCCCGAGGGGCACCAGGAAGACGAGGTCCGCTACGCAGAGGACGAGGTCGGCTACCCCCAGGGCGAAGTCCGCTACGCCGAGGACGAGGTCCGCTACGCCGCTGACGACGGTCGCCCGGCCGGCTCGCGCTGGGGCGGGATCGGCGAGCGCCTGGTCAAGGTCTTCACCGTCCAGGAGCCGGACGAGACCGAGCCGCCCGTGCTCGAGCCGGCCGGCGAGAGCCGTCGAGCACGACGCCCTGGCCGAGGATGAGACCCCGGCCTCCGGGACCGGCGGCCGCTTCCCGGTCGGCCCGTTCGGCTACAACCGCAGCGCGGTCGACCAGTACGTCGGCGATCTCGAGCGCGAGCTCGAGGACCTGCGCGCCACCCGGCCCGAGCCGCCGGTGTCGATCACCGAGGAGATCGAGCGCCTCGGGGAGCAGACCGCGTCGATCCTCGTGGTCGCCCACGATCAGGCCAGCGAGACGACCCGGCGCGCCCAGGAGCAGGCCGACCGCTGCATCGCCGACGCGGCCGCCAACGCAGTGTCGATCACCGCGCAGGCAAAGCGGCAGCTGCGAGAACTCGACACCGAGACCGATGCCGTGTGGCAGGAGCGCCGCCGGCTGCTCGACGACGTGCGCGGCACGGCGGCGGCCCTGATCGCGCTGGCCGACGACGCCGCCGGGCGGTTTCCGGAGGACGACCGGCCCACGATCGACGTACCGATGCGGTTCGCCGAGTAGCGGTCCTCCCGGTTCCCGGCGTGCGCCACAGGCGCGCGAGCTCCTGCAGGGCGCGAGCGGGCCGGACACGGTTGAATGTGAGGAGTGCAGTATCGGGAGTACCCCGCCCCCCTGAGCCTCCGGCCCTGGCTGGAATGCCTGTGGGAGCGCGGCGGCGACGGCGGATCGCCGGTGCGCGTGCTTCCCGACGGCTGCATCGACGTGGTCTGGAGCAGCCGGGACGGCGCTCGGATCGTCGGCGCCAACACCACGGCGTTCCGGGCGGCGGTGACGGACGGGGAGCACCTGATCGGCGCCCGCCTGCGCCCGGGCGGCGCGCCCGCGCTGATCGGTGTGCAGGCCGAGCTGGTGCGCGACGAGCGCCCGGCGATCGAGGATGTTCTGGGGGACGGTGGCGCCCGGCTGGGAGCCGAGCTTGAGCTGGCGGCGGACCCGGTGGCCCGGCTGCGCGACTGGCTGGCCGACCGCGCCGCGGCGTCCGAGCATCCTGACCGGCTGGTGGCCGAGACGGCACGCCGGTTGGACGCGACCCCGCTGGCGATCGCCACGCTGGCCGCCGAGCTGGGTGTGAGCGAGCGCGCGCTGCGCCGGCGCGTGTGCACCGCCGTCGGCTACGGGCCCAAGCGCCTGGGGCGCGTGCTGCGCCTGGCCCGGGCGCTGGCGGCGGCCCGCGCCGGCGAGGACCTGGGACGGGTGGCCTTCGACGCCGGCTACGCCGATCAGGCCCACTTCACCGGCGATTGCCGCGAGCTGGCCGGAATCCCACCCTCGGCGCTGCTCGCCGAGTCCGCGTAGCGGTTACCGGCGCCCGGCCGTTTTCTCCAAGACAACCCCGGCCCGGGGTGCGATGGTGACGGCCATGACCGAACCCAAAACCAACCTCAAGCTCAGCCTGGGCTGGGTGATCGTGTACGTCGATGACCCGGCCGCGGTCAGCGCCTTCTACGCCGACACGTTCGGCTTGCAGCCGGACTTCGTTGCCCCAGACGGCTCGTACGCCCAGCTCGATACCGGCGCCACCAAGCTCGCCTTCGCCTCCTATGCGCTCGGCGAGGTCTGCTTCCCGGGCGGGGTCAGGCGCCCGCAGGACGGCGAGCAGCCGGCCAACGTCGAGATAACGCTGGTGTCAGAGCGGATCGACGACGCCTACGCCATCGCCCTGGAGGCAGGGTGTGAGAGCCTGGCCGCCCCGCAGGACAAACCCCACGGCCAGCGGGTGGCGTGGGTGCGCGATCCGTTCGGGACCCTGGTCGAGTTGGGCACGCCGATGTGAGCCAGCCGCTGCCCGCACGCCTACCTGGGCGCGGACGTGCCGGCCGCCCGGTGGCGGACGTACATCTCCGACACCCACCGGCCGGCCGGGCGCCGGGCGAGCGTATCCAGGTACTCGCCGATTTCACCGGGCGGGTTGCTCACCGTCGGATACGGGAACTCCGGCGGGCGCACCACCGGGTACAGCAGCGACGCGGCCGTCAGGTCGGCGACGGTGAAGCTATCGCCGACCAGGTAGCCGCTGGGACCCAGCTCGCGCTCGATCCGGTCCATCACCGCCACCGCCCGTTCGCGGCTGTCGCGCGCTGCGGACTCGGTGACAGTGAAGCGGCGGCGCATCAGCGCGCTCATGATCGGAAACATCAGGCGCAACAGGAGCGCGACCGGGCGCCGCTGGCCGCGGACCATCAGCGGGACCAGGAGCTCGGGCCGGGCCAGCAGTTCGAAATAGATGGCGCGACGGATATGGGGGCCGAGCTCCTCATCGAAGTACTCCTCGAGCTCGAGCGCCCGGCGGCGCTCGGCGGGGTCCTGCGGATACAGGGATGGCTCCGGCCAGCGCTCCTCCAGGGCGGCGATGATGGCGGTGGAGTCGCCGACCGAGCGCCCGTCGAGGGTCAGCACCGGAGTGGTCTCGATCGCGCCGGCGGTGAGGCGGCGGGCGACGAACAGGTGGACGCCGGGCAACAGCGCGCGGCGTACATGAGGGATCCGCTTGAGGTCGAGCGCCCAGCGGACCTTCTCGTTGTAGTGCGACAGCTCGAGCTGCCACAGGACCGGCAGCCCGTTGGCGGTCATGAGCCGGGCGGCGGCGAGCGCCGCCCCTCGGAGTGGCGTTCACCCTCGCCGCTCAGCTCGTAGTAGTCGCCGGCGGAATCGACGTAGATCTGCTCCGCCGTCCGCAGGCCGGTGGGCGGGTCAAGCGTGCCGGCGGCGACGGAGATCGTCTCCGGGTGGGCGTCCTCGCGCCAGAACAGGCTGGCGCCGCAGCGTCCGCAGAAGCCGCGCTGGCGGTCGTCGGCGTCATACCAGCGCAGCCACGCCTCCTCGACCAGGGTGAGTTGCTCGTCGCGGCACTCGGTGTAGGCGGCCACGTGGCCATGGGTCCGCCGGCACCGGCTGCAGTGGCACAGGGCCACGTCGCGCAGCGGGCCGCGCACCTCGTAGGCCACGCCGGCGCAAAGGCAGGCGCCGGTGTGAAGGTCCGGGTCAGAGGCCGCGGAGCTCATGCGGCGATCATCCCACGTCAGCTGGCCGAACGCTATATTGGATCGGGTGCGATTCGAGCTGACGCGGGACCCGCGGGAGTTCGTGGCTCGCGCCGGTGGCTTCCTCGAGCAGCGGATCGAGAACAACGTCCTGGCGACGGTCACCCGCGACGTGTTGGCCCGCCGGCGCTTTGACTCGCCGCCCCTGTTCGGGGTCGGCGTTGACCGGACGGACCGGGTGCGCTGGATGGGGCTACGCACTCCCCCGCTGCCGATGCTGGCCTCCGCGCTCGACGCCGCGCGACGCGCCCGCGCTGATCGAGCGTTGGCTGCCCGAGGATCCCGGCATTCCCGGGATCAATGCCGAGCCCGCGACCTGCCGGGGGATCGCCGCCGCCTGGTGCGCCCGCACCGGTGGCTCCAGCGCTTGCCGCATCGGCATGGCCATGCATCAGCTCGACCGGGCCCTCGATCCGTCCCGCCCCGCGCCCGGCGATCTGCGGGTGGCCGTCGCCGCCGACGGCCCGCTGCTGATCGAGTGGTGGCATGCGTTCGCCCGCGACGCCCGAGTCAGCGCGGTTCGTGTTGAGTCCACGGTGCAGTCGCGCATCCAACAGGGCCGGCTGTTCATCTGGGAGGACGGACGGCCCGCGTCGCTGGTCGGCGTCAACGGACCGGTGGCCGGGGTGGTGCGCATCGGCCCCGTGTACACGCCCGACGCGCTGCGCCGCCGGGGTTACGCCGGGACCGCGGTGGCCGCGGCCAGCCGGCAGGCACTGGCGGCCGGAGCGACGCGCTGCGCGCTGTTCACCGATCTGAGCAATCCCACCTCCAACAAGATCTACGCCGAGGTCGGCTATCGCCGGTTCGCCGACTGGGAAGAACACGAATTTCGTCACCCGTAAGCCCCGGAGTGGAATCATCCAAGGATGGCCGCCACTGGCTCCACCGACGCCCGCGGAACCCCAGCCGATGGTCGCGGCGGCGGTGGCCGGTGGCAACGGATCGCGGTGCTGCTCGAACCGGGCCGCAGCGGCGTCGCCGCAGTGGAGCGGGCGGTGGCCATCGCCCGCGAGCACGAGTCGCAGCTGATGCTGGTGGCGCTGGCTCCCCAGGCCGAGTGCCTGCGGTGCTCAGGGCCGTCCCCGAAGTGTTACAACGACGCTGTGTGCGAGGCCGTCGCCGGTGACCTCGCCGCCGCCAGCGAGCGGATCGGGCGGACGGGATCGCCGGCCTCGTCGGCGCTGCTGATCGACGGGCGCGACCCGCCGCTGGCTGACTGGGTGCGCCGGCACGAGGTGGATCTCGTACTGCTGCCGGCGAGGCGCCCCCGGTGGGGATGGCCGCGCCATCCGGCGGCGAGGCGCGTGCGCCGCCATTCCAACGCGCAGGTGCGGGTCGTCGTCCCCTGACCTAACGCCGCGCCAACGGCCCTAACTAAAGGTCCGCACCGGGGTGCCGATAGGAACCTGATGTCCCTGGAAGCCGACCTCGTCGTCAGTCGGCGCCGGCTGGTCGAGGCGCAGGACCTGTTCGAGACGGCGTTCGCGCACGCGCCGATCGGGATGGCGCTGGTGGGATTGAACGGCAGCTGGCTGAAGGTCAACGCCGCCGCCTGCTCGATGCTGGGCTGGCCCGAGGAGGAGCTGCTCAAGCAGACCTTCCAGGACCTGACCCACCCCGATGACCTCGAGGCCGACCTGGCCCAGGTCTCGCTGCTGATCGCGGGGGAGATCAGCGAGTACGGGATGGAGAAGCGCTACATCACGCGCTCGGGAAGCCGGATCTGGGCCCACCTGTCGGTTTCGCTGGTCCGCGACGAGGACGGTCGGCCGCGCCACTTCATCAGCCAGCTTCAGGACATCACCGAGCGCAAGCGCAGCGAGCGCATGGTGCGAGCGGTCGAGGCGGAGGCCAGGTCGCAGCGTGACTACGCCAACACGATCATCAGCGCCATGCACGAGGGCTACGCGCTGAGCGTCGACGGCGAGATCAAGGCGGTCAACGAGGCGTTGTGCACCCTGCTGGGGTTCACCGAGGAGCAACTGCTCGGGCTGCGGGCGCCGTTCCCGTTCTTCCCCCCGGAGCGGCGGGCGGAGAACATGGCGCTGCGTCGACCGGGTCTTGGAGCGGCGCGGCGGCACCTTCGAGATGACGCTGATGCGCAAGGATGGCGAGCGCTTCGAGGCCGAGGTGACCACCCGGCCGGCGGTCGATCAGGCCGGCCACGTACTGGGCTTCGTCAACACCGTCCGCGACGTCAGCGTCCAGCGCAGCCAGCAGCGCGAGCTCGAGATGCTGGCCCGGACCGACAGCCTCACCGGCCTAGCCAACCGCCACGTGCTCCAGGAGTCGCTGGAGAGCGCGGCGGCGCTCGCCCGGCGCCACAGCCGGCGTCTGGTACTCATCCTCCTCGACCTCGACTGGTTCAAGCAGGTCAACGACCGCTACGGACATCCGGTCGGCGACGCGGTGCTGATCGAGGTGGCGCGGCGGCTGGAGCAGACGGCGCGCGCCGGCGAGGTGCTGGCTCGCGTGGGCGGCGAGGAGTTCGCCTGGCTGGTGCCCGACGCCACCGCCGAGCAGGCGATCATGGCCGCCGACCGGGCGCGGCAGGTGATCGACTCGGTGCCGTTCCCGACCGCCGGCCAGCTGACGATGTCGGCCGGCGTCGGCCTGATGGAGTCGCCCCCCGACGGCGAGGCCCTGTACCGGCTGGCCGACCGGGCCCTGTACGAGGCCAAGCAGCAGGGCCGCAACCGCACCAGCTGCCGCACGGCGGCGGCCGTGTTCGACCCGTTCCTGGCCGAGCGGCCGCCGGCCGAAACCGTCAGCTGAGCAGGTCGCGCAGCACCGCGAGCCCGTCGCGCACGTCGGTGAAGCTCGTGGTCAGAGGGGAGAGTCCGATGCGGACGGCGTCCGGGGTGCGGAAGTCCACGATCACGCCGTTGTCGATCAGCCGGCGGGACAGGTTGCGCGCATCGGGATGCACCAACGCGACGTGGGCGCCGCGCCGGGCGCTGTTGCGCGGGGAGCCGACGGTGACCCCCAGCGGCGCCAGCCACTCGTCGGCCACGGCGATGGCGAACTCGGTCAGCGCCTGCGCCTTGGCCCGGATGGCCTCGATCCCCGCCTCGATGACCAGCTCGGCCCCGACTTGGACCGCGGTGAGGGCCAGCACCGGCGGGGTGCCGGACAGCATGCCGACGATCCCCTCGGCCGGCTCATAGCCCTGGGCCATCTCAAACGGCTCGCGGCGCCCCAGCCAGCCCCAGATCGGCTGGCGCAGGTGCGGTTGCTGCTCGGCGCGCACGTACAGGAAGGCGGGCGCGCCCGGCCCGGCGTTGAGGTACTTGTAGGTGCAGCCCACGGCCAGGTCGGCGCCGTCGGCGTCAAGCGCAACCGGCAGCGCTCCAACGCTATGGCACAGATCCCACAGCGCCAGAGCGCCGGCATCGTGGGCCACCTGCGTGATGGCGGCCATGTCGAGTACGAAGGCGGACTTGTAAGCGACATGGGAGAGGGCCACCAGCGCCGTATCCGGGCCGATGACCGCGGCCACGTCACCCGGCTGCGGCCCGGTCGCCGGGTCGGCCTCGATCCAGCGGATGACCAGGTCGTGCTCAGCGGCGACGCTCTCCAGCACGTAACGGTCGGTGGGGAAGTTGTCGCGGTCGGTGACGATCTCGCGGCGGTCCGGGCGTGCGGCGACGGCGGCGCTGATCAACTTGTACAGGCACACCGTGGTCGAGTCGGCGACCGCGATCTGTCCTGGCGCCGCGCCCAGCAGCTCGGTCCCGATCCGGTCGCCCAGCCGCTGGGGAAGCTCCATCCAGCCCTCGCTCCAGCCCCGGATCAGGCGGGCGCCCCAGCCATCCTGCACCACCTCGCGGAGGCGTTCCGGGGTGTCGCGGGGGAGCCTGCCCAGGGAGTTGCCGTCCAGGTAGATCGGATCGTCCGGTGCGGTGACGAACCGCTGCCGGAAGTCGCGCAGCGAGTCGTCGCGGTCGAGCGCCGCGGCCGTGTCGGGGTGGGTCAGCTCGGCTGGCGTCACAGGCTGGGCGCGCGTGCCACCTCGTGCACGCGGTCGTGGACGAACCGGAGCTTCTCGATCACCGGCGGCGCCAGCGTGAACGGGTACAGGTCGTCGCGGCCCATGCTGCGGTTGACCGCGTTGAGCGCGTAGGTCAGCGGCAGCCAGTTGTCAAGCACCTCGGCAAACCCTCGCTCGCCGGCCTCCGGGCTGGGGCGTCGCCTTCAGCGAGCGGTCGAAGCTCACGGTCGGCGGTCCGGTGACCGTGACGCCGTACGCGGCCGCGGTCTCGAGCGTGTCGCGGATGTGGAGGTAGTGGGCGAGGGTCTCGGCCCAGTCCTCCCAGGGATGCATGGTGGCGTAGGCGCTGACGAAGTGCTCGGGCCAGTCCGCGGGCGGACCGCTCTGGTAGTGGCGCTCGAGCGACTCGGCGTAGTCGGCGCGCTCGTCTCCGAACTGGGCGCGGCAGGCGGCCCAGGCGTCGGGCCCGATCACCAGCAGCGGCTGCAGGTAGTGGGCGAGCTCGTGACGTAGGTGACCGAGCATCGTCCGGTAGGGCTCGCCGAGCTGGGCGCGCCGTTGCTCGCGCCGGGCGTCGTCTGACTCGGCCAGGTCGATGGTGATCACGCCGTCGGCATGGCCGGTGGCGACAGGCTGGCGCTCGCTGGAGAGCAGGTCAAACGCCAGCCGACCCGGCTGGACCCCGGGCAGGCCGAGTTCGAGCAGCTGCATGATGGCCCGCCGCTTGGCCCCTTCGGCACTGGCGAATGCCTCCAGGCCGACGGCATCGTCGTCGCGGGGTCGGGTGCGGGTCAGTTCGCACGACCGGCACAACAGGCCTGGCTGGCTAACCAGCCAGTTACACGCCGCCAGGTCCTGGTTGGCGCAGCGAGCGAGCGCGCGAGCCTCCTCGCCCTCGAGCGCGATCATGTCCAGGCGGGCGGCGTCGAAGCCGAGCGGGGTGGAGCAGTTCAGGCAGACCGTGTTCTCGAAGAACACCAGGTGACCGCAGTGGCCGCAGGCAAACGAGCGCATCGGCTCAACATAGAGCGCAGTGCTGGTCAGGTACGCTCGTCTGGCGTGCCGCGCTGCGTTCCGATCGCCTCGCCGGCCAGGCCGATGAGGTCACCGACGCCTTGCCATCCGTCGACCTGAACACGATCCTCACCACCTGGGAGACCGGCCCCGGCTCGATCGTCATGTACGCGGCCACCGCGGCGGTGGCCGCGACCTACGTGCTGGCGTCCGTACGTCCGTCGCCGCGCGGACGTCGCTGGCCGCGCGGGCGCACCGTGTCGTTCCTGTGCGGGCATGGGCCTGCTGGCGGTCATCTACGGGTCGGGCCTGGAGGTCTACGAGGACTACCCGGCGGTACACGTCGTCCAGCACATGCTGGTGATGATGGCCGTGCCGCCGCTGCTGTTGTACGCGGCCCCGGTGACGCTGCTGCTGCGCACCTTGCCGCCGCCGGGTCGCCGCGAGGTGGTCAGGTTCATGGGCGAATCGGTGCTGCGATTCCTCAACCATCGCCGCGCCGCCGCCGTCCTATGCGCCGAGTATTACCTGACCATGTTCGTCTACCAGCTCACGCCCATCCACACGTGGACCGAGGAGAGCCAGGTCCTGCACTTCGCCGTGCATCAGTACTTCTTGATCTGCGGGCTGTGCTTCTGGTTTCCGATCGCCGCCATGGACCCGGTCCGCCTGCGGCTGCGGCCCGGGGCCAAGCAGCTGCTGGTCGGGCTCGGGCTGCCGAGCTTCGCGGTGCTGGGGGCGATCGAGCTCGCCGCGGGCAACGCCGCCACCGGCTGGGCCTACATTGCCTCGGGCGCCGCCCTGACGGCGGTCGGGATGGTGTTGGTCGCGTGGCACTCGCGGGGACGGGCCCACGCCCGAGTGGCTGCCGAGGGCGCGGCGGCGCCCAAGGCTGAGGTGGTAGCGGCGGCTGGGTCCCCGGCCGGCGGCGCGCTCTGACCCGGGTCGCGGTGACGATGCGTGACGTGTTCACATCGCGACCCCGGGCCCTCTGGGCACTGACTGGGCTCGGCCTGGCCGGATCGCTGCTGGTGGCCTGGGGCGGACCGCGGGCCGTCGACGACAGCACGATCAGCTGGTGGTACGTGCCCGGCTGGCCCGCTGGACGCAGCGGCGGCCTTGTCCTGGTGTACGTGGGGATGGCGCTGATGGGAGCGGCCTGGCTGGGGCTCGGCCGGCTGGTGGCGACCCGTGACTGGCGTTCGCCGCCGCGCGGGCGGGCGAGCCGTGACCGGCCTTCGCCGGCGCGACCGCGGGGCAGCCCGCAGGCGCCCACGGTCCGCGACCTGCTGCTGATCAGGTGCGGTGTGGATGGTGCCGCTGGTGCTCGGGCCGGCGCTGTTCAGCCGCGACGTCTACAGCTACCTGGCCCAGGGCACGATCGTGCACCTGGGCCTGAACCCGTATCACGACCCGCCCTCGGTGCTGGCCGCCCACGGGGGCGGACACGTGCTGGGCGCGGTGTCGCCGTTCTGGCGTCACACGACGGCGCCCTACGGGCCGCTGTTCCTGGGCCTGATCGCGATCATCGTCGCCATCGCCGGCTCGCATCTGATCGCCGGCGTGCTGCTGATCCGCGCCCTGGAGCTGGTGGGGCTGGTGCT
Organism: uncultured Solirubrobacterales bacterium; assembly: GCA_963754375.1. Classification (GTDB taxonomy): domain Bacteria; phylum Actinomycetota; class Thermoleophilia; order Solirubrobacterales; family Solirubrobacteraceae; genus Palsa-465. The sequence continues at coordinate 237,867 of CAVWFX010000021.1, forward strand.
ACTGGCGGTGTACGTGCCGCGGCTGGCCCGGTCGCTCGGGACCGATCCGGCGCGCGCGCTGTGGCTCGCCCTGCTGAGTCCGCTGGTCGCGCTCGAGCTGGTCGCCGCCGGTCACAACGACGTGCTGATGATCGGACTGCTCGCCGCCGGCATCGCGCTGGCCCTCGACGGCCGGCCGCTGGCCGGGATCGCGGTATGCGCGCTGGCGGCCACGATCAAGGTGCCGGCCCTGGCCGGTGCCGTGTTCATCGCAGTGGCGTGGGCGCGGGCGGAGGCGTCGCGTGCGGACCAGGCGCGGTTTCTGCTGACGGCCGCGGCGGCCGTGGCGGCCGTCCTGGCTGCGGTCAGCGTGATCACCGGCCTCGGGACCAGCTGGATCTCGAGCAGCGTGTTCTCGGCCCCGGCCAAGGTTCACCTGGCCATCACTCCGGCCACCGGCGTGGGCTGGACTGCGGCCTCGCTGCTGCACGACGTCGGCATCGCGGTGGGCACGCGCACGCTCGAGTCGGCGTTCGCCGCGGTGGCGGCGGCGATCACGGCGGGGGTGGGCCTGTGGGCGCTGTTCCGCACCCGGGTCCCGAACCTGGTGGTGATGCTGGGCACGTTCCTGTTCGTGGCCGCGGCCGGGGGACCGGCGGCGTGGCCGTGGTACTTCGCCTGGGGGCTGGTTGTGGTGGCCGGCTGCCCGGGACCGCAACGGTCGGTGGCGCTGGCGGTGGCGCTGGCCCTGTCGGTCTTCTTGGTCAAGCCCGGAGGCATCCTGGCCCTGCCACTCGACACGGCCCCGGTCGTGGTCGCCGTGTACGCGCTGATCGCGATCGTCGCGCTGTACAGCCACCGGCGCCGGGGCGGGGACAGCGGGGCCCCGGGACGCAGACAGCCGCCCGCTGGCCGACAGCGCGCCATCGGCGCTGGTCAGGACCTGAGCGACGGCCGTGGCTGCCACCGACGCACCTGCTCGCCGCCCTCCTGAGGTCATCGAGGGGCTGACCGCCCGCGACCCCGACGGACGCCGGCGCGACCTGGCCGCGGTCGCCCTGCCAGCTGCGCTGGCCGCCGTCCTGTGCTTTTTGCAGATCGCCGGCCGCAGCCTGGGCTTCGACGAGGCCGCCACCGTCACCATCGCCTCCCAGCACGGCTCGGCGCTGTGGACCGCGATCGCCCACGACGGCGGCAACATGTCGGGCTACTACCTGGTGCTGCATCTGCTGATCGGGGTGCTCGGCAGCGGGCTGGCGGCGATCCGGTTCGTGTCGGCGCTGGCGTCGATCGCCACCGTGGCCCTGATCGGGATCATCGGCCTGCGGTTGTTCGATCGCCGGGTCGCGTTCGTTGCCGGGGTGCTCGGCGCGGTCAGCCTGCCGCTGGTGTACTGGGCGCAGAACGCACGCGGCTACGCGCCGATGGTGGCGTTCGTGTGCGCCGCGTTCGTGGCCTTCATCGCCATCGCGGGGCCGTCGGGGCGCGTTGCCGGCGGGGCCCGGCGACTGCCCTGGATCGCCTATGTGGTGTTCATGGTGCTCGCGGTGTATTCGAGCTTCGTGGCCGTGCTGGTGGTGCCGGTGCAGTTGCTGCTGGTGATCCGGCGCCGGGCGCTGGCGCTGCGGCTGGTGGCGGCGATGGCGGTGGTGGCGGTCTGCTGCGCGCCGCTGGCGGTGCTGGCCACCAGCCGCGGCTCCAGCCAGCTGTTCTGGGTCCCGCGGCCCACGCGCAAGGTCGAGACCCAGGTGCTGCAGGCCCTGACCTCGGCCGGGCTGCAGCCGAACTTCCACCGCATCGCGATCACGACGCCGCTGCTGATCGTGACCCTGGCGGCGCTGCTGGTGATGACGGTGGTGATCATCCGCCGCGCTCGCCGGAGCGAGAGCGAGCAGTGGGGCGGGCTGATGCTGTTGGCCTGGGTCTGGATCCCGGTGGTGCTGGCGTGGCTTGAGTCGTTTGTGACCCAGCCTGTGTTTGTCCCGCGTGACCTGCTCATGTCGATCCCACCGGTCGCACTGGTGCTCGCGCTCGGGCTGTGCGACCGCCGGTTACCGCGGGTGCTGGCGGTCAGCGCGTTCGTGGTGCTGGTGGGGCTGCGGGCGGTGGCGCTGGGGGCCAGCTACGGCGTGTCGCCGGAGCCATGGCAGCAGACGACCGCCTACGTGCTGGCCCGGGCCCAGCCCGGGGACTGCATCGCCTTCTATCCCGAGGACGCGCGGATGGCCTTCCAGTACTACGTGGGCAGCGGCGCAGCGTCGGTCAGCCGCGCCCCGCGCTCGGTGCTCCCGGCGGCCCGGTGGGGAGTGGTGCGCCCCTACGTGGAGCGCTACCGGACCCTGTCTCCGGCCCAGATCGCCAGTGGCGCGTCGTCGTGCCGGCGCATGTGGTTCGTCTCCAGCCACGAGGGCCAATCCGACGGTCCGGCGGCCTCGCTGGCCAACCGCGCCCGGTGGCTGAAGCTGCGGGCCGACCTCGAGGCTCAGTACGGGCGCGCCCCGGTCAAGCAGTTCGGCTACGCCAGCGCCATCCACGTGCAGCTGCTGCCGGGCCCGGCTAGCGGGTGACTTGCCGGGCCTTGCGCCGGCCGCCTCCGCCGAAGTGTGCGGGGTTCTGGACGTTTTGAACGGCGGCCCGCGGGTCGGATCCACGCCCAATGTGATGAGTCCGTGCCGGCTTGTAACGAAACCGCAACCGCCGGCACCCTCATGGTCGGCTGGCAGCAGCTTCCCGTCAGATGTGACGGGTTTTTGCTGCCAGCTGGGCTGGCCTATGCCGAAATCGCGACCGCGACCGCCCGCAGCCCGGCTCGCCCTCCTTCGATGCTGTCGTTGAAACCAGCGGCGCCTCGGACCACACCGGGGAGCCCACAACACAGCGGGCTACGGGCGCAGCGTGACGCCGTAGAACGTCAGCAAGCTCAGGCCCACTAACGCGATCCCGTTGGCCCAGGCCAGCCAGGTGAACCACTTGCCCTTGACGAAGTAGGCCACCACCATCAGCGCCGGGAAGGCGGTGATCAGCATCCGCGGGTTGGGCGGCACGTACTGCGAGGTCAGGGCCAGCCAGCTGACGCCCAGGGTCCACACGATCGCCTCGGGCGAGATCGTCTTGCGGGCGCGGAACATCAGCGCCAGCATGCCGACCAGCAGGAACGCGCCGATCAACCCGAGCACCAGGTTCAGGTTGATGGTGGGCTCGTTGAGGTGGCTGAAGGAGATCTGATTGGCCAGCGTGGAGGTGAGGTGGACCAGCGCGAACAGGTTGGTCTTCTCGCCCCAGCCGTGGTGCTGGGCCTGGTAGTTGGCGAACGGAGTTCCGGTCCACAGCCACAAGAAGAAGGCGAACAGGCCGACGCCGAGGAACGAGAGCACCGGCGCCAGCAGCACCGGCCGGGCTTCGTCTCCGGCCGGGCCGAAGATGGCGCCGGCGTCGCGCACGCGCCATCCCTGACGGCGCAGCTCGCGGATCGCCGAGAAGGCGCAGACCGGGATCAGCACCAGCGCCACCGGCTGGACCGCGGTGGCGAGGCCGGCCAGCAGCCCGGCGGTCAGCCAGCGGCGGCGTTCCAGGGCGTAGATACAGCCGATGGCCAGGGGCATCAACACCCCTTCGGAGTAGACCATCGAGAACACCACTGAGCCGGGGAACAGCACGAACAGGATCGTCGCCCGCCGGGCCGCGGCCTTATCCCACCAGCCGCTGGCCAGGCGGTAGATCATCCAGGTGGCGATGAAGCCGCCGACCATCGAGATGAATGCTCCGGCGACGGTGGCCGACCAGATCGCGTTGTGGCCGGTGATCGCGAACACCGGCTCCAAGGTCCAGATTCCGACCGAGAACAGCGGGAAGAAACCGAGCGTGGTCTGCAGGTGCGAGGGGTAATTCGGGTAGCCGTGATTGGCGAGCTCGCGGTACCAGAGCCCGTCCCAGTTGGCCAGCTCGTGCAGGAAGTTGTGGTGGCCGAACTTGCTCAGCAGAAACGCGGCCAGCAGCAGCAGCACGCGCGTGGCCAGGTAGACGACGGCTACCCACAGGATCTCCTGGCGCACGCCGGTCGCGGCGCGGTCGCGGCGTCGCGAGCGCCCGCGGGCACGCGGCGCCGGTCGCGGGCCGGCGAGCGTGCCGTCGGTGCCGACCACCGGGTCGTCGGCTCCGGCACGGCCGGTGCCGAGCGCGTCGAGCTTCCCCACCTCGACCGGCTCGGCCGTGGGGTCGAGGCGTTCAGGGACTGTTTCCACCGGCGCGGAGTCTAGGTTGCAACTGGAGCCTACCCCTTAAGGATCCGATAAGAACCGCTGCATAGACGGCTGGAATCAAGCGCGAATCGACGGCCCGCAGACCGCGCCTGGCTGTCGCTCACAGCCGCCGCCTACTTCGCTCAGCTACCCGAAACCGCCTGCAATCGCACGGTTCCATGCCACTGCATCGTGTCCGTGCAGCCGGAGAGGTAGCCCTGGCAGGGGGTCACCGCCAGGCCGTCGGCGGCCAGGGCCGAGTTGCCCGGCCACGACACTCGCACGGGGGCGTAGGGGTTGCCGGGCAGGCCACCGCCGGCGAATCCGAGTCCCCTGACCACGGCCACCGCCGCCCCGCCGGCCCACAGCGATGGGCCCAAAGTGAACTGATTGGGGTCGCAACTGCCCCGGGTCGACTGGCGGGTGGGGATCCCGACCTCGAGGCCCATCCCGGGGACGAACGAGACCGCGGCGGCGGCCTGGGCTCCGCTGAGACCCCAGTGGGCGACGCACGTGATCGTGCTGGGCAGGCCGTTGCAGCCGACGTCGACCGAGCTGCGGATGTCGCGCTCGGTCACATCGACGCTTGATGCGCCGGCGGCGAGCGTGATCGAAGGAACCAGCGCGGCGTCGCCGGCGTCGCTGACCGCGGCCGCCAGACGATCGACGTCGACCACGTAGCGCACATTCCACGACATCGGACTGACCGTGTCGGTCTGCTGGTTGATGTAGCCGCCGGCGCCGGCGCACCCGCTGCGGTACAGCTGGGCGTAGGTGATCGTCTCGCTCCCCGAGCCCGAGTAATTCACCGCCACCTTGAAGTCCTTGCTCAGGTCGGCGCGGGCCGCGCCCGGGGGGTTGCCGGCGCGCTGCGCCCCACCGACCTGGTGGTAGTAGGCGCGCGACACCGCGCCGCCGCCGTCCCGGACCGACGTCACCGCCGCCCAGCCCGGCGATGCCGTCGACCCGAGCACGGCCACCACGAGCTGGCTGCGGTGCTTGGCCTGCGCCTTGAAGGCGCGCACGACCGCGCCCTGCCGGCTACCACCGATCAGCTTTGCCCCCCACGCCGGTGAGCTCAGCGCGCCCCCGAGCGACACCGCCACCAGGCATGCGACCGGTACAGCTCGAAGACGGTACGGGCCGCGGAGCATTCGCCGCAATCTAATCAGCAGCCGGCGACGGGCAGGGCCGATTGGATCGCCTCGGCGACCCGGCCGGCGCATAGCTGCGGCAGCAGATGGCCGGCGCGCTCCAGCACCACCAGGTGCGCCCCCGGGATCTGCTCCGCCAGCGCGCGCGGCGCCTGGGTGGGGACGATCCAGTCGTGCGCGCCGGTCAGGATGGTGGTCGGCGCCGCGACCTGGGGCAGGCTCCGCTCCAGATCGGGCAGGTCGCGTAGCAGCCAGCGCTGCTCAGCCAGAAACGCTCGGCGCGCCCAGCCGGTCAAGAGCGCGTGGCCGGCAGCGGCCAGGTAGCCCTCGGGAAGCCGCCATCGCCCCGAGACCCATCGTCGCAGCGGCCCGAAGCTGAGCGCGAGCCCCAGCCCGGTGAGCGATGCCGTCGACGTCAGCTCTCCGGCCAGCGGCGCGGCCAGCAGACGGTCCACCGGTTCGATCGAGGCTCGGTTGGCGGCCGGCGCGGCCAGCACCAGCGCCTGCACGCGTGCCGGATGGTGTGCTGCCAGCCACACCGCGATGGCGGCGCCGAGGCTGTGACCGGCGACCACCGCCCGCTCGATTCCGCGGGCGTCGAGCGCGGCCAGCGCCGCACCGGCATTGCCCGCCAGATCGAGGGGACGGCTGTGACCGTCCCATCCGGGACGGTCGATGGCGATCGGCTCGGCACGGCCGGCCAGCATGACCGCCACCCGTCCCCAGTCGCGCGCTCCGCCCGGCTGCCCGTGCAGCATAAGCACGGGAAATCTGCGCGCGCTCACCCGGGCGAGATAGGGTCGGGCTAGGCCGCGCCCGGGGGCCCGCCGCGGGCGTCGCCGCCGACTGCCTGCCCGTCACGCCCCACGTAGCCATCCTTGCCACCAGCTACCACCACGACAGCGTCGCTGTCGCCGACGTTCCGCATCCCGCGGTGGACGGCGGGATCGACCCGCGCGATTCCGCCCGCCTCGAGCACGTGCGAGGTGCCGTCGCCGAACCTGAACTCGACTCGACCCTGGTGGACGAAGTAGGTCTCCTCCTGCTGCTCGTGGTAGTGCTCGCCGCTCGAGTACCCGGCCGGCAGGACGATGGCGTTGATCCCGAACGCGGTCACACCGAGTTCGCGGCGAACCTTGCGAAAGCCCGGGCCGTCGCCCATCTGATCGAGGCTCGAGACCACATATCCGCGGCCCTGGGTCGGCTCAGCCATGGAGGGCGTGAATGGTATCTACCAGCGTACGTCCGAGCAGACGAGACGCGCTCGCGAGGGGGCATACTAGGTCCGTGACGTCAGCCCTCATCTCGGAGGCGCTCGCACCGCTGCGAGCCAATCCGCAAAGCGCCGCGATCCTGCTCGACATCGACGGCACGCTGTCGCCGATTGTCGAGCACGCTTCGGACGCCCACGTCCCGGAGACGACCCGGCAGCAGTTGATCGGAGTCGCCAACCGCTACGGGCTGGTGGCGTGCGTGAGCGGACGCCGGGCCTCCGAGGCCCGGGCGATGGTGTCAATCGGCACCATCTCATACCTGGGCTCGCACGGCGTCGAGGTGCTGCGGGCGGGCTGGACCGAGGCGGTGTTCGACGCCGGCGTGGAGGACTGGGTGCGCCGTATCCACGACTTCGGCCGCGAGGCCGACACCGCCGACGCCCGCAAACGCCGGGTCCGGCTCGAGGACAAGGGCGCCATCGTCGCCTTCCACTGGCGCGGCGCCCGCGATGAGGAGGCGGCCAAGGCGGTGGTCGACTCGATCGCCGAGCGCGCCCAGGCGGCCGGCCTGCGCACCCACTGGGGGCGCAAGGTGCTGGAGGTCCGCCCGCCGATCAAGATCGACAAGGGAGCCGGCATCAAGCGCTTCCTCGACGAGGCCGGCGAGGGGATCGAGTCGGCGCTGTACGTGGGCGACGACGCCACCGACCTCGACGCGTTCAGGGCGCTTTCGGACCTCGTCGAGGCGGGGCAGCTGGCCCGATGCGTGCGCGTGGGGGTGAGATCCGAGGAGGGGCCGTCGGCGATCCCCGGCGAGGCCGACATCGTTGTCGACGGGCCAGAGGGCGTGCGGGAACTGCTGGCCTATCTGATCGCCGAGTGAGCGCCGGTGCGCTTCTCTGACTTCCTGCGGACGACGACGCTGATGAGCGCCGCGGCCGCGACCGTGCTGGCGGCGGTGACGCTGGCCGGCGTACTCAACGGCTCCGGCGATGACCTGGTGGTCCCGGTCGCGGCCGGCTGGTGGTTGCTGGCGGTGGTGGTCGGCTTCTGGCAGGGGCGCCGCGCCGAGACCTCACCGCCGATCGCATCGCTGTTGGCCGGCGCCCGCACCCAGGCCTCGCTGCCGGAGGTCGATCCGGCCCGCACCGTGCTCAACCGCCTGTGGCCGCTGGTCCTGTGCACGCTCGGGGCCGGCGCGCTGGCCTTCCTGCTGCCCCAGGTGCCGGCCATCGCGGCCGGCTTCGCGATCATCTGGTCGCTGGCCTGGCGCCGCCAAGCGTCGGCGGTGACCGCGATCGAGGAGCGCGACGGGGCGCGCTTCTACGTCCAGCGGACCTCGCCGCTGCGGCGCATCGAGCTTGTGCGGACGCCCGGCTTTCGCACCAACCTGATGGAGCTCAACGGCACGTCCGCGTCGCGCCGCGTACGGCCCCGGGCGTGAGCTCCCAGCCGGCCCGGCCCGCTTCAGCCACGCCGGGCGCACCCGATCTGCTCGTGGTCGGCAACGGGGGCACGATCGGGTGGCGCGGCGCCGCCCAGGGCTTGAGCGAGGCGTTGCGGGCGGCGGGCGCCCAGGTGCGCATGGTCAGCACCGGCGCCACTCCCGAGGTGCGGACGTTCATGCTCACCGACCTCGTGCAGGCCCGCGAGGCCCGCGCCGCGGCGTCGCGCGCGATCGCCGACCGAGATCCAGGCGCGATCATCTACTGCTCGGTCACGGCGGCGCTGTTGTGGCCGCGGCCGGGCGCGATCTGGCTTGACTCGATCGCCGCCGAGAACCGGCCCGGACGCCACGGGATCTGGCAACGGCTGGTCGAACGGCGGCGGCTGGTGCAGGCGCCGCTGATCCTGACCATGGCCGAGACCTCGCTTGACCCGCTCGACGGGCGCCCGCACGCCGACGCCGTTGTCGTCCCGGTGGCGATCGACGGCCCGGGGCCCACCACCGCCGCGCGCGACGTCGACGTGCTCGCGTACACCGGCAATCCGGTCAAGCGCCGGCTGGACTTCATCCTGGCCGCCTGGCAGCGCGCTCGCCGCGAGGGTGAGACTTTGGTGGTGGCCGGCATCGAACGCCCCGACGATCCGGCCGCCGGCGTGCGCTACACCGGCCGTCTGCCGCCCGACGAGTACCGAGCCCTGCAGCGCCGCGCACGGGTGTACGTCGCCGCGCCGTTGCGCGAGGACTTCGGGATCGCGCCGCTGGAGGCGCTGGCCGACGGCTGCATGCTGGTCACCACCCCGTCGCCCGGCCCCTACCCGGCGCTGGGATTGGCACGCCGGCTGGACCCGCGCCTGGTCTCCGAGGACCTGGCGCCCGCCCTTCGCGCCGCGCTCGACGACCCCGTGGCCGAGTACGCGAGCACCGCCCGTCAGTTACTGCAGCCGTTCGGCCGCGACGCCGTCCGGGAGACGCTGGCTAGGCGCGTGCTCCCGCGACTCATGCCAGGATGGGGGACGTGAACACGTTGGCGTTCATTCCCAGCCCGGCTGAAAACGGGTTCGGGATCGGGCCGTTCTTCTTCCACGCCTACGGGATCGCCTACGTGTTCGCGGTGGCGGCGGCGATCCTGATCTCACGCTGGGGCTGGAAGCGTCAGGGCGGGGACCCCAACCTCCCGGCCGAGGTCGCGGTGTGGGCGTTCCCGGCCGGGCTGATCGGGGGCCGGATCTACTTCATCATCACCACCCCCAGCCAGGTTCCGGACCACTGGTGGGGCGTGTTCGCGATCTGGCAGGGCGGCCTCGGCATCTGGGGCGGCATCGCCGCCGGGGTGGCGGTGGGGCTGTGGCGCGCGCATCGCAGCCTTGGCACCGCCGACCTGCGCCGGTTCATGGACGTGGTGGCGCCGGCGCTGCTGGTCGCGCAGGCGATCGGGCGCATCGGCAACTACTTCAACCAGGAGCTGTTCGGCAAGCCGACGACGCTGCCCTGGGGCCTGGAGATCAGCCCGGCGCACCGGCCCCCCGGCTTCACCCAGTACGCCACCTTCCAGCCCACGTTCCTGTACGAGATGATCTGGAACCTGGCCCTGGCCGGCTTCCTCATCTGGCTGGGCCAGACACGGCGGGTGCGGGCGCCGGGCGTGTTCGCGCTGTACGTGGCCGGCTACTCGGGGTTTCGGATCTACGAGGAGACGCTGCGGATCGACTACTCCAACCACATCCTGGGGTTGCGGCTGAACTTCTTCGTGGCCCTCGTCCTGTGCGTCCTGGGGCTGGGCTGGTTCGTGGCCATCCAGAAGGGGTGGCGCGGGCTGGGCGGCCCGAAGGTCGAGCCGGCCGGCCAGGGCGGCAGTACCGCCCGTCGAGCCGCGAACGGGAACCCGCCCCAGCGCACGCGCCGCCCTCAGCGCAGCCGTCACGGCTGAAGCAAGCTGTCGTTTACGCCCGCTCGCCCACCCCGTCGACGGACGAGCTAGTCCGGGAGGGTGGCGCGCAGCGCCTCGAGCCCGGTGTAGCGCGGTCTGAACCCCAGCTGCTCCTTGGCCTTGCTGATGTCCATGATCGCCGGGTGGCTGATCGCCTCGACCCAGTCGGCGGCGGGCGGGGTGCCGGGAGGCTTGGGGATCGCGGCGGCCGCCCTGGCCGCCGCGTGGACCAGGCCGGCGGGGATCGGGATCGGCGCCAGCCCCAGCTCGCGAGCCACGTCGGCTCCGGTCAGGACCCCGTCGCCGGCGATGTTGTAGGCGCCGGGCGGGCCCTCGGCGAGCACGCACAGCGCCAGCGCCTGACCGACGTCCTCCTCGTGGATGAACTGGAACGGGGTACCCGGGGCCAACACCGGTACCGGCACCGGCAGGCGTCCGATCAGGTCAAGGGCGCGGCGCCCGGCGCCGGCGATGGGGGCTGGCAACGTGCCCTTGGCCCCGGCGGCGTGGGGCCCGAGGACGATCGGCGGCCGCAGCAGGTACAGCTCCGGCTTGGCGGCGGCGGCCGCCTCGCGCGCGAGCTCCTGCTCGAGCTCCGCCTTTTCCCGGGCGTAGAACAGGTGCTGCGCCGGGCGTGTCGGCCAGTCCTCGGTCATGCCGACGGGGTTGTCGGGGTGAAAGCCATAGGCCGCCACCGAGGACGCGTACACGAACCGCTCGGCCCCGGCGTCGCGCGCGGCGCGCAGCGCATTCAATGTCCCCTCGACGTTGATGGCACGGATGGTCTCCGGGCTGCCGGCGCCGGTGATCATGAAGGCCAGGTGGACGACCACGTCGGCGCCGGCGAACGCCTCGCGCAGCGTTTCCTGATCGCGCACGTCGCCCCGGCGGTACTCCATCTTGTCCCAGCTCTGCTCGGCGGGGTCGAACGGCCGGCGCGCGATCCCGACGATCCCTGCCACCCTCGGCTCCGCCTGCAGGAGCGGCATCAGGCCGAACCCGAAGGTCCCGGTGGGGCCGGTGACCGCCACGGTCAATGCGTTCGCAGTCGGGGGCGCCATGTGCCGGTCGTACCCGCTGGCCGCCACCGAGAACCGCCGCGGCGGGTCTAGCCGGCCTGCTTGACCTGGAGCCGCGGCCGCAGCGCCGCGACCTCGTCCCAGGGGCGGGTGTTGGCCACCGCGTCGGCGCCCAGCCACGCCCGCCGCGCGGTGGCGATCCCGTAGCGCGCTACCTCGAAGCCGCCCACCCGGTGGCCGTCGCAGTTGATCACGATCGGGACCCCGGCAGCGGCGGCGGCGCGGGCGTGAACGTCGTCGATGTCGCGCCGGACGGGGCTCGAGTTGATCTCGAGCATGGTGCCGCCGGCCACCGCGGCGTCCAGCACGGCGGTGAAGTCGAACGAGTACGGCGGGCGGCGCTCGATCTTGCGCCCGGACAGGTGGCCGATCACGTCGACCAGCGGGTTGGAGATGGCGCGCACGATGCGCTCGGTCATGGCGGCGGCGTCCATGGCGAACGAAGAGTGGACCGAGGCCACCACCCAGTCGAGCTCGGCCAGGGTCTCGTCGTCATAGTCCAGCGTTCCGTCGGGGAGGATGTTGACCTCGGAGCCGGCCAGCAGCGTCAGACCACCGACGGCGTCGGTCCCCGACAGTTCGCGGATCCGCTCAATCTGCTGGCGCAGCCTTTCCGGCGTGACCTCGTCGCCGAAGCCGAAGCTGGCCGAGTGGTCGGTGATGGCCAGGTACTCGTAGCCGGCGTCGCCAGCGGCCAGGGCCATCTCCTCGATCGAAGCGGTGCCGTCGGAGGCGGTGGTGTGGCAGTGCAGGTCGCCGCGCAGCTGGTCGGCGGTGATCAACGTGGGCAAGGTGCCGGCGGCGGCCGCCTCCAGCTCGCCGCGGTTCTCGCGCAGCTCGGGTTCGATGTAGTCCAGGCCAAGCAGGGCGTAGACCTGCTCCTCGCGCTCACAGCGGTGGGTCTCGCCGGTGGCGTCGTCGAGGACTCCGTACTCGGACACGTGCAGACCCTTGCGCACCGCCCCGTCGCGCAGGGCCATGTTGTGCTGCTTGGAGCCGGTGAAGTGCTGCATGAGGTTGCCGAACTGGTCTGGCTCGACGATCCGCAGGTCGACCTTGACGCCGGTGTGGGTTCGCAGGCGGACTCCGGCCTCGCCGGGATTCTGGGCCGCCTCGACGAGCTCCAGGGCGGCGGCGGCCCGGGCCAAAGCCAGCGGGTCTGAAGCGGTGGCGATCACGTCAAGGTCCTTGACGCTGTCGGTCATCCGCCGCGCCGAGCCGGCCAGCTCGACTCGGTCGGAGGCCGGATGGTCGCGCAGGGCGGCCACCAGCTGCTCGCCCACGGCCAGGGCGCGGCTGAGCACGATCCGGCCCGAGCCGTTGCTCTCGCCCGAGCTGGCGGCGGCCGCCTCGGCGGCCAGCACCGCCGCCAGGATGCTCTGCTCGGCCTTGGGGCCAAAGCCCTTGAGCTTGCGGATCTGCTCCCCCTCGGCCGCCGCCCGCAGCTTCTCCAAGGAGTCGATCGACAGCTCCTCGTACAGCCGGCGGGCGCGCTTGGGCCCCAGCCCCGGCAGCCGGATCATCTCGAGCAGCCCGGCGGGGAACTTGGCGCGGAGCTTGACCGTGGCCGGGATCACGCCGTCATCGGCGAGCGCGATCACCTTCTCCTGGATGACGGCACCGACTCCGGGCAGGTCGGTGGCGCGGCCCTCCCGGGCCAGCGTGCTCACCGACATCGTGGCGTCGCGGACCGCCTTGGCGGCGTTGCGATAGGCGACGATGCGGTGGATGACCGCGCCGTCGAGCTCGGAAAGATCGCCGAGCTCGTCGAGCGCGGCCGCGATCTCGGTGTTGGTCGGGTCGGCCATCTGACGTGCTCGTCACACGATAGTTGGCCGGGTCCGCGCTACCGGTCTCCGAGCTCCTCCTCGCCTGGCCACTCGCCGGTCATGCGATGGTAGAGCCGCCGCGAGCCGTGGTCGATGACCCCGCGGATCAGCGCAACCAACGCGCCTTCGAGAACCAGCGCCACCGCGAGCTTCCACAGCCGGACGTCCTGGTGCTCGGGATTGGGGGGCTCGTCGTCGTCGATCAGTCCCCACGCGAGACCGAACAGGCGCTTCGCGAGCTTGCCCGCCACCAGGGCGCTGACGATGCGAAACGGCGTGTACATGAGATTCATCGATCTCCCCTTCGGTCTGCTGGTCAGGTCTTTGGCTCGGCGCGGAGCGGGAGGTAGGGCTCGCGGTCGGCAGGATGCCCCCGCTCGATCTGCCGGCCTCGCTCCAACTCGGCGTTGAGCTCGGCGCCGAACAGGATCGCCACGTTGGTGATCCACAGCCAGACGAGGAAGATCACCACCGAGGCCAGCGCGCCGTAGGTCTTGTTGTAGGAGGAGAACATGGCCACGTAGAGCGCGAACAGCCCCGACGCCACGACCCAGATCAGCACCGCCAGCAACCCGCCGGGGGTGACCCAGCGGAAGCCCGGCTGGCGCACGTTGGGGGAGACGTAGTAGAGGATGGCCAGGATCACCGCGACCACCAGCAGCAGCACCGGCCACTTGGCGATGTCCCAGATCTGCACCGCGGTGCCTCCGACGCCGATCACGCTTCCCACCTTGCCGGCGAGCGTGCCGGTGAGGACCACGGCCAGTGCGCTCAGCGTCAGGAGCACGACCGTCACCAGCGTCACCCCCACGCGCACCGGGATCGTCTTGTAGAACGGGCGGCCCTCCTCGACGTCCCAGACGATGTTGGACGCACGCATGAAGGCGGCGATGTAGCCGGAGGCCGACCACAACGCCAGCAGCAGCCCGACCACGAAGGCGACGCCGGCGGTCCCCTGTCGCGACTGGATGTTGTGCACGGCGCTGGTGAAGATGGTGCGAGCCGAGCCCGGCGTGAGCTTGGCCAGGTTGTTGACCAGCGAGTCGGTCACCGAGTGCCCGAGCAGCCCCAGGAGCGACACGATCACGATCAGCGCCGGGAAGATGGCCAGCACCCCGTAGTAGGTCAGCGCCGCCGCCAGGTCGGTCAGGTTGTCGGCCTTGAACTCCTTGGCGGTGCGCTTGAGCACGCCGCCCCACGCCGGCTTGGGGAGATCGGTGGGCGAGTCCTCGGCGTGCTCGACTTCGGGTGGGGACTGGGCCCCCGGTCGGGACTCGGCCCCGGGTGGGGACTGGGCTTCGGTCATGGCAGTGGTCCCTACCGACGGCCGATGAGCCAGCCGATTGCCACCCCGGCCGCGAACGCGCCCGCGGCCGAGAACGGGACCGGCCTCGACTTGACCGTGTCGGCGACCTGCTGGGCACCGGCCCCGGCTGACTCCGGCACGGCGTCCTTGGCGTTGGCCAGCAGCTCGTCCTTGCGCTGTGCGGTGTCACTGCGGATCTCCTGCACGCGGCCCTTCACCTGGGCTTTGACGTCGGTCTTGGCGGCCAGGGCCTCGACGGTGTCGCCGAGTTCCTCGCGGGTCTCGTCGATCTCGCGGCGGATCTCCTCGGGCGTGCGCGGCTCGCCGCCGCTCTCAGATGGCGTATTGGCAGTCATCGGCGTCCCTCAATCGCGCGCTGTTTGGTCGTTTGCACGTCCTGCTTGACCGTCTCTACTGTCTGTTCGGGGGTCGGGGGCACGCCGCGCCGGACGTGGGTCTTCCCGATCAGAGCGAGGATGCCGGCGATCGCCCCGTAGCCCACGGTCACGATCAGCGCGGCCAGCCAACCGGTCATCGCCTCGCTGAGCAGGAGCACGAGGACCGCCGTCAGCGCCCCGACCGCGTACAGCGCCACGATCCCTGCCGCCCCGAACATGCCGATCCCAACCCCGGCCTGCTTGCCTTTCTCTGTCAGCTCGGCGCGGGCCAACTCCATCTCCTGGCGCACCAGAGCGCTCGTCTGCTCTGAGAGCTGCCGCATCAGCTCGGCCACGGAACGGTCCGAGACTGAACGGTCGGTCCTCTGCTCGTCGGCTTGCGCCATCTACTGTCTCCCTTGTGTCGAGGTCGCTGGGCCGAGTGCGCGCGGCCCGCGTTCATTCAGCTACCCGAGCCGGCCGTGCGGAATCAGCGACTGGCCGCCTGCCGGCCAAGCCCAGGCGGCGATGTCCCCGTGCAGACATCGGCGGTGATCGCGCTATACTTTCTGAAGTAACTCGATAAGGAGAACGAAATGTCAGGCGCGGTCACAGAGGTAACCGACAACAACTTCCAGGCCGAGGTCATCGAGTCCGAGGTTCCGGTGCTCGTCGACTTCTGGGCTCCGTGGTGTGGGCCGTGCCGCCGTGTCTCTCCGATCGTCGAGGAGATCGCGTCCGAGAAGGGCGAAGACCTGAAGGTGGTCAAGCTCAACATCGACGAGAACCAGCAGACCGCGGTCAAGTTCAACGTCATGTCGATCCCGACCTTGATGCTGTTCAGGCACGGCGAGGTCAAGAAGACCGTTATCGGCGCCTATCCCAAGCGCAAGCTCGAGGAAGAGCTCGAGCCCGCGCTGGCGTAGTCCGAGTCCGGGTCCTGATCACGGTAGGAGGGTCTCTCGATTTATGGCGCTATTTGTCCAGGATCGAGATAGACCCCGAGCGCCATCCTTCATCCATCGCCTCTAGGCGACCGCGACGCCGATCTTCAGCGCCAGCTCATCGATGCTGATGGGCTCGGCACCATCCAGCGATTCGTAGCCGACCGTGACGGCCAGGGTCTCCCCGGCGATGTAGTCCTGGTGGGCGCGCGCGGCAGCCACGAGCTGGTCGTCGCCGTCCAAAGTCAGGACGATGCGGTCTGAGACCTCCAGCCCGGCAGCTTGGCGCGCGTTCTGAACTGCGCGGACGATCTCGCGCGCCCAGCCCTCGGCGCGCAGCGAGTCGTCGATCTCGAGCGACAGCGCAACCGCGTGTGAGCCCTCGCGCTCGACCTGGTAGCCCTCCAGCGGCTTCATGCTGACCAGCAGGTCGTCGGGCCCCAGCTCGTGGTCGGTGCCGGCCACCGAGATCGCGACCGACCCGCCATTGCGCAGCGTCGCCGCTGCATGGGCGGCGTCCAGACCGGCGACCGCCGCCGCCACCAGGGGCATCTGCTTGCCGAATCGCGGGCCCAGGGACCGGTAGTTGGGCTTGAGCTCGACCTGGCCGAGCTCGTCGGCCTCGGACACGAACTGCAGCTCGCGCACGTTGAGCTCCTGGCGGACCAGCTCGCTCATCCGCTCGATCGCCTCGCGCTCGAGCCCGGTGGCCACCACCACCGCCGCCCGCAGCGGCTGGCGGACCTTGATCTTGGCCTGCCCGCGGGCGGCGAGCCCGAGACGCACCGTCTCGCGGGCCACTGCCATCGACCGCTCCAGCCACAGGTCGCGCTCGTGCGCAACCGGGAAGTCGGCCAGGTGCACGCTGGGCTCGGAGCCGTCGAGGTTGTCGAAGAGCTCGTCGGCGATAAACGGCGTGAACGGCGCGATCAGCTTGGCCACGGTGACCAGGCATTCGCGCAGAGTCGCGAATGCGGCCGGATCGCCGTCCCAGAAGCGCCGTCGCGACCGGCGCACGTACCAATTTGACATTTCGTCGACGAACGCCTGGACCGCGCGGCCGGCGCCGGTGGCGTCAAAGGCGTCCAACCGTTCGCGGACGACCGTCACCGTCTCCTGCAGCCGGGACAGGACCCAGCGGTCCAGATCCGTGGGCGGACCGGAGCGGTCTCGGTCGACGCCGCCGGCGTTGGCGTAGAGCACGTAGAACGCGTAGGTGTTCCACAGCTGCAGCAGGAACTGGCGCACCGCCTCGCCGATCGTCTCCAGCGAGAACCGGTAGCCGTCCCAGGGCTGCTTGGAGGTGAAGAAGTACCAGCGCAGCGCGTCGGCCCCGTAGCGATCGATCACGTCCCACGGCTGCACCGTGTTGCCCAGCGACTTGGACATCTTGCGTCCCTGGTCGTCGAGGATCAGCCCGAGGCAGACGACGGTGCGAAACGACGACCGATCGAACAGGAGGGTCGAGACCGCCAGCAGCGAGTAGAACCAGCCGCGCGTCTGATCCAGCGCCTCGCAGATGAAGTCGGCCGGGAAGCGCTGCTCGAAATGCTCGAGGTTGGCGTGCGGTGCGTGGAACTGGGCGAACGGCATCGACCCGGAGTCAAACCAGACGTCGATGACCTCCTCCACGCGGTGCATCTCGCCACCGCAGCGCTCGCACGGGAACGTGACCTCGTCCACGAACGGCCGGTGCGGGTCCTCGAGCAGCACGCCCGAGAGCTCGTGCAGCTCGGCGAACGATCCGATCACACGCACGTGGTCGTCCTCGCAACGCCAGACCGGCAGCGGGGTGCCCCAGTAGCGCTCGCGGGACAGCGCCCAGTCGACATTGCCCTCCAGCCAGTTGCCGAAGCGGCCGTGCTTGACGTGCTCGGGATGCCAGTCGACCGTCTCGTTCGAGGCCAGCAGGCGATCCTTGATCTGGCTGGTGGCGATGTACCAGGAGGGCTTGGCGTAGTACAGCAGCGGGGTCCCGCACCGCCAGCAGTGAGGGTAGGAGTGCTCGTAGGCCTCCGCCCGGAGCAGGCGGCCGCGGGCGCGCAGGTCCTCGATCAGGTCCGGGTCGGCGTCCTTGACCCAGCGACCGGCGTAGGGGCCGATGCGCTCGTCGTAGGTTCCGTCCGGCAGCACCGGATTGACCACCATCAGCCCGTGCTGCTCGCCGAGGCGGAAGTCGTCCTCGCCGAAGGCGATCGCGGTGTGGACCAGACCGGTGCCGTCGTCGGCGGTGACGAAGTCGGCAGGCAGCACGGTGTGGCCCTTGGGGCCGTAAGCGCTGCCGGGGATGAAGGTGAAGGGGGGTTCGTAGCCGGTGCCGACCAGGTCGCGGCCCGGGAAGCGGTCGAGGATCTCGGCGCTGTCGCCGAGGACGCGCTCCACCAGCGCCTCGGCGACGATCGCCACCGGCCCAGCCGCCGCCGGCCCGTCGGCCGCCGGCCTCGGCCGCCGGCCCGTCCGTTACCCGCGCGCGTACATACGTGAGGTCCGGGTCGACCGCCACCGCTGCGTTTGACACCAGCGTCCAGGGTGTGGTCGTCCACACCAGCAGCTCATCGTCCCGCTGGGCTCGCCCGTGCGGGTCGGTGACCGGTAGGCGGACGTAGACCGACGGGTCGATCACATCCTGGTAGACCCCGGGCTGTCCGAGCTCATGGCTGGAGAGGGCGGTCCCGCAGCGCGGGCAGTAGGGCACCACCTTGAGCTTCTCGTACAGCAGGCCCTTGTCATGGATCGTCTTCAGCGCCCACCACACCGACTCGATGTAGTCGGAATCCAGCGTTCGGTAGGCGTCGTCGAGGTCGATCCAGAAGCCGATCCGCTCGGTCAGCCGGTTCCAGTCCTCCAGGTAGCTGAGCACCGACTGCCGGCAGCGGGCGTTGAACTTCGCGATCCCGTAGCGCTCGATGTCCTCCTTGGACTGCATCCCCAGCTCGGCCTCCACGGCCAGCTCGACCGGAAGGCCGTGGCAGTCCCAGCCGCCCTTGCGCTCGACGTAGTAGCCGCACATGGTGCGATAGCGGGGGAAGATGTCCTTGAACACCCGGCTGAGCACGTGGTGGGTGGCGGGGGGGCCGTTGGCGGTGGGCGGCCCTTCGTAGAAGCCCCATTGCGGCGCGCCGGCGCGCCGCCTGATCGACTCGGCGAACACCTCGCGCTCGCGCCAGCGCGCGAGCACGGTTTCCTCGAGCGCAGGAAACGACTGGCGTGGATCTACGGGGCGATGCGGGGTGGCCATGGGCGGGGGATTCTAGGAACCCCCGCCAGCGCTAACCGGTGGCTAGGCCTGCCGCGCCGCGCGGGCCGCGTGCGGCTGAGGTTGCGGCACGGCGCGAACGCCTGATGCCATCGGGGTCGGGCGCAGCTTGGCCAGCAGCGCGTCGCGGGCGGCCACCGGAGTCTCGCCGAGGCGGTGCACGGTGCTGGCCCCGGTATCGGGGACTGCGCCTCGGTAATCGAACACCTCGACCTCGCGGGCAACCGACCGCACCGCGTAGACGATCCGGCCGATCGAGTCCAGCGACACCCTCCGGCCGGTGAGGATGACCGCCTTCGGGTTCAGCGCGCGCAGAGCGCGGCCCAGGCGAGAGAGCTCGATCGCCGGGGTCAGCGACAGCGTCCGCAGACCGGCGCGCCGCAACACCACCTCCAGCGCCTGGGCGTAGAGAGCATCGAGATCGCAGGGAGCGGAGGCATCGAAGATCATCACACCCTCGGGCCGACTCGCGGGCGGGGCCAGACGGCGCTGGGCCGACAGCCAGCCGGTGGCATGGCGCCAGCCGAACTCGTACTCGGCGGTGTTGGCTCCGGGCTCGCGCTGGTCGCTGACCGCCTGCAGCAGGACCTCCTCGATCGTCCGCTCCACCGAGCGCAGGCCCAGGCTCTCCTCGAGCAGGCGGTTGGCGGTCTCCTCCTCGAAGGCGGCGAACGCATTCATCAGCCGCGTGTGGGTCGAGGGCCCCTCACCACGCTCGCGGGCCAGCGAGATCGCCGACGACACGTTGTGCGTCTCGGCCAGGGTCAGGCGCAGCGCATCGATCTCCCCCAGCGAGTACTGCCGGTGACCGCCGGCCGAGCGGAGCGGCTGGGGAAAGCCGTAGCGGCGCTCCCAGCTTCGCAGCGTGTTCGGGCTGACTCCGAGCATTACTGCGGCGGCGTTGGTCCGGATTCCGTGCATTGCCGAGTTATCGCCTGACCGGGTCCGATGCGCAACCGGCGCAATCGGATCTGCAATCTGGTCGTGCCGGTGCGCCGGGAGGAGAACGGGGCTCGGCGTCGTGTCAGAGGCTGGCGGTGCGGTGGATGCCGCCGCTGTGCCCGGGCACGGTGATCGCGACCCGCGGGTCCTCGACCAGGTCCAGGATGCGGCGCTGGGCCTCGCGGGGCCCGGCCGGCAGGATCCGGGTGCCGGTGGTTCGCATCCGGATGCGCTCGCTGCCGCGGCGGTAGATGGCCACCGGCATCGGGCCGGCCGCCAGTCGGATCGCGTAGGCCCACCGGGCCACGGTGTCGTCGTCGAGGTGTGAGCCGGCGACCACCACCAGGTTGGGGCGATGGATGGCGACCGCGTCGCCGATCCCGGCCACGCCCCGGGCCGACAGGCTGAGCACGTTGACTCCGGCGCGGGCGCAGAACAGTTCCAGCGCCCGGATGTAGGGAGCATCGGGGTCGAGCTCGTCACGCGAGGCGTCGCCGACGACGATCGAGGCCGGGCGCACTGGGGGCGGCGCCAGGCGCATGGCGCGGCGCAACCAGTCGGCGGCCCAGTGAGAGGCGAAGGCCCAGGCGGCGGATTCAACTCCGTAGCGGCGGGTGATCTCCTCCAGCGTCGGCAGCAGGACCTCTTCCACCGATCGCTCCACCGAGCGCAGTGCCAGGGCGGCCTCGATGGCGGCGTCGGCACGCTCGCGCTCGTAGGAGACGAGAGCTCCGACCAACGAGTTGGCATCGGACGCCAGGCCCTCCCGAGCCCGGGAAACGGCCGAGGAGATTGATAGTCCTTCTTGCAGTGCGTCGCGAAGAGCGGCGATCTCGCCGTGCGTGAATAACCGGTGCTTTCCCGGGGAACGCTGAGGCTTGGGAAACCCGAATCGCCGCTCCCAGGCCCTGAGCGTGTTCGGGCTCACGTTCAGCAAAGCGGCGGCTTCGCTGGTTTTTAAGTAACGCATTCGTTGAAAAAGGTCCCGTCCGTTGTTGCTACCCACGTATTGTGGGATTAAAATTGCACGGGTTACCTACAAAAATTCTGTGCAAAGCTTGGCAGCTTTAGGTAAGTCCCAGCGACCTCCTGTCGCGGTCTAAGCGGAGCACGGAACCTAACGCGACTCGCCAGACCCTGCTCCGGGTCTTGTCGTTGCCCTCCACCAGGGTACATGAAGGCGCAGCTTTGCTGGAACTTATCCGGTGGGCTGGCGGGCCACAGGAGGGGAGGGACATACATGCAGTGGCGTGCTGGCTGATCCGGCCCTAAAACTCTGGTAGCCGACCGTAATTGGCGCTACCGTCCATTTCATGCTGCGTCGCCGTTCGGAAGACGGCAACGGACAACGCTGGCGCATGGCGCGCGCCCCGGCGCTTGCTGGTCTCAGCTTGATGGTCAGCGTTGCCGCGATCGTCCTTCTTCCGGGGGATCGGGTCAACGGCCTGAGCGTGATCCTGTGTATCGCCGCTGTAGGCGCCGGGATCCTCGTTGTTGGGGACAGCGACGGACCGTCGATTTCGGCGTCGTTCATCGTCACCGTGTTGGCTGCGGCCCTGCTGGGCCCGGCTTCGGCTGCCCTGACCGCGATCATCGCGGAGCTCACGGCCACGCTGAGGTTGAAAACGCGCTGGCAGTCCACGCTGTTCACGAACCTGCCGACAGCGGTGGTGCCCGCCGTCGTCGCGGCGGTCATCATTCGCGGCCTGGCGTGGCCGCCGGCGGATACCCTCGCGTTCTATCTTGCGGTTGCGCTCGCTGGAACCGTGTCGATGCTGCTCGGTTTCGCGATGGCGGCGACGTTGCACAGGATGGTCGTCCCGGACGGAGACCAGTTCGACCTCAAGACGCTGATCGACTTCCTGCCGAGCGCCGGTCTGAGCATTCTGGTCACCGTCGCGGGCGTCAGCATCACCCTCAAGGTCGGCGATGGCGGCATCGCCTTCGCGCTCGCCGGCGTGTTCGCGTTCTCGTACATGAGCTACCTGCTCGAGCAGTCGCGCCACCGCGCCCAGCAGTACGTGTCCCTGTCGTGGGGGGTGCTGGCCGGCTTGATGCGCTCGCTGGACATCCGCGATCAGCACGCGGCCCGTCACGCCGCGGCGGTGGCGATGTTCGCCCGCGATATCGCCGAGGCGGTGGGGCTGACCCCGGCCGAGTGCGAGCTGGCCCACACCGCGGGGTTGCTGCACGACATCGGCCGCTTCGCGCTCTCAGACCGAGTGGCCGAGCGCGGGCGCACCCTGACCGACGAGGACTGGATGGCGATCCAGCGCCACCCCGAGCTGGGCGCCGACATGCTGCGAGACCTCGGCATGTACGGACCGGTGGGGGAGATCGTGCGAGCCCATCACGAGCGCATCGACGGCCGCGGGTATCCCCAGGGGCTGACCGAGGATGAGATCCCAGAGATCGCCAAGATCATCTCGGTGGCCGAGGTCTACGACACCCTCACCGCCAGCGACACCTACCGGACACAGATGAGCTCGTTCGAGGCGCTGACCGAGCTGCGGCGCGTCTCGGGGACCCAGCTCGACGGGCACTATGTCGAGGTGCTGGCGGGCCTGCTGACCGGCGTCGGGGTCGAATACCGCCATGCCGACATGGCCGACTTCGATGCCGAGCTCGACATGGAGCGCCGGATCAGGGAGGCGAGCGCCGGCGGGTGATGTGGACCGCGCCGATGGACGCGGGCAGCCTGACGGCAGGCCCTGGGATCCGTCCCAGCCCCGGAAGCTGGTTTTCAGCTGACTTTGCGCTCGGCGGCGCTGTCTGTGGTCTGCTGCTGCGCGAGCGACCCCAAGAACTGCTCGATCTGCTCCTGGCTGAACCGCCGCTGCCCCCCGGGCGTGCGGTAGGACTGGAGATAGCCCATGTCCGACCAGCGGCGGATCGTTCCGAGCGAGACACCGAGCGCGTGGGCAGCCTGCGACGTCGATAGACCCAACGGACTCCGATTGATGTGCTCCATAAGGTCCAATTCAGTCGCTTTTGCGAAGAGTTGGTGAGCGTCTTACAGCTATTGCACAACCTTGGGCGCTGAAGATCACGAAGAGACGGCGGACGATGTTCTAGTCCTCGACCGGCGGTGATT
The DNA here is from genome assembly GCA_963754375.1 of uncultured Solirubrobacterales bacterium. Taxonomy (GTDB): domain Bacteria; phylum Actinomycetota; class Thermoleophilia; order Solirubrobacterales; family Solirubrobacteraceae; genus Palsa-465. The sequence goes on from CAVWFX010000021.1 coordinate 260,653, forward strand.
CTGCTGCAAGGCGGTCGAGTTTCACGATCGTAGAGCACGGGATGCGACGATCCTGGCTATGCGGCTGCGGCTTTACCACCACCACGACGGCGCGCGGATCGCCTACCGGGAGTCCGGCACCGGTCCCGCGCTGGTCCTGCTGCATTCGCTGGGGCTCTCCCACCGGGAGTGGGAACCGGTGGTGTCGCCGCTGTCGGAGCGCTTTCGCCTGGTGCTACCCGATCTCCCCCTTCACGGCGACTCCGAGGACCGACCCCGCCACCCCTACAGCCCGGACTGGCTTGCCGACGTAATCGCCGGGTTCTGCCGCGAGGTCGGCGGTCCCCGGGCGACCGTCGCGGGCCACGACGTCGGCGCCGAACTGGCGCTGATGGCGGCGACCACCGGTCGGCTGGAGCTGTCGCGGCTGGTGCTGATGCCCAACCGGCTGCACCGGCGCGACGAGTTCGTCGCCAAGCGGGTGAGCTGGCGGGTCGCCTGCCGGATGGCCGGGTTGCCGGGGCTTGACCGCGTGGTCTCGCACGGCGCCAAGCTGGTGTTTCGGCCGTCGGTCGGCGAGAAGCTGTCGGTCCAGCACAATCGCGCCGCCCGCGACCTCATACGCCACGCCTTCGCCGACGTCGGCGGCAACGGCAACCGGGCCCGGTCGTGGGCGAAGTTCGCGCGCCGCTGGCCGACCGACGCGCAGCTGCAACTGCTCGACGTCTACCCGACCATGACCATGCCGGTGCTGCTGCTGTGGGCCGATGAGGATCCGGCCCATCCAGCCGACGCAGCTCGTGAGGCGCTCGACCTGATCCCCAATGCCGACCTGCGAACGCTCCCTGGAACCGGCTTTTTGATCGCCTACGACGACCCGGTGGGGGTTGCCCGCGAGCTGATCGCCTTCTGCGGCTGACCGCACGGTCGGAGTAGCTTTGAGGGTGCAAACTGACGACGCGAAAGGACAGTATGGGCGTGCAGGAGAAGGACCAGCTCTGGGGCGGGGAGACATCCAAGGCGGTAGCCAACTTCCCGATCTCCGGCGAGACCGTCCCGGTACCGGTGGTGCGCTGGCTGGGCCGGATCAAGGGTGCGGCCGCGCGGGTCAACGCGGAGCTGGGGCTGCTCGACGAACAGGTCGCGGAGCGCATTGCCGCCGCCGCCGACCGTGTGGCCGACGGCGAATTTGACGACCAGTTCCCCATCGACGTCTTCCAGACCGGCTCAGGGACGTCGACGAACATGAACGCCAACGAGGTCATCGCCAACCTCGCCGGCGACGAGGCTCATCCCAACGATCACGTCAACTTGGGCCAGTCGTCAAACGACGTGTTCCCGTCGGCGGTTCATCTGGCCGCGTTGGACGAGACCACCCGGCACCTGCTGCCCCATCTCGAGCGCCTCGAGGAGGCCCTTCACCGCAAGGCCGAGGAGTTCGAGGACATCGTCAAGGCCGGCCGTACCCACCTGATGGACGCCGTCCCGGTCACGCTGGGACAGGAGTTCTCCGGATACGCCGCCCAAGTGCGGCTGGCCGCCCGCCGGATCCGCAACACGCTGCCGCAGGTGGCCCAGATCCCGCTCGGCGGCACCGCCACCGGCACGGGCCTGAATACCCATCGCGAGTTTGCGCCCCGGGTGCGGGCCCGGCTCACCGAGGTCACCGGCATCGAGATCCGCGGCCCCGAGGACCCGTTCGAGGCCCAGGGCAACCGTGATGCGCTGGTTGAGCTCTCCGGAGCCCTGAAGGTGACCGCGGTCTCGTTCACCAAGATCGCCAACGACCTGGCCCTGCTCGGCTCCGGTCCGCGTGCGGGCATCGGCGAGATCTACCTGCCCGAGCTGCAGAAGGGCTCGTCGATCATGCCCGGCAAGGTCAACCCGGTGATCCCCGAGGTCGTCCTCCAGGTCTCCGCGCAGGTGATCGGCAACGACACCGCCATCACCATCGGCGGCATGCAGGGCAACTTCGAGCTCAATGTTCGCGTCCCGCTGATCGCCAACAATCTGCTCGAGTCGATCCGGCTGCTGGGCAACACGGCGGCGGTGTTCGCCGAGAAGTGCGTCGAGGGGATCCGGGCCAACGAGGAGGGCTGCCACCGCTCGGCGGAGGCGACCCTGGCGGCGGCCACGGCGCTGAACCCCCACATCGGCTACGACCGGGCCGCCGAGATCGTCAAGGCGGCCGCCGACTCCGGCCGCATGCTGCGCGAGGTCGCCCAGGAGCACGGGGTCGACGAGGACACCTACAACGAGGCGATGGACCTGCGCGCGATGGCGCGCGGCAACACCTAGAGCCGCGCGCGTCTCACGTGGCCACGGTCTCGGCGCCGAGCTCGCGCGATATGGCCACGTCGACGGAGTAGTCGATCGGCACGACGATCAGCGACGGGAGGTCGAGGGTCAGTGCCGTCCGCAGCCGTTCGCCGAACTCCTGGGCGCTGGCGCAGCGCCAGGCGGGCATCCCGAACGACTCGGCGAGCTTGACGAAGTCGGGGTTGGTGAAGTCCACGTCGAAATGGCGGCCGAATTTCTTGTCCTGCTTCCAGGCGATGGAGCCGAACTGGCCGTTCTCCCAGACCACGTTCACCACCGCCGTACGAAGTCGCACGGCGGTCTCGAGCTCCTGGCAGTTCATGAGAAAGCCACCGTCGCCGCTGACCGTGACCACATTGCGGGTGCGCTCGACGAGCTTGGCCGCGATCGCGGTCGGCAGCGCGAACCCCATCCCGGCCAGGCCGTTGGCGATCAGGACCGTGCCCGGCTCGTGGGCCGGGAACATCCGCCCGATCCACAGCTTGTGCAGCCCCACATCCGAGACCAGCAGGTCGTGGGGAGCGAGAGCTTGGCGGATGTCGGCCAGTACTCGCGGCGGGCGCATCGGAAAGTGGGTGTCCTCGCGAGCCTCGTGCAGTGCGCCCAGCACGAGCTCACGCAGGCGGCAATCGTCGGTGTCCTGGGGCTCCCTGCGGCTGGCGCCCGCCGCCAATCGGGCGAGCACGTGGGCGATGTCTCCGACCAGTTCGACCTCGGGGATGAAGAACTCGTCGACCTCGGCGGCGACCGTGTCGATGAGGACGATTCGCTTGTCCCCGCGGGGGTTCCAGTGCTCGGGAGCATGCTCGACGAGGTCATAGCCCACGGCGATGACCACGTCGGCGTCCTCGAAGCCGGCCATCTCGTAGTCGCGCGACTGCAGGCCGACGGTGCCCAGGGCGTGCGGATCCTCGTAATCGAGCAGCCCCTTGGCCATGAACGTCTCGGCCACCGGGATTCCGGTGGTGTGCACGAAGGCGCGCAGGGCGCGGCTGGCGTGGGTGCGGATGGCGCCGTTGCCGGCCAGGATGATCGGGCGCTCGGCGTTCATGATGATTTCGGTGGCGAGCTGAAGCTCCTGCACGCCCGGCTCGGGGCGGGTGGGCGCGTGCCCGGGCAAGGGCGAGGCGTCGAGCGGCATCGCCATCACGTCCTCGGGCAGCTCCAGGTGGGTGGAACCGGGCTTCTCTGACTCGGCCACCTTGAACGCCTTGCGCACGACCTCGGGGACGATCTCGGGGCTCGACACGCGCGCGTTCCACTTGACCACCGGGCGCAGGATCGCGAGCAGGTCGATGTACTGGTGTGACTCCTTGTGCATCCGCTCGAGATCGGACTGGCCGGTCAGCGCCACCAGCGGCGAGCGGTCCAGGAACGCGTCGGCGACGGGCGTGACCAGGTTGGTGGCCCCGGGGCCCAGGGTGCCGAGGCACACCCCGGCGTGGCCGGTCAGCCGCCCGTAGGCGTCGGCCATGTAGGCGCCGCCCTGCTCGTGGCGCACGGGGATGAAGTCGATGGTTGAGTCGGCCAGCGACTCGTTGAGGTCGAGGGTCTCCTCGCCGGGGATGCCGAACACGTACTGCACGCCCTCGGCCTCCAGGCATTCGACGAACACCTCTGAGGCCTTGCGCTCGCTCACGTCGGCCACCCTACCCCAACGACCCAGCCACTACGCTGAGCCGATGCCCGGGCCCCTGCTGGCGATCGACGCGCCCTACGTCCTGTACCGATCGTTCTTCGCGCTGCCGGACTCGATCACCGACGCCGACGAGCACCCGGTCAACGCCCTGCTGGGCGCCGTCAACCTGATCCTGCGGATCGTGGCCGAGACGCGGCCCCGAACCGTGGTCGTCTGCTTCGGCGCCGAAGCCGCCGCCTACCGGGTGCAGCTGTACCCCGACTACCACGCCCAGCGTCCCCCCGTGCCCGATGCCCTTGGTTGGCAGTTCGCGCGAGCCCCCAAGCTGTTTGAAGCCTTTGGCTGGGAGACCATCAGCACCGACGACCTCGAGGCCGACGACCTGCTCGGCTCGCTGGCCGCCGCCGAGGTCCAGGCGGGCGGCCGGGCAATGATCATGACCGGCGACCGCGACATGTTCCAGTGCGCGAGCGAGCGGGTCAGCGTGATCCTCCTCAAGCCCGGGTCCCGCGGCTTTGAGGCGGTGGGGCCCAAGGAGGTGCGCAAGCGCTACGGGATCGGGCCTGAGCTGGTGCCGGATTTCATCGCCCTGCGCGGAGACCCATCCGATGGCCTGCCCGGCGCCCCCGGGATCGGCCCCAAGACGGCTGCCGACCTGCTCGACAAGTACGGGTCGCTGGACGGCGCGATCGCCAAGGCCTGGCAGGAGCGCCCGCGCGTGACGGCAGCGTTGACCGAGGGGGCTGACGAGCTGCGGGCGTTTAAGGACATCGCCACCCTGCGCACTGCCGAGGTCGAGCTCCCGCCTGATCGCGAGACCGACCTCGACGGCGGAGCCGAGGCGGCCCGTGGCTTCGGGATGAACCGGCTGGCCGAGCGCCTGGAGAAGGCCGACTCGCTGGCCGACGTGTAGTGCCGTTGGACGGCGGGTCCGGTCGTCAGGGCGTGTAGTGGTCGCCGGACGGCGACGCTGTCGTCAGGGCGTGAAGCGGACGGTGATGACGTCGCCGTCGGCCATCACGTAGTCGCGGCCCTCCAGCCGCAAGGTGCCCCGGTCGCGCGCCCCGGCGTAGCCGCCGGCGTCGCGCAGCTGCTGCCAGTTGATCACCTCGGCGCGGACGAACCCCCGCTGGATGTCGGAGTGGATCATGCCGGCCGCGTGCCACACCGACAGCCCTCGGCGCAGGTGCCAGGACTGGGCCGGCTTGTCTTCACCGGCGGTGAAGAACGTCACCAGGTCAAGCAGGGAGAAGGCGCCGCCGATGACCGTCTGAAGGCTTGACTCGGCCAGGCCGAGGTCAGAGCGCATCGCGGCGCCGTCCTCGTCGCTGAGCTCGGCGAGCTCGGCCTCGAGCCGGGCGGACACGGCGACGGCGACCGCACCGACGGCGGCGGCGTGCTCGGCGATCGCCGCCGGGACCTCGTCGGACCCTTCGTCGACGTTGACGACGAACAGGACCGGCTTGGCGGTCAGCGGCTGCAAGGCGGCCATGGCACCGGGGACGTCGGCCGGCTCAGGGACGGTGCGCGCGGGCCGGCCGGCCTGCAGCGCCTCGATCAGCTCGTCCAGCCAGGCGGCCTCGGCGGCGGCGCGCCGGTCCCCGCCCTTGGCGGTCTTGGCCACGCGCTCGCGGCGGCGCTCGGCCTGCTCCAGGTCGGCATACACCAGCTCGGTCTCGATCGTGTCGATGTCGGCCAGCGGATCGACCCGGCCCTCGGGGTGAACCACGTTGGGGTCCTGGTGGGCGCGGACCACGTGGACGATCGCGTCGGTCTCCCGGATGTTGGCCAAGAACTGGTTGCCCAGTCCCTCGCCCCGGTGCGCGCCGGCGACAAGGCCGGCGATGTCATGAAACGCGATCGTGTCAGGCACGAGCTTGGAGGCGCCCACCACCTCGGCGACGGTGTTTAGCCGCGGATCGGCCACCGGCACGATGGCGACGTTGGGCTCGATGGTGGTGAACGGGTAGTTGGCGGCCTCGGCGGCCACTCCGGTGAGCGCGCTGAACAGGGACGACTTGCCGGCGTTGGGCATGCCGACGATGCCGACCTTCATCGGCATCGCCGAGCACCTCCCACGGGCTGCGGCCAGACGATTGCCAGCGCGGTGCCCAGCGCAGCGCCGGCGAGCACGTCGCTGGGGAAGTGGACGCCCAGGTACGGGCGGCTGAGCCCGAACCCGCCCGCGGCCGCGTACAGCGCTCCCGCCGGCGCCACCGTGCTGAACGCCCGGGCGGCCGCGAACGAGGTGGTGGCGTGGGCGCTGGGGAACGACAGGCGGGAGACGGTGGGGGTCAGCGGTGGCAGCCCGGGGAGATCCGGACGGCGGCGGCGTACGGCGAGCTTGACGGCGTAGTTCAGCCCGTAGGCGGCGGCCGTGATCTGCACGCCGCGCCACCACCGCGCGCGTGCGTTCGGGCGCCGGTCCATCGCCGCTCCCACCGTGCCCAGGACCAGCCAGCAGGCGCCATGCTCGCCTGACCGCGAGTACAGCGACAAGGCGCGCTCCAGGCCAGGCCTGTGCCCCCAGGTGCGGGCGAAGAGCAGCAGGCGGCGGTCGATGCGTCCCAGCGAAGACACGGCGCAGCACTGTAGGACGTCGCGCCGGCTAGCAACGGGCGCGCGCCGGTGACCGCGCCTCCCCAGGGGGCGGTCACCATCGCGCGCTCCTCCCGAAAAGCGCTGGCGGTGGCAGCGGCGGCTACCCGCTAGCCGCGCTGCCAGACCTCCGCATTCCCCTCCGTGTAGACGCCACCGGGGACCGGCCGGGCGGCCGCCCCGCCGTCAGCGACGGCGGCGACTGGTGGGTGGACTCCCAGCGATCAACCACGGCGACGAGGTGAATGGCTCGCGCTCACTGCAGACAATGATCCGCATGCCGGCCTACCTTGTTCAAGGCCGGTACATTGCGTGGTAGGCCCCGTTCACCCGCGTATGGACGCTATTGACCGAACAATCGTTGCGCTGTTGCGCGAGAACGCGCGCCGATCGTTTCTGGACATCGGCAACCAGGTCCATCTGTCGGCTCCTGCGGTCAAGCGCCGGGTCGACCGGCTCGAGCGCGACGGGGTGGTGCTCGGCTACGCCGCCGTGGTCGACCCGCAGGCCTACGGCTGGCAGGCCCAGGCGTTCGTCGCTCTCTACTGCGAGGGCACGATGGCCGCGGGCGCGATCAAGCGTGCCGTGGAACGCGAGGCGGGGGTGGTTTCGGCTCATACTGTGGCCGGTGAAGCCAGCGCGATCCTGCATGTGATGGCCGCCGACACCAAGGACCTAGAACTTGCCCTGGAGCGGATCCGCGCCACCGACGGCGTCACCCGGACCGTGACCCAGGTCGTCCTCTCGACCCTGTTTCAGCGATGAGGCGCGCCTATCCCGATGGCCGGCCGGCGTCGATTCGGGACTTCATGACCAACGAAGAGCACTTCGCCAACGCCCTGCGCAATACCGGGCGCAGCGAGATCCCGCCCGCCTGGTACGAGATCCCGGTCTTCTACTTCACCAATCCCGGCGCCGTGTATGCCGATGGGGACGAGGTACCCATGCCGGCCGACACGGCGATGCTCGACTACGAGCTCGAGCTGGCCTGCGTGATCGGCGGCGACGGAAGGCCCGAGGGCTTCACGATCATGAACGACTTCTCGGCCCGCGACCTGCAGGGGCTGGAGATGGGGGTCGGCCTCGGCCCGGCCAAGGGCAAGGACTTCGCCACCGCGATGGGGCCGGTGCTGGTCTCGCCCGACGAGCTGCCCGCCGACCTGGACATGCGGGCCATAGCCCGCGTCAACGGCGAGGTCCGCACCGACTCACGCACCGGCGGCATGCACCACGGTTGGGAGCGGGTGCTCGAGGCCGCCGCCCGCAACACCCCGGGCCTGACCGCGGGCGAGGTGCTCGGCTCGGGCACCGTGGGGCGCGGCTGCATCCTCGAACACGGCGACGGTCGCTGGCTGCAGCGCGGCGATGAGGTGGAGCTGGAGATCGAGGGGATCGGGGTCCTCCGCAACCGAATCGTCTAGCCCCGGGGGTGCGCGGCGGGGGGCGGTCGTGTGCCTGCGGTCAGGTGGGCCGCCGGCGGGGATTACCACGGCAGCGAAGGAGGGGTGGAAGTGGCCCGACCGTTGCGTTTTGACACGCGCTGGCACACTGCTTCGATGCTGCAGTCAGCGCCCGTGCCGGGCCTAGGCCGAAGGCTCCCCGGAGCAATCCGCCGAGCTAGCCGCCGAACCCGACCCGGTGAGCCTCGGTGTCGATGAGCACGTAGACGACCTTCTCGAGGTCGAGGGAGATGGTGCCGTCCTCGGCCTCGAGGTCGTGCCACCCGGTGTTGCCCAAGGCCTCGCGCAGCGAGGCGAGCGCGCTGGGTGCGACCCGTGCGCTCAGGACGGGGCCGCCGAGGAAGCCGATGTTGATCTTCTGGGGCTTGTCGCTGTTCATGTCAGTGTCCTTCCGCTGCGGGCTGCACGATCTCGGTGAGCACGCCGCCGGTGGCGGCGGGGTGTAGGAACGCGACTCGCGAGCCGCGGATGCCGGTGCGTGGGGTCTCGTCGATCAGCCGCAGGCCGGCGGCCGCACAGGCGGCCAGCGTCTGCTCGACCGACGCCACCCGATAGGCGACGTGGTGCAGGCCGGGTCCCTTGCGCTCGAGGAACTTGCCGACCGCGGTGTCAGGGCCCAGTGGCTCCAGCAGCTCGACGTGGCCGTCGCCGATGTCGAGCAGCGCGGCATCGACGCCCTGCTCGGTCACCGTCTCCCGATGGACCAGGGGCATCCCGAGGGTGTCACGGTAAAGCGCCAGGGCCGAGTCGATGCTCGGCACGGCGACGCCCACGTGGTCGATCGCAGACAGCATCGCGGCCGGAGGATACCGGTGCCGCCCGCAGGGTCCCACACTTGCCCACAGGATCAAGTGAGCAGGTGCAGGTCGCCGGCCACCCAGAGCGTGGCCTCCGGCGCGATCTCCGATTTGGCCAGGACTCCGATGCGCGGGAACTCGCGGGCGACGATTCGCCGTAGCTTGGACCGCACACGATCAGAGGTGAGAAGTACTGGGAGGGCGGCACCAGTCGGAAGGAAGTCGAGCTCGTCCTGCAGTGCGTCCAGGATTCGATCAGCGTCCTGCTCACTCGGCTCCTCGTCGCTGTCGACCACGGCCTCGAGCTCCTCCGAGACGGCGAACGACGTGATCGTGTCTCGATCGGGACCCCCGCCCCAGCGGCGCAGGATAGTCCGCCGCATGTTGCGGCGGATGGCAGCAATGGTGTCATCTGAGAGTGATGTCTCGGCGCTCGCGTGCGTGAGCGCGAGCTCGATCACCCGGGTGAGGTCGGTCACCGACATCTCCTCGGCCAGCAGCCGCCGGAGCAGTGGCGGCAGCCGTAGCCCGAGCGCGGCGCGGCCGGCGAGCGCGGTGCTGGGATAGATGTCCGCGATCGTGTCCAGGGCCGCAGCGACGTTGGGCGCGTCGACGAAGCAGGCCGCGTGCGTGCGCACCGCCGCACCCAGGCAGAGGGCGGCGAATTCGGCGGCGTTCCACGTGGGAAGGCCGAGGCCGGCCACCGCGCCTGCCGGCATGATGGTGGCAGCGGTGCCATAGCCCGGGTGCAAGGCCGGCCTATCCCTGGAGAGCGAGTGGGCGGCAAACTCGGCCGCGCTCGCGTGAACGAGGCATTCGCCGGCAGCCAGGCCGATCCAGGGAAGCTCGGGAAGGTCGTTGACCGTGATGCGGATCGCGCCGGGCCGCAGCGAATCGTTGGGTAGTAGGGACGGCGGTGGCAGCGACAGCCCCAGTTCCCCGGCGATCGTCTCGCACAGTGTGCGAATGTCGCCAGCCAGGTCGTACTCGGTTCCCATGAGGTCGAACAGGTAACTGCGTGGTGCCTCGAGGGTCAGACAGGGCCTGCGTAGCCCCGCCACCAGCCGCTCTAGGATTTCCAGGAGAGGCTGTCCCCCGGTGTCAAGCAGTGCGGTGGACACTGCGGCCCGGTCGGCGATCGAGACGCGTAACGACAGCACCGAGGCCAGCAGCGACTGCAGGTCCTGCACCGAGGGAACGTGCTCAGGCGCCATCGTCGCCAGCAGCTCGTTGCGGAAGGTCTCCGCCTGAGCCCGGCCCATGAGGGTGCCGGGTCGCCGGCAGAGCGCCTGGCCGCAGGCGAGGGCGATCAGCTGATCGGCCCCGGCAGTGATGCCCGCGGCGGCCAGCTGGGCGTCCATGGTCCCCGCCCGGGCGGCGGGTGGCGTCGCCGGGACACCCAGCAGATAGCCGATCGTACGCTGCAGCTCCTCGGCGGGCAGGCGGCATCGCCGATCGTTGACGAACATACGCAGCGGTCGCGTCGTCGCACGGCCGCCATCCTGGGAGCAAGTAACTGTCACGTTGACCTCGGCTACACCGGGAACACCGACTGCCGACATGACAAAACCCGTCGTGCTCGACACCGCCTCCGAGAGCGATCGTTGAAACTGCGGTTCGCTGAGTGGCGAGGGGCCGGCGCCGACCACCAGCTCAATCCGCACCGGCACGACCGGGGCCACGCCGCTCATGACGCCCCGACGTTGCTGACCGCTGGTGGCTGGTCTACACCGGTCGCCGCCGCGACACGAGCCGGCGCCGTCGTTGAGAGTTCATCTGCCGAGATGACCGTGAGATACGGATAGCGATGGGCGATCAGTACCTGGACCCGCCGACGAGCGCTAGAGTCGGGTGCCACCAGGACGGTGTTGGTGTCCACCTCTCCGTGGCCGTCAATCCATTGCCCGAGGAGTGCCGAGGCCCGGGGAGCGCCTGAGGCCAGCGCGGCGTCCACCCGCTGGCACAGATCTGTCGGCAACTCGATGTGTCGGCGGTCCAGTGCTAGTCCGGGCCCGGTGCCTACGGTCGCCGCCCGCGCAATCGCAGCCAGGTCGGGAACATCGAGATCTGCGGCAATGTAGTCCTGGAGGGCGATCAGGACGGCACGCCCGTCACCGAGCGGGATCCTTCCCGCTGCCAGGCGTCGTACGACAGCGGCGAAGCGGATCCGGGAGCGCGGTTCCGACAGACACCGCTCGACGGTCAGCGCCACGTCCGGGTCCAGGCTCCAACGGTCAAGCATCGCCTCGGCGTCGTCGAGCCGGAGGAAGTACTGCACGTTGGCGCGCAGCACTGCTTCCAGATGGCGCACGACGTACGCGAGCGGATCCAGGCCGGCAATCCCGAGGCCCTCCAAATGTTCAGGGCCAATCCAGACTCCGGCCGTTCCAGTGACCGGATCGACGCCGTCCTGCATTTCGTCCGCGGCTAGGCCCCGGTGCTTTGCATCGGCGGCGCTGAGCGCGACGAACACGCGCTCCAGGGGCACCCTCCCCTGGGCCTGGATGACGCCTTCCAGATCGATCCGGTACTTGCCAGGCTCCTCGAAGTCTCCTCGACGGAAGGAGATGCCGCTGACGCTAACTCCCGTGTCCTCGAGGATCCGGCGCCGCATCTCAGGCACGTAGGTGGTGAACAAGATCCAACTGGGCCCGGAGTCGTCAGGGATCAGACCGTCGCCGATTTCGGCCCCCGGCCGAAGATCCGGGATTCCCGGCGTCGTCCCCGGCACGTCCAACATCGTGACCGCCCGGTCAGACAGAGCACGCGCGACCTCCGCCGCCGCCTCAAGCCCCGGCTCGCCCTGACTCAGCGTCAAGAACTCGAACTCCAGCGCCAGAAGGACCATCGGGTGCTCGGCGAGGGCCGCACAGGCATCGACCACGGTGCCGGGATCGACCGGGGGCTCTTCTGTCCCGGTCACCACGTTGCGCAGATGCTGCAGAGCGCGTTCCTGATCCCCAGCAGTCACCTGCGTGAACGCCACCCCCACCTCGAAGCCGATCCGCAAGGTCGACTCGCGCGGCGCCGCCATCTCCGTCAGAGCGAGCCCCTCCTCGAACAGTTTCACGCAGCCCGCGTCACCCGACCGAAAGCGGCTCTGGGCGGCGACAAGCAGCTCGGCGAGAGTTCGGCGCTCGCCGACGCCGGGGACAGGCAGATACTGATCAGGTGGTTCGCTCGCCTGGTAGAGCCGGATCGCCTCCCACGGACTTCCCCTCTCACGCTGTCGTCGTGCCAGGGTCGTTCGCGCGGCCCATCCGATGACAGGCTCGGCGCCGAACTGCGCGATCACACCTTCGAGCTCAGTCTCAGGCGTGCGCTGGTCGAGTGGCGGGTCCTCCTCGAGGTAATCACCGAACCGGGTCACGGCGGGACGATCGGTCACCGCTCGCGCCAGGAGGTCCGCCTCCAGACGCAGCTGGCGAAGCTGCGCCGGCGTCGGGTTGAGTTTCAGCAGTTCCTGGGCTACTGCCTCGGCGTCGGTGGCGGTCCCGGTGGCCAGGTCGCACAAGGCCACGATGGTGGCCGCTTCGGTGCGATTGGCGAAGGGAGCATCGGTGAGCTTGGCGGCCAGCTCACGTGCTCGGCCGTACTCACCCAGGTGATAGGCGGCGCCTGCGTGCGCGAGCTCGCCGGCCGGACCGTCGGGAGGGATGTCCAGCAGCGCGGCATAGTCGCGCCGGGCCGCCTCTTCGTCGCCGAGGAGAGCGCGAGTCTCGGCGGTGATCTCTCGCACCCACCGATCGGGGCTTTTGACTGCCTCGAGCAAGGTCAGGGCCTCTCCGCGATCACCGGACTTCGCGACCAGGTACGGCTTCAGGTCCGCACGCGGGCTCCCCAGATCGGCCAAGGCCTCGGCGGCCTCGTCGTAATCGCCCCAGTTGAGCAGGCTGATGGCCAGCTGCATCCGCGCGGTCTCATCTCCCGTATCGAGGGCGACCGCCCGCCGCGCTGTCGCGACTGAGCACGCGAACAGACCGACGTCTCCGAAAGCCCCCGCGATCTGGGTGAACGTGACAACCTGGCTGCCCACGGTCAGCTCGTCACCGCCTATCAGGAGTGCGGCCTCCAGGTATGCGATAGCCCGCCAGTCACGCAGCGGATCTCCAGGGGTGAGACCGAGGCCGATGCCGCGGGATGTGTACACCCAGGCCGAGTCGCCGGAGGGGCGGGCGAGCGCGTGGGCGTGGTCCCAGGCGGCTGCGCTCCGCGCCAGGAGCTCGGTCTGCCTCTGGGAATCCACGCTGTGGGCTTGGAGGCGGAACAACTCCGACAGCTGCCTGTAGGCGTCGACGTTGGCGTCGTCTAACTTGAGCGAGCGTTGCAAGAGGTCGATGGGGATGTCTGGATCGACGTCCCCCCGGTCATCACGGCCGCCTGATAGAGCGACTGAGCGGCCTCGGCGGCATCGCCCCCGCCGGCGAGCGCGGTGTTCTCCAGCAGGTCACCCCGCAGTTCGTGACCACGGGCGTTCGACCAGGCCTCCGTGGCGGTGATTCCGATCTCAAGGGCTTCGTCGACGGCGATCAGGGCGGCGTCCGGTCTCGGCTCGGCGAGGAGCTCGGCGAGGACGTAGAGCGCGCTGCCCGGGAGGTCGGGGGTCAACGCGTGCAGCGCGGCGGCAGGATCCGTGGCGCCGAGCACGGCGCGGGCGGCGGTCTCGTACCACTCACGCGCCTCAGCCGCCGAGCCGGCGTCCTCGGCCATGCGCGCCAGGCCGATGTAGGGCTCGGGCCGCTCCTCCCCGTGAGACGTAGCTCGCTGGAACGCGACCAGGGCGCCGGAACGGTCGCCGGACAGCCTGAGCACGTCACCCTCGGCGGCCTCAACCATGTGGTGACCCGGTGCGCGACGCTGGGCGGCGTTGATCCGGGCACTGGCGGCGTCACCTCGATCTCCCCACGCCAGCAACCGGGCGGAGAAAGCGAAAAGGAATGCCTGTGCGTCTGCGTCGAGCAGCGGTTTGCCGTCCGGAGCGAGCATTCGGGCCAGGCGCTCCAGCGAGTGAGAGGTCACGGTGACTACTCGGCGCTCGAGCCCGTCGAGGATGCCTCCCAGGGTGGCGAGCAATTCGGTTGGCGCCGACCGAGGCAAACGTCCCCATGTCGCCAGGAGTCGGCACGTGCGCCGATCACCCGCCAGCAGCGCCCGCACGTAGGTCGAGCAAAGCGAGCGCAGACCGAGGTTGGGATCGGTTTCGAGGAGGTCGGCAAGCGCAGCCCCGCCAGTGTCGAGGGCGGGAGCCGCACGCGCCTCGAATTCGGCGATCGCCTGTTGTGCATATGGGAGCCGGGTCTGGACGGCGGCCACCGCGTCTGTCAGCTGCGCCAGCGCCATGCGTGCGGCGTTGACGTCGCCCTTGACGAGTGCCATCCTAAATTGCCGGTGCTGCTCCTCCAGTGCCGTGAGCTGCCCCAGGAGCAGATCGGTGGCCGACCCGGTTGCCTGAGCGTGGGTCACGCGTAGTCCAGGTGCTGGGAGATGTAACCGTCCATGGCGTCGATGACCGCGCTCAGGTCACCGTCTCCGGTCGCATCGATACTGCAGAGGTGGTCGTAAATCTGGCGGGGGCTGCTTGCGGTCTGCAGCCGGTCGTTCATGCGCCGCAGCATGGCTCGGATGCGCTGAGTGTCAGCCTCCGACAAGTCGGCCTGCGCTAGTTGGCGGCGCCCGACGTCGATCATCTCTTTCGCGATCCGTTGGATCCTGGGCACCACGGTCGTGGGTCCCTCTTGTTTGGACAGGATCTCATCCGAGCGCTCCTGGAGATTGTCTGGACCGATCGACGGTGACTCCTCGCGAGTGCCGCCGTTATTGACCGGGCTGAGGCGCGCGCCGCGCGGGGTGTCCGCCGCCACTGGAGTGCTGGCGCTGTCGATCAGCGCCCCTTCGGAGTGCATATATAGGACCGGTGTTCCGAACACACCGGGCGGATCATTTTTCAGCCACACCATCCGCCGTCCCTGGAAGACGGCCGCGTCCACCGAACCGCCGCCGGCAAGCTCGCGGTAGAACCAGCGACTGAAACGTGACGCCGTGTCGAAATGAACGGGGGAGCGCATGGCGATTACTGACGGGATTCCTTCCCGGACCAGGGCTGGAGCCAGCCGTTCGAAGCTGAGTTCTGACCACTCCGCGTCCGACCCGGCCTCCGAGAGGTGCAAAACGAACACCTTGGGCAGCTTCTCCCGCTGTGCCATCTTCAGCGCCCCCGCGAATTGCACGTCGCCCACTGGAAATGCAGAGCCGTCATCGCCCACCAGCGCGATCTCGGCTACCCCCTCGCGGCTGTAGCGCCCATAGCCGACGAAATGGACGACATGCGGCGCGAAGTCATCGATCGGATCCTGAAGCGTGTCGATGGTCGGCTGCTTCTCGACCCGGATGGCGATTTCGTGCTTTTCGCTGACATGCGTTTCGATCTCGTTCCTGAACCGATCGACATCGAAGGCCGGCATGCCGGAGTTTCCGGCTGCGAAACCATGATCAGGACTCGAAGCGGTCCCGGTTCCGCGGTGAGGGGGACGTCGCCGGTCTCCGACCGCAGGAAGCGAGAGAGCTGGAGATCTACATCGGTGGAGAGGAAGAACCCCTCGCGGTTGTAGCTGGAGAGGGGAGAACAGGTACTCCCATGGCAGCGCCGCGAGCTCATCCGCGATGTCGAACGACAGCCGCACCAAGAGTCGAGTGTGGGTGTCATGCGCTTGGCGACGCTTTTCGTAAAGCCGGTGTTCAACCTCACCGGTGAACAGCGTGGCGAACAGCTGCTCACCGAGGATTTCCAGACCCTTGCGGCTGTCAAGCCGCCGCTCGCGCAGGAGATCCGACAGAAAGCCGATGGCCCGCCGCCGGCGCTCGGTGTAATCGACGGCAACGTCGCTGGCTGGCTCGCCACCGCCGTCGTCGATGACGTCGATCTTGCCCTGCCTGACCGAGATCTTCATCCAGGCCATCAAGCACGCGGGGTAGACGGCGGGGAGCCCGGCGGCGTGAGCAGCGCGGTGCGACCGCGCAGATACAGCACCGGGGTGGCGAATTCACGGGAGGGCGTCGTCGCCTTGAGCGCCAGCATACGGCGACCGTGCTGGACAGCGCTATCGACGGCCGCACCTGCCGCCAACTGGCCGTAGAACGCCTCGGCAAAGGAAATGGCGGCACGGTTGGTTATCGGGTACTGCATCGCCACCACCGCCGGCACGTCGTGGCGCGCTAGGCGCAGAGCAAGTCCGGCGAAGTTGGCCTTGTAGTCGCCGGCCGCGCCTTCGCATAGGTGCAGGAAGATCAGCCGGGGCAGTTTCCCGGCGGTGGCAAGCACCTCGCTGAAGCGACCGTCGTCCAGCCACGCCGCCTCGCGGTTAGGGCCGAGCAGCGCGATCCGCCCTTCGCCGGCCCGACGGTCGAACTCGCCGTGCCCGATGAAGTGCAACACGTGGGGCCGGTAGTCGATGACCTCGCTCAGCAGACCGTCAAGCGTCGCGTCCGTGAGTACCTTGAGCTCGACCGCCGGAGTGTCGGCGAACTTGCCGACCGCCTCGATGACCGGTTCGGCTACTACCGGCCCGAGATACGGATCGGTGGGAGCGGAGACCGCCACCAGGACCCTCAACGGAGGCTGCTCGGGGGCTAGCGGCTGAGGTTGCTGCTCGAGTGGGATGAACCGTGAAAGGATCAGATTCGGATCGGTGGCCAGGTTGGTGCCCACCCGGCTGGCGGTATCAGGCATCTGGCAGAACTCCCAGGGCAGCGGGCCCAGCTCTTGGGCGTCGCGCCGGAAGACCAACTGCAGCCGGAGCCGCGCCTCGTCGGCCACCGCCGCCCGCAGTCTTTGCTGGGTGGTCAACCACAGCGGATAGAACGGCAGCTGGGCCTCGTCGTTACGTGAGCAGCTGTGCAGCAGGCTGAACAACACGAAATCGCTGGATCGATACGGCTGGGCCTGCCCGTCTTCGCCGGACTTGTGCAGGCGCTGGTTGCGCACGCTGTAGTGGGCGGGATCGACGGTGGCCTCGTCGACGTCGAGAATCGCCGAGTAGGTGGAGCGGATGGCGCCGTCCAGCACCGGGCTGAGGGTGGTGGCATAGCCCAGGACCGGCACGTTGTCATCGAGGCCCAGCAGTCCCTCGACTCCGTCCAGCAGCGCTCCGCCCACCTTCAGGTAGGCCGCCAGGGTGGTGGACGGATCAAGAGCGGTAGACACGCTCTCCAGAACCTTGAGCACCTGTTCGGCGTTGTTCTTGCTCGCCACTCGGCTGAGCAGCACGGTGATCTCGATCGGACCTCCCTGGTAGGGATGTAAGCCCGTCACGAGGGTGTTGCGAAAGATCTCCGCCCCCGCTCAGGCGGGCTCGATGCGGTCGCGCGCCGGGTTGACCGCGGTGGCCGCCGCCAGGCCCAGTCGCTGGGTCGGGCGCCGCTGCGGGCGCGCGGCGGGGACGCCGGCCATGATCCGGTCGATGTCATCACGCTCGATGACCTCCTTGGCCAGCAGCGTCGCCGCCAGCTCGTCGAGCTGCAGGCGGTGGCTGTCGAGCAGGGCCTTGGCGGCGCGGAAGGCCTCGTCGGCAAGCTCGCGGACCTCCTCGTCACGGACCCGGCGTGTGACCTCCGAGATGCCTTCCCCCGCCATCCGCAGCGAGGTGATCCCGGTCCCCATGGCGTACTCGTGGACCATCGCGTTGGCAATGTCGGCGACCCGCTTGAGATCGTCGGCGGCGCCGGTGGTGATGGAGCCGAACACCAGCTCCTCGGCCGCCCGACCCCCGAGCAGCATGGTCATCATGTCGATCAGCTCCTCGCGGGTCTTCAGGTAGCGGTCCTCCTCGGGCAGGTTGAGCGTGTAGCCCAGCGCCCGGCCCCGGGGGACGATCGAGATCCGGTGCACCGGGTCCACCGACGGCAGCAGCTCGCCGCAAAGCGCATGACCGCCCTCGTGGTAGGCGACCACCCGGCGCTCGTGATCGGTGAGCGTGCGGCGCGACTGCATCCCGGCCACCACCCGCTCCAGCGCGTGATCGAAGTCGATCATCTCGACCCGCGGCGCGTGGCGGCGGGCGGCGTTGATGGCGGCCTCGTTGCAGATGTTGGCCAGGTCGGCTCCGGTCAGCCCCGAGGTCTGGCGGGCCAGCAGCCGGTAGTCGACGTTGGGATCCACCGGCTTGCCGCGCGAGTGCACCTGCAGGATGCGCTCGCGGCCCCCGACATCGGGCGGTGAGACGAAGATCTGGCGGTCGAAGCGGCCCGGCCGCAGGAGCGCCGGGTCGAGCTTCTCCAGCAGGTTGGAGGCGGCGATCACGACCACGTCGCCGGTGCTGTTGAACCCGTCCATCTCCACCAGCAGCTGGTTGAGCGTCTGATCGTGCTCCTTGCTGTCGGTTCCGCGGCGGCCGCCGACGGCGTCGAGCTCGTCGATGAACACGATCGCCGGGGCGTGCTTGCGAGCACTGCGGAACAGGCGGCGGATGCGAGCCGCGCCGACGCCGACGAACATCTCCACGAACGACGCCGCCGACTGCGAGAAGAACACCGCTCGGGACTCGTGCGCCACCGCTTTGGCCAGCAGCGTCTTGCCGGTGCCGGGAGGGCCGTAGAGCAGGATGCCCTTGGGCACCTTGGCCCCCAGCTCGCGAAAGCGCTGGGGGTCGCGCAGATAGTCGACCACCTCGCGCAGCTCCGCCTTGGCCTCGTCGGCTCCGGCGATCTCGCTCCATACGATCTTCGGCGTGGCCTCGGGCCGGATCTCCTGCGGGCGCGTCCGCGGCATCAGCCGCAGCAGCCCGAACACGGCGAACACCAGCATGCCCATGAAGATGATCGGCAGCCAGTCGTGCAGCCAGGCGTAGGCGTCCGGATAGCCCAGGAAGGCGGTGCGGACCATGGCAGCTAGATCGGCCGCAGAGCCGAATCACTAAAACTCTTACTGGACCAGTTCTAGCCGTGGGTTCGGCTGGTAGCGGCGACCGACCTTGGCGCACGGCCGTCCGTCGAGCAGCACCACGTCGGCGGTGAAGTCGTTCTCGCCCCGGATCAGCGAGGAGCCGACCCCGTAGGCGTCGACGGGTACGCCGGCGGCCTCGAACTCACGGATCCGCTGCGCGTCGAAGCCGCCGCTGACCACGATCCGGACATCGGTGTAGCCGGCCGCGTCGAGCGCGCCGCGCACCTTCTCGACCAGCCGCGGGTTGACCCCGGTCGGCCTGAAGCCGCCCATCTCCTCCCACAGGCAGCGGTCGACGAGCTGCTCGGAGGTGTCCAGCCGGACGCCCCACAACTTCGGCCCCAGCGCCTCGGCCACCTCCAGCGCCGTGCGTACCGAGTCGTTCTCGAAGTCGACCAGAACCGTGATGTTCATGTCGTGGCGGAAGCGGTCGGCGAACTTAACCGCCGCCTTGACCGTGTCGCCGCCGTAGGCCGCGATCAGGCCGTGCGGCACCGTGCCCACGCCGCGGCCGCCCCACCAGGATGCCTGCGCGTCGGTCGAGACGCCCACCGAGCCGGCCACGTGCGCGCTCCAGCCGTCTCCGGTCTGCACCAGCCAGTGGTCGTGACGGGCAGGGAAGTAGAGGATCTGCTTGCCGCGGGCCGCCTCCACCACCTCGCGCACGTTGCGCATGATCAGAGAGCGGCGGGCCAGCGACCCGAGATAGACGGTCTCAAGGTGGGCGAACAGCGTGTAGTCGCCCTCGATCGTCATCACCGTCTCACGGGGGGCGATCCGGTCTCCCTCGTGCAGGGCGTGGACCGCGAGCTGATCCCAGCCCTCGATCCAGTTTCCGTCAACCGAGTGCCCGAGCACAGGTCTTCAGCACCGCGATCGCCTCGTCGATCCCGCCCAGCAGCGAGTCGTGCTTCTGGAACACCTGCATGGTGACATGGGGATGGTCGCCTTCGTGCCTCGAGCAGCGACTTGGTGAGCACGAAGTAGGCGTCGGAGTAGTAGCCGGCGCGGATCCGGTCGACCGGAAGGCGAAAGATCGCCGGATCCAGGCGGGTCGACACCTGCGTCGACATGGGCGGAGTCTATTCGTCGCCTGCGCCGCGCCGGAGGCTGCCGCGGGCCGATCAGACCGGGTCAGGACCCGTGGTACGCTGGGCTGGCGATGAAGCTCGCACACTCGTCACCTCGCTGAGTCCCAGCCCCACCGCCGGCCCCGCGTGAGCGCCGCCGGCTCGTCCCGTTGTCCCCGCCGTCCCCTCGAGATGTGTGATGAGTACGTACCTGCGCGTGCTGCGCCACCCAGATTTTCGATATCTGTTCCTCGGCCAGTCGGCCAGCGCCGTCGGCGACCAGGTGGTCATCGTCGCGCTGGCGCTGTACATCACCCAGCGAACGGGCTCGCCGACCGACCTCGGGCTGGTCCTGGCGGCGCAGTCGCTGCCGATGGTCGCCCTGCTGCTGTTCGGCGGGGTGTGGGCCGACCGGCTGCCCGCGCCACCGAATCATGATCGCCGCCGATCTGGTCCGGGCGCTGCTGCACGCGGTGCTGGCGGTACTGATCCTGACCGGCGGCGCGTCGGTCGGCGAGATGGTGGTGATCGAGGCGCTTGTTCGGCGCCGCTCGGGCCTTCTTTCAACCCGCCTACACCGGACTGATGCCGCAGACCATCAGCGAAGAGCACAAGCAGGACGCGTGGGCGCTGTCGGCGACCACGGCCAACCTGGCGATCCTGGTCGGCCCGGCGCTGGGCACCGCGCTGGTCCTCGGTCTCGGCGCCGGCGAGGCGTTCGCGTTCGACGCCGCCACGTTCGTGCTCAGCGCCGTGCTGCTGGCGCGCGTGCGCCCGCGGATCCGGATCGCGGCGGCGGCGCCGCCGCCGCGCCAGTCGCTCGTGGCCGAGCTGCGGGCCGGCTTTCAGCGAGGTCGTCTCGCGGCCGTGGGTGTGCGGTCACGATCGCCGCCTTCGCCGGGGCCGTGCTCAGCTGCTACGCGCAGTAGTACGCGCTGGCGCCGGTGATCTCGCGTGACGTCTACGGCGGCGCCGGCGTGTTCGGCGTGCTGGAGAGCGTGGCCGGCGTCGGCGCGGTGGTCGGTGCGCTGGTGGGGATCCGCTGGCGGCCGCGCCGACCGCTGCGCACCGGACTGCTGCTCGACGCTGGCGTGGCCGGTGGCAGGCGTTCACGTTCGCGCTGGGGGCGCCGCTGCTGGCGGTCGTCCCGATGGTGTTCGCGGTCGGCTTCGGCTTCTCGCTGTTCGGCATCTGGTGGGAGACGTCGCTGGCGCGCAACGTGCCGCCGCACGCCCTCTCGCGGGTCAGCGCCTATGACTGGATGGGCTCGCTGGCGCTGCTGCCGCTCGGCTTCGCCATCGCGGGCCCGCTGGCGGCGGCGCTGGGCGAGCGGACGGTGCTGGCCGTCGGCAGCGTGGTGGCCTTCGTCCTGCTGGCGCTGGCCTGACGCCGCGCTCGACGCGTGAGCTGGGCGGCGCCGACGCCGTAGCCACGGCCGGAAGGTCAGCCGAGCAGGTCGCGGGCGATGTCGGCGTAGAAGTTGGCGGCGAAGCCGAGGTCGCGGACGTCGATTCGCTCGTCGGCGTTGTGGACTAGCGGCGCCGCCTCGAGCAGTCCCTGGTAGCGCTGGGGGAAGAACCCGTACGCGACGCAGTCCGGGAACTGGTCGCGGAACCAGCGCGAGTCCGAGAAGCCGGGCAGGATCACCGGCACCGCAGTGGCGCCGGGATCGTTGGCGCGGACCCACGCGTCGATGGCGCTCATCAGCTCGGTGGCCACCGGCGAGCCGTTGCCCTGGATCTGCTCGGTGAACTCGATGCGCAGCTCGTCGGACTCCTCGCCCAGGACCTGAACGATCCGCCGGCGAGCGGCGTCCTCGCCGAGCCCGGGCGGGACCCGGCAGTCGACCATGATCCGCGCCCGCGACGGGATCACGTTCATCTGGTGCGAGGCGTCGGCCATCGTCGGCGTCAGCGTCACGCCGAACATCGGCTCCACCAGCGTGCGCAGACGCGGCTCGTAGTCGCCGATGCCGCGCCATCGCCGCGCCCGGGTCAGCGGGGTCCTCGCCGAGCCCGTCGAGCAATGCCGCCGGCGCCTCGGTCACCTCGAACGACTCGGGCTGCCGGGCCAGCTTGTCGAGCACCGGCCCGAGCTTGAGCAGCGCGTTGTCGCCGGTGCGCGGCAGCGATGCGTGACCGGCCGCTCCCGAGCGCGGTGATGCTGAAGCGGAAGATCCCCTTCTCGGCGCAGCAGACGCCGTAGTGGCGCCGGCCCCGGTACTCGAAGCTCTCGCCGCGCGCCCTCGTTGAGCAGCATGTCGCAGCGGACCCGGTCCGGATGGGTGCTGGTGATCCAGCTGGCGCCGACATCGCCGCCCGGTCTCCTCGTCGGCGACGAACACGAGCTTCAGCGTCCCGCGGGCGGGACGCCAGCCCTCGCGCGGCCAGCGCGGCGCCGGCCACCGCCTCGGCGGCGACCTGGGACTTCATGTCGATCGAGCCGCGGCCCCACAGAAAGCCGTCGGCGACGTCGCCGGACCACGGGTCGTGGGTCCACTCCGAGGCATCGGCGAGCACCGTGTCGACGTGGCCCAGGTAGCACAGGGTGGGCCCGTCCTGATCGCCGTCGCAGGTCGGCCACCAGGTTGGGGCGGTCAGCTTCGGCGGCCAGCAGCTCGGTCGCGAAGCCGGCCCTGGTCAGGTAGTCGTCGAGGTACTCGATCGCCGGCCGCTCGTGTGCCCGGCGGGTTGACGGTGTTGAAGCGAACCAGGCGCTGCAGCACCTCGGTGGTCTCGCTCTTGGAGCTGATCGGCGGCCATGGGAAGGCAGCCTATCGGCGTAGCATCCGCGCCGTGGCCGCCACACCCGAGGATCTGGAGCTGGCGCTCGAGCTCGCCGACGTCGCCGACGCGATCACGCTGGGCCGGTTCCGGGCCGAGGACCTCGTGGTCGAGACCAAGCCCGACCTGACGCCGGTGACCGAGGCCGACCGCGCGGTCGAGCGGGCGCTGCGCGAGCGGCTGGCCGCCGCGCGGCCCGGGGACGCGGTGGTCGGGGAGGAGTACGGCGCCTCGGGCGTGCGCCGGCGCCACGGCGCGTGGATCGTCGACCCGATCGACGGGACCAAGAGCTACGTGCGCGGCATGCCGGTGTGGGCGACGCTGCTGGCGCTCGAGGAGGCGGGCGAGATGACGGTCGGGCGTCGTCTCGGCGCCGGCGCTGGGCCGCCGCTGGTGGGGCGCGCAGGGCGCGGGCGCGTTCGGACGCGACGGCCTGGACGGCGGCCAGCCGCGGCGCATGCGCGTCTCGGCGGTGCGCGAGCTGGCGGACGCGCAGCTGTGCTTCGCCGGCATCGAGGAGTGGCGCGAGGTCGGCCGGCTCGACGCCCTGCTCGAGCTCGGCCGCCCGCTGCTGGCGCTCGCGCGGTTACGGCGACTTCTGGCAGTACATGCTGGTCGCCGAGGGCGCGGTGGAGATCGGGCTCGACCCCGAGGTGTCGGTGTGGGACCTGGCCGCGCCGATGGTGGTGGTCCAGGAGGCCGGCGGGCGGTTCACCGACCTCGGCGGCCGGGCCACCGCCCGACGGCGGCGACGCGATCGCCACCAACGGCCTCCTCCACGAGGCGGCGCTGGCGATCGTCGGCCCGCTGAGGTCGGCCGTCGACTTCGCGACATGGAGCGGCTGTTCGGCGACGACGGACGGCCGGCCGCGACCGCGGCGGGCCGTGCCCGAGGCGGAGGCCCCGCTGGCCACGCGGATGCGGCCGCGGACGCTCGACGAGTTCGTCGGCCAGGAGCACCTGCTGGCGGCCGGCTCGGCGCTGCGGCGGGCGATCGAGGAGGGCCACCCGCACTCGATGATCCTGCACGGGCCGCCGGGCAGCGGCAAGACGACGCTGGCCCGGCTGGTGGCCTCGACCTCGGGCGCGGCGTTCGAGGAGGAGAGCGCCGTGCAGGCGGGCCGCGCCGAGGTCCGCGCGGTGATCGAGCGGGCCCGGGAGCGGCTGCGCGGCGGCAGAGCGGCGGACCATCTTCTTCCTCGACGAGATCCACCGCTTCAACAAGGCCCAGCAGGACGCCCTGCTGCCGGCGGTCGAGGACGGGCTGATCACGCTGATCGGCGCGACCACCGAGAACCCGTACTTCGAGGTCAACTCGGCGCTGATCTCGCGCACGCACCTGTACGAGCTCGAGGCGCTGGGCCCCGACGACGTGCGGGTGCTGCTCGACCGGGCGGTCGCGCGCGGCCACTGCGGCGCCCCCGGGCGGGTATCGCGAGGAGGCGCTCGAGTTCCTGGCCGAGCGCTCCGGCGGCGACGCCCGCACGGCGCTCAACGCGCTGGAGCTGGCGTGCGAGGCGGCCGGCCGACGACGAGCCGGTGACGCTCTGGCCCACGCCGAGGACGCGCTCCAGCGGCGGGCGCTGCTCTACGACCGCCAGGCCGACCGGCACTACGACACGATCTCCGCCTGGATCAAGGCCACCCGCGGCTCGGATCCCGACGCGTCGCTGTACTACCTGGCGGTGATGCTCGAGGGGGGCGAGGATCCGCGCTTCATCGTCCGCCGGATGGTCGTGCTGGCCTCCGAGGACATCGGCAACGCCGACCCGCAGGCGCTGGTCGTCGCCACCGCGGCGGCCGACGCGGTCGAGCACGTCGGCCTGCCGGAGTGCCAGTTCGCGCTCGCCCAGGCGGCGATCTATCTGTCTCTGGCCCCCAAGTCCGACGCCGCCAAGCGGGCGGTGTTCGCGGCGCGCGAGCACATCCGCGAGCGCGGCGCCGCCGCCCCGCCGGCGCATCTGCGTTCCTCGACGCGCAGCGACGGCGACTACGACAACCCGCATCGCCGTCCCGGCCACCTGTCGCCCCAGGAGCTGATGCCCGACGCCGCGATCGGCGCCGGTTCTACGAGCCCGACGAGGCCGAGGCGGCGCTGCGCGAGCGCCTCGACGCGAGGTCAGGCGCGCCCGCGGCCGAGCGTGACCCAGCGGCGTGAGTCGCCGGAATGAAGCTACTACGCTGTAGTAAGTGATTGAAGGATTTGACCCTGGTCCCTTGCTCGCCCGCTCGTACGCATTGCCACGAGGCCCGCGGGTGTGCCTGCGCCTGGCCCGGCCCCGCGACGCCGGCGGAATCGCCGATCTGCAGTGGGCCCACGGTCAGCAGCCCGGCGAGCTCGAGCTCGACCCGTTTGGTCCGCTTCGATCCGCGCCGCCAGCTGGTACTCGTCGCCACCGCGCTGATCGAGGGGAATGAGACGGTCGTCGGGGCCGGCGCCATCGACCTGGCGCCCGGTACCGAGGCGCTGCCGGCGTTCCTGCTCGTCGACGAGCATCGCACGGAGGGCCTCGGCGAGCTTTTGACCGCTGCCCTGGTGGGCCGGGCGCAGCTCCTGGTCCGGAGCCGCGCCGCTGAGTCCAGGGGGCGGGTTGGCCCGGGGTTTCGGGCCGCCGCGGTGCTCGCGCGGGCGGGGTGGGGCTCGAACCGCATACGCAACCGGAACGCAGCACGTCATCCGCGCGGGGCCGAAATGTCATGGACGCATAACGGCGCGTGCCCAAAGCCAAACAAACTTGCCCGGATTGCAGCAGGCTGGCCGTTCGCCGGAGACGTGGTGCGAGTTACTCGTCGTAGAAGCGAGTCAGATGAACCACGTCCCCCTCGGCCCGCCCCCGCGCACGCCGGCAGGCGCCAGCACCTCATCCCTTCAAAAGCAGCAGTTTTCGGACCCTTTTGTGCTAAGGGCTCCGGGGTTTGGAATCAATCATCCCGTGGCCGGCGGCGCGCCGACGGACCGGCATCCGGTTAGTCTCAGAGGATGACTGTTACCGCCGCCTCGGCTTCCACCACCGCCACTCTCGACTCCTACAGCCCCGCCACCGGCGAGCTCCTCGGCTCCGTCCCGATCACCGCCCCTGAGGACGTCCAGGCGGTGGTCGACGAGGTCGCCAAGGTGCAGCCGTTCTGGGCGCAGCTGACGCTGCGCGACCGCGCCCGTTACCTGGAGCGCGCCGCCCAGGTGCTGATCGACGAGTCCGACGAGATCCGCGACCTGATCGTGTCCGAGCAGGGCAAGCCGCGCAACGAGGCGTTCTCGATGGAGATGCTGCCGACGATCGACGCGCTGCACTGGATCGCCGGCGCGGGCCAGGAGATCCTCGCCGACGAGAAGATCCCGATGCCGCAGCTGTTCCTCAAGACCAAGCGCTCGGCGTTCACCTACGAGCCGCTCGGGGTGATCGGGGTGATCTCGCCGTGGAACTACCCGTGGAGCATCCCGTTCGGCGAGGTGGCGCTGGCGCTGATGGCCGGCAACGGCGTCGTGCTGAAGCCGGCCTCGCTGACGCCGCTGATCGGCGAGCGGATCCGCGCGCGTGTTCGAGCGCGCCGGCGTTCCCGAGGGGCTGGTGCGGGTGGTGCACGGGCCCGGCACCGGGCGCGGCGCTGGTCGAGTCGAGCGTGGCCAAGGTGTTCTTCACCGGCTCGGTCGAGACCGGCCGCGGCGTCGGCGAGGCGTGCGCGCGCCGGCTGAAGGGCTCGGTGCTCGAGCTCGGCGGCAAGGATCCGATGATCGTGCTGCCCGACGCCAACCTCGACCACGCCGTCGCCGGCGCGCTGTGGGGCGGGTTCGCCAACGCCGGCCAGACCTGCTCGGGGATCGAGCGGGTGTACGTGATGCGCGAGGTCGTCCGAGCGCTTCATCGCCGGCGTGGTGCGCGGCGCGCGCGGAGCTGCGGGTCGGCGACCCGATGGGCTGGGACACCGAGATCGGCCCGATGGTCTCCCGCGAGCAGTTCGAGCTCGTCCGCGAGCTGGTCGACGACGCGGTCGCCGCCGGGCGCGACGCTGCGGTGCGGCGGGCCGCTGCCCGACGCGCCCGAGCGGCTGAGCGGCGACTTCTACGCCCCGACCGTGCTGACCGGCGTCACCCACGAGATGCGGATCATGCGCGAGGAGATCTTCGGCCCGGTGCTGCCGATCGTCGTCGTCGACTCCGAGGACGAGGCGGTGGCGCTGGCCAACGACAGCGAGTTCGGGCTCGGCGCCTCGGTGTGGACGTCGGATCGCAGCAAGGGCGAGCGGATCGCCCGCGAGCTCGAGTCCGGCATGGTGTGGATCAACGACCACATGTTCAGCCACGGCGCCTGCCAGTGCTCGTGGGGCGGGGTCAAGGAGTCCGGCCTCGGCCGCACCCACTCCAAGTTCGGCCTCTACGAGTGCGTCAACATCAAGCTGCGCGTGTGGGAGCCCTCGACGATCCGCGACCCCTGGTGGCACCCGTACGACGAGACGCTCGGCCGCGCGCTGCGCCAGACGGCGGCGATCCTCTACGGCCGGCCGTCGATCCGGGCCGCGGCGCTGCGCGACGGCGCCGCGCCGCTGCTGAAGCTCGGCGCGCGGCTGGCGCGGGACGCCATCAAGCGCTGACCGGGGTACTCGACCCGGCGGTGCTTCGCACGAGATCCAGTGCTCGGCCTCGGAAGGCGACTGGGCTACGCTTAAGTCGCATGCCCGCCCAGGCCTACGCCGGCAAGGAATGCGTCTGCCAGCTGCGCAAGGGGATCTGCGACCAGTCGTGCGTGCGGGGCATGCTCGAGACGCCGTTCTACATCGCCTGCCTGCGGCTGACGGGCCGCCGCTGCCTGGTCGTCGGCGGCGGCGAGGTCGGGCTGGAGAAGGTCGAGGGGCTGCTGGCCTGCGACGCCGAGCGTGACGCTGGTGGCGCCCGAGGCGCATCCGGCGCTGGTCGAGCTGGCGCTCGAGGGCTCGATCCGCTGGGAGCGGCGGGAGTATCGCGCCGGCCGACCTGGAGGGCTGCCTGATCGCGATCGCCGCGACCGACGACACCGACGTCAACATCCGCGTGTTCGAGGACGCCGAGCGCCGGGCGATGCTCGTCAACGTCGTCGACGTGCCGCCGCTGTGCAACTTCATCCTGCCGGCGATCGTGCGCACCGGCCCGCTGGCGGTGGCGATCTCGACCGCCGGCGCCTCGCCGGCGCTGGCCAAGCGGATGAAGCGCGAGATCGCGCGAGCTGTTCGGCGAGCCCTACGCGCAGCTGGCGGTGCTGCTCAACGACGCCCGCGGCTGGGCCAAGGCGACGCTGCCCACCTACCAGGACCGCAAGGAGTTCTTCGAGTCGATCGTCAACGGCGAGCCCGACCCGATCGAGCTGCTGCGGGCCGGCGAGACCGACCGCGTCCGCGAGCTGATCGAGGCGGCCCAGCGCGCCCAGCCCGTCGGCCACGCGTGAGCGAGCTCACCCACCTCGACGCCGCCGGGCGGGCGCGGATGGTCGACGTCGGCGACAAGCCGGCGACCGAGCGCCGCGCCGTGGCCCGGGCGGTCGTCCGGGTCAGTCGCCGAGACGGCCGGCGGTGGCGGCCGGCGACGCGCCCAAGGGCGACGTGCTCGGCGTGGCGCGGATCGCCGGCATCCAGGCGGCCAAGCGCACCGTCGGAGCTGATCCCGCTGTGCCACCCGCTGGCGCTGTCGTTCGTCGGCGTCGAGGGCATCGGTCGACGCCGACGCCGGCGAGATCGAGCTGATCGCCGAGGCGCGCACGACCGGGCCGACCGGCGTCGAGATGGAGGCGCTGACCGCGGCCTCGGTGGCGGCGCTGACCGTCTACGACATGGTCAAGGGGATCGAGCGCGGGGCGGAGATCGCCTCGGTCGCGCTGCTGGAGAAGTCGGGCGGGCGCTCGGGCGACTGGCGCGCGAGCCCGAGCCGCGCCTGGCAGCTCGAGGGCCGCCCGGCAGCCGTCTGCAGCGCGGTCAGCCGTCGACCACCGGCGCCACCGGCGTGCAGGCAGCGGCTGACCGGTAGGCCGGATCGAGCGCGGCTCAGCACGTCGGCGTCGGCGATGTGGTCGTAGGGCATCGACAGGTGCTCACCCTGGTCAAGCGAGCACTGCGTCTGCAGGTCGATGTTGGTCACCTGGGACGACGGCCCGGTCAAGAACGCCGACTGATACGGCGTGACCACCTCGTCGTTCTGAGACTCGATCACGGTGTAGTGGACGCCTGACAGAGTGTCGCCGCCGGCGTTGAGCTTGGTCATGAACGATGAGCCCGCCTCCTGCTCGACACAGGCCGGACAGGCGGTCGAGCGCGGCGTTGGCGCCGGGGAAGTAGCCGGCCAGAGGTGAACAGGCCGCTCGAGCGTCGTCCCGTGGTTGGAGGGCGCCAGGCCCACCAGCGTCGTGAACCTTGGTCGCTCCGCCGTCGAACTTCATGTAGTAGCGGGGCATCATGCCGCCCTGGGAGTGGCCGACGATGTCGACCTGGCGGGCCCCGGTGGCCTTGAGCACCTTGTTGACGAACGCCTTCAGCTGCGCCGCCGAGGTCTTGATCGGCCCGGTGGCGTCGACCCCCACGGCGCCGCGGCCATCGTAGGAGCCGTAGTTGAGCGCGAATACGCAGTAGCCGTTGTCTGTAGAGCAGCGGCGACAGCGCCTGCCAGCTGTCGGCCATGTCCGCGAAGGTGCCGTGCACGAGGATCACCGGGCGGGGATGGGCGGCGGTGGGCTTGCACGACCAGTCGTGGCGCCAGGCGGGCTGGCGGTGGGGTTAGCGTGTCCGTAGCCGTAGGCGCCGTTGTAGATCACCGGCAGGGAGCCCGCCGCCGACGCCGGGACTGCCACCACCGCAGCGATCGACCAAACCGGCCACCGATGCCCGACCAGCCACTTGCGCATTGTTTCTCCCTCCATGGCGCCCGCAGCGCCGATGCTCTGAACCTTGGGTAATCGAGCCGTACCCGACGCCGGTAGGACCCAAACGGCTGAGGACCCTATGCTCACGCGGCCATGAGGACCGCGATCCTGACGGTCTCCACCTCGGTGGCCGCCGGCGCAGACCGAGGACCGCTCCGGCGCCGCGCTGGCCGAGCACGCCGCAGGCGGCCGGGGCCGAGATCGTCGCCCGCGACGTGCTCCCGACGACCGCGCCGCGATCGAGGACTGGCTGCGGCGCCAGGCCGCCGCGCGGCGCCTCGCTGATCTTCACCACCGGTGGCACCGGCCTCACCGACGACGACGTCACCCCGGAGGCGACCGAGGCGGTGATCGACCGCGCGGCGCCCGGGTTCGCCGAGGCGATGCGCGCCGAGGCGCTCAGGCACACGCCGATGGGGATCCTCACCCGCGGCGTGTCGGGGATCGTCGGGACGCACGCTGATCATCAACTTCCCGGGCAACCCGAAGGCGATCGGCGAGCTGTTCCCGGTGATCGCGCCGACGCTCGAGCACGCCGTCGCGACGCTGCAGCGCGAGGGTGGTAGAAGAACCCCCGGCCATTGAGCTGCGCGGGCTCGCGCGCTACTTCGGCGAGCGGACCGCGCTGCGCGACGTGTCGCGTGACGGTGCCGGCCGGGCGCGACGCTGGCGGTGCTCGGCCGCAACGGCGCCGGCAAGTCGACGCTGCTGCGGATCCTGGCCACGCTGCTGCGCCCCCACGCCGGGAGACGTGCTGGTGTTCGGCGAGCCGCTGCCGCGGCGGGGGTTCGCGGTCCGCGGCCGGCTCGGGCTGCTGGCCCACGAGCCGCTGCTGTACCGCGACCTGACGGCGCGCGAGAACCTCGACTACCACGCCCGGCTGCACCGGGTCGGCTCCGGCGCGGGTCGAGGAGGTGCTGGACGCGGTGCAGATGGAGCGCCGCGCCGACGACCCGGTGCGGCTGCTGTCGCGCGGGATGGTGCAGCGCCTGGCGGTCTGCCGGGCGGTGCTGCACCGGCCCGAGCTGCTGCTGCTCGACGAGCCGCGGGCCAACCTCGACCCGGCGGCCAGCGAGCTGGTCGAGCCGCTGATCGGCCGCGCCGTCCGGCCGCACCCGGGTGCTGACCAGCCACGACCCGGCCGCCGCGCTGGCCGAGGCCGACCTGGTGCTGGCGCTCAAGGACGGGCGCCGGCGTTCGTCGGGGCCGCCCGGGCGAGCTCGATGCGCAGCGCTCAAGGAGCTGTACGCATGAGGACGGCGCTGGTGGTGCTGCGCAAGGACCTGCGGCTCGAGCTGCGCACGCTCGAGACGGTGCCGGCGATGGTGCTGTTCGCGCTGGCCACGTTCGTGATCTTCCACTTCGGGCTCAACCGGGCCACGATCGACGGCCAGCTCGCCGCCGGCGTGCTGACCGCGACGCTGCTGTTCGCGGCGATGCTGGGGATCAACCGCCTGTTCGTCGCCGAGCGCGAGCAGGGCGGGTTCGACGCCTTCCTGCTGGCGCCGGTGGACCGCACCGCGATGCTGGTGGCCAAGGCGGCGGCGCTGTTCCTGTTCCTGGCCGTGCTGGAGGTGGTCGCCGTGCCCGCGTTCGGGCTGTTTCTGCTGGGCCCGCCGCTGGGGCCGCCCCTGCCGGGCCTGATCGCTGGTGCTGGCGCTGGCCGATGTGGCCTTGGCGGTGATCGGGACGCTGGTGTCGGCGATCGCGGTCCACACCCGGGCCCGGGACCTGATCGGCCCGATGATCGGGCTGCCGCTGCTGATCCCGGCGCTGATCGCCACCGCGCGCGCCGCCGGGCCGCTGCTGCTCACCGCCCACCCGTCAGCGGCTCCGCCCGGCAAATGGATGGCGGTCCTGGCGCTTTATGATTTGGTGTTCGCACTGCTCGCCTACGCAGTGTTCGACTTCCTCCTGGAGGACTAGCTTCAGATAGTGCCCTCCACGACTTACGGCAAGGGGCTTCGCGGCCTCGCCCTCGCCACCCTCGCCACGATCAGCCTGGCGCTGGTGCTGGTGTTCTTCTACGCGCCGCTGGACGCCAACCAGGGCTTCGTGCAGAAGATCTTCTACATCCACGTGCCGCTGGCGATCGTCTCGCTGTGCGGCTTCGTGTTCGGCGGGATGCTCGCCATCGGCTACCTGCGCACCGGCGACCGCCGCTGGGACATGCGCTCCTACGTGGCGATCCACATGGCGCTGATCTTCGGCATCGGCGGGCTGATCACCGGCTCGATCTGGGCCAAGGCGTCGTGGGGCCACTGGTGGGTGTGGAACGAGCCCGACGCTGGTCTCGTTCCTGATCGTGCTGCTGCTGTTCGCGACCTACCAGCCGCTGCGCTTCTCGATCGAGGATCCCGAGCGCCAGGCGCGCTACGCCAGCGTGTTCGCGATCGTGGCCGGCGCGTTCGTGCCGCTGAACTTCATCGCCGTGCGGCTGGCTCAGCAGTACGTGCATCCGCGGGTGCTGACGCTGACCGGCGGCAACCTGCCGGCGTCGATGCGGCTCACGTTCCTGGTCTCGCTGCTCGGGATCGCGCTGCTGTACGTGACCCTGTGGAAGTACGAGATGGCGGCCAAGAACGCCCGCGCACAGGTGCGCCGGCTGCGGCGGACGCTGCTCGGCGACGACAGCGTGCGGCCGGTGGGACGGAGCGCGGCGCCGTCGTGAGCCTGCTCTTCGCCATCGCCCCCGCGCTGCCGCTGGGCAAGGCCGGCAAGTTCGTGGCCGGCGCCTACATCGTGTTCGTGGCCCTGATCCTGATCTACGTGGCGATCATGGCCGTGCGCGCTCAGCGGATGGAGCGCGAGCTCGACGAGCTGCGCCGCGACGTGGAGGCGGCCCGGCCGAGCTCGCGAGGAGGACCGCGAGCGGGAGCCGGTGTGAGCGAGCTGCTGGCGATCGGGGTCTCGCACAAGACCGCGCCGGTCGAGGTGCGCGAGCGGCTGGCGCTGCCGGAGGCGCGCGCGGCCGAGTTCATGCGCGACCTGCGCGGCGCCGCCGAGGTCCACGAGGCGGTCGCGGTCTCGACCTGCAACCGCACCGAGCTGTACCTGGTCGTCGGCGATCCGGTCGAGGCCGAGAGCCGGGTGCTGGCGATGCTGGCGCGCCAGGCCGGCATCCGACCGACCGGGCTGGCCTCGGCGATCTACTCGCACCGCAACTGCGACGCCGCCCGCCACCTGTACCGGGTGGTCGTCCGGGCTGGAGTCGATGATCGTCGGCGAGGCCGAGATCCAGGGCCAGGTCAAGCGCGCCTACGAGTCGGCGCTGGCCGAGGACACCGTCGGGCCGCTCACCAACCGCCTGTTCCGGGCCGCGCTGGCCACCGGCAAGCGGGTGCGGACCGAGACCGGCGATCGGCGAGCGCCAGCTCAGCCTGCCGGCGGTGGCGGTCGCCCTGGCCCGGGAGCAGCTCGGCGATCTCACCGGCCACCGGGTGGTGATCATCGGCACCGGCGAGACCAGCGAGCTGGCCGCGCGGGCGCTGGCCGACAGCGGCGCCCGCACCGTGTTCGTCGCCAACCGCCGCCGCGACCGCGCGATCAGCCTGGCCCGCCGCTATCACGGCGAGAGCCTGCGCTTCGACGAGCTGCCCGGCGGCGCTGGTGGATGCCGACATCGTCGTCGCCGCCACCGCCTCGCCGCACCTGCTGCTGGAGGTCGCGCGAGGTGGCCGACGTGATGCGCGAGCGCGCCGGACGGCCGATGCTGCTGATCGACCTGGCGGTGCCGCGCGACATCGACGCGGCCTGCGCCCGCGCTCGACGGCATCTCGCTGTACGACATCGACGACCTGCAGGCGGTGGCCGACCGCAACCGCCGGGTCCGTCAGGCCGAGGCTCGCAAGGCCGAGGGGATCATCGAGGAGGAGATCCAGCAGTTCGCCGCCTGGCTGGGGTCGCTCGAGGTTCTGCCGACGGTGGCGGCGCTGCGCGCGCACGCCACCGCGATCGCCGAGCAGGTGGTCGGCGAGAACGCGGGCAAGTGGGAGACCGCCTCGCCGCGCGATCTGGAGCGGGTCGATGCCGTGGCCCGGGCGGTGGTCAACCGCCTGCTGCACGAGCCGACGCTGCGGATGAAGGAGATGCGCGACGATCGCGTCCACGCTCGGATGGCCCTGGTCCGAGACCTGTTCGGGCTCAGCGTCGGCGAGGACGCGCTGGCCGGCTCCGGGGACGTCGCCGGCGATCAGTCTGAGGAGCAGCCCGCGCTGGCCGAGGTTCGCCTGCTCCGCGCGCAGAGCCAGGCCGGCGCCCGCCGGACCTGATGCGGATCGGAACCCGCGGCAGCGCGCTCGCGCTGGCGCAGGCCGAGTCCGTCGCTGAGCTGCTGCGACGACTCGGAGATCGTGCCGATCACCACCCTGGGCGATCGGGGTGCGGCGACGCTGGACAAGTCACGCTGGGTCTCGGAGCTGGAGCGGGCTCTGCTCGACGGGCGCATCGACGTGGCCGTGCACTCGGCCAAGGACGTGCCCACTGAGCTTCCGGCCGGTCTGGAGCTGGTCGCCATACCGCCGCGGGCGGATCCCCGCGACGTGATCTGCGGCGCCTCGGGACTGGCCGAGCTGGCCCCGGGCGCGCGAGTCGGAACCAGCAGCCTGCGCCGCGCCGCCCAGCTGCGCGCCGCCCGGGACGACCTCGAGGTGGTCGAGCTGCGTGGCAACGTCGACACGCGGCTGCGCAAGCTCGCCGCCGGAGAGGTCGACGCGCTGGTGCTGGCGCTGGCCGGTCTGCAGCGGCTGGGCCGGGAGCGGAGAAGCCGGCGGCGTCCTGGACCAGTTCGTTCCCGCCGCCGGCCAGGGGGCGCTGGCGCTGGAGGCTCGCGCGGGGGCGATCGACCCGGTCGCGCTCGAGCCGGTCATCGACCCGGAGGCGACGGCCTGCGTCGGCGCCGAGCGCGCGCTCGTGCACGCGCTCGGGGCCTCCTGCAACACCCCGGTGGGAGCCTTCTGCCGGCCGCTGGATGACGGCAACGTGGAGCTCACCGGGTGGGTTGGCATGCCCGACGGGTCGGCCTGGCTCTACGACCGTGTGCGTGCCACCGCGGCGCAGGCCGGTCCCGAGTGCGCGGAGCGGATGCTCGCCGCCGGGGCCGCCGAGTTGCTGCGCGACGCCGAGCGGGTGCTGGTGGCATGACCGTGTACCTGGTCGGCGCCGGGCCCGGCGATCCCGGCCTGATGACGGCGCGGGCGCTCGAGCTGATCGCCACCGCCGACGTGATCATCTACGACCGCCTGATCCCGGCGGCGGCGCTTGCAGGGCGCCCGGGCCGAGGCCGAGCTGCTGTACGCCGGCAAGGAGGGAGGCGGCCCGTCGGTCTCACAGGACGAGATCGAGCGTCTGCTGCTGGAGCACGGCGCTGCGGTGCCGCCGTGGTGCGCCTGAAGGGAGGCGACCCGTTCGTGTTCGGACGCGGAGGCGAGGAGGCCGAGACGCTGCGCCGGGCGGGGATCGCGTTCGAGGTCGTGCCCGGGGTCACCGCGGGCGTCGCCGCTCCCGCCTACGCCGGGATCCCGGTCACCCACCGCGACGCCGCCAGCGCGGTCGCCTTCGTCACCGGCCACGAGGACCCGGCCAAGCCCGAGTCGGCGCTGGACTGGGCGGCGCTGGCCGCCTTTCCGGGGACGCTGGTGGTCTACATGGGCGTCCGCCGGCTGGAGGCGATCGCCGCGCAGCTGGTCGCCGGCGGTCGCCCTGCGTCCGAGCCCGCCGCGGTGATCGCAGCGCGGCACGCTGCCCGACCAGCGGGTGGTCGCCGGAACGCTGGCCACGATCGCCGCCGAGGCCCGCGACGCCGGGATCCGAGCCCCGGCGGTCGCCGTGTTCGGCCCGGTGGCGGCGCTGCGCGAGAAGCTGGCCTGGCTCGAGGCGCGGCCGCTGGCGGGGCTGACCATCGCCGTGACCCGCGCGCGGGCGCAGGCCAGCGGGCTCGCCGCTCGGCTCAGCGCGCTCGGGGCGCGAGGCCGTCGAGGCGCCGGCGATCCGGATCGTCGCGCTCGAGGGCCCGGCCCCAGATCTGGGGCGCTATGACCTCGTGTGCCTGACCAGCCCCAACGGCGTCGCGCTTCTGTTCGAGCGGTCTGGCGGCGGCCGGACGCGACGCGCGGGCGCTGGCCGGGGCGCGGGTGGCGGCGATCGGCCCCGGCACGGCGGCGGCGCTGCGCGAGCGCGGGGTGATCGCCGACGTGGTGCCGGAGCGGTTCGTCGCCGAAGGGCTGGTGCGAGGCGCTGGCCGACGTGCCGGTCACCCGGGCGCTGGTGGCCCGCGCCGCCGAGGCCCGCGACGTGCTGCCGGAGGCGCTGCGCGAGCGCGGCGCCGAGGTCGACGTGGTGGCGCTGTACGAGACGGTCGCCGAGCCGCTGGGCGCCGAGCAGCGCGCCGCCGTGGCCGCCGCCGACTACGTGACCTTCACCTCCTCCTCGACCGTGCGCTTCTTCTTCGACGCGGTCGGCGACGGATTGGGGCCGGGGACCCGGCTGGTCAGCATCGGGCCGGTGACCAGCGCGGCGCTGCGCGAGCGCGGCCGCGAGCCCGCGGTCGAGGCCGAGCGGCACGACATCGAGGGTCTGGTTCAGGCGCTGGTCGCCGATGCCGTCGGGCCCGGCCTGAGCTGAGCATGGCGCCGCCGTTCATCACCTTCCTGTCGGACTACGGCCTCCAGGACGAGTTCGTCGGCATCTGTCACGGGGTGATCGCCGGAATCTGCCCGGAGGCGCGGGTGATCGACCTGACCCACGGGATCCCGCGCCACGACGTCCGGGCCGGGCGCGCGGTCCTGGAGCGGTCGCTGCCGTTACGTGCCGGCGGGCGTTCATCTGGCGGTGGTCGATCCCGATGTCGGCGCCCAGCGGCGCGCCGTGGCGCTTGTGCGTCGCCGACGGCCGGATGCTGGTCGGGCCCGACAACGGCCTGCTGTGGCCGGCGGCGCAGGCGGCCGGTGGGATCACGGCGGCGGTGGACATCGCGCGGTCGCCGGTTCCGGCTCGAGCCGGTGTCGGCCACCTTCCACGGCCGCGACATCTTCGCCCCGGTGGCCGCCCACCTGGCCGCGGGCGTGCCGCTGGCCGAGCTCGGCGACCCGGTGGACCCAGCCGAGCTGGTCCGGATCGAGGCCGAGTGGCCCCGGCGCGACGGGGATGCTCTCGTCGCGCACGTACGCTCCGTCGACCGGTTCGGGAACCTCCAGCTCGACGCCGGCCACGAGGACCTGGCCGGCTCGGGACTGAAGCTGGGACGCGTCGCCCGCGTGCGAGCCGGCCGGCGGCGAGGAGCCGCGGCGTGACGTACGCCCGGACCTTCGCCGACGTCGCCCGCGGGCAGCCGCTGCTCTACGAGGACTCCTCGCGGCGCCTGTCGCTGGCCGTCAGCCACGGGGACGCGTCCGCGTGGCTACCGGCGGGGGTCGACGACGAGCTCTGGATCACCCCGGGGTGACGCGCGCGAGCGCTCGGGGTGCCCCGGCTGCATCTGCGCAGCGTCGACTCCACCAACACGCGGGCCCGCGAGCTGGCGGCGGCCGGCGCGCCGCACGGAACGCTGGTCACCGCTGCCGAGCAGACCGCGGGCCGCGGGCGCCAGGGGCGGACCTGGACCGCGCCCGCCGGGCGTGCGCTCCTGTGCTCGCTGGTCATCCGCGAGCCGCCGCGGCTGCTGCCGCTGGCCGCCGGCGTCGCCGTGGCCGAGGTGGCTGGCGGCGCCGGGGCCGCGCGCTGAAATGGCCCAACGACGTGCTCGTCGACGGGCGCAAGGTGGCGGGGATCCTGGTCGAGGGGCGCCCGCAGGAGCGCTGGGCGGTGCTGGGGGTCGGGCTCAACGTCGCGGTGCGCGCTGAGGAGTTCCCGCCGGAGCTGCGCTCGCACCGCGGGGACGCTGGGGCTGGAGCCGGAGGCGATCGAGCCCACGCTGGCGCGGCTGCTGGCGGTGCGTGGCGCGCTGGCTGCAGCGCCGACGCCGGCGAGGTGCTGGCCGCGGTGCGGGCACGCGACGCGCTGCGCGGGCCGGACGGTGCGCTGGGCGGCCGGTGAGGGCGTCGCCGACGGGATCGACGATGACGGCCGCCTGCTCGTTGTCGACCGGCGACGGTGGCCGGGTAGCACTGGATGCCGGCGAGGTGCATCTGGCGTAGGCTTGCCCGACCCACCGGGGGCCGGGGTGGCTCCGGGTTCGACCAAAGGGGGTATTGCCATGAAGGCTCGGGCGTGGCGCTGCGCGTCATCACGCCGGTGTTGGTTGGTGTCGGGCTGCTGCGGCGGCGCCGGCGATGGGGGCGGCGAGGTTCCAGGATGGGAGTGCATCCCGACCGCCGCGGGTCAGGCTGTGACCTCGGGTGGGGTGGCGCACCCGATGCGGGTCTGGCACCACCGCGGTGCTGGCCCCGACGTACGTCGCTCGGGGCCGGGGCAGAGCCGACGGTCCGTTCTCGCCGTCAACGTCCAGGTCGTGTCGGCAGGGTCACGACGCACCCGAACGGTTGGGAACGTGGTGATCGGCTATGACGAGGGAGGGACCAAGACCGGCTCGCACAACCTGGTCCTGGGCACCGGCCAGTCCTACACCAGCTATGGCGGTGGGCGCCGGGGCCGACAACGCGTCACCGAGTCGGGCCGCCGCAGCCTGCTGGCGGAGCCGTACGCGGCACGGTGACGCAGACTCGCCGGCATGGCGGACGCAGCAACACGTGGCGGCCACGCCAGCGTGAGCGGGGGCGAGAACCTAGGCTGGCGGGCATCGCTCGTCAGCGGGGGCTTGTACGACGGACATCGGCGGTGCCGCCAGCCACCGCGGTCCCTGGATCGTCGACGGCGGTTGCACCACTGTCCCGGCGTTTCAGCCGTTGTCAGCGGAATTGATCAACGACCGCAGTCGCCCTACGGCCCGAGGGTCTGACGCGACACCCTCATATGGCATCGATCCACGAGACCCTCCCGGGTCCATGCGCCGTCCCAGCGCGCCGGTGGGCAGCGAGAGCTCTGGGGCTCAGTTGGCGGCGCCGAGCGAGCGGACTGCTTGCGCCGGCGCCGTTCTCGCGAGGCGTGCCGTAAAAGGCGGCCATACAGTCCGGTTTCACGGCGGGGTTCAGGCGGCGGCAGCGACGGGTCGTCCGGCCCTCGGTCCCATGCGGCCCAGCCGGCAGCACAAGACCCGTCAAATCTGGCGGGAAAGGGCTGCCAGCCGTCCGGTACACCCCTTCACGAGCGACTGGGCACCGCGGTGACGCTTCACGTCGCGCGCCGTGACCGATTTCGGCACATTGCGGCCGTCCCACGCGTCGGGGTCCAAGCGTCGTCTGTGCCCGGCGTGAGGCGAGACTGCAACGCCCCGGGGGTGCTCAGCCAGCCGGAGCCGACCCCGAGCCGGTCGGCGGGCCGGCAAACCGCCGGCCCACCGACCGCGAGAACGTCAGAACGTCTTGTAGCCGCCGTTGCCGATGATGAACCCGTGGTTTGAGCCGTTGAAGCACAGGACCGTGCTGGAGCCGACATGTGGCAGGTCACGCCAAGCTGGTTCCACAGCCGACCGCGGCCGAGCCGGGCCCGCGGCCCGAGACGAACGACTGCTGGCTGATCGGCACGAGCTTCGGCCGGCCGAGCACGCTGATCTGGACGAAGGGGTCGCCGACCGGCCCGAAGCTCTTGGGCCGCGGAAGGCCGACCGCCGAGCACAGCACGTTGGTCGCGTTGGTGTTGGGCGCGTGGATCTCGATGCCGCAGGTCGACCTTCCCCGACCGGTTGGTGAAGGAGTTGGTCTTCGAGATGGGCGCGGCTACGCCGCCGCCGGTGCGAGTACGGCGAATGCCAGGCCGACCAGGCCTAGGCGGGTGAGACGGGACATGCTGTCCTCCCTAATGGTTGGTGCTCAGGCGGCCGCCTCGGCATCATCCTCGGCCGAGGGGTCGTCGTCATCGTCGTCGAGCTCCAGCTCCTCCACGTTCCCGTCGTCGTCTTCCCCCTGGGCGTCCTGGAGCTCGTCGTCATTGTCCTCGGTTTCGTTCTCTTCCGCGTCGGAGACGCCTTCCGCTGCGCCGGTGGTCGCGGCCTCGGCCGATGCGCCGCCGTTCCCTCCCGCGGCCGCGTCGCCGCCGGGTGTCTTGCGGCGGCGGCGCTTGGACCCGCGCCGGCCCTTGGGGAAGTTGCGCAGCAGCTCGCGGGCCAGCGCGGCCGGCTTGCGGGCCATCCGGGTGCGGGCGCCGCGCAGCGCCTCCTCGGCCTCGGGCGTGTGGGCCAGGGCGGCGGCCAGCAGCGCCGCCGACAGCCGCCGGTCCTCCTTGCGGGAGGCGTGCACGAGCCGGCGGGCGTTGCGGGCGTGGGCGGACCCGCTGGAGTTGACCAGCAGGCCCAGCAGCCGCTTGGTCTCCGGCCAGCGCTGGACCGCGTACTCCTCGTGGACCTCGCGGGTGTACTCGGCCATCCGCCAGATCCAGGCGTTGGCCTGGTCGCGGCGCCCGATCCGGCGCTCGGCCAGCGCCTGAAGCATGATCTTGACGCCCTCGCGGCGCTCGTCACGGGGCCAGCCGCCCATGATGTCGATGGCGCTGTCGAAGGCCTCGGCGTCGCGGCTGGCGGCGATCTCCTGCAGCGCCCGCAGACGCAGCTGCGGGTTGCGGTTGCGCTGCACGGTGGTCAGCAGGAAGCGGCGCTTGAGCTCGCCGCCGCGGTCGAAGTGCAGCATCGCCTTGGCCCGCCGCCAGCCGTTGGGAGCCACCCGGGCTCCGGCCAGCGCGGCCCACACGTGCTGCTCGCCGTAGTCGAGATGCTCGACGGCGATCCGCCACAGCTCGCGCTCGAACACCTCCGCCCGCCGCTCGGGATCGGGCGTCACCGGCAGCACCCGCCGCTCCACCCGCACCCGTCGGCCGCGGCCGCGGCGCACCGGTCCGACCACGATCGCGCCGCCGCGGTAGACGTCGCGGTCAAGCAGCGAGTGAAGCGTCACCACCGGGTCGTCGTGCTTGGTGGCGGGGTGGACGAAGTCGATCACGATCCCGGCCTCCTTGCCCGGATGGCGCCGGGTGACGCGGCCGACGCGCTGCTGGTAGATGCGCTTGGAGGCGGTCGGGGCCAGGTGCATGCAGATCGTCGCCCGCGGGCTGTTCCATCCCTCGGCCAGCAGCTGGGCGTTGACCAGCACGTCGACCTTGCCGGACTCATAGTCGGCCAGGATGCGCGCCAGCTGGCGCTTGGGGGTCTCGCCGGAGACGCCCTGGGCCTTGATGCCGAGATCACGGAACGCCTGGGCCACGTTGTAGGCGTGCTTGACGCCGGCGGCGTAGACCACGCCGGGGACGCCGTTGAAGCGCGTCTTGTACAGGTCGGCGATGGCCAGGTTGAACGGCGTCTGGTCCAGCAGTTCGGCCAGCATCTCCTGGTCGAACTCGGTGTCCACCTCGCCCGCGGCGCAGCGGCACCTTGGCGATCGTGCGCACGCCGGGGCCGGGCGGGATGCGGATGCAGCGAAGCGGCGCGATCACGCCCCGCCGCGCCGCCTGAGCCAGGTCGAAGCGGCTGGTCTGGGTGGGGAACAGGTCGGTGACGTGGCGGGCGATGAGCGCGCCGGTGGCGGTCATGCCGATGAAGATCGGTCCCGTCCAGCTGCGGATGGCGGCCGAGGTCTTCTCGCCCAGCGCGGTGTGGGCCTCGTCGCAGATGACGATCGTGTAGGCGTCGGAGATCGTGCCGGCGTTGCGCACGAACCACTGGTAGGTCTCGACCGTGACCGGGCCGTTGGCGGCGTCGTGGCCGGCCAGCAGCGGGGCGCTGATCCGGTTGCGGTAGCCGCGGTCGCGCAGCTCGCCGTTGAACTGATCGACGAGGTTGCGGCGGTGGGTGAGGATCAGGACGCCGCCGGTGCGCGAGGCCTCGACAAAGCCGAGCGCGGCCACCGTCTTGCCGGCGCCGGTGGCGTGCTCGAACCAGAAGCGCTTGGCGGCGTTGGGATCCTCGGGCTGCTCTTCGAGCTGAGGCATCCTCGTCCTCTTCCTCGTCCTGCCAGTCCTGGGGCTCCTCGTCCTCGGGCTCCTCCTCGTCTTCGAGCTCGAGGTCGTCGTCCTCGTCCCGGCGTCGTCGATCGGCGTCCGCGACAGATCACCGTTGCTGCTCGGCGGCGGCGCCACGGTGGTCTGGACGTTGCCGTTGGCGTATGGCGGCCCGGTGCCGTTGGCGAAGCTGCGCTGAGACTCGGCCAGCAGCGCGGTCAGGGTGCCGGACAGAGCATCGACCTGGTGGGCGGACAGCACGGTGCCGTCGGCCAGGTGCGGCTCCTCCTCGGACAGCAGCCGCTCCAGCCCGAGCAGCAGCGAGAACTCGCGGCGCCATTCGATCGACGGCTGCTTGGCCCCGGCCTCGACCTCAGCCAGGGCAGCGTCGAGCGCGCGCCGGCGCGCGGATCCGGGCGCAAGGGCCTCCTCGAAGGTCTCGCCTTCGTAGACAAAGCGCTCGCGCGTCAGCGACTCGGCGCGCGCGATCGCGTCAGGACTCGGAATCGGGGTGGTGACACCCATCAGTGTTGGCTGGTTGCGTCAGGGTGAAGCGAACCGCGGCGGTCAGTCGTAGCGGTTCACGCAGACTCGGCAATCGGGCCGAGCACAGCGAGGTTCCTCAGAAGCGTTCCTCCACCTACCCGGAGGAGGACCAAGCTGTATTAAGCAGATGATGCGGGCTAGACGTCTGGATGCTGACTACCGGCGGTCTGTCAAGCTTTTGACGTGCGTCTGCTGATTCTGTCGCCCGCGCTGTTGCTGGTGTGCGTGGCGCTGAGCGCGTGCGGAGCCAGCCAGCCGCACAACGCCGCTCCGTCGGCCGGGATCAAGCGAGCTGATTTCAAGGGCTCGCCGGCGCCGCTGGCCTCGTTGCACCGCCAGGCCAACCAGCTGTTGGGGGGCGGGCCGACCGCGTTTCACGCGCGGCTGAGCTCGCTCAAGGGCTATCCGGTGGTGGTCAACAAGTGGGCCTCGTGGTGCGGCCCGTGCCAGACGGAGTTCCCCGCCTTTCAGCAGGCATCGGTCAAGTACGGCCGCCAGGTGGCGTTCATCGGCCTCGACGGCAAGGACGGCAACGGTTCGGCGGCCGCCTTCCTGCGCCGCTTCCCGGTCAGCTATCCGAGCTACACCGATCCTCACGAGGCGATCGCGCGGACCATCGGCGCGGCGATCTATTACCCGCAGACCGTGTACTTCAACCGCAAACGGCAAGATGGTGTTCGACCATGCCGGCCCGTACGAGAGCGCGGCGGCGCTGGAGCGAGACATCCGCCAGTACGTTCTGCGATGACCGACACGATCACTTATGAGGTCCGCCGCGTGCGCGGCGATGAGGAGATGAGCCGCGCTGCTCGAACTGCGCCACGCGGTGTTCTGCGAGGAGCAGGGCGTGCCCGAGCGCGAGGAGCTCGACGGCCGCGACCGCGAGGGGATGCATCTGGTGGCGGTCGCCGGCGAGCAGGTCCTGGCGACCTGCCGTCTGCTGTTCGTCGGGCCGACGGTTCAGTTCAGCCGCCTGGCGGTGCGGACCAGCGCCCGGCGCCAGGGGATCGCCTCGGCTCTGCTGGCGCTGGCCGACTCCGAGGCCCGCGCCGGCGGGGCCCGCCGGCTCGTGCTCCACGCCCAGACCTACGCGCGCTCGCTGTACGAGCGCGCCGGGTACGAGCCGCGCGGGCGGCTGTTCATGGAGGCCGGGATCGAGCACATCGCGATGGAGAAGTACCTGTAGGTCACATGCCGGAGCTGCGCATCGACCCGCTGACCGGGCAGCGGGCGATCATCGCCGGCGAGCGGGCTGGCCGGCCCGGCGGCGGGCTCCGGGCCGATCCCCCTGCCGCGATCGACCCCGAGTCCGACCCCTTCGCCGACGGTCACGAGGAGCGCACGCCGCCGGAGCTGTATGCGGTGCGTCCCGGCGGCGGACCGGCGAACAGTCCTGGATGGCGCGTGCGGGTGGTGCCGAACCTGTATCCGGCGCTGGATCCGCATGCGCCCGATCCTCCGCCGCACGCCAACCGCGACCTGTTCTGGGCCGCCGCTGCTCGCGGCGCGCACGAGGTGATCGTCAACGCGCCCGATCCGGTCGTGTCGTTGGCGCAGCTGACGGTCGAGCAGGTGGCGGGGGCGGTCGAGGTCTGGCGCGAGCGGATGCGCGCCCACGCCGACGCGGCCTACGTGCACGTGATCGTCAACGAGCGCCGGGAGGCGGGGGCGTCGCTGCCCCACACGCACGCGCAGCTGTACGCGCTCGACTTCGTGCCGGCGCCGATCGCCCGCGAGCGCGAGCGCTTCGGTGCCTACACGACCCGGACGATGGGCGGCAACCTGCTCGCCGACCTCGTTCAGCACGAGGTCCGCCAGCGCGAGCGGATCGTGGCCATCGACGACGAGGCGGTACTGATGGCGGCCTACGGTGGGCGCGTGCCCTACCAGCTGCTGATCGCGCCGCGCTCTCCGCGGATGCGCTTCGAGGACGACGGGCCCAGCGGAGCCGCCATGCTCCACGACGCCCTGGGTCGACTGGCTCGCCATCTGGGCGCCAGCCCGCCGCTGAACCTGTGGGTGCGGACCGCGCCCCGGGGGGCCGAGCACTTCTGCTGGCGGATCGACATCCTGCCGCGGCTGACCCATCTCGCCGGGTTCGAGCTGGGGGCGGGCGTCAACCTGAATATCGTCGCTCCCGAGCGCGCGGCCGCCGACCTGCGCGACGCGTAGTGCGGGCGCTGGTCCAGCGGGTGAGCCGCGCCGCCGTCGACGTCGATGACCGACGGTCGAGCGGCAGCGGGTGGCCGAGATCGGGCCCGGGTTGCTGGTCCTGCTCGGGATCACCCAGGGCGATGGTGAGGCGGAGGCCGATTGGCTGGCCGACAAGGTGCGGGCGCTGCGGGTGTTCGCCGATGCCGAGGGGCGGATGAACGAGCCGCTCGGCGACCGCGAGGTTCTGTGCGTGAGCCAATTCACGCTGTACGGCGACACCCGCCGCGGCAACCGTCCCAGCTACGTCGCGGCGGCGCCGGCGGGACGTGGCCGAGCCGCTGTACGAGCGCTTCTGCGAGCGGCTGGGCGCGCAGCGTGGACGGTTCGGGGCCCACATGTGCGTGGAGCTCGTCAACGACGGACCGGTGACCCTGATGCTGGAAACCCGATAATTGCCACCGTGGCGAGCCACCGGTACCTGTTCTCGCAGCTGGTCCGGCGCGAGCTGCGCC
This sequence comes from uncultured Solirubrobacterales bacterium, assembly GCA_963754375.1. Lineage (GTDB taxonomy): Bacteria > Actinomycetota > Thermoleophilia > Solirubrobacterales > Solirubrobacteraceae > Palsa-465. Next base: position 305,307 of record CAVWFX010000021.1, read on the forward strand.
GCAAGTACAAGGGCTCGACGCTGGGGGTCGTCTGGTACCTGATCAACCCGCTGGTGCTGCTCGGCGTCTACACGCTGATGTTCAGTCACGTGTTCAAGCTCCAGCGGTTCGCCGACTTCCCGATCTTCCTGATGATCGGGCTGATGCCGTGGGTCTTCTTCCAGCAGTCGCTGCTGGCCGCCGCCGAGTCGCTGGTCGACCACGGCAGCATCGTGCGCCGCGCGCGGTTCCCGCGCGAGACGATCCCGGCCGCCACCGTCACCGTGCAGCTGGTCACCTTCGTGACCATCCTGGTGCTGCTGACCCCCCTGTCGCTGGCGCTGCGGGGAACCTCGGCGCCGGCCTCGTTGTTGCTGCTGCCGGTGCTGGTGGCGCTGATGTTCGCGTTCGTGCTCGGCTGCGCGCTGATCGTCTCGGTGCTGCACGCCTACTTCCGCGACGTGGGCCCGATCCTCACCGCGGCGCTGCTGCCGTGGTTCTTCTTGACGCCGATCTTCTACCAGCCCGACACGATCGCGATTCCTGCAGCGGCATCAGGCGCTGGAGACGCTGCTGGACTGGGTCAACCCGGTGGCGCCGTTCATCGACGCCTTCCGCTCGATCCTGTACTACGGGACGGCGCCCGACCTGGCCCGGCTGGTCTACGTGGTGGCGGTGGCGGCGGTGGCGCTGGTGGCGGGGACCGAGGTGTTCAGGCGCATGGAGGGCGAGCTGGCGGTGGTGGTGTGAGCCGTCGACGGCCTGCGCCCGGGCGAGATCGTCCTGCGCGACGCCACCCGGTCGTTCAGCGTGCGCGCCGACCAGGCCCGCACGCTGAAGGGGCTGCTGCTCGGCTCGCCGCGCCGCCGGCCCGTCGGCGGTGCCGGCGCTGCAGGGCGTCAACCTGCACATCGAGCCGGGCGAGACGGTCGGGATGGTGGGCCGCAACGGCGCCGGCAAGACCTCGACCCTGCGGGTGCTGGCCGGCATCATTCCGCTGCAGTCCGGGGAGGCCGCCTGCGGGGGGCGGGTGGTCTCGCTGCTGGAGCTCGCCGCCGGCTTCAGCCGCGACTTCTCCGGGCGCGAGAACATCTACCTGCAGGGCGCGCTGTACGGGATGAGCAAGGCCGACGTGCAGGAGCGGATCGGACCGGATCATCGCGTTCTCCGAGCTGGGCAAGTTCATCGACATTCCGGTCAAGACCTACTCGGCGGGGATGTTCGTGCGGCTGGGGTTCTCGATCGCCGCCCACCTCGATGCCGACGTGCTGCTGATCGACGAGGTGCTGGCGGTGGGCGACGAGGCCTTCCAGCGCAAGTGCCTGCGCCGGATCTCGGAGCAGATCGCCGCCGGCGCCACGGTCGTGCTCGTCTCCCACGACGCCGCCGCGATCGAGCGGGTGTGCGAGCGGGTGGTGGTGCTGGACGCGGGGCGGGTGATGTTCGACGGGCCGACCGCCGAGGGGCTGCTCTTCTACCACCGGCTGATCGGCGCCGAGCGCGGCGGCGGGGTGTCGGTGCGGCCGCACCATCCCCGCGCCGTCGAGGTGTCCGATGTGGAGCTGCTTGACCGGCGCCGGCCGGCCCGCGTCCGTGTTCCGGGCCGGCGAACCGCTGCGGGTGCTGGCCGATCTGCGCGCATCCGGCAGCGCGCGGGCGGCGCGGTTGACGCTGGAGCTGCGCGGCGCCGACGGCGCCATGCTGTTTCGCACTGCCACCGATGTCGTGCTGGGCGAGGACGGCGGCGTCAGGCTGTCCTTCGACGTGCCGGCGCTGGCGCTGCTCGCCGGCGATTACGACCTGGTGCTGGGCGCGGCCGCCGGCGACGAGGACGCGTTCCTGGAGCGGACCGTGCGGTTCTCGGTCGCCTCGGATTCGGACGCCCGCGGCGTCGTCGACCTGGGCGGGAGCTGGGACTCGCTGTCGCACGCCGAGGTGGTGCCGTGAAGGACCCCGAGGAGGCGCTGGCCGCGGCTCGGCAAGCCGCCGCCACTCGGGATAAAAAATATAATATACCGTTGAGTGCGGATGCGGACGCCGGATGCGGAGCCCGAGCCGCCGTGGGCGGTTGGAGATCCGGTCGAGTCGGCCCGCCGGCTGGCCGAGTGGGCGATCATCGAGCCCGACGAGAGCGGGGTTCGCTCGACGCGGCGCAAGGGACGGCCGATCACCGCGGTCAAGCTGCTGCTGGTCCGGCTCCTGCGCCAGTACATCGGCCAGATGACCGCCCAGCAGAGCCGCTTCAACGCCCAGGTGGCCGCACACGTGGTGCGGCTCGAGGAGCGGGTGGCCGAGCTCGAGGACGCTGCGCGCCGGGATCGGGAAGGGCCCCGGCGGAGACGCGCCGCCGTCTGCATGAGGGTCGACCAGGTGCTGTGCGCGGCCGGGCCGGTCGATGCCGTGACCAACCAGGCGCTCGCCTACCGGGCGCTGTTCCGGCGTTGGGGCTGGACGGGCGAGGACTACGCCCCGGTGCAGGCTCCGGGAATGACCCGGGGCGCCATCCGCCCGCTGCACGAGCTGGGGTCCGGGCGGCGGTGGGCCGCTGGTGGTCCACTACTCGGGCTACGCGCGCGGGCTGGAGCGGGTGCTGGCGGCGAGACCGCGGAGCCTGTTGGTGTCGCACAACGTCACGCCGGCGCGAGTACTTCTGGGCCACCGACCCGGCCGAGGCGGTGCGCTGCCAGCTGGCGCGCGGCGCAGCTCGCCGAGCTGGCCCGGCTGTCCGGCGAGCTGGCGGGCGTGTCTGAGTTTCAACGCGGGCGAGCTGAGGCGGCTGTCCGGACGCGAGGCCGAGGTGATCCCGGTGCTGTTCGATCGGCGCTCGCTGGGCCCGGGCGCGGCCGACGCTGGACGGCCACGCCGCTCCGACCATCCTGTTCGTCGGGCGTCTGGTCCCGCACAAGCGCCAGGACCTGGTGATCCGCGCCTTCGCGCGCTTTGCCGGCTGCAGACCCGGCGCGCGGCTGGTGCTGGTGGGCACGCCGCTGTCGGACGGCCTACGCCGGGCAGCTGGCGACGCTGGCCGACGAGCTCGCGCCGGGGGCGGTCACGTTCGCCGCCGGGATCTCCGCCGCCGACCTGTGGAGCGGTATCGGCGCGCCCATGCGTTCCTGTGCCTGTCCGAGCACGAGGGCTTCTGCATCCCGCTGCTGGAGGCGTTTCACTTCGGCGTGCCGGTGATCGCGCGCGATGCCGGCGCGGTGGCCGAGGTGGTCGGCGACGCCGGGGTGCTGGTCGACGGCGACGACGGGCCAGCGACGGTGGCCGAGCTGCTGCGGATCGTGGTCTCCGACTCGCGAGCTGCGCGGCGAGCTCGCCGAGCGCGGCGGGCGCCGCCTGGTCGAGTACGACTACGACCGGACGGCGGCGGTGGTCCGGGAGACGGTGATCGGGCTGGCGGCGGCGTGAGCGAGCAGTGGCGCCGTGCGCCAGCGCGCTCGGGCGCCTGGGACTGAACCGCTCGATGCTGGTCCGGCGGCTGATCCGGCTCGGCCATCCGCGGCTGCGCGAGCTGCGGGCCGAGGCGATGACCGGGCACGGGCCGCGGGCGCGGGTGCTGCGCGCGGTTCGTGGGCTGGCTCGAGGACGGGGTGCTGCGAGTACCCCAGGGCCACGCCGGCGGGCTGGCCTTCGACATGCGCTACCTGCCCGATCTCCCACGCCCACGTCGGCTCGATCGCGGGCGGCAACCTGGAGAGCGCGGTGCAGGAGGCGATGGTCAGGCACCTGCCGCGCGGGGCGGTGTTCTACGACATCGGCGCCAACCTCGGCTTCTTCTCGCTGCTGGCCGCCCACCTGACCGGGCTCGGGGAGGGCCGGGTGTACGCGTTCGAGGCGGCGCCCGACAACGCCGAGGCGATCCGGGCCAACGCCCGGCTGAACCACATCCCGAACGTGGTCGTGGTCAACAAAGCGGTGGCGGCGCGCTCGGGACGCGGTCGCCTGCAGGTGGTCGACGACCAGAGCTGGTCAAAGCTGGCCGAGTACGGCGAGCACCCGTTCACCGAGCGCGTGATCGACGTCGAGCTGGTGGCCATCGACGACCTGGTGGGCGACGGCGGGCTGCCGCCGCCGGCGCTGGTCAAGATCGACGTCGAGGGCGCGGAGATCGCCGTGCTGGAGGGGATGCGGGACACGATCGAGCGCCACCGGCCGGCGATCGTCTGCGAGCTGCACGACACCCACGACGAGTTCGTGGCGGTGATGCGCAGCCACGGCTACCGCGCTGATCAACCTGGAGGGGACGATCCCGGTGGAGCAGGAGGGAGCCAGCGCCCACGCGCTGGCACTGCCACCGCTCGACGCCGGGCGACTGAGCCCGCTTACTGCAGCGTGGCGGTGCGCGGGCTGCCGTCGTGCAGCCACGTGAGCGTGTCGCCGGTCAACTGGAGGTCGGTGAGATGAGGCGGCGGCAGGTTGTAGCCGGACTCCGATTCGGTGACCGTGTCCTCGACGTGCATTCCGGTGCTGTCGACGGCCAGGATCTGCTCGGTGACCTGCGCTGCGGAGGCGATGGTCGTGGCGAGCTGGGTGACGCTGGTGTGCACAGCGGTGAACCCTTCGGAGTTCAGCAGCCAGCTGATCGGCGTCGCTGTCACAGCTGTAGCTGTAGTCCCCGCAGGCGGCCTGTTGACCGCCGAGCGACTGGCTCTCCATACCGGTCCCGAGGTCGAAGACGCGCACGGTCTCGCCGGAGCCGCCGTAGTGCGGGTCGGCGTCGTCCTCGATGAAGGCCGCGAAGTTGCCGATGGTGAGGAAGTCGCTCCCGGAGCTGGTGTCGTCGATGCTCTGGAAGTCGTAGCGAGTGAGCAAACGCTCACGCCCGGTCGACAGCAGGCAGCCCATGTAGCCAGGCGCCGTGTAGCCCTGGTCAGGGAAGTCCGGGACAGGGCCGCGGTCGGCGGTGACGCTCGCGGCAGGAGAGCTGGCCACGGTGGTGGAGCCGGGAGGGGCGGCGCACGAAGGCGGGTTGGCGGTGACCGGCTGCCAGTCGACGTAGCGCGCCTGGATGTCGCGCACCCGATGCACCCGGCCTCCGGCGGACGCCACCATGCTCAGCCGGTTTCCCCTGCCGATGAAGGCGATCCACTTGCCGTCGGGCGAGAACGCCGGAGCGCTCCCCCGGGCCACACGCTTGACGGGGTGATGACCGACCCTGACCACCGTCACCCATCCCCGGCGCACGAGGGCGAGACGCGAGCCGCCGGGAGCCCAGGAGGGGTTGCTTCCCCGGCCCAGCGAGTGCAGATGGCCGGGCCGGCCGGCCAGGACCCGGCCGGATTGGACCACGGCCAGCTCGCCCTGGGCCGACCACACGGCATCGGACACGTGGCCTGACAGCACGGTCTGCTTCTGCAGCCCGTCGCTGCCGAACTCGACCAGCGCTCCGCCGGCGATCACGCTGAGCAGCGCCGGGGTCGAGGTGAACGCTGGCATCGATGCGCCGATGGACGAATACGGAGGCGTTCCAAACGGCTGACAGTCCAGGCAGGACCCGTCGTCATAGATGACCGAGATGCCCTGCGCCGCTGGGCCGGAGTAGGTGATCGCCTGCCCGTCCGGTGACCAGCGCGGCGACCCGACCACCGGACAGCTGCCGCTCTGAGGGCAGATTAGGTGCTGCCCGGCGCCGTGGGAGCTCATCACCAGCACGCCGGGGCCTTGCAGCGGGGCGACCGCGAGCATCCCGTTGTGCCCGGGGAATGCGGCCATCGCCGGCGAGGCCCACAGTGCCGCCAGCGCGGCCAATGCCGCCAGTGCCGCGAATGCCGCCAGTTTGATCGTTGCCCACAGTGCTGCTGCGCCACGCCCCATGTCCTTATAACGAGCTTCGGCGCCCGAGGTTCCGCTATGCGGACGATTGATCAAGCGGTAGGCTCCGCGGCCGACCGGGCGATGATCCTCGTAATTGGTGCCACCGGGATGTTCGGCAGCCGGGTGCTGCGGGAGACCGCTGCCCGCGGAGCACCGGTGCGCGCGCTGGTGCGGTCCGAGGCCCGAGCCGTCGACCTGCCCGACGTGGGCGCCGAGGTGGCCATCGGCGATCTCGACGCGCCCGACAGCCTCGACCGGGCCTTCACCGGGGTGGACACGGTGTTCCTGGTCTCGCCGATGGACGACAAGGTCGAGGTCCGGGAACGGGCCGCCCTCGATGCCGCTCAGCGAGCGGGCGTGCGGCGGATCGTCAAGCTCTACGGCGCGGTGCGCCACCATCAGGATTCCCTCGACGCGATGCACGTCGCCAGCATCGAGGCGATCAAGGCGTCGGGGCTGGACTGGGCGCTGGTGTCACCCAACTCGGTGATGGAGACGAGCCTGTTCAGCCAGAAGGAGTTCATCCAGTACATGGGGGCGCTGGTGGCTCCGGTCGGCCAGGGCCGGGTCGGGCTGGTGGCCGCTGACGACGTCGCCCGCGCGGCCGCCGTCGTCCTCGTCGAGCGCGACGAGTCAGGCGCCAACTACGAGCTCACCGGCCCGGCGGCGGTCACCATGGACGAGATGGCGGCGGCCCTGACCGCGGCCCTCGGCCGGCCGGTCGGCTATCAGGACATGCCCGAGGGCGAGTTCCGGACAATGCTGGTGCAGGAGGCGGGCATTCCCGAGGATCTGGTCGACATCCAGGTCATGTTGCACTTCGCCGCCTGGAAGCGCGGCGACGCCGACCTGGTCACCGACACCTATCGCGAGCTCACCGGCCAGGCTCCGATGAGCGTCGCGGACTGGGCCCTGGCCAACCGCGACCAGTTCCCGGAGCCCGCTGCCGCGCCCGAGTAGCTGTCCGCGCACCGGTGCAGGCGAGCCGGCGCAAACGACGGCTTTGGAAGGCAGGCGGGCCGCAAGGGTTGCCTCGGACGTGCACGAGGTGACAAAGCCGCGGGGGCCAGGACGATTTGTCGCCAGCCGCAGGCTCAGCCCCAGCAATGCGACAAAGCTGGTCGGCGTGCGCGGCCTTGTCACCTCGTGCATGTTCGACGGCGACTGAGGCCCGGGGCCGCTCGCTTTCCTGCTGTCTTTGCGACCGGACGCCGGGCCGGGCCAGCCGGCAGCAGAAACCCGTCAAATCTGGCGGGAAGGGCTGCCAGCCTGCCGTGGATGGACCCGCGCCCTCAGCGGGGGCTCCAGCCGATGCCGGTGTAGATGCGGTCGTAGCGGCGCTGGGTGCAGTACGAAGGGCCCGGGCACGGCCGGGTTCTCGCGGTACAGGCGGTAGCCCGCGTTCGTCCGCAGCACCGGCCCGACGGCGTCAAACGGCCGCCCGGCGACCTGCGAGGCGACGATGTAGTCGGCCTTGCGCGATACCGCCACGTGCGGGTAGTCGGTGTCGAGCAGCGGCAGCTGCGAGCACAGCGGGCGGGAGTCCAGGAAGTAGGCGGCCCACAGCTGCAGCGGCGGCCACATGTCGAGGCGGACCGAGGCGCCGGCGGGCAGCGAGCGGGCCCAGGAGGCCAGCTGGATCGTGGCCTGCGGCAGCTGGGACGCCGGTGGCGGCCAGTTCGGCGACGGCGCTGCCCGCGGTGGCGACCGCGAGCAGCGCCAACGCCACCGCGCCGCAGCCGGCGCAGCCGGGCCGCGCCCACCGCCGCCATCACCATCACCAGCGGCCCGATGAACGCCAGCAGCTTGAAGTGGAAGTAGTAGCCGTACTGGCGGTGGCGCAGGTACACGGCCAGCAGGACGCCGATCGCGAGCAGCCCGCCCAGGCCCCAGGTCAGAGAGCGCGGCGGCCGCCACAGGCAGTACGCCGCGAGCGCGAACACGGCCACCGTCACCGGCACGAACACCAGCGGGCTGGGCAGCGAGACGAAGAAGTTGAAGGGGATGAAGCCGGGCAGGTCACCGCCCCAGGCCATGCAGCGAATTGCCCGGGGCGAGCACCTTGGCCGCGCCGACCACCTTCTGCCCGACGCCGATGGCCGGCACCGCCAGCAGCACGGCCAGCGGGAATCAGCCACAGCAGCGAGCGGCGGCCGCGATACAGATCGCGAAAACGGAACACGGCGCTCGCCGGCCGCGGAGCTTGCGCCGCCACTCGCGCCACACGAACACGACCAGCGGGACGGCCGGGAATCGGCGCCGCCAGCGGATAGGCGAACACCAGCACGAGCGCGAACAGCGCCAGCAGCACGGCGGTCCCGGACCGGGCGCGGCGACCGAGCCCGGGCTGCACCACCCACCAGCCGAGCACGAGCGTGAACGGCATCGCGAAGAAGCCCCAGGTCTGGTTGAAGTACGGGTTGAGGATCGTGTGCAGCGCCTCGCGGTCGAGCGCCGCCAGCGCCATCGCCACCAGCGCCACCGCCGCCGGCGCCCGGAACACCTCGCGGGCGACCAGGAAGAAGCCCAGCGCCGCCAGTCCCAGCATCGCCGCCGCCAGCGTGGCCAGCACCTGCCAGGTGGCCAGCCCGGAGACCGAGGAGACGGCGGCGAACGCGTAGTAGATCGGGTACTTCGACTGCCACGTCGGCGGCATCTGGTTGACCGGCTGGGAGATGTCGGTGCCGGTGGGGTAGGCGTGCTGGAGGAAGTTGGCGGTGCCGGCGGCGACGTGGGCGTCCGAGCCGGTGCCGATCGGCGCGGCGTAGTGCTGGACCAGCAGCATCGGCACCAGCGCCACGAAGGTCACGGCCAGCGGCGACGAAGGTCGGCCAGCCGACGCGGCGCGACAGCGACGGCCAGCCGCGGCGCCGAACCGCATACGCGTCCAGCCCCGCCCCGCCGACCAGCACGAGCGCGAGCGCGACCGGGTAGGGGACGTAGGCGAAGCCGAGCAGGGTCAGGGCCAGGCCGACGGCGCAGCCGCCGGTGGGCAGCGACCCACAGCAGCTCGTACTCGCGCAGGGCGGCCGGCAGCAGCAGCCGCACCAGGCCGAAGCCGCCGATCCCGAACACGACCACGGTGGCGGCCAGCGCGCGCAGCGTGTCGGGCGCGGCCGAGAAGATCTCGTGGCGCGGCTTGGCGTTGAAGTGCCAGGTCAGCGCCAGCAGCAGGATCACGATCCAGCAACCGCTGCCACCCGCTCCGCGCGGGCGGCGCCGAAGCGATCGGCGAGCGCGTCTAGCCCGGGGAAGTCGTCGTGCTGGCGCGACTCGGCCAGCACCCGGGAGAGGAACACCGGGTTGCCGATCAGGTACCGCCGCCACATCCGGTTGTGGCTCGATCGCGAGTCTGAAGATCCATTCGAGTCCGTTGTCGGCGAGCCACCGAGGGGCCCGCGGCGTGTGGCCGGAGACGTAGTCGAACAGCGCGCCGACGGTCCACACCACGGCGCCGCCGAGGCGGTCAGCGTATCGGTCGACCCACAGCTCCTGCTTCGGGGTTCCCATGCCCACCAGCACGATCCGGGGCGCGAGCTCGATGATGTCCTCGATCACGCGCTCGTTGTGGGGCGAGTCGAGCTCGAAGAAGCCGTGGTGGGCGCCGACGACGTCCAGCCGCGGATACCAGCGAGCCAGCCGGGCCGCCGCCTGCGCGGGCGATCGGCGGCTCGGAGCCGAGCAGGTAGATCGACATGCCCGAGCAGCTCGCACAGCGCCGCCAGACCCCAGATCCAGTCCGCGCCGGTCATCCGGTGGGGCACCTCGAGGTGCAGGGCGCGAGCGGCGAGCCGCACCCCGTAGCCGTCGCAGTAGACGAGGTCGGCGCGGCGCAGCGCATCGGCGAGGCCGGCGGTCACGTGGGACTGGTTGACGACGTGGGCGTTGACGTACATGACCCGCCGCGTGCGCCGCTGCGGTGGCCCAGCTGCGAGACGGTGTGCAGGAGGTCCGGAGGCTCCGCGAGGTCGATCGGGATGTCGAAGATCGACGAGGACGGCCGGGGCAGGGCGGCGAGCGGGGGGATCGCCTCGCTGGCGCGCTGCTCCTCGCGGAAAGCATGCGCGGTCACTTGGGCCGAGCATCCTACGCCCCAGACAGGAAAATGTCATTTTGATGCCGTCGGTCGTGATCGACGCGCGCGATGCGGTCGGGCCGCAGCTGCGCGGATGGGGCCGCTACACCGCGCGAGCTCGTCCGCGCGCTGCTCCTCCGAGCCGGTCTGGGACTCGGATCTGGCGACCGGTTCTGGGCGCGGCTCCGGGGCCCGAGATCGTGTTCGAGCAGCTGGGCTGCCCGCTGGCTCTGAGACGGCGCCGGGCGGCGCTGGTGCACGCCCCCAACTGCTTTCTGCCGCTGTGCCGGCCCTGCCCGGGCGTGGTCACGATCCACGACCTGGCCTTCGAGACCTGGCCGCAGGACTTCGCGCCGGCGACGCGGGCCAAGTTCGAGTGATCACGCCGCTGCGCGGCGCGCTCGGCGGAGCGGAGTCATCTGCCCGTCGGCGTTCACCGCCGAGCGACGTCTGCCGCCGCTACGGCGTCGACCCGGACGAAGGTGCGGGTGATCCCGGAGGCGCCGGCGCTGCCGATCAACGATCGGCCACCGGACGGCCGCCGCCCGGGATCCCGTACATCCTGGCCGTCGGCGACCTGCGCGCGCAAGAAGAACCTCGCGGCGCTGGTCGAGCGCCTACGTCGTGCTCCGGCGCCGTCGCGCGATCCCCCACCGGCTGGTGCTGGCCGGGTCGACTCCGGCGAGGGACCGCGGCTGCGCGCGCTGGCCGGCGGCGAGCCGGTGGAGCTGACCGGTTACGTCGACGACGCGCGGCTCGACGCGCTGCTGCCGCGGCGCCGAGCTGCTGGTGCACCCGAGCCTGTACGAGGGCTTCGGGCTGGTCGTGCTGGAGGCGATGGCGCGCGGGACCCCGGTGCTGGCCGCCGCGCGCGACCGCGCTGCCCGAGACCGGCGGCGAGGCGGCCGCGTACTTCGACCCGGGCGAACCGGCGGACCTCGAGCGCCGCCTGCGATGGCTGCTCGGCGACGCCAGCGGCGGGCGCAGCTCGCACGCCGTGGACGTGGCGCGCGCGGCACAGTTCAGCTGGGCGGCGACGGCGCGCGCAGACCGCCGCGGTATACCGCGAGCTGCTGTGAACACCACGATCCTGCTGCTGAGCGTCGACGAGGCGCCGATGCTCGAGCGCTCGCTGCCGGCGGCGCTGGCCCAGGAGCCCGCCGCCGAGGTGGTGGTGGTCGACAACGCCTGCACCGACGCCACCGCCGCCGCTGGCCGAGCGCCACGGGGCGCGCCGTCTGGCGCCTCGAGCCGCGCCGCAGCTATGCGGCGGCGATCAACCTGGCCATCGCCGCAGCACCGGCGGCGACGCGGTGCTGCTGCTCAACGCCGACTGCTTCCTGCGCCCCGGGGTTCCTGGCGGCGGCGCTGCCCCGGCTCGACGAGCGACGGCGTCGGCTCGGTGGCGCCGAAGCTGCTCCGGGCGCCGCGGCCGCGACGAGGACCGAGATCGACGCCGCCGGGATGTTCGTCGACCGCCGGCGCAAGAACGGGCTGGTGGGTCACGGCCGTCCCGCCGAGCGCTTCGCCGGCACCGCCCCGGCGTTCGGCGCCGACGGCGCGGCCGCGCTGTACCGGCGGGCCGCCCTGACGACTGCGCGCTGGCCGGGAGCGAGGTGCTCGACGAGGACATGGAGCTGTGGGCCTCCGACGCCGACCTGGCCTGGCGGGCGCAGCTGCTCGGGTGGCGGTGCGTGTACGAGCCGGGCGCGGTGGCCGAGCACGTGCGCACCTACAGCCCCTCGACCCGCGCGCCGGATGAGCGAGCCGGCGCGCCGGCTGCAGTTCCGCAACCGCTACCTGATGATGATCAAGAACGAGACCGGCGCCGGGCTGGCCCGCGACGGGGCGCGGATCGCCGCCTACGAGGTGCTGGCGCTCGGCCACGTGCTGCTGCGCGAGCGCCACCTGCTGGCCGGCTACCGGGACGCGTGGCGGCTGCGGCCCGGCGCCCGGCGCCGCCGGCGGCTGGTTCAGGCCCGGCCGGCGCGGGTCCGCCGCCGTTCGGGCTGCGCCCGCCGGCGTGACTGGGACGCCGGCCGCCGCTCGGGAGTGCGGAGCCGTGACCGCGTCCTGGTACACCTCCCAGGTGGCGGCCGCGGCGTCGTCCCAGGTCCAGGCCGGCGGCGCCGGCGCCGGGCGCCGCAGCGCCTCGGCGCGGCGACCAGCTCGTCCAGGTCGTCGACGTCGGTGAGCGTGACCAGGCCGCCCGAGCACCTCGCGCAGCGCGGGCACGTCACAGGCCGCGACCGGCGTGCCGCAGGCCAGCGCCTCCACCGGCGGCAGCCCGAAGCCCTCGTCGTCGCTGGGGAACACGAGCGCGTGGGCGCCGGTGTAGATCGCCGCCAGCTCGTCGTCGTCGACGGCGCCGGTGAGCTGCACGCCGGGCAGCTCGTGCGCCCAGCGGCCGGCGGCCCCGACCAGCACCAGCGGCATCGTGCGCTGCGTCCGGGCGAGCGCCGCCACCCGCTTGCGCGGGTCCGGGCGTGCGCAGCCCGCCGACCCACAGCAGGTAGCTGCTCCGGGAGCTCGTAGCGCTCGCGCACGGCGTCGACCTCGGCGTCGGGCCGGCTGCAGAACACGCCGCCGGCGGCCTCCGGGATCACCGCGATGCGGCTCGGCGGGGATCCCGAGCGAGCCGATCGACGTCGTCGGCGACCGCCGCGCGTGGGCACGATCACCCGGCGTGGCGCGCTGCACCGCCAGGTAGCGCAGCTTGAAGCGCAGGCCCGAGCGCAGGTACTCGCCGCGGCGCTTGAGCGGGACCAGGTCATGGAGCGTGACGACCATCGGCACCGGGCGAGCGCAGCAGGGCGCCGTCGATCCACGGCGAGTGGAACACGTCGCAGCGGCGCGGGTCGTGGGTCTCGACGATCTCGCCGCGGCCGGTGTCGGCGCAGGGCCTCGCAGCAGGCAGCGGGCGTAGCGGCCGATGCCGCGCTGGTCCTTGGCCGGCCGGCTGTCGAAGGCGACCTTCATCCGCGATCAGCCGCTCGACCCGCTCGGCGTAGCGGTCGGCGTCGAAACGCGCCCGGCCGCCCTCGCGGCGGCGCCCATCTGAGTCGCGGTGGGCCAGCACGTCGAGCACGGCCGCGGCCAGCCGATCCGGGTCGCCCGGCGCTACGAGCCGCCCGGTGACGCCGTCGTCCACGACCTCGGGCAGGCCCGCCGACGCGGGTCGCGACGACCGGCGTGCCCGACCGCCATCGCCTCGGCGAGCACGGTGCCGAACGGCTCCTCGTAGGACGGGCAGCACGAGCACGTCGAGGTGGCGCATCAGCCCGGGCGCGTTGGCGCTCCAGGGGTACGTGCTCGACCTCGGGCGAGCCCGATGCACCGCCCGGGTGTAGGCGGGGTCGGTGCCGTACGGGTCGTCGCCGACCACCACGACGCGCGCCGCCGGGACGCGCGCGGCGGATCGCGGGCGGCGGCGCGGACCAGGTCGAGCGGGCCCTTGCGCGGCTCGATCCGGCCGACGAACCCGACCACCGGGCCCGTCGCGACGGCCACGGGGGGTCACGCCGGCGGCGGGTCGGGCTCGACCGGCCCGTAGACGACTGTGCGGCGCAGCCCGCCGAGGCCGGTCGGCGACCGCCCCCGAGGCGGCGAGCACGACGTCGGCGCGGCGCCAGAAGCGCGGCACGCGGGGGACGATGTCGTGGACGTGGAGCACGCGGCGGGCGCCGCCCGCGGGCAGCGCGGGCAGCAGCCGGCCGCACACGGCGCCGTTGAGGTAGACGACGTCGACGTCTCGCGGCCAGGCGGCGCACGCCGCGGCCACGAGGCCACCGCCGGCGCCCCGGCCCGCGCCGCCAGGCCGCCGACCGCGAGCGGCTGCCCAGCCGTAGACCGGCGTCGGGCGCGGCGTCGCGCAGCGGGCCCGCGCCGGGGGTCGTCAGCGTGACCTGCCAGCCGCGGTCGCGGAGGCGGGACGAGCAGCCGCAGCAGCGTCGGTCTCGGCTCCGCCGGGATGGTCGACCGCCGCCACCGCCAGCAGCCGGCCGCGGGCGTGCGGCAGGATGCGAGCCGGGCACGGCCGGCCGGGTACGCGTATGCGGTTGAGACGGGCTCGGGCCCGGACCGGGGAACTTTCCGGGCGCGATCACCCTATCCGGAGCCGGGGTCCGATGTCGAGCAGCTGGGTCGGCGAGACGCATCGACCTCTACGGTTTGCCGCGGTGCAGGACTACTACGAGGAGCTGTGGGAGCGCTTGCCGCCGGACCTGAGCCCGCCCGACTTCGAGCTGCGCCGGAGGTTCCTGCTCGCCGAGGCGCGGTCCCGGCGACCGGGCGCTCGACCTCGGCTGCGGCGACGGCGAGTTCACCGCCGAGCTCGCCGCGGCCGGCGCGCAGCGCGATCGGCGCCGAGGTCGCGCGAGGCGGCGCTGAGCCGGGCGCGCGGCCGCCACCCCGAGCCTCGACTTTCGGCGCGTGCCGATCGACGGGCCGCTGCCGTTTCGCGACGACGCGTTCGACCTGGTCTGGGCAGCGAGGTGATCGAGCACGTCGCCGACACGGCGCGGTGGCTGTCGGAGGTGCGGCGGGTGCTGGCGCCGGGCGGCCGGCTGCTGCTGACGACGCCCACCCACGGGCGGGCGCGGCTGGCGCTCGGCGGCGTCGAGCGGTTCTCCGAGCCCGCTCGGCGATCACCTGCACCTGTACTCCAGGCGCTCGCTGCGCGGCTGCTGGACGAGTTCGGCTTTGACGAGGTCGTCAGTCCGCACGGCCGGCGGCCCGCCGCTGCTGCGCCGGCTGCTGCTGGCCCGGGCAGTCCGCTGACGGTGCGAGTCCTGCTCGACACCACGTACGCGCGCCGCGCGCCCGTCCTCGGGACCGCGGTCTACCTGCGAACGGCTGGCCGACGGCGCTCTCGCGGAGCTGGACGGCGTCGAGCTCGATCGAGGTCGCCAACCGCCGGCGCCGGCGCCCGGGCGGAGGCGGACTGGGCAGCGTGCGCAACGTGCTGGCGCGACGGTGGTGGGTCGAGGTCGAGCTGCCGCGGCTGGCGCGGGCCGCAGCGCGCCGACGTGATCCACCATCCGCTGCCGGCTCACGCCCACGGCGACCCGGCTGCCGCAGGTCATCACCGTCCACGACCTCGCCTTCGAGCGGCTGCCCGGACCATTTCGACCCGGCCTTCCGGCGCTACGCCCACCTCGCGCACCGCGCCGCCGCCCGCCGCGCCGGACGCGGTGATGTGCGTCAGCGAGACGACCGCCGGCGACGTGCGCGAGCTGTGGGGGGTGCCGGCGCGACCGGATCGTCGTCGCCCGCCACGGCCCCGGCCAGGAGCTGCCGCGCCGAGCCCGCTCGCCCGGCGCGCGCCCGGCACTTCCTCTACGTCGGCGACGACGAGCCGCGCAAGAACCTGGCCGACGCTGCTCGAGGCCTACGCGCGCTACCGCCAGACCAGCCGCCAGCCCGCTCGACCTGGTGCTGGCCGGCTCGGCTCCAGCCGACGCTCACCGCCCCGGGCGTGCGCACGCGAGCACCGCTCCTCGGCCCGAGCGGCTGGCGCGAGCTGTACGCCGGCGCGGTGGCGCTCGTCCACCCGGCGCTGTACGAGGGCTTCGGACTGACGCTGCTCGAGGCGATGCGGCCGGGACGCCCGTGATCGCCGCCGCCGCCCCGCGGGTGCAGCGAGGTGTGCGGCGATGCCGCTGCGCTACGTCGAGCCCGCGCGACCCGGCGAGCCGCTGGCCGCCGCGATGGCCGAGCTGGCCGGCAGCGCCGACGCGCAGGCGCTGAGCTCGCCGACGCGGGGCCGCCGGCGGGCGGCGGCTTCTCGTGGGCGTACCTCGCGCACGGCGCCACCTGGCCGCATACTCTCTAGCCTGCAGCCGATGAAGATCGCGATCCTCGGCACGCGCGGCATCCCCGCTTCCTACAGCGGCTTCGAGACGGCGGTCGAGCAGCTCGCCTCGCGCCTGACCGCGCGCGGGCACGAGGTGATCGTCTACTGCCGCCCGCACGTCGTCGACCGGAAGCTGACCGAGTACAAGGGGGCGCGCGCTGGTCCACCTGCCGACGATCCAGAACAAGTACCTGGACACGTTCGTGCACACCTTCCTGTCGGCGATCCACGCGGCGCGGATCACCCGGCCCGACGTGGCGCTGTTCTTCATCGCCGGCAACTCGCCGCTGTGCCTGATCACCCGGCGGGCGTCGATCCCGGCGCTGATCAACGTCGACGGGCTCGACTCCGACCGGCGCAAGTGGCCGGCGCTGGCCAAGGCCTATCTGCGCTTCGCCGAGCGCACGCGCGCCGCGCTGGGCCGACGAGGCGATCACCGACAGCCACGCCGTCGCCGACATCTTCGAGCGCCGCTACGGCCAGCGGATCGGCGTCGTGCCCTACGGCGTCGAGGATCCCGGCCACGACGGCACCGGACGACGCTCGACGCGGCTGGGGCTCGAGCCGCGCAAGTACATCCTGTTCGTCGGCCGGCTCGAGCCCGAGAACAACCCGCACCTGCTGGTGGAGGCGTTCTGCCCGGATCGATCGCCGCCGGGCCCGCGGGATGAAGCTCGCCATCGTCGGCGGCGCGCCGTACGCCGACGACTACATCCGCCAGGTCTGCCGCTCGGCCGATCCGCGCGTCGTGTTCCCGGGCTACGTGTTCGGCACGCGGCTACTGGGAGCTCCAGCGCCACGCCTACCTGTTCTGCGCGCCGACCGAGGTCGGCGGCACCCATCCGGTGATCCTCGAGGCGATGGCGGCCGGCAACTGCGTGCTGGTCAACGACCACCCGCCGAACGCCGAGACGGTCGGCGATGCCGGCGTCTACTTCGCGGGCCGGACGGGGGTCGGCCGACCTGACCGTCCAGCTCGGGCGGCTGCTCGACGATCCCGACGCTCGTGGAGACGTACCGCGCGCGCGCCCGCGAGCGCGCCCGGGGCTACTCCTGGGACGCGGTCACCGATCAGTACGAGCGGCTGCTGCACGCGGTCTGCGAGGCGCACCGGCCAGGGCCGGCTGCCGGCGTCGGTGCTCGACCCCGAGCCGTTGCCGGCGGGGTCGACCGGCTGAGGGGCTGTCCCGACGTGCGGGACTGGAGCGCTAGCAGGGCGGGCGGACGTCCTCCAGCAGCCGATCGTCGTCTGATTGGTGACGTGCCAGGCGTAGCGCCGGCGCAGCTCGAGCGAGGCGAGGCACGCGGCCTGCCGATATGGAGGTCGACAGTGCCAAGCCACAGCCAGCGGTCGGGGTTGCGCGGCTGGCGGCGGTTGCCTCTACCAACTCCGCTCGCGCCGCCGCTCGATCGCCGGCTCCGGCGTACAGCGAGGAGAGGAGCTGCAAGCGGCTGGAGCGAGACCGGGTCGATCCGGGCCGCGTCGCGAGCGTCGGTAAAGGCCGGGGCGAGCCCCGCCGGTCGCGGCCGCGTTCACGATGGAGCGCGTCGGCGGAGCGCAGCGGCTGCCAAGTCAGCCAGCCGCCAAGCAGCACAGGGCCACCAGCCCGGTCACCGGCGCGGCCGCCCCGGGGCGGCTGATGATCGGCTCGCGGGGCGCGGCTCGGCCGACAGGGCTGGCCAGCGGGCCGCGCCCGGCCAGCCAGCCGGCGCACAGGAGCGCTGGTATCGCGATCCCGGAGAAGAACCATGTCCAGTCGACGGCGGACTGGATCCCGAAGGCCAGCACCACGATCGCCAGCGCGATCAGGCCCTGGCGTTCGGCGGATTGCTCCGCGGTCAGCTTCCGCCACGGGGTACGCGGCGCCAGCGGGCGGGCGGCGGCGAATCAGCCAGGCGACCAGCAGCGCCAGATTGAGCGCCAGACCGATCAGGCCGAGATCGGCGAACGTCTCGATCACGTAGCTGTGAGCGTGGCTGGCAGACAGTGGCGACGTTGTGTAGGCGGTCCGCGCGGTGGCGTAGCCCTCGGCGCCGACGCCGGCGAGCAGGGCGTGCTCTCCGACGGTGATGCCCTCGCTCCAGTACAGCGGCCGGCTGTTGGAGAGCTGCAGCAAACGCCCGGCGTTGTCGCCCACGTAGCCGCCGGTGCTGGTCAGCGTGCTCCAGTAATGCGACACCTCGCCGGTCAGCCCCCGCGACGAGGCGGCCAGCGCACCGATGCCGACGAGCGGGAGCAAGCGCGACCAGCACGACCAGCGCCGTCCCGATCCGCCGGCGCTGACGCCCGGCCAGCCGGGCGCGGTCGAGCGCGACCGCGCAGCCGAAACCGGCGGCCGCCAGCGCCAGCACGGCGACCAGCAGGACGATGCCGAAGGTGTGCCCGGCCGACGTCCGCGCCGAGCAGCGACGCACGTCGCCGGTCAGCGCGTGTGTGGACAGCGCCCAGCCGGCGATCACGGCGGCGCCGGCGCCCGGCCAGGGCCAGCGATGGCGCGCCGAGCGCAGGCGGCAACGGCACGGCGGCGAACCAGCAACCGGCGGCGATGACCGCAACCAGTACCGCCGACCGCGAGAAGGACAGGATCACGACGGTGATCAGCAGGCGAGCGCCGGCACCGCCAGCGTCCGCAGCAGGCGCCCGGGCACTCGGCGCGGGCCTGGCCCACAGGCAGGGGACGATACCCATGCGCAGCGGCTACCCCGGTCGCGTTCCAGTAGCCGAACGGTGCCTGCAGCCGCCCCAGCGTCGTCGCCGGCATCCAGCGACGCCGGGAACACTTTGACCAGCAGCGCATAGCCGGACAGCACGACCGCCGCCGCGCCGACCGCACCCACCACCGCCGGCCATCGGTCCGGCACCAGCTCGCGCCAGGGCGGCGGCGCCGGCGAATGCAGCCAGGTAGGCGAAGGTCTGGGCGGCGCTCTGCCAGGAATGGTCGGGCTGCACCGACCAGGCGATCGACAGCGCGGTGAGCACGGCCAGCGCCGCGAACAGCTGCCACCGTGACGCGCCCCAGGCGCGGGCCCGGGCGCCGAACAGGACTGCGGCCGCGCAGGCACACGCGCCCAGCAGGATGATGACGATCTCCGACCAGGTGTCGCCGGCGGCGGCGATCGTGTCGAAGCCGCCGGTGGTGGTGAAGGCGAGCGCGGTAAGCCCCGACGGCCAGGATGACGCCGAACGCGACATCCGGCCCGGGGCGAGACGGGTGTGGAGAGGAGCTCGACGCCGCCGGGGCCGCTTCAGGCGCGGCGCCCTCTGGCGCCGTTGCAGCGGTCGTCACGTCGCCGGAGGCTACCAACGGCTGGGGCCGGTGACGCCGCACGGGATCAGCGTCCGAGCGCATCCGTATACGCCTCGACGGTGCGCGCTCCGCACCGCTTCCAGGTGAACTCGCGCCGCACCGTTTCCCGGGCCTGGCGACCCAGCTCGTCGCGCGCGGGCCGGTCGCTCAGCTGGGCGTCGATCCGCTCCGCCAGCATGCCCGGATCCCGCGGCGCCACCAGCTGGATCCCGCCGCCGGCGGCGGCGATCTCCGCCGGTCCGTCCTCGCCGGGGCGCCGATGGCCGGGACGCCGGCGGCCATCGCCTCCACGTAGCTGACGCCGAACGCCTCCTGCACGCTGGGGAGGACGAACAGGGTGGCCGCGCGCGCCGCCGCCACCGCCGCCGGGTGGGGCAGTCGGCCGCGCAGGACCACCAGGTCGGCCACTCCCAGCGAAGCGGCCTGCTGCGAGGGACGTCGCGCTCGGGCCCATCGCCGACGACCACGTACCGCAGGCCGGGATGGCGCCGGCGCAGGGCCGGCAAGCGTGGCGATCACGTCGGCGTGGCGCTTGCGCTCGATCAGATCGCCGACCGTCATCAGCACCGGGGCTGCCGGGTCCGGCGGTCGACGACGGCTCGGGCGGACGTCGGTGCCGAGGTGCACCACCCGCGCGCGTCCGCCGCCGCTCCGCACTCGATCGATCGACGGGCCGTGCCCGCGCTGTTGGCCAGCACCAGCCGGGCGTGCGCCGAGCGCCGCGGACCGCCGGCGCATCCGCGTGCGGGGCCGAACACGTCGCCGCCGTGGACCGACACGACGAGCGGCACGCCGGGGTCGGCGCGGCGGACGGCGTCGCCGGCTGGGACGGCGTAGTGCGCGTGCACCAGGTCGAAGGGGAACGAGCGCCGGACGCGCGCCAGCGCGCGCCGCAGCCACGGCGCCGCCCACGCGCCCCAGCGCGCATAGCTCCAGGGCCGGGGAGGGGACAGGTAGCGCAGGTAGTCGACCCTGAGGCCGTCGAGCTGCGGTCGACCGCGGCTGACCCGCGGCCGCCGGACAGCGGCCAGGTCCGGACGAGCGCAGCGCCGCCAGCGACGGCACCGGCCGGTGCAGGACCAGAACCCGGATCTCAGCTCCGGCCTCGGTGGCGGCCAGGGCCTGGCGGTGGGCCCAGATCCCCTGCGGTCGGATCCTGCGCCCGGGGGAAGTACTCGGCCACGACCAGAACCTTCATCGCCAGCTGCCGGTGCACCGCCAGGGTGCGCTGGGATCGCGGGCGCTCAGGTACGGACGCCGGGCGAGGAACTCGCGCCCCTCGACGATGGCTGCCTCCCGGTCGTAGGAGGACGCCGATCCGGCGGAGGCCGTGCCGGACCGGGGTGGCATCGACTACCCCGAGCGTCCAGCCGCCGCTGGGCGGCGACCGCCGACCAATGGCGTCAAGGCCCCAGCCGGCCCGCAGCGGCGGGAACGGCAGCAGCGCGCCGAAGGTGACGGCGTGAAACGCGGTGACGGGCCCGATCTCCACAAAGCCAGTCTCGCGGACCACGCTGCCGGGACGCCGCCGGGTGACCGCGCACGGCGGCGTGCGAGCGCCACCGGTGCGCGGGCTGGGCGAGGCGCAGGCCGAAGCGCTCGGCCAGGAACAGGAACGCGTCCAGGAATCCCGCGCGGCAGGCGCGACGTCGTCGTCGATCACCAGCAGCCAGTCGTGGCCGGCCGCCGGGTGGCGCTCGAGCAGCAGGTCCAGGTTCTCGAACTTGCCGCGATCGCCGGCCATGGCCGACGCGAACTGCACCTGATGGCGGCTGCGCTGAAGCTCGCGGCGGGCGGCCGGCAAAAGCGTGGGCACCCCTCGCGCTCGATGCTCAGCGCCAGCACGCGGCGGCGCGGGGTGGTGCGGGCCGCGCGGGCCAGGCGCCAGCGCTCCAGCCGCGCGAGGGCCGCCGCGTCACACACCGCGTCGCGGACCAATGCCCGCGAGGTGGCGCGGATGCCCCACACCTGTCCGCTGGTGCCCGACAGGAAGTCGTCGGCCGGAACGGAGCGGCTCATCTGGCGAGCCCGCCACCGACTCGCGCAGGCGGCCCGCGGCCTGGGCGGTGAGCACGATCCCGTTGGCGCACCGCCGTCGGAAGATGTGCCACACGCACCCCAGCAGCGTCCGCACCTCGGCGGCCAACGACGGAGCCTCGCCCTTGCGGACGTCGTAGCGCCGGCCGGCGCGTCCGTGCCCGTAGGCGGCGCGCGAGAGCCGGCGCAGGGTGGAGTCGGCGGCCGTGCGCCGATGGTCGAGACCGGCCGCGGCCACATACCGGATGCGGCCGCCGGCCTCCTTGTAGCGGCGCTCCCAGTCCTCCTCGTCGCCGCGACCCCGCATCGCCTCGTCGAATCCGCCGACGCGTTCCAGCGCCCGGCGGCGGATGGCCATGTTGGCTCCCCACACCAGTGGCACGTCGCGGTCGTCGGGCGCCGAGTTCGAGGCTGGTGATGGGCGGCGGCTCGCGTCCGCAGGCGCGCGGTCCACCGCCCTCGAGGCGGGGGCGGATCGGGCCGCCGAAGACGTCGTGGTCCGGAGCATCGGCGACGCCGCGCAGGAGCGCCTCGAGCCACGCCGGCGGGGCCTCCACGTCATCGTCGATCAGCACGACCAGATCGGCCCGGGCCGCCCTGGCGCCGGCGTTGCGCGACGCGTTCAGCGTGCCCGGATCCGGAGCCGCCACCAGCCGGGCGCCGAATTGCTGGGCGAGCGTCGCCGGTCTGACCGTCATCGCGGCGCGCCGACCACCAGCACCTCGGCCGAGGCCCGCCGGGCCTGGGGGAGCACCGACGCGAGCGTCACCCGCAGGTAGTCGGGGCGGCCCTCGGTCGGGATCACGATCGAAGCGGTCGGCGCGGTCATCCTGGTCACCGGGGCGCCGCGCGGCGAGCTGTGGCCGCGCAGCGCGGTCCCGCGCGAGGTTCTACCGCGTCATCGCCGGCTGGCGCTCGGCCGCGCGCCGGTGTTCCAGCAACTGGCGCCCGAAGGCGAGCACGAAGCGGGGGTTGTAGCGGATGTAGCGCCGCGCACAGCCGCCGCGGCTCGTGGGCCAGCCGGTAGGCCCACTCGAGCCCGGATTCCTGGATCCAGGTGGGGGCCTGGGGCACGAGGCCGGCATGGAAGTCGAACGCGGCGCCGACGCCGATCAGGACCGGCGCGTCGAGCCGGGGCGCATCTCGGCCATCCACTTCTCCTGCTTGGGCACGCCGATCCCGGCCCACACCACGTCGGCCCGCGAGCCGTTGATCTCCTTGACCACGGCGTCGCGCTCCTCGTCGGTCAGCGGACGGTGCGGCGGCGAGTAGCCGCCGACGATCCTCACGCCGGGATAGCGCTGGCGCAGGTTCAGCGCCAGCTGGACCAGCGCCCCCTGGTTGCGTCCGCCGTAGAGATACAGCCGCTGGCCCGCTCGGCGGCGCTGCGGCGCAGGCGCGGGCCATCAGCTCGGGCCGTAGACGCGGTCGCCGAGCGGATGGCCCAGCGCGTCCAGCGCCCACACCAGCGGCTGGCCGTCGGGCACGTTGATCGACGAGCCGAGCAGCGCCGAGCGCAGCTCCGCGTCCTCGGCCGAGGCCATCACCGTGTGGACGTTGCAGACGCAGACGTAGCCCCGTCTGGCGCGCCGCCACCGTGGCGTCGATCCAGTCCAGCGTGCGCTCGTAGTCGATCAGGCCGAGCGGAACCCCGACCACGTCGATCGTGCTCGGGGCCAGGATGGCGACTGATTCCTGCTCTACTGAGCCTTGCTGACTCTCGGGGCGCATGGACACTCCGGAAGACTGGTAACCGTGGATCGGATCGCTAAACGTCACAGAGGAAACGTAATCTCCAGGCGGGAGTTACGGCATTACTCGCTACTGCCCTGTTTGGCAGGCAAAAAGTTGCAAGGATCACGAACCTCGGCTCCCGCCGGCGAGCATAGCCTCCCAGCCACTCGGATCCCGCAAGGAATCCGGCAAACCAGGATAGCCGGGCGACCGATCCATTCCCGCCGCGTAACCTCCCGCCGCCATGGATTGCCTGGTCACCGGCGGCGCCGGCTTCATCGGATCCAATCTCGTCGACGCGCTGATCGCCCGCGGCGACCGCGTCACGGTCATCGACAACCTGTCAACCGGCAAGCGCGCGAACCTCGAGTCGGCGCTGGGTGCCGGGGCCCGCCTCGAGGTCGCCGATGTGCGCGAGGCCGAGGCGGTCGCGGCGATATTCGCGGACGCCCGGCCGCAGGTGGTCTTTCATCTCGCGGCTCAGATCGACGTCCGCTACTCCGTCGAGCACCCCGACGGGGACGCGGTCACCAACGTCCTGGGCACGATCGCGGTGCTCGACGCGGCGCGGGCGGCGGGAGCCGAGCGGCTAGTCAGCACCTCCACCGGGGGCGGCCTGTACGGCGACGCCGACGTGCTGCCCACGCCCGAGGATCATGCCATCCGGCCGCTGGCCCCCTACGGTCAGAGCAAGTACGCCGCCGAGGGCTACTGCGAGCTCTACACCCGGCTGCACGGGTTCTCGACGATCTCGCTGCGCTACGGCAACGTTTACGGGCCGCGCCAGGACGTCCACGGCGAAGCCGGCGTGGTGGCGATCTTCTGTGGCCACCTGATCAGCGCAACGCAGCCGACCGTGTTCGGCGACGGCAAGCAGACGCGCGACTGGGTAGACGTCTCCGACGTGGTGCGGGCGAATCTGCTGGCGGCGGAGTCGTCGGTGATCGGGCCGGTGAACATCGGACACGGCCGGGAGACCTCGGTGCTGGATCTGCTGCAGGCGCTACGCGATGTGGCGCCCGACGCGCGGACGCTGGAGCCCGAGGTTCGAGCCCGAGCGCCCTGGCGAGGTGAGGCGCAGCTGCCTGGACGTCAGCCGGGCCCGGGACGAGCTGCGGCTGGGAGCCGCAGGTGAAGCTGCGCGACGGTCTGCGGACGATCCTGGCCGGGCTGTAGGACCGCGCGCCGCGCGACCGGGCCGATCCCCTAGATATCTTTCGCTCGCGTGCCCGGACGCTCAAACGACGACGTGACCGTCGTCATCTCCTGCTTAAACTACGGAGCATTCCTTCCGGAGGCGATCAGCTCGGTCAAGGGCCAGCACGGTGGTCCCGCCCGCGTGCTCGTCGTCGACGACGGGTCCACCGACCCGGGGACCCTGGGGGTGCTCGACGAGTTGGAGCACGACGACGGGCTCGAGCTGATCCGGCAGTCCAATGCCGGCGCCGCGGCGGCGCGCAACAGCGGGCTGCGGCGCGTGCACACGCCCTACGCGCTGGTGCTGGACGCCGACGACATGCTGCCGCCGGACGCACTGGCCCGGCTGCGGGTCGCGCTGGACGCAGACGCCCGCGCCGGCTACGCCTACGGTCACATCCAGTTCTTCGGCACCCGCGACGGCCTGATGCGGATGCCGCCGTTTGACCCCTGGCGGCTGCTGTTTCGCCACATCGTCGGCCCGACAGCGCTGATCCGCCGCGAGGTGATCGAGGCCACCCAGGGCTACGACGCCGAGTTTCGCCACTACGAGGACTGGGAGATCTGGCTGCACGCGCTGGCGGCGGGCTGGAGCGGTCGTCAGGTCGACTTTCCGGGGCTGCTTCAGCGCAAGCACGGGACCTCCAAGTACGACGCCGACCGGGCCAGCTACCACGAGTACTTCGCACGGCTGCAGGCCAAGCATCGCGATCTGTACGGCGACCTGGACCGGATCGCGAGCCAGTCGCAGCTGGGGCCGGTCGAGCGTTTTCTCTACCGCCGCGTCTGGGGACCCAGGCCGTGGCCGGCGGGCGCCGAAGCCGGCCTCTATTCGTTGCTGTGGCGCTCAACTGAGCCGACGGGGTCGGCGCGACGTCGACCGCGACCACGCAACGGTAGGCCGGAGGCCGGTCCCAGCCTCGGATCGCGCCCAGGGTGGCGCGCGCCAGCCACCGGGCCCGAGGCCGGCTGCCGGCCAGCATCGGCTCCAACACGCGGCTGAGAAGGCGCAACCCCACGGCAGTCGCCGGACGCAGCTCCGCCGCCACCAGCCGCTCGTCGGCGGTCACGTTCTCGTTGGTCAGCTCCCGAACGGACCCGAAGGGGGCGGCCGCCGCCGTGATCTCGCCCGCCTCGGGAAAACCGTTTTGGAGGTGCTCGGTCAACCACGGCGGCACGCCGCGACCGCGCGCTCGCAGGCGCTCGGCCAGCCCTCGGTCCGCCGCCAGGGCCGACTGACCCGCCGGGCAGGCGATCACCGCCAGCGAGGCGGCCACCCGGCAGATCTCCCGCACCGCCGTGGCACGATCGGCGGGGGAAACGTGCTCGAGCAAGTCCACCGCGACCACCACGTCGAAGGAGCGATCGGCGAACGGGAGGGCACGTACGTCGCCGATCACCTGGTCGGACTTGACGTGTCCGCTGCGGGCGGCACCGTAATCCTCGAAATCGGCGTCGACCGCGGTGACTGTCCAGGTGGCCGGCAGCAGCGCGCCGATGCCGCGCGAGCCGCTGCCCACGTCGAGCAGGGTGAGCCTGTCGGCGGGCGCCGCTCGGATGAGCTCGAGCACCGGATCGAACCGGACCAGGTGATTGAGCTGACGGCTTCCGAGCAGTCGCCGGGCGAGGTCGGTGGCAGCGGGCTGGCGAGGTCAACGGGGCGGGGACGGGCAACGGCTTTGAGGGGTCGCAACTCTGCCAGCTTGAGCGCGGTGATGACGGGTGCCGCCCTGGCCTCGGTGGCCCTGGGCTCGGCGGTTCAGGTGGCGCTGTACCTCCATCACTTCGGCGTCAGCCATCGGACCGATGGATTCATCGCCGCCTTCGCCGTCTACTCCCTGTTGGTGGTCGTCGCCCAGATCCTGCGGACCACCGCGGTACCCCTGCTATCCGGGTCGCCGCCGCGCCTGGACGGGGCGGCGTTCGCCTGGGCGATCGTGGCCCTCGCCGCCATCACCGCGGTCGGCGGGTTCCTGGTGGCCGCCCCCATTGGCCGATGTGGTCGCCGGCTCGACCGGTCCGCAGGGGCGGGAGGTGGCGACCGCCTGCCTTCGGGTAATGGCGCCGGCGGCCGCCCTGCAGCTGGTGGCGGCCGCGCTGGCGGTGCGAGGCGCGCTGAACGGGCGCCTGGTGGCGGTGGGGTTGGCGTACATGGCGTCGGCGGCGGCGGGACTGATCTCGTTCGTGCTGCTGCGCGCGACGGCGGCGGAGCGCACGCTTGCCTGGACGACGCTGGTCGCGTCGATGGTGCTGGTCGCCGGCATGCTGGTGGGGGTGGGCGTGCCTCGTTACCGGCCTCCCCGGGCACGGGTGATCCCGCGCGCGGCGCTGTTGGTGATGCGCAGCCTGCCCGTGCCGGCCAGCTTCGTGGTCATGTATCCCATCACCCTGGCGCTGGCGCCGCCTGCGCCGGCCGGCGACGTCACCCTCTTTGGCCTCGCGTTCACCACCTGCTCGTACTTGGCCGGCTTCACCGGACAGGGTCTGTCGATGGTCGACGCAGTCGAGCTGGCCCGGCTCGATCCGGCCGCCGCGGCGCAGCGCAGCGGCCTGGTGTCACGCGCGTTTCGCTACTCGCTGCTGGTCGCCGCCCCCGGGTTTGCCGTGGCCACGCTGGTGGGAGGGCCGCTCGTGCACGCGCTGATCGCCGGCAAGACCGCCCACGTCTCGTTCGCGCACGAGCTCCTGCTGCTGGCGCCGTGGACGGTGGCCACGCTAGGGCTCTGGGCCACGCTACCGGCGGTGCTGACGCAGCTGGAGCCGGCGTCGGAGCGTAGGCTGGCCGCGGGCGTGGTGGCCCTGTTGGCCATCCACGTCGCGGTCACGTTGCTGGCCCGGGCGCTGGGGGGCTTCAACGCCGTCGTGGCGGTGATGGCGGTGGCACCGGCGGTGTTCACCCTGGCGGCGTTGAGGTGGTCGGTGCCGCGGGCGGCGGCGCCCATGGGGCGCAGCGCGACGCTGGTGGTCGGCATCGCCGCCGTCAGCTATGTCGCGGCCTACCTGGTGTTCGCGGCTGTGATCGGCACCACCGTGATCGGCGGCTTTGCCGCGGCGGCGATCGGATCACTGGTCTACGTCGGACTGGCCGCCGGCGCGTTTCCGGACGCCGTGGCCACCGTCCTGGCGCTGTTTCGCCGCTCGCCCAGCCCGGCCGCCTGAGTCCGGGCCGCACAAGTGACGAGTCCGCGCGGCGTATAACGAATCCGCGACCGCGGGGGCCTCATGGTCGGCTGACAGGAGAGCCGGCCCCGCGGACGGGCCCACGGGCCGCCCAGCTGGCAGCAGAAACCCGTCACATCTGACGGGAAAGCGCTGCCAGCCGACCGGCGTGTCACGGAACTGTGACGGCGCGTGCCGCAACTGCGACCGCCCGAGCCCCGGCCCGCCCTCACTCGATGCTGTCGTCAGATCGGGGCGGCGTCAGCGGCGGCGCGGCCGCGCCGGGACCTTGCCTGCCGCCCGCGCCCGCAGGTCGAGGTCGGCAATCGGGTACGGCTCCTCACCGGCGTCCTCGTCCTCCTCGACGCGCTGGCGCTGCTCGAGCAGGGCCAGGCGCTGGGCCAGCACGCGGGTCTCGTCGGCCAGGCGCGAGACGACGGCCGAGAAGTGCAGCAGCAGCAGGAGCAGGAAGGCGAAGGCGATCACGAAGAAGGCGTTGGACGGCGTGGTGATGCCCACCGCGCGGGAGATCGTGGCCAGCAGCTCGGTCCATGCCGCCAGGACGATCAGCGCCAGCGCCGCCCCCAGCCACAGGATCGCGTAGCGCTCGCGCAGGTAGCGGCGGCGCACCATCTCGAACACCAGGGCGAACACCAGCACCGCAAACGCGATCGAGGCGAGCTGAGCGCCGAAGTGCATGTCACATCCCCCGTGTCGCCGAGACGGGCGCCGGGTCGCCCGGGATCGATCACGCTACGGCGGCGCATCAGACCGACGAGCAGGGCCAGCGACACCTTGACCATGTAGTACACCGAGCGGGGCTTGGTGATCGACGAGCGGCCGGAGCCGCGTAGATGCATCCGCACCGGCACCTCGGCCATGCGTAGCCGGTGCGCATGCAGCATCAATACCGCCTCAACCTCGGGGTAATCGTGCGGGTAGTCCCCGGCGAACAGGCGGATGGCGCGACGGTTGTAGAGGCGGAAGCCGGAGGTGGGATCGGTGACCCGCTGACCGAGGATCTTGCTGAGCGTGAAGGCGAACAGGTGGATGCCGGTGCGGCGGCTGATCGGCGCCGGGTAGCTGGTGTCGGGGCTCAGAAAGCGTGATCCGCAGACCACGTCGACGCGCGGGTTTCGGCTCATCGCCGCCAGCAGGGTGTCGAGCTCGGCCGGCTCGTGTTGGCCGTCGCCGTCGACCTGGGCCATGTAGTCGTAGCCCCGCTCGAGCGCGTACACGAAGCCGGTCTGCACCGCGCCGCCGATGCCGAGGTTGAACGGCAGCTTGATCACCGTCGGCGCCCGCCGCGCGGCCCGCTCGGCGGTGTCGTCGGTGGAGCCGTCATCGACCACGATGACATCGAAGCTGGGCGCTCGTTCGCGCAGGGAACGCACCACGCTCGGCACGGCGCCGGCTTCGTTGTAGGCGGGTACGACCGCCAGGAGGAGAGTTGGCTCGGGTAGCCATCACCGCCCTCTATTATCGCGGCGCTTGATGGCACGCGTCACGCTCTCGGTGGTGGTCGTCGCCCATGATTCGCTCGCCGAGCTGCGGCGATCGCTTCCCGCTTTGACCGGCCAGCTGTCCCGGACGACGAACTGATCGTCGTCGACAACGCCTCCCGCGACGGCCTCGGCCACGAGCTCGCACGCCTGGCTCCGCAGGCGCGGCTGGTCGACGGTGAGCGAGAACATCGGCTTCGCGGCCGGCGCCGACCGCGGTGCCGCGGCGGCGCGCGGCGATCTCCTGGTGCTGCTGAATCCCGACGCGATCGTGCAGCCGGGCTGGGCCGAGGCGATCCGCGCTCCGTGGGGGGCCGGCTGGGCCGCGTGGATGGGACTGGTACTGCTCGAGGACGGCGTCTCGATCAACACCAGCGGCGGAGTTCTGCACTTCACCGGGTTTGGCTGGGCGGGCCAGATCGGCCAGCCGGCGGCGGCGGCGCCTGCGGATTCCGACCGATGTCGGCTTCCTGTCGGGGGCATGCCTGGCCATACCGCGGACGACCTGGGAGACCGCCGAGGGCTTTTCGGAATACTTCTTCATGTACTGCGAAGACGTCGACCTGTCGCTGAAGTTGCGTTTGGCCGGAGGAAGGTTGGCGGTCATGCCGGACGCCCGGGTGACGCACGAGTACACCTTCATCAAAGGAGCTCACAAATGGCGCTACCTCGAGCGCAACCGGTGGGCGACCATGATCCGCACTTATCCGGCGGCCTTGCTGCTCGCGGTGCTGCCGGCGTTGATGGCTGCCGAGGTGGCCGTGTGGGCGGTCGCGGTCCGCGGCGGGTGGGGCTCGATGAAGGCACTGGCCACCCTGGATGTGGCGCGGGCTATGCCGCGACTGCTGCGCGAGCGGCGGGCCATTCAGCGACGGCGGCGGGTACCGGCCTCGGCCGTGGCCGCCACGCTCACCGCCGAGCTGAGCTCGCCCTACTTCGGAGCGGTGGGGCGCCACCCGTTGGTGCGCGCGGGACTGACGCTGTACTGGCGCCTGGTGTCAGCCCTTCTGCGGTGAATCGCGCCGGCCCTGAGCCTCGGTTGCCGCGGCGTCCTCCGCGGTGGCCAGCGCCACCGACCGCGCCGCGATCGCGAACGCAGCCAGGATCAACGCGCACAGCAGCCAGAACGTCCAGGCGCCGACCCAGGAGGCCTTGAACAGAGCGGCGCGGGCGAACAGTGCCGGCAGCGTGGCGAGCAGATTGCGGGGATGGGGGCGCAGGAACACCATGGCGGCCGCCGTGGCGGTGGCCTTGGAACCGACTTTCAGCGACCCGGCGGACTGGCTGGGGGATGAGCCGATCAGGCCCACGGGAGCCGGACCGAGGTTGCGCAGGCACACGCTCACCTGCTCGTGGGCCGCCACCGGGGCGCTCAACCGCCATACATAGGGGCCGGGTACGCCCGGCTGAGCCCGGATCTGACCCGTCGCGAGCCGCGCGCCGCGGCTGTTGTAAACGGTCGCACGGAGCGAGGGAGCGGCCGCGGGAGAGATCCAGGCTCGGAAGCCCTGAAACTCCGACTGCACGCTCAGGGGCCCCTGGCAGGCGGCCGTCCCCGGGAACAGATCGGTCACCTGGATCGTGTTAGGGACATCCAGTGAGAAGGCGGTCGTCCGCTGGTCCCCCGCGCCCGCGATCAGCAACGCGACCACGCCGGCGACCGACACCACCGCGAACGCCGCGACTGCAGCGCGGACGCTCATGTGTAGTACACCTTGGCCACCGTGGCCAGCGCCAGGATCTGCAACACCATCAGCGCGCCCACGAGCGATCCACACACCGGACCCCGCCAGCGCGCGGGAAGGCGGCTCACCAGCAGAGCCACTGCGAGGCCGAACAGCCCGATCAGGGGCAGCGCGTAGCGCCCCTGGATAACGGCACCGTTGCCGGAGATCAGGGCGCGGTACTCGGTCAGGTGCAGGCCGCCGAGCAGGCACACGGAGGTGACCGCGAAAAATGCGACCAGCTCCCAGATCAGGCGACCGCGCAGACGACTCAGGATCGCGGCGCCCAGCACCGCGACGATCCCGGTGATCGAGGTCAGCACCGGATAGATCCAGCCCGACATGCGGACGTCCAGCCAGCCGAACGCTCCCCAGCCCTCGGTGATCCAGATGTCGTACAGCGGTAGTCCAGGGCTGGGCTTGAACACCTCCATGGACGAGAGCCGCGGCAGGTAGAACTGCCACAGGTAGCTCAAGAATTGCGTGACCGAGAACGGCTTGGGGGTAACGCCCGGCGCCGCCTTCACCGTGTTGAGAGCCGAGCGACCGGAGGCCGTTGCCACCGCCACCCAGACCAGCACCGGGATCACCAGCGTCGCCAGGGCCAGCGCCGCCATGCGGCGCAGATCGGTCCGCTCCTCCGCGGGCCGGTGACGCCAGCCGAGGACCAGGGCCAGCAATGTCCCGGGGAGCAGCGCATACGAGGTCGCCTTGGTCAGGATCGCGGCAGCGGTGATCGCGCACAGGGTGATGGCGTCGGGCCGGCGACAGCCGCGGATGATGACGCGCGCTCCCAGCCACAACGCCAGGGTCCACAGCGGGACCATCAGCGCGTCGGGCGTGATGCTGGTTGAGATGAACGACTGCATCGGCTCGAGGCCCGCCACGGCCGCCGCCGCCAGCTGTGCCGGGCGACGCGGGCCAAGCACCTCCCCGGTGAGCAGCCAGGCCGCAACCACCGTCGCCAGCAGCAGCAGAACCCCCCAAATCTGCATCCCGTACAGCCGGTCGAAGGAGTCGCCGCCGACCACCGCCGTGTAGGCCACGCCGGCGTAGAGGTAATACAGCGGCGGGTTCACCGCGGCTGGGTTGGGCCCACCTCCGTCAGACCGCGACAAATGCGGCGCCACCCGGCGGTAGGCACGGTCCGCGGAGCTGTTCCAATTTGGCTGCGCCTCCGGCGAGAACGCGATGCGGCTGGCCCCGACCGCCAGATCCGCGGCCAGTTGGTTGCTCGACAATTCCGGTCGCCCCTTGGTACCGGGGAGGGCGTGGCCCGCCGCCAGTGACTCGGCGTAGGCGTAGTGCGACGGTGTGTCGGGCGACTGCCAGGGGGGACGAGCAGCGCCCAGGTGACGCCGAAGATCGCCACCACCAACAGCAGGGCGGCAAGCGGTCCCGGCACCGACGCGATCGCGACCGGGAGGCGTCGCTGGCGCGCGCCGGTGGAGGCAGGGGTAGCCCCGATCAACGCACCGTCAGCCCATGTCCGCGCGGTGCCGAGGCCAGCGCCTTCTGAATCGCGTCGAGTACATCCGGGGCCAGGATCGACCCCGACGCGGATGCGGTCACGATCCGTTCCGTCTGCTCGATCACCACCACATCGGCCGCTTGGATCTGCTTGGTCAGCAGCGACAGCGCCACGGCGCGGGCCGAGGGGCCCTCGGCGGCGGCCCGGGACAGTTCCGGGATCCGCGTGAAGTCGGCGAAGAACGGGGCGATGATGCCGAGCGATCGTTCGGTGAATGAGTCGCCGTACATGAGTGTGCGCCCGCCGACCAGCGGCGCGCGCCCCGAGGAATAGTTGAGGTAGTGCGAGATCGGGAAGTTGGCAAACGGATCGGTCACCGTCGATTTTCCGGGCACGATTCCCGGCCGCGTGACCGAATACATGGTGTCGGTGTCCGTCTTGGGGCTCCCGGCCAGCACGCTGAGATCGCCCACATAGGGCTGCTTTCCAATCGAGACCACACGGGCGCTGCGGTACAGACGAGGACTCAGCGCATTCAGGATCCCCGGCAGGAACACCTTTGCTGCCGATCGATCGGTCCAGTGCGAATCGATGGGCAGATAAGCCGGCTGATGAGTGGCGCGTTCCTCCGCCTGCAGCAACGGCAGCATGTCGACGTAGCCTGGCAGCTTGAGCGATCCGAGCGCCCGCCACAGCAGCGCCTTCCGGCGCATTGCGCAGGGACCGTCGGGCACCACGGCGGGCAGGAAGCGGCCGTCGACGGTGTCCTTGTCAGGCGGGATCAGGATCACCAGCTTGCGGCCCGAGGCGGTGATGATCTGGTCGAGCCGCTGCAGTCCGGAGATCACCTGCGTGAGGGTGAGCTCAGGATGGCAGGCAGCCGTGAACTCGTCGCCCAGGAACAGCCAGCCGTCGCGGCCGGGAATGATCTGATTGGCGGGACCGGATGCGGTGGCGCCGGCCCTGCCACCCTGCAGCGCAGCCGTCTGGCCGACTCCCACCGGGCCGCCGGCTGCGGAGTAAGTGGGTGGCTCGCCGAAGATGTCCTCCGAGATCTTGGCGTCAGCACGAATGGCCTGCTTGCGCAGCGGCAGGTGGTCGATCGACCACTGCGTCAGGTCAGGGAAGATCTTGAATCCCTGACTCAGGGACGGCAACGCCACCAGCGGGCGGTTCTCGACCGCAGTGGGTTCCACGCCGGCGAGCCTGGCGATCCCCGGGGTGAAGAACAGCGCTGCCCCGATCACCGCCAGGACGTACCGCCACGGGCCGTGCAGCCACCGGGGCGTCGGGACTTCCTTCTGCTCGGAGATGGTCTTCATCTAAAAGCGGAAGTAGAGGAAGGGGCTGAAGGTGCCGGCCGCCACCAGGATCGCGGCGTAGGGTGCGGCCAAGACGCTGACCGCGAGTCGGCTCACAGTCGCCTCCCACTTGGCGCTGGCCTCGAGGAACCGGCCCATGACAAACCCTGGTGGAATCAGCACCACCAGCGTGGACAGCGCTAGGTACACGGCGCGCTGAGTGGTGGCGGCGGCAGCGACGGCGTTGGGCAGCGGCCCGAAGTGAGGGACGAACATGACGTGCAGGACAGAAACGGCCTCGTGCAGTGTGGTCGCCCGGAAGAACACCCAGCCGACCACGACGATCACAAAGGTGATCGCCCGGCGCGGAATCTGCAGCCGCTCATCGGGCCACAGGCGATAGCCGCTGACGCGGTCGATAACCAGCCACGTGCCGTGATAGAGCCCCCAGATCAAGAACGTCCAGTCGGCACCGTGCCACAAACCGGTCAGTGCGAAGACGATGTAGAGGTTTATGTAGGTGCGCCGAGGCCCCTTACGGTTGCCACCCAGCGGGACGTAGAGGTAGTCACGGAACCACCGTGACAGTGACATGTGCCAGCGGCGCCAGAAGTCGGTGATTGAAACCGCCGAGTAGGGCCGGGCGAAGTTCTCGGGTAGCTGGAATCCGAGCATCCGCCCCAGTCCAATCGCCATGTCCGAGTAACCCGAGAAGTCAAAGTAGATCTGCATGGAATAGGCCAGCGCACCCAGCCAGGCCGCCGGCGTGGTCAGCTGATGGGGGGAAATGGAGAAGACCGAGTCCGCGATCGGCCCCACCGAGTCGGCGACGATCACCTTCTTGGCCAGACCGTGGGCGAACCGGGGAAAGCCCGCGGCGAAGTCCGACATCCGGTCGGTGCGCCGTTCCGGGAGTTGGTCGGCGATCTCGTGGTAACGCACGATCGGCCCGGCGATCAGCTGGGGGAACATCGCGATGTAGGTCACGAACTGGAGCGGGGACCGCTGCGCCGGACGCTCGCCGCGGTACACGTCGATCACGTATGAGAGGTGGTGGAAGGTGAAGAACGAGATCCCGATCGGGAGCGTGATCCGGAGGACCGTGAAACCGGTCCCCCCCAGATCGCGAACCAGTGCGCTGGTCTCCAGCTGTCCGAAGGTCGCGTACTTGAAGATCGCCAGGATGCCGATGTCGAACACCACCGTCGCGATCAGCCACCGTTTGCGCGCGCGGTCGGTCGACCGCCGACCGCCGGGTTCAACCTGCTGGCCGGCGACATAGTTGAAGGCGATGCACGCCAACAACAGGAACACGAACGACCCGGCGCCCCACACGTAGAAGATCAAGCTCGACCCCGCCACCACAGGGTTGCGCCAGGAACGCGGAGCGATCCACAGCACCAGCAACAGCGCCGGCATGAAGTACCAGAGGAAGATGGGCGATGCGAACGACATGGACCGGGCGCGGCGATGGTTGACGGACCGCGCGTGCAGCGGGTGCCGGGACCGCGACGCCCGAGGCTAGCGAGGTGTTTTGGTTTACGCGGCGCCACCCGCGGCCCCTGACGGGTGGGCGCGGGGTGCGCTACGTTCGGGCCGGATGAGGCTCCGAGCGCGTATCCGCGCGGCCACGGGACGGCCACGCAAGCTGAGCGATGCCGAGCGCTGGTCGGCCTACCTCGCCGGCGTGGAACCGGTCGTGGCCGCCGTCCCCCGCGTGCAGCGCTTCGCCCGGCCCTCGGTGGTCGCAGACGTCGCGACCGAGGCGGATTCGGTCGCGGTGTGGATCGAGGGTGGGGACGAGGACCGCGGCTCCACGGCCGCGGGACTGGAGTCCTCGACGCTCGGGCCGGCGGCGGTATTGCACGGAGCGCTGGACGAGGCGCTGGCGCAGACCCGGTCTGAGCGCGTGCTGCTGGTCGGCGCCGGCGATGTGCTCGCGCCGGTGGCACTGGAGCGGCTGGGTCAGGCAGCGCGGCTGGCGCCCGATGCCCATGTGATCACCAGCGACCACGACGAGATCGACGCCGCCGGTCGCCGCCGCGCTCCACGGTTCCGGCCCGGCCCCTCCCCCGACCGGTGGCTGGCGTGCGACGACACCGGATCGACGCTGCTGGTCGCCCGGCAGCCTGCAGCCGAACTCCTGGGTCGTCTGAGCGGGCATCCCGGCTGGCGGCACGAACTCGCGGTCCGCCTGGGAGGGCCGAGCGCGGAGCGCGCCGCCCACGTGCCGATGCTCCTGTCGCACCGTGATACGCGAGCGCCGCAGCCCGCTTCCCTTGGTCCCGAGGCCGTCCAGCGGATCGTGGCGGCGTGGGACGCCAGCGCCCGAGTCGAGCGCGACGGCGACATCCGCTGGGTCCGACGTGCGTTGTCCGGCGAGCCGAGCATCGAGGTGATCGTCTGCCTGCGCGACCGCCCGGAGCTGCTGCGGCGGTGCGTTGACTCGCTTTTGGAACAGACCGACTACGAGCGCCTGGCGGTGACGCTGGTCGACAACGATTCACAGGAGCCCCGGACCCTTGAGCTGCTGGCCGGCTATCAACGCGACGGGAGGGCGCAGGTGCTGCACGACCCGAGCCCGTTCAACTTCGCCGCGCTGAACAACCGCGCCGCCCGGCGGTCCGAGGCTGACCTGTTGGTATTCCTCAACAACGACACGGAGATCCTCGATCCGGAGTGGGCCGCGACCCTGGCCGAGGAGGCCCTGCGCCCGGAGGTGGGCGCGGTGGCACCGATGCTCGTCTACCCCGACGGCAAGGTCCAGCATGCCGGAGTGGCGCTGGGCCTGCACGGCTACGCCGGGCATCCCTTCGCCGGACTGGACCCCAGCCACGAGACGCCGTTCGGGCGCGCCAACGGCGGCACCCGCAACTGGATGGCGGTGACCGCTGCCTGCATGATGGTCGAGCGGGAGAAGTTCCTGGCCGTGGGCGGATTCGACGAGAGCTTCGTGGTGGCCGGCAACGACGTCGACCTGTGCCTGCGGTTGACCGCGGCCGGGCACCGCAGCCTGTGCGTGCCGCACGCGGTGGTGGTGCACGACGAGTCGCAGTCCCGGGGCGCCCACATCGACCCGGCCGACTTCGTACGATCGGAACACAGCTATGGAGAATTTCGCACCGTGGGCGACCCGTTCTACAACCCGAACCTGACCCTGAACACCACCGACTGCAGCGTTCGTGTGCCCGGCGAGAGCGGCCGGTGAGCGTACCCGAGGGCCCCATGGCGGGGCGCTTCAGCCGGGTGCGCCTGCAGCACATCTGGCGCACCTCCAAGCTCGGCCCCACTGAGATCGGCTACGCCTATTTCCGCGCCCGCCGACGCCGGCGCAACATCGCCGACGACGAGCCGGAGCTCAGCGAATCCGACCAGCTGGCGGTGTCGGGGGCGTTCGATATCGAACACCGGCGCGCTGGAGGCGAATGCGGCGCTGATCGAGTCCTACCGGCGGCTGGATCGCGTTCGAGCCACGCACCGTGCGGTGGTATCTGCCGTTCTTTCACCACGTCTACTACGGCGGCGTCCACACCCTGCTGCGCTTCGCCGACCAGTTCGCGAGCCGCCACGGGGTGCGCAACCACTTCCACTGTTACGACGTCGGGCCGAACGCGGTGGGCGGGATGGCCGGCAAGGTGCGGGAGGCGTTCCCGGCGCTGGCGAGCAGCACCTTCACCTCCGCGGCCGACACCCGGGCGCTGCCGCCCGCCGACGCCGCCATCGCGACGCTGTGGTCGAGCGCGTACCCAGTGCTGCACAGCCGCAACGTGCGAGCGAAGTTCTACTTCGTGCAGGACAACGAGCAGCAGTTCTACCCCGCCGGCGCCGCCTCGGCGATGGTGGAGGAGAGCTACCGCTTCGGCTTTCCCGGGAATCGTCAACACGCCTGGGCTGGCCGACGTCTACCGCTCGTACGGCAACCCGGCGGTGTCGTTCGTACCGGCCGTCGACTCCGAGCGCTACCACCCATCCGAGGACGCCGCGGCCTCCGTGGGCGCCGGTGCGCGTGTTCTTCTACGGGCGGCCCAAGACGGCGCGCAACGCCTTCGGCCTCGGACTGGCCGCGCTCGGACGCCTGAAGGAGAACTTCGGTGGGCGGGTGGAGGTGATCTGCGCCGGCGAGAACTGGAACCCGGCCCAGTTCGGCCTGGCCGGAAAGGTCCGCAACCTGGGGGTGCTGGGGTCGCTGGACGAGGTGGCCGAGCTGTATCGCAGCTGCGATATCGGCTTGGTGTTCATGTTCAGCAAGCACCCCAGCTATCAGCCGTTCGAGTTCATGGCCTCCGGCATGGCCACCGTCTCGAACATCAACCCGGCCACCGCCTGGCTGCTGCGCGACGGGGAGAATTGCCTGCTCACCCCGCCGCTGCCGACGCCGACCGCCGAGCGGCTGGGGCGCCTGGTCGAGGACTCGCCAGCTGCGGGCGAGGATCGCCGCCGCCGGCCTGGGGGAGGTGCGCCGCTACCGGTGGGAGGATCAGATCGAGCGCGTGTGGCGGGCGATCACGCTCGCCGACCGGGACTTCGCGCCCGACGGCGGGTAGGCGGCCGCCGTTCGGAGCGGCTCGGCGGCTCCGGTCACAGCTCCTCGGCGATCCGGGGCGCCTCGCGACGGAACTTCAAGAAGCCGAGCGCCACGATCGCGATCAGGATGGCCAGCGGAATCAGCGCCCAGCCGTAGCCGCCCATCACCTGGGGCGTGCTGGGGCCGTTGCCGATGATCCAGTAGCGGGCCTGCTCGAGGATCGCCGCCAGCGGATTGAACATGTAGACACGGGTCACCCATATGCCGTGCTTCTCGATCGCCTCGACGGTGATGAACACCGGGCTGGCGTAGAACAGCGCCTGGCCGATCACGCTCCAGATCGGGGCCACGTCCCGGTAGCGCACGTACAGCGATGACAGCAGCATGGCCACGCCCGCGGTGAGCACGAAGAAGGCGCCGGCGATGACCGGCATCAGCAGCCAGGTGGGGCGGGGAGAGAGCCCGTAGACGAGCATGAACACCATGACCACGATCAGGTTCAGGGCGAGCTGGAAGGCCGCCGTGCACACCACCGCCAGCGGGATCACCAGCCGGGGAAAGTGCATCTTGCGGACCATGTTCTCGCGCACCACGACCGAGGCCACCGAGGCGCCGCTGGCCGCCTGGAAGAAGTTGAACAGGACGATGTTCATCAGCAGCAGGACCGGAAAGTCCGGAACCGTGTTGAACTTGAGGAGGATGCCGAACACGAGGTACAGCACGCCGAAGAACAGCAACGGCTGCATGAACGACCACAGGTAGCCGAGCACCGAGCCGAAGTAGGTCAGCTTGAAGTCCGACGAGGCCACCATCCAGAGCAGGTGGAAGAACCGCCGCCGCCCGCCGCCCAGCGCCGACGGGCCACCGATGCGGCGCAGCTCGAGCGGCTCGCCGGCGGCCGCGGACGGTTGCTCAGTACTGATCTCTGCGGTCGTCACCTGATCGGCTCCCCGGTCCGGCTGCGGATCACCGTCGGGTCAAAGTCCAAGCCGACGAGGCCGTAGAGGTTCTTGCCGTACGAGACGACGTCGGCCACCCGGTTCTGAAATAGGAGGATGTCCAGCCCGGCGCTGCCTCTGGTCACGCTGCAGCCGACGAAGTAGCGACCGGCGGACAGGCGATTCTGGAGAGCCACCGTGAACTGCACCCGCTCGCCGGGGCTCATGTCGCCGAGCCCCTCCCCGTTCTCGCGCGCTCCGGCCGCGAACACCCGGACTCCGTCCTCGTTGGTCAGCCAGATCGTCACGCCCGGATTGCGGATCTCTTCGATCGCTTCCACCGACACGTGGAGCGCCATCCAGTCGCCGTACCCGATGGCATCCACCCGCTCGCCCTGCGTGTCGGTCACCGAGCTGTCGGCGAGCACGACCTCGGTCGTCCGCGGAACCTGGTGGCGGTCCGCGCCGTAGTCGGCGAAGTTCTCGCTCATGTAGGCACGGCCGATCTCCGCCGGATCACCGATGTGGGTGATGTCGCCGCCGGACAGCATCATCGCGCGGTGGCAGAAGCGCTCCACCAGGCCCATCTCGTGGGTGACGAGCACGATCGTCTTGCCCTCGCCGCGCAGCCGGTAGAAGACGTCGATGCACTTCTGCTGGAACGCGGCGTCACCGACCGCGAGCACCTCGTCGATCAGCATCACGTCGGGATCGGATTGGACCATGACCGAGAAGGCGAGCCGGACCTGCATCCCCGAGGAGTAGTTCTTCAGCTTCTGGTCGACGAACCGCTCCAGCTCCGCGAACGCGATGACCTCGTCGAGCCGCGCCCTGGCCTGTTTCGGGGTGAGCCCCATCATGACCGCATTGATCAACACGTTGTCGCGGGCGGTGAGGTCGGGATTGAATCCCACTCCCAGCTCGATGAACGGCGACAGGCGACCGGCCACCTCGATCGTTCCTCGGTCCGCGCGGTAGATCCCGGCCATGCATTTCAGCAACGTGCTCTTGCCCGAGCCGTTGCGTCCGACGATCCCAAAGAACTCTCCCTGCAGGACCTCGAAGCTGATCCCCTTGAGCACTTGGAACTTGTCGAACGTGGTCTGCCGGAACGGATGCAGGGCACGCTCCTTGAGCGTATGAACGCGGTGCTCGGGCAGCCGGAACGTCTTGTCCAGCCCGCCCACTCGTACCGAGATCGGAAGAGAGCTCATGTTTCGGAGGATAGGATCAGAACGCGCCAAGGCACGGGTTGGGTGCGGACATCTGGGGTTAGGATTGCGTGGTCGGCCAGGGGACGACCTGCGCCGCGGCACGGCTAGACTACGCGCCCGTGGTGACGCAAGAGCCGACTCGGGCCCGCGTGCTACGTGACGGTGACGGCGCGCTACGCAGGCGGCGGGTGGCTTGACGTCCCGTCACCGCGCCGGCGCCCCGAGACTGATCGAATGGACGGGAGAGCGGTGCGTCCCGTGGTCCCCCGACGTCCAGGTCGTCTACGAGCACCTGCACCGTTACCTGTGGGCGGCGCAACTCGTCGAGGGCCGGCGCGTCCTGGACCTGGCCA
This sequence comes from uncultured Solirubrobacterales bacterium, assembly GCA_963754375.1. Lineage (GTDB taxonomy): Bacteria > Actinomycetota > Thermoleophilia > Solirubrobacterales > Solirubrobacteraceae > Palsa-465. The sequence goes on from CAVWFX010000021.1 coordinate 345,495, forward strand.
GTGGTGAGGGCTTCGGAGCGGCGATCCTGGCCGAGTCGGCTGCCTCGGTGATCGGCATCGACACCGACCAGCGGACCGTCGACCACAGCCAGCTCAACTACGGCGGCGGCCAGATCGAGTTCCGGCACGGGCGATGCCCAGGACCTGTCTGCCTTCGCCGACGATTCATTTGACGCCGTGGTGGCCTTCGAGATGATCGAGCACGTCGAGGACCAGCGCCGCGTGCTCAGCGAGGTGGCGCGGGTGCTCGCGCCCGGCGGGCTGCTGATCGCCTCCACACCCGACCGGCGCCCCTACACCGAGGCCACCGGCGTCCACAACCCGTTCCATGTCCACGAGCTTGACCGCGAGCAGTTTCGCGAGCTGCTGGAGTCGGAGTTCAGCCACGTCCGCACCTGGGGACAGCGGACGATCACCGGGTCGGCGCTGGTCTCGCTCGACGTTGCGGATTCAGACGGGGAGCAACCACCAGCCAAGACGTTCTTCGTGGAACGTCAGGGCGACACTTGGGGCTCGGTCGAGGGGATGTCGCCGCTGTACCTGGTGGCGGTGGCCTCGAGCGTCGAGCTGGCCGCGATCCCGGATAACTCCACCCTCGCCGACTGCGACCTCGCGCTGATGCGGGCGGCCGAGGCCGGCGGCCAGCGGGCGAGACGCGCAGGCTGCCCGGGGTCTCGAGCACCAGGAGGAGCAGCGGCGCGCGCTGCGGCGCGCCCTCGATGAGCGGGAGGTGGAACTGGATCTGCGCCAGCGGCGGGTCAGCGAGCTGCTGGCCGAGGTGCACGCGCAGGAGCAGGCGGCGGCCGGCCTGAGCACGGAGCTGCGAGGCGACGGCTGAGCTCCGGCGATCCGCCACCTGGCAACTGGCCGAGCGGGTTCGGGGCGCGATCGTCTCGTCGCTCGGTGGAGAGCGGTCACTCGTCACCCGTGCCCTGCAGCCGGTGCTCCGGGGGCTGGTTCGTAGGACGGCCGTCCGGGCTGCGTCCGAAGGCGACGCCGGCGAGCTGATCGAGCTGCCCGAGTTCGAGCAGCCGGAGGTGTCGCTGATCATTCCCGTCCATTCCCGGGCCGACCTGACCCGGGGCTGCCTTGAGTCGATCCGGGACCGGACCACCGGCGTCAGCTACGAGGTGATCCTGGTCGACGACACCGCCGACGATCACACCAAGGCCCTGCTTAGCAACGTCCGGGGTGCTCGGATCGTCGTCAACGACACCAACCTGGGGTTCCTGCGCAGCATGAACCGCGGGGCGTCGCAGGCGCGCGGACGCTGGCTGGTGCTCTGCAACAACGACATCCAGGTGTTCGACGGGTGGCTGGCGGAGATGATGAATTGCGCCCTCACGGTTCCCGACGTGGGCGTGGTGACCCCCAAGTTCCTGTATGGGGACTGGTCGCTCAACGAGGCGGGCGGGATCGTCTGGCGCGACGGCAGCGCCGGCAACTACGGGCGCAACGACGATGCCTCCGACTGGCGCTACGAGTTCCGGCGCGAGGTCGACTATGGCTCGGCCGCCGCCCTGATGGTCCGGGCCGACTTCTGGCGCGAGGTGGGCGGCTTCGATCAGCGCTATGCCCCCATCTACTACGAGGACACCGATCTGTGCTTCCAGGCCCGCGAGCACGGGCTGCGGGTGATGTACGAACCTCGGGCCAACGTCGTGCATCTGGAGGGCAGCACCTCGGGCACCGATGTGACCACCGGACTCAAGCGCTTTCAGGAGCTCAACCGGACCAAGTTCGTCGAGAAGTGGCGCCACCGCCTGGATACCGAGCAGCTGCCCTACAGCCCGCAGAACCTGCGCCGGGCCGCCGATCGCCACCGTGGTCCGCAGGTGCTGATCGTCGATCACCGGGTGCCGTTGTGGGACCGCGACTCGGGCTCGCTGCGGATGCGCGGCATGATCCAGGCCCTGATCGATCTGGGCTGCCGGGTCACCTTCCTGCCCGACGACCTCGGATTCCCGCTTCCCTACGGGCTGGCGCTGCAGCGGATGGGTGTCGAGGTCTGGTACCGCGACGTCGACGTCCCCGAGCAGCTGGCGGCGATCGGGCCGGGCCTGAGCCTCGTGATCACCTGCCGACCCCACGCCACCAGCCGGTGGCTCGACCTGCTTCGGGAATGCGCGCCCTCGGCGCCGATCGCCTACGACACGATCGACCTGCACTGGCTGCGGGAAGCACGCAAGGCGGGGATCGCAGACGGCTCGGGGCAGCTGTCGCTGGGGCCGCGTGCCGCCGCTCTGCGGGAGATCGAGCTGGCTTTGATCCGGGCCACCGACGCAACGCTGGTGGTCAGCGCCGAGGAGGGTGATCAGGTCCAGGCCGACGTCCCGGGAGCCGTGGTCCGGGTGGTACCCAACGTCAATCCGGTGCGGGCCGAGGTTCCGCTCGGCGGCGGAGCGTAAGGGAGTGATCTTCATCGGGGGCTTCGAGCATCCGCCGAACATCGACGCCGCCCTGCGACTGGTGCACGGAGTGATGCCCCGGGTGTGGCGCGAGTTGGGCGACGTCCCGGTGACCCTGATTGGCGTCTCTGGCGCCTCCGGAGGTGCAGGCCCTGGCCTCGCCGCTGGTGGAGGTGGCCGGGTGGGTGCCCGACGTCGACCCGCTGTTTGACTCGGCCCGTGCGATGGTGGCTCCGCTCAACTACGGGGCGGGCCTGAAGGGCAAAGTGACGCAGTCATTGGCTTACGGGCTGCCGGTGGTGACGACCCCGGTGGGGGCCGAGGGTCTCGATGCCGTCGACGGCGAGCAGCTGCTGATCGGCACCGATGACAACGAGCTGGCCGAGCGAGTGATCCGCGTGCTGACCGACGACGACCTCTGGGATTCGCTGTCCACCGCCGGGCAGCAGCTGGCCGCCGAGCGCGTGTCGCCGGCGCTGATGACCGCCGCGCTCAGCGAACTGCTGGGCGACCGTGCCCCGGCCGCGCCCACAGAGGCAGTGTGAGCAGCGCTTCGGGCCGCAAGGCCCAAATCCAGCGGAAGCTACGGTCGACAGCGGCCGCGGCGCTGGCTGGGGCGCGCAGCCGGACCCAGCGCCACGGCTGGCTGAAGCTCGGCGGCGCGCCCGGCGATGAAACCGTCAAGCCACTCGGCTACCTGCCGGTGTACGAAGAGATCTTGGCGCCGCTTCGCCACCGCCCCTTCGCCCTCTTGGAGCTGGGCGTGTGGAAGGCCGACTCACTGGTGATGTGGCGCGACGCATTTCCCAAGGCCACCGTCGTGGGCCTGGACCTGGACCCACCGGCGGTCGATCTCGGTCCGCGAGTGCACGTCGTCTCCGGCGACCAGGGCGATGCTGAGTTGCTGCATCGCACCGCGGCTCAGTTTGCCCCGGACGGCTTCACACTCATCATCGATGACGCCGCCCATGCCGGCCTCCCCGCGGCGCGCTCGCTGCAGGCGCTGTACGGCCCGCACCTGCGCCCCGGGGGCTTCTACGTGATCGAGGACTGGGCCACCGGGTACGTGCCGCCCTGGCCCGACGCAGCCGATCCCTCGGCCGTGGTCGGAGTCGCCGAACTCGACGACGTGGTCGAGGTTGCACGCCAGAGCGGCGAGGGCACCGCCCAGCGCATGCCCAGTCATGACTACGGCATGGTCGGCCTGGTCAAACGCCTGATCGATCACACCGCCGAGGGGCCGCTGCGTCTGCACCAGCCGCGGTGGACGGGTGATCCGCTGCCGATCGAGTGGATGCGCGTCAACGGCGGGATGGTGATCCTGAAGAAGCGCTGACGTGTGTCAGGACTGTGACGCGGCCGGTGGGGCAACGGACGTGGGTCGTCTGACTCGTCATATACGGAGTGGATCGCACCACGTCCCCGATCCGGGCCCGAAACCCGGCGAAACTGTGGCGGCGTGCGTCGAAACTTCGACGCAGCTAGCGGGCGGGCGCGGTCGGGTCCGGGTTGCGCTGGATCCACAGCGACGCGCCGCTGTCGCGGTAGCCGGCCGGGTAGTCGGGAAGGGTTGCGCTGAGCACGTCGGCACGGTGTACCCCCAACCAGCTGACCCCCAGCAGGACGCGAAACTCGGAGTTGAAGGTCAGAAACGCCCTGACTAGATATTGCTCGTTCCAGGCGCGGCCTGCGAACACCCACTCCTGGGGGTAATCGCGCGGCAGACCGATGTCGTGCACGTGGACTACCACGCCGGAGTTCAGCCGGGGCAGCACCTCCTCGAACAGCCACGGCACGTCGCCGCCGGTCTTGACGGTGTGGGAGCTGTCGATGAACAGCACGTCGCCGCTCTGGAGCGCGGCGAAGCGTTCCGGGGAAACCTCCTGGACGGGGGCGACGATCAGCTCGGAGATGCCGTCGACGCCGTCGTGCAGGAACTCGGGCGGGTAGGGCTCGATGCAGGTGAAGTGCAGCTCGCCGTCGAGGTACTCCCGGTTGACCCGAGCGGTGAGCAGCGAGGACCAGCCGGAGCCGACCTCGATCATGCGGCGGGGGCGAAAGTGGCGCAGCATCCCCTGGAGCAACCAGGCGTCCAGGCGGGAGAACATCTCGTTGGCGGTGTGGTAATCGCGCGGGTCGCCGGTGGGCTGCGAGGGCAGGTCGATCGGTTCCTGGGTGCCCAGTTGATCGCGCAGGAACGCCACCTGCTCGTCGCCGCGCCAGTCGATGCCCGGGGTCGGGCGGGGCACCGCGGGCCAGACGCGGGACCGGGCCGGCTCGCGCGCCAGCGCCCGGTTGTCCGGTACCGGACTGTAGAAGTGGTCGAGCGGCCAGCACAGCAGCGGCGGATCCGACGGGCCGCCCGGTTCAGGCGCCTGGGGCGACGGCGGCTCGGGTGCCGGCGGCTCGGGGGTCGCCGGGACGGGCGGCTGGCCGGAGAGCTCCCACAGGCGCCGGGCGCGGATCCGCGCACCGCGCGCTCGTCTGGCCAGGGCGGCCACGAGTCGGCGCGGGGTCACCGTGGCGCGACGGTGCGCCAGCTGGGCGGAAGGTTGCGCATCACCTCGATATCGCCGGCGAACTCGACCGGCTCGCGGGACCGTGCTCGTGCACCCACTCCGCCATGCGGCCGATGCCGTCGTCGCAGCGAGACCGGCTCGGCCGAGCGCCGAACACGCGCTGGATCTTCTGTGGTCAGAGAAGGCGTGCACGACCTCGTTGCGAGCGTCGAGGTGAACGATCTCGGGCTCGACATCGAAGCGCCTCGGCGATCGATGTGCGCCAGGTCCAGGACGGTGTACGGCTCGTCGGCGCCGACGTTGAAGACCTCGTCCGTCGAAGCCGGCACGAGCGGCGCTGCGCGCGATCACCGGCGCCACGTCGGCGATGTGGGAGAACGCCCGCGTCTGCAGGCCGTCGCCGAAGATCGGCATCGGCTCGCCGCTGCAGGACGGGTTCATGAAGATGCCGATCACGTTGCGGTACGCGTCGGCGATGTTCTGGCGCTCGCCGTAGACGTTGTGCGGGCGGAACACCGTGTAGTGCAGGCCGAACATCCGCTGCGCGGCGGCGAGGTCCAGCTCGACGGCGTACTTGGAGATGCCGTAGGGATCCTCGGGCTCGGGCGTCATGTCCTCGGTCATCGGCACCTGTCCGGCGCCGTAGACCGCGATCGACGAGGTGAACACGAAGCGGCTCGGCCTCGTGCAGCACGGACTGGTTGATCAGGTTGACGCTCGCCTCGAGGTTGTTGCGGTAGTTGTAGGCGCGGATGAAGTGCGACAGCCCCTCGGCCGCGTAGGCGGCCGAGGTGGTAGACGTAGTCGAACGGCCCGTCGTCCCACAGCGAGCGCGACGAAGTCGGCGTCGCGCAGGTCGCCCTGCACCCACTTCGCACCCGCGGGCGACGTTCTCGATGAAGCCGCCCGATCAGGTCGTCGGTGGCCACGACCTCCATCCCCAGCTCGAGGCAGGAGTCGGCGACGTGCGACCCGATGAACCGGCGGCGCCGGTCACGAGTGCGCGAGGCTTGGCCATAAGGGGTGGCGATTGTAGAGCGCTCGCCTGAATACCTCAGTGCCGCAACCGATAGATCAGCGCACCCTGCTGGGCCACCGGCCTGACGCCGAGGCCGCTGAGCAGCTGGCGCCAGGGCCCGGGCACCGACTGCTCCACCACGACCGCATCGACCCGCTTGGCGCGCACCAGCTGGGCCACCGCCGCGGGCGCCCCCGGCGGCGCCTGGCCGTCCAGGTAGCGCGGCGCCCGGGTAGTGTCCGTAAGAGCGTGGGTATTGGCCGAGGTAACCGCCGGCGAGCGAGAACGCGAAGCCCGACTCGGCCTGGGCGGCATCGTCAGGACCGGCGAGCGGCACCACCATTACCCGGTCGCGGGCGCTGAAGCCCCAGCGGCGGCGCCGAGGTGAAGAACGCCGGCGTGTGCAGGGAAGTCGACCATCTCAGGCGGGATTGGGGATCAGCAGCGCGCATGACACGAGCGCGACCGCCCAGCGCACCAGGCCCGGGACGCCGGTTGAGCCACAGCGCCAGCACGACAGCCGCACCGAGGGCCACGTACAGCGCCAGCCGGCTCGGGGATCACGTAGCGAAGCAGCGGGAGGTGGCGGACGAGGCCCACGGCAGCGGCAGGGTGGTGTGGCCGGCGATGGTCAGGTGGGTGCCCAGCGAGCAGAACGCGATCACCGCCAACATGACCCGAGAATCCGGGCCCCGGCCGAGCGGCGCCATCGCTCGGCGAGGTACCACACGATGATCAGCACCACCCCGATGCCGAGGTAGGCCTCGCCTGACTCGCCGGGGAAGGTGGCGGCGAGCGAGGCGCGTCCCGCCCGACCCGATACAGCGCCGAGGGGACACGAACGCGAGGAGATCGTTGGGATACAGGTCGGGGTTGGCGTGGCTGAACCCGGTGCCGCGGTCAAACGCGAACGCGAGCAGGTATAGGGCAGGGCGGCCGGCGAGACACCGGCGGCGACGCCCAGCTTGGCGCCGCGGCGCGAATGCCGCGCTTCGTCGCGGGGTCGAGAGCCCAGGTGATCACGAGCGCCAGCACTCCGAACAGGAGGAAGTGGCCGCATCTCCGACAAGTAGTAGAGCGGCGACGCGAGGTCGATCCCCAGCCAGTCGCCGTTCGCCACCGCGGTGTGCGGACCGGGTCGATGAGGTCGCACGAGGATGATCGCCATGCACCAGCGCCGGAACCCGGTCTGATACAGGGCGCGCCCATCTCCGAGAAGGCGATGATCCCGTCCGCGGCGAACACGAGCCGCCGAGCGCCGCCGGGGCCGGGCCGGGCGCCGAGACGGCGGCACAGCGCGTAGGCCGTGCTGGCGTTCAGCACCGGCATCGCCAGCATCACGACGATGTAGGTCACCAGCGGTCCGGCAAGCGCCGTGAGTGGGCGCGAGGCACCCCGAGGGTGAATATGGGCGTGGTCGCGTCAGGTTGTAGCCGTCGGGGCGAAGATGATTGGAGTGAAACAGGCCCAGGCCTGGCGATCGCGTGCTCGGACCAGCCGACATCCACACGACTGTCGTTGTCCGCAATCCCCAGACCCGACGCCTGACTGTTGGCGTGTCCGGCCAACGGCGTCTGGTAGAGGAGCCCGCACAGCAGGGTGTACCCCACCACCACGGCCACGGCCTCGACCAGGCGATGTTGCGACGCATTGCGGATCAGCCGCCGACGCGGGGCGTCAGCCGGAGAATCCGACACGGGCGTGCGCGAGATCGCGCTCATCCCGGCCCAACCGGTAGATGATGGCGCCCTGCTGGGCTACGGGCTTGACGCCCAGGCCCGCGCTGCGGCCAGCAGCGGCGCCAGGGCCCCGGAATCGCCTGGGATCCACAACCACGGCATCGACACCCTTGGCCCGAACCAGTTGCGCGACTGCGGGCGATCCGGGCGAGCCAGGCCGAATGCCAGGTAGCTGGCGCCCCGTAACGGCGCGTAGGAATCGGGGTATGGCCGAGGTGACCGCCGGCCAGCGAGCGCGACCCACTGAGCCAGAGCGGTGCCAGGTCGAGACAGCGGCACGACCATGACCCGATCACCGGGACTGATCGTCACCAGCGGCGGCGCCCAAGTGAAGAACGCCGGGGTGTGCAGCGAGGTCGACCAGCGAAACGCCGGGTTGGGTCAGGAGCGCGCACGAGCACAACGCCAGCGCCCAGCGCAACGGGCCGGGCCGGTCGGTCATCCACAGCGCCAGCGCAACCGAGGCTCCCATGGCCAGATACAGCGACAGCCGGCTGGGAATCGCGTAGCGCAGCAGCGGAACGTGCGTCACCAGCGTCCACGGGAGCGGCATGGTGGTATGTCCCGCGACGGTCAGGTGCGTGCCGAGCGAGCAGACTGCGATCACCGCCAGCAGCACGCCCAGGATTCGGGTGGCCGCCGATCGCCGCCAGCGGCCGGCGACAAACCATGTGGTGATGATCACCAGGCCAAGTCCGAGGTAGGCCTCGTCCGATTCGCCCGGAAAGGTGGCGGCCAGCGAGGCGAAGTACTCCCGGCCGACCCGGTACAGCGGCGACGGGATCACGAACGCCAGCAGATCGTTTGGATATAGGTTCGGGTGGCGTGGCTGAGCCCGGTGCCGCGATCGAACGCGAACGCCAGCACGTACGGCAGGCCGGCCACGACGAGGACGGCGGCGGCCACGGCCAGCTTGGGCACGGCGGCGCGAATCGCGGTTCGTCGCGATGTGTCCATGAGCCAGGTGATCACCAGCGCCAGCACTCCGAACAGGAGGAACGTGGTCGCCATCTCCGATGCGTAATAGAGCTGCGCCGCGAGGTCGATCCCCAGCCAGATCGCCGTCCGCCACCGCGGTGTGCGGGCGGGGTCGATCAGGTTCAGCACCAGGATGATCGCCACCACGACGAACACCGCACAGCCGGTGGAGGGCGCGCCCCGCTCCGAATAGGCGACGATCCCGGCGGTGGCGAACACGAAGCCGCCGAGGAAGGCCGGACCGCGCCGGGCGCCCAGTCGACGGCACAGTGCGTAGGTCGTGCCGGCGTTGAGCACCGGCATCGCCAGCATCACGACGTTGTATGTCACCAACGGTCCGGCGAGCGCGGTCAGCGGAGCCAGGATCACTCCGAAGGTGAATATGGGCGTGGTGCGTGCGAGGTTGTAGCCCTCGGGGACGAAGATCAGATTGGGGTGAAACAGCCCCAGCCCGTGGGCGATGGCGTGCTCGGACCAGCCCGAGCATCCACACGAACTGATCGTTGTCGCGACGGCCGAGGCCTGCGGCCAGGCCGTTGGCGTGACCGGCCAGCGGAGTCTGGTACAGAAGGCCGGCCAGCAACGTGTACCCCAGCAGCACGGCCACGGCCTCGAACAGGCGATGTCGCGACACATCGCGGATCAGCCGTCCCCGCGGGCCTCCGGCAGGAGAATCGGACACGACCGCGGGCGAGATCGCGCTCATCCCGGGATTACATCAGCGCCGGGGCCATCGTCCGCTGGCCGGCCTGACGCGTGATAGCTTCGCCGCACCATCGACGATTACGAATCAAGAATCAGCGCCGAGCTCGGCGTTTTCACCGGAATGGAGGAGGTGCACGACCTCCCCGCGATCCACCACCATTGGACGGGCAAATTCATCGTGCCGCTGTTCGCGGAGATCGGCTATGGCGGGATCGATGACCTGTTCGAGCGCAGCATCGTCGAGCAGTGCCAGCGATGCTCGCCTCGCCGCGCCCGTCTGGTAAGCCTCGGCGCCGGCAACGGAGACTACGAGCTCGCGCTCGCCGCGCGCTTGGCGGAGCGTGGAGCGGCAAACCTGGAGCTCGTCCTACTCGAGCTCAACCAGGCCATGCTCGAGCGGGCGGTCGAGCTCGCCGAGGAGCTTGGTCTGAGCGATCGCGTTCGCGTCGAGCAGACCGATCTGAACAGCTGGACCGCCTCCGAAACCACCGATGTGTTCCTCGCGGTTCACAGCCTTCATCACGTTCTGGAGCTCGAGCACCTGTACGACCAGATCGCCGGCGCGATCGACCCGCAGGGCGTCCTCCTGGTGAACGACATGATCGGCCGCAACGGCCACTTGCGTTGGCCCGAGGCGGGCGAGATCGTGCGGCGGATCTGGAGCACGCTTCCCGAGCGCTACCGCTACAACCACTACGTGGGCGAGGTCGACGCCTACTGCGCCGACTACGACTGCTCAGTTGAGGGCTTTGAGGGGATTCGGGCCCAGGACGTCCTCCCTCTGCTGTTGGAGCGATTCCATCCGGAGGTCTTCTTGGCCTTCGGCAACGTCACCGATCTGTTCGTCGACCGAGGCTACGGTCATAACTTCGACCCCGGTGATCCCGAGGACACGTTCGTGATCGACGCCATCGCCACCCTTGACGAAGCCGCGATCGATCTGGGCATCCTGACCCCCACCCACCTCGCCGCCTCGTTTCGCCCCCATGCGGTCCAGCCCCGCTATCCCCGGCGGCGCTCGCCACAGTCAGCGGTCCATGCTCCGCTGAGCTTGCCCACCAACGGGGCTTCTCGCGACGTCGAGGCGCTGGAGGTTCGCCTCCAGGCCGAGGCGGCCAAGTACGCCGCGCTTCGCTCGCGTAAAGCTGTACGCGCTGCGCTGGCGCTGGCGGAGTCGCGACATGTCGTCGGTCGCGTTGTGCGCCGGCGGCTTGGCTGAGGCGACGGGTTCGTTCAAGGTCTGCAGCTTCCGGCCAGCGCGTGCATCGAGGTGAGCGCCAGTCCCTCCAGGGGCATCGCTGGGGGGTAGTCCCCAGGCGGCGGGGTGCCGGGCTGCACGGCCGCGTGCAGCGCGAGCGTCACCGCTCGCACCGGCGGGCGGCCGACCGCCCGGACGCAGACGGTCAGGTCGTCGCGCCGCTGCAGCGTTCTCACTCCGGGCTGCGGCGGTACCGAGACCGGCACTGAGGCACGGAACGTGAGCCTGGCCCAGGCGGTGCCGGGCGAGTAACCGGCGATGTAGAACTGCAGCGGATACTGGGGTTGTACCCACGCCACCCCGGAGCTGTCGATCCGCTCGAGGGGCACGCCGAGCCCCGCGAACGGCGTGATGTCAAGCGGCTTGACCCGCTCCTCCAGCGCGATGCCCCCGCGGCGAGAGATCAGCCGCCGGTCGGTGCCGACGCCGGCCAGCCGGGTCAGCACGTAGCGGTAGTTGGGCTTGAACTCCGCCCCCGGCGGCAGCTGCAGACGATCGAAGTCCAGGTAGGTGATGGCGCCGTCGACCTCGCTGCCGAGAATGATCGAGGCGCGCCCCGGGGCACGCTCCTCGACGAGGTCATAGACCAGTGGCTGCTCGGCCTGGGCCGCGGTGCTGGCACCGTATCCCTCCACCAGAACCGCGCCCCGGGCCGCGGGAAGACGGGATAGGACCTCACGGTTGGCGGTATCGAGGAAGTAGGCGCCCTGCTTGAAGCGGCGCATCTCGATTCGCTCCCTCTCGGCGACGGCGACGACCACCACGATCAGGCCGAGGATCCCAGCCGCCTTGGACCACCGGCTCGGGACGACAAGCAGCGCCGCGATCCCAAGCGTGATCAGCACGGCGACGATGGGACCTAATGGCAGGATCAGCCGCTCCGCGCAGTACGTGCACGACTGCTCGCTCAGATAGGCGTACAGGGCCAGCGCCGACAGGACCACACTCAGGGCCACCCATGTCAGCGCCTGCCGATAGCGCAGCAGCCCGACGACGATGATGCCCAGGAAAAGCAGCGGCAACAACCCGCCGAGCAACACCTCCTTGAGGCCTCCGGTCCCGGGTCCGGTCAGGGCGTAGAACTCCCGCGTCTGGGTCAGCCACCCCGGCAGCACGCGCGGCGGGAGCGTGTAACCCACCCGCGGTGTAACGATCTTTCCGTCCAGCAGCAGCGGATAGAAGTGGATCTCGCGCAGCAGGCCGATCGGATCGAACACGGCCGCCATCGCCAGCACCGCGGCCACTCCGATGCCGGCTCGACGCAGCCATGGCCTCAGTTCGCCGCCGGACCGGTGCAGCGCCCACGCGTGCCAGGCCACCATCAGGATCCCGATCAGGCCCACTGGAATCAGGTAGATCGGATAGACCGTCAACATCGTCCCGGCCACCAGCGAGACCAACACCAGCGACGCCCAGCGCTCGTTGCGTAGGGCCTGATCGACTAAGACCACGAACGTGAGGACGAGGCCCATGGCGATGATCGCAGCCTGGTAGGTGTCGAACCACAGCTCCAGGAACATGGCGCCGCCGAACAGGCAGCCGGCCAGCGCCGCCGTCAGCGTCGGTGACCGGGCGAAGCAGCGCACCGCCGCGAACGCGCTCAGCGCGCTCATGATCAAGAAGACGATCAGGAACGGCGAGTAGGTGTCGGTGGCTCCGAGCCCGAGCAGGGCGTTGACGTTGGCGCTCAGCGGTCCGGCGTCGAGGTTCTGGCCGACCTGGGCGTAGGCCGAGTAGATGTACTGCGTGAGGTCGCCGAACGGGGCGCCGGTTGCAACGTGTTCGTTCAGGGTGTCCGTCGCCGCGTGCAGCGACGCCGTGCGCGCACCATCCTGGATGGCCACGTAGGTGTCGCCGTCGGTGTAGAGGAAGGCCGCCGGTCCCACCGTGTTCTGCGCGTGCAGCGTTACGTTCAGCGGCACGGCGACGACCACGATGATCAGAGCCAGCGCGCCCGCGTCGGCGAGCCTGAGGGTTCGGCTCCGGAAGGAGCCGTCGCCGGCGCCGGCGGCCGCGCCGGTGGCGGATCGCCGCCAGCGCGAGCGACGCGGCCGCCAGGATGATCAACACCCAGTAGGTGGAGTTGGCCGGGAAGAACTCGAGGATCGTGGTGGTGACGCACGTGCCCAGGCAGAAGCCCAGGACCGGCGCCAGCGCGAGCCGGCTGGCCAGGTCCATCTGCGCCGGCAGCAGCGACGCGGGACCCGTCCCCAGCGCCACCAGGATGGCCAGCATCGCCGCTTCGCGGCCGACAAGAAGAGACCAGAGGTGCATCGGCGGTTACGCGGTCAGCTGGGGCCAGACCCGGGAACGGGCAGGCTCGCCGGACAGCTCCCGCAGCCCGCCCGCGCGCGCCCGCGGCGAGCGTAGACGTTGGGCCATAAAGGGTGGCGATTCTAGGTCAGCGACGGTGCATCATATGAGCCCATGGTCGGAGATTGGCTCGCTCGTTCCCGGATGGCTCGCGTCGGCATCCGACGGATCCTGGGCCCGCGATGCCTGCGGGTAGCCTGCCTGTGGTCCATTGTCGCTGCGTCTCTCGGGGTCCCGGCAACGGCACAGGCCTCCCCGGCCCCGCACCCGCAAGTGGTGAGCATCCAGTGGGTGGGGGACATGGCGATGAGCACCCAGCGCGGTCTGCCGCCGGGCGGGGTCTATAACGCGCTGGCTCCGGTGCGCGGCCTCCTCGGGGGCGCCGATCTAGACCTCGGCAACCTGGAGGGCACCCTCTCGGTTGGCGGCGCCTCGAAGTGCGGTAGCGGGGTCGGCGGCGGGACGTGCTTTGCCTTCCAGGCTCCGCCCTCAACCGCCGGCCAGCTGCACCGGCTCGGATTCGGCCTCGTCAACCAGGCCAACAACCACGCGCTCGACTTCGGGGCCTCGGGCCAGACCCAGACGCTCGCCGCGCTGCGGCATGCCGGCGTCGCCTACACCGGCCTGCCCGGCCAGATCACCTACCTGACGGTGCACGGCGTGCGGATGGCCTTCCTGGGCTTTGCGCCGTACTCCTTTGACTCCAACCTGCTCAACATCCCCGGCGCCCAAGCGATGGTCAAGCGCGCTCGCAGGCGAGCCTCGGTGGTGGTCGTGTTCATCCACGCCGGCGCCGAGGGCGCCGATCAGCTCCACACTCCCTACGGAAGTCAGTTCTACCTCGGCGAGGACCGTGGCGACGCCCGGGGCTTCGCGCACGCGGTGATCGACGCCGGCGCCTCGATCGTGCTCGGGTCAGGGCCCCATGTGATCCGCGGCGTCCAGCGCTACCGGGGACACCTGATCGCCTATTCGCTGGGCAACTTCATCGGCTACCACACGCTCGCGGGGGGCGGCGTGCTGTCCGACAGCGGCATCCTGCGCGCCACCCTTGACGCCCGCGGCCGTCTGGTGGCGGCCCGCTGGATCTCGATCCGGCTCGACGACGGCCTGCCCCATCCCGACCGCAGTAACGCGTCGGCGCGGCTGGTGGGCCGCCTGTCGGCCGAGGACTTTCCCAACAGCCACTACCGGATCCGGGCCGACGGCCGCTTCGTCCTCCCGCGGGTTCGCGGTGGAGGGTCGAAGTAGAGGCGGGCCAGGGGGATGAAAATCAGTTGGCGCGGAGGGTCGCGAAACGGCCATTTGTCCTTGGGTGGGTGCGGGGTGAGTCGGCGTAAACGACAGCTTGGGAAGAGGGGTGGGCCATGCGGGTCGCTCCGGACGCTGTCGCGTAAACGTCCGGCCCTCTGTCAGGCCCTAGGCCGGCCAGCCCAGCTGGCAGTACAAACCCGTCAAATCTGGCGGGAAAGGGCTGCCAGCCGGCCGGTAGGTCCGTCACGCGCGACCGGCCGGCCGCGGCTCCACCCCGTTCGATCCTGTGGCGCGCACCGTCCCCGGTCCCCGCGCGCGTTCGGGCGCGCTCGCCCAGGCCACGCCAGCGTGGCGTCCAGGCTGAGCTACTAGCCGCGGATCGGCTCGAGCAGCCTGCGGGGCACGGCGAACGCCGCGTCGATCACGCCACCGTCGTGGACGCTGCGCTCGTAGCCGGGTCCGGGCAGAACCACCGTGTCGGCGGCTCCCACCACCGCGCCGCAGGTTTGGCACTGCCCGCCGTCATCGATCACGCCGTCGTCGTCGGCGTGATGAAAGACCCGCCGCGGCCCGCGATCGGAATAGAACTCATCGCCCCAGGCCATCAGGTCGCGGACGATCGGCCACAGCTTGGTGCCCTTGGCGGTGAGCGCGTACTCGTCGCGGGCGCCGGGGCCGGGAACCCGTTCCAGTACCCCCTCCTGCACCAGCGAGTTCAGCCGGTTGGTCAGCACCGCGCGGGGGATGCCGAGATGGACGGCGAAATCACCGAAGCGCTTGACGCCGTAGAAGGCGTCGCGGACGATCAGCAGGGTCCACCGCTCACCTATCACCTCGAGCGTGCGGGCCGCCGAACACCGCTGGCCCGCGTAATCGTTGGGAAGGGCCATGTCAGCGAGTCTAGCATTCGCTAGTTCGGTCACCGAACTGATCTCGGTCCGCGATAGCCTCGCAGCCATCTCCGAGCGTGTAGAAGCCCTGGCCAAGCTGACCGTCAGCGTCGGTGCGAACGTCGCGCCGGGCCAGATCGTGCTCGTCAACGCCAAGCTGGGCCAGGAGGCGCTGGCGCGCGCCGTGGCGGCGGCCTGTTACGAGGCCGGAGCCCACCAGGTCGAGGTTCAGTACGCCGACCCGTACGTTCAACGCGCCCGGTTGAAATTCGCCCCCGAGGAGGCGCTGGGCACGGTCACCCCCTGGCTGCGCCGGCGGCCGGGCGAGCTGGCGGAGGTGAGCGGGGCGCTGATCGGGCTGAGCGGTCCCAGCGCCCCGGGCCTGCTCGACGATCTCGATCCCACCCGCATCGGGCGTGACACCGTCGTCATGCCGGAGTGGGCGCAGGTGATCGACGCGGCCACCGTGAACTGGACGATCGTGCCCGGTCCCACCGCCGCCTGGGCCAGGCTCGTGTTTCCGGACCTGGACGAGGCGGCGGCGTCCGACCGGCTGTGGGAGCAGATCGCCCGTGTCTGCCGCCTCGACGAAGCCGATCCAACCGCCGCCTGGTGGGCCCGCGTCGAGGAGCTGGCCGCCAGCGCCGCCAGGCTCGATGCCGCCAAGCTCGACTCACTTCACTTCACCGGCCCCGGAACGGACCTGACCGTGGGCCTGCTCCCGGGCGTCTCCTGGACCGGCGGCAGCTTCAAGACCGCCTACGGGCGCCGGCACATCCCCAACGTGCCCACCGAGGAGGTGTTCACGACCCCGGACCCCGAGCGGACCGAGGGGGTGGTGTCCTCGACCCGGCCGCTGCTGGTCTCGGGCCGGTCGGTCAACGGGTTGCGGATTCGCTTCGAGGCCGGGCGCGCGGTGCAGATCGACGCCGACGAGGGAGCCGGGCTGGTGCGCGAGCTGGTGACGCGCGACGCCGATGCCAACCGACTCGGCGAGGTGGCGCTGGTCGACGGCAGCGGCCGGGTGGGGCCGACGGGAACGGTGTTCCACGACACGCTGCTGGACGAGAACGCCGCCAGCCACATCGCCCTGGGCTCCGGGTTCGCGCACCTGGCCGCCGACGAGACAACGGCCCAGCGCGTCAACATCAGCGGGGTCCACACCGACTTCATGATCGGCGGTCCCGAGGTCCGTGTCACGGCCACCACGAACGCCGGGGGTGAGGTGCCGATCCTGGTCGACGGCCGGTGGGCGCTGGAGTAGATGCAAATTCTGGCCACGAAGCTCGAGGGGCCGATCCTGCTGGCTCCCACCGTGCACGGAGACGAGCGGGGGTTCTTTCTCGAGGCGTTCCGTGAGAACGTATTCACCGAGCTGGGCATCCCCGACCACTTCGTCCAGGACAACCACTCCCGGTCCCGGCGCGGGATCGTGCGGGGGATGCACTACCAGCCCGGCCAGGCCAAGCTGATCCGGTGCGTCCGCGGAGCGATCCTCGACGTGCTGGTCGACATCCGTCCCGGCTCGCCGCAGTTCGGCCAGCTGGGAGAGCTTCCGGCTCGACGACACCCACCACCACCAGCTGTATTGCCCGGATGGCTTCGGCCATGGCTTCTGCGTGCTCAGCGACATCGCCGACGTCGCCTACAAGACCTCGGCCTACTACGACCCGCAGCTGGAAGGGGGCTTCGCCTACGACGATCCGCAGGTGGGGATCGAGTGGCCCTCGGGCTACGAGCTGGTCGTCTCCGAGCGGGACCGCACCGCGCCGAAACTCGCCGAGCGGGCGCCGTCGCTACCGTTCTAGCCACGGGGTGCGACTTCGCTGCGGCGACTGCGCGCGGAGGCCGGCCATCAGTCATCCTTACCGTGGTCAGATGCGCAGCCGCCTAGCCGTTACGCCATCTCAGTTTCGCCTGATCGCCTACGTCACCCTCGGGGCGCTGACCTTGATCGTCCTCACCGGCGCCGCGGTCCGGCTGACCGACTCCGGGCTGGGCTGTCCGAATTGGCCGCGCTGCTACGGCAATGCGCTGCCGCCGCTCTCCGGCCACGCCCTGATCGAGTTCTCCAACCGGGCGATCTCCGGTCTGGTCGGCGTCATGACCGTGGTGGCGGCTGTGTTTGCCTTCACGCGCCGCCCGTTCCGGCGCGACCTCGCCATCTTGGCGCTGCTGCTGCCGCTCGGCGTGCTGGCCCAGGCGGTGCTGGGGGGCTACACCGTCCGCGAGCATCTCGCCCCCGGGTTCGTGATGGCCCACTTCAGCCTCTCGATGCTGATCCTGATCGCGGCCGTGGCCCTGGCCTGGCGAGCCCGGTATGAGCCCGGGTCGCGGCCCCGTGCCACCGATCGGGTGTCGGTCTGGTCGGTGCGCGCGCTCGCTTCCGCTGGCCGCGCTGACGATCTTCGCCGGCACCGCCGCCACCGCCGCCGGTCCCCATGCCGGGGGCTCGTCCGGTCAGCGGATCCACCGCCTGACCTTCAAGGGCAAGGACACGTTGATGTGGGTCGTGCATCGGCACGCGACGATCGCGGCGATCTTCGGCGTCGCCGTGATCGGGGTGTGGCTGCTGTGCCGGCGACGCCGGCTGCGGCGAGGACCTGATCGAGCCGCTGACCGTGCTCGGGGTGCTGCTCGCCGCCCAGGGCCTGGTGGGCAGCGTCCAGTACGAGCTCAGGCTCCCCTCGGACATGGTGTGGGTGCACGTCGCGCTGGCCACGGTCACGTGGCTGGCCGTGCTGTGGGCGGTGGCGGCTGCCGGCAGCCTTGCAGCCGCGGAGCGCCGACGTCGCCGACACCGAGCCGCCGCTGGCGCCCGAGCGGGAGCTGGAAGCCGTCGGGCGTGTTTAGCGACTCGCGGTTTTCCGGCGGGACTGTCCGAGCGGAGTCAGCAGGCCCGCAGCGGAACAGCTTGCACGCGCTGTACGATCGGCGTCGATCGTGTCGACTGAACGTCAAGACAACGCTCAGACGCAGACGCCTCCGCGGGGAGCCGATGCCTCGCTGGGCATCCTCGTCGTCGACGACGAATCCGACCTGCGCGAGATGCTGACGCGCTCGTTCTCGCGTGAGGGCCATCGCGTGATGGCCGTCGGCCGACGGCCGGGCCGCGATCGACCGCGCCAGCACCGACCACTTCGACATCGTGCTGCTGGACGTGGCTCTCGGCGCCGGACCCGACGGCTACGAGGTGTGCCGGACGCTGCGCGCGCGCCGCAACGTGGTCCCGATCATCATGTTGACCGCGCTGGACTCCGAGGCCGACGCGGTGCTCGGGCTGGAGGCGGGCGCCGACGACTACGTCACCAAGCCGTTCGGGCTGGCCGAGCTGCGCAGCCGGATCCGCGCCGTCCTGCGGCGCGCGGGCACGCGCGCGATGGGCGACGAGGTTCTGGTGGTGGGTCCGATCGCGCTCGACCGCGCTCAGCGCGAGGTGACGATGGGCGGCGCCCCGGTGAGGCTGACGTTCTCGGAGTTCGAGCTGCTCGATGCCCTGATGGCCGACCCCGGCCGGCTGCTCAACCGCCAGGAGCTGCTGCGGGCGATCTGGGGCGACAGCGCCTACCGCGATCCGCGGGCGATCGACGTCCACATCCGGCATCTGCGCGAGAAGCTCGAGCCGGAGCCGGAGAAGCCGCGCTACATCCTCACCGTGCGCGGCGCCGGCTATCGCCTGCGAGGTCCGTGATGGCCGCCGGGGATCGCTCGCGACCGCGCCTGCCGGCGCGTCACCGGCGGTGGTCAAGGCACCGGCCGGTGGTGATGCCGGCGCTGCGCAGGCGGGGAGCGCTCGGTCTCCGCGGCCGGATCATCGGCGCCGTGCTCGTGACCACGGTGGCGACGCTCGCCGTGGCCGCGCGTGGCGCTGCTCGGCCCGCTCGAGCAGAGCCTGCGCAACGCCGAGAAGCAGACGCTGCGCCACGACCTGCAGCGGAGCACGCTGCAGCAGTTCAAGAAGCTGCACCTGAACCAGCTGCCGGATTCCCCGGCGGACCAGAACGCGTACCGGACCGACCTCTATCAGGCCCAGCAGCAGCTGTCGGTGCGGATCGGCGCGACCGTCAACGTGCTCGGCTACCCGGAGGCCGAACGGCGCGTGGCAACGCCGCTGCTGCCCGACCGCCTGGAGGGAACCGACCGTCGACGCCGACACGTTCGACGACGTCGCCAAGGCGTTCTCCACCGCACCGTCGGTGTACTCGCTTCGGCTTCATCGACGGCGACGAGTACGCCCGGGCCGCGATCCCGTTCACCTCCGGCGGCGTGCGCTACGTGCTGGCGGTCCGCAAGCCGATCGACGAGATCGCCGGCGCGGTCAAGGCCGTGCGGACGCGCGTTCATCACCGCTGCGCTGGCCGGTCTGCTGCTGACCCTGATCCTCGGGATTCCGCTGTCGGCGCGGTCGTCCGGCGGCTGCGCCGGCTGCGCGAGGCCGCGCTGGAGCTGGCCCACGAGGGCCCCGACGGTCGAGGTGCCGGTCGACCGGGCCCGCGACGAGGTCGGCGACCTGGCGCGGACGCTCGACGACCATGCAGCAGCGGCTGCCGCAGCAGGAGGAGGCCCGCCGCGCGTTCGTGGCCACCGCCTCCCACGAGCTGCGCACGCCGCTGACCTCGCTCGACGGGATGCTCGAGCTGCTCGACGACGACCTGCGCTACGACCAGCCCGACCTCGAGGACGCGCGGGCGCTGCTGGACCGCGCCCGGGCGCAGTCGCGCCGCCTCGGCCGGCTGGCCGCCGATCTGCTCGACCTGTCGCGCCTCGATGCGCAGAGCGCGCTGCGCTCCGAGCCGGTCGAGCTCGGCGAGCTCAGCCGGGCCGTGCTGGCCGAGTTCGAGCTCGGCACCGCCGAGCGCGGGATCCAGACCGAGCTCGACGACCACGGCGGCTCGGTCTGGGCGCTCGGCGATCCCGGCAGCGTCGCCCGCATCCTGCGGATCCTGCTCGACAACGCGGTTCGCATCAGCCCGCCGGGCGTCGAGCTGCGGGTCGATGCTGCGAGCCGGCGACGACGTCGCGCTGAGCGTGTGCGACCAGGGCCCGGGGTCCCGCCCGAGGAGCGGGAGCAGATCTTCCACCGCTTCACACGCGGGCGCGACACCGGCGGCCAGGCCGGCTTCGGTCTCGGGCTGGCGATCGGCCGCGAGCTGGCCGAGCGGATGGGCGGCGAGCTCGTGCTCGAGGACACCGGCGGGCCGGGCGCGACGTTCACGCTGCGGCTGCCGGCGGCCCCGTCGCCGGCCAGGACGCTGTCGCCGCGCGCTCCAGCTGACAGCATCAGCGCGTCATGGACGAAGCGCTGATGAAGGCGATGCTCGAGGTCGACGAGCACCACTGGTGGTACCGCGGGCGCCGGCGGATCATCCGCGCCGAGCTCGACCGGCTGCCGCTTGCCCGCGCGCGCCCGGGTGCTCGACGCCGGCTGCGGCTCGGGCCGGACGCTGCAGGAGCTCGCGCGCTACGGCGAGGTGTGCGGGATCGAGCTCGACCCCGAGGCCGCCGAGCTGGCCCGCAGCCGCGGCCTCGGCGAGGTTGAGATCGGCCGGCTGGAGGAGCTGCCGTGGGAGCCGGACAGCTTCGACCTGATCACCTGCCTGGACGTGATCGAGCACACGCCCGACGATCGCGCTGACGCTGACCGAGCTGCGGCGGGTGTGCCGGCCCGGGGGCTGGCTGCTGGTCACCGTGCCCGCCTATCAGGCGCTGTGGTCCTGCACGACGAGGCCAACCACCACTACCGCCGCTACGCGCCGCCGGACGCTGCGCTCGGCGCGCGCGGCGGCGGGCTGGACGGTGGAGCGGATGAGCTCGTTCAACAGCCTGCTGCTGGCCCCGGCGGCGGCGGTGCGCCTCGCGCAGCGCGCGCCGGGGGACCAGCAACGGCTACACCAACGACCTCGACGCTCGGGCCCGGCCTGGCTGAACGATGTCGCTCGAGCGCCCGCTCGCGCTCGAGGCCAGCTGGCTCGCGCGCGGGCGCACGCTGCCGGCCGGGTTGTCGCTGCTGGCGGTGCTGCAAAGCCCGGGGCCGGCGTGAACGGGAGGCCGGGTATCGAGCGGCGGTGATGCTCCTCGCTCGGCGCGATCATCGGCGTCACCAGCAGCCTCGGCTACCTGCTGCCCGCGATCATCGGCCTGGAGTCGATGGGGGTGCCCTCGCCGGGCGAGACGGCGCTGGTGCTGGCCGCCGTGCTGGCCAGCCAGGGCAAGCTCAGATCTCGGCTGGTGATCCTGATCGGCGTCGCCTCGGCGATCGTCGGCGACAACCTCGGCTACTTGCTGGGGCGCAAGCTCGGCCGCGACGTGCTGGCGGCCCGGGGCCGTTTCGACAGCGCCGCGTCGAGCGCGATCGCCGCCGGCGACCGGTTCTTCGAGCGCCACGGGCCCAAGGCGGTGTTCTTCGCCCGCTGGATCGCGCTGGTGCGCTTCGCCGCCGCCTGGCTGGCCGGCATCAACGAGATGCGCTTCCGCGAGTTCTTCTTCTGGAACGCGCTCGGCGGGATCACCTGGGGGATCACCTACGGGCTGGTGGGCTACTTCCTGGGCACGGCGGCGGCCAACGTGATCACCGAGTTCGGCATCTTCGCCGTGATCGCGCTGGTCGTGCTGGTCGGCTTCCTCGTCTTCACCCAGGTCCGCGAGCGCCGGGTGCAGGCTGCGCGAGCGGAGCGGATTCGCCGAGCTGCCGAGCGACCGCTACGCCGTCCGGACGCCGAGCGTGGCGCCGGAGCCACGCACGCTGCGACCGGACTGACGCTCAGGCCCGGCGTGAGTCGGCCTACTCGGCGCTCTGCGCTCGAGCTCGCAGCGCGCAGGAGTTGATGCAGTAGCGCTGGCCCGGTCGGGCTGCGGACCGTCGTCGAACACGTGGCCCAGGTGGCCGCCGCAGCGCCGGCAGCGCACCTCGGTGCGCGTCATGCCCAGGCTGCGGTCCTCGTGCAGCTCGACGTTCTCGGCCACCGCGGGCTCGTAGAAGCTCGGCCAGCCGGTCCCGGACTCGAACTTGGTGTCCGAGCTGAACAGCTCGCGCGCCACAGCCGGCGCAGCGGTAGGTCCCGTCGTCCTTGACGTCGACGTATTCGCCGGTGAACGGACGCTCGGTCGCCTGCCGCGCGCAGCACCTCGTACTGCGCGGGGCTGAGCCGCTCGCGCCACTGCTCGTCGGTCAGGTCCATCTCGCGTTCGGTATCCATGCCCCGACGTTAGCGCGCGCGACCAGCGGCCGGAACGCCGTCGGCGCTACTGCGGCGCCACCGATTCGTCCAGGTAGCTGCGGCGCGCGTCGGGGTCGGGCTCGAGCAGCTCCAGGATGAGGCGTCGACCAGCCGAAGTCGACGCGCGCCCATGCCGGCGCCGGTGAACGGGTGGTAGTACTCGCGCAGCCCCTGGCGGCCACGGCGGCGCCGACGCGCTCGGCCAGCTGCGTCGGCCGGCTCGGCGTACCCGAGCCGGACCAGCCCGAGCCACACCAGCCACGCGGTGTTGATCCAGGTCGGGCCCGCGCCAGTAGCGCCGCATGCCCGCAGGCGCCCGGTGTCCTTGACCGAGAAGCTCGGGTCGGCGGCCGACACCGAGGGCGGCGGGACCGGCAGCCAGAAGCGCTCGGGATCGAGCAGGTGCTCCTCCACCAGCCGGCGGCCGATCGCCTCGGGCAGGTCGGGCAGCGCGAGCGGGGCCAGCGCGGCGATCGTCACCGCCGGCGTGCCGCTGGGCGCCGGGCCGGGCCGGGGCAGGAACAGCCCCGGCGCTCGTCGTAGGTCGCGGGCGATCAGGGCGTCGGTCAGCGACGGCAGCCCGAGCGCCTGGCGCGACAGGAGTAGAGCACGTTGGTGACGACCTCGCAGCACACCGGGCCGCCGGCGGCGGCGATCCGGCGCAGGTCGTAGCCCAGCTCGCGGTTGCGCCGCACCAGCAGGACGAAGCCCGGCAGGCCGTGCGCGCGGTGGCCCCAGATGGCGTCGAACTGGGGCGAGGCGTCCAGCCCCGACTCGTCGGGCTGGACGATCCACAGCAGCCCGTCGCCGTCGAGGTCGCGGTGGTTCTCGAGCCACTCGTGATGGCGCGCGGATGCCGGGCACCTCGGCCGGGTCACCGACGGCGATCCGCCACGCCCAGGCCAGCGCCGGTGGCTGGATGCTGGCGGTCATGGGCGCGTCGGGCGAGGTGACGTTGTAGGTGAAGCGCCGGCTCCCGGTCAGCGGCTGGTCCCAGAAGATCGTGTGGCCGATGAAGCCGTCCTCGGCGCTGCGCCGCCAGCAGCGACTCGAGCTCGCGCCGGGAGCGCTCCGGCTCCAAGCGCCGCCAGGCAATGGCGGTGAAGCACGAGTCCCAGTACCACTGCCAGGGGTAGTGGCCGGGGCTCGGACAGGTGTAGGCGAACGGCACCCCGTCGCGGTGGCGGGTCGCCCTCGCGCCAGTTCTGGCGCAGCACTTCCCGGCATCGTCCGCGGACGAGCTCGATGTCCGACTCTGCCAACATCAGGGCGGCCATCCTGTCACTCGCGGCCGCGAATGGCAGTTCCGTCCCGCGGAGGAGCGTTCCCACGATCCGCCACTCTCGGGCGCCGCTCGCCGCCGGGTGGGCGCTCAGACGCATACGCGAGCTTGCCGAGCTGACGCCGGTGATCGGTGGCCCGGCGGCGTCGGCGCCGCCGGTGCCGCCGCGGCGCCTGCGGGCACGGACGGGGGTCCCGGGCGCGCGGGAGTTCGTCGACGGCGGGCGCCAGGCGGCGATGGAGCTGGCGCAGGCGTTGGTCGCGGCGGAGCGCTCGCCGGTCAGCGTCGCGTCGGTCCTTGACTTTGGCTGCGGCGCGGGGCGTGTGCTGCCCCAGTTCGCGGCGCTGGCCCCGGAGTCAGAGGGCGCGGGCTGCGATGTCGACGCCTCTGCCATCGTCTGGGCGCAGGAGCATCTGCCGGCGTTCGGATGGTCGGTGAGCTCGTTCGCGCCTCCGCTGCCCTATCCGTCCGGCCGCTTCGAGGTGGTGTACTCGGTGTCGGTGTTCAGCCACCTGGGGGCCGGCATGACGACGTCGTGGCTGGCCGAGCTGGGCAGGGTGCTGGCCGACGACGGGGTGGCCCTGCTGTCGGTTCACGGCGCGCACGCGTTCGAACAGTTCCGCTGCGGCCGCGCGCGCACCGCCTGGTGCCGGCCGGAGGCGTTCGAGCGGGGTCCGCTCGGCGAGCGTGAGCAGGTGTTCGTGCCCTACGTGCGCTCGATGTGGAACGAGTCCGAGCTGCCCGGCATCGGTCGCGAGTACGGGCTCGCCTTCCACGGCGCAGCGCACGTGCGCGAGACCTGGGGCCGCGAGCTCGAGATCGTGGCGGTGCTCGAGCGGGCGCTGACCGGTTGGCAGGACATCGTCGTCGGGCGCAAGCGCCCGGCATGAGCAAGGCGCCCGGCATGAGCGCGCGCCTGGCATGAGCGCGCGCCGCGGACATCCCAGCGACGTGGCCGAGGCCCCGGCCCGCGGGCACGGGCTGATGGACTGGGTCGAGGGTCGTGAACGTCTGTGCGCGCTGCTCGGTGCCGCAACCATCGCCTTCTCGAGCATCCTGGTGCGACTCAGCCACGCCTCGCCGTCGACGGCGGCGATCTTTCGATGCGTCTACGCGCTGCCGATTCTCGGGCTGCTGGCCTGGATCGAGGACCGCAGCCTGGGGCGGCGCAGCTTCCGCCAGCGCCGCGCGGGACTGCTCGCGGGGGTGTTCTTCGCCGCCGACCTGATGATGTGGCATCACTCGATCGCCGACGTCGGCGCCGGTCTCTCCACCGTCCTGGCCAACATCCAGGTGGTGCTGGTGCCACTGGTGGCCTGGGCGATCCTGGCCGAGCCGCCGGGCAAGCGGGTGCTGATCGCGCTGCCGGTGTCGTTGTTCGGCGTGCTGCTGATCTCGGGCGCGATCGAAAGCGGGGCCTACGGGCGCGATCCGACCCGGGGCACGCTGTTTGGCCTCGGTGCCGGCGTGGCCTACGTCGGCTTCCTGCTCTTGCTGCGCCATGGCGGAGCCGATCTGCGCAGGCCGGCGGGACCGCTGTTCGATGCCACCGCGGTGGGGGCGGTGCTGTGCCTGGCCGCCGGACTGGTGATCGGGGACGCCCACCTGGTGCCGAGCTGGCCTGGTGCCGGCTGGCTGATCACGCTCGCGCTCAGCTCACAGGTGGTGGGCTGGCTGCTGATCGCCACTTCCCTGCCCCGCCTGCCGGCGGCGATGACCTCGATGCTGCTCACGTTTCAGCCGGTGGCGACGGTGATCCTGGCGGCCATCATCTTCAGCGAGTCACCGAGCCCGATCCAGCTGGTCGGCGTGGGGCTGGTGCTGGTCGCGCTGATGTCGGTGGGACGCTCCCTGAAAGGAGCGTCGGAAGAGCCCCCGGCGTCGCTCGACGTCGTTGAGAGCGTGGCCGGCGCCGCCGTGGACGAGGGTGCAGCCGAACCGCTGGCCCGCCGGTGATCAGTCAGCTACGACGGAGCGCTCCGGACCGATCTGCAGGGTGATCGGCCCGGAGCGCGCCCGCGACGCGGACCAGCGGTCAGCCGAACGAGGGCGTGACCGTGATGGTGCCGAGTGGCGTGCCGGCGCTGGCGATGTGCTTGCCGGCCAGAGCGTTGATTCCGCCGGCGGAGAACGCGGTCAGCCTCAGCTTGCCGGTGGCGGAGCCGTTCTTGACATGGACACCGGTCAGGTGGCCGACGCGGCGCATGGACATCAGCCCATGGGCGGCCGTGGCCAGCCGTGGCTTGCTGATGAACGCAAACAGCCACACGCCGTGACCAGTGGAGACCAGTCGGAGCCGGCGCACCGTCACGTCACGAGTGCCATTTGAGATCGTGAACCCTCCACGCTGAGCGATCGTCCCGTGGAGGTGCTTCTTCCCCAGTCGTCCGCCGGAGATGGGGAACGTGAATGTCGATCCGCTCGCCGTGGCCGGCGCCACCGGGGTGACAGTCAAGTGGTTGGCGCTCATCGTGTTCGTTGCCGCCGAAGACGCCGTGATCTGCGTGTTGCCGCCGGTCACTTTCAGGGCGGCGAAGGCGGCGCTCGGCAGCGCCAGCGCCCCGACCACGGTGAGGGCGGCGATAGTGCGAATGCGTGTCATGAGGCCTTCCTGCTCGTTGGTTGTCCCGCTGTCTGCAAAACACACGAGAGGTCGATCAAGTTGCGCCGGTTGGCGAGCGATTGTCGATGTCCGATTTCCGCCAGACAAACCGGCCCGGGCGTGCCACAGTGAAGCCATGGTCCTGGACGACGAACGTTGCTGGCAGGCCGTCGACTCCGCCGATCCCCGCTTCGACGGGTGGATCTTCTGCGGGGTCACCTCGACCGGCATCTATTGCCGGCCAAGCTGTCCAGCACGGACCCCGCAGCGGCGCAACGTTCGTTTCTTCAGCACGGCGGCCGCCGCTCAGACCGCCGGCTACAGGGCCTGCAAGCGCTGCCGACCGGATGCCAGCCCGGGCTCGCCCGAGTGGGACACGCGCGCCGACCTGGTCGGCCGCGCGATGCGGCTGATCGCCGACGGTGTGGTCGACCGGGACGGAGTGGACGGTCTTGCTGCCCAGCTTGGCTACACCCAGCGCCACGTCCACCGTCAGCTGGTGTCGGTGGTGGGAGTCGGCCCGCTCGCGCTGGCGCGGGCGCAGCGCGCACAGACGGCGCGCGTGCTGCTGGAGACCACCCGCCTGCCGATCGCTGACGTCGCGTTTGCCGCCGGCTTTCGCAGCGTGCGGCAGTTCAACGCCACCATCCAGGAGATCTTCGCCCTGGCGCCGCGCGACCTGCGCCGCCGGTCACGCGGCGGCGCCGCCGAGAACGGGGCCATCGTCCTGCGGCTGCCGTTTCGCGCCCCGCTCGACGCCGGCGGGTTGGTCGCGTATTTCGCCCGCCGAGCCGTGCCCGGCGTGGAGGAGGTCGTCGATGACGTCTACCGCCGCAGCCTGCGACTGCCGCACCAGGCCGGCACCGTCGAGCTGCGACCGGCCGGCGGGTACGTCCAGGCCAGGTTCTGGCTCCAGGACCCGCGCGACCTGGCCGCGGCCATGCAACGCACCCGCGCGCTGTTCGATCTGGACTCCGATCCGACGACGGTGGACGACGCGCTGGCCGGCGACGCGCTGCTCGGACCGCTGGTCAGAGCGGTTCCCGGCCGGCGGGTGCCCGGGCACGTCGACGGCGATGAGCTGGCCATCCGCGCCGTGCTCGGGCAGCAGGTGTCGGTGGCGGGAGCGGCGACGCTCGCGGCCCGCCTGGTCGCCGCCCACGGCGACCCGCTGGAACGCCCGCTGGGCGCGGTCACGCACCTGTTTCCCTCAGCGGCGGTGCTGGCCGGCTGCGACCCCGGTTCGCTGGCGATGCCACGCGCGCGCGGTGAGGCGTTGACCGGCCTGGCCCGGGCGCTGGCCGGCCGCGAGCTTAGCCTCGACGCCGGCGCCGACCGCGAGCAGACGGCCCGCCGGCTGCTGGCGCTGCCGGGAATCGGCGGCTGGACCGCGGCCTACGTGGCGATGCGGGCGCTGCGCGACCCCGATGCGTTCATGCCGACCGATCTCGGGGTGCGGCGCGCCCTCGAGGCGCTCGGCCAGGACGGCAGCCCGGCGGCGGCGAGCCGGCTCGGCGAGCGCTGGCGGCCGTATCGCGCCTATGCCCTGCAGCACCTGTGGGCCTACGCCGCTCCGGGATCGGTGCTCAAGCCCGACCAGAAGCGCACGTATTCGCGCTCGTGGCCGATGCCGGCCTCAAGCGCGAGCCGCATCCCCTCGGTCTTTCCGCCCTCGGCGGCCATCGCCTCGTAAGCGCTCAGCCGCTCCCGGTGCCAGGCCAGCTGGCCCTCGGCAAGGGCGGCCGGGTCGGCGCCGCCGAACAGCTTGAGCAGCCCGTCGTCGCGGAGCTCGTGAAGGTCGGCGACCGGGTCGGCGCGCCAGGCATCCAGCACCTTGACGCCGGCGCGGCTGAGCCGGTAGACGCGGCGGCGACGGCCGGTCTTCTCCCGCTGCTCGTCGAGCAGACCCGCCTCGGCCAGCCGCGCGCACTCGGTGTAGAGCTGCGTGTGCGGGATCGACCAGAAGTGCAGGATGCTCACCTGGGCCACCCGCTTGAGCTGGTAGGGCGTGGTCGGCTCGAGCAGGGCGACGAGCGCCAGGACGGCATAGGAGGTCTCGCTGAGCCGGGGTGTTGACACCGCGGGGATCATAAAGTACGGTCCGAATGGTACGAACCGAACGATGCGAGAGGAACTGTCATGAGCGCCACCACCCACCCGGCGACCGCCACTGCCGCCCGTGTCGGCTTCCAGTCACTTGAGCAGGAGACCCACGTCGACGGTCTTCCGGTCGAGGGCGAGCTTCCCGCCTGGCTGCGCGGATCGCTGATCCGGACCGGCCCGGCGAAATGGGAGGTCGGGAGCCGGACCATGAACCACTGGTTCGATGGCCTGGCCATGCTGCACCGCTTCGGCTTCGGCGACGGACAGGTGTCCTATGCCAACCGGTTCCTGCAGACGCGGGCGTGGCGCGCGGCGCGCGATAGCGGCCGGATCGAGTACTCCAGAATTTGCCACCGACCCCTGCCGGTCGCTGTTTCAGCGCGTCACGCGCGATGTTCTCGCCCACGTTGACCGACAACGCGAACGTGAACCTGGTCAAGCTCGGGCGAGCGCTTCATCGCCATGACCGAGACGCCGATCCCGGTCCAGTTCGACCCCGAGACGCTGGCCGCGGCCGGCGTCCCCTACCGGGCGCCGGGCCAGCTCACAACCGCGCATCCCCATCTCGACCGCGCCAGCGGCGGCATGCTCAACTACGCCGCCAAGCTCGGACCGCGCAGCAGCTACCGCTTCTTTCACCTGGCCCCGGACGCCGACCGAGCCACAGGTGATCGCCAGCCGGGCGGTGCGCGAGCCGGCCTACATGCACTCCTTCGGGCTGAGCGAGCGCTGGCTGGTCCTGGTCGAGTTCCCGTTCGTGGTCAATCCGCTGCGGCTCGCCACCGGCGGTCGGCCCTACATCGAGAACTACCAGTGGAAGCCGGAGCTGGGCACGCGGTTTCATCTCTTCGATCGTCGTACCGGCGCCCACGCCGGGCCGTTCGAGGCCGATGCATGCTTCGCCTTTCATCACGTCAACGCCTACGACGACGGCGATGACGTGGTCGTCGACATGTGCGTGTTCCCCGACGCCGGAATCGTCGAGGACCTCTACCTGGAGCGACTGCGCGCCGGCAAGCCCGATCACCAGCCCGTACCTGGAGCGCTTCCGGGTCACCGCAGGCACCGGCCGGGTGCGCGCGCGAGCGCCTCGTCGACGAGCCGCTCGAGCTGCCGCGGATCAACTACCCGACGCTGCAACGAGCGCCCCTACCGCTACGTGTGGGGCGCCGGAATCGCGGAGCGGCTGGTTTGACCGCATCGTCAAGGCCGACCTCGTGCAGCGACGGCGCGACCGTGTGGACCGAGGACGGCAGCTCACCCGGCGAGCCGGTGTTCGTCGCCGCCCCGGACGCCGAAGGGCGAGGACGAGGGCGTGGTGCTGTCGGTGGTGCTGGGCGACGACGGAAAGTCGTTCCTGCTCGTCCTCGACGCCGCATCGCTCGAGGAGTTGGCCCGGGCGCCGGTTCCGCATCACATCCCGTTCGGGTTTCACGGGATGTTCGCGCGCGGTGAGCTATCCGGTTAGGGTCATCCTGGGCAAGCTGCCCCAAGCTCACGTCCCGGCGAAACGGCCGTCGCAGTTTCGACACACGCCGACACAGTCTCGCCAGGTCTCCGGCCCGCGTCGGGGACGTGGTGCGGTCTACTCGTCTATACGCCGAGTCAGACGACCCACGTGGCGCCACGCCTGCTGTTCGCGGACCAGCGACCCCGCGACCACTCGCTTTAGCCAATCTGGGGCGCCGCCGCGCACCTCGTCGACCAGGTCGGCCACCGACTCGACGATGCGCGTCGCGCGGTACGGGTATCGCTCGGCGTCGCCACGGTCGGTGACTCCGGTCAGGACGAGGATCGTCTCCATCCCGGCCTCCAGGCCGCAGACGATGTCGGTGTCCATGCGGTCGCCGATCATCGCCGCCGTCTCGGAGTGGGCGTCGATCGCGTTCAGCGCCGAGCGCATCATCAGCGGGTTGGGCTTGCCGACGAAGTAGGGCTCGATCCCGGTGGCGCGGGTGATCAGCGCCGCGACCGAGCCGGTGGCCGGGAGTCGGGCCCTGCGGCGACGGGCCGGTCGGCGTCGGGGTTGGTGGCGATGAAGCGGGCCCCGCCCTCGATCAGGCGGATCGCCTGGGTGATCCGCTCGAAGCTGTAGGTGCGGGTCTCGCCCAGCACGACGTAGTCGGGAGCGGCCTCGGTGAGCGTGTAGCCCACGTCGTGCAGCGCGGTGGTGAGACCGGCCTCGCCGATGACGTAGGCGGAGCCGCCGGGCCGCTGGTCGTCGAGGAAGCGCGCGGTGGCCAGCGCCGAGGTCCAGATCCGCTCCTCGGGCACGTCGATGCCGCTGTTGCGCAGCCGGGCCGACAGGTCACGCGGGGTGTAGATCGAGTTGTTGGTGAGGACCAGGAACGGGGTCTCGCGCGCGCGCAGCGCGGCGATGAACTCGTCGGCGCCCGGCGACGGCGTGCTCCTCGTGGACCAGGACCCCGTCCATGTCCATCAGCCACGATTGGATCTCACGTCGGCTCATCACGCGCTAATGGTTGCGCATGCCAGCGCGGAGGCGGTGCTCAGGCGCGTTAGGTTGTAGGTCGGCATGGACTCGGATGTGATCGTGGTGGGAGCGGGAGTGGTCGGCCTGGCTGCCGCCTTCGAGCTGGCTCGGGACGGCCGCCGCGTCACCGTCCTGAGCGCCGACGTACCCGGCAGTTTGCAGTCGCGGGGCTTGACGCGCATCTTCCGCCTGTCCCACGCCGACGGGCCGCTGACAGACGCCGCCGCACGATCGGTGGGGCTGTGGCGAGAGTGGGAGGAGCTCGCCGGCCAGGTGTTGCTTGCGCGCACCGGACTGCTGCTCACCGGCGACATGTCCGACCGGGACATGCACCTGCAGCGCCACGGCGGCCTCGAGCTGCTCACCGGCGCGGCGCATCCGCTCGCCATCGCCCAGGACCAGTGGTGGCTGGAGGCGACCGGAGCGGCCACCGCCGCCGAGGACACCGTCCGGTTTTTGCAGGCTGAGCTGCCGCTGGTCCTCGGGCAGGCCACGGGCGTCGACGGCCATGGCGTGACGCTTGCGGATGGGACCCGCATGGACGCCGAGCGGGTGGTGGTGTGCGGCGGTCCCGACACCTACCGGCTGCTGGGGCTGCCCGAGCCCGAGCGGCGCCGGTCGGTGCGGTTTTCGTTTGCCCTGCGCGAGCCGCTGGAGTCCCCGGCGCCATGCTGGATCAACCGCGACGACCGCCTGGCCCCGGCGTTCTACGCCGTCATGGACGGGCCCGATCACTATTCGATCGGGCTCAGCGAATCGGGTCCGGCGGCGGTGCCCGAGGCCGAGCAGGTCCGCGCGGCCCACCGGGTGCTGGTCGAGATCGCGCGGACAGTGTTCCCAGGGCTGATCCCGGTCGCCGAGCGCGTGATCGCCTGCGAGACAACGGTCAACCCTGCCGGCCCGCTTCCGCACGACGGATGGGACCTCCGGGAGCGCGACGGCGTGCTCGGTGTGACCGGCCCAACGCTGTTCAAGTTCGCGCCGTTGTTGGGCCGGCTGGTGGCGGAGCGGTTGGCCGTGGCCGCGTGAGCGGTCAGGAGTTCCCCGCGGCGTCTCAAACGACGGCGGGATCCGCTATCGACGGCCGCGCGCATGTTGATGCCCGTGCTTCGCCTTGCGGCGGGGCGATGGCTTCAGCGTGCGCGTGGTGATCGGGCCGCCGCCGAGACTCACGCCGACGGGGGCGATCGTCACCGTCACCGGGCCGCTGCGCATACGCGCGGGGATCGTCACCGATCTCCTGCGCGAGAGGCTTGTCCAGCTCGGCCCGACGCCGTTGAGCATCACCGAGTAGGCCTCGGCGGCCGCCTGCGGGTGCCAGAGGATCGTCCTCCCGCTGCGCCTCAGACCGGCCACCCGGTGCAGCGGGAGGGTGCGCGGGGCGCGGTAGCGCGCGACGGTGAGCATCGCGCGTGGGAGCCCGTTCTCACTGACGACCGCGACGATCGCGTGGCGGATGGCGCCGGGTCGTGGCGTGAACCGCAGATTCCCACGCGGGTGTGCCGAGGTGACCAGGCGCTGGCTCGAGGTCGCGCTGCGGTCGAGGAAGGTGACCCGCTGGCCGGGCTGAGGAGCGAGCTTCCAGGTGAGCTGGCGACGCCGGCCTGCGCGCTTCACCGTCGCGTGGACGGAGACCGGCGGCAGGCCGTCCGCGACGCGGATCGAGGACAGGGGCGGCATATCCGCGGCCGGCCTGATCGTCCAGGTGCCGGGCGCGGGGTCGAGCAGCACCACGTACGTGGTCTTGCCGAGCGGGTCCTGGGTGATGACCGCCTGGGGGGTATGCAGGCCTTCCGGACCCGCGGGGGTGCTGACGATCTCGCCGTGGGGTCCGGTGAGCACGATCTTGGGCGGGGCCGCCGCACCCTGCGCGGCGATCACCTCGACGCCTCGCCCACGCGGGACCGAGAGCTGCTGGCCGGTATCCGCCGCGGCTGCGACGCGGTCGGCTGTGCGGGCGGCCACGGCGCGGTAGGGCCCTACGTCGCAGCTGCCCGCGAACTTCTGCAGGTCGCCGCCCCACAGCTGCCCGAGCCCGATTCGGTGATCGAGCGCGCCAAAGCATGCCGCGAAACCGGTGGAGGAGATCACGGTGTCGGCCTCGCCGTCGAACACGCCGCCGGTCCAGCCGGGCAGGCGCACCTGCGTGGTGCCCTCGACGTTGAACGTCTTCGAGGGCTCGTCGAAGTAGGAGTTGGTGATCTGGGCAAGCACGCCGAACCCGCCGGCGTCGAGTTTGAGCTGACCTGATAGCGACGTATGCGCCGTGTCGAAGTCATAGGTCGCGGTGGCGCTCGCAAGTGGGATCCCGATGACCTTGCCGGTGCCGCTGACGGCGACCGTCTCGGGCGAGCAGAGCTTGAGCGTCACCGTCCCGTCGAGCGACACCGGTTCGCCGTCGAAGTAGTCGCCGATCTTCAGATGCGGGCCGAACGAGACGCCCGCGTTGCCGCTGATCGTTCCGCTCGGGTGCCCGTCGCTGCCGCGGCACGCGGTGAAGCCCGCGCCGAGGCGCTGCAGGAAGAAGCCGGTCTCGCCGAGCGGGATGGCGAGGTTGGATGCCTGCAGCGAGAGCTGTGAGACGAGCGGGAACGGCCCGGGAGCGTCCTTGCTGAGGCCGACGTCGAGTGTGAAGCCCTCGCCCTTGGCACCGGGCTCGGTTCCGGGCAGCTGCAGCGTTCCAAACCCCTCGAAGGCGAGCGGCGGGGTACTGAGTCCGAGGCCGACGTTCGTCAGCTCGACCTTGCCGAACATGTAGGCGCGCTTGACCTTCGCCTGGGCAGCGAACACGACGCCCTTGGCGTTGGAGGCGGTGAGGTTGTAGGAGAACTGGAGCCCCTTCGTCTTGGCCCCGTCGCCGGCGGCGTCCTTGCCTTCCGCCTCGCCCTCTCCCTCGACGCCGCTGAAGATGTCAGGCGCTTCGAGCACCGCGCCTATCTTGGTGGACCCGTTGTCGCTGGTGGAGAGCGTGAAGGCCGGTTTCTGTGTGACCGTCTGGCCGGCGATGTCGAAGCCGCGCGACGGCAGGGGGAGGTTGAAGCGGCCGACGTCGGCGATCGCGCCGAGCGGCAGCACGACGCGGATCGGGAGGGTCCACGAGAACCAGTCGAACCCGAGCGAACTGTCGGCCGAGAACACGAGCGTGTAGCTGCTGAGCGCCTGAAGGATCTCGACGTCGCCGCCGCCTGGAGGCGTCACCTGAAAGCCGTTGATCGTCACTGGGCCGGTCGCGCTCCAGCGGGTCGTGCCGCCGGCCTCCTTGGACCGCGACCAGCAGGTCCCGCTGCGGCCGATCGCGACCAGTGCCCCGACCGACACCGTGGGGGACCGGCCGGCCGGGCAGTGGCCGGTTGCGGGAAGGGTGCCGGACCCACCTGAGCCACCGGACCCGCCGGACCCGCCGGACCCGCCGCCCGAGCCTCCGCCACCCGAACCACCGCCACCCGAACCACCGGAGCCGCCGCCGGGTTCGTCCTCGATGTTCCATGCGGCCATCGTCGGGTCGGTCTGGATGTTGCCGGCCTTGTCGACCGCCTTGACCGCGAAGGTGTGACTGCCGTCGGCGAGCCCGGCGAGATTCGTCGGCGAGGAGCACGAGAACTCCGCTCCGCCGTCGAGCTGACACACGAACGTGGCGCCGTCGGGCTCGGTGGAGTGGAACAGGATCGTCGCCGTGTGGTCGGAAACGGTGCCAGACGGCGCCTGGTCGATGAGCGCGTCGGGCGGGGTCGTGTCGGACACCCACTTGCGGGACGCGACCGGGGCCGAGTTGGGATCGTCGCCGTCGCGATAGAAGCGCACGTCGAACTCGTGCTCACCGTCGGGCAGCCCCGAGTAGTCCTTCGGCGAGGTGCACTCCTGCCAGTCACCGCTGTCGAGCCGGCACTGGTAGTGGCCGGCCTCCGGCGACGGGATCGCGAATGCGAACTCGGCCGAGGACGAATTGACGTCGCCCGACGGGCCCTCGGAGATGATCGGCTCGTCGACGAGCGGCTCCCAGTCGAGTGGCGCCAGCGCGTCGGACCCGGTGCTGAGGTCCTCGCTGAAGGTTGGCGCGGGCGGGCTGGGATCGGTCGAGAGCTCGGGCAGGGTCCGGCTCCACACGCCGCATCCCGGGCGGCAGTCGGTGAACGTGATCGCCTGTCCGTCAGGCGTGAAGGTCGGGTAGACGGTTGCGTTCTTCTGCGCGATCAAGAAGTCGACGAGCACGTTTCCGGCGAGGTCTAAGACGGTGATTCGCGCCTTCCCGGTGGCGCTGATGAGCGGCGATGAGGAGGTGACGACGTACTTGCCGTCTGGGCTGAAGCGCACGCTGAAGGTGTTGCCGGCAGGGTTCCCGGACAGGTCCTGCCGGGCGCCGGTGTTCGGATCGATCAGTGTCAACACCGGCGAGTCGCCCGCGAACGCGACGATCTCCGACCCGTCGGGTGAGAACTCCGGCGTGAGGATGTCGCCGGTGGTCGGCGGGATCAGCGCCTTCGTAGCTCCGGTCGTCACGTTGACAAGCATCAGCTCAGCGCCCGCGCACATCGCATCGCCGCAGGGCACCTTCAGATGGCGTACGAACACGATCTGACTACCGTCCGGCGACCACGACGGCTGCGAGTCGCGATCGTCGGTCGGGGGGGAGGTGAGCTGCCGGAAGTTCGAGCCGTCGACGTCGGCGACGTCGATCACCGATTCCCCGCCGGACTGCCCGGCGACCTGCTGGGCGTCCGCGGAGAAACGCACGGTGCCCATCGGGTAGCTCGTCACCGGCGTCGTGTCCGGCGGCGCGTACAGAGTGCCGTTGACGATCAGCCGGCCCTTGGCGCCCGGGAACACCGCCCAGGCGGGAGCGGCGCACAGCGCCCCGGCACACACCACCACGGCTACCACCAACATCCGCGCCCCTCGGCGCAGCACAAGCTGCGAACGCACCTTTTCCTCCTTGATCCCAGAAGTCCGCTTAGATCCCGGCGCGCGGCACTTTAGGAGAAACCGCGAGAACCGGCGCCGCTCACAGACGCTCGGATAGAGACGCCGGTCGGAGCGGAACGCAAATAGGCCCCCTGGAGCGGGCGGTTGGTCCGAACGCGGGTGGCTGGGCCGCCGCTACTGGCCGGCGAGCGGCCTGATCACGCTCTCCGAGAGCGCCTCCAGGTACCGATCCGCCGAGCCGTCGCCGGAATCCCCGGGCAGCACCGGGGACCCCTCGGGATGGGCATAGTTGAACGAGGGATCGAAAACGCGCTCGCGCCAACCCGGAAGCGGAAGCGAGCTGACCTGGACGGCGAATCGGAACGGCGGCATCGTCAATCCTTGTCAGGCCGTCACGGCCATGGTCGGGGTCAGGCGGCCAGCACGTCGTAGGCGAACCGCACGACCATCGCGCCGTCGCCGACCGCCCCGGCCACGCGTTTGGAGGCGCCGGCGCGCACGTCCCCGGCGGCAAACACGCCGGGGCGGACGGTTTCCAGCAGATGGGGTTCGCGGTCTGACAGCGGCCAGGCGAGATGACCCTCACAGGTCGTGGCCCCCTCACCGCAGAGCAGATAGCCGGCGGCGTCCACGGCCAGCATCCCCTCGGCGGCCTCCGTACATGGGTCGGCTCCGATCATCACGAACAACGCCGTAGCGGAGACCTGCTCAACGCTGCCGTCGCGCCGGTCGAGCAGGCTCACGGACTCGAGGGTGGCCGAGCCGCCGACCGCCGAGACCTCGGTCTCGGTCATCACCTCGATCCGCGGGTGGCTCTCGACGCGATCGAGCAGGTAGCTCGACATGGTGGACTTCAGCGCCTGGCCGCGGACGACCACACGCACGCTGCGCGCCAGCGAGGCGAGGTTCATCGCCGCCTGCCCGGCCGAGTTGCCCCCGCCGACCACGACCACGTCCTCGTCGCGGCAGCGCTCGGCGTCGGCGGCCATCGCCGCGTGGTAGACGCCGGCACCCCGGAAGCGCTCCACGCCCTCGGCGTTGAGCTCGCGCCAGCGGGCGCCGGTGGCCATCACCACCGAGCGGGCCAGCACATGCTGGCCGTCGTCGAGGTCGACTCGCAGCAATCCCTCCGGCCCGTCGGCCAGTTCGACGGCGCGGTGAAAGCTCGACAGCACGGCATCGAAGCGGCGCGCCTGAAGGGTGGCCTTGCGGGTCAGATCGGTCCCGGTGATCCCGGTCGGAAAGCCGAGGTAGTTCTCGATCCGGGTGCTGGTTCCCGCCTGACCGCCGGGAGCCCACGCCTCGGTCACGATCGTCCGCAGGCCCTCCGAGCCGCCGTAGACCGCGGCGGCGAGTCCGGCCGGGCCGGCGCCCAGGACGGCGAGGTCAAAGCGCTGGCCGTCGACGTTGGCGCGCAACTGCAGTGAGCGGGCCACCTGGGCCGCCGACGGGTTGCGCATCACGTTGGTGGCGTGGACCAGCACCGGCGTCTCGGAGCGCGGAATCTCAAGCCAGTGCAGCATCCGGGCGCTCTCCGAATCGACGTCGGCGTCGTACCAGCGCACCGGGATCAGGTTGCGCTCGAGCAGGTCGCGAACCTCGAACGCGCGCCGTGAACTGCGTGAAGCGATCAGGCGCATGACGCCGTGGCCGGTGGTCTCGTGCCATTCGCGGCGAGCCAGCAGCGTGCGAAAGACCAACTCGCCCAACTGCGGCCAGCCCGCGAGCATCCGCCGCAGCCCGTCGCGATCGAACTCGATGACATCGGTCGGCTCGACGGCCACACAGGCACTGATCGTCGGCTCGCCGGTGAAAGCGGCGATGTCGCCGATGAACGTTCCCCCGTCGGCCTGGGCGATGTGGACGTCCTTGCCCGGCTTGCGGTCGATGAACTCGACCAGTCCGTGCTCGATCACGTAGAACGGCGACTCTCGGACTGCGTGCTCATACAGCACCTCACCGGGTTCGAACGTGCGGCGCTCACCGCGCTTGGCCAGCCAGTGGAGCTTGCCCTCGGACAGCCTGGGAAACAGGACCTCGTCGTTGAGGTCCGGGAAGGTGTCGGTGCGAATCACCTCCGTGGTAGCCACCGCCCCGAGGCTAGCGGGACAGGCGCCACGGCCCAAGCCGACAGTGACGATCGGCGCCCCCTCGAACTAGATCCAGACGGGAAGCGGTCCTAGAGCAGGAAGCCCCGCCAGCTCGTGACGGGGCTCATGACCCACTCCTGTGACCTTCGCCAATCAGCCGCAGCCGGTGTTGAAGCCGCAACTCGCGCACGTGTAGCAACTGCCGGTGCGCTGCATCATGCCGCCGCACTGCTGGCAGGCCGGCCCGAGATCCAGCCCCTGGCGCACCGCCGGCAGCACCGGCGGCTCGTCGGTCAGCCCCGACGTGGCCGGCCTGGCACCTCCGGCCGATGCCTGCGGCCCAACGGACGTTTCGGATGGGCTGGCGGTGTCACCCAGGTGCGAGCTGGCGGCGTCCTCGGCGGCACGCCGAGCCCGCACCTCCTTGGTCAGGATGCCGAGCTCCTCCTGCAGGTCGGCGTCGAGGAACCGCGAGGCCAGCCAGCGCATGATGTAGTCGGGCATCGACTTGGAGAACGGGATCTCCGGATTGGTGGTCATGCCCTCCGGCTCGAAGCGCATGTAGGAGAACTTGCGCACCAGCGTCTCGAGCGGCACTCCGTACTGGAGCGAGAGCGAGATCGCGGTGGCGAACGCGTTCATCATCCCGCGCAGCGTCGAGCCCTCCTTGCCGATGTCGGTGAGGAAGATCTCGCCCACGGTGCGGTCCTCGTACATGCCGGCGGTGATGTAGCCCTCGTGACCGCCGATTGAGAACTTGTGGGTGATCGACTGGCGCTCGCGCGGCATCCGCCGGCGCTTGGGGCCGACCTGGGCCAGGGCCTCGGTCACCGCCTTGTCGATCTCGGCCTCGAGGTCGATCTCGGCGGGCGCGTCCTGCTGAGCGTCGGTGCGCAGCGCCTGTGCGGTCTTGGAGCCGTCGCGGTAGATGGCCAGCGCCTTGACCCCGAGCCGCCACGCCTGGAGGTAGGCATCGGCGATGTCCTCGACGGTGGCCGCCTGCGGCATGTTCACCGTCTTGGAGATCGCGCCGCTGATGAAGGGCTGGACCGCGCCCATCATCTTGATGTGACCCATGTGCGAGATGGCCCGCTCGCCGACGGCGACGTCGAACACCGCCAGGTCGTCGGCGGCCAGCTCCGGCGCGCCAATGATCGTCCCGTGCTCGTTGATGTAGGCCACGATCTGCTCGATCTGCTCGTCGCCGTAGCCGAGCGTCTGCAGCGCCAGCGGCACCGTGCGGTTGACGATCGTCATCTGCCCGCCGCCGACCAGTTCCTTGAACTTGACCAGTGAGAAGTCGGGCTCGACCCCGGTGGTGTCGCAGTCCATCAGGAAGCTGATCGTCCCCGTCGGGGCCAGCACGGTGGCCTGCGCGTTGCGGTAGCCGTGCTCCTCGCCGGCAACCACCGCCTCGTCCCAGGTGGTGCGGGCGGCGCCCAGCAGCGCGCCGTCGACGCAGCTCCGATCGGGGATCGAGTAGGACGCGTCACGGTGCATGCGCATCACCGCGTTATGCGCATCGCGGTTCTCGAGATACCGGTCGTAGGGCCCCATCGCGGCCGCGATCCGGGCCGAGCCGAGATAACCGCGGCCGGTCATCAGCGCGGTGATCGCCGCCGCAGTCCCCCGGCCCTGATCGGAGTCGTAGGGGACTCCGTCGGCCATCAGGTAGGCGCCGAGGTTGGCGTAGCCGAGTCCGAGCTGACGGAAGGCGCGCGCGTTGGTGCCGATCTCGTCGGTCGGATAGCTCGACGGCGACACGATGATCTCCTGTGCCAGGAACACGATGTCGATCGCGTGCTCGAACGCCTCCACGTCGAAGCTGCCATCGGCCCGGCGGAACTTCATCAGGTTCAGCGAGGCCAGGTTGCAGGCCGAGTCGTCGACGTGCATGTATTCGGAACAGGGATTAGAGGCGTTGATCCGGCCAGACACCGGGCTGGTGTGCCACTGATTGATGACGGTGTCGTACTGAACGCCGGGATCGGCACAGCGCCACGCGGCCTCGGCGATCTCCTTCATCAGCTGGCGGGCCGGGATCGGCTCGCCGACCGGCTCGCCGCTGACCCGGCCGATCAGCTGCCAATCCTCATCGTTCTCCACCGCACGCATGAACTCGTCGGTGACCCGCACCGAGTTGTTGGCGTTCTGGTACTGAATCGAGAAGAAGCCCTCGCCGTCGATCGACATGTCGAAGCCGGCGTCGCGCAGCGCGGCCGCCTTGTCCTCCTCGCGCGCCTTGCACCAGATGAAGTCGCGGATGTCGGGGTGGTCGATGTCGAGCACGATCATCTTGGCGGCACGGCGGGTCTTGCCGCCGGACTTGATCGTCCCCGCCCACGCGTCGGCCCCGCGCATGAAGCTGACCGGACCGGAGGCGGTGCCGCCCTTGGACAGCGGCTCCATCGACCCGCGGATCTTCGACAGGTTGATCCCCGAGCCCGAGCCACCGCGGAAGATGTTGCCCTCCTTGGTGTTCCACGACAGGATCGAGTCCATCTCGTCTTCGACGCTGAGGATGAAGCAGGCACTGCACTGCGGGCTGTCCTCGAAGCCGACGTTGAACCAGACCGGCGAGTTGAACGCCGCCAGCTGGTGCAGCAGGATGTGGGTGAGCTCGTCCTCGAAGGTGGCGGCGTCGGCGTCGGTGGCGAAGTAGCCGCGCTCGCGGCCCCAGCCGGCGATCGTCCCAGCGACCCGGCCGATCATCTGCTTGACGGAGCGCTCACGCGTGGGGGATCCGAGCTGACCGCGGAAGTACTTCTGGGCGACGATGTTGGTGGCGTTCTGGGACCAGCTCTTGGGGAACTCGACCCCCCGCTGCTCGAACGAGACCTTGTCGCCGTGGCCGATGTGCGCGTCGCGCACCTCCCACTCGATGGCGTCGAAGGGATGCTTCCCGGCCGCCGTGAAGTAGCGGCTGACCGAGAGGCCGTCACCCGTTTTCGTCGTCGTATTCATCTCGGTTCCGGGTGCATGCGACATGCGTACTGCTCCTCTCGATTTCCGCTCAAGTAGACCTCTCGCTTCGACGCTGCGGTGGTCGAAGGGGGAGAGAACGCTGACACGCGCCCCGGACGGAAAGACGGGCTCGGCGCCCGCATCGAGGTTGGTTGGCGGTCCGCTCCTATTTTAGCGTGCCGAGACGGTCTCAGGCTCTCGTCGGGTTCGCAGTTTGTCCAGCAAAACGCGGGGTTTTTCGATCCGGGGCGGCGCCCTTGAAACAACCGCCGTGATAGCTTCGCGCGCGATGACCAGCTCGCGGGTCTCGCCGCTCGGTCTGGCGCCGGTGCGCGCGCGGACGGAGGCGCCGGGAGAGCGCTCGGCGACGTCCTCGCGGCCACCCGTGGTGCTGGCCGCGGCGCTGCTGGTCATATGTCTGTACGCGGCCTTCGATCACGGCGCGGTTGGTGGCGGGGGCAACGAGCGGGTGCAGGTGGCGCTGGCCGCGATCGGGTCGGTGGCGGCCGCCGCCTGGCTGTGGAACGGCACCCTCAACCTCAGGGCACCGGCCATCGTGTGGCTGGGGGTCGCGCTCCTGGCCGCCTTTGCGGTGTGGAGCGCGATCACGCTGGCCTGGAGCGTGGCGCCCGACCAGACCTGGAGCGAGTGCAACCGCGCCATCACCTACATCCTGTTCCTCGTCCTGGCGATCGCCGTCGGTTCCTCGTACTCGCACGCATTGCGAGTTGGTCGCCGGCGGCTTTCTGGCGGTGGCGCTGGCCGTCACCGCGTACGCGCTGGGGCAGAAGCTGCTGCCAGGCCTGCACCTCGACGGCATCTTCCAGCTCGACCAGACCGCCGTCCTCACCCGGCTGCAGGAGCCGCTCGGCTACTGGAACGCACTGGCGCTGTTGCTCTCGATGGGGATCCCGTGCGCGCTGGCGATCGCCGTCGAGCGCCGCCGGCGCCCCTGGCTCAGGCTGGCCGCGGTGGTGGCGGCGGCTCTGATGCTGGAGACGATCGCGTTCACCTACTCGCGCGGCGGGGTGCTGGCCCTGCTCTGCGGCCTGGCGGTGGGGATCGCGCTGAGCGGCGCGCGGCTGCGCTACATGATGTGGCTGGGCCTGATCGGTGCGGCGTCGGCTCCGGCCATCGTCGTCGGGTTGGTCAGCCACGACCTCACGGCAGCGGGCGTCTCACTCGCCGCTCGCGAGCGCGCCGGTCTCGAACTGGCCGCGGTGCTGATCGCCTGTCTGATGCTGCTGGTGCTGGCCGGTCGCCGGCTGATCGTGCTGGAGCGACGGGCGCGACTGTCGCGCCTGCGCGCTCGACGGGTCGGCCGCGCACTG
This sequence comes from uncultured Solirubrobacterales bacterium, assembly GCA_963754375.1. GTDB lineage: Bacteria > Actinomycetota > Thermoleophilia > Solirubrobacterales > Solirubrobacteraceae > Palsa-465. The sequence goes on from CAVWFX010000021.1 coordinate 387,580, forward strand.
GCGCTGATGGCGGCCGGCCTGCTGGCGGCGGGGCTCCTGGCGGTGGCGCTGACGCCGCGGGGGCTGCCCGGGACCGCGTCGCACGCCTGGCACAGCTTCACCACCGCGCGCACCACCGGCATCTCGAACCCGAGCCGCCTGCTGTCCGCCGACAGCGAGAACCGGTGGGTGTGGTGGAAGGAGGCCGCCGGCGCACTCAGCGCCCGGCCGGTGGGCGGCTGGGGGGCCGGATCGTTCGCCGTCGTGCACCTCCTGTATCGGCGTAACACGCTGTCGGTCCAGCAGCCCCACAGCGTGCCGCTGCAGTTCCTGGCTGAGACGGGCATCGTCGGCGCGCTGCTGGGGCTGGGGGGGTTGGCGCTATTGCTGGTCGCGGCCGTCGTCGCCGTCGTGCGCCAGCGTCACGTTGGTGCCGGCCGCCTGGCGGCCGCGGCGCTGCTGGGCGCCGCCGTCGCCTACGCGGTGCACTCGCTGTATGACTGGGACTGGGACATTCCGGGGGTCACGTTGCCGGCGCTCCTGTTCCTGGGCACGCTTGGCGGCAGCCTGGGAGCCTCGGTTCCGCGACGGGGGCAGGGCCGGGGGCGGGGATCGGGGCGGGGGGCGCCATCGGCAGCAGCACCGACAACGCCAAGGCCGCTGGCCCGAGCCGTGGGAGTCGGCGCGATCGCGGCCTGTCTTGCCGCCTTTGCCGCCTCGGTCATCGTCCCGCGGCTGGCGGCGGCCAAGGCGTCGCAGGCGCTGGTGGCGGCCTCCCGCGCCTCGGGCGGAGACCTCCGGCCCGCCCTGGCGACGGCGCTGGCGACGGCCCTGGAGTCGAGCCGGCTCGATCCGCTGTCGGATGCCGGGCTGAAGGCGGCCTCGACGATCGCGGTGCACCTCGGGCGCGTCGGGGAGGCCCGCCGCCTGACGCTGGAAGCCGTCAGCCGTCAGCCGACCGACGGGGACGCGTGGCAGCAGCTCGCATTCCAGGATTTCGCGCTGGGCGCGGCCCGGGAGGCCCTGGCGGCGGCCCAGCGAGCCCGCGCCCTGGACCCCGAGGGCGAAGCCACCACGACTCTGGCCTCGGCCGCGATGCTGGCGCAATCACCTCCGGCCGGATCGGCGACGGCGGTGGCGACGCCCTGATCAGCCGGCCGGGCTGCCGCCTCCCGAGTACTCGTGGGTGGCCGCGCGCAACTCGCGCTCGGCCTGCTCGCGGGCGGCCCGCTCCGCCGACGCGCTGATCAGCTCGGCGTCGGCGGCGCTGTCACCCGCGGTCGCCGAGTGGTCCTCCACACCGGAGCGGGCAAGCTCCAGCAGAGCCTGTGCCGGCGCCAACGCCTCCTTGAGCGCCGCGCTCAGCTGCTCGGCGCGATGGGCCAGCTCGGCTCGCTCGGCCTCCAGGCGGGCGATCCGCGCGGAGGCTTGTTCGGTGAGCCGCTCAGGTGGCGCTGCTTCGGGCCTGTTCTGCTCGGTGCGCAACGAAGCCAGCTCCGCGACCAGCAGCTCGATCTCGGCCGCTTGGGCGGCCAGCGTCTGCGAGGCGTCAGCGCTCTGGCCCTCGCCGTCGGTCCTCGACTGCGCCTCGGTGAGGGCTTCCCGTAGCCGCTTGAGCTCGCGGTCGTCGGCCTCGCGGGCTGCCTTGGCCACGCCCAGCTCGCTGGAGAAGCCGGCCAGGCGCCGCTCGAGCTCTTCGCGCCAGACCTCGAGCTCGCTGATCGTGTCTCGCAGCTGCTCGTTCTCGGCTTCGGCCTTGCCGGCCCGCTCGCGGGCCTTGACGGCGACGCCGTCAAAGGCAGCCGCCTGGCGGCTGAGCTCGTCGCGCTCGAAGGTCATGATCCGCAGCTTGTCGCGGGACTGATCGAGCTCCTGCTCCAGGCTGGCGCGTCCCGACCGCAGCGCGGCCAGCTCACGTTCGAGCGCTGTGATTTCGGGCGGCGGGACGCGTTCGTGCTCGATGGCATGTTGTTGCTCCGCCTCGCGCGCCCGGGCCAACTCGGTCTGGGCCTGCCGTAGTGCCCGCTCGTGGTCGGTCGCCTCCCGCTCGGCCCGGGCGAGCTCCTGCGACTGCTCGGCGAGCTTGGCGAGCAGGTCGGATCGCCGCTCAATGTCGGGCAGCTCATCCGGGGGCAGCTCATCCGGATCCCCGTTGCGATGCGGCGCGCTGGGAGCCTGGGACGCAGCCGCGGCCGGCGCCGCGCCCACGCGATCGGCCACCGAGCGGCCCGGGCCCGTCTCCGGCAAGGGCAGCTCGGTCAACGACCCGTCCGGATGTTCGAGCCAGTACTTGCTCTCGGCCACGATCAGGGCGGTCGGGACCGAGTAAGCGGCCCGCAGCGACCCGCGAGGGTCGTCGGGCGCCGGGACGGCCGCGAATCGATGCGCTTCGCCGTTGCGGTCCACCCGCAGCATCGGGCGGATGGAGGTGGCGCGGCGCCATGGCGACTTGCCGCTCACCCGCAACAGCGAGGTGCCCGCGCTGGACGGGACGTGCTCGAACTGCCTGATCTTGATCGATTGCCACGCGTCGCTCACGGCGCCCGCAATTCTAGGTCTGTTATATCTCCGGCCCGCATGCGCTGGACTACCTCCCGCGGTCCGACGCGCCGATGAGGGTGCTGGTCACCGGCGGCGCCGGGTACATCGGCTCGATCGTCGCCACTCACCTGCTCGCCGCGGGTCACGAGGTCGTGGTGCTGGACAACCTGCAGCGCGGACATCGTTCCGCGGTCCCCGGCGACGCCGAATTCAGGCTCGCCGACCTGCGCGACCGAGACGGCCTCGAGCGAGCGATCCCCGACGGCTTCGACGGCGTTCTGCACTTTGCCGCGCTGGCCCTAGTCGGCGAGTCGGTCAGCCATCCTGAGCTCTATTACCGCACAAACGTCGGCGGCACGCTGAACCTGCTTGAGGTCATGCAGGCCAGGGGCATTCCGCGGCTGGTCTTCTCCTCCACCTGTGCGGTGTACGGGCAGCCAGACGAGGTCCCGATCTCCGAGCAGGCTCCGCCCCGCCCCAGCAACGCGTACGGAGCCTCGAAGCTGGCCGTTGACGGAATGATCCGCAACTTCTCCCAAGCGCACGGCCTCGGGGCGGTCAGCCTGCGCTACTTCAACGTCGCCGGCGCCAGCGGGAGCCAGGGCGAGCATCACGATCCCGAGACGCATCTGATCCCGAACGTGCTGCGGGCCGCCCTGGGCGTGACCACGCACGTGGACGTGTTCGGCACCGACTACGACACGCCGGACGGGACCGCCATCCGCGACTACATCCACATCGACGATCTGGCCGAGGCTCACCTGCTCGCCCTCGCGGGCGCGCGCGAGGCCGAGCACCGCATCTTCAACCTCGGCAACGGGAGCGGCTTCTCGGTTCGCGAGGTGATCGAGGCGGCGCGGCTGGTCACCGGCGCCGAGATCCGGACCCGGGAGGCACCTCGCCGTCCCGGCGATCCGCCCATGCTGGTGGCTGCCGGCGAGAAGATCCGCGCCGAGCTGGGCTGGGAGCCGCACAAGCCGGAACTGGCGCAGATGATCGGCGACGCCTGGACCTTTGCCCAGGCCCGTCCGGACGGCTACCCCGACTGAGTCGTGGGCAGCGAGGCGGCGCGGTGGGAGGGTCTCTGGATTGGATGCCATATCGGCAACAAATCCAGATAGGCCCGGCGCGTGGCGAAACTAAGGCGCCGGGAGGGGGAGGGCGCGGTCGACCGCGCCCAGGGCCGCATCCAGCACCGCCGCCGGCGGCTGGGAGGCGTCGATGGTGACCATTCGTCGCGGCTCGGCGGTGGCCAGCTCGGCATAGGCGGCGGCGATCCGCGCGAAGAAGTCGTCGTCCTCGAGCTCGAGCCGGTCGGGCGCCTCGGCGCGCGTTTGCAATCGCGAGCGACCGGCGCGCGGGTCGATGGCAAGCAGCAGGGTCAGGTCGGGGGTGAGCCCGCCGGTCGCGAACTCGTTGATCGCCCGCACCGGCTCGATCCCCAGCCGGCGGCCCGCGCCCTGGTAGACGAGAGAGGAGTCGACGAAGCGGTCAAGCACCACGGTGACGCCATCGGCCAGGAGCGGCCCGACCTCCTCCTCCACGAGCTGAGCGCGGGCGGCGGCATACAGGAGTGCCTCGGCCCTGGCTCCGATGCGGAGCGTCGGGTCCTTGACCAGTTCGCGGATCAGCTCGGCCGCTCTCACTCCACCCGGCTCGCGCAGCAACCTGGCCTCGAGACCGCGCTCCAGCAGCGCGGTGAGCAGCGCCGCGGCCAGGGTGGTCTTGCCCGCTCCGTCGATGCCCTCGATGGTGATCAGCTTGCCGCGCGGCATCCCCGTGGCCCGACCTTACCGCCGACTAGGATCGCAGGCATGCTCGCCGAGCTCGATCGTCACCCGCACGCGCGGACCGTGCTCACGCCGGCGCTGACCGACGGCGCGCGAGCCTCGCACGCGTATCTGTTCCACGGGCCGGGCGGGGCGGGCAAGCGTGCGGTGGCGCGCGCCCTCGCCGGCGAGCTGCTGTCAGAGGGATCGCCAGACAGCGCGAGCGCGCGGGCCCGGGTCGACTCCGGCGCACATCCGGACCTGACGTGGGTCACCCCGAGCGGCGCCCACGAGATGCTGGTCAGCGACATCGACGGGCCGGTGGTGTCGGCGGCCAGCAAGACCCCGTTCGAGGCCAGCCGCCGCGTGTTCGTGATCGAGCGCGTCGACGAGCTGGGCGACGAGGCGGCCAACCGGATGCTCAAGACGCTGGAGGAGCCGGCGTCGTTCGTCCACCTGATCCTGCTCACCGAGCGCCTCGGCGAGGTTCTCCCCACGATCCGTTCGCGCTGCCAGGTCGTCCGCTTCGAGCCCGCCGCCGAGGAGGAGCTGGCCGCCGGACTGGCCGAGCTGGGGGTCGACGACGACACCGCCCTGGCCTGCGTGCGGCTGTCGTTGCAGGATGCATCTCGCGCGCGCGAGCTGGCCGGCGCCGAGGGGCGGGCGCTGCGAGCCGGGGCTGAACGCTTCGCTCGCGCGGCGGTGGCCGGGGAGATGACCAGCTCAAAGCCCTGGACGGAGCTTCTGTCGGCGGTGCGCGCCCGAGGGGCGGCGGCGCTGGCCGAGGTCGAGGCGGCGGCGGCCGCAGAGCTCGAGCTCACCTCGCGCAAGGACCGAAAGCGGGTCGAAGGGGAGTGGACCGAGCGCGCCCGGCGTTCCCGGCGGCGAGCCGCCACCGGTGCCCTCGACCTCTCCCTGCAGCTCGTGTCGCTCTGGTTTGCCGACCTCATCTATTTGGCCTGCGGCGCCGAGGAGCTGGTGCGCAACCGCGACCGCGTGGCCGAGCTGCGCGAGGACGCCGCGCCGGAGCTGTCGCAGCTGCGGCGCGCGATCGAGCTGGTGGAGGAGACGCGGCAGCGTTTCGAACTCAACGTCTCGGAGGATCTGGCGTGCGAAGCGCTCGCCTATCGGATCCAGCAGACACTGGGGTCGTGAGCCGGTCCTCACGCGTCTTTTTGCGGGCCCCGGCCCGCGATGATCGCGACGAGTTCATCGCCCTGATGCGAGCCAGCCGCTCGTTCCACAGCCCGTGGGCGACGGCGCCCACCGACGAGGAGCGCTTCGCCGCCTACCTGGCCGACGCGCGCCGGGCCGATTTCGAGGCGCTGCTGCTCTGCCGGCGGTCCGACGGGGCGATCATGGGGTTCTTCAACCTGTCGCAGATCGTCCGCCGCGGCTTTCAGAGCGCCTACCTCGGCTACGCCGTCGGCAAGCCGTTCGCCGGCCAGGGCTACATGCGCGACGGCCTCGAGCTCGTGCTGCGCCACGCCTTCACCACCTTGCGCCTGCACCGGATCGAGGCCAACATCCAGCCGGCCAACGCCAGCTCCCTGGCCCTGGCCAAGGGCGCCGGTTTTCGCCGCGAGGGGTTCTCGCCGCGCTACCTGAAGATCGGCGGGCGCTGGCGCGATCACGAGCGCTGGGCGATCCTGGCCGAGGAGTGGCGCACCCGCAACGGGCTCGCGTCGGAGGCGAACGGGCCGCTCTGAGCGGGCGGCCCGGACGAAGTCCGTGTTCGGGGCCGGACCCGGTTGAGGTCCGCGCGGAGACATCGGGCGGGTTGTCAACTCGGTCCCGGGCCGGTATCTTCCAGCTTGTCCGCTGTGTCTATCCAGACGTGACGGCCTTGGCCAAACGGTACAGGGCAGCGAACCGTGCACCGGTCTGCTGACGAGGTATCCGAGGTGAGTTTGAGTTGCGCTGTGGCCAGTACGCCCGTCGCCCCATGGGTCGGCGTCGTCGGGCTGCACCCGCGACGCTCGTCAACTTCAGATTGGGAGGTCTGGATGTCGTCTTACATGAGCTGCACCCACTGCGGATTGACCGTTCGGCTTCGCGCCCCCTATCTGCTTTTGGAACGGTGTCCTCGCTGTCTGGCGCGCAGGGGCATATCAGTCCCCATGGAGGTCTCCGAGCGGTCGTCGAGGACGAGTCCCCGACCGTCTCCGCCGGCCGCCAAGTCCCGGCCCAGCCCGCGCGTGAGCGTGATCGGCGTCGGCCAGCGCCCATCAGAGACCTTCTGACCCGGGCTGAGTCGCTGCCCGAGAGGCGGGGCGAGCGACGGGACGGCTACGGATACGGACGACTACGATGCCTTCCCAGCCGCCGACGTAGCTCAGCTGGTAGAGCACTTCACTCGTAATGAAGGGGTCCCCGGTTCGATTCCGGGCGTCGGCTCTCGGAACCCGGCTAATTGCCGGTTTCGATCCGGTGGTTGATTGACAGGGCTGTGCGTCCCGGACGGTTGTTCACGGCCGGCAGCAACAGCGAGCGAGGGCAAGGCGATGCAGGTATTGGTTATCGGCGCGGCGGGAATGGTCGGGCGCAAGCTCGCGCACAGGCTGGCCGGCGACGGCGTGCTCGGCGCTGAGGCGATCGACTCGCTGTTGCTGGTTGACGTCGTCTCGCCGACGATCCCGCCGGTCCCGCCGGGCGACGTGCGGGTCGAAACGGTGGTCTCGCGACATGGCGGAGCCCGGGGTCGCGTCCGGGGTGATCAGCGCACGGCCCGAGGTGATCTTCGACCTTGCGGCGGTCGTGTCCGGGGAGGCCGAGGTCGATTTCGAGAAGGGCTATCGCGTCAATCTCGACGCGACGCGTCATCTGCTGGAGGCGGTGCGAACGGCGGGCGACGGTTATCGGCCTCGCCTTGTCTTCAGCTCGTCGGTGGCAGTGTTCGGCCCTCCGTTTCCCGATGTGATCGGTGATGAGCAGGCCACGACGCCGGCAACCAGTTACGGCACGCAGAAGGCGATCGTCGAGCTCTTGCTGGCCGACTACAGCCGCCGCGGGTTCATCGACGGCGTCGGGGTTCGACTGCCGACGATCTGCGTGCGGCCGGGGGCACCGAACCGAGCGGCCTCGGGCTTCTTCTCGGGCATGATCCGCGAGCCGCTGAACGGCCAGGAGGCCGTGCTGCCCGTGTCGCGCGATGTCCGCCACTGGTTTGCCTCACCGCGTGCCGCGGTCCGGTTCCTGGTTCGCGCCGCCACGATGGACACCAGCGAGCTCGGCCTGCGTCGGTCGCTGACGATGCCCGGGGTCTCGGCGACCGTTGACGAGGAGATCGCGGCGCTGCGGCGCGTCGGCGGCGATCAGGCGGTGGCGCTGATCCGTGATGAGCCGGACGAGATGATCGCTCGGATGGTGGGTAGGCTGGCCGCGGGCGTTTGATGCCCGGCGTGCCGCCGCGCTTGGATTTGTGGCGGAGACCGACTTTGATGAGATCGTCCGCGTCTACGTGGAGGACGAACTCGACGGCCCCACGCTTGATGGCCCGGGCCGATTCGTGAGCGACGCAGCTGCCGATCAGCAATTGGACAGCGGTGCCGAAGCTCGTGCTCGGGATGCGGTGGCGATCGTCACCGGTGCCGGCAGCGGAGTCGGCGCCGAAACGGCGCTGGCCCTAGCGCAGGCCGGCTTCTCGCTGGTACTCGCCGGCCGTCGGATCGAAGCATTGCGCGAGACCGAGGCGCGTATACGCGCCGCGGGTGCGACTGCCCTCGAGGTCGTGTGCGATGTCACCGACGAGCGCTCGGTCGCGGACTTGTTCAACGCCGCGATCACAGAACGGGGCCGCGTCGACGTCCTGTTTAACAACGCGGGCATCGGCATGGCCGAGAAAGACCTCGAGCGGGTGACACAAGACGAATGGGATCGCGTCATCGCGACCAACGTGACAGGCGTGTTCCTGTGCACCCGCGAAGCGTTCCGGGTCATGAAACACCAGCGGCCACCCGGCGGCCGGATCATCAACAACGGCTCGATATCGGCTCACGTTCCCCGTCCGAACTCCATCGCCTACACCGCCGCTAAGCACGCCGTGACCGGCTTGACACGGGCAACGGCCCTCGACGGCCGCGCGTTCCGAATCGCCTGCGGACAGATCGACATCGGCAACGCATCGACCCAGCTGACGGACCGGATGCGCGGCGCCGGCACGCTACAGCCCGATGGCTCCCGCCGCCAAGAGCCAACCATCCCGGCGGCAGACGTCGCCCGCGCCGTCGTCTACATGGCGAGCCTTCCGCTCGAGGCCAACGTTCTCTTCATGACCGTCATGGCAACGGGAATGCCATACGTGGGACGTGGCTAGCGACGCTCTAGACCCGGTTCGTCGACCGCTCTGGGCGCCTCCTGGTGATCGCAGCCCGACCGGCCACCACTCGCACTCCACATTCGGCAGACGGAATGTCGCTGTAGGGATCGTCCGGTCATACGGCCCGGGGTAGCGACAGCACTCGTGTGGGTCTGGCCTTGTCGGAGGCGCGCTGGTGTTAGCCTTCGAGGATTCGAGCGCGAGGGTGGATCACGTGGAGCAAGATCCCGACAGCCTCGGTGCAGCGTCTATTCTTCTGGCGCCGATGACCGACACCGATACCGTCGACGAGTTCGAGCTCCCGCCCAACCGCCACTGGCGGTACGACGGCCGATTCATCCACTCCCGGGTGACCGACAAGCACGGCGAGGTCGCTCGCGAGCACCAGTTCGACGCCTCGCTCGCGACGTGGACGCCGAAGCCGGTCAAGCGCACCGGCGGGATCCGCGTCGTGATTTTCTTCCAGCCAATGGGCGGCATGGTGACGAACAACGAAATGTTCGACGTCCCCGCCGATCAGGCTCAAGCCACCACGGCCTGGCTCGACCGTCACATCCGCCGCCGGTAGTGCAACGAGGCGCACGGCCTGAGCCTGGGTTGCGGAATACTGATTTCGTCGTCGCGGCCGTGCGGAGCGCACGAGCACTTCGGCGACAGCGCATCGGCCCCGGAGTCCACTCAATCCCGCCGCAACCAGGGCCCTCCTACTCGCCGATTGCAGGGCGGACACGGCGGCGTGCACAATCGCGGCAGTCATAAGCAACTCTGCAGGCGAAGGCTTCGCCGGTCCGACCCAGTCCGCCTGGCATCCGCCAGTCGGCGCACGTGGCTGCTTCAGCGGCATTGCGGTCATCTCGTCGCCCAAGCGGAGATGGCCGCGTTCCGCCTCGCGCTTACCAGCTCGATGGATCGTGCTAGTGGTCCGTCAGCGTTTTAGCTGGTGATTGCATTGAGTGTGACTCGTCCGCGGCGGACTTTCTCGAGGATCTGGTCGGCGGTCGCGGTCCATGTGAACGGCTTGGGGTCTGGGTTGTGCGCGGCGAGGTAGGCATCGATCGCGGTCGATCAGGTCGGGGACGGAGTGGAAGATCCCGCGGCGGATCGCTTTGTCGGTGAGCTGGGCGAAGAAGCTCTCGACCATGTTCAGCCAGCAGCTGGAGGTCGGCGTGAAGTGCAGCTGGAACCGGGGGTGCTTGGCGAGCCAGGCCTTGACCGTTGGGGTGCTTGTGGGTCGCGTAGTTATCGAGGATCAGATGAACGTTGAGGCCGTTGGGGACCTCACGGTCGATCGTCTTGAGGAACTTGAGGAACTCGGTGTGGCGGTGGCGCGGGCAGGCATTGGCCGATCACCGAGCCGGTCAGGACATCCAGCGCGGCGAACAGCGTCGTGGTCCCGTTGCGCTTGTAGTCATGGGTCATCGTCCCGGCCCGCCCGGGCTTCATCGGCAGCGACGGCTGCGTGCGATCCAACGCCTGGATCTGGCTCTTCTCGTCCATGCACAGCACGATCGGCCTGCTCCGGCGGGTTCAGGTACAGGCCGACGACATCGACGAGCTTCTCCTCAAACCGCGGGTCGTTCGACAGCTTGAACGTCTCGACGCGATGGGGTTGAGGCCGCGAGCGGCCCAGATCCGCTGCACCGTCGAGGGCGAGACCCCGGCCCGCGCGGCCATCGACCGGCAACTCCAATGCGTCTCGCCCGGCGGCGTCTCATGCAGCGTCGCCGAACGATCTCCTCCACCTTCTCGGCCGGGATCGACGGCTTGCGCCCCCGGCCCGGCCGGACCGCCGAGAAATCCTTCAAGACCGTCCCGCTCAAACCGCTCGCGCCACCCCGTGACCGTCGTGCGGGCGACACCTGATCTCCTCCGCGACCCGGGTGGTCGCGAACCCGTCCGAGGCCATCAACAGCACCCGCTCGCTGCACATCACGATGCGGCGCGGTCTGCGAGCGGATCAACTTCTCCAGCACCGCTCGCTGCTCATCGGTCAAGGCAACGCGGGGGTAGGTGAGCGCATACCCCATCCTACCCAAACCTCAACTATTTGCGGGACACACCACTAGCAGTTCCGGCCAGCCTGCTGACCGCGCGCAAAGCGAGGCTGTCGGCGGCGCGGCCAAGATGCCGGTGTGCCAATCGATGCAGGGCTGAGCTGGTCGGCGTGCCGGTCAGCGCGAACTGCTGCTCAACAGCACCTCGCCGACCGTAAAGAACGCGCTGTCGAGGTACGCCTCGAGCAGCGACGCCGTCTACGTCGCTATGCATGGAAAGGGAAACCCAGGCGCACGACGGGACGTTGCTTTTCGCGCCAAGCGATCGTCGACCCGATGCGGGCTGATGAGTGCTTTGGTGGTCGCAAAGCGACTGTGAGAAGAGCAGCCAGATCGACGACGTGTTGTTCGGCAGCCCAATCGCTGAGCGTTTTGGCGTCGGAGAACGAGACGTCGCTAGAGGAACTGGCCTCTG
>CAVWFX010000022.1:0-26539 GCA_963754375.1 uncultured Solirubrobacterales bacterium
TTGATGGCGAGACGCGGAATCGAACCGCGGACACCACGATTTTCAGTCGTGTGCTCTACCAACTGAGCTATCTCGCCGTGGCCGGGCGATGCTAGCGCCTGCAGTCCGGGTGAGCCGCGAACTCCGGCCACGTGAAGCGGATGGGAGCGGGCGCTCCGCGAAACTAAGAAAAACATAAGCCCCGGCCTCCGCAGCGTCGCCCTGGCGGCCCGGCCCGGTTACGCTTCCAACGATGCGTCGCAGGATGCTCGCGCTCACCCTGGGGGCAGTCCTGGCCGGACTGGCCATCGCCGGCTGCGGCTCCAGCTCCCCCGGCGCGCCGGCCAACCCCACCGCCACCTCACTGTCCTACTTCCCGGGGCAGACGCCGTTCGTGCTCACGCTGGCCACCAAGCCCGGCGCCCGGCAAAGGCCGAGGAGCAGCAGTTACGGCAAAAGCTGCCCCAGCTCACTTTCGCTCAGGGCGCGCTCATGTCCAAGCTTCAACAGGTCGGCATCAACTTCAACCAGGACATCAAGCCGCTGTACGCCAACCCGATCGTGTTCGGGGACGACAGCACCTCGCTCGCCGCCTTCCAGGACCACTTCCTGGTCGTGTGGGTCACAAACGACGCCAGCAAGCTCAACGCCCTGATCAAGAAGACCGGCCACTTGCAGTCCGCCGGCAGCCACGACGGGGCCAAGCTCTACACCACCGCGGGCGGCGGTGCCCTGGCCGTCACCGGGCCGACGATCCTGTTCGCGAAGACCACATCCGACCTCACCGGGGCGCTCGACCGCCACGCCGGCGGCGGCGGCATCACCGAGCTCTCAGTACTCGAGTGCGGTCTCGGGCCTGCCCCAGGATGCGGCGATTCATCTGTACGGCAACCTCGCGGCGGTCCTGTCGACCCCGCAGGCGGCCCAGGCCCGCCGCGTGCCCTGGGTCGCGGCCCTGCGCAGCTACGGGGCCACCTTCGGCTACTCGACATCGGGGTTGACGATCCAGTTCCGCCTCGACACCAGCGGCGCCTCCCTGTCGCCATCGCAGCTGCCCTTCGCCAGCGGAACCACGCCGGCTGCCGTGGTCAACGGGCTCCCGATTCAGGTGGGCGTACGTGACCCCTCCCAGATCATCACCTTCATCCTGGGTGCCGACCAGGCCGCCTCGCCGCAGAGCTACGCCCACTATCTCAAGCAGGAAGCCACCTTCAAACGCAAGACCGGGGTCGATGTCGCCACCCTCGCCAATCAGTTCCAGGGCGACCTCGTGGTCGACAGCGACACCCACACCACTCTGTTGCGAGCCGGCGTCGCCGATCCGGCCGTCGTTGCCAAGGTCCTCAACAAGGCGGCCGCGGCCAACGGCGGAGTCGGGACGACCAAGGTGCGTCCCCTGGGCGGCGGCTTCTATCACCTCACCGAGAGCGGGCGCGATGGCTTGGTGGCCCTCATCGGCAATCAGCTCGTGTTCGGGCTCGCGCCCAAGGGCGGCCAACTCCGGACCGCCACCCTGCGAGCATTTGCCGCCGCTCCCGGGACGCCGCTGCCGGGCGCAAACGGTGCCTTCTCCTTCCGCCTCTCGCTCCCTCAGCTGCTGGCCCTCACCGGCGCCGGCGCCGACCCAAACCCGCTGGCGCGCGAGATCCTCGGCCTGCTCGGGGACTTCTCCGGCTCCATGACCGCCAGCACCGCCGCTCTGACCGGGACCGCGGCCATGGCGCTCAAGTAGCGCCGGCGCAGCCAATCGCAAACGAGTCGAAGGGCACCGGCCGGCGCCGGACGACGGTGCTGTAGTCCACCCCGACGCCGCCCGGTCGGGCCGTGACGGTGAGAAAGCCGAAGGCGGCGTGCTGGTAGGACTCGAGCGTCAGCCCCGGGAGCCCGGCAAACGACGCCGGCGTGTCCGGGATGCCGTATCCCATGCCATGGATCTCGGGAAAGCCGCCGCTGCCGGCCACCACGTACGGGATCGTCCGCCCGCCGTGGACCCGGCTGAAGCGCTGGTAGTTGTGCGCGTGGGCGCTGAACACGGCGTCGGGCGCGCGGCCCGCCGCCGCGAAGCAGTCGTCGAGCGCGTCGCCGAGGGCGAGGTTTGAGCCGTGGGAGGTATCGGCCGAGAACACGGGGTGGTGCATGGCCAGGATCAGCGTCGCATCGGTGCGAGCGTCGGCCAGCTCACCGATCAGCCACCGGCGCTGCTCCTCGGCGATCAGTCCGCCCTCGGGCACGTCGGTGTACAGGCCGACGATGGTGACGAAGTCGTGCTCGAGCGTCCAGTAGACGTTCGGCTGGGGCACCGCTTCCCGGGTGCCGTTCGGCTGCGGCGCCGCGGCGGGGGCGCAGAAGTGGCGCACGAACGGGGCAAGCGGCTCGCCGGTCTTGCCTGGCCCCAGCTCCCCGTCGTGGTTTCCGGCGATCGCCAAGATCGGCGCGCTGTAGCCGGTGTACGGCTTCAGGAACTGTTCGCCGTAGTTCTCCTCCTCGCCGTGCAGATAGACGATGTCGCCCAGGTGGTAGAAGAAACGGACCGGGTCGGCGCCGTGCAGATTGGCTCGCCATCGCCGCCACCACCGCCAGCTGGGGGCCCGGGTTGCGCATGCCACCCGTGTCCCCGACGCAGTGAAAGCGCAGGGTTTCGCGCTCGGCGATGGCTTGGATGCTGGGTTCCGGCAGGACGTCGGCAAGACGCAGGCGGTAGGGCGGCGGGCCGGTCGGACGCGGCAGCGGCCACGGGCTCGTCAGCGGGGGATGGCTCCGGGTCAGCTGCTCGTGCGCGCTTGGCCCACCGTGCCGCGGCGCCAGAGCCGGCAACGGTCGGTCAGTCCAGGGCGTGCCGGCGGATGCGGGGTGCGGGTTTGAGGGGATGGCCAATTCTCAGGCCACCCGCTCCGGATCTCGTTTAGAAGTTGTGACCGTCATGCGGGGCGGGTGGCGGTCATGCGTCGCAGCAGTTCGAGCGCACCGCGCTTTGACAACGGCTCGTTGAGGTTGCCGCACTTTGGCGACTGCACGCACGACGGACAGCCGTCCTGGCACGGGCATTCGCCGATCAGCCGCTGCGCATCTCCGACCAGCCGCTCGAACTCGTCATAGCCGCGTCGGGTGATCCCTACGCCGCCGGGGTGGCCTTCGTGGATGAAGATCGTCGGGCCGCCGGTCTGGGGGTGAGCGTTGGTCGACAGGCCCCCGATGTCCCAGCGATCGCACATGGCGATCAACGGCAGCACTGCGATCTGACCGTGCTCGAGCGCATGCAGCGCGCCCAGCAGATGCTCGGGCGGGAATGGAGGCACCTCCGGCGACGCCGCTGGTCCGGCGATCAGTCCGTCGAGCTCGTACCACAGCGCCTTGGTCGAGTACTCGACGGTCGGCAGGTCAAGCGTTTGAAAGTCGATCACCGAGTGGTCCTGCAGCGCCTTGCGCTGGTAGCCGAGGATCACCTCGGAGTAGACGACCGAGCCGTAGGACAGCGGACACCGCGTTGGTTTGGCGGCGCTCGATCAGGCGCTCGATGTAGGTCATGCTCTCGCGCTTGGTCTGCGTGAAGTAATCGCCGTCGAACGGCTCGAGCATCGCTCGGCGGGCCTCAAGGTCCAGCTCCAGCACTTGATACGCGCGCCCGAGGTGCAGGTACACGGCGCCCTCGTGGACCGTCGAGTAGGCGCGGCCGGCCTCGATCGTGCCCAGCACCTCGCCGGAGCTGGCATCGATCAGGACGAAGCTGTCGGCGGACGCCGACCGCAGGGTCACCCGCGCGGCGGGGTAGTCGTCGGCGTGCCTGAGCACGAACCCGGTGGCGCGCTCGCGCAACAGGCCGGCGTTCGTGAGCACGTTGGCGTGCTCACGCCATTGCGGGCCGAGGATCTCGTCGTCCTGCTCGGTGAGCGGCGCCTCGTGAGCGGCGCACAGCAGATGTTCGGCGTAGATCTCGCTGCTGCCGGGATCGAGGATTGCCGCCTCGACCGGTCGGCCGATGAAATCCTCGGGGTGGCGGCAGAAGAACTGGTCCAAGGCATCCTCGCCGGCGATGTACACCGCCAGGCCGCGTCCGCGGCGTCCCGCGCGGCCCCACATCTGCTTGAGGCTGGCGACCGTACCGGGGAAGGTGACGCACACGGCGGCGTCGAGCTCACCGATGTCGATCCCGAGTTCCAGCGCGTCGGTGGCCACCACCCCGAGCAGCTCGCCGCTGGTAAGCCGCCGCTGGATGTCCTGACGCTGGGCCGGCGTGTAGCCCGCTCGGTACGGCGCCACCCGCTCGGCCAGCTCCGGATCGAGACGGTCCCGGGCGTGGCGCAGGATCAGCTCGACACCCTTGCGCGACTTCATGAAGCAGATCGTCCGCGCGCCGCCGGCGATGAGCTCGGAGAACACGTCGGCCGCCTCCGCCAGGGCCGATCCGCGGACCCCCAGCTGCTCGTCGAGCAGCGGCGGGTTCCACATGGCGGTGCGGCGGCTGGCCCGGGGGGCGGCGTCGCGGTCGACCACATTGAAGTCGGTCAGCCCGGTCAGTTTTTCGGCCAGCTCGACCGGGTTGGCGATGGTGGCGCTGGCGAGCAGGAAGCGCGGCATGCTGCCGTGGATCGCCGCCGCCCGGCGCAATCGCCTGAGCACGTTGCCGACGTGCGACCCGAACACGCCGCGGTAGACGTGCGCCTCGTCGACGACCACGAACGCCAGGTTGGCCAACAGGTCTCCCCACGCCGGGTGGTGGGGCAGGATGCCGACGTGGAGCATGTCGGGGTTGGTGAGGATCAGGTTGCTGCGCTTGCGGATCGCGGTGCGCTCGTTGCGCGGCGTGTCGCCGTCGTAGATCGCGGGCCGAATCGACTTGGTCAAGCCGAAGCGATGAAGCGAGCGCGCCTGGTCCTGGGCCAGCGACTTGGTCGGGTACAGGTACAGGGCGCGCGCGGTCCGGTCAGAGCTCAGGACTTCGAGCGTCGGCAGCTGAAAGCACAGTGACTTACCGGACGCGGTGCCGGTGGTGATGACCGTCGGGCCGTCAAAGGCCTTGATGAGCGCCTCGGCCTGGTGCTCGTAGAGTCGCTCGATCCCGGCCCGGCTCAGAGCCTCTGCGATTGGCCAGCTCAGCTCGTCTGGGATCGCCACCGTGCGTCCGTGCCGTGCCGGGACGGTGTCGTCGTGGACGAGCCTTTCGTCCTCGTGTCCGCTACGAAGCAGTTCCTCCCAGGGCTCGGTTTCGCGTGTCGCCGTCATCGCTTGATCCAGTATGGCGGCCGGGCGCGGAGACTCCGGACGCCCCGCCGCTGCTACGGTCGCGCCCGCCATGCGCTGCCTGTACGTTGATCTTGATGGGACGCTGCTGGGCCCCGGGGGGTCGCTGCTCGCCGGCGCCGACAGCCGGTTCAGCCTGCTCGGAGTCCGGGCTCTGGAGGCCTGCGCGCGGGCCGAGGCCGAGGTGGTGATCTACTCGGGCCGCCGCCAATCGAGCGTGTTTGAGGACGCCCGGCTGATCGGCTCGTCCTCCTACATCTTCGAGCTGGGCTGCGGGGTCGTGATCGATGGCGAACTCGAGTGGCTGACCGACGGACTGGTGCCGTCAGCCGACAGCGGCACCATCCACGCGCAGATCGACGCGTCGGGCGCACCCGCGCTGCTGTTGGAGCGTTTCGCCGGTCAGCTCGAGCCGCATACGCCGTGGTCGATTGCCCGTGATGTTTCTCACCTGTTCCGCGGCGACATCGATCTCGACGAGGCGCGGGAGGTGCTCGACGCCGCCGGCTTCGGCTCGCTGCGGCTGGTGGACAACGGCGTCGTCCTGGCCAAGGCCGAGCAGATGCCGGGACTGCCCGTGGTCCGCGCTTATCACCTGATCCCGGCCGGCGCCTCCAAGGCCCGAGCGGTGGCTCGCCACATGCAGGCGCGCGGCTACGCGCCCGAGGAATGCATCGCGGTCGGCGACTCCCGCGAGGACATGGATGCCGCCGCCGTTGTCGGGTCGTTCTGGCTGGTGGCCAACGCGCTCGAGCGCGACCCGTCTTTGGAAGCTGACGTACGCGGGCGGGCGAGGCGTGCGGATCGCGTCCGAGTCCTACGGAGCCGGTGTCTACGAAGCGGTGGTCACGACCCTGGCCGAGCGCCGGGGCGGCTAGGCCAGGGTCCGTGCCGGTTCAGCTGCTGTTGCCGCTCAGGACGACCTCGCGCTGCCGGCTGTCCTCGTCGCCGCTGTCCACGTCGTCGCGCCGCGGTTCATCTGTGTCAGCGCCGTCAAAGCGAGTTGACGGCGTCTCGTCGTCGTCGTAGTCGTCCCAGTGGCCCTGCTCGACCGCGTCGGCATCACCGACGGCCCAACCAAGCCGTTCCACCAGTTGCGTCTGGAAGTGGGGCGACTCGAAGTCACTCACACTTACCCGTTCCGTGAACATGATCGGCCGATCGCTTCCCTCGCTCGGCGGATCTGCTGTCACGATGATTCGTGGCATCAATCCCCTCCTTCGACATCGGTTCGACGCGAGGCTGGCAGGCCTAGCTTCAGCCCCAGTAAACGTCTTGTTGCTTTCTCATCTAGTGCGTGTGAACCACGCGTGGACGCGCCCCCACACGCGCTTCCAGAATCCCGCTCTTACCGCGGGACGCCACCGCGCCGGAGGCGGCACGGTCGTGCGTACCACCGCTACCCACTCATCCAGCGGCAACTCCCCCGCGATCAGCCGCCCCAGCGCCGAGGTCACCGGGGCGTCGACACCGGCGTTCGCGAGCGCGCCTGCCAGCAGCGGCACCGACTGCAGTGCCTCGACCGCCTGACCGACGCGGCCCGGGATCTCGGCAGCAGGCACGCCCTCGGCCAGCAGCTCGCCGGCACGCCGGTTGCGGCTCTGCGGCGCCAGCGCGGTCGCGACCAGATCGCCAGTCCCGGCCAGCCCGATCATCGACTCCGGCCGCGCCCCGCCGGCCTCGGCCCATCGCCACACCTCGGCGAAAATGTGCCCGGCGGCCGCGCCGGCCGCGTTCAGGCCCTGCTTCTCGGTGGCGCCGCTGGCCAGGGCGGCGGCGTTCTTGGCCGCGCCCGCCAGCTCGACGCCGACCGGGTCGTTTGACTCCTCGCAGACCACGCCGGCGCGGATGAACACCGCGGCCAGCGAGCTGGCCAGCGCTTCCTCGGTGGAGGCGGCGACGAGGCCCGCGCCCTCGCTGACCATCTCCCACGCGTGAGCCGGGCCACCGACACACGCCGTCCGGTTGGCGCCGAAGCGCTCGCGCAGCATCGTCGTCGGGGGCGTGCCGTGGGGCGGTACCAGTCCCTTGGCCAGGGAGACGATCGCCGCCCGTGAGCTGAGCCCGCTTTGCTCCAGGTTCGCGATGACCTCCTCGAGCCCCACCGACGGCACCCCGAGGAACACATAGTCCGCGCGCGCGAGGCCGTCTCCGACGTGCTCGATCCGCAGCTCGCGCGGGAGCTCGACGCCTCTCAGGTAGACGCGGTTCTCCCGATCGTCGTGAAGCGTCTGCGCCTGCTCCTCGGTGCGCGCCTGCAGCGTCGTCCGCAGGCCGCCGCGCGCGAGAAGCACCGCCACGGCGGTCCCGAACGAGCCCGCCCCGATGACCACGGCACGTCTGGCGCCGGGAGCGGGCAGGTGGATGCTGGGGCGGGGCAGCGGTGGCATTTGCGCAGCCAGCGTACCCGCGGGCGGCCGACGGAACTCCGGCCTTCTAGCGGGCACCCATTGCGCAATCGCTGCCGGCAGGGCCGCCGACGGCGGTTGTCAATCCGGAAATGGGACCGGCGTAGCCATACGAGTGGTGAATGTTGGCCGCCATGCGTCCAACATCGCCACGCTTCTCGGCGGCGGTTACGGGACAGCCCTGAACGCCTAAGCGGCGCCTCGAGCGGCCGACGCTTGGTCCTTCGCGCGCGATCGCCTCGGCAAGCGCGGCGGCGGCCTCGCCCATCTCAGCGAAGGCGTCGGCGACGCGGGCGGCATCCGAGCCTGTGATCGCCCGGTTCAGCGCGCCGACGGCGTCATCGAAGTGCTCCCACATCGGCGCCGGCCCCCGTCGACCGGTTCCGGGTCGCAACTCGTATGGCGGCGCCGCGCTCTCGGCGCCCGGCACGGGGCGCCAGTGCATCCCGGCCGCATTGGCGTGCTCCCACGCGACCGCCTCAGCGGCAGCCGCGCGGGACAGCTGGTCCAGCCGGCTGGCGAAGTCGGCGTCGGGCGGCGCCATCTTGTGAGCGCGCATCGCTGCCGCCCATCCCTCCGCGGCCTGGCGGACGGCGCGCATCACCTGGGCGCGCTGGCGGTCGAGGTCGTCGCTGAAGCTCATTGGTGCTTGGGGATCGTGGCGGAGTGTCGTGCCGCTTGAGAGTCGTGGCGGAAGTGTCGTGCCGGCGTGTCGCGGTTGGAACTCAGAGCGGGGGCTCGGAATCGACCAGGCCGACGGGCTCCCCGCCCCAGAAGTCGTCAGCGCTCGGCCCACCGCCGCTTGACCCTCCCGCCTTGTTGCCGCTGTAGCTCTCCTCCAGGATCCGCTCGAAGTCTGAACGCTTGATCCGCACCCGCCGCCCCACCCTCAGCGCCGGCAATGAGCCCTGCTCAATCCAGTTCCTAACCGTCTGCTGGTTGAGCTTGAGGGTCTCCGCCACCTCGGCGACCGTCAGATACGACTCTTCGGGATCGATGTCACTCAACGCTCGTCCTTGTCTAATTGAGACAAACTGGTACTAATTCAGGATGTATACTAGCGCCTGCGGGAGACGGATTCGACTCCACCGCGGGAAAATCTCGTGGACACGACTGAAACGCAGAACAGGCAAGGGAGCAGGGACAAAGCACTGGGCGACAACGTCGTCCAGCTTCCCCGTGACTGGCTGGGCCCACGCGAGGATCTCGTCCCCTTCGGCCCCTCGGCTCACCGCGACGCACCCGCGTCGGTCACCGAGCTGCCCCGAAGCGCCGACGACTTCTGGGGCGGCGGCGCAGACCTCCAGGATCTGACCGCCGCTACCGAAACCGTCTCCGAGGCGCCTGCGCGACGCTGGTCGCTGCCGAGACCGTCTCCCCCGAATCTTTCGCTCCCGCGGGTGCGACTCGGCGCTCGCGCCGCGCTCTTGTGCGGGCTGGGAGTTCTCGCCGTCCTGGCGGCGGTCGGTTTCGTGCTCGGCTCTGCTGCCCGCAAGCCGTCGACACCGGTGCCGAGGGCAGCGGCCTCCCCCGGTTCATCCACGCTCGCGTCGAGCTTCGAGGCGCGCGCAGCCGAACTGCGCGACACCGTCGCCCAGGACGCGTCCCGCGCCCGCGCGCGTCGTGCAGCAAGCGCGCGCCACCGGGCCAAGGTCCGCGCTGCGCCGCGCTCGTGAGAGCGCCCGCCGTCATCGCCAGCACCGGACCGCCCCGGCGGCGCAGACGGTGCGCTACACCACGCCCGCGCCGGCGCCCACCAGCAACACGGCGTCAGTCAGCCAGGCACGACGATGCGCAGGCCTCCTCCTCCCTGCCCACGGCCAGCTCGCCCTCGCCGACCACGGCCAGCAGCGCCTCGACCGCAACCGGATCAAGCTCGAGTAACCAACCCGCCCTCGGAGCCAACGGCTCGCTCAGTCCCGGCTCCTCTCCAGACGGGTAACCCGAAAGAGAGTCCCATGTCCCGGCTCCTCACCCACATCCGCCACAACGTCATCGGCTACCTCGCGCTGTTCGTGGCCCTGGGCGGCACGTCCTACGCCGCCTTCACGCTGCCCAAGAACAGCGTCGGCACCAAGCAGCTCCGCAACGGCGCCGTGACAAACGGCAAGCTCGCCAACGGATCGGTCGGCGCCAAAAAGCTCGACGGCAAGTCGATCGCCGGCTACATCGCCTTCTGGGCCGAGGTCAATGCCGACGGCACGGTCGACGACTCGCGCCCCGAGCGCACGGTCCACAACGCCCCGGGCCAGGCGCTCTACGTCGTCGTCATGGAGTCGACCGATTCCGCCTCGCTGTTTCGCGTTGGCGTCACCGACGAGCGGCGACGCTCGATCCGACTGCATCCGCAACCGTCGAGTGCTGGCGGCAGGTCCGCGCGAGCTCCGAGCGCACTGGTGACGACGTCATCAAAGGGAGCGGAGCTCCCGGAGCCGTTCAACGTCGCGGTGATCTGCCCGCTGAGTCGCTGTCTGGCATGAAGGCCTGCAGTCTCGCCCATAGAGTCTCGACGCGTTCTTGCGTGATCCTGGCGGTCGCTGTGCTGGCGCTGGTGCGACCGCGCTGAGCGGACGAACTGGTGTACGCGTGCGGGCCGTACGGGAACGAGATCTTCGCTCCCACGGCGAGCCCGGGCGTCGAGCCGTCGACCGATGCGCACCCGCAGACGGCGAGGGACTGATGCTGACCTCGACCGGTCTATCCCAGCTGCAGGGCGCGACCGCCGCGTGGCAGGCCGATGCGCCTGCCGGGCTTGAGATCGTCGGGGCCGGCCATGCCGGCGATGTAGGTCAACGGCGTAAACGACGGCAATCAGTACGGCGGCGGCTTTTACTGGCAGGGCGGAGGGCGGCAGTTACGACTACTGAGCTGACCACGCCTCTCGGCAACTTCGCGTCGCCCTACTTCGGGTTCCAGCTCGTCTGCGGGGTGAGCCAGTGCAACAGGACGACGACTCGATATTCGCGTTCAGGACATCAGCCTCGACGTCCGCGAGACCCAGTACCCCACGATCGCGTCGTCCACAGGTCTGTGGCCACACCAGGGCTGGGTCCATGGCGACTGGAACCTGGACTACAGCGCCGACTCCCCCTCGGGCGTCTGCAACCTGAGTGCCACACTCAACTCGCTGTCGATCCCGGGCTCGTCGTACTCGCCGATCGACACCATCTGGCATCAGTGCTGGGCGGCCCCGGTGTCGACGACAATCGACGTCGATAAGTACGGATCGGGCGTCCTTCCTCTCAGCCTCACGGCGACGGACGCCGCGGGACTGACCAGTACCGACCACGGATCTGTCTATGTCGACTCCACGAACCCGTCGCTGACGTTCTCGGGCCCTACTGACGCTCCGTCGACTGCGGGCACCCAGTACGTCACGGCCAACGCCGCGGACAACGAGTCGGGCATCGCGGGCATGGGGTGCAACGTCGACGGCGCCCCGACACGTGGTACGCGGGCGCGAGCGCGCGCATACCGGTCAGCGGGATTGGGGAGCACACGGTCAACTGCGTGGCGGAGAACAACTCGGTCGATGAGTCCGGGCAGCATGGATCCACGGTCGCGTCGTGGAATATCCGCATCGGGGTTCCCACCATAAGCGCCATCGGGTTCGCCAAGTTCGTCAACGCGCTGCGCTGCCACCGCGTCCGCGAGAGGGTCACGGTCCCCGCCCATAGGGTCAAGGTGCGGCGCCACCACCACACCGAACGCGTGCGCCGCCCCGCCAGGACCGAGACCAAGATGGCGACCCGGTGCCAGGCGCGGTCGACGCGCAAGCGGATAACCGTCTGGGTGACGGTGCGCCGTGGCGGCAAGAAGGTGCGCGTCGAGCGGCACAAGACCGTCCGGGTGCTGCTGCTCCCGCGCGTGGTCGAAAAGGCTCAGGAATCCGTCCGACACGGCCACGGCACCACTGTCAACGGCTGGCTGGGCAGCCACCGACGGCACGGCGCTCGGCGGCCAGACGGTGCAAATCCTCACGGCCCCCGACAACGGGCAGGGCCAGTACACCCAGGCAGCGACCGCCACCACCGCCGCCAACGGGACTTGGACGGCCCCGTTGCCGCCCGGCCCGTCGCGGCTGATCACCGCGTCGATATCGCCGGTAGCCCGACGACAGAGCCGGCGTCGTCGCTGCCGGTCCACCTCACCGTCCCGGCTGAGGTCAAGCTGCTCAAGGTCTATCCACGTCGCATCGCCGTGGGGCGGCACCGTCCATCTCGTCGGCAAGCTCGACGGCGGATACCTCCCACTCGGGGGTGCGCTCGTTCGGCTGCGGATCGGCGAGGGCTCGAGCTTCACCACCTACGGAGTCCACCCGCACGTCGGCGGCAACGGACGGTTCTCGACGACCTACACGTTCGGCGCCGGCCAGCCGGCCGTCCACCGGTCCTTCTGGTTCGAGATCGCATCGCTGCCGATGGGCGACTACCCGTATGCCCCGGCCAACAGCCGCCGCGTTTCCGTACTCATCGGCGGCCATCCGAACACGCGCCATCGTTGATGACCCCTGAAGGCATCCCACAATGAGGCCAAGACCCTCTCCCATCGAGCCCTCTGCGGAGCTACAGTAAGCCCAATGGTCGGCGACATTCTTCAGCCCACCCACCTGCTGTTCGTGCTGGTGGTCGCTCTCCTCGTCCTCGGCCCGAAGCGATTGCCGGAGGTGGCCCGGCAGCTCGGCAACGGCCTGCGCGACTTCCGATCAGCGATCAGCGGTGAAGGCCATCACGCGCCAGACACATCGGACCAGGTGCTCGTACATCCTGATGACGCGTCCGTCGACGAGCACCCCGGACATGTCCGTCTTCCACGACGACCCGGCGCAGACCGACGATCCAGGCGAGGACGTCGCGCACGCGGACACCGACGAGACCGGCGACCACCGCGACCACGCCGACCGCGACAGCGACCACAGCGACCATGCGGACACCGCGGCCGGCGACACCCCCGCCGCGTCCGCCAACACTCCCGCCGCAACCGCACAGCCGGTCGCACCCGCGGCAACCGCACAGCCGGTCGCACCCGCCCAGCCGGCCGCGCCCACCGACAAGCCGGCCTGACGCCGAACCCAGCCGAACAACTCTCCCGGCGGGCCACCCCACCCCCGGCTAGCCTCGCAGCCGATGCCGACGCCAGCGCCCGACAGCGCCGCGCTCGTCGCTCTGCTGCGGGTGGGCCGCCGCCGTGGCACATCTATGCCGAGCTCCTCGAGGAGGCGGGCAGCGCCCGTGCCGTCCTCGATCGAGAGCTGGCACGCGACGACAACGGGCAGACCACGCTCCTGGCTCGCGACCCGGCGCCACTCGTGAGCCAGGCGGCCGCAGATATCGCCGCCTGGACCGCCGCGGGCATCCGCCCGATCACCATTCTCGACCCGGCGTACCCGGAGAACCTGCGTGCCGTCCACGATCGGCCGCCGCTGATCTTCGTCGCCGGCGAGCTGCTGGCCCGAGACGCTCGGTCGGTGGCCGTGATCGGCACCCGCCGACCCTCCAGCGAGGGCGTCCGACTCGCCACAGCAGATCGCCGCGCCACCTCGCAACCGCCGACGTCACCGTCGTCTCGGGCCTGGCCGCCGGCATCGACACCGCCGCCCACGAAGCCGCCCTGGAGGCCGGGGGGCGCACCGTCGCCGTCATCGGAACCGGCCTGAACCACAGCTACCCGGCCCAGAACGCGCAGCTCCAGCGCAACGTCGCACAAACCGGCGCGGTCGTCTCGCAGTTCTGGCCGGATGCGCGTCCGCGGAGCGAGGCCTTCCCTCAGCGCAACGCCACCATGTCCGGCCTGACGCTGGCCACCGTCGTCGTCGAAGCATCCCGACGAGCGGGGCCCGCATCCAGACGCGCCGGGCGCTCGCGCATGGGCGCCCGGTACTGCTCGCCGGCCATGCACTGGCCGAGCCCTGGGCACGAGAGCTCGCCCGGCGTCCCGGGACCCACGTGATAGCGACGCTCGACCAGATCGTCGCCACCGTCGACCGGCTCAGCGCCTCGGAAACGCTGACCGAGTAGCGATGCCGTCGGTCGCCGAGCTGACCGCTCCGTACGGCAACTTCATGCTCGGGCCGCGCCACGGCTCGGGCGTCTGCCGGACTTGCTTCAACCTCACCGACGGCTACGACCGCTGCTACGCCTGCACTGGCACACGCAGGTCGCTCGACGCGATGCTCCCGATCTCCTACAGCGTCGCCCACGAGCAGCTTCACCACGTGCTGGCCACCTACAAGCGATCACACGGCCTGACCGCGCACCGCTTTCAGGTCGAGCTCGCCGCGGTGATGTGGCGATACCTCACGCCAGCACGAGCCTTGCCTCGCCCGCGCCGCCGGCACCGCGTCCTTCGACACCGTCACCACCGTGCCCTCGAGCCTGCTGTTCCGCGACGACGATCATCCGCTGCACCACATCGTCGCCGAGCTGGTCGGGCCGACTCGCTCGCGCTACGCCCGGTTGCTGCGCCGGACGGGCACGCCCACGATGCCACACGCGTTCAGCTCCGACAAGTACGAGCCGGTGACCGACCTGCCGAATCGCTCGGTCCTGCTGATCGACGACACCTGGACGACCGGTGCCAACGCCCAGAGCGCTGCGGCGGCGCTCAAGACGGCCGGCGCGACCACGGTTGCTGCCGTCGTCGATCGGCCGCCACATCAACCGGGACCACGGCCAGAACGACCGCCGGCTCAGCACGCTCCCGACGCCATTCGACTGGGATCGCTGCGCACTTTGCCGACCGGAAAACGGTGTCAGACGACACGCGTCGAGACCGCGGTTAGCGTTCCGCGGGCATGGGTAGAAGATCGCAGTCGAGTTGATCAGAAGCGTCACTCGGCCGCGAGAGAGGAGTAGTCGTTCGACCCCTGCGTCAGATCAGTGCGGTACTGGGAGCCGCTGTTGCAGCCATCGCGCTGGCCGCGTGCGGCGCCTCGAGCAAGGGCCCGGTCACGCTGAACTGGTACGTCTTCCCGGAGCCGTCGGGCTCGTTCGCCAAGGCGGCCTCGGACTGCTCGCGCCGCTTCGGGCGGCAAGTACAACGATCAAGATCAACTTCCTCTCCACGTCGTCGGACCAGCAGCGCGTCTCGCTCGTGCGCCGACTGGCCGCCGGCGACTCCTCGATCGACATCCTGGCCATGGACGTCGACTGGACCGCCGAGTTCGCGACCGCGAAGTGGATCCGGCCCTGGACCGGCGCCGACGCCGCCGCGGTCAGCAAGGGCGTTCTTCCCGGGCCCGCTGCAGACCGCCACCTGGAACGGCAAGCTGTATGCGGCCCCGATCAACTCCAACACCCAGCTGCTCTGGTACCGCAAGGACCTGGTGCCCAACGCCGCCCAAGACGTGGACCCAGATGATCAACGACGCGATCACGCTGGCCAAAGCAGGGCAAGCCGCACTACATCGAGGAACAGGGCGTCCAAGTACGAGGGCCTGACCGTGTGGTTCAACTCGCTGGTCGACTCGGCCGGCGGCGGCATCCTCAGACCACAGACAACAAGGTGATCGTCGGGCCATCGACCAAGATCGCCGCCGAGATCATGACGCGCCTGGCCAACTCGCCGGCCGCCGATCCGGGCCTGAACGTCGCCCAGGAAGGCCAGTCCGAGACCGCCTTGGGAGCACGGCACCGCCGCGTTCCAGATCAATTACCCGTTCGTGTGGTCGGCGGCCAAGGCCGACAGTCCCGAGCATCTTCAAGCACATGGGCTACGCGGCCGTTCCCGAGCGTCATGCCGGGAATCGCGCCCAAGGTCTCGATCGGCGGCTACAACCTCGGCGTCTCGGCGTACTCGCCCCATCCCGCAGCTCGCCTTCGACGCCGTGAAGTGCCTGGTCCAGCCCAAGAACCAGGTCGCGCGACGCGATCAAGGGCGGCCTGGCCCCGGTGCTGGGCGAGCATCTACGACGAGCCCGTCGTTCGAGAAGGCCTATCCCTTCCACGCGCTGATCAAGACCCAGCTGCGAGGACTACGGGCTCCGCCCGCAGACGCCGGCCTACGCCGACATCACGCTGGCCATCCAGAACGCGCTGTCGCCGACCTCCAGCATCGATCCCGAACACGATCGTGAGCACGCTGCGCAACGAGATCAAGCAGTCCCTCTCATCGGAGGCGCTGCTGTGAGCAGCGGATCCGTCGCCGCACCCGGCGCCGCCTCGAGCCCCAAGCAGCGAGCCGCCGCATCTGACCGACCGCGCAAGCGCCGAGCGCCGCCTGGCCTTCATGCTCGTCGCTCCGGCGGCGATCGTGATGATCGCCGTCACCGCCTATCCGCTGATCGACACGGTCATCCTGTCGCTGCAGCGCGCCGACCTGCGGTTCCCGGAGGCCGAACAAGTTCATCGGCCTCGTCGAACTACGGCCACGTCCTCACGCGCTCCGGTGTGCTGGCAGGACCTGTGGCACACGGTGATCATCACCGTGGTCAGCGTCTCGATCCAGTTCGTGCTCGGGATGCTGCTGGCGCTGGCCATGCACCGGGTGATCTTCGCCCGGGGCACGCTGCGAGCGATCGCACTGGTCCCCTACGCGATCGTCGCCGTCGTCGCCGCCTACTCGTGGAACTACGCCTGGTCGCTGGACACGCGGCTGGATCCCCAAGCTGCTCGGGCTGACCAGCGACCCGCTCAGCCATCCGTTCGGGACCTACGTGGCCATCATCATGACCGAGATCTGGAAGAACACGCCGTTCATGGCGCTGCTGCTGCTGGCCGGGCTGGCGCTCGTGCCCGACGAGCTGCTGGAGGCGGCGAAGGTCGACGGCGCCACCGCCTGGCAGCGGTTCTACCGGATCACGCTGCCGCTGATGAAGCCGGCGATCCTGGTCGCGCTGCTGTTCCGCACCCTGGACGCGTTCCGGATCTTCGACACCATCTACATCTTCAACCAGGGCGCCAACGGCACCGAGTCGAT
This sequence comes from uncultured Solirubrobacterales bacterium, assembly GCA_963754375.1. GTDB lineage: Bacteria > Actinomycetota > Thermoleophilia > Solirubrobacterales > Solirubrobacteraceae > Palsa-465. The sequence goes on from CAVWFX010000022.1 coordinate 16,542, forward strand.
GTCGATGCTCAACTACAACACCCTGCTTGACCGCCTCAACCTCGGCCTGGGCTCGGCGGTCTCGGTGATCATCCTGTTCCTTCGTCGCCTTGATCGCCTTCGTCTTCATCAAGGGCTTCGGTGCGGCCGCGCCCGGCAGGGGAGGCAGCATGAGACACAGCGTCGCGCCAGCGGCTCGGCTGGTCGGCGGCCTTCGTCGTGATCGTCGTCTGCTCGCTGGTCCCGGTGGTGTGGATCATCATCGCTGTCGCTCAAGACACCCGCCGACGGCCACCGACGGCAGCTTCATCCCCACGCCGTGGACGCTGTCGAACTACTCGGACATCTTCAAGCAGGGCATCTTCACCAGCGCCCTGCGCAACTCGATCGGCATCGGCCTGATCTCCACCGCGCTGGCGGTCGTCCTCGCCTCGCGCCGCGGCCTACGCGATCGCCCGGCTGAACTTCCCCGGCAAGCGGCTGATCCTGGCGGTGTCACTCGCGGTCGTCGTGTTTCCGCAGATCTCGATCGTCGGCCCGCTGTACAACCTGTGGCGCCAGATCGGGCTCTATGACACCTGGCCGGGCCTGATCATCCCGTACCTGACGTTCGCGCTGCCGTTGTCGATCTTCACCCTGTCGGCGTTCTTCCGGGAGATCCCGTGGGAGCTCGAGCAGGCCGCGCAGATCGACGGCGCGACACCGTTCCAGGCGTTCCGCAAGGTGATCGCCCCGCTGGCGACGCCCGGCATCGTGACCACCTTCATCATCGTCTTCATCATCTGCTGGAACGACTTCATCTTCGCGATCTCGCTGACCTCGACCACCAGCGCGGAGACGGTGCCGGCGGCGATCGCACAGTTCCCGGGCGCCTCGCAGTTCACCCAGCCGATCGGCGACATCGCCGCCGCGGCGGTCGTCGTCACCATCCCGGTGATGATTCTCGTGCTCCTGTTCCAGCGCCGGATCGTCTCCGGCCTGACCGCGGGCGCAGTCAAGGGATAAGGAGAAACCAATGGCAGAGATTGCGCTCGAGCACATCACCAAGCGCTACGGCGACGGCTACGAGGCCGTCAAGGACATGAACCTCGACGTCGCCGACGGCGAGTTCATGATCCTCGTCGGGCCGTCGGGCTGCGGAAAGTCAACGGCGCTGCGGATGGTCGCCGGGCTGGAGGACATCACCGACGGCGAGCTGAAGATCGGCGGCCAGGTCGTCAACGACCAGGCGCCCAAGGACCGCGACATCGCGATGGTGTTCCAGAACTACGCCCTCTATCCGCACATGACGGTGCGCCGAGAACATGGGCTTCGCGCTCAAGCTGGCCAAGGTCCCGCAGGAGGAGATCGACAAGAAGGTCCACGACGCGGCCCAGATCCTCGACCTCGAGCAGCACCTGGACCGCAAGCCGGCCAACCTCTCCGGCGGTCAGCGCCAGCGCGTGGCCATGGGCCGCGCGATCGTCCGCAACCCGAGCGCGTTCCTGATGGACGAGCCGCTGTCGAACCTCGACGCCAAGCTGCGCGTGCAGATGCGGACGGAGATCTCGCGGATCCAGCAGCGCTTCGAGACGACGACCATCTACGTCACCCACGACCAGACCGAGGCGCTGACCCTCGGCGATCGGATCGCCGTCATGCGCGCCGGCGTGCTGCAGCAGGTCGGACCGCCCGAGCGAGCTCTACGGCCATCCGAAGAACCTGTTCGTCGCCGGCTTCATCGGCTCGCCATCGATGAACTTCCTCCCCGGCGAACTCGACGGCGACACGGTCAAGCTGCCGATCGGGATCGATGCCGATCCCCGACTCGCTGCGCCAGCGTCTCGAATCCGGTCCCGGGCGGCGGGCCGCGGCGGCGTGATCGTCGGGCATGCGGCCCGAGGACTTCGAGGACGCCTCGCTGGTCAATGACCGATCGCGCGGGCATCAAGTTCAACGCCAAGATCGACGTGCTCGAGTCGATGGGCTCGGAGTTCTACGCCTACTTCAAGGTCGAGTCCGAGAGGGTCTCCTCGCGCGAGCTCGAGGAGCTGGCCGACGACGCCGGCGCGCGCCGATCTGCCCCAGCAGGACGGCAGCCAGATCGTCGCCCGCCTCGACGCCGCCAGCCAGGTCCGCCAGGGCCAGGAGACCGAGCTGTGGTTCAACTCCGAGCACCTGCACCTGTTCGATCCCGAGATCCGGCAAGAGCCTGCTGGGCAGCACGGCGTCGGCGCCCTCCGCGCCGCCGCAGACGGCCAGCCAGCCGGCAGCCCGGCGAGCAATCGGCCGGGCAGCCCGCGCAGCCGGACAGCTGACCACTTCGCAGTGACGAGCTAAGCTCGGGCGCCGAATGGCATCCGAGCCGCGCTCGACCGGAATGCCTGGGCTGGACGCGCAGCACGACTTCCTGCGCGCTCGCCGCCAGGCCACCATGTCGCGGGTTGGCGGCGCGGCTGCGCGGCGAGCCCGACGACGTGCGGATGGTCCTTCCCTACGAGGAGGTCATCGAGGCGCTCGGGTTCGTCTCCGAGCATCGGGCCGGACTCGAGGTCGTCCGCTGGACGCGATCGTCGGGACCGTCGACCGCGGCCGCGACTTCGACCGCAGCTTCCGCCCGACCTCGGGCCGGGTGCGCTCGCGCTGGGAGCACATCGCCGCGGCGATGCGCCGGGGTGAGTCGATGCCGCCGGTCGACCTGGTGCGAATCGGCGAGATCTACTTCGTGCGCGACGGGCACCACCGCGTCTCGGTGGCGCGCGCACTGGGACGCGTCGACATCGACGCCTACGTGACCGAGGTGGTCACCGGGGTCGGTGCCGACAAGACGATCACCCTGGCCGACCTGCCGCTGAAGAGTCACGCGCGCGTGTTCTTCGAGCGGGTGCCCCTGCCCGACGACGCCCGCGACGAGATCGCGCTCACCGATCCCTGGGACTACGCCGTGCTGGCCGAGGCGGTGGAGGCGTGGGGCTTTCGCACCGCTCAGGACCGCGGCGAGCCGATCGGCCGCCGGGAGACCGCGTTTCTGTGGCTCGAGAACGAGTACCGCCCGGTCGTCGAGATGCTGCGCGAGGCCGACCTGATCGGCGACCAGACCGAGACCGAGGCCTACATGCGCATCAGCGCCGAGCGCTACCGGCTGCTTCGGACCCACCGCTGGGACGACGACGTGCTCAAGCGCGTCTCCGCCGGCACCCGCCGGCGGCGCCGGCGCCGGACGTGAGCGTTCAGGCCTAGTTCCACCAGGCGCCGAGCACCCGGCGCCAGTTGCCCCACGCGATCTCGTCCAGCTCCTCGTCGCTGAAACCCGCTTCGGTGAGGGCGTCGAGCACCCGCGGTATCCCCTGCACGTCGCCGACTCCGGCTGGGATCGGGGCCCCGTCGAAATCCGAGCCCAGGGCCACGTGATCGACCCCGATCCGCTCGGCGACATAGGCCGCGTGCCGGGCGATCAGCTCGACCGGAGTGTCGGGGTCCTCGGCGAAGTCGGGGCGCAGGAACGGACACGCGAACACGATCCCGACCAGGCCTTCGCTCTCACCGATCGCGTCCAGCTGCTCGTCGGTGAGGTTGCGCGAGGTGGCGCAGAGCTGGTGCGCGGCCGCATGTGAGGCCACCAGCGGCCCGGCCTCAATGCGGGCGACATCCCAGAAGCCCGCCTCGTTGAGGTGGCTGAGGTCGACCAGGATGCCGAGCTCCGCGCACCGGGTGACCAGCCGCCGACCGGCGCGGGTGAGCCCGGGCCCGGTGTCCGGCGACGAAGGCGAGATGAACGGCACTCCGTGGCCGAAGCGGGTGGGCCGACTCCACACCGGCCCCAGAGAGCGCAACCCGACGGCGTGCCAGAGCACGAGCGACTCCAGGTCGGTGTCGATCGCCTCGGCGCCCTCGAAGTGCAGGACGGCGACGGGCGGACCGTCATCGGCGACGGCGGCGTCGAGGTCGGCGACGGTGCGAGCGATGCGCACATGGCCGTCGCGCTCGAGCATCAGCAGCCGGGCGGCGGCGGCGGTGGCGAAGGCCGCCGCGTCGCGGTGCGGGACTTCGGCGGCGAGCTCGAACTCGATCACGCCGTCGTCGCGGGGAAGCGGGTCCTCGCGCCCCTGCTCGGAGGGCGCGCACACGGCGAAGATGCGCCCCGCGCAGGCCGCCCTCGCTCATCCGCGGCAGGTCGAGATGGCCCTCCGGGCGCCCGCTGACCAGCAGCGCGTGGTCCTCGCGGGTGATGGCGTCGTTGTGACCGTCGAATACGGGGCGCACCCCCGCGACCGTACCCGGTGTCGCCCGCCAATGAACCTACAGGGCCGTAGTTCGACCCGGCGATGGTGGTAGCGTGCCCGCCACGGATGACGCCCCCCGCCTCGGACGCAGCCCCGAAGCCGCGCCGCCCGTACGCGCCGCGGATGCCCCCGCAGCAGCGGCGCGAGCAGCTGATCGACGCGGCCCTGCGGGTGATCGTCGAGCAGGGCTACGAGGGCGTCTCGATCGAGGCGATCGCGCGCACCGCCGGCGTCACCCGGCCCGTCATCTACGACCACTTCCCCAATCTGGGGACGCTGCTGCGAGCGCTGATCGAGCGCGAGGAGAACTACGCGCTGGCCCAGCTCGCCGATGTGGTCCCGGAGATCCCCGGTGACGCCGATCCCGCCGATGTGTTCGCCGGCGGCGTGCGCCGCTTTCTGGACGCGGTGGCCAGCCGGCCCGACACCTGGCGCATCATCCTGCTGCCGCCCGAGGGCACTCCGGCGATCGTCCGCAACCACGTCGAGGACAATCGCGCCCGCCTGCTGGAGCGGCTTGAGGAGCAAGTCGAGTGGGCGATCGAGCGCTCCCAGATCCCGGCCGAGCTCGACGTCGAGATCTCCGCCCGCGCGATCCTGCGGCTCAGCGAGGAGGCGGGGCGGATGGTGCTGACCGACGCCCAGCGGTTCTCACCGGAGCGCTACGAGCGCTTCGTGCACACGGTGATGCGCCTCATCTGGTCATCTCGATGACGTCAGGCGCCGGGAGGGTGGCCGTGGACGGGTCGGGCGCGGTATCGATCACGCACCGTTCGGCGGTCAGCCTGGCAGGCGCGATCCGCCGTCGGGAACTCACCTCAGCCGAGGTCGTGGAGGCCCACATCGCGTTGCTCCAACGGACTGGACCGGCCTTGAAGGCGCTCGCCGCCGACCGCTTCGATGTGGCGCGCCACGAGGCCACGGTGGTCGATGAACAGGTCCGCGAGTCCTCCCCGGACGATGTCCTGCCGCCATTGCTGGGGGTGCCGTTCACGGTCAAGGAGGCGATCGCGGTGGCGGGCATGCCGCAGGCCGCGGGCATCGTCGCCAGGCAGGCGTTTCGCAGCGCGCGCAACGCGCCCACCGTCCAGCGACTCGAGGACGCCGGCGCGATCGTGCTCGGCGTCACCAATACCTCGGAGGTGACCCTGTGGATCGAGTCATCGAATCGGCTCTATGGGCGCACCGGCAATCCGTACGACCTGTCGCGGACAGCGGGCGGCAGTTCCGGCGGGGAGGGAGCCGCGGTCGGGTCGGGTGGGTCGCCGTTCGGGCTCGGGTCAGACATCGGCGGCTCGATCCGGATCCCGGCGCTGTTCTGCGGCGTGTTCGGGCACAAGCCGTCGGCCGGGCTCGTGCCCAACACCGCGATGTACCCGCCCAGCTCCGAGGCCAACGGCCGCATGCTCGGCGTGGGGCCGCTGGCTCGGCGAGCCGAGGATCTGATGCCGGTGCTGCGGATCATTGCCGGTCCCGACGGCGAGGACCCGGTGACGGAGCCGCTCGAGCTCGGCGACCCGGGTGCGGTGTCACTGGATGGTCTGCGGGTGGTGCTGGCCGAGGACACGTCGGTGCGTCCGGTCGATGCGGAGCTACACGATGCTCGCGAGCGGGCGGCCGGTGCTCTGGCCGCGTGCGGGGCGGTCTTAGAGCGGGTGTCGCTGCGGTCCTGGCGGGGGGCGGCGCTGCCGTTTTTGACCGCGCTTTCGAGTGGAGCCGACGAGCCCACTTCTGAGCTGCTGGCCGCGGCGGGTGCGGAGCCGGCCGGCGTGGTGCGGCTGCTGGCGCCCCGGGGGCCGCACACCTTGCCCACTCGGCTGATCCTGCTGTCAGAGCTGATCCCGCAGAACCCGGAATCGCGTCAGGCTCGACGGTTGCTGGCCCGCGCCCGGGAACTCGGCGATGAGCTGAGGGCGGTCATCGGCAACGGCGTGCTGCTGCACCCGGCGTTTCGAAGGCCTGCCCCGCGTCACGGGGGCACGGTGGGGCGGCCGTGGCTGCTGGCCCCGTCGTTGGTATTCAACCTGGCCGGGGTGCCGGTGACCGAGGTACCCCTGGGGCTGTCCCGTGGAGGGCTGCCGCTGGGCGTCCAGGTCGCTGCCGGACTGGGCCGCGACCACATCTCGATCGCGGTTGCGCTTGAGCTCGAACGCGTCTTCGGCGGCTGGACCCCGCCGCCCACCGCGGCGAAGATCCCTTAAAGCACGACGGGGACCTCGATTCGAGAGTCCCCGCCGTTGGTCATTAGCCTCCCGGACTCACGGCCGGGTTGAGCCCGGGCACGATGACCGCTTGCAGAGCCCCTAAACCCACCAGCCGGCCGAAAGTTGCGCGCCCCGAAGACGCGACCGATTTTCCCTTGGCATACTGAGAGCCCCTCCTCGAGGGGGCGTAGCTCAGTTGGTTAGAGCGCCGGCCTGTCACGCCGGAGGTCGCGGGTTCGAGTCCCGTCGCTCCCGCTTCTAGAAGTGCCTGCCATACGCCGGATTGGGCGCCCGCGACGTGCGCGCCGGTTGAGTTCGCGGTCGGCGGGCAACCGTCCCGGGCAACGTTCGCGCGCGCCACGTGCCCCGTCGTCGTGACTGACCGCACACCTGGAGCGGAGCGTCGTCCGCACCTGCGCGAGCCCTCTACCCTGGAGAGCAGCGACTTCCGGCGAGCGCAGTTCCGGCGCTTACTGCTCGGCCTCGGCGATCACGGCGGCCCGCTCGCCCAGTGTTTGCTCATCGCCGCTGCCGATCGCGGACGAGTCCTTGGTCGCCGTCGGGATCGCGCCAGCAGCCATCGGCCTGCGCCCCGCCCCGCGCCGGTTTGTCTACGCCACCGTGGGTTCCGCGACCGCCATCACAGGAGGTACCGTCCAGGCGGCGGTAGAACCCTGACATGTGTGCTCGCTTTCGATTTCACGGGTCTGGAACCGTCGCTCTGATCACCGCTGACCTGCGCGCCGAAGCCGAGCCGCAGGCAAGCGCGGCGACGGATGCCCGGAGGATGAGCTGCTTGGGCGTGGGCGCGCGGAACGGGGCTGCCACATGACTGGCGGTCATCTGACCCAGGCGATGGATGGGTTTCGGCAGACCGCTCGCACCCCGAATCTCCGCCGGGCGCAGCTGTCCTTTGGCGCCGAGTTCACCAGTTACTGGATCGTGACGGTGGCGCTTGGTGTTCTGGCCTATGAGCACGGCGGAGCCGCCGCAGTGGGAATAGTTGGCTTGGTCCGGATGCTGCCGGCCGCGTTCCTGGCTCCGCCCGCAGCGGGTGTTGCAGATCGCTACAAGCGCAATCGCGTGCTGGGCGCAGTGGAGCTTGCGCGTGCCCTTACGCTTGGCGGCGCGGGCCTCGTCAGTGGCCTGGCTTCCCCAGTACCGGCATACGCGTTGGCCACCATCGCGATGCTCGCACATACCTTGTATCGGCCGACGCACTCGGCGCTGCTGCCTTCGCTGTGCAATACGGCCACGGGGCTGACCGCGGCCAACGTGGTCCGTGGCTCGCTGGACTCGATCAGTGCGCTGATCGGCCCATTGCTGGCCGGGATTCTGATCGATCCCGTGGGGATTCAGGGCCTGTTCGTGGTCTCAGCGATGCTCGCGCTTTGGTCGGCCTGGCTGATCTGGCGCGTCGACTACGAAGCGCCGCCACGGATTGTCGAGGGGGCCCCGTTTCGTCCGGTGCACGACGTGATGGAGGGACTGGCAACCATTCGCGGCGAGCGTGACGTTCGACTGATCGCAGTGCTCGCATGGCTCCAGACCTTCACGCGGGGTTGCTTCACGGTCTTCTCGGTGGTGGTGGCCCTACAGCTGCTGGGGCTCAATGCGTCAGGAGTGGGGGTGCTCACCGCCGCCTTCGGCGCCGGGGCCGTGATCGGATCGGTGGCGACTTCGTTACTGGTTGGCAGCGCGAACCTGGGGCGGTGGCTAGCCGTGGGGGTCTCGGCCTGGGGTGTGCCCTTCATCGCTCTGGCCGCGACCTCGAACGAAATCGTTGCCTTGGTCTTGCTGGGCGTGGTCGGGGTAGCGAACGCGATCGTCGACGTGTCCGGCTTCACGCTGCTGCAGTGGTTGACCCCGGACGAGGTGATGGGCCGCGTGTTCACGACCCTCGAGTCGATCTTGGCCCTGGGAACTGCCCTCGGTTCGGTCGCCGCGGCCGGCTTGATTGCGGTGTTCGGCTTGCGCGGTGCTCTGGTGGCGGCTGGACTGGTGGGGCCGGTGGGCGTGCTTCTGGCGCTCTCCGGGCTTCGGCGACTGGACGCTGACGTCCGATTGGCCGGGAAGGAGGTGGCGCTCCTGCAGCGTATTGCCATGCTGGCGCCGTTGCCGTTGGCCACTATCTGCCGACTGGCGGCAACGGCGTCTAATGAGGTGGTCGCACCAGGCACGATGGTGGTTCAAGAGGGCAGCCCCGGAGCCGACGTTTACGTCATTGTCGATGGCAGCGCCCATGTGTCGGCCGCCGGCCAGACTGCCGGATACCTCGGTAGCGCAGAGTGCTTTGGCGAGGTCTCGGCGCTGACGGGAGGTCGCCGGATCTCGACCGTCCGGGCGGATACGCGCCTCCGACTGCTGCGATTCACAGGACCTCAGTTCGTTCGCGTGGTCACCGGATACGCGGCGAGCTACAGGGAGGCCTCCGCGCTGGTCGACCGGCGGCTTGGGCGCGCGGTGGCAAGCGCGGCGGTGGCTGCGGCCGCGGATTGGCCGGACGGTCCCAACAAGACGGCGCACGCAAGCACCGCGCACCATCAGATGAGCTGGCACCGCAGAGGGGTGTAAACGTCCTGAGCAGCACGATCCTGCTGCCCGAGCCTCAGTGGCAAGCAGCGCGCGAATGTCCGCGGGGATCACAGATTCGAGTCCCGGTGCCAATCGCATCGGTGGGGCGGGGCCCGGAAGTCCGCCATCCGATTCCGCGTCCGGGATCGCGGCAGCCGCGCATGTTGAGACGCTCGGACGGCCCTCAATGTCCCAGAGAGCGGAAGATGCAGGGGTTTTCGGTGATTGAGTCCCGCACTGTCACGCCGGAGGTCGCGGGTTCGAGTCCCGTCGCTCCCGTAAGTCACAGCGAGGCAAGCCGCGTCAATTCCAGGGCCTTCGCTGCCCCGACGCGGTTTGGACTTCGCCACCGCGAGCCGGGCAAAGATCACCTCAGGCACGTCACCGATCCGGCGCGGCAAGCCTGGATCGAACAGCGGATCGCCGCCCATCAGCAGACAGTCCAGTACTTAGAAGAGCAGCTCCGCAATCAACCTCCCGGAGCCTGAGCCGGCTCAAGGTCGGGAGAGCGCCTACGCGGAGGTCAGCGGCATCGACCTGCGCGACCGCAGCGTCTTGACACACGAGCGTCGGGTGGGAGCTCTCAGCGGTCGAGTACCCGCTGCTGTGTCAGCTCGCCGGCGAGCCCACTCCCGTGTTGACGACAGTCAACTTTGGCTACCCGAAGACCCAAGGGAGCCAAGGAGAGCAAGTGCTCAGGCTCGGGGCGTGATTGGTGATTCCCTTCCCCGGAGAGGCTCTGGCCGCCGACTACCAAGCGCCCTTCTTGGGTCCGCGAACGGAGCCGTTTCGGGACTGAGGCCGTCACGCCTACCTAGGTGGCGTGCGATTAGCCGGGCTCACTGCGGATCGCACCGACGGGTCATCTGCGACAAGAGTCCCCACTGGATCCGCGCTCACATTCGGCGGTTCGCTAACCGATCGACAATTGCGACGTGACGCTATTGACGCGTGGTACTCGCTTGGGTCGTCCGGGTTT
>CAVWFX010000023.1:0-110362 GCA_963754375.1 uncultured Solirubrobacterales bacterium
CTGGACGCTCACCCCCGACGCCTCGGCGTCCGTACGCGACATCGGCGGAAAGCACGCATCCTTCTGCGCACGATCGCAAATCGCCCGCCGCCGGAGTCGGGCGCATGAGTGCATCGGCGACGACACGATGGCCGAGTCAGCTGTTGTCCTCCGGCTTCGTGCTGCCCGGCAGGGGCGGCTAGTCGATCGTCGGGCGCCGTGGGCTTATCATGAGATGGCCGTCGTGGACTGGGAAATCGACTGATGCGACAGGGCCCCTGGACCGGCCGTTATCCGGCGGCCGCGGCGATGGTGATCTTCGCCCTCGTCCCATACCTGGCGCTCTCGGCGGCACTCGAGCCGATCACCCCGATCATCGCCAAGGACCTGCACATGAGTCTGCAGGCGATGAGCCTCACCTCGGGCATGGCCAACGCCGGCTATGCCGTGGGCACGGTCCTGGCCGTGCTCTTGGCTCAGCACCTTCCCCAGCGTCGGATGCTGGTCCTCTATGCCGCGCTGCTGGTACTCGGCTCGGTGCTCGCGGCGGCCGCGCCCGACGCGGGCTTCTTCATCGCCGGCCACGTCTTGCAGGGCCTGTGCACGAGCCTCTTGCTGATCGCGGCCGTGCCCCCACTCGTCGTCTCGTTTCCGCTCTCGAAGCTGCGCTGGACGGCGATGATCCTAAATGTCTGCATCTTCGGAGCAGTCGCCCTGGGGCCGCTGGTGGGCGGCATCCAGGCGCAAGCCAACGGGTGGCGTCCGTTGTTTTGGATCATCGCGGGTATCGCGGCCGCGGCGCTGGTGCTGTCGCTGCTGACCTTTCAGGACGCGCCGCCGGCTGACCGCAGCGCCACTCGCAACCCTCTCCCCGTCGCACTGGCTGCCGCGGGATGCGTGGCCCTGTTCTACGGCGCCTCGGAGCTGCTCACCCACCCGTTCGTGGACGTCATGACGCTCGTGCCGCTGGCATGTGGGCTCGCGCTGATCGTGGTTCTCCTGGTGTACCAGTACCGCGCCAAGCGTCCGCTGCTGTGCATTCGCCCGCTCGGCAGCACACTCCCGGTGAGCGGGATCGTAGTTGCGATGTGCGCCGCGGCGAGCTCCATATCCGCGGTCGCGCTGGCCGCCGTCCTGCTCACAGGCAAGTTCAGTCCTGTGCACCTGGGCCTGCTTCAGTTCCCCGAATTCATCGCTGCGCTGATCACCGCGGTTGTGCTTGGGGTGGTCTTCCGTACCCGGGGTCTCCACTACCTCGTGCTCGGAGGAATGCTCTCGCTGATCGCGGGGATCCTGGTACTTCTGTCTCACCTCCCGCCCACGTCGCTGCGTATGGCGATCGGCTCTGGACTAGTCGGACTCGGCGTCGGCGGCTCGGTGGCGCCGGCGCTGTTCATCGCCGGCTTCTCGCTGCGCAACAACGCCCTGCAGCGCGTGTTCGCGATCATCGAGCTGCTGCGAGGAGTTGCAGCATTCGCGGTCGGGCCGGTGCTGGTACATGTGGCCACGACCGTCGGAGGGAGCCCGGCGGCGGGCACCCGGACCGCGCTGTGGATCTGCTTCGGGATCGCTAGCGCCGGCACGCTGTTCGCGGTCTCCCTTTATGCGCTCGGCGGGGTACGCCCGCCGGCGCCGGCACTGGAGACATGGCAGAGCGGCGAGGCGCCGGCGTGGTACTCGCCGCCGCTGCTCGCCCGAATCCGTGACTCCTCCAGGGCGACGGTTCTGACCGAGCCGCTCGCCTGTGACGCGGGCGGACACTACGGCGGCCCGCGCAACGGCGACTCGGCGGAGCCCGCGGCCGATCGGGCCGGCGCAGCGACATGAGCGCCGGCGACCTTGGCCCGGTGCTGTTCGCCTACGACGGCTCGGAACTGGCCGGGCTCGCGATCGACGAGGCGGCCCGCCAGCTGGCAGGCGGACGGGACGCCATCGTGCTGACCGTATGGCGTCCGTTCGTGGTCGGGTTCATCCCGCCGCCGGGGGTCGAGTTCGACGCGGCGGCAAGCGACGAGGTCAGAAGAGCTGCCGAGCAAACCGCCGCGCACGGAGCCTCGCTGGCACAAGCCGCCGGCTTCCGCGCCGAGAGTCTCGAGCTCACCGAAGCGCCAACGTGGAAGGGGATCGCCCGCGTCGCCGACGACCGCGACGCGAGCCTGATCGCGCTCGGCTCCCACGGCAAGAGCGGTCTCGCAGGCGTTTTCCTCGGCAGCGTGGCGGCCGCCGTCGCGGCGCACTCGGGACGTACCGTGCTGATCGTGCACAGGCACGCCTGAACCACTACGCGCCCGCTTCGGCGCGCTGGCTGGGGCTCCGACGGCCACCGCCCGCCAGGTGCACCGGGACGAGCGCCTCGTCGCCCCGCTATCGCCTGACGCGAGGCGGCGGTGCTGATTCACCATGTCGATCTGACTGTCGGCGACGTCGCGCGGTCGATCGACTTCTACACCCGTGGCGCGGGCACCGCTACCGACGTCGGAATCGAGTACGGTCGCCTATCTGCGTGACCGCGGGACCGGAGGTGGACGACGCTTACCAGCGGTGCCTTGCGATGGGCGCGAATGTCCATCACCGCCCCGAGCTTGATCGAGACATCGATGACTATTACGCGCTGTTTGTCTTTGATCCCGACGGTATCCGAGTCGAGATCGCCTGCGCGCCTAGCGTCGACCGGGTCTCGACCGTCTTGCGCGAGACGTACAGGAACTCCGAGTGAGCGAGAGCATGATCGAGGGCCGGGGTCCGGCCGATCTCGTCCTCTCACCCGCCAAGCGTCCGGCGAGAACCGGGGCGCGCTCATACTCCGGCAGATCCTCGACATCGTCGCCGCTATCGCCCAAGACCCGGAGGCGACACCAGCCGCGGGCTACGTGGTGGCCGAGCGGGCTGTCTCGCTCGCGAAGCGATGAATCGCTTCGAGGACCTGGTCGGGCTGCTCGAGGTGAGGGAGATGTCCGGCTTCGCGGATCAACTCGAAGCGGCCGTGCGGGAACGAGGCGGCGTACGCCCGCCCGTAGGGCTCGGGCGCGATCTGGTCGCTTTGGCCCCAGATCGCCGCGACCGGTGTCGGGACGAGCGCGAGTCGTCGCCGCAGCTTCGGGTCGTGCATGTACGGTTCGCGGGCGTATACCGCGAGCGTCGCGGCGTTGGCGGCCTGGATGTTGCGTGCCTGCGGCGGAAGCTGCGTCGGGTCGGGTGCAACGGCGGGGTCGTGGAACGAATACCTGATGAGCTCCTGGGGTGTCAGGGAGAAGAAGTCGGCGAGCTCGATCCCCTCAACGTTGATTCCGACCGCGTTGAGGAGCACCGTGCCGCTGATGCGGTCGTGCTCGCGCACCGCCATCTCGGAGGCGATCCAGCCGCCGACCGATGAGCCGACGAGCAGAACGTCGCGTAGATCTCGTTGCTCAAGCAGCTGCAGGTAACTCAGCGCGATGTCGTCGATCCCGTCGTACCACTGCGGTCGTGGTGTGCCGGCGAACCCCGGATGCACGGGAGCGATGACCTCGAAGTCCTCGGACAGAGCGGAGGGAAGCACTCCCATCGATGGTGGTCCACCGCCTCCGTGCAGGAGCAGGAGGGGTCGGCCCGCGCCGCGCTGATCGATGGTGACCTCGAGGCCGTCGGCATAAAGGCCATTGACGATATTCGTGGTCATGGCGTGCCCTCCGTGGGCTCGTCAGGCGCGTGCGTGCCTGCCGGGTAGGTCGCATAGCGCTCCATCACCGCGAGGATCGCCTCGGAGGTCATCTCACCCGACGCCGCCAGCTTGGCGAGCTCCCGGAAATAGCCGACGTAGAGATCGGGGGTGAACGTGTTGAGGATGATCGCCGGCTCGTCGCCCGCGTTGGCAAAGGTGTGCTCCGCGCCGGTGGGTACCGAGACGAACGTTCCGGCGGGTGCCTCGCGCTGGGTATCACCGACAGTGAAGCGCGCGGTGCCCGCGATCACGTAGAACGTCTCGTCGTGCTTCTGGTGCCAGTGGGGCGGTGGCCCATCCGTATGCGGAGGCACGGTGAGCACCGCAACGGCGAGGCGGTGGGCGGTGCCGCTTCCGTCTTCGACCATGCGCACTTGGACGGGGCCGGGAAGAACCACTTCTCCGTCCTGGGATCCAACGATTGACGCCTCGGGCATTTTTCCGCTCCGTGGTTCGTGAGAGTTGACTATCACGAAGGACCGTAGCGCGCGCCACCACGTTATGCAAGTTGACTATCATGACAAGACCAGACTTTGATGAGCGACGCACGGCGCGCGGCGACAGGAGCAAACCATGAATGCCACGCCTGAGGAGGGTGGCCGGGTCAACCAGAAGCGGCGCACGCGGACCGCGATCATTGCGGCCTGCCAGGAGCTGATCACCGCCGGAGCGGACGATCAATATGCCGGCCGTTGCTCGTGCGGCGCTCGTCTCTGAACCCACCGCCTATCGCTACTTCCCGGATCTCGCTTCGCTTCTCGAGGAAGCGCTGGCTGGCATTGAGCCCGATCCGGCCGCCGCATTGGCGACCGGCGCCGATCCGGGCGATCCGGTCGCGCGGGTCGCCTACGCCGCCGAGCTTCTGGCCGAGCTCGTCGTCGAGCGTCAGGGCGCGATCCGCGCGCTCATCTCCGTCTCGATCGCTCGAGGCACTGCTCGACAGGTGCGCCCCGGGTACCGCTTCGCCCTTATCGATCAGGCGCTGGCTCCCCTCTCCGGGCACAACGGCATCGACGCGGCAACACTCGAGCAACTGCGGCGCGACCTCGCCGTCGTCATCAGCGCCGAGGCCGTCCTCACTCTCACCGACCTCTACGGCCTCGACTCCGAAGCGGCCGTGGCGAGCATCGTGCACACCGCTCGGCTCATCGCCGACGCGACACTCAGCCGCGCTTAGCACGAGCTCCCGTCTGGCATGAGATCCAGCTGCTCACCGGTGCGAGCCAGACGCGATGTCCGGACTGCTATCCGGTGGGCCCTCCGTCAGCGTGAGCATCCTCCGCAGCTGGAGCCCGTCGACGATGTGAGTACCGCTACCGGGGATTCGAACTGTCCTCCGCGGCTCGATCCGCTAGCGCTGCATTGGCCTCACGAGCTCCGGCGCCTGAGGTGGCGTGCGAGGCGAATGCGCCCCGAACCGGGCTCTTTCAGCTGCAGGATCGGTCGCTCGAGAACGTAGTAGCTCCCGGCGGCGCAGGCAGTGGCGAAACCGACAGTCGCGACGAGCAGCGGGGCGAACCCGTGCAGGCCCTTTCCGTACAGCCAGTTCCCGAGCGGCAGGTTCCACAGGTAGATGCCGTAGGAGATGAGCCCCAGCCACAGCAGCGGGCGCGCGGCGAGCAGGCGGCGCGGCCAACCACCGTTGCCGCCGAGCACCGCCGGAGCCAGGAGGAGGAAGGCGATGAGACCCTCGCTGAGATGAAGAACGAGCGTCCGCCACTCCCCGAGGAGGTAGAACGCAGACGAACTGGCCTGGGACCCTGGAGCGCTGGCGACCAGGCCGCAGACGGCCAGGTATCCGCCGAGCGCGAGGACCCAGCAGGCGCTCGGCCACCGCTCCAGCCAGCGGATCGGCGCTAAGGAGCGGCCGCATTCCCGCTCGGCCGTACTGATCACTGCCAGGCCCATACCCAATGCGAACCAATCGAAGTAGGTCAGCAGCGACGGCGTCGCTGGATCGTGGCGTACGTAACCAAACGCCACCGAGCTGAGACCGAGGATGGTCAGGAGGACAAGCTGCAGTCGGATCCGTCCACTCGGCGCGAGGTCGCGACTCATCCGGCGGGTGACTGCGGCGTAAAGCGGAAGCGCGAGGTAGAAGGTCACCTCGATGCAGAGCGTCCAGGCGACGACGAGCCCGAGTTCGCGGGTCAGGGGCTCGTAGACCATGAGGAACCCGTAGTAGCGCCACCAGTCATGAGTGAAGACGTCAGGCAGCCCCGGCTCGATAGCCAGGACAGTCAGCGCCAGCCAGTACGCCGGAATGATGCGCAGCAAGCGTCGGCGGGTGAAAGCGCCCACCCGCGGACTCGGGGCCGGACCGACCTCCGAGCTAAAGAACGGGCGATAAAGCAGGAAGCCCGACAGGACGAAGAAGACGGGAACCCCGACCGTCAGCTGCTCGGTCAGCACCCTCCACCAGTGCGGGTGCTGGAAGCTCGAGAGGGAGCTGGCATGAGCGGCAAGGACGCTCAAAGCGGCTATCGCCCGCAGCGAGTCAGCCGCTGCGAAGCGGGGGTGGCCGGGCGGTGGCGCAATGGCCGGTGGCGGCCCACTGTGACTCTCGGCCTCCGGCGAGAGCAGACCGATCCCTGCATGACGATCCACCGGGGCATTATCTCCCGCCGCGGTCGCTCGCGAGAGGGTCCAGTAGTCCCAAGCAGCCACGAGACGGCCGCTGCTGCTTTAGCTAGCTCGCTAGAGCGAGTGGTCGCGGGGAGCGGCGGGGCGGTCAGCGCACCGACGGCGGTGGTCGGCGCTGGGGCCGAGGTCGGAGTCGACGCGCGCGGTGCACCACGTCCCGGATCCGGGCTGAACCGTCAGGAGTTTGGGCCGGCGTGTGTCAGGACTGCGACGCGACCGCGGGGGCGGTCGACGTGGGTCGTCTGACTCGGCGTATAGGCGAGTAGACCGGACCACGTCCCGGACCCGGGCCGGAGACCTGGCGAGACTGTGTCGGCGTGTGTCGAAACTGCAACGGCCGTGTCGCCGGGGCGTGAGCTTGGGGCAGCTTGCCCAGGATGGCAAGACGTTGAAATGTCCGGTTGTTGAAGCGAACGCAAGGCAGGCGCGGCGTCCTACCGCGACCCTGGATGCCTAGTAGTGCAACGCGGCCCGGACCCGCCTCGTGCGTTCCGATTCCGAATCGCGCTCCGGGTTCGCCGTCGCAGTGGCAGTGTGGGCGGCTGCAGCACTGAGGTGGCCATGAGGGCGTTGCTGGGGGACAGACGAGGCCGTCGGACCAACCAACGCGCTACGAAGATCGCGCGGTGCGGACGCAGGCCTTGGTTCTGGCGGTCGGACGCCCGGGCGGGCGGTCAGGTTCGCAGCGCATTGAGCGTCTCTACGAGTTGCTTCACAGTATCGTTGGCGAGCTTCTCAAAGATGAGCTTTGCGAGCGGTGCGGCAAGCCTGGCAATGCCCTTGAATTGCAGGTCGTTGGTGTATCTGATGTTCGATCCCGTCCCCATGGCGGCGATATCGATTGTCTCAGTTGAGGTAGCGGTGTCGTTACGTCCGACAAGGACGATCCGTTCGTCGGTGAGCTGCTCCAGGGTGTAGGTCAGCTCGGTGCTGATACCCGCGATCTTTGACGTGTTGTGCCAAGAGGAGCCGACCGTCACCGGTCCGTGGTCGTTGCGCACGCATCGCACAGTCCCTGGATCCCACTGCTCCGCGTGGGTGAAGTCGGCGAGGTATGGAACGACGATCTCCGGTGAAATGTCAACGCGGAAGGTGCGAGATACGGTGCTCACGGTAACTCCTGTCGGCCTCAGGGTGCGCGACCTTGCGCGCCAGTCTCCTCGGTGGGCTGGGTCTTGTCAGGTCCCGCGGTGCATTATCGAGGTCAGGCAGCGGCTTGTTCATCGTTTGATCTGAGCTTTTGTAGGCCGAGCCGCATTCGGACCTTGACGGTTCCGGTGGGCAGACCGAGTTGCGCGGCGATCTCGGTGTGGGACAGTTGGCCGTAGTACGCAAGCGTGATGACTTCGGCCTGGGCATCAGGAAGGCTCGCCAATGACGCCAGTGGGCCGTGCGCGTCGTCACGCTTGACCGCGGTCTCAAAACGGTCAGCGGCTGCGGGACGAGTCTCGAGCTGATCGTTGCCCGTGTGTCGTCCGGCGTGCCGGCCGTTACGACGCGCGAGGCCGATCGCCCGGTACCGGACCATGGTCAGCAGCCACGCTGCGACTGTGCCCTGATGCGGGCGGTAGCTTGCTCGGTTGTTCCAGACCGCGAGAAATCCGTCCTGTACTGCTTGCTGGGCGCGGCCGTCATCACGACAGGCAGCTCGCGCGACGCGATAGGCCCGATCGCAGTAGCGGTCATAGAGATCGCCGAAGCTCTCAACGCTTCCCGCGCTCACCTTGGCCATCAGCGGACCGTCGCCGAGAGGGGCTGAATGGGGGCGGCTACTTGGTGGCGTCACGTACGCACACGTTCTGTGTCACAAGTGGCGCGGCATCGAGGAAGGGAGGAGTTGACTCGTCGGCTGGCTGTCGGCCAACTCGGCCAACTCGGCCAACTCGGCCAACTCGATACGCTCGGCCATGCCGCTCAGCGCCAGGAGTCGCTGTACCTGGGAGGGGCCACGGAGGAGGACCAGCCGGCGCCCCGCGCGCCGCGCGCGGTTGCTGGCATCGGCGATGACGCGCACGCCACACGAGTCCGTGAACGTCAGCTGACGGAGGTCAAGCACCACCAATGGTGCCCGCGCCTCGGCACGGCGCAACGCGCGCTCCAACTGGGCCGCGGTACCGATGTCCAACTCGCCCGCCAAGGCCACCCAAGCCACGCCGACGCCGCCGTCACTCAACTGGCAGACGAACGTGCTCGCTCGCGCATCTACGTGCCTGGCACTGGCGTTCGGGACACTTACCGTCTCAGACACCGCGACCTCCGGGTTGCAGGGAACCTCAGAAGTCAGATCGAACCGATCGGTCAACTTCAGACCAACCTATGCCGACGCCCTCCAAGACAATTTTACTCAGGCGTCAATCGTCAAAATTGACGATGCTGCGGGAGTCCAGCGGAGCCTTGAGGTGGCTGGCCCCTGACCACCTGCTGTGAGCGACACCGGCGAACCTAGCGAGTTGGCGCGAACGTCATCGCGATCTCTCCCCGATGCAGGCCCAGCGCGATTGCGTGCGCCCGATTCTTGGCCTCCAGCTTGGTCAAGCAGTGACGAATGTGAGTCTCGACGGTCGAAGGCGAGATCCCTAGCGCATGCGCGATCCGGGTGCCATTGTCGCCCATCGCGACCCGGCCGAGAACCTCCCGCTCCCGCTCACTCAGATGCTGATGCTCGCGGCGCTCAGGCGGTAGATCGGGTCCAGCCGCCGGCAACACAAATATCGCCAGGTGTCGACCTGGCTCCACATTGGCCGTCGCGCTGTAATCCACACGCAACCGCGGACCATCGGGCATCAAAAGCTCAAAGGTGCCGCTCTGCACGCCTTCCCTCCGGAAGTCGTTCCAACGCGCCTGCATGGCGCTGCGATGCTCAGGAGGCGTGAGATCGTCGACAGTACGTCGCAGGACCGCGTCATGATCGAGCCGCAGGAGCAAGCAAACCGCTCGATTAGCTTGCACGTAGCGACGCTGATCATCAGCGATCAACATCGGCACAAGGCTGTCCTCAAAGGAACCCAGCATCGTGGGTGCTGGATCCATGGCGCTCATGTGCTCGACCCTACAGAAGGCGACCCTTCTGTTCGGCGAGCTTTAGGGGAGGAGGCAGAGATCGACTGAGGAGCGCCGGCTTGCGTGACGCGCGCCAATCGCGCGCCAATCGCCCACCGTCCCGGCATCGGCGACAGCTGTCCCCTCGACAGCCTCCCGTTCGTTAGGGAGCAAACACAACCGAGGAGGCAAGGATGGGTCAGGTCATCGTCATTGAGTTCGTGTCCATCGACGGGGTCATGGAGGATCCGGACGGCACAGGGGGTTTTGACCGCGGAGGATGGGCGTTCCGCTACGGGCCTGAGGCCGTCGCCGGTGACAAGTTCAAGCTCGGCGAGCTGTTCGATACCGGCGCGCTGCTCTTCGGCCGCCAGACCTGGCAGCAGTTCTCCCGGCTCTGGCCCTCGCGTGACGACGCATTCTCGACCAAGATGAACACGGTTCCCAAACTCGTCGCGTCGCGCACACTGACGCACGTCGACGAATGGCAGAACTCACAGCTGCTCCAGGGCGATCTCGTCGCTGAGGTGCTCGAGCGCAAGGTGACCCAAGATCTGATCCTCGTTGGGAGTGCCACCGTTGCCCAGACCTTGATCGCGCACGACCTCGTCGACGAGTTCCGGCTGAAGGTCTTCCCGCTGGTCATCGGCACCGGCACCCGGCTGTTCGACGACGGCACGCCGGTCGAGCTGGAGCTCATCTCAACCGAGCAGTCTGGCGCAGCCGCACTGCTCACCTATCAACGGGCCCGGGCAGCGTAGAAGACGAGCCGAGACCATGCCGTAGGCACCCGCGCCGGCCAAAGCAGCTCCTGCCCGCGGCCACAACTGCGGGCCACGCCGCCGGCCATGGTCCCGGCCGAGTTGGGTATCAGAGCGCCTCGGCGATTATCGCCGCCGCCCGCCCGGCGCCGTGAGACGCAACGGGGCGGTAGCGGACCTCACGGTCGAGCTCTGAGGCGATCGCCGCCGCGATCGCGTCCGGGGGTGACTGATCGAAATCCAGGCGCCGTCCGGCGTCGTAGCGTGATAGCCGGTGGTGGACGTGGAAGTTTTGCTCGAAGTGGTGCTTGAGCGGGAAGTAGATGAATGGTCGCTGGCTGGCGGTGAGTTCCATCGAGGTGGTGAGCCCGCCCTGGACGACTGCGAGGTCGCATGCCGCCAGGTGCTGGTAGAGGTCGGGCACGTAGGCGCGGATCTCGAGGCCGTCGTGTCCGGGGAGTGATTGCGGGTCGAGGCGGGGGCCGGCGACGGCGATCATTCGCAGTTCGGGGACGAGGCGTTTGGCCTCGGGGAAGCTCGCGATCACCGGGAGAAGGTCGGAGAGCGAGGGAGTAGATGAAGGTGGGGGTAGCCGAGTTCGGCGCGTAGGGCCTCGCGGTCGGTGGATCCCGGTGGGTCAAAGCCGGTCACGTAGCCGGCGAAGCTGTAGTGCGGCTCGGTCCAGTCCCGGATCGAGGGCAGGTCGGGCCCGAAGCGCTCCGGGACGATGTCGTCGGGGTCGCCGACGAATATGGCCCGGTCACGAACGCGGGGGTAGCGCGCGATCTGCTCGATCATCTCGGCGTTGTAGTCGGCGGTCAGGGAACCCTCGCGGTCGTGGAAGACCATGAAGTTCGCCACCAGGATCTCGTCCATCCGCCGGATCGCTTGGAAGGCGTGCAGGTCGTGTTCGGCCGACTCTGACTCGATATGACCGGACTCGTTCGCGAGCTCTGCGCTGGCGGGGAGGTCTCGGGGCAAGACGCTCAGCTTCCGCATCGTCCGTCACTAGCCTCGCATCGACGAGGGCCGCAAGCGATTGGTAGTCAGGACTGGCCGATTCTCTCGGTTTGCGAGAGGCTGAACGGGGTCAGGTCGATCGCTGGTTCGTGCCCGCTGGCCCAGTCGCGCGATCGCTTCGCCGATCGCCGGGGAGTGCTTGAACCCGTGCCCGGAGCACGCCGACACGATCAGGACCGGCTCGTGCGCGGGGTGGCGGTCGATGACAAAGCGGCTGCCGAGCGTGCTCGTGTACAGGCACGAGACGGTTCGGAGCGGCTCGGAGCCGAGCCACGGCAGGTGTGGCGCGACGCAGTCCTGGTACATGCGAGCGATCTCGGCCGGCGTCGCCGGATGCTGGAGACCGTCCGGCGCGGTCGTGCGCTCATATGACTCGCTGGCGAGTTTGACGCCGCCGCCGGGGCCGTCGATCGCCGGGAAGCCATAGAACCCATCCAGGTGAACGATGCCGTCCTGGGCGCCGCCGAAATCCCACACGAACGCCGGCATGTCTGCAAGCAACGGGTATCCCCGCCTGATCGGAAACCAGAACAGCAGCTGGCGGTAGACGGCCAAGATGGCGCGACCGTCGGGGAACAGCTCGGTGATCCACGCCCCAGCGCAAAGGACAAGCCGGTCTGCGCTGTAACTACGCGCCGTCGTTCTCACGGCGACCCCGCTCGAAGACGCGCTCCAGCTGACTACTCGCTCGTCGAACTTCAGGCTCGCGCCGTGGCGGCGAGCGAGCTCGAGGTGAACAGAGACAGCGGCTTCGGGCCGGACGTACCCTCCGGCGGGCTCGTAGTACGCCACGGTCTGCTCATCGACTTCGAACATCGGATACAGCCGCCGGAGCTCATCATTCGTCAGCCCCCGATGCTCGATCGAATGCTCACGCGCCACCGCGCGCGTTCGACGCAGGAACTGGCTGGTCGGGTGCCCGAGAACGACGATCCCCGTCTGCGTCATCAGATCCGCGCCTGCGTCGTGCTCGAGCTCACGCCACAACTCATGAGAGCGCTTGACCAGCGGCGCATACTCACCGCCCTCGCCGAGCGCCAGACGAGTGATCCGCGTATCGCCATGAGTCGAACCCCGGTCGTGAGGCGGGGCGTACTGATCGATCCCGATCACCGACACGCCGCGCTTGCTCAGCTGCCAGCAGGCAGAACTGCCCATCGCGCCGAGCCCGACGACGATCACGTCTGCGTTACTAGTTCCTGCGACGAGACCACGCTAGCTCACGCGCGAGTCCGCCGGCAGAACCCACGGTCAATGGGCGACTGCGCACCCCGCGCATACCGATCGGCTCGCGGGGCGCGTCTGCCCATCTCATGACACCATGGGGCGATGGTTGAGGCGCGGATCTCCGGGACGCTCGCCGCGGCGGTGACGCCGCTGCGCGATGGGGGCGGGCGGCTCGACGAGGACGCGTTCGCGCCGGTGCTCGATTTCTACGGCGCGAGCGGGCTTGACGGGCTGCTGGTGCTCGGCACGACCGGCGAGGGGATCCTGCTTGAGGATGGGGAGCGACGTCGCGTTGCCGAGTTGGCGGTCGCCGGCGCCGGGGGTTTGCCGGTGGTTGTGCACTGCGGCGCGCAGACCACGGCTCAGACGTGCGGGCTCGCTGCTCATGCTGCCGAGGTCGGCGCAGCGGCGGTCGCGGTGATCGCGCCGCCGTATTTCGCGTTTGACGCGGAGGAGCTGGTGGGGCATTTCGCGGCTGCGGCGTCGGCGTGCGCGCCGCTGCCGTTTTATCTTTACGAGTACGCCGAGCGCAGCGGCTATGCGGTCTCGGTGGCGGTCGTCGACGCGCTCCGTGAGCGTGCCGACAACCTGGTCGGCATGAAGGTCTCCGATGCGCCTTTCGATCGTGTCGAGCGGTATCTCGCGAGCGGGCTGGATGTGTTTATCGGGGCCGAGAGCGTTATCCCCGAAGGGATTGAGAACGGCGCGGTGGGTGCGGTGTCGGGGGTCGCTGCGGTGTTTCCAGAGGCGGTCTCGGCGCTGGTGCACGAACCGACGCCCGAGCGCGCCGCGCTTGTGCAGTCATTGCGTGTGGCGCTTTCAGAGCATCCTTTTCAGGCCTCTGTCAAAGCAGCACTCGGGTTTCGCGGTGTGCCTGTGCGCCGGGACGTCCGCGCTCCGCTACGACCGCTGACCAGCGAAGAAGGCAAGCGGCTGCAAGTCGAGCTCGAGCGCCTGCTTGGCGACAGGACGCCGGTAGGGGACCTCAGGAGGTAGCGACAGGGGCGATGGGTTTCGCCCGGCGTCGTTGCGCTCGGTAGGGCAGCTGCCGGAGTGCCGCTGGTTCGTGGAGCGGAAGCTGGGCCAGGTACACTCGTCGAACGGTGGCAGCTATTCGGGTTGCGCGGTGAGAACAGCGGCGGCTCGGCTGGCCGCTGTCGGGCGTGGAGTCCGGAGGCGCCTGAGGGTACCCGTCGGAGTGGGGGCGGCCGTGACGGCTGTGTCGCTCTGCTGCTTGGGGTGTGGTTCGTCCGTGAACGGCTCGGTGGCGTCAACGGCCGGAAGCGCGACCGCCGGCACGGCGGGATCGAGACCCGGGTCTCGGGCGTCCGGCTTCGGCTCTAACTGGACCACGTACCATGGAACTGCTGAGGCGACCGGGGTCCAGCGTGCGCACACCAAGCTGCTGCCGTCGCGGCGGGCTTGGGCCTCGTCGAGCCTTGACGGGGAGCTGTATGGCGAGCCGCTGGTCGCGGACGGCCGCGTCGTCGCGGCGACCGAGAACAACACCGTCTACGTGATGGCCGCGCACAGCGGGCGCATCCTCTGGTCACGCCACCTGGCGAAGCCCGTCCCGTCCGGTGACCTGCCCTGCGGCGACATCTCGCCCGAGGTCGGCATTACGGGCACCCCTGTGATCGACTCCAAACGCCACGAGATCTTCGTCGACGCGGACACCCTGATAGGCGGGCCGTCCACCTCTCATGGTGTGGAAGCGTCGCACCGCCTGTTCGGGCTCAACCTGTTCACCGGCAAGGTCGAACTGGACGAGCAGGCGATGCCGAGCGCCGGTGAGGACCAGCTCGCGCAGCTTCAGCGGCCAGGGCTCGCGCTTGACCACGGTTTCGTGGTCATCGCCTACGGTCAGAACACCGGCGACTGTCCCGGCCCCAACGGTCCCGCCCACGGCTACGTCGTCTCGATCCCGGAGCAGGGAGGATCGCTCCACTACTTCCAGATCGGCAGCGGCCGGGATCGGGGGGCGGTGTGGATGGGCGGCAGCTCTCCGGTCGTCGACCCTCACGGGAACACCTACGTGGCGAGCGCCGACGGCTACGACCTCGGCCCGGGCCAGCCGTACGACGACAGCGACGCGGTGCTCGAACTGTCGCCGACCATGCACCTCAAGTCGATCTTCTACCCCAAGACCTGGCAGAAGCTCAGCGCCGACGACCTCGACCTCGGGACCGGGGACCCCGTGCTGGTACATGGTTTCGTGCTCCAGGTCGGCAAGACGGACACCGCCTATCTGCTGCGTCAGGGACATCTCGGCGGCGAGGAGGGTGAGGTCGCGTCGCTTTCGGTGTGCAGTGGGGACCCCGACGGCGGACACGCGGTGAACGGCTCGGTCGTCTACATCCCCTGCCCGAACGGCGTGACGGCGATCAAGGTTTCGAAGAAGGCGCCGTACCTGAAACGACTGTGGACCGACAACGATGGCGCCGCTGGCGCGCCGATCATCGCCGATGGACTGGTCTGGACGATCGGAGACGACAACGCGGTGCACGGCCTCAACCCGGCCAACGGTAAGGAGGTCGTCTCGATCCGCTTCGGCGCGTCTGCGAACCACTTCCCGACGCCGTCGGTCGGCGATGGCCTGCTGCTGCTTCCGGGCACCGACCAGGTCTTCGCCTTCATGGGTCCGGCCGGGCGGCCGTCGCCACCCCCCGCGAGGTGAGACGTGCCTGGTGGCGGTGCGGTTCGAGCCTGAACGCCGCGTCCAGTGCTCGAACGGTCGACATGCGCCAAAGGTTGAGAGTGGTGGGGGACGTTGAAAAGATCGTGGGATGCGCACTACGCTGCAGTTCGACGAGGAGGCTTCGGGGCGGGCCGAAGCACTGTATGCGGCGCCTGATTTCGTCGAGCAGCGCCGTGCCACGCGAGCGACTGTGGCACTTACGCAGGGCGAGAAGGTGCTCGACATCGGGTCGGGGCCGGGACTCCTCGCCTGCGAGATGGCGGCCGAGGTGGGCGCCACCGGCTCGGTCGATGGCATCGACCCGAGCGAGAGCATGCTCGCGATCGCGCGCGGCCGCCGGCCGCCGGAGGGTGGCGGCGAGCTCCGGTTCGTTGCCGGCGACGCCTGCGCACTTCCGTTCGAGGGCGAAAGGTTCGATGCCGCGGTCGCGACGCAGGTGTATGAGTACGTGCAGGACATGCCGGCGGCGCTGCGGGAGGCCTTCCGCGTGCTGCGACCGGGCGGCCGGTTGCTGGTGCTCGACACGGACTGGGGATCGATCGTGTGGCACTCACGCGACGACGAGCGGATGCGGCGCGTGCTCGCGGCTTGGGAAGAGCACCTCGTCGACCCCCATCTTCCCCGGCGGCTGACCGGGCTCCTGTCGGCAGCGGGATTCTCGGTCGCGCACCGCGCGGCGATTCCGCTGCTGAACGCTGGGTATGACCCGGACACTCTCAGCGCCGGGATGATCGGCTTCATCACCGCGTTCGTTCCGGGTCGGCAGGGGCTCAACGAGCGCGATGCGCAGGATTGGGCCGAGGATCTGAAAGCGCTGGGGCGCGACTACTTCTTCAGCCTCAACAGATACCTGTTCCTGGCAGTGAGGTAAGGCACGTTCAGGAATGTGCGGCGCCGCGTTGGAACATGTCGATCAGCACCGCCATATCTAGTCGCCCCTGCTCAGGCGGGGTGCGGCAGGGTTCGCCGCGAGTGACGCAGTCGTGGAAGTGCACGAGCTCGCGCTCGTATCCCTCCTCATAGGACTCGAACGTCCGCGACACACGACCGTTCTCGCCAGTGCGGGATGAGGTATACCGCGTGGGTGACTGTCGCAGCCAGGGCGAGGGGATCTCGAGCGTCTTGACCTCGTCATCGAAGTACAACCGGATGCGCTCGTCATAGTCGCTCATCGCCAGAAGCTGGATCCACGCACTGTCCCAGCGTGCGCCGCTGGAGAGCCGGACCGACCCGGTGAGACCCTGTCCGTGGCTCGGACCGGCCGACCACCAGTCGCCGTCGATCACGCTCGCGGGAAGCGGTTCCCCCATGCGCTCCAGGAGGCCGTGCACGAGGTTAACCTGGTGCACCAGACTCCCGAGGAAGCCCCCCGAGAGGGACGCCACCGCTTCGGGACTGCTGTCTCCGACGGCTAGTTCGACCTGGCGCGACTCATCGATCGCGGCACGTGCGAGCAGCTCGGCGTCGACGTCATTGCCGCGAACGAGGTCACCAGCGCGAAAGTACGGGCCGAACTCGGGGTCGTGGACGACCACGCTGACGTAGCGCAGGCCGTCCGCGTTCGAGGGCAGTTCGTCGGCGAGCTGCTCGCACGCGCGGTCGAAGCGGTTGTTGTAACCGATCTGCACCACGCGGCCAGCCGCGTCGCGAGCAGCGACGATCGCGTCGGCGTCCTGCAGGGTGATCGCCAATGGCTTCTCGACGAACACGTGCAACCCGCGGGCGAGCGCGTCGCACGTGATCCGGGCGTGGGTCACGCTGGGAGACGCCACGAGCACGGCGTCGGCCTGGACGGCGTCGAGCGCGTCCCCGTGAGAGGCGAATGTCACCGGAATCGCGAATCGGGCTGCCAGCCGCTCACGAACTGTACGACTCGGATCGACGAGCGCGACCGTTTCGAAGCGCTCATCGAGCAGAGCCAAGTGCGGCAGATGCATCGCCTGGCTGATCAGCCCGGCGCCGACCACGATGACGCGAACTCGCTGCCGGTCGCTCATGGCTGACCCTGCTGGCGGGCGTCGTCAGCAGCGTGCCGGCTCACTGGCGCTTCCGATCAGGTCGGTCGATCTTGCGGGTATACGTCCTGAGCATCGGCCACCTGACTCTCTGTATCAGGGCTCCCTCTCAGCGTCGCTCGGGCAAGAGATTCGGCCTGCGATCAAACGACGAAGGATCATACTCCGGGCTGATTGAGCGGGGCGCCCTTCTTCCTACACGTAGGTACACGCAGTCGACGTTCCAGCCGCAGTTCTCGTTCCCTAATCAGTGCTCGGTCAGTGGGCGCCGGCTCAAGCGCGGTACGCACCAGGTCACGCTGTGGGTGGCATCTGGACACCGTCGCAGTGGGGTGTCCGTCACGCGCCTATTTCGGCGCGAAATCACCCGGGTGAGAGGGCCTTACAGCAGGCCCAGCTCGGTGGCGCGGGCGACCGCTTCGTCGCGCGAGGTGACGGCGAGCTTGCGGTAGATCGCCGAGGTGTGGGTCTTGACCGTGTTGATCGAGATCGACAGTTCCTGGGCGATCGCGCGTTGGGATTTGGGGCTGCGCAGCAGTCGTAGGACCGCGAGCTCGGCTTCGGTCAGCGCGGCTCGAGTTCGGCTCCGCGCCGCCGTCGGCGGGCCAGGGACAGGCGCCGTTGGACGTCGTGGAGCAGCGTCGTCAGCGTGCCGGCGTCCTCGAAGGATGCGAGCAGCTCCTCGGCTTCCTCGACGAGCGCGAGCGCGCCCGGCGAGGTCGCCGCTGGCCTGGGCGACCGGGGCGGCCCACAGCAGCGCGTAGGCATGCCGGGCCGGGACGACGCCGCCGCGCAGGAGCGCCACGCCGTGGTCGATCTCGGTCCGTGCGCTCTCGGGCCGGCCGCGCCGCGGAGCAGCGCGCGCCCGAGCGCGACGTGGGCGAGCCCCGACACCTGGTTGTCGGCCAGGCCGGCCGGCCGCGGCGTATTCGCAGCGCGCTGGCGGCGGTGCGCTGGCCCTTGTCGGCGTCGCCCTCGTCGAGCGCGATCAGCGCCGATGTGGTCAGCGCGGTGATGAATCCGTACGGCCGTCGCTGGGCGTGCGGATCGCGGATCGCTTCGCTGAGCGCGTGTCGCGCGCTGGCGGGGTCGCCGGAGAGATAGAGCAGGAACGCGAGGTTCGCCAGCGCCGCGACGCGGAACACGCCGTCTGGACTCGGATTCGCACGCGGGCCGGTCGCGCGCCGCGGCGGCGGCCGCGCGCGGATGTTGCGATAGCCGAATGCGGAGCGCAGCAGGCTGACGCCCGCGCAGCGCAGGCGAGCCGTCCACGCCGGCAACGTCGTCACGCCGTCTCGCGCGCGCGAGGCCCTCCTCGGCGATCTCGAGCCAGCGCCGGAACTCGCGCTCCGATCCGCCCGAGACGCCGGTCAGGAACGCGCCGACCAGCCCCAGCTCCGGGATAGCGGCCCAGCTCCTCCGGGCTCGAACGCCTCCAGCCAATGCTTGATCGTGGCCTCCTGTCCCCAGCGTCCGATCGCGAGCCAGTGCTCGGAGATGAGAGCAGCGGCGTCCGCGTAGTCGTCCGCGGCTGTCGCATGCTCGATCGCCTCTGAGATGAGGCCGCGCTCGCGGTACCAAGCGCTCGCGCGCCGGTGCAGGACGGCGACCAGATCTGGATGCCGGCGTGCGAGCTCGCCGCCGAGCATCTCCGCTGAAGAGCTGGTGGTAGCGGTACCACGTCCGGCTCTCGTCGAGCGGTACGAGGAACAGGTTCGAGCGCTCGATCTCCTCGAGCATCCTGGCGGCGGGCATCTCGGTGATCGCCGCGCACAGCGATGTGCAGAGCCGATCGACGATCGAGGTCGCGCAGCAGGAACTCTCGGACGTCGTCGTCGAGCGCGGCCGAGCACCACTTCCTGAGATAGTCGACGAGATGGCGGCTGTCTCCGGCAAACCGCTCGACGTCGGCGTCCGCGCCCGTCCGCCCGCGGAGCCACAGCGTCGCCAGATACAGGCCGGCCGCCCACCCCTCGGTGCGCTCAGCGAGGCTGACAACAGCAGCCATGATCAAGGTCCAGGCCGTCCGTCGCGTCCAGCAGCGCCGCCGCCTCCTGCGCCGGTGAAGCGCAGGTCCGAGGCGCGGACCTCCGCGAGTTGACCGGCGGCTCGCAGGGATCCGAGCGCAAGCGGAGGGTCCGCGCTGCGCGCAGACAATCAACCGCAGCGATGCCGGCGCGTGGTCGATCAGGAACTGCAATAGCGCGTGACATGCGGGCTCGGTCACGACGTCGTAGTCGTCGAGCACCAGCGTGATCGCCGTGCGAACCAGAGGCGAGGTCGTTGACCAGCGAGTGCATCCACGCGGTCGGGCTCGCGCCGGGCACCTGGAGCATCGTCTCGGTGTCTTCTCCGAATGAGGCGCCGGCACCGCGCAGCGCGCCGATCAGATAACGCGTCAGCAGCGACGGGATCGTTCTCGGTCGCGGCGAGCGATAGCCAAGCGACCGCGGCGTCGCCGCGCTCCGCGAGCTCGGCACACCAGGCCGCGACGAGCATCGTCTTGCCGTATCCCGTCGGCGCGGCGATCAGCGTCATGCGCAGCTCTTGGCCGGCGGTCAGCGCCTCCAGTAGACGCTGACGAGCGATATGCCCGGTGCGCACGAGGCGGGCGCGTCAGCTTGGTCGCGATCAGCTCGTGCCCGACCGGCTGCGCGACCCGTCCGGCTGTCGGCGTGATGCCCATCAGGTCCGCTCCTCTCGTCGCGGGGGAGCCTCAGGCCCGCGACCCAGACGCGAGCCTAGCCGAAGGATCTCACCCGGGTGAGTTGGCGCCCGCAGGCTTCCCGATGGGTGCGGCGCTCCGTACGTTCGCAGTGCCGTCGAGCGACCGCTCGGCTCCAGACCACAGTTGCTTCTCGGAGGAGAGACCTCAATGAAATCGTTCAAGCCTGTCGGCGCGCTCGTGGGCGCGCTGCTCATGTTCGGCGCGCTCGCCGGCGCTTCGGTGGCGAGTGCTGCCAAAGCCGGCCCCCGCCGCCGTCCGCTCCGTCGTTCACTTCCCGGCGCACGGGCCGGGCGGCCAGAACTCGCATGCGTGCTTTTGGGGTGTCTCCTACACGCAGGAGACGCGGAACATCATCTGGCCCGACTCGCACACCGACTATCCGGTCTCGATCGACACGATCCCGGCCGGCGGCAAGATCGTCCTGCACGGCCGGTTCCCGCACGCGCGGTTCTTCTCGCTTACGACCTCGTCGTGCTGGGCGTGATCCGCGGGCATCTCTACGACTCCTCGATCAAGCCCGATACGGGCTCCACCAATCCGTTTCTGCCGGGCGCGAACCGCACCGCGACCCATCGCTCCTACACGGTCACGGTCGTCGACCAGCCCGACCCGGGGCCTGGCCACGAGGCGCCGAACACGCTCTACGGCGGCATCGCCGGGCAGGCACCGGGCGCCGGCCCGATGCTGATCGTCGAGCGCGTTTACCTCCCAGACCAGGGGCGCGATTTCTCCGGCGGCGTGGGCGAGCCGGCCGCCAGCTACGTCGCCGCGGACGGCACCATCGACCGGTCAGGCCGCCTGCACCGCGCTGCAGACCAAGGCCGGCGCGTCGAACCTGACCGACGTCAACAAGCTCCTGTTCCCGCTGTCAAAGATGACCAGCACTGCTGGCGTCTGAGCTCCTCGCCGGAGCACCCGGCCGTGGCAAAGCCCGTCTGGTACAAGTACTTCACGCCACAGTGGCTGCTGGCGCCGTATCTACGCCGGAACCTCGCAGGCGAGCCAGATCGCAAGCCTGCCCGCTCGTCGGGACCGGCCTCGGG
The DNA here is from genome assembly GCA_963754375.1 of uncultured Solirubrobacterales bacterium. Lineage (GTDB taxonomy): Bacteria > Actinomycetota > Thermoleophilia > Solirubrobacterales > Solirubrobacteraceae > Palsa-465. The sequence goes on from CAVWFX010000023.1 coordinate 20,854, forward strand.
GCGAACCCGGCCAACGGGTACGTCTTCACCTGGCTGGACCGGACGTTCGGACCCAACCGCAACGGCCACAACATCGCCGTGCTCCACGGCAAGCTCCCGACCACCCCGGCCACCTACGCCGGTGAGCCGAAGATGCAGGAGCGGTACAACTGCGCTACTGGTCGATCTGCAACAACGAAGGGCTGACCAGCGGCAAGACGACCGGGCCCTGCCTCGCCGACGAGGAGGTGCCGATCAACGCTCAGCGCGAGTACACCGTCGTGGTCAGCCTCCCGCAGGACCGTCCCACGCAACGCGACCGACAAGTGCGGCGTGGCCTGGATGAACTGGGGCACGACCGGCGACGGCTACACCCGGCCGCGCTCGACGCATGATGCTCCTGCGCAACCTGACCACCACCGCCCACCCCGCGTTCCCGCAACGCGGTGCAGAACATCACCACGCCCGGCGACCGTGAAGTCGACGATGGGCGCGCTACCTGCCGACCGTCACCTACACCGACGCCGCGCAGTTCCAGCACACCGGCTGCAACACAACCACCCGATAAACCACAGCTAACCAAGACAAGAAGAACAACGTTTGCGGGGGCGGGCCGGGACCTCTCGGCCCGCCCCCCGCACAAGCCAACGAGGTCGCCTCAAATGTCAAACGCATCAGCTGAATCCCTTCACACGGTTGGGGTCGCAGACGAGGATCTGTGGCACGAGGGTCCACCGCATGCGCTGTTCCGAGAGCTGCGCCGAAGCTGTCCGGTGCACTGGAGCGCGGGGATCTCGCAATCGCCGCAAGGACGCGGGCTTTTGGTCGGTCACGAAGGCCGAGGACGTCCACACCGTCAGCCGCGATTGGGAGACGTTCTCCTCGGCCTCGAACATCATCATCAGCGACCACATGGTTCCGGTGGAGATCGTCCAGGGGATGTTCATCGGGATGGATCCGCCCAAGCACGACCGGATCAAGAACCTGTTCCAGCGCGCGTTCACGCCCAAGGCGATCGCGCAGCACGAGGAGGCGATTCGCGAGGTCACAACGAGGGTCCTGGACGGGCTTGCCGGGCGTGAGACATGCGATCTCGTCACGGAACTCGCGCAGCCGGTCGTCGCACGGGTTATCTGCGGCTTCATGGGTCTTGACCCCGAGGACGACAAGCCGTGGGCCGAGGCGATCAACGGCCTGGCCGGCTTCGGTGACCCGGAACTGAACCCGAAGGGGCTCGAGCAGCTGCTGGCCGAGGACATACCGCCGCTGTACGAGAAGTGCATGAAGCTCGTCGCCGACCGGCGCGCGAACCCGACCGAGGACATGCTCAGCGTGCTCGTGTTCGCCGAGATCGACGGCGACAAGCTGACCGACGAGGAGATCTTCGCCGGGTTCCTTCTGCTGATGATCGCCGGCAACGACTCGACCAAGGCGACATACACCAGCACGATGCGCGCGCTGATCGAGAATCCCGACCAGCGCCAGTTGCTGATCGACGACCCCTCGCTCGTCCCCGGCGCGATCGAGGAGGCGCTGCGAATGTTCCCCGCGTTCGGACACTTCCGCCGCACCGCCACCAAGGACACCGAACTCGGCGGCTGCCCGATCAAGAAGGGCGACAAGATCGCCCTGTGGTACCCGTCCTCGAACCGCGACGAGGACCGCTACAAGGACCCGGACCGCTTCGACGTGCTGCGGAACCCCGAGCACCAGGCGTTCGGTGCCGGGGGCCGCCACTTCTGCCTGGGGACCGCGCTGGCCCGCCTCGAACTGAAGATCCTCGTCGAGGAAACGCTGGCGCGCTACCCGAACATGACGATCGCAAGCGAGCCGACCTGGGTGCTCTCACAGTTCTCCAGCCAACTCAAGACTCTGCCCGTCCGTCTCGACAGCTGAGAGCCAAGTCCCGCGACCGCCTGGCCCGCGGAGGATCAGTAGCGTCCAGCGCTCCCCGGACCACAAGAGGATCCAATGAACCAGGCTCGACCTCAGACAGCGCGAACTGCGGGTGTGGATATCGAGGCATTGGCGACGGAGATTGCCGCAACCGCTTTTGAGGTGGCCGACCAGATTGAGGCCGAGCGCCGGCTGCCCCAGGCGCTCCTGACTCCGTTGCGCGATTCCGGCTTGCTGAGGGCTGGAGCGCCGGTCGAGGCAGATGGCCTGGAACTCGAGCCGGGCGTGGCCTTGCGGTGTGCCCAGGAGGTGGCGCGCGGTGACGCCTCGGCGGGATGGTGCGTGTCGATCGCGATCACCAGCAGCCTGCTGGTCGCCTACCTTCCGCCCGATGCTCGTGACGAGCTGTTCGGGGAGGGGCGGAGTGTCGCTGCCGGCGTTTGGGCGCCGCGCGGCAGGGCGCGCCGGGTGCAGGGCGGTGTCAGCGTCTCTGGCCGGTGGTCCTTCTGCAGCGGGATTGCGCATTCCGACGTTCTGTTCGCGGGCTGCTTGATCGAGGAGGCGGCGCGGTCCGGGGAGGTGTCGCAGCCGCCCAGCGTGGTCGCCCTGCCCAAGGAGAAGCTGGAGGTGAAGGACACCTGGCACACGCTCGGTCTGCGCGGCACGGGCAGTCATGACTGCGTGGCCGAGGAGGTGTTCGTCCCGGAGTCTCGGGTGTTCTCGCTGTTTGACGGACCGTTCATCGACCGTCCCCTGTACCGCTTCCCGCCGTTCGGGTTCTTCGCGCTGTCGATCGGCGCCGCCGCGCTGGGTAATGCCCGTGCCGCGATTGATGATCTCGTGACTCTGGCCGTCGGCAAGGTTGGCCAGGGCTCGACGCGGACGCTGGCCGAGCGTGCTCCGACTCAGGCATCGGTCGCCGCTGCCGAGGCTTCGCTCCGCGCTGCCGACCTTCTGTTCCATGGCGCCGTCGCCGGCGCGTGGGCGGCAGCCCAGCAGGGGCGCCAGGTCGACGTCGATCTGCGCACCGGCCTGCGACTCGCGGCAACCCACGCGGTTCGCACCTCGGCCGAGGTCGTGCGCTCGATGTATGACCTGGGCGGCGGGAGCGTGATCTACGACGGCGCGCCGCTTCAGCGCCGCTTCCGCGACGCCCACACCGCGACCGCGCACTTCCAGGTCAACGAGGCCTCCCGCGAGGTCCCCGGCCGCATCCTGCTTGGGCTGCCGGCGCACACGGAGACGCTGTGAGCACCGGGCTCGAAGCTGCGCTCCCGTTCTGGCTTGACCGCCCCGACGAGGAGGCACTCGAGATCGCGGCTGAGGTCGGCCGCGCCGGCCTGGATGCTCTCTGGATCGGCGAGATGGCGACGTTCGACGCGTTCGCACTGGCCACCGCTGTCGGCCAAGTGGCCCCAGACGTCTCGCTCAAGCTGGGGCCGCTGGCGATCGGCGTGCGCAGCCCTGTAGCGATCGCGCTGGGAGCCGCGTCGGTCGCCTCGCTCACCGGGCGCGAGATCACGATCGCGCTGGGCGCCTCGAGCCCAGCGATCGTCAACGGGTGGCATGGCCGCGATTGGGAGCACCCGGCTGCTCGGATGCGCGAGTCGGTCGCCTGTCTACGAGCCATCCTCGACGGTGACGCGAGCGACTACGAGGGCCGCTACGTGCGCAGCCGAGGGTTCCGGCTGCGTCGGCCTGACCCGGAAATGCGTATCGCTGTCGCCGCGTTCGGACCCGCTATGACCGCGGTCGCGGCCCGCCACGCCGACGAGGTCGTTCTGAACCTCGTCACGCCCGAGCATGTGGCCACCGTCAAGGAGGCGATCGATGTCCACGCCGCGGCGGCCGACCGCACTCCTCCGCGTCTGACCGTGTGGCTGGCTGCCGCCGTTGATCCCGGCCCGGCCGCGCTTGGGCAACTCGCCGGCCAGCTGGCGGTGTACCTCGCACCGCCGGGGTACGGCGAGCTGTTCTCCGGGCTCGGCTACGCGGACCTGGTGCGACGCGCCCGCGACGGTGTTAGACGCGCGGAATTGGCGAACGCGATCGGACCCGAGCTGCTCGCCCAGGTGTGCGCATTGGGCTCGCGCGAGGAGATCAATAGCCGCATCGCCGCGTATCGACAAGCGGGCGCGGATACCGTCGCCGTCGTTCCGTCCACTGCCGAGGATCCCTCGGGCCGGGCCGTACTCGAGGCGGTCACGTTCGTCCCGAGGACAGGATCCGGTCAGAGCCGGCCGCGATCCTAGCCCTGTCGACCGCTTGCGGCCTCGACCGCCGGCCCGTCATCGGATCACCGGCTCGGTCGTGTCGAGCAGGGCCAGCGCCCGCCGGTCCGGCATGCCCTCCCAGTCGCCGGCCACCGTGACCGCCCAGGCGCCGGCCGTGACCGCGGTGGCAAGCCGCTGCGCCGGCGTGGCGCCGCCGATCAACTCGGCCAGGTAGCCCGCCACGAACGCGTCGCCGGCGCCGACCGTGTCGAGCACCGGTACCTGCCACCCGCCGCCGGCACCTCGTGGCTGGTGCCGTCGATCCGGGCCAGGCAGCCGGCGCCGCCGAGCTTGATCAGCACCTGCCGCGGGCCCAGGGCCTCGAGCGCGAGCGCGGCGTCGAGCGGCTCGGCGGTGCCGGCGACGATCGCCGCCTCCTCGGCTCCGGCGAACACCACGTCGGCCTGGCGGACCGCGGCGGTCAGCGCCGGCGCCGCCTCGAGCCTCGGTCCACAGCGCGCGGCGGAAGTTGAGGTCGAAGCTGACCAGCACGCCGGCCGCCCGCGCCACGGCCATCCCGTGAGCCACCGCGGCGGCCGGATCGGCGCCGAGCGCGAGAGTGATCCCGGTGGCGTGGAACACCGCCGCCCCGGCGACCACCTCGTCGGGGATATCAGCCGCCCGGAGGTGGGCGCCGGCGCTGTCACGCCGGTGGTACTCGACCCGACCGTGGAGCGCGGTCGGGCGCCAGCGGATCATCAGCCCGGTCGGCGCGGGGTCGACGGCCGCGATCGGCTCGACCTGCTCGGCACGCAGCTCGCGCAGGATCAGCGCGCCGGCCGGGTCGTCGCCGACCCGCCCGATCCACGTCGCCGGTACGCCGAGCCGGCGCACGCCGATCGCCACGTTCGACTCCGAGCCCCCGATCCCGAAGGACATCGGCTCGCCGTTGCGCGGCGCGCGGGGCGTGGCCTGCACGAGCAGCCCCATCGTCTCGCCGGCGGTGACCAGCCCGGCCGGCGGCACGTGCCCGCTCACCTGCGCGCCCGCCCCTCGGTGACCGCGTCGAGCGCCACCCGCGCCCGCTCGCGCAGGGCGGCCGTCGACCCGCCGTGCAGCGCGTCGCCGATCAGCGGTCCTCCCAGACCGACCGCCACCGCCCCGGCGGCCAGGTAGTCGGCGATCTGATCGAGTGCGACGCCGCCGGTGGGCATCAGCGGGATATCGGGCAGCGGGCCACGGATGTCGCGCAGGTGGCGCGGCCCTCCGGTCGCGGCCGGGAACAGCTTGACCGCCGGGGCGCCGAGGCGCCAGGCGGCCAGCACCTCGGTCGGCGTGAACGCACCCGGGTAGTACGGGGCGGCCCGCGCGCCGGCCGCTCGCGCCACCTCCTCGCAGACGCCCGGGCTGACCAGGAACTCGGCTCCGGCGTCCAGCGCCGCTTGCGCCTGGGCGGCGTCGAGCACGCTACCGACCCCCAGCGCGACGCCGGCATCCAGGCCGCGGCGCAGCCGCGCCAGCGCGTCGAGCGCCCCCGGCGTCGTCAGGGTCAGCTCCAGGCAGGTGATCCCGGCCGCCGCCAGCTCATGCGCGACGGCATCCAGGTGATCCGGGCGATCGGCCCGCAGGATCGCGGCCACGCCGGTGTCGCGCAGCTGCGCGGTGACCGCTGGGCGCTCGACGTTCATCACGTCAGACGCTCCGCGGTGCGCCGGGCGCCGTCCCGGGCGAGCCTGCCGAGCAACTCGACCAGCAGCGCCCGCAGCCCGGCGTCGCCGGCGAGCTCCTGGTCGAAGATCTCGCGCATCGACAGCAGCTCGTCGACTACGGCGGCGGGATCCTCGCGACCGCCGAGCCGCTCGGCGATCCGGTCGGCCAGCGGGTCGTCGACGGTCAGCTCGCGGCCGCCGTCCGAGCGCCGCGCGGAGACGAAGCGCATCCACGCCGCGACGCCCAGCGCGGCGAACACCGGCTCGGCGCCGGCCCGGCGCCGGTCGCGCACGGTGTCGAGCAGCCGCTGGGGTAGCTTCTGGCTGCCGTCCATCGCGATCTGCAGCGTCCGGTGGCGCAGCGCGGGGTTGGCGAAGCGCTCCAGCACGTCCGCCTCGTACGCGGCCAGGTCGAATCCCGCTGGAACGACCAGCGTCGGCGCGACGTCGCGCTCCATCAGCTCTCGCAGCACGGCGGCGAACGGCATCCCCGGGCCGACGGCGTCGCTCACCAGCTCCTGGTCGGCCAGCGCGCCGAGGTAGGCGACCGTCGAGTGGCCGCCGTTCAGCAGACGGATCTTGAGGCGCTCGTAGGGACGCACGTCGTCGGTCGTGATCGCGCCGGCGAGCTCCCAGGCCGGCCGCGGAGCGGCGAAGTCGTCCTCGATCACCCACTGGCGAAACGGCTCGGTGATCACCGCGCCGCGGTCCTCCATGCCGAGCGCGGCGGCGATCGCGGCGCGGTCGGCCGCGGTCGTGGCCGGGGTGATCCGGTCGACCATCGTCGACGGGAAGCGGACGCTGTCCTCGATCCAGGCCAGCAGCTCGCCGGCCTGCGGCAGCCGCTCGGCGAAGTCGCGCACCAGTCCGGCCAGCACCCGGCCGTTGTCGGGCAGGTTGTCGCAGCAGACGACGGTGATCGGGGCGCCGTTCGCGCGGCGGCGGGCGTCGAGCCCGAGGGCCAGCTGCCCGACCACGGTGGACGGCCCGCTCCCGCTCAGGTCGGCGGCGATCCCCGGATCGTCGAGGCGCAGGCGGCCGGTGGTGGCTTCGTAGCGGTAGCCCTTCTCGCTGACGGTCAGCGTGATCACGTGCACCGCCGGGTCGGCGATCCGCCGCAGCAGGCCATCGGGGTCGGCCCGCGCGAAGCGCAGCTCGCGGACGACGCCGACGACCCGCAGGCGCTCGCCGCCGGCGCCGCGCTGGGCCAGCGCGTACAGCCCGTCCTGCGGCGCGAGCTGGTCGACGACGGCGGCGCTGCGCTCGGTCACTCCGCAGATCCCCCAGTCCCCGCCGGCGGCGACGATCGCGTCCTCGGTGAACGCCGCCTGGTGGGCGCGGTGAAACGCTCCGATCCCCAGGTGGACGATCCCCACGCCCAGCTCGCGCGGGTCGATCGGGGGCCGCAGCGGCGCCGGCACGGCGGGCAGAGTGGACAGCGACAGCCGTGCGGGCTCCGTAACCCGAGTTCGGCGCAATGGAATCGCCGCCAGGCGATTCCGCCGATATCGCCAGCGAACACGAAGTGTTCGCCCGTCACATCACCGCGCCCAGCTGCCACGGCACGAACTCCTCGTCTCCGAAGCCGAGCTCCTCGCTCTTGGTCGGCCGCCCGGAGGCCACCGCCCGGATCTCCTCGAACAGCGCCTCGCCGAGCTCGGTCACGGTCGCTCGGCCGTCGATCACCGCCCCGCAGTCGAAGTCCATGTCATCGGCCATCCGGCGGTACAGCTCGGTGGTGGTGGCCAGCTTCATGCTGGGGGCCGGCCGGCAGCCGAACACCGAGCCGCGCCCGGTCGTGAAGCACACCAGGTTCGCGCCTCCGGCGACGATCCCGGTCACCGACACCGGGTCATAGCCGGGCGTGTCCATGAACACCAGGCCGTGCTCGGTGACCGGCTCGGCGTAACGGTAGACGGCGCGCAGCGGCGTGGAGCCGCCCTTGGCCACCGCGCCGAGCGACTTCTCCTCGATCGTCGTGATCCCGCCGGCGCGGTTGCCCGGCGAGGGGTTGTTGTCCAGGTTGCCGCCCTCGGCGGCGGCGTAGCGCTCCCACCACGCGACCCGCTCGAGCAGCGCCCGCGCGACCTCCGGCGAGGCGGCGCGGCGGGTCAGCAGGTGCTCGGCGCCGTGGATCTCCGGCGTCTCGGCCAGCACCGCGGTGCCGCCGGCGGCGACCAGGCGGTCGACGGCCACACCCAGCACCGGGTTGGCGCTCACGCCGGACCAGGCGTCCGAGCCGCCGCACTGAAGCCCCAGCGTCAGGGCGGAGACCGGCACCGGGGTGCGCTTGGCGGTCGCGGCGGCGGCCGGGAGCAGCTCGCGGACCTGGTCGATCCCCCGCCGGACGGTGGCCATCGATCCGCCGAGCTCCTGGATCACCAGCCGGTCCTCCAGGCCGAGCTCCTTGGTCAGCGCCGAGATCTGGTTGACCTCGCAGCCCAGCCCGACGAGCACGACCGCGCCGACGTTGGGGTGACGGGCGTAGCCGGCCAGCGTCCGCCGCAGCTGGGCCAGGCCCTCGCCGTCGGCCGACATCCCGCAGCCCGTCCCGTGGGTGACCGCGATCACGCCGTCGACGCCCGGGTACTCGTCGAGCGCGCCGGGCGCCGAGAACGCGGCGGCGATCCGCTTGACCACGGTCGCCGAGCAGTTGACGGTGCTGAGGACCGCGACGTAGTTGCGGGTCCCGACCCGCCCGTCGGGGCGGACGATGCCGTCGAACGTCGGCGCCTGGGCGGGCGGGGGCGGCTCATGCGGGTCACGCGGCGGGAGCCCCGCCGCGGGTGCGGCGTCATCGGCGGCGTGCGGGCGCGTCCCGCCCGGGCCAGCGAGCGGAGGTTGTGCTCGTGGACGTGCTCACCGGCGGCGATGTCGCGCGTGGCCAGCCCGATCGGCTGGCCGTACTTGCGCACCTCGGTCCCGGCCGGCAGGTCGATCAGCGCCAGCTTGTGCCCGCGCGGCACGGCGTCGCGCACCCGCAGGCGCCCGCCGCCGACGTCAAGCTCGACGCCGGGCTTCGAGGTCGACGCGCGCCAGCCCCACCGGATCGGCGGGGTCGAGCTTGACGACGGCCTGCGCGAGCTCGATCGTCACGCCGCCTCCTGCACCCAGGCGTGCGCGGGGTCGAGGTAGGGCATCATCACGCGTCCGTCGCCGGCCATCACCCACAGGTAGTACAGCGCATAGCCCGACGCCGCCACCACCGGGTGAAAGCCGGCGCGGATCACGGCGATGTCGTCGTCGCGAACCAGGAACGCCTCCTCGGCGCCGCCCAGGTCGTAGCGGATCTGCACGCCGAAGCCGCCGGGGGGGTCGACCTTGAACAGGTACACCTCCTCCAGGTTCACCTCGCGCGGGGGATCGTGGCGGTCGTGGCGGTGGGGGGGATAGGAGGACCAGTTACCCGGCGGGTTGATCGTCTCGCCGAGCAGCAGCCGGACCGCGGCGTGCTCGGGGCCGAGGATCGTGCGCACGGTCCGCGACCAGTTGCCCTGGCCGACCTCGGCGATCCGCTGGTCGCTGCGCCGGATCACCCGCGCCGGCGGCGCGTCCGGGGTCGGCTCGGCGACCGCCTCGGCGATCGCCACCTGGACGGCTCCGTCGCCGTTCGCGGTGAGGGTCGTGGCCGCCCCGGGCGGTGCGTAGACGGTTTCGCCGGGCGCCTCGAACACGGAGCTCCGGCCGCCGACGACGCCCAGCGGCGCGCCATCGACGGCGGCGTCGACGCGGCCGGTGAGCACGACCGCCGCCGACTCGCCCTCGGCTCCGAGCTCCAGGGTCTCGCCGCCGGCGAGGTCGGCGAGCGCCAGGGTGATGTGGGCGGTGCTCCCGCCGGCGGTCGTGAGTTGTCTGATGTTCATGCGCTCCTCAGTGCGGTCGTGGTTCGGGTCAGCGCCGGCGGTGCGGTCGAGCCGCGCACGACGAGCGTCGCCGGCAGCCGCTGGACCGCTCTCAGGGGCCGCGTGGCGCCGGGCTCCAGGCGATCGAGCAGCGCCTCGACCGCCGCCCGTCCGGCCAGCTCGGTCGGCGCCGCCACGGTGGTCAGCGGCGGCGTCACCATGGCCGCCAGCGGGATGTCGTCGAACCCGACCACACTCAGCTCGTCGGGCACGCGCACACCGAGCTCGGCCAGTCGGCTCAGGACTCCCACCGCGACCAGGTCGTTGTAGGCCAGCACAGCCGTGGCGCCGGTCTCCAGCACCCGGTCGGCGGCCGCCGCGCCGCTGGCGAACTGCGGCGCCAGCGGGCCGATCGTGACGAGCTCGGCCCCGACCGCTCGGGCGCTGGCGCGCAGCCCGCGCAAACGCTCGCGGTTAGACCACGAGCGGCGCGGTCCGGCCAGGAACGCGCAACGCGCGTGACCGAGCTCGGCCAGGTGGCGCATCGCCTGCCGCATCCCGCCGGCGCTGCCGACCAGAACCGACGGGCGGCCGGGCACGCGGCGGTTGAGCAACACAAGCGTCGGCGTCGGCTCGAGCCGCGCCAGCGTCACCGGCGCCAGGCGGGAGGAGCACAGCACGATCCCGTCGACCTGCTTGCGCATCGCGTGGATCAGCGCCTCCTCCTCGGCCGGGTCCTCCTGCCCGTCGGCGACGAACACCGCGTAGTCGGCCTCGCGCGCCCGGGCCTGGGCACCCTTCAGCACGGAGTGGAAGTAAGGGTTGCCGAGGTCGGGGGCGATCACGCCGACGTTCCCGGTGCGGCCCGTGATCAGCCCGCGCGCCGCGCGGTTGGGCTCGTAGCCCAGGTCGGCCGCCGCCACCAGGACTCGTGCCCGGGTGTTGTCCCGCACGGTGCGGGGCGCGGTCAGCGACCGCGACACGGTCGCGACCGAGACCCCGGCGCGGGCGGCGACGTCGTGGATGCTGGCAGGCACAGTCAGGTGCTCTCCTGAATCTCTGAAAAGGTTTACAAGACTGTAGCCGCGCGCCCGACGCCGCGGCAGGATTGAGAACGAGCCGCGGGTGGGCTAGGCGCCCGAGCCGCGCTCACGCCGATAGGCGCGCACTTCTTGGTTGGCGAACTTCATCGCCTCGCCCTCGGTCAGGCCATCACCGGACTCGGCCGAGCGGTCGAGCATGTCACGCACACGCTCGCGGCCTCCGGCGAGCTGCAGGTAGCGCTCGTAGGACAGCACCACCGCCTCGGGCTTTCGCCTGGCGCCGATCACGACGGGGTCGGCGTCGGCGCCCTGCTTGCGGAACTGCTCGAGCATCGCGGGGAGTTGGGCGCGGGCTTCGCGAGTGGGGAGGACCTCATGAGGGTGCTTGGGCATGCCTGAGAACGTAGCACGTAGGTGTACACGTACGTGTGCGCAATCCGGCAAAGGCCCATCGATGCCGCCGGCGTGGCAGCCCTTTCCCGCCACATTTGACGGGTTTTCACTGCCAGCCGGGCCAGCGCTCTCGTCCTCACGCCGCCGGGTCCGGACTGGTTGCGGCCTTGGCGATGGTCATGAGGATCTCGATGGCGGCGTCTTCGGGCGCGTTGGGTTGGTTGACCCACCAGGTGGCCAGGGACTCGGCGGCTCCGGTGAAGGCGTGAGCGAAGGCTTCGTCGTTGAAGAGGGTGGTGAGCATCTGGATGATGCGCTGGCGGAGTTCGGCGACTTCTTGGGCGACTTCAGCGTCGGAGGCGCCGACTGACTCGGTGTGCAGGACCGTCCAGCCCGCGCGGTGCTGCGCGACGTATCGCAGGAAGGCTCTGAGTCCCGCGCGAAGACGGACGGCGGGTGGCTCGTTCCGAGTCTCTGCCGCTCGCACTCGATCGATGAGCTCGCGACCGGTCATCCGAAGGTAGGCGGCGTAGAGCTCGTCCTTTGAGCCGAAGTAGCGGTAGAGCATCGGCTTCGTGACCCCGGCGGCAGCGGCAACGTCATCCATCGAGGCGCCGTGGAAGCCGTGGGACGCAAACGCCTGCCCGGCGGCGGCGAGCATCAGGCGTTCTCGTTCGGGTCGGGCGAGTCGCTCGCCGGCGGAGGAGATCCCGGAGGGTTTGCTCACGGTTTGGCAATGCTACCCCCGGGTAACGTTACTCATGAGTAACACTGATCGCGAGGAGAACGAACATGGCTCACGGCTTCGTAGACGGGATGTTGGAACAGACCAAATCGGGGAAGGTGCGCTCGCCGGTGTCGACCACCCTGGGCATGCACCTTGTCGCGTTCGCCCGGGGCGAGGCGACCTACGAGATGGCGGCGAGCCCCGAGCTCGGCAACCCGCTGGGCGTGATCCAGGGCGGCGTGGTGACGGCTCTGGCGGATGCGGCGATGGCGGCGGCGACGACGTCCGTGCTCGACGACGAGGAGATCCAGAAAAGCGCGATCACGACGATCGACATCTTCGCCCGGTTCATCCGCCCGGTGAACGCCAAGAAGATCGACACGTTACGGGCGCAAGCGCACGTCGTGCGGGCCGGCGGCCGACTGGTGTGGGCTGAAGCTGACGTGCTCGCCGATGGCGAGATGGTGGGGAAGTTCGCCTCGACCGGCATCCGCGTCGGGTTTGACCCTTCGAGCTACACAAGCGATCAGGAGGCCAAGTGATGACCGAGCCCGGAGCGGAGGTGGCGGGTCGTTTTCTCGGGGCGGAGAACGTCGAGCGCGCCCGCGAGTATCTCGAGCAGCTGGACCCTGAGCTTCACCGCTACATCATGGACTTCGTCTACGGAGAGGTCTACGGCGGCGAGATCCTCGACGCGAAGACGAGGGCTCTGTGCACGGTGGCGATGCTTGGCTGCCTCGGGGAGCAGTTGCAGCTCGGGGTCTACGTGCGCGTGGCGCGCCGGCAGGGAGCCAGCGAGGAGGAGATCCGCGAGGTCCTGCGCCAGGTCGCCGTCTACGCCGGGTTCCCCAGCGCTTGGAATGCGCTGGCCACCATGAAGCAAGCGCTCGCCGGTTCGCAGGACGCCGGGGGCGGAGAGGAGGCCGGCGGATGAGCTTCGATCTCGACCTCAACGACGAGCAGGTCGCCCTACGGGAGAAGGCCCACACGTTCGCGCGGGAGGTGATCCGTCCCGTCGCCGCCGAATACGACCGTGCTCAGGAGCTCCCCTGGCCGGTGCTGGAGGAGGCCGCGCGCCAAGGGCTCTACCAGTGGGAGCTCTACGCCCAACTCTCGCTCGACCCGACCGGCCTCTCGCTGCCGATCCTGATGGAGGAACTGTTCTGGGGGTGCGCCGGGATCGGTCTGACGATCGTCCTGCCCGCCCTGGCACTGGCGGCAATCCGCCAAGCCGCCACCGACGAGCAACTCGTGCAGTGGGCGCCGCAATGCTTCGGCACGCCCGGCGACATCAAGCTCGCCGCCCTCGCGGTCACAGAACCCAGCGGCGGCAGCGACATCCGCTCGATCCAAACCCAGGCCCGCCAGGACGGAGGCGACTGGATCATCGACGGCCACAAGGTGTTCATCGGCAACGGCGGGATCGCCGACGTCCACGTGGTGGTGGCCACCGTCGACCCCCAAGCCGGCCACCGCGGACAAGGGGTGTTCATCGTCCCCAAGGGAACGCCCGGGCTCTCGATGCTGCGCAAGCTCGACAAGCTCGGCTGCCGCGCCTCCCACACCGGCGAGATCCTGTTCGAGAACTGTCGCATCCCGGGCGACCAGCTCCTCGGAGGGCTGCCGCGCCTTCAGGAACGGATCGCCAAGGGACGTGCGGCCGAGCCCGGGCACGAGCCGATCACTCCCGCCGAAGAAGGCGGTCCCGCGGCCGCCGTGCAGCGGCGCAGCTCGGCCGCCCTGGGTGCGTTCGAGCGCACCCGACCGATGGTCGCCGCCCAAGCGATCGGCATCGCCCGCGCCGCCATGGAGTTCGCCCGCGACTACGCCGCCAGCCGAGAAGCGTTCGGACAGCCCATCATCGAGAACCAAGGCGTCGCCTTCCCACTCGCCGACCTCGCCACCCAGATCGACGCCGCCCGGCTGCTGACGTGGCGCGCGGCCTGGATGGCCGCCCAGCGCCGACCGTTCGAAAACGCCGAAGGGTCGATGTCAAAGCTCCACGCATCCGAGGTCGCCGTGCGCGCCTGCGAACAGGCGATCCAGACCATGGGCGGCTGGGGATACATCAAAGACTTCCCCGTCGAGAAGTGGTACCGCGACGCCAAGCTCTACACCATCTTCGAAGGCACCAGCGAAATCCAGCGCCTGGTCATCGGCAGAGCCCTCCGCGCCCGCGCCAGCACCGAACCACTCGACCAACGCATGACCAACCCCGACTGATCCAACGAGGTGCCGGACCCCCCGGTCAGGCGCTGGTCGTCCGGTGGCTGGCTTGCGAAAAAGCAGGAGTGGCGCGACGTGGGTCGTCTGGCTTACCGCATGGGTAAGTGGATCGCACCACGTCTGTCGCTCGGACGATCTCGCATCGCGGGATCATCGCGTTCGCCGAGGACTCCGAAAGCCCCCGCGTCACCGGGTCGTCACCATATGTGGACTGCGACCAACGAACCACGAACGATGAGGAGCAGATAGATGGCTGAAACCGAGAAGGCGATCCTTGCGGGCGGGTGCTTCTGGGGTGTCCAGGATCTGATCCGCAAGCTCGACGGGGTCACCGGCACGCGCGTTGGCTACACCGGCGGCGACACGCCCAACGCGACCTACCGCAACCACGGCTCGCATGCTGAGGCGATCGAGATCCTGTTTGACCCGGAGCGCATCTCCTACCGCGACCTGCTGGAGTTCTTCTTCCAGATTCACGACCCGACGACGAAGAACCGTCAGGGCAACGACGTCGGGGCGAGCTATCGCTCGGCGATCTACTACGTCGACGACGAGCAGCGCCGCATCGCAGAGGACACGATCGCCGATGTCGACGCCTCCGGTCTGTGGCCGGGCAAGGTCGTCACCGAGGTGGAGCCCGCCGGGCCGTTCTGGGAGGCCGAGCCCGAGCACCAGGACTACCTCGAGCACTACCCCAACGGCTACACGTGCCACTTCGTCCGTCCGGGCTGGAAACTGCCGCGACGCGCGCAGGAGGCGGCGCACTGAGCCGGGCGACCTGAGCCTGAGCGGCGCTGCAGCGAGCATCCTGCGAGGCCCTGTGGGCCGGGATCGGTCAGCCAGCGCCTGAGGTGGGAACGATCTGGCAGGTGCTCTCGGACCGCGTGCTGCTCGCGGTGCGTCAGACACCGGGCGGTTACGTTCAGCGGACGAGGGGAAGGAGGGACGGAGAGAGCATTTTCGTGGCGTCACAGAAAGGATGCCGATGAAGATTTCCTACGCGTCTCCGACGACGCTGGATACCCCTGAGCACGTTGCCCTGGCCGAGGATCTGGGCTACGAGCGAGCGTGGCTGTATGACACGCCGCAGCAGAGCCCGGACGTATGGATGATGCTCGCGCTGGCGGCGCAGCGCACGGAGCGGATCGGCTTGGGCCCGGGTGTTCTGGTGCCGAGCCTACGGCATCCGATGGTGAACGCTGCCGCGACTGCCGCACTGGTGGAGCTGGCGCCTGACCGCGTCGCGGTCGCCTTCGGTACCGGCTTCTCAGGGCGGCGGGCGATGGGTTATCGCGCGATCCCCTGGGCCTACATGGACGCCTACATTCGCGCTTATCGGGGGCTGCTGCAGGGCGAGACGATCGAGTGGGAGGGTGCGCGCATGCGCATGCTGCATCCGCGCGGTCACGGCGCGCCACGACCGGTCGAGGTACCGGTCCTGATCAGCGCGCTTGGACCCAAGGGAGCCGCCGTCGCGCGCGAGCTCGCGGATGGGCTGTTTGCCACGCTGACCCTGCCCGAGTTCGCCAAGGAGTTCTCGTCGGTGTCCTATCTGTTCTGGGGCACCGTGCTCGACGATGGCGAAGACCCCCGCTCGGAGCGGGTGCAGGCGGCTGGAGGGCCTGGACTGGCGTTGGCCTACCACGGGGCCTACGAGTTCGACTCGCCGCTGTCTGAGCTAGCCGGCGGGACCGAGTGGCAGGCGGTAGTCGAGCGCACAGCGCCCAGCGAGCGCCACCTCGCCGTCCACGAGCAACATTGCGTGGGTCTCAACGATGCGGACCGCGCTGCCTGGGACGCGGGCGGGTACACACTGCTCGAGCAGGCGACGGTGAGCGGAACCGCCGACCAGGTTGCGGCCCGGCTCAGCGATCTCGAGGCGGGGGGCGTGACCGAATTGGTGTTCCAACCCTGCGGTCCGGACGTCCGGCGCGAGCTGGTGGCGTTCATGGACACTGCGCGGGCCGCGGTCGCGGTATGAGGAAAAAGCCATGAGCACGACCAGCACACGAACCCTGACGACGCTGTTTGAGGGTGGGAGCTACTTCGAGTGTCCACGCTGGCGCCAGGACCGGTGGTGGGTGTCGGATTTCTACCGTCACGCCGTCTACAGCTACGACACCGGAGGCCGGGAGCGGCTTGAGTTCGAGGTCGAGGCCCAGCCGTCGGGGCTGGGCTGGCTGCCAGACGGCGATCTGCTGGTGGTGTCGATGAAGGACTGCCGGGTTCTGCGACGCAGCGCCGACGGCAGGGTCGGCACGCATGCGCAGCTGTCCGAGCTGGCTACCGGTCACCTGAACGACATGATCGTCGACAGGCAGGGTCGTGCGTTCGTGGGCAACTTCGGCTTTGATCTGATGGGCGGCGGGACACCGGCGACGGCAAGCCTGGTGCGGATCGACCCCGATGGCGCCGCCGAGGTCGCCGCGCAGGATCTCTGGTTTCCCAACGGCATGATGATCACCGACGACGGGACGCTGATCGTGGCCGAGACGTTCGCCGCGCGGCTGACTGCGTTCGACATCCAGCCCGAGGGGTCGTTGGATCACCGGCGCGTGTGGGCTCAGGTGCAACCCTCGCCCGAGCCGGCTGACACCGAAACGATGCTGTCCGCGGTCAGCTTCGCTCCCGACGGCTGCGCGCTGGATGCCGACGGCCACGTGTGGGTGGCCAATGCGCTGGGCGGCCCGGTCTCCCGCGTCGCGCCCGGCGGTCGAATCGTCGACGAAGTCGCAGTGCCGGACGGGCTCGGCGTGTTCGCCTGCGGGCTTGGAGGCGAGGACGGGCGCACGTTGATTTGCTGTGCGGCGCCGGACTTCCACGAGGAAGCCCGCGCGGCGGCACGCGAGGCGTCGCTGTTGACCACGAACGTCGAGGTGCCCCACGCCGGGCTGCCGTAGCTGACACCAGAAGTCGCCGCCGAGACGCGCGCAGGCGGACCTTATGCTGCGTGTGTGGGCACACCGGAGACTTCTGACCTCGGCACCGGCGATCTCGAGGAGTTCCGGCAGGCCGGGCACGCGCTCGTCGACGCCATTGCCGACCACCTGGTCGCGCTGCCGGGGCGCCCGGTCTGGCAGCCGATGCCGGACGACCTGCGCGCGGAGCTGCTGTCGCTGCCGCTGCCTGACGGGCCGACCGGACTCGGCCCGCTGGCCGGGGCGATGACGCGCGATGTCCTGCCACACGCGATGGGGAACGGGCACCCGGCGTTTTTCGGTTGGGTCAATCCGCCGCCGTCGCTGGCGGGAGTGCTGGCGTCGCTGACCGCTGCGGCAATGAACCCGAGCGTCGTTGCCGGCGATCACGCCGATGTACATCTGGAACGCACCGCCGTGCGCTGGCTGGCAGAGCTGGTCGGCTACCCGCATGCGCCAGGCGCCGGTCTGCTCACGAGCGGGGGCTCGGCAGCGACCATCATCTGCCTGGCCGGGGCCCGTGGTCGCGCCGCCGCCGCGGCCGGCCACGACGTGCGGCGCGATGGGCTCGCGGGCGTACCGCCGCTGCTCTGCTACACGCCGGCTGAAGCGCATAGCTGCGTGGGACGCGCGATCGAGCTGCTCGGGCTCGGCACCGAGTCGATTCGGCCCGTTCCGCTGACGGACGGGCGCCTTGATTCGGAGGGGCTGCGCGCCGCAATCGCGGCCGACCGCGCCGCCGGCGGGATACCCGCCCTGCTGGTTGGCTCGGCGGGCACGGTCAACACGGGCGCGATCGACCCGCTCGACGCTCTGGCGGACGTGGCGGCCGCCGAGGATCTGTGGTTTCACGTCGACGGTGCCTACGGCGCCTTCGGCGTGCTCGATCCCGCGATCGCCGCGAGCTACCGGGGGATGGAGCGAGCGGACTCGCTGGCGCTTGACCCTCACAAGTGGCTGGGCGTCCCCGTCGACGCGGGCTGCGTTCTGGTACGCCGTGCCGATGACCTGCGGGCGGCGTTCAGCGTGATTCCGGCGTACCTACGCCAAGGTACGGGCTCGGAGATCGGCACCTTCGCCGAGTGCGGTCCGGAGCAGACGCGGCCATTCCGCGCCCTGAAGACATGGGCGACGATCGCCGCCCTTGGCCGCGGCGGCATCGTCGATCAGGTCGTCCGCGCGAACGCGCTGGCGCGCGAGCTGGCGGCGCTGATCAATAGCGAGCCATGGCTGGAACTCGCCGCCGTGCCGGAGACGTCGATCGTGGCGTTCAGAGCCCGGCCGCCCGGATGCACGCCCGAGCAGCTCGATGCCATCAACCGCGACCTGCCCGAGGCCGTCCAGGCGCGGGGGAGGGCATTCGTGACCGGCACCGTCTACGGGGGGCGCGAAACCATGCGCGCCTGCATTCTTCACCCCGGCACAACTGAGGCTGACCTCGCGACACTCGTCGCGGAGGTGCTCGCCGTGGTGGTCACGGCACCAGGACGCTCAGGTCCAACCGACTGAGACGAGCCGGGTCGGTCAGGATGTTCATCTCCACGATCCTGCCGCCGGCGACAGTGAAGCCGAGCACTGCGAAGGGCTCTTCCCCAGCGAATGTGACCACGCCAGGCGCGCCGTTGACCAGGCGCGCGGCGGCCGGCGTAACCGAGCTTGTTGAACATGACCGCGCCCGAAGCGACGGCTCGCGCCCCGTGATCGATTCGCGATCCGCCAGGGCCGGTCACACCGGCGTCGGCGCGGAGCACGACGTCAGGGTCGAGCACCGTGAGGAGCGCGTCGAAATCACCGTCGCGGGCGGCAGCGAGGAACGCGTCGACGAGTTCCCACTGCTCGGCGATGTCGGTGTCGGGGGTGGCCGTCGTTCTGACACGGCGGCGAGCGCGGCTGGCGAGTTGTCGCGCGGCAGCCGCCGAGCGGTCGGTGATCGCCGCGATCTGTTCGAACGGCACGTCGAACACGTCATGCAGAACGAACGCCAGCCGTTCGGCGGGGGAGAGGGTGTCGAGCACGATCAGCAGCGCGAGGCCGACCGAGTCCGCGATCAGCGCCTCGTCTTCGGGTCGACGGCGTCGACCGCCGAGACGATCGGATCGGGCAGGTGCGGCCCGATCGGCTCCTCGCGTCGCGCCGCGCGGGAGCGCAAGATGTTGAGGCAGATCCGGGCGACGACGGTCGTCAGCCACGCGCCGAGATCGTCCACCCCGCTCGCGTCTGCGCCGCTGAGGCGGAGCCACGCCTCCTGGACGGCGTCGTCTGCCTCGCTGAGCGAGCCGAGCATGCGGTAGGACACGGCCCGCAACCGGGGTCGGTGCTGCTCAAAGCGCTCAGCCAGCCGATCTTGCCCGTTCATGTCACATCTCTCGCTTGGCACGTGTCTCTACACATAGACCCCCGACGGGGCGCGGATGTGACAAATCGGCGCCGAGGGTACCGGCCAGTCTGGGCCGGCCCGAAGGCTGAGACGGCGACGCGAGGAGGAGCCGGATGTCAACACAGATAAGCACTGCCAACGATCGATCCGACGACAGAATCAGCGGCAGTTGGCAGCTTGACCCGAAGCGTTCGAGCGTGGAGTTCCGCGTCGAGCTCTTCTGGGGCCTGGCCACCGTGAAGGGTCACTTCGACAAGTACCACGGCCGGCTGGACCTGAGCGCCAGCCCGGCAATTGAGCTGACGATCGACGCCGCAAGCCTGCAGACCGGCAACCGCCGGCGCGATCGCCACCTGCGTTCGGCCGATTTCTTTGACGCCGAGGACCACCCGCGGGTGCAGTTCCTGTCGGACTCGGTCCAGCTGCAGGGCGAGACGCTCAAAGTGCGTGGTCGTCTGTCGGCCCGCGGCCGTTCAATCCCGATCGAGCTCGACGCGCACGTCCGGCAGGTCGACGGCGAGCTCGAGATCGAGGCGACCACAGTCGCCACGCACCGCGAGCTGGGGATGACCTTGAGCGCGCTGGGGACGATCTCGCCGCGCAGTCAGCTGTTCGTCAAGGCTCACCTTATGACCGCGGCGGACAACGCCGCCTGAGGTCAGCGTGGGCAGTCTCGGTCCCCGCTGGCGCCGGCGTTGGCGGGCAGAACCGTGTCGCACAGGGTCGCCCACTCCCAGGGGCGGTCTCCGGCCTCGTCGAGATCCCACTTCGAGTCCTTGAGCGTGGCTCCGGTGAGATCGGCCAGGAACAGCGAGCTGCGCCGATTCTGCGTGCGATCGTGGGTGACCGCGTTGACACCGTTGAGCATCGCCTTCGCCATCCCAGCGAAGCCCAGGTCGACCTTGTCGAAGGTCGCATCACTGAACATCGGCGCGGCGCAAGGAGGCGGTGGCGAAGGTGGTGTCGCTGATCGTCGACCCCTTGAAGTCGGCATCGTCGAGACTCACCGCGCGCAGCTGGCCGCCGCGGATCAGCGTCTTGGGCATTGTCAAGCGTGGTGCGAACGCCTGAACCAGCGAGACGCCGTTGAAGTCGGCTCCGGTGGCGATCACGCCGCCCATCGCCGACCCATCGAAGAAGATGCCGTTCAACCCGGCATTCGCCAGGTCGGCGCCGCTGAGGTCGGTGTCGCGCATCGGCCCCGACAAGGCGGCCTGCGTCAGCACGGCCCCGGGCAGGTCGCAGAAGTCGTAGCCGCCCGGCCCGGGAGACTTGGGGCTGAGCACCATGTTCGAACAGTCTCGGCTGCCGACCCGCCCCCGTCCAGGCCCCGGCTGCAGCGTCCGCACCGTGACGTAGCTGCTGGTGGTCAGATCGCGCGCCCGACTGGGCAGCGGGGGGTGCTGGGTGGCGGTCAGCACCACCCGGTTGCCGTGATTCAGCGCCGACAGCAGCTTGGGATCGGTGATGGTGACGTTGTAGTTGGTCGTCGCGGGCAGCCCTTTCGGGATCGAGACCGAGCCGACGACCGTCGGCAGTCCGGTCGAGCCGTCGATGGCCACGGCGCGAACGTCGCCGGCGGACATGCCGAACGCGATTCCGGTGGCGTTCCAGCGGATCAGCCCCTGGATCACCGCTCGGGCCTGCTGGCGCTGGAGGCTGGCGGAGACGACCACGTATGGGTTGGCAACGGGACGTCGGGCCGGGATCGATCTGGGCTCGGCAGTCGCGGTTCTCGCCGCCGGGCGGGTTGCCGTCCGGCATCAGCGTGTGGCATAGCGTCGCCCAAGCCAGGTCTGACGCCGACAGCGCCGCCCCCTGGAGCTTGGCGTCGGTGAAGTCGGCGAAGTAGACGCTGGAGCCCACCCCCTTAAGTCCCTGAAGGTCGGCGCCGCGGAAGCTGGCGGTGTCAGCGTTGACGGCGTTCCAGGTGGCGTCGCGGAAATCAGCGCCGTCCAAGCGCGAGTGGTTCAGCGAGACGCCATTGAGGATCGCGCCACTGAACTTGGCATCGGTCAGTTGCGCGTCGAAAATGTCGGCCCCCGCCGTTCCCTTTCGGCGGTCGCTGGCGGCATCGCGGGCAATCAGGCCGGTTGCCTGCGCCCCGGCCAGCGACAGGTTGTCGAGAACAGCGCGCGTCATGTCGGCTCCGTTGAGTCGCCCCCCGGCGACGCTCAGACCCGTCAGGTCGGCGCCGCGCATGGTCGCGCCGGTCAGGTCGGCGAGCAGCATCCGCGTCCCCTTCGGCTGGCGCACCGATACCAGGGCGCGGTCGAGGAACGCCCCCACCAGATCGCAGCGATTCAGATCCGCGCCCGGCACGATTGCCACGTCGGAGCAGTCACGACGGCCGATGCGGCCTTGGGCGGTCCCGAAGGGCTGCAGCTGACCGACGGTGACGTACGTTCGCGCAGTGCGCGTGCCTTCCGACAGGATCCCGTGCTGGCTGGCGGTGAGGACGACACGGTTGCCGGGCCGGATGTCAGGCGAGTCGCGGCCGGGAATCTGCAGATGGACGTCCTGGATGGCGTTGGTGGCGATCCGGCCGTAGGTGGCCACGGCGAGCAGCGTCGGGCGGTGGCCGTGGTCACTGACCGCGACCAGGCGGAGGTCCCCGACGGTCATGTGATCGGGCGCCCGTTGAGCGGCCCCGGCGTTCCAGACGATTCGTCCGGTGACGACAGCGCTGTCGGCCTTGCGCTCGAGCTTCGCCTGAACCTTGACGAATGGTGCCGCCTCGGCCGCTGTGGCCCACACCAGGGTGACCGTTAGGGCGCTAAGCAACCCAACGGCCCATCGGCTTGCCATCCTGGCCCGGCCTTGGCGGCATTCATCCACTTGGGCTAAGGTACCGATAATCGTAAGGATGCGAGCCTTTCCTCGGAGGGCAACACTCGGGGCAACACTGCTGATGATCGTTTTGGTCTTCGGGGTTCCGAACGCCCAAGCCAAAGAGATCACGTCGCCGTGGACGTGGACCGATTACGGACCCGCCCTGCGCGACGTGTCGTGCTCGTCGCCGGGGATCTGTACCGCCGTAGGCCAGCGCGGCGTGACCCTGCGCAGCACCCGGGGCGGCGAGAACGCGCTGGCGTGGACCAAGGGCATCTGCTGGTCTACCCGGAGGAGCTCACCGGCGTCACCTGCAAGCGCACGCTTCTGCCTGGCCGTGTCGAATACCCGCACTTCGGCGGACACCTTCGTCTCGAAGGTCTACCGCAGCACCGACGAGGGCGCGCGGTGGTCGCCGCCGGTGGCTCTCGGGACGGCCGGCGCCGGCCAAGACGCGCAGCGCGGTGGCCCTCGCCTGCGATCCCGCCGACGTGTGTTACGCCGTCGGTCGCGGCGGCGGAGTCTGGCGCTCACTCGACGAGGGCCGCGACTGGGAGGCGCTGACGCTGCCCGTGACGGCCGGCATCGTATGGCCGGGTCGCGTGCCCGGCGGCGGGGAGGTGCGTCGCGGTCGGAGGCGACTCCTCTGAGAGCACCGCGCTGATCGAAGGCACCAAGATCACGCTCGTGCCCCCGCCGAAGATGACGGGCAAGGGCATCCTCGGTCTCGGCCTGCGACAAGCCCACGCGCTGCACCGCGACCGACGGCCTCGGCCACTTCATGTCGCTGTCGATCCCCGATAAGGCGTGGGGACCGGCGAAGCTGTTCCCCAAGGCGATGGCGGTGTCGGCGCTGGCGTGTCCCGAGGAGAACGTGTGCGTCGGCCTGACCGAAGCAGGGGTCGCGATGCGGACCACCAAGCTGTCGTCGGCGACCGGCGACTGGCGGCGGCGCCCGCTCGGGACGCTGAACCTCGAGGCGATCACCTGTGCCCACGCCGATTGCGTCGCCGTTGGCAAGGCTGGCACGTGGTTCGCGAGCTTCGATGCCGGCTCTGAGTTCAGACGCGTCAACGAGGTCGCCAAGTTCGACGCGATCCAGTGCTCGGCGGCGTTCAGGCCGACGTGCGTGGCGGGCGGGGAGAAGGACGTCGGCGTATCACGCTCCGGAGGCGAGCTTTGGTCACTGCCGCTGAGCGGATACGCGGGCCTCGACATCAAGTCGGTCAACTGCACGGGCCTGTCCGAATGCCTGTTCTTGGGCAAGACCTCGACTCTGTTCACGACAAACCTCACGCGCTTCATCCCGCGCCACCCCACCACCACCGATCCGAAGGGCAGCAGACCGCTGACCTGCATCAGCAAGGACCTCTGCGTCGGAATCAACAAGGGGGTCGTCTACACGACGCTTGACGGCGCGGTGACGGACTGGATCGAATAACGCGTTTCCCGGTACGGCGACGTCGGTGGCGTGTCTCGCCGGGACGGACGAATCCGGCCGTGTGTGTTGTGACGACGCGCGACTTCATCGTGCTCGGCACCATGACCGACGCGGGAGGCGAGATCAGCTGGAGCTGGGTCACCACTGACGCCGACCCCTCTTCGGTGCTCGAGGCGATCGGCTGCAGCCCCGCCGGCCAGTGCGCCGCAGTGGGTAAGGACGGCGAGGTCATGACGTCCGTCGGGACCAACCTCTTGCAATGGAAGGAGCGCATCATCCCCAGCGCGGCCACGATCCCGGATCGCGGCCGTCCCTGACCAGCGTCACCTGTCCGGCCAGCCGCGTCTGCCTCGCCGGCGGCATCCACGGGCCGGACGCGATCATCGCCTCGACCACCAACAACTGGGTCGACTTCTCCTACGACAAGATCGCGGGAATCGAGGGCGCAAGCCGACCGTCAACGCGATCGGCTGTGAGACAGTCGACCATTGTGTGGCGGTGGGGGGCACGGCGCTGGTGGGCGTGCGCAAGGGTTAGCACGCGGCGTGGATAATTCACCGCCGCGCCGGCGCGGGGCCTAAAGGGGGCCTGATTCCAGATGCCCGATCCTAGACTCCTCGGTCGGAGCCAACGCCGGGCGACTCGATCGCGCGACGAGGGTTCCGCTCACCGCCCGGCTGCTGCTTCAGCAGTCACTGACGGCACGTCGCGCGGCGGGCATCATCGCCGCCTTCGCGTTTGTCATCACAGTCGCGGGCGGGATCCTCGAGCGGGTGCTGGATCACCGTGAGTTTCCGACGATCGGCAAAGGACTGTGGTTTTCGCTCCAGACCGTCACCACGGTCGGTTATGGGGACGTGACGCCCAGGCTCTCCTCCGGCCGCTTCATCGCCGCGGTGGTGATGCTGACCGCGATCGGCTTCCTGGCGGTGATCACGGCAGCGGTCACCGCGGGGCTGGTGGAGGGCGGACGCCGTCGCTTCGCCGACACCGCCGACGCGAACCTCAACGATCGCCTCGACGATGTCAGCGAGCGATTGGCGCGCATCGAGGCGGCGCTCGATCAGCTCAGACCGGGTACACCCGATGGCGTCAGCTGACTCTCCCAGCTTCGGCACCACCCCCGAGGGAGCGCCACGCCCGCGACGCCTCGGCCGGGTGTTCGCCGGCTCGCGCGATCTGCTGAGGATCGCCTACCGCGACCCTGAGCACGTTGCCGAGCGCCTGACCCTCTTTGCCATGGATCGGCTGGCGGAGCCATCCGTGGAATGGGCCCGGACGACGCAGCGCATCCGTCCCGACACCCCACGCGCGGAGATCGCCGAGGACTTGCGGAGGCGTACGGCTCAGGTGGCGCGGATTGATGGCGCGATCTCCGGCACACCGTTTCTGCTCGCACTCGTCCCCGGCTATTTGTCGTACCTGTGGCAGGAGATGCGCATGACCATGCGAACGGCGGCGCTGCACGGGCGAGACCCCCGAGAGTTGAGGACAGCGGGGGAGATGCTCGCGCTCAGAGGGGTCCATCCCGATGTCGAGAGCGCCGAAGCCGCCCTCGTAGCAGTGCGCCAGACTTCGATGCCGGAGCGAGTCACGAAGCGGCGCTCGCTGCGCACCTGGGTGCACAGCGTGACCTTGATCCTGGTGTTCGGGGGGTTCATATCCCCGTCTGACGGCAAGCCGCCGCCGCAGGGCTTGCGGGCGAAGATGATGGCCGCCTTCGGTCTGCTGGTGGGGGCCGTGATCTGGGTGATGACCTGGGTTCTCCCGGTCACGTTCATGATCGTCATGGCCTGGGGCTGCGAGACCCACGCCCGGCAGCTGGGGCGGCGCGCGCTCGTCTACTACGACGGCGAGGCCGCGAGCACGAGCGCGGCGATTGCGCTGGCGGGCCGGCGCCGCGACGGGGGCCACGACAAGCGCACCCTGCTGCGCTCGGTGGCGCTGTTTGCATCGATCGCCCTCCCGGTGGCCTTCGTCGCCGTGATCGGCCGTGAACGAAACACGGTCGGCCTCAACTGGCTCAGTGCGCTGGGGGCGCTGGTCGCCGTATCCCTGGTCGTGGCCACCGCGGTGATATCGAGCCGGCGCTAGGGACCACCACAGACCCCCGGGCCACATCTACGAATACTCGTGTTCGTAGCCGGGTACTACTGGCGCCGTGGTGTCGATGCACAACGATCCAGAGCGGGCGGGCCACGGCCCGCCGCCAGCCGACCGGCAGACGTACCCCGAGCCACGGATCGGACCTGGCACGACGGACGAGATCGGGCGGGTGAACATGCTGCTGGCGCGCGGGCTGGGCGCGGCGGTCGGATCCGGGCCCCCGAACATCTTCACCACGCTCGCGCGCCATCGCGGGTTGTTCCGGCGGTGGCTGCGGTTCGCGGGGGCGCTGATGCCAGGCGGCAAGCTGCCGCGCGCGGCCAGTGAGCTGCTGATCCTGCGCGTCGCCAACAACACCGGCTCCGCGTATGAGTGGACCCAGCACGAGCGGATTGCGTTGACCGCCGGGCTCGATGCCGAGCACGTGCGCCGGGTGCGCGAAGGACCGGGATGGGAGGGCTGGACCGAGCTCCAGCGGCTGCTGCTGCGCGCATGCGACGAGCTGCACCAGAGCCGCGCCCTGTCCGACGAGCTGTGGACCGGACTGCGACCGCTGCTCAGCGACGCGCAGCTGATCGAGCTGTGCATGCTCGTGGGCCACTACGAAATGGTGGCCATGACCTTGAACTCGCTGCGGGTCCAGCCCGACGCGCTGCCCGATTCAGGCCCGCCCTGGATCGCCGGCAAGCTACAGGCGCTGGCCAGCGGCCGGAGGCGAACGCGATGAGCCGCCGCGAGCTGGACCTGACCGGACGGCGGGTGCTGATCACGGGCGCGGCCCGCGGGCTGGGAGCGCTGCTGGCCCGCCGGCTGCATGAGCGCGGTGCTCGACTGGCGCTGCTGGGCCTGGAGCCCGATCTGCTGAGCACAGTCGCCGCCGACTGCGGCGACGCCGCCTGGTACGAGTGCGACGTCTCTCAGCGCGAGCAGGTCGACGGCGCCGTCGCGGGCGCGCTCGAGCGGCTCGGGGGCCTCGACGTGGCGGTCGCCAACGCTGGGATCGGCGCGCAGATGACGCTGATCGACGGCGACGAAGCGGTCTGGGACTCGACGTTCGCGGTCAACCTCGCCGGTACCTACAACCTGGTCCGGGCGGCTGGTCCTCATGTCGCCCATCCCGGGGGCTACTTCCTGCTGACCGCGTCGCTGGCCGCCGCCGTCCATCTCCCCCTGATGTCGGCCTACTGTGCATCCAAGGCGGCGGTCGAATCGCTCGGGGACTCGCTGCGGATCGAGCTGCGCCCGTCGGGAGCGCGAGTCGGCGTCGCGTACTACGCCGAGCTCGACACCGACATGACCGCGCGCGGATTTGCCACCAAGGCGGCGGCACGGACCCCGCTCGGCGGCAACGGCCATCTGCCGGTCTCGCCGGTGGGGCCGGCGATCGACGCGCTCGAACGCGGCATCCGCCGCCGCTCACGTCGGATCGTCTCGCCGGGCTGGGTGGGAGCGGTGCTGCCGATCCGGATGATCGCCCAGCGGATGGTCGAGCTTCAGGTCAGGCGGGGTATGGCGCAGACACTCGACATCGCCCGAGGCGAGCGCCCGCCGTTGACCACGCCGCAACCCGACCGAAGGTGACCACGAGCCCGCGGTCGCCGCAGCAGCTGCCTCGCGGCCGCCACGGCATGACCCGCGAACAGGTCAGGAACGTGCAGCGCGCGCGGATGCTGCGGGCGATAGCCGAAGCGACCGCCGAACGAGGCTACGTGGCCACGTCCGTCGCCGACGTGATCAGCCGTGCCGGGACCTCCCGTGAGACCTTCTACCAGCAGTTCTCGTCCAAGCAGGACTGCTTCATCGCCGCCTACGAACTGGCGGCGAGCCTGGTCCTCGCCGAGCTGGAGCGGGAGGCCGCCTCCGACGGAACGCCCGTTCAGCGTTTCGATCGCGCGATCGCGGCGTATCTGGACACGCTGGCGGCCGAGCCGGCATTCGCCCGGTTGTTCATGGTCGAGGTGTACGCCGCGGGCGACGAGGTGCTCGCCAGCCGAGCCGAGATCCAACGGCGATTCGTGCGACTGGTGACGAAATCGTTCCGAGCGCGTGACCGGAGCGCCCGCTTTGCCTGCGAGGCCCTGGTGGCGGCCATCACCACGCTGGTCATGACACGGCTTGCCGCCCGCGATATCGAGGGGCTGAGGGGACTGCGCGAACCCTTGACCGGACTGGTGGGGCGAGCGCTGGGCGAGTAGGTTCCGCTGTTGCTTCGGACCGGGCAAGCGGTGCGTTTTGGGTGCGGTCAACTTCCCAGCGGACCTCACCCCGTTGTCGTCTCCAGGGCAGGCCGAGGAACGATGCCGGGCGGCGCAACCAGCGAGTAGGCAGCGGCCCGCTCGGGTACAAGCCAATGGAGTGAGGGAGACACAGCCGGCATCCCGTCGCGTCGCTGCGCAACGTGCGCGTCTGCCGCTGCATGGTCGGCCGTGAAGGTCTGCGTCACCGGAGCAACCGGATTCGTTGGAGCGCACGTGACGCGGGCCTTGGCCGCGCGTGGCGACGAGGTCCGGGTGGTTTACCGCAACGCGGATCGCCTGAGAGCGCTGAAGGGCATCGACTACCGGCGCGCCAAGGCCGATGTGCTCGAGTACGGCGCGATGCGCCGGGCGGTACGAGGCTGCGAGGTGCTGTTCCACATCGCCGGCTACGTCGGGTCCAACCCCACCGAACGGGTGTGGCGGCTGAACGCGCACGCCCCGGTGGTGGCGGTGGAGGCGGCCGCCGCCGAGGGGGTACGGCGCGTGGTGGTCACCTCGACCATCTCGGCGATCGGCACTGCTGACGAAGACGGTCCGGCCGACGAGAGCACCGAATATCCCGAGGACTGGCTCGGGCTCGCCTACCCGGACTCCAAGCATCAGGGCGAGAAGGCCGGGCTCGAGGCCGGGGATCGCCACGGGATCGAGGTGGTGGCAGTCAATCCGGCCTACGTCCTCGGCGTGCCGGTAAATCGTGATCAGCCGGGCGAGACCTCGACGCGCACGATCGGCAACTACCTGCTGGGCCGCCTTCCCGCCGTGGTCGGAGCGCCGATGAACTTCGTCGACGTCGACGATGTGGCTCGCGGGCATCTGCTCGCCGCCGAGAAGGGGGAGCCCGGCGAGCGCTACATCCTCGGCGGGGAGAACGGGACCTGGCCCGGGCTCATCCAGCGCACGGCCGAGTTGTCCGGAGTCAGGTTCCCGGTGCTCGTGCTCCATCCGGCAGTGACCCGGTTGGCGCGAATCCGGGAGGCGGCGGGCCTGCCGGGCACGATGCCGGCCGAGGCCACCGACCTGATGGGCCGCGATTGGCGCTTTGACTCCAGCCGCGCCGAGCGGGAGCTCGACTACACGGCGCGCCCGCTCGACGAGACCCTGCAGGCGACGATCGACTGGTACCGGGAGTTGATCGACGACGGCGCCTTCGGCGACAAGAACGGCTCGTCGCTGTCACGGATGGCCGGCGGCGTCCAGGTCGCCTCGCGGATCGGGATGCTGACGCCGCTGCGGGTCGGACAGCGTCTGGCCGGTCGCAAGATGCTCGTCGGCTGAGCTGCATCTAAGCTCGGCTCGACGCTCGCGCGATCGGTTCAGCTACCGCCGCTGAGCGCGGCGTCGAGAAAGCCGCGCACCGCTTCGGCCACCTGGGGACCGTGCTCGAGGTGGGGGCTGTGGCCGCCGGGGAGCACGAGCCGCTGGACCGGGCCGCGGACGGCAGCCTCGATGCGCGTCAGCTGCTCGAGCGAGCCATAGGGGTCGCCGGCGCCCTGGATCAGCAGGGTCGGTGCGGTCAGCAGGGCGGCCTCGGCTTCGAGTGTCCAGGCTTCGAAGGCGGGGTCGAGCCAGACGTTGCACCAGCCCCAGAAGGCGGCATCGGGGTCGTCGTGGTGGCGGGCCATCCGCTGCGCGCAGGCCACCCTCGAGATAGAGCTTGCGGGTGCCACGGATGGCCAGCACGGTGCGCTCCTCGACGAACACGTGGGGAGCCAGCAGAACCAGGCGCGCTGACCGGATGGTGGGCGGCGTGGATGAGACCGATCGAGGCGCCGTCGCTGTGACCGACCAGCACCGGATCGACGGCATCGAGGCGGTCCAGCAGCACGGGCAGGACCTCCAGCGCCTCCTGGTGGAAGAACGACGGCGACCGCGGCTGCCGGGGTGGCGGCCGAGCGTCCGTGCCCGTAGCGCGAGAAGGCGATCACCCGGCGGCCGCGAGACATCGTGAAGCAAGAGCCGGGAAATCGCGCCATAGGGCCACCGAGCCCAGGCCCTCGTGCAGGAGCACCAGCGGGCGACAAGTCGCGCCGGCCGGGAAGATCGAGCACCTCCAGCCGAGCCCCGTCGAGCTCGATGACTCCGCTGACCGGGACGGTCACGACTCAGGCAGGGCCACCGGGCGCACCGCGATGGTCACGTCGACCAGCGCGCACAGCCGGCCCTGCTCGTCGCGGAAGTCGTGGCCCCACAGCCACTCGCGCTCGTCGTGGTGGCGCAGGCGCGCGGTGACGTCGACGGCACCTTCGGTGACCGGGCGCAGGAAGCTGGCCGAGTTGCTGAGCCCTGAGCCCATGAAGCCGTCCTCCCACACCGCGCGGACGGTGGCCACCGAGGCCACCGTCTCGGCCACCGCGGAGTAGATGCCGCCGTGCAGCAGCCCCAGCGGCTGCTTGAGGTTCTCCCGTATCTGGAAGCGGACGTGGGCGAACTCGCGGGTCAGCGCCAGCCATTCGAGCCCGAGAAACCCCTCGAACGTGCGCTCCAGGGGGATCATCGGGGCAGGCAGCGACTCCAGGTCCCAGGGCGGGTCGGTCATCGTCCGCGTCCGCGGCTCACGAAGCGGCGCCGAACACCACCGACTTGGACTCGGTGTAGAAGTCAAACGCCTCCTGGCCATGCTCCTTGCCGTAGCCGCTGGACTTCCAGCCCCCGAAGGGAAGCTCGTCATAGACCTTGGTGCGCGAATTTATCCAGGTGTAGCCGGCCTCAATTCGCTCCGCAGCGCGCCGGGCCCGAGCCAGGTCCCGCGTCCACACCGAGGAGCCGAGGCCGTACTGGGAGGCGTTGGCACGCTCGATGGCTTCGTCGAGGTCGGTCACCCGCCAGATGGGCAGGGCGGGCCCGAACACCTCCTCGGTCGCCATCGGTGAGTCGTGCGGGGGGTCGACGACGACGGTGGGCGCATAGAAGAACCCGTCGGCCAGATCGGGATCGTCAGGCCGGCCGCCGCCGGTCGCCAGCCGCCCGCCGAGCGCCAGCGTGCGGTCGACCTGACCGGCGACCTCGTCGCGCTGGGCGGCGGTGTGAAGCGGGCCCATCTGCGAGCTCTTGACGTCACCCCGGCCGACCTTGAGGCGCTGAGCCTTGGCGGTCACGGCCTCGATCACCTGGTCGGCGACCGACTCGAACACGTACACCCGCTTGATGGCCAGGCAGGCCTGTCCGCAGTTGTAGAAACGCCCCATGGAGGCGGCGCTGGCAGCGGCGGCCAGGTCGCCGTCGTCGCAGATGATCATCGGGTCTGACCCGCCGAGCTCGAGCGTCACCCGTTTGGTGCCGCGCGCGGCCAAGGCCATGATCCGCTCGCCCACCGGGGTCGAGCCGGTGAAGGCGATCTTCCGAACCGCCGGATGCGCCACCAGCGGCGGTGCCGGTGGTCGAGCCGCTGCCGGTGATGACGTTGAACACGCCCGGGGGCAGGCCGCCCTCAGCCAGCAGCTCGGCGAACCGCAGAGTGGTCAGTGGCGTGGTCCCGGCCGGTTTGGCCACCACCGTGTTGCCGGCCACCACCGCCGGCGCCGAGCTTGTTGCACAGCAGGGTGGTGGGGAAGTTCCACGGCACGATCGCGCCGACCACCCCCAGCGGCCGCCGCAGCACGATCCCGTCCACGCCGGGGTCGAGGTTCGGCGCGTGCACGCCCCGCAGCGCCTTGGACAGACCGACGTAGTGCATCAGCGTATCGACGGCCTTGGTGATCTCGATGCGGCTGTCGCGCAGCGTCTTGCCCTGCTCGCGGGTCAGCAGGGGGACCAGCTCGTCCAGATGCCGCTCGACGTGATGCGCGGCCTGGCCGAGCAGCTCACCGCGCTTGCTCACCGCCAGCGACGACCACTCGCCGAAGGCGTCGGTCGCGGCGCCGACGGCGGCATCGACATCGGCCTCGGTGCCGCCCGGCACTTCGGCGAACACCTGTCCGGTGGCGGGGTTGGTTACCGGCAGAGGCTCGCCGGCGTTCTGACGCGGTTCTCCGGCGACGAACGCGCCGGCGTGGCGGACGAGGGTCTCGGTACTCATGCGCCCACGAACTCCGGGGCGCGCTTTTCGCTGAACGCGGTCAATCCCTCGCGGGCGTCCTGGCTGCGGAACAGGTCTTCGATCAGGTCCCGTTCCAGGGCCAGGCCGTCGGCCAGCGGCCGCTCCACGCCCTCGTACACCGCCCGCTTGATGTGGCTGAGGGCGAGCGGCGGCAGGGCCTGCAGTCCGGCGATGTGCTTGTCGAACGCCGCCTGGTCGGCGAACACCTGCGATACCAGGCCGAGCCGCAGCGCCTCCTCGGGGGAGATCTGGCGGCCGGTGGTCAGCAGTTCCAGCGCCGGCCCGACGCCGATCAGCCGGGGCAGTCGCTGGGTGCCGCCGTTGCCGGGCAAAATGCCGAGCGTGACCTCCGGCGTGCCCAGCCGGTAGCGGCCCTCGATCGCGTAGCGCACGTCGCAGGCCAGCGGGATCTCCAGGCCGCCGCCCAGCGCGTGGCCGGCGATGCAGGCCACGAACAGCTTGCTCGAGCGCGCGATCGACGCCAGCGCCTCGTGGGCGAGGCGGATCATGTCCATGTTGGCGTCGATCTCGTTGGCCAGGAAGCGCTTGATGTCGGCGCCGGCCGAGAAGAACTTCTCGCTGGCCGAGCGGACCACCACCACCCGCGCGTCTCTGTCGGCCTCGGCCGCCTCGATCGCCCCGGCCAGCTCGCGCATGAACGAGATCTCGTAGGAATTGGCTGGGGGGTTGTCGAGCGTGATCGTCGAGGCGTTGTAAGTGACCGCCATCAGGCCAGCCCTCCGACCACGACCGACTTCAGCTCGACGTAGGAGTCGAGCGCCTCGAGCCCGTGCTCCTTGCCGAATCCCGAGGCCTTCACGCCGCCGAACGGGAGCTCGTCGTAGCCGTAATGGATCTGGTTGACCCACGTCATGCCGGACTCGATTCCGAGCGCGGCGCGGTGGATCAGCCGTGCGTCGTGGGTCCACAGCGATGAACCCAGCCCGTAGGGAGTGTCGTTGGCCCGCCGGATGGCGTCGTCGAAGTCGCTGAATCCGAACACCGGAAGCACCGGGCCGAACACCTCCTCGGTCATGAGGCGCGAGTCGTCGCCGGGGCTGGCGATGACCGCGGGCGCCAGGAAATACCCCTTGTCGCCGTCAGCACCGGTCCCGCCGCCGATCAGCAGCTCGCCGCCCGACGACACTCCGTCCTCGATCTGCTCGAGCAGCTCGTCGCGACCGGCGCGGGTGTGAATCGGGCCCATTCGCAGCTTCGGCTTCTCGGGCTTGGTGGTGCCGTCGCCGGGCTCGTAGCGCCCCACCCTCTCCACCAGCTGCGAGACGAAGTCGTCGTACACCGAATCGTGCACGAACACCCGCTTGCAGCCCAGGCAGGCCTGGCCGGCGTTCCAGTAGCGCCCGATGATCACCGCCTTGACGGCGGCGTCGACGTCGGCGTCGGCGCACACGATCACCGGATCCGAGCCGCCCAGCTCCAGCGACAGGCGCTTGAGATCCGGCGCGGCCAGAGCGGCCACATGGCGGCCGACCGCGGTCGAGCCGGTGAAGGCGACCCGGCGCACGTCGGGGTGGCCGACGAGCGCGTCGCCGATCTCAGAGCCCCGGCCGGTGACGACGTTGAGCACGCCGTCGGGCACGCCCGCCTCACTGAACAGCCGGGCCACCTCGAGGGTGGCCAGCGGCGTGGTGGCGGCGGGCTTGGCCACCACCGTGTTGCCCGAGGCCAGCGCCGGCGCCACCTTGGTGCCCAGCAGAGTCAGGGGGAAGTTGTAGGGGGTGATGGCGGCGCACACGCCCATCGGCCGGCGAATCACCATGCCGTAGGCGGGGCCAAGGGTGGAGGGAAGCTCCTGGTAGGTGCCCCGGACCTTGGTCGCCGCCTCGGCGTAGTACCTGACGCCGTGGGCGAGATGGCTGACCTCGCCCATCGCCTCGGTCACGGGCTTGCCCTGTTCGGCGGTGAGGATGGCGGCCAGGGACTTGGCGTTGTCGTGGATCATCTCCGCGGCCCGGGTCAGGATCTCGGCGCGCTTTTCCACGTCGGTGCGCGACCACTCGCCGAACGCCCGCTGGGCAGTGGCCACCGCCAGCTCGACGTCCTCGGGCGCGCCCGCGGGGACGCGATCCACCACTTCCTCGGTGGCGGGGTTGCGCACCTCGAGCTCCGCGTGCGCCGTCGCTCCCCGCCACTCACCTCCGATCAGCATCTCGGGCACGGTTCGCCTCTCTCGCTTGACCTCGTCGTCGAAAGACTATACGCTGGCGAACGTAAGTCAAGTGTCACACCTCCGAGGAGAGGGAGAGCGTGGTCGCAACCCCAGTTGGAGAGCTGGCGGCTCTGAGTGAGGAGCAGGTCCAGAGCATCTGGCCGCCGGCAAGCTGGTCGAGGGTCTGCAGCACATGTCGCCCAAGTACCTGGAGGGAATGCGCCGCATCCTCACCGTTTCGGCCGACACCGAGTTCGTCAGCGCGCCCGCCTACCTGCGCGCCGCCCAGCACGCGCCGGCGCTCAACAACTTCGGCTCGGCGATGTCGATCATCCAGGACGAGCTGGCCCACGCTCACATCGGCTATCGGCTGCTCGGCGACCTCGGCGTGGACATGGATTGGCTGATCTACGAGCGGCCGGCCGAGCAATTCAAATACCCCTACGCATTTGATGTGCCGCTCAACTCGTGGGTGGAGCTGGTGTGCGCCAACGCCTTCTACGACCAGGCCGGGTTCGTGCTCCTGTCAGACGTCTATGAGTCGAGCACGTTCGGGCCCTGGAAGCGGGCCCTGGCCAAGGTCGACAAGGAGGAGACGTTCCATCTGCGCCACGGCCGCACCTGGTGCAAGAAGCTGGCCAAGACGCCCGAGGGCAGGGCCGAGGTGCAGGCGGCGGTCGATTGGATGTTCATCCTCACGCTTGAGTGGTTCGGGCTCCCCGACGCGCGCAAGCAGCACTCCGAGCAGCTCGACTATGGCTTCAAGGGCAAGTCAAACGATCAGTTGCGCCAGGACTGGATGCGCGATGTGGTCCCGTTCATGGAGGAGATCGGGATCGAGGTCCCGGCGCATCACGACGCCGGCGAGGACCGCTATGTGATCGACTGCCCGTTCCCGGCTCGGTTCGACGAGGGCGAGCGTCGCTGGCTGCTGGACGAGGGCGCGATTGAGTGGGACGACGTGATCAAGCGCTGGCGAGGCCGCGGGCCGATGAACCGCGACTACGTGCGCTCGCTGCAGCGCGGCTACCAGACCACGGCCCTGAGGCGGGCGGCGTGAGCGATCTCACTCTGTCGGCCGGCGTCATGTTCCCCGGCCGCTGCCGACGCAGGTGGTCGAGGCCCGGCTGTGGGAGGCCCTGCGCCACGTCGACGACCCGGAGATCCCCGTCTCGGTCGTGGGAATGGGTCTCATAGTCAGTCTCACCTACGGGCCGCAGCAGCGGCGTGCGGCGCTGCAGATCACCTTCACCGCGATGGGCTGCCCGGCGATGGACTTCATCGAGGACGACATCCGCGAGGCGCTGCTGCGCGACCCCGACGTCGACGAGGTCGAGCTCGAGGTGGTGTGGGACCCGGTGTGGACCAAGGACAGGATTCGCGCCGACGCTCGCGAGACGATGCGGCGACTGGGCATCGTCGTATGAGCCGCCAGCAAGAGACCGTATGGGAGGTGTTCGCCCGTAAGGCCTACGAGGAGCCGCTTCACCACGTGGGGACGGTGACCGAGGACGACGAGGACCTGGCCCTGGTGTCGGCGCGGGCGATCTACGACGAGCAGCCGTGGATCCACATGATCCTGGTGCCGCGACGCGAGATCCGGGAGGCGATCCGGGCGTGAGCGCGACTTCGTCAGCGGTCGATCCCGCCACGGCCACGATGATCTCCCTGATCGGCTCGCTGGCCGACAACAAGGGCGCACTGGGGCGCCGCTACGGCGAGTGGGCGGTGAGCGCACCGACGCTCGAGTCGGCGGTGGCGGCCGCGGCGATGGCCCAGGATGAGCTCGGCCACGCCCGCTCGACGTATCCGGTCCTGGCCAAGCTGGGGGTGCAGCGCGTGGACGAGGGCCTCGACGCCGGGGATCCGCTCACCGTGATCGAACATGAGCTGCCCGACTGGGCCTCGGTGATCGCCGCCAACCTGGTGGTCGACGGCATCCTGACCACATTCGTGGCCAGCGCTCGCGACAGCTCGATCGAGCCGCTGGCCCAGCGAGCCCGCAAGATCCTGCAGGAGGAGGGCTCTCATCGGGTCAATGCCGAGGCGTGGCTGCGCCGCCTGTGCCGGGCCCAGGGCAGCGACTCCGAGATGCTGCTGCGGCGCATCGGGGAGATGTGGAGCTCAGGGTCGCGGTGGCCCGGACCCGACGATCACCCCGGCTACCGGGCTGCGATCGAGCAGGGCATGGTTCGCGAAGGCCCGACGGCGGTGCGGGCCCGTGTCCGCGACTGGCTGGCGGGGCTGCTCGACGCCGAGGGAGTCGCCGTCGAGCTGCCCGATCCGGCCGACTGGAGCGGCTGGGACGAGGAGCACCGCAGTGACCGGTGGGGTGAGCTGTCCGTTCTGCGAGTCCCCCGAGGTCGAGCTGGTGGCCCCGTGGGGCGGCCAGCTGATCACCAGCCAGCTGCGCTGCCGCGCCTGCAACACGTACTTCGAGGCCCTGCGCAGCGCCTTCTCAGAGCCTGACGGCGAGCCGGACCGAGCGCCGCGATGGACGAGCAGCTGAGGCGAGATCGGTCGGCGCCCCGGCGGCGCGATCGCTTCTGCTGACCGTCCTCGGCGAGTACGTCCTGCCCCGCGCGGATGGCGTGTGGCAGGAGACGCTGGTCGCGGCCCTGACCTCGGTCGGCTACACCCACCAGGCGGCGCGTCAGGCGCTGGCCCGCAGCACCCGGGACGGCTGGCTCATCGCCGAGCGCCACGGCCGCCGCGCCCGCCTGTCGCTGAGCGACGCCACCGCCGATCTGCTGCGCACCGGCGCCGAGCGCATCTACTCGTTCGCCCGCCCGTGGCAGTGGGACGGGCGCTGGCTGGTGGTCGTGCTGCGGGTTCCCGAGGAGCGGCGGGCGGTTCGCCATCAGCTGCGGTCACGGCTGGCCTGGGCCGGCCTCGGTTCGCTGCGCGGCGGCGTGTGGCTGACCCCGCACGTCGAGCGCGAGGCGGAACTGGCGGCGGCGATCAACGACGAGCCGGCCGCCGAGGCGCAGTCGTTCGTCGCCTCGCTGGGGAGCATCGGCGATCCCGAGCAACTGGTCGCCGACGCCTGGGACCTCGAGCGGGTGCGGTCCCAATACGACGCCTTCATCGAGGACTTCTCGCGCGTCGCGGCCGTGACTCCAGAGGCGTGCTTTCGTCAGCAGACCCTGCTCGTGCACGCGTGGCGCAAGTTTCCGTTCCTGGATCCGGATCTGCCCGCTGTGCTACTGCCGTCCGGCTGGCCCCGCGCCCGGGCGCACGCGCTGTTCGCCGACCGCCACCAGCGCTGGGGAGTGCGGGCGCGGGCCTTCTTTCACCAACTCGAGGCCGAGCGCGGTGTCATTGCCGACGCGGCCTGAGCCGGCCCGGTCTGTGCTCGCGGTGGCCGGCTCGTCAGTGGCGTGCCGCCCACCTGGCCATACGCATGAACAGCTCCGGCGGCGTCACCTCCGGCAGGGTGGGGTCGAACTCGCGGTACAGCACGGCGGTGTTGACCGCGATCCGCTCCGGGTCGCCCCAGTCGCGGAAGTCCGAGATGTCGATGTCGTCCGCGGCGGCCTCGGCGTCGAGCCCGGCGTCGAACCGTTTGCGGGCCTCATCGCGCACGTAGGCGAGGTAGCGCTGGACGTCGCGTACCCCGCCGTGATCGGTGACGGGGCCGTGACCCGGGACGATGGTGCGGGCGTCGAGCTCGAGGATGCGGTCGCAGGCGGCGATCCAGTTCGAGGCCGGCCCCGCCCACATGATCGGGGTGCCCTCGATGAACAGGATGTCGCCGGTGAACACCGTGCGCGCGTCCGGCACCCAGACGATCGTGTCCCCGGCGGTGTGAGCCGGGCCGAGCTCGATCAGCTGCACCTGGCGGTCGCCCACGCTGAGCTCGGCGGAGCCGTCGAAGGTCCGGTCGGGGAGACGTGGCTCGATCCCGTCGAATTCGAACTTTCGCAGGGTGCGGGCCGCGTAGGCGTCGAACTCGGGGCCCAGGTCGAGCTCGTTGAACAGGGCGTGCAGCAGCTGCGGGGGGACCGCCTGCATCTCGGCGGCAGCCTTGGTGGTGGCGAAGATGGGGATGTCCGCCGGCAGCAGCTGGTTTCCGAACCAGTGGTCGCCGTTGCCGTGGGTGTTCATCGCCTGGCCGATCGGGCTGCGATCGGTGACCGGGCGCATCGCGTCGAGCATCTCACGGGTCAGGCGCAGGTCGAACAGGGTGTCGACCAGCAGCGAGGTGCCGTCGGCGGCGATCAGCCCCGCGTTGCTCCAGCCCCAGGTGCCGTCGGGCTGCAGGAAGGCGAACAGGCCGTCGCCGAGCTCGTGCAAACCCCGCTCATAGGCGACCTTCATGGCTCATTAGTATCCACCTGCGAGGAACAGGGACGATGACCGACGTGCCGGGCAGCAGTGGTGGGCACGGCGACCGCCTCAACGCCGCCGACCTGGTGGCGCGCCAGGTCGCCGAGGGCCGCGGCGACAAGGCGGCTGTGGTCGCCGCCGACGCCACGCTCACCTACGAGCAGTTGCGGCGGGCCGTGAACCGGGCCGGCGGGTTGTTGCGCGAACTGGGGGTGCGCCGCGAGCAGCGCGTGCTCCTCGTGCTCGACGACACCACGGCGTTCCCGATCCTGTTCCTGGGTGCGATGCAGATCGGCGCCGTCCCGGTGTCGGTAAGTCCACTCGACAAGGACGACAACTTCCGCCACTTCGTCGACGACTCCTACGCCGAGGTGGTGGCCACCGACGCCGGTGCGTTTGAGCGCATCAGCGCCGCACTCGGGAAGCGTCAGGTGCGCTGGCTGGTCAGGGGCGGCTCCGGCCCCAGAGTGTTCGAACTGGACGAGGGCCTGGGAGCGCAATCCGACGAGCTTGAGACGGCGCCGACCCACCGCGACGACCCCGCCTTCTGGCTCTACAGCTCGGGGTCGACCGGCAGACCCAAGGGTGTCGTGCACCTGCACCACGACATCGCGGTGACGTGCGACAACTACGCCCGTCAGGTGCTCGGGCTGTCCGAGGCCGACGTGACCTTCTCGACCACCAAGCTGTTTCACGCCTACGGACTCGGCAATGGACTGTCGTTTCCACTGTCGCTGGGCGCCACCTCAGTGCTGATGCAGGGCCCCACGCGGCCGGAGCCGATCCTCGAGACCCTGCGCCGTCACCGCCCGACGGTGTTCTTCTCGGTTCCCGGGCTGTTCGGGGTGCTGGTACGCCATCCCGACGCCGACGGTGCGTTTGACTCGGTGCGCTTCAGCGTGTCGGCGGCCGAGCCGTTGCCGCCGACCACGGCCGCGCGCTGGCGCGAGCGTTTCGGCCAGGACATCGTCGACGGCATCGGTTCGACCGAGATGCTGCACATCTACTGCTCCAACCGGCCGGGGAAGGTGCAGCCCGGAACCAGCGGCTGGCCGGTGCCCGGCTACGACCTGCGCCTGGTCGACGACAGCGGCGCCGAGCTGGAGGGGCCGGCGGTGGGCGGGCTCGAGGTCCGGGGGGACTCCTGCGCCGCCTACTACTGGCACCAACACGAAAAGAGCAAGGCGTCGATGCGGGGCGATTGGTTTGCGTCCGGCGATCGCTACGAGCGCCGCGCCGACGGGACCTACAGCTACGTGGGGCCGGGTCGACGACATGCTCAAGGTGGGAGGCCTGTGGGTGTCGCCGGTCGACATGGAGCATGTGCTGATGGAGCACCCGCGGGTCGGCGGCGTGGGCGTGGTGGGGGTGACCATCGACGGAGCCAGCCGCATCGCCGCCTATGTCGAATGCGACGGCGAGCCCGGCGATGATGCGCTGGCCGAGGAGCTGCGCGCGTGGTGCAAGGACCGCATGCGCCGCTACGAGTACCCGCATGTGGTCACGTTCGTCGAGGGCCTTCCGCGCACCCTGACCGGCAAGGTCCAGCGCTTCCGGTTGCGCGAGTGGGCCGAGGACGTCGTCGCCGCCGACCCCAAAGTGGTGCAGGCCGAGCCCGAGCCGGGTCTGAACGTCGGCTCGCCCTAGCTCGTCGCTGATTGTGTCGAGCCCTCCGGCTCGCAGTGGCATCATAATTCCGGGGCAAATAACGAAGAAAGTGCCGTCATCTGGCAGGTCCGCCTGACTTGCTCGTTCCGTGCGCCAGACAGACGGGTACACAGGGCGTACATGACGAGGAGCCCGGTGGATGTCCTGTCACTCGAAGTTCCCTGCGATCGCGACGCACCCGGCACCGTCCGGCAGGCGCTGCTCGACCTCGATTCGCTCGGCTGGGTGGTCGGGGACGTCATGCTGGTGGCCAGCGAGCTGGTGACCAACGCGGTGCTGCACTCCGGCTGCCTCGACGAGCACAGGCTCAAGGTCCGCGCGTGTCTGGGCGCCGGGCACATCCGGATCTCGGTGTGGGATCCGGGCCTGTCGGGACGGACCGCCCGGGTCGAGACCGCCGCCCGCCGGGACGCGGGCGGATGGGGGCTGCAGATCGTCGATCAGCTGGCGGACGAGTGGGGCACGGAGCGCGACGATGGCTACCGCGTGTGGGCGAAGTTGCCTCTGAGCGCGTGACCGCGCGCCGC
Source organism: uncultured Solirubrobacterales bacterium (assembly GCA_963754375.1). Taxonomy (GTDB): domain Bacteria; phylum Actinomycetota; class Thermoleophilia; order Solirubrobacterales; family Solirubrobacteraceae; genus Palsa-465. The sequence goes on from CAVWFX010000023.1 coordinate 61,544, forward strand.
GTTGCGCTCGCACCGTAGCCTGCGCGAGCCCGGTGTCATATCTTTCCGTGATCCAGCGGGCTCGCCCGCGGGACCCACGAATCGGACACACACATCGATGACTGAGATCGAAGAGCCCGCTGAGCTGCGTTCGACCGAGTTCTCGGTTGACCACTGTGCCGACGTCCGCGGCTCGGTCCTGGCGCTGTCCGGCGAGCTCGATCTGTCCTCGGCGCCCGAGCTGGAGCAGGCCATGTCCGAGGCCAAGCCTGAACCCGGACGGCGCCTGCTGCTCGACCTGGCCGGGCTGAGCTTCATGGACAGCACCGGTGTCAGCGTCCTGGTCCGGGCCAAGCAGGACGCCGACGCCAACGGCTGGCTGATCGCATTGCGCAGTCCCACCGGGCAGGTGCGCCGGTTGCTCGAGCTCGTCGGGTTGCTCGAGCGCCTCGAAATCGAGGCCTAGCGGCCTTATTCGCTCGTGGCCGCCTAGTCCGAGGCGGCGGGGTGAAGCTTCTCGCTGCGGCTGCGGGCGACCTTGGGGGAGGGGATCACGACCACCGCTCGATCGGCATGCTGCAGCACCGCGTGCGAGACGCTGCCCAGCAGCAGCGACCCGATCCCCCCGAGCCCGCGCGAGCCGAGCACGACCGCGCTGGCGTCGGCCTTGTCGGCCTCCTCGAGCACCGCCTGCGCGACGCTGCCCTCGCGCGGGCGCACCCGCGACGAAGCCTCCAGGCCGGCGGCCCGGGCCAGGCCGACGCCCTCCTCGGCCGTCTGCTCGGCGGTCCTGCGGCCCGCCTCGTCGATCTCCTCGGTGTCCTCGATCCCCGCGGCCATGCTCATCGCCGCCGGCGTGCGGGCCAGCATCTCGGTGAACGGCTCCCACACCGTCAACACCACCGCCGTCTGGCCGGCGAACAGGGACCCGGCGTGCTCGATCGCCGCTTTGGCGTCCTCGGAGCCGTCGTAACCGATGAGGATCATGTGTTCGCTCCTGTCGTGGAAGTTCGCCTGCCGGCATCCAGGCTAGTAATGGCATCGGTGACGTTGGGCTGGCGCTGGCAACCTGCGCGTCGGCCGGGGGGCCGAGTTGCTGGGCGCCGGCGTGCCCGACTGACGGGCGTCGATGCGGCGGTCGGTTTTGACGGTCAGTTCGAGTGGCGTGGCCAGGCGTTTGGTCAGGCCCCACAGAAAGGCGGCTGAGGAAAACGAAATGACTGCCGCGGGGCCGCCCGCGAGTGTTGCTGCCTTCAGCCGGGCCAGCGGCTCGGTGCGGGGGTGCCCGACGGCGTACACGCCGCGATGGACCACGATCAACCGCCCGAGCTTCACGCGATGATCGATCTCGGCAGGGGTGAGTCCGAGTGCCAGGAGTTGTTTCCGGGTCAACTGGCGAGCGGCGAGAGCCGCGATCTGCCGGTCGACTGGGGAGTTACCCATAACTATTAGGGGTAACTTCCCAGCCGAACCCCGCCGCCCCCTAGTCGCCCCTCGTCTCGAGACGGGCGTCCAGCAGCGCGGTCAGGTCGGCCACCGCCGCCGCCACCGGGCGGTCGGTGCGCAGGGTGACATGTGCGTTGGCCGGGACCTCGTCCAGCGGCGCCCAGGCGTGACGCTCGCGCTCGACGATCTCCGCGCTGGCGTCCGACACCCGTCCCGGGTCGCGGTCCCGGGACGCGGCCCGCGCGGCCAGAACCTCAGCCGGGACCACGCACTCCACGAACACGGTCGGCACCGGGCCGGCCGGCGATTGGCGAAACGCGTCCCGGTCCTCGCGCTGGCGGAAGGTGGCGTCGACGAGAACCCCGCCGCTGCCGTCTCGCACCTGCGCCGCCGCGCGCGTGCCGAGTTCGGCGTAGGTCTGGCGGTTGAACTCCGGGCGGTAGACGTCAGCGGGGGCACGCTCGTGCGGGCGCAGTCCGGCCAGCTCCTTTCGCACCACGTCCGCGCTCAGGACCGCGAATCCGGAGGCCTCGCCCAGCGCGCGGGCGAGATACGACTTGCCGCACGCCGGCACGCCGCAGATCACAAGCACGGCCGGGCCGCGCGCCTGCCAGGCGAACCGTTCGGCCAGCGCCAGGAAGGCGTGCCCATTGGCGACGGCCCGGGTGCGCACGGTGCTCTGCGGAGGGTGCTGGGCGGCGCGCACGAACTGCACCTTGGCCCGGACCAGCGCACGGTGCACCGCGAAGAAGGCCAGCAGCGCGTCGTCGCCGCAATCGCCGCCGGCCTCCCGGTAGGCGGTGACCGTCGCCGCCGCCAGCGACTCCGCGCCCAACCGCGTGAGGTCCATGACCAGGAAGGCGAGATCGTCGGCGACGTCGAGGGTGCGCAGCGACCGGTCGAACTCAACGCAGTCGACGACGCTGAGCTGTGGCCGCAGGATCACGTGTTCGGCACGCAGGTCGCCATGGCAGTCGCGGACCCGGTCCCCACGCGCGCGCTGGTCGAGCACGTCGGCGCGCGAGGCCACGAACGCCTCCATGAAGCGACCGAGAGCGAACCCGCGGTCGCGATCGGCCGGTTCCTCGAGTTGGGCGATCAGCTCGCGCAGGTTGCGCTGCACGCCGTCCAGCACAGCGAGGGCGCCGTGGTGCAGCGACACCGACGGGCAGGTGTCGTGAAACTCGGCCAGCCGGCGGCCGAGCGCGCTGACGTCAGCAACGCCGGCCTCGCCGCGGCCGGCGGCGGCGGCGAGCGTCTGGTCCTCGTCATAGCGGTGCATCTCGACCGCGTAGTCGATCGCCGCCGGATCGTCCTCGCCGGCCAGCTCCAGCCCGTTGGCGGCCGGACGCAGTGACCTGACGCCCATGTATACGTCCGGGGCCAGCCGGGCGTTGAGCCGGACCTCTTCGGCGCACATCTGACGGCGGCGCTCGGCTGTCCCGTAGTCGAGGAAGTCGAGCACCAGCGGTTTCTTGAGCTTGTAGGCACGCTCGGCGGTGATGAACAGACGCGAGATGTGGGTTTCGCGCATCTGCACCGCGTCCGGGTCCGAGCCAGTGTGGTCAGCGACGGCTCGCCGGACCGCGTCCGGGTCGGCCGAGAGCTCATGGTCGCGGTCCGGCGCGGTCACGCCGCGGACGCTAGCCGGTTCGCGGGAGGCGGAGTTGCCAGATTCGCGCAGGCCCGGCGCGGCTCAGATCACGCCGAACAGGACCAGCGTGCCGATGGCCAGTAGGACCGCGGCAGTGACGAGGTTGCCCCACCGCTCCACCCATTCGCCCTTGAGCTGATAGCCGCCACGGGCGCCGGCCAGGGTCAGTCCCACGATCGTCCCGATGGTGGCGGCGGCGAAGATGACTACTGAGCCCACGGCGGTGGCGACGCCGGCGGTCGTGGCGGCCAGGAACACCGGCAGGATGGTCAGATCCGGGGACGCGGCGGCGCCGAAGGGGACCATCACGGCGGTCAGGCCGCGGACCCCTTGCGTGCCACCGACCTCGCCGGGGGCGTCGTGGCTATGCACGTGGTCGTGCGAGTGGCCTTGCCCGTGATCGTGCGAGTGGTCGTGGGCGTCTTCGTGGGGGTGGTGATGGCCGTGCCCGGTCAGCTCCAGCAGGACGAAGCCGATCCCCGTCACGGCGAGCAGTCCGCCGATGATGATGTTCTGCGCGCTCTCGATGCTCGAGCGGAACCGCAGCCCGATTGCGATGATCACGGCGCCGAGCACGATCGAGACCAGTACGTGAGCGAGCCCGGCCAGGCTTGACAGGCGGGCGATCTTGGCCATTGGGTAGCGGCGGGTGCGGCCGAGGACGGCCAGCGGGACCCAGTGGTCGGGCAGGACAGCGTGGCCGAAGCCGACCCCGGCCGACGCGGCCAGGAGCGCCAGCGCAGTGGAGTTCATGCGCTCAGTGCGCCCACCGCCGGCCGGGAGGCCAGACCGAGGCGCAGGTGCTCGGTGTGCGACACGGCCTCGGTGAGCAGCGCGCGGACGTGGTCGTCGTGAAGGCCATAGATGATCCGGCGGCCGTCACGTTCGCCGACTACGAGTCCGAGGTGGCGGAGCACCCGCAGCTGCTGGGATACGGCCGACTGCTCCATGTCGACGTCACGGGCGAGCTCTCCGACCGAGCAGGCCCCAGCGGCCAGCCGGCTGAGGATCCGCACCCGGCTGGGCGCGGCCAGTGCCTGCATCGTTTCGGCCACCGAGCGCGCGGTGCCGGCGGACAGGAAGGCGAGCTCGGGGTCGACGCCGTGACTCATGCGCTCATTATCGCATGAACAACTGTGCGGATGTGGAGACAGCGCTTTCTGAGGCCGGGTTCAGGCGACGGGCGACGGGTCGTCCGGCCCTCGTCGGGCTCTCGGCCGGTGAGCGCCAGCCGGCAGTGCAAACCCGTCAAAGGTGGCGGGAAAGAGCTGCCAGCCGGCTAAATCCCGCTGGTGCCGGCCAAATCCCGCCGATGCCGGCTAGGTCCCGTCGGGTCCCGGGGGTGGCGGCTTGCTTTCGGTGCCGAGGCGAGGCCCGCAGAGCTCAAGCTCGAACCACACGTGGGTGGTGCCCTCATGGATGCCCCAGCGGCTGGACTCGGAGTCGACGATCGCCAGCCCACGCCCGTGGAGCTCGTCGAAATCGCGGCGTCGCAGCTCGTGCTCAAAGCCGGCGCCCTCGTCGATCACCTCGATGTGGACGCGATTCTCGTCCAACCCGCCGCGCAAAAGGATCTGGCCGCGCCCGTGGACCACCGCATTGGCCACGAGCTCGCTGGTCAGCAACTTGGCGGTATCGAGCTGCTCCCCGTTGAGCTCGTCACGGAACCAGGCCACCACCGCACGCCGGGCTATCCCGGGGGCGAGCGGGTTGCGTGGGAGCTGTTCGTCAAAGTGCGGGTTGCTCATGGTGGCGCGATCGGGCCACGGCGGGCCGGGTGGGTGCTCACGGGTAACCCTGTGGTCGGCGACTCACGCTCATTGCGGCCTCCCCAGGCGTACGCCCACGGCCTTAATACGACACAGCATATGTCCTCAGCGCCGAGATGCCATGCTTTCACCCTGACGGGGTGAGGTTGGCTCGCCCTGAGGAGAGGAAGATCTGTCGCCGTCGGTGAAACGAGGACAAGCACCCTACGTGCTGCTGGGCGCGGTGGCGGCGGGCGAGCGGCGTTCGCGCGAGCTTCTAGCGGCCGGGGCCCGCGCCGCTTCCATCGCCGCCTGGCCGGCCAGGCTTGGCTGGCGCTCGCCGCTGGCGGCGCCGGTGCGGGGCCGAGCCCGGGCGCTGACCGATGGGCTGGCGCGGGATGGCCACGAGGTCGCCACCAGCGTCCGCACCCGGACGGAGGCGTTGCTGCGCGAGCTCGCCGATCAGATCGCCAACTCGGGCGCTGCCGACGAACTGGTGGAGCGCCTGCTCAGCTCCGGCGCTTTCGACAACGTGGGCACGGTGGTAATTGACCACCCGGCCACCGAGGCGGCCATCGCCAGTGCGCTCGATGCCCCCGGGATGGAGCGGCTGATCGCGCGGGTGATGGACAGCCACATGGTCGACGAAGTGGTGGCGCGGCTGCTGGAGAGCGATGAGATGCCGCTGATCCTCGACTACGTAACCCGCTCGCCGGAGCTGCGTGCCGCCCTGGCCCATCAGACCGCCGGGCTCGCGGGGGAGGTGGCGGTCGGCATGCGAACCCGGACCGTGGCCGCCGACGACACCGCGGAACGTTTGGCCCGCAGCCTGTTCAGACGGCGCCGGCGAACCACGAGCTGATGGTCGTTTCCGAGTCCAGTCACCGACCCGTCGGCTATGTCGGCCTGATCTCGCGCGTGGTGGCGTTCGTGATCGATCTGGTGGTGATCAACGTGATCGCAGCGGTGGTCGGCGCGATGGTCAACCTGCTCGCCTCACTGCTGGGACACGGCAGCGGGCTGAGCACTACCGAAGCGGTGATCGGAGCGGTGGTGTGGTGGACGTGGTTCGTCCTGTACTTCGTCACATTCTGGACCCTGACCGGGCAGACGCCGGGTGACCGACTGCTCGGCATGAGGGTGGAGAGCACCGACGGAAGCGGGCTCGGGTTCCTGCAGTCGGTTCGGCGCTTCGTCGGCGCGATCCTGGCCATGATCCCGCTGGGCGCGGGCTTTCTCCTGATCCTGTTCGACGACCGCCGCCGCGGGCTTCAGGACCGCATCGGCGGCACCGTGGTGCGCTGGGTCCCGGAGGCGGTGACGGAGTTCCCGCCCTCCCGGGTGGCTCCGCCGGTCTACCGCGCCCAGCCCGAGGTGGGTTCCGCCGTGGTGCTCTCGCCGCCCAGGCACGACCCCGAGCTCGGACGCGGGACGGCGCCGGGAACCAGTCCCTAAAACGGCCGGACGCGCGGAGACGATGCTCCGCAAAGATGTGAGCCGCCGCGGCATCCTGGGTAGCCCCTTCGGAGACATGAATCCGATGCTGCTCGCCGACTGGGCCCGCATTCACCGAGTCTTCCGAGCCCTCATGTGGCTCGTGGCGCTGGTGCTGGCCTGCTTCGTCGTAACTCTCGCCTCGCCTCACGCCTCGGGCGCACCGGCGCGCCCCGCTTCGCCTGGCGCCGGGCGGGTAGCGCCGCCCGGGCGCGGGACGCCCACCACCGCCGCGCTCCACCCGTAGCGTCGCCCCGCGCCGGTCCGGCTTCGATTTTGCGGTTTTGGCCGGTGCGGGTGGGTATGACGGTTGATGGGAGCGCGATTCGGAACGGGTCAGACGCTCCGCAGGGGCCAGTGTGCGGTCGCCGCTCGCTTCTCGTGTGCAGGCTGAGGAGTCGAACGGCGGCCCCGCTGGCGCCCATGGGCGCCCCGCGGGGCACCCATTGGGATCCGACGTCCCGCGGACGGCCCGAGCAGATCGCGGTCAGGCTGAGCCGTAGGCCCGGCCCAGCAGCGACACCGCCCGCCCCGGGTCGCCGGTGAGCAGTGCGTTGTCGGCGTCGGCCATGGCCGGCGACGAGGCAGCGTTGGGCCCTCCGGCCGACACCGCCGCGGCCTGGGCAACGTCACGCGCCACGCCGACCACCGCCTCCTGCTGGGCGAAGCTGGCCCCGCCCAGGGACGCCGCGACGCGGCGCAGCGCTGACAGCACTCGGCCTGGTCGCCGCGCCGACCCGTCGTGGTTCCAGTCCCGGCGATCGCGGACCAGCCCCCACAGGCGGTTCGCCGCATGGTGGTTCCCCGGCCCGGCACCGAGCGCCCGGGCGGCGGCGTCGGCGTCACTGCGGGTGGAGGTCGTGTGCAGGCCCCAGCCGAACGGGAACAGCGGGTTGTAGTGCGGGTCACCGACGTTGATCGGCTCCTGGCCGAGGCTGCGAGGCCACGACTGAGGCAGCTGCCCGGTGAACGGCACGTCTCCGAACAGGGTGTCCGCCACGCCCTCGCCCTCGGTGCCCGGCAACCACGACGCCACCAGTCCGTCGATCTCCGGCAGCTGATCGGTGATCGTCATCGGCCGCCCGGATACCACCAGCACCACGCACGGCATGGCGTGGCAGACGGTGTCGACGGCGGCGTGATCGGCGGAATTGAGATTGAGGCTGGCGATGTTGCCGTTGGTGGAGGGATAGGCGTTGAAGCCGACGTCTCCCTGGCCCTCGGCGTACGGATGCTCTCCGACCACGACCACGCCGACGTCGTTGCCGCTGGTGGGCGCGGTGGCCTGCGGGCTGTAGGTCACGTGGGAGTCCTTGGCCTGGATGCCGGCCAGGATGGTGGTGCCGGGGTCGGCGATGGAGCCGGGCTGACCCTGCCAGGTCAGCGTCCAGCCGCCGGTCTGGGCGCCGAGGTTGTCGGCGTTGCTGCCGGCCACGTAGACGTGCTGTCCGGTTGACAGCGGCAACACGTGGTGGGCGTTCTTGAGCAGCACCTGTGACTCGGCCGCGGCCCGGGCTGCCACCGCACGGTGGGCCGCGTCGCCCACCTGATCGATGTTGGCGCGATTGGTGAACGGGTGCTCGAACAGTCCGAGCTCGAACTTCTGGGTCAGGACCCGGCTCACCGCGTCGTTGACCCGCGACATCGGCACGACGCCGTTGCTGCACCAGCGTGATCAGGTCGCTCTCGATCGTCTGGTAGTCGTTCGGCGACATGAACATGTCCATGCCGGCGTTGGTCGAGACCGCGAGCCGGTAGCTCTCAGCGTCCGGTACCCCGGCCGGCAGCGGAGACGGGATCGGGCATGACCGCGAGTCGCCGATCTGATCGATGGCGTTGTAGTCGCTGATCAGAAAGCCCTTGAACCCGATCTGATCCTTGAGTACTCCGGTCAGCAGGTTGCGGTCGGCGCTCATCTTCGTCGGGCACGAGGCGCCGTCGAGCTGCGTGCTCGAGTACGACGGCATGATCGAGCCGACGTGATGCTGCTGCACCGCGGCGACGTACGGGGAGATGAACAGGCGCTTGAACGTGCGCGAGTCGGTGATGTCGACGCCCTGATCGATCGGATAGCCGCTGTCGCCGGTGCCGTACTGCGTGCCGCCGTCGCCGGCGAAGTGCTTGGCGGTGGCGAGGATATGGTCATCGGAGTTCAGCGACGATTGCGAGCTGGTCGCGGCACCGGGGTCGGTCCCCTGGAGCCCGTCGATCTCCGTCTCCATGCGTGACACCAGCGCCGGGTCCTCGCCGAACGACTCGTACGTCCGTCCCCAGCGGTCGTCGCGGGCAACGCACAGACAGGGGGCAAAGCCCCATTCGGGCCCGGTGGCCCGGGTCTCGGCGGCCGTCACCGCGCCCTCCATCTGGGCCAGCGCCGGATCCCGGGTGGCGCCCATACCGATGTTGTGGGGAAAGACGGTGGCGCCGATCATGTTCCCGTCGCCGTGCACCGTGTCCTCGCCGTAGATCAGGGGGATCTGCAGCGGCGTGGCCAGGGCCTGGTACTGAAAGCCGTCGACCATGTCGGCCCAGGCCGTGGGGGTGTTGGGCGTCGGAACGTCGCCGCCCCCGGACAGCAACGAGCCCACCAGCCAGGCCCGGATGTCGTTGGGCGTGGTGTCGGTGAGCGTGGAGGTGCCGGTGAACATGGACCGGTCGGCCTGCGTCATCTCACCGATCTTCTCGGGGAGCGACATGCGCGAAAGGAGGTCAGAGACGCGGCTGGAGATCGGCAACGACGGATTGAGGTAGGGGAGACCGTGGGCGTTGATCACCACCGTGGGCGGGCTCTGGTCAGTGCTGACTCCGCTATCGCTGCTCGACAGGCCGATGTTGATGGTCTTGGCCTCAGAGGGCGCGCCGGACGGCAGCGTGTCGACCGCGAAGCCCATCTTGGTTCCCGAGGGGGTACCGGCCGGGAACGTCACCGTGCCCGAGGCGGGCTGGTAGTCCGTGCCGGCAACCGCGGTTGACGGCAACGACTTGGCCGCCGCCCCGCTGCCCGCGGTCAGCGTGGCCCCGGTCTGGTACTGAACGGTGATCGTGCGATCCAGCGACTGGCCGTCGGCGGTGGTCATCACGAGCGCGACGTTGGCGGTGCCCCCGGGCTGCTCGAGGTAGACCGGCTGCGCGCCGGTCACGGTGACGATCGGCGGCGAGGGGTCCGAACGCGCGGGCTGGCTACCCGGCCCGGCAGCGAGGGCCAGCGTGGCGGCGGCCCCTAAGACGATCCCGCGCCTGCCGGTGACGCTGCGGGCCAGACGGATGAACCTGGATACGGACATCGACGCACTCCTCTCCCGAGGCAAGGTCCCGCCTGCGCCGCATACCCACCTGCGGCCCCGACTAACCGCGCCGGCGACGCGATCCGGTCTCAGCGATGACACGGCAAGGTTTCGGCGCGGCAGGGCGGGGAGCTTGTCTGCGGCGCCGACCGCCGCGCTGGTCTGATGAAGGACTGGCGGACCGGGGGTAGGTGCGTGATAACCAAAGGTGAGGAGCCGGCCAGTGAGCACGGAGCAGCGTTCAGAGGTGGTGGTCGTGACCGGTGCTTCGGGCGGCGTCGGGCGCGCGATCGCGCACGCGTTCGCCAAGCGTGGCGCCCACATCGGGCTGCTGGCCCGCGGCGAGCGGGGGCTGGACGACTGCCGCCGCGAGGTGGAGGAGCTGGGCGGCAAGGCGCTGGTGGTCCCCACCGACGTCGCCGACGCCGAGCAGGTCGAGGCCGCCGCCGAGCAGGTGGAGGCGACGCTTCGGGACCGATCGACATCTGGGTCAACGACGCGATGGCGACCGTGTTCGCCCGGGTCGTCGACACGTCGCCGACGGAGTTCAAGCGGGCCACCGAGGTCACCTATCTCGGGACCGTGTACGGGACGATGGCGGCGCTGAAGCGGATGACCGCGCGCGACCGCGGCACGATCGTCCAGGTGGGGTCGGCGCTGTCCTACCGGGCGATCCCGCTGCAGGCCGCCTACTGCGGGTCCAAGTTCGCCATCCGCGGCGTTCACCGACTCGATCCGCACCGAACTGCGTCCACGACAAGAGCAACGTGCACATCACGATGGTCCAGCTGCCGGGGGTCAACACGACCCAGTTCAACTGGTGCCGCTCCAAGCTGCCCAAGCATCCCACAGCCGGTGCCGCCGATCTACCAGCCGGAGATCCCGGCCGAGGCCGTCTACTGGGCCGCCCACCATCGCCGCCGCGAGCTGTGGGTCGGCTACAGCGCCGTCGAGGCGATCCTCGGGAGCAGGATCGCCCCCGGCACGCTCGCCGACATCTACCTGGCGCGGACACGGCATTCTCGGGCCAGCAGGTGCCGGACATGCCGGTGCAGCCCGGACCGTCCCGACAACCTGTTCGAGCCCGTGCCCGACAGCAGGCGGCCACGCACGGCATCTTCGACGACCAGGCCAAGCGCCGCAGCCCGCAGCTGTGGGCGCAACCCACCGGGCGGTGCTGGCCGGCGCGCGCTGGCGGCGCGGTGGCGCGCGTCGTCCGGTGCGGCCGGTGATCGCCGCTGCGCCGCGCTGCGACGGAATCCGACGACCGGCCCGGCCGCGAGCACGTCGAGCGCGCCGCACGTGCTGCGCGAGTACGCGCTGCTGGCCGACGGCGAGCGCGGCGTGCTCGTCGGTCCGCGCGGCGACTACGCGTGGATGTGCTTTCCGCGCTGGGACTCCGACGCGTGCTTCGCCACCCTGATCGGCGGCGCAGGGCACGTACGCGGTGACGCCCGAGGCACGCTTCGTCTGGGGCGGCTACTACGAGCACGGGCTGATCTGGCGCAGCCGCTGGGTCACCGACGACGGGGTGGTCGAGTGCCGGGAGGCGCTGGCGCTGCCCGGCCACGCCGCGACCGCGCGGTGCTGCTGCGGCGGATCCTGGCCCTCCGGGGAAAGGCGCGGGTACGGCGTCGTGCTCGACCTGCGGACCGGGTTCGGCGCCGAGTCGCGTCAAGCGGCTGCGCCGCGTCGAGGACGGGCGTCTGGACGCGGACGGCTGGGCGACGGCGCGCATGATCGTGGAGCGGGGCCGGCGACGCCGAGCCGGCCGCGACGGACGTGGCGGCAAGCCGCTGGCGATGACGCTCGAGCTCGAGGAGGGCGAGGCGCACGACCTGGTGCTGGTGCTCGACTCCGCGCGCCGATGCGCGAGCCGGCCGCCGGACCCCGACCGTGCGTGGAGCGCGACCGAGGCGGCCTGGTCGGACGCGCTGCCCGAGCTCGCGGACGCGGCGGCGCGGCGCGACGCGCGCCACGCCTACGCGGTGCTGCAGGGGCTGACCAGCGCCGGCGGCGGGATGGTCGCCGCGGCCACGATGTCGCTGCCCGAGCGCGCCCGGGAGGGCCGCAACTACGACTACCGCTACGTGTGGATCCGCGACCAGTGCTTCGCCGGGCAGGCGGTGGCCAAGGCCGGCCCGCTGCCGCTGCTGGACGACGCGGTGCGGTTCGTGAGCCGAGCGGCTGCTCGACGACGGCGCCAAGCTGGTGCCCGCCTACACCACCAGCGGCGGCCCGGTGCCCGACGAGCGGTCGCTCGACCTGCCCGGCTATCCCGGCGGCACCGACGTCGTCGGCAACTGGGTCAACCAGCAGTTCCAGCTCGACGCCTTCGGCGAGTCGCTGCTGCTGTTCGCCGCCGCCGCCGGCCACGACCACCTCGATGCCGACGGCTGGCGCGCCGCCGAGGTCGCGGTCGCGGCGATCGAGCAGCGCTGGCGCGAGCCCGACGCGGGCATCTGGGAGCTCGAGCCCGACCACTGGACCCACAGCCGGCTGATCTGCGCCGCCGGGCTGCGGCGGATCGCCGCGCACCAGTCCAGCGAGCGGGCGGCGGCGTGGCTGGCCCTGGCCGACGCGATCGTCGCCGAGACCGCCGCGCACGCGCGTGCACCCGTGCGGGCGCTGGCAGCGCTCACCCGAGCGACGCGCGCGTCGACGCGGCGCTGCTGCTGCCGGCGATCCGAGGCGGCGATCCCGCCGACGATCCGCGGTCGATCGCGACGCTGGAGGCGGTCGAGCGCGAGCTCACCGAGGACGGCTACTGCTACCGCTACCGCCCCGACGAGCGGCCGCTGGGCGAGGCCGAGGGCGCGTTTGTGATGTGCGGCTTTCTGATGGCGCTGGCCTGGGCCCAGCAGGGCGACGCGCGTGCGCGCGGCGCGCTGGTTCGAGCGCAACCGCGACCGCCTGCGGGCCGGCTGGCCTGATCTCCGAGGAGTACGACGTCGCGCAGCGCCAGCTGCGCGGCAACCTGCCCCAGGCGTTCGTGCACGCGCTGCTGCTGGAGTGCGCGATGACCGAGGCCGGGGGTCTGCCCGAGGGCGCCAGCGCGGGCAGTCCGGACTGAGGTTGGGCCGGGGGGCTAGGAGCGCGAGCGGCTGCTGGTCGACGCGGAACGCGACGAGCCCGAGCGGGACGTCGAGCGGGACGAGCTCGATCGCGACGAGCTCGAGCGGGACGTCGAGCGGCTGCGGGTGCGCCGCTTCTGGGCGCGCTGGTCACGCGGGACCTCGTCGCGGACCACGTCCTTGACCAGCCGGGCGAGCTCGGCGGTGAGGAACTTCGCCATGCGCTCCTCGTCGCGACGGATGCGTCTTGGCCAGCTGCGCCGTCTCCTTGTCGCCGACCTCGGTGGCGAACGTCTCCACGCGCGTGTAGATGGCGATCTCGACCTGCTCCTCGCGCAGCTCCTCCTGGGCGTTGCGCAGGTGGGTCTCGGGCTGCGAGGTGACCATCGCCCGCGCCGGCGCCGACCTGACCCTTGACGGCGGCCACGGTCTTGCCCGTCGCCTCGCTGACGGCGGTCGGGACGCCCGGGACGTCGACGCCGGCGGTGGCCCGGCCGCCGATCGCCTTGATGCGCCGGGCGACCGAGCGCTTGTGATCGCGCGTCTCCTTCAGGTGCTGCTGCAGGCGCTTCTTGTAGGCCGCCTTCTGGGTCAGGGCGATGTGCGCCTTGAGGTCGGCCTCGAGCTCGGCCTCCTTGGCGTGGGCCTCGTTGAGCCACTGCACCAGCTTGGTGTCACGTTCGTTCAATAATTTGATGGCGGGCATAGCCGGAACCTCGTTGTCTAGGAGTGCGTTGGTACTGCCCGCTGTGGCAACGGGGAAACTCCGCCGTTAGGACTTGCGCTCGCCGCGCTTGCCCGCTACGCCCAACCCTGACTTGGCGGCCTTGCCGGCCTGCTTGGCCGCGGTCCCGGCAAGCCGCGCCGCGGCGGCGCCGCCGCTAACCGCGCCCTTGGCGGTCTTCTTGGCCTGGGTGGCGGCCTGGCTGGCACTGCTGCTGGCGGCGTTCTTCTGGCGGGTGCCCGCCGCCTTCTTGCCGCTCTCCTGCGAGCGAGCTCGCTCCTGATTGCGCTGACGAGTGGCCGCGCCCTTCTTGGCCGCCGCCGACCGGTCTGCCTTGGTTTGTGCCATTCGAAACTCCTTTTTTCTGGAATCGGGTCTACCGATTTCCCTACCCGACCTGCGGCACAGGCAATCGCCGGGCGAACCGCTTAGGCCTCGTGGCCGCAGTTACCCTACGGCGCCACATGCAATTCCGGCGCGCCGTTCCCCCGGGCCCGGCGGCCACGCCGGAGAGCCTGTACACCGATCTTCGCTTGGGCGACCGGGCCGGAGCCAACCGGCCGTACGTCGTCTGCAACTTCGTCTCCAGCGCCGACGGCAAGGCCACATCGTCCGGCCGCACGGCCGCTCTGGGCGGCGATGCCGACCGTGCTGTGTTCCACCTGCTCCGTACGCAGGTGGACGCTATCCTGGCCGGGACCGGCACGCTCGCGGTCGAGCGCTACGGGGCGCCGATCCGATCAGAGGCGATGGCCTCGATCCGGGTCCGGGAGGGCCGGGTGCCGCAACCGCTAGCGGTGGTGGTGAGCCGCAGCGGGCAGGTCCCGTTCGACATACCCCTGTTCGCGGCCCCGGAGGCCAGGGTGGCGCTCTACGCGCCGGCGGGCACGGCCGCACCCGCCGACTGTGCCGCTCAGGTCACGAGGCACGTACTTGAGCCCGCCGACGATCCCATGCCGGCGGTGCTGGGCTCGCTGCGCCGCGAACACGAGGTTCGCGCGCTGTTGCTCGAGGGGGGACCGATCCTGTTCAACGCCATGCTGGCCGACGATCTCGTCGATGAGTTGTTTCTCACCCTGGCGCCGGCGCTGGTCGGCGGGGGAGAGCTGGGAATCACCGCCGGGCCTGTGCTGCCGGAGACGATCAGCCTGAAGCTGGTGTGGGCGCTTGAGTGCCAAGATCAACTCTTCCTGCGCTACGCGCGCGCGTGACCCTGACGGCCGTCGCAAACGCCCTGGAAAGTTGGCATTTGGCTGAAACCCCTCAGCCTCCCGCCAAACGGCGCGATGCGGGCATGTCCGCGCTCATACGCGCACGCTGTTGGTTTGCAACCCGTCCCCTGTTGGGACCAGCGCCGTGCTATCAATTGGAACAGGAGTCGGCCACGTCCAGGGCCGACCCTCGCAAAAACGGTATAGGGCAGTAGACCGCTAGCTCCGGTCATCTGACGAGATATCGCAATCGCGGAACCTCGAAGGGAGATTCGATGAGCGTCAAGGCGACCGTCCCTGGCCGTACGCGGCCAGAAACCGCAGGAACCTCCGAAATTGACACCGACGCGCTGTTCGAGCGCTGCACCGGACCGGCGATGCTGCCGCGCGCGACGAACTGGTACGCCGCTTTCTGCCGTTGGCGCGCAAGCTGGCGGCCCGGTACACCAATCCCTACGAGCCGTTCGACGATCTGCTCCAGGTGGCGAGCATCGGCTTGCTGGGAGCGGTTGACAGGTTCGATCCCACCCGTGGGATCGGGTTCCCATCGTTCGCGATACCGACCATCCTCGGCGAGCTCAAGCGCTACTTCCGCAGCACCGGCTGGTCGGCACACGTGCCGCGGCGGGCACAGGAGCTGGCCCTGCGGGTGGACAAGGGCGGGCGCCAGATCGCGGCCAGGACCGGCCGGGCTCCGCGCGTCGAGGAGATCGCGCAGTACCTCGAGCTCAGCACCGAAGACGTGCTGATCGGCCTTGATGCCGACCAGGGCTCACTACGCCGTCTCGCTCGAGGCGCCGTCGCACTCGAGCACCGTCGACTCCGAGCCCGAGTCGCTGGCCGCCACGATCGGCGGCGAGGACGAGGGCATCGGCCTGGTGGAGACAAGCGCCTCGCTGTCGGCGGCGCTGCGACGGCTGCCGTATCTGGAGCGGGAGGCGCTGCGGCTGCGTCTGCAGGAGGATCTCAAGCAGACCGAGATCGCCACCAGGCTGGGCTGCTCGCAGATGCAGGTCTCACGCCTGCTCAGGCGCGCGGCCGCTCGGGTCAAGGACCTGATCGAGCCGACGCTCGACCCGGAGGCGTAGCCGCCTCCCCGGGCCGGCCACCCTCGGGCGGCCGGCCCTCGGTCGCGGCCGTCGCCCGGGCCAGCTCGCGCAGCAGCGCGTCCATCCCGGCGATCTCGTAGAAGCCGCGCTGAATGCAGGCCCCGCCTCCGTGAGCGACCAACTCCGGAATCAGCTCGAGCTGCTCGCCACAGCCGAGCTCATCGGCATAGCGGCGGGCCGTCCGCAGCGTTTCACCCAAGACCTCGCCGAATGGCCGCAGCCGGCCCTCAGGGTCGGGCAGCCTGGCCTTGACGCCGAACCTGGCCGCCCGGAACAGCCCCTCCTCGACCAGCTCGGTCGGCGGATCCGGCGCCCCCGCGACCTCGGCCTCGTGACGAGCCAGGCAATGGACCAGCGCCGCCACCGCCGATGTCTGCGCGGGGTCGATCTGGACATCGAGCGCCCGCACCTCCACCGTCCCCAGGCGCGGATGTGGCCGCAGCTTCCACCAGAACCAGGTGTAGTCGGCGACGTCGGCGGCACGGACCAGGAGCTCGGCGGTGGCAGCGAAATCAGCGAAGTCGCGCATCGCCCGCGGCACACCTGAGCGAGGCCAGCCGCGGATCGTGACCTCGCGCGCGCAGGCCAGCCCGGTGTCCCGTCCGTGGCGGAACGGGGAGTTGGCGGCCAGGGCCTGCAGCAGGGGGAGGTGGCGGCGCAGGCCGTTGAAAGCCCGGATCGCGGTCTCGGCGTCCGGCATGCCCACGTGGATGTGGAGGCCGGCCACCGGCGTGGCGGCGGCGTCCCCGAGCAGTTCGACGATTCGCTCGTAGCGCTCCTTGTCGGTGACCTCGGCGTCGCCCTCGGCGGCCTCGGGATGGGTTCCAGACGCGAGCAGACCGGCGCCCGTCTCCAGGACGTCGCGGCGTAGCCGCCGCAGCTGTTGCTCGGCCTCGGTCACCGTCTCGCAGACGTCGCTGATCAGCTCGACCTGGCAAGCGTGAAGCTCGGGCTCGACGTGCCCGCGCCCAGCGCCGGGCGGCAGCGCTCGAATGACGCCGGCCGCGGAGTTGGTCTGGCGGCCGGTAACCGGATCGACCAGGAACAGCTCCTCCTCGATCCCGATCGAGAAGGGCCGGCCAGATCCAAATTCCGTGTCCATGCGCCCAGCGGCGTATGCCGTGTCAGATCTCCTCGTGGACGCCGATCGAGTCCTGGAGTTGGCGCTCGGCATCGCCGTGATGTCCCCTCCGGTCCTCGAGCAGCGCGCTGGCGATCGCGTCCAGCTTGGTCTGCAGGGCCCGTTCGGCACGCAGCTCGGCGTTCTTGAGGAGGGCGACCAGGATGAGCGTCACCGCTGACATCAGGCCTGCCGCCGCGGCCACCAGCCGATCGCTGGCGCCGAACGCAAGCCCGGCCGTCCACAGGAGCACCAGGATCGCGCAGACGAGAAAGAACACCGGCGAGCTGGCCAGGAACGACGCGCGCTCGGCGAATCGGTCGAATGGACCCCGTTGCTGGTCGCGCCGGTCGGCGGGATGTTCCAGCGACGAGACCAGGCTGCCGCGGGTGGCCGCCACCTTGCTCCGCGTGGTCCCGGCCTCGCGGACACGGCGGCCGGGCTCAGGTCGCGTCAGGCGCGGCCGGGTGAGCTTGGGTGGTTGCATCTGCGCCTGTTACCCCGATGTTGGGGCACGCAACAACTGTCGGCGTCGTTTCAGACTGCGGCGAGGGGGTGGGCGAGACAGGCCGCGACGCGAGTTGACGGCGTTGGTTTCAAACATCGGCTCTCGCCAGACCCGTGACGGTACGGTCGCGTTTACTAGCCTGCCGCCACGAGACGATGCCTGCCCCGTTGTCGTCGCAGATCCAGGACGGTCATCCCTTCTCGATGCGGACGATCGCGCTCGAGGGAGGTCGCGTCCGGCTCGAGGTCCGCGGTGAGCTCGACATCGCCACCTCACCACAGCTAAATGCTCGGCTCCTCCGCGAGCTTCTGGCGCAGCGAGACGTCGAGCTCGACCTGACCCAGGTGGAGTTCATGGATGCCTCCGCGCTGGGCGCGATCATCGGCGCCCGGCGCCGGTTCGAACGGCGCGAGCAGTCGCTGCTGGTGTCCGTGCGCCCGTCGACTCAGCCCCATCGTCTGCTGACGCTGACCGGGATCCTGCCGCTACTGGCGCTTGACGATGGTGCGCCGACGGCAGATCAGGGGTGACCGGCGCCGCCGATTTGCGTGCGACGCGGTGCCTGGTCTCGACGGTGGTAGCGCGGGACCATCCAACTAAAAGAGAGCGGCCGGCGGCCTGGCCGCCGACCGCTCTCGGAGGAGGAGAGGACAGCGATCCGTTCCTACCTCAAAGTAAGGGCCGCCAACCAGCCGAAATCACGGCATGGTTGAAATCCAACTCCGGCGCTGAGCGCCCGATCTTGGTTGGCGGCCGCGAGCCAGGGTAGGGAGCTCCGGATGACCGCAACATCGCCACCGCCGCCGGCAGTGCATCGCGGCGAATACTCCGCGGATCGCCAGCGACCGCTGCGCGGCTACGGGGTGCTGATGGGCACCTTCTCGGCGGCAGCCGTCGCGTTTGCGACCTGGTTTCGCCGTAGCGGGCGCGAGCTGCCCGACGCGATCCCCACCCGGGACCTCGCCCTGCTGACCGTGGCCAGCCATAAGATCGCCAGGACGATCGCCAAGGACCGCGTGACCAGCACCGTAAGGGCGCCATTCACGCGCTACGTGCACGACGCCGGCCCGGGAGAGGTGAGCGAGGAGGCGCGCGGAAACGGACTCCGGCGCGCGATCGGCGAGCTGCTGGTGTGCCCGTACTGCCTGAGCATGTGGACCAGCGCCGGCCTTACCGCGCTGCTCTTGGTGGTACCGCGGTTCACGCGCTGGTTTGCCTCCGTGTTCTCAGTCTTCTTCGGCGCTGAGCTGCTGCAGATCGCCTATAAGCGGGCTGAGGACACGATCGGAGAATGAGTTTCGCAATCACCGCGGGGGCGCGTAGTCTGCAGTGCAGGAGCAACTACACGTGCCCGAAACAATTCAGCGGAGCCTGGTGGTCGTCGGTGCGTCCGCTGGCGGCGTGGAGGCGCTCCAGCGCCTCGCCTCGGGCCTGCCGGCCGACTTTCCGGCGACCGTGTGCGTGGTCCTCCACATCTCACCGGGGAGCCCGAGCATGCTCGCGGCGATCCTCGACCGAGCCGGGCCACTTCCGTGCCACCCCGCGGTCCACGGCGAGCCGCTGGCGCCAGGGGCGATCCTGGTGGCGCCCCCGGACCGACACCTGGTGATCAGCGACGGGAGGGTGGGCGTGACGGTCGGCCCGCGGGAGAACGGCCATCGGCCCGCGGTCGACATGCTGTTCCGTACCGCCGCCCGGCGAGCAGGCCGATCGTGTGATCGGCGTTGTGCTGTCCGGCAACCGAGACGACGGCACCGCCGGCTTAGCCGAGATCAAGGCCCACGGCGGGGCGGCGATCGTTCAGGATCCCGACGACGCCCTCTATGCCGGAATGCCCAACAACGCTCTGGCTCACGTACAGGTCGACGCGGTGGTCCCATCCGCCAAGATCGCGGACACCGTGCTTCGCATGCTGAGCGATGATTCGCTCCCGGCCGGCGCGCCGCCCACCGACGATTCCGGCCACGGCCAGGTCACGAGTGATCCCCTCACGTCGGTCTGTCCGGTGTGCGGAGGCGTGCTGAGCGAGCAGAGGATCGGCGGCATGATCCAGTGGACCTGTCGAGTGGGGCACCGCTACTCACCTGAGAGCCTCGCCGACGCCCAGGCCGAGGGGGTCGAGGCGGCGCTGTGGGCGGCAGTGCGCGCCCTGGAGGATCGCCAGGCTCTGCTGGTTCGGATGGCGGCCCAGTTCGAGGCCCGCAACCACATGAAATCTGCCCGCTCGTTCCGGCGTCGTGCCGAGGAGGCGAGCACTCATGCGATCGGACTGCGCGGGGTGCTGCACGAAGCCGCGACCGTGACCCTGCGCCGGATCGCCGAGGACGACGACGGCGAGGCCGAACCGAGTCCGGGCGAGTTGGTCCATGGCGAAGGGTAGAGAGCGCACCCTCGATGAGCTGCTGGAGTTCATCAAGGAGTCCCGCGGCTTCGACTTCACCGGCTACAAACGCGCCAGCATCGAGCGGCGGGTGGCCAAGCGCATGTCCGACGTCGGAGTGGAGCGCTACGAGGAGTACATGGATTACCTCGAGCTCCACGGCGAGGAGTACGCGGAGCTCTTCAACACCCTGCTCATCAACGTCACCGGCTTCTTTCGCGACCCTCAGACGTGGGAGCACCTGGCCACCGAGATCCTGCCCCAGCTGCTGAGCACCATCGGTCCGGACGCGCCGATCCGGGTGTGGTGCGCCGGCTGCGCCTCGGGCGAGGAGGCTTACACGGCGGCGATGGTGCTGGCGCGGGTGCTGGGTGACCCCGGCTTCCGGGAACGGGCCAAGATCTACGCCACCGACATCGACGAGGACGCGCTGGACACGGCCCGACACGGCGCCTACCTGCCGCGCCAGATCGAAGACGTGCCCCAGGATGCCCTGGAGCGGTTCTTCGAGCGCACCGAGCAGCGCTACGTGTTCCGCAAGGATCTCCGGCGCTCGGTGATCTTCGGCCGCAACGACCTTGTCCAGGACGCGCCGATCTCGCGCATCGACCTGTTGCTGTGCCGCAACACGCTGATGTACTTCACCGCCGAGACGCAGTCGCAGATCCTGCGGCGGTTCCGCTTCGCGCTCGATGACGACGGCATCTTGGTGCTGGGCAAGTCGGAGATGCTCATCACCCACAGCGACCTGTTCACTCCACTTGACATCAAGCGGCGCGTGTTTCGCAAAGTGGTCAAGCCCCCGTCGCCGGCCCGGGCGCGGATCCTCGCCGCCGACCCGGGCACCGGGGCCTCTCAGAGCGGCGCCGAGAACCTGCGAGAGGCAGCGTTTGAGCTCGCCGCGGTGTCCCAGGTGGTGCTCGACGTGAGCGGCACGCTGGTAATGGCCAATGTCCCGGCGCGCCGGCTGTTCGGGCTGGGCGTCGCCGATTACGGGCGCCCGGTGCAGGATCTGGAGCTGTCCTACCGTCCCGTGGAGCTGCGCTCGCACCTGGACGCGGTGGCGCGCGAGCCGCGTACGGTGGAGATCCCGGCGGTCCGCTGGAACCAGGGCGAGCACGAGCGGGTGTTCAACGTCAAGGTCACGCCGCTGCTGGGCGATGGCGTGGTGCTCGGGACCAGCATCACGTTCGAGGACGTGACCGACACCGACGCCTTGCGCAGCGAGATCAGCAACTCCAAGCGCGAGCTCGAAGAGGCCTACGAGGAGCTTCAGGCCACCGTGGAGGAGCTGGAGACGACCAACGAGGAACTCCAGTCGACCAACGAGGAGCTGGAGACGACCAACGAGGAGCTCCAGTCGACCAACGAGGAGCTGGAGACGACCAACGAGGAGCTCCAGTCAGGAAACGAGGAGCTCGAGACGATGAACGAGGAACTGCGTCATCGCAGCGTCGAGCTCAACGAGGTCAACGCCTTCCTGGAGACGATCCTGACCACTGTGGGCCTCGCCGTCGCGGTGCTCGACCGGCGTCAGCACGTGCAGATCTGGAACGGCCAAGCCCGCGACCTGTGGGGACTCTCGCCCGAGGAGGCCGAGGAGCAGCATTTCCTGGCCCTGGATTTCGGGCTTCCGGTGGAGAGGCTGCGCCAGCCGCTGAAGTCGCTGCTCAACGACGGCGCGGCGCGCGAACAGCTGGTGATCGACGCCACCAACCGCCGCGGCAAGCCGTTTCAGTGCCGGGTGACGATCCTTCCGCTTCGGGCCGGCAACAACGGCGACCTCTCGGGCGCCGTCGTCATGATGGAGCCTGTCGAGTAAGCCGTTCCTCGCGTATGCGCTCCCTGAGCTGACGGCTGCGGGTGCGCAGCGCCTCCGCCAGCTCGGTTCGGGCGACGTGCTGCAGGACGCGCTGTTCAAAGCCGGCCCGAAGGACCTCGACCGTCTCGTGCAGGCTGTCCTCCGGCTCGGGCTCCGGGTCCGCCTCAGGCTCCCAGCCCGAGTTGCCGTCACGGATCACGGTCAGCCGATGTCCGCTGGGAAAGCGTGGGTCCGCATCTTCGTCCACCTCGAGCGACTCCAACAGCAGCCAGCCGCGATCCAGGCGCACCGCTGCACCCCGCTCGCTCAGCCGCTGCAGTGCCAGGGTGATCGTGGGCCGCTTGGCTCCGACAAGCTCGCCCCAGGCGTCGTGGGTAAGACTCAGCGGCAGCGTGGTCCCCGCCGAGGTCACGCGTCCCCAGCTCTCAGCCAGCAGCCACATCATCGCCAGGACGCGGTCCTCGACCCGGGGCAGCTGGCAGATCACCAGCTGGGCGGCGAGCCGGTCCTGCTGGTCGGCCAACCGCAACTGGAACCTCACGGCGAGCTCGGGCCAGCGACGCATGCCCAGCAGCGTCTGACCCTCGAGCAGCGCCAGCTGGGCTTTCTCGGCAACTCGATGTCCGCCGTACTCGAGGATGGCGACATTCGCCAACCCACCGACGGCGATGATGTCTCCTGGCCCCAGCAGTCTCAGCGCCGAGTGCTCACCGATCAGGAACCGGTGCAGCACCATCCCGTCGAGGATCAACAACCCGAACGCGCCCGGCGCGGCACCGAGGCGCTCGAGGTCCAACTTCCCCTGCGCGGCGACCAGTACCGGCAAGCGGACCTGGGCCGCCTGCTCAAGTTCCTCCGGCGAGAGGGTGCCGGCCAAATCGGGCTCGACCTCGATGAGCCGTACGCTGGCAAGACGAGTCATGGTCGTCTCACGGTCCCATTCTTGCACTCGTAGGGTCGGCGCACGTGGTGATTGTCATGTGGACCGCTGTGGCGGCGTAGGACAAAAGCGGCGGGGGTAGCTGATCCCTGTGAGCGATCCGGGGGGTCTACCGGCCGAGGACGGGCGCGACGAGACCACCATGGAGAAGCTGGATCGCAACACGATCGAGCTGCTCAACGAGTTGCGCGTGGCCTCGACCGGCATCCAGGTGATGTTCGGCTTCTTGCTGATCGTGCCGTTCAACAGCGGCTTTCATCGCGTCTCGTCGTTCGAGAAGACCGTCTACTTCGTGACGCTGCTGTGTGTGGCCACCTCTTCGGTGCTGCTGATGACGCCCTCGGTCCATCACCGGGTCCTGTTCCGCCGGGGCCAGAAGGCCTACCTGGTGCGGACGGCCAACCGGCTGGCGGTCATCTCGATGGTCTTCCTCGGGCTCTCGTTCATCGGGATTCTGGTGCTGTTGTCGGACTTCGTGGTCGGCGGCGTGGCCGCGATCATCGTCGGCGTGGTGGCCGCGGCCGGGATCGGAACCCTGTGGTTCGCGATGCCTATCGCTCGGCGGGTGGCTCGGTAGAGCCGGGCCAGTCAAGGCCCAGGCTTATTCTGGGCGGCCGCCTCGGCGGCCTGCTCGACCTCGCGGCCCCGCTTGACCATGAAGGCGCCGATCGACGCTGCCAGCGTGCCAACCACGGTGATCGCGTACGCCTCCATGAACACATCCAGCACCCGCCCCGGAACCGTGAACGGGTTCTGCAGCTGGGAGGACACGGTCAGCAACTGAGTGGAGGTCCAGAACAGCGCGCTGCCGAACGTGTTGATCTCGGTGCGGGACGCGGAGTGCTCGAACAGGTAGGCCAGGACCGCGCAGATGAGATCGATCCCCACCGTCGCCACCGCGATGGCCGCCAGCCGGTCGCGCAGCAGGGAGTGGGTGGGTGTCGTGGCCCGCACCACGGCGTGCAGCTCGCGCCCCGCCCTGCGGGTGACCTGGGCCAGGTACACGTCGGAATATTCGGCGCCGGGCGGCCCTGCTCCTGTGCCAAGCCGATGTGCATGAGCCGTGAGCGCGGGTAGCCAAGAGGTGAAGCCAACCACAGGAGAACGACATGCCGACGCCACTAAAAGCTCTCGCTGAGCACCGACAGAGTGCTTGGATCGACTTTCTCGCCCGTCCCTTTGTCCGCACCGGCGAGCTGGCCCAGCTGGTCGAGGATGGGATCGTCGGCGTGACCTCGAACCCGACCATCTTCCAGAAGGCGATCGCCGACGGCGACTCCTACGACGATCAGCTGCGCGAGGTCCTGGCCGAGCACGACGACCCCAAGGAGGTCTTCCTGGCCTTGGCGCGTGAGGACATCCGGGAGGCGTGCGACGTCCTGGCCCCGGTGTTCGACCGCGGCGAGGAGACCCGGGACGGGTGGGTCTCGCTAGAGGTCGATCCCAACCTCGCTCATGACGCCGCAGCGACCGCCAAGGAGGCCAAGCGACTGCACGAGATGGTTCAGCGCCGCAACCTGTTCGTGAAGATCCCGGGTACCGAGGAGGGCCTGACCGCGATCGAGGAGACGATCGCAGCCGGCATCCCGGTCAACGTCACCCTGCTGTTCTCGCTGAAGCGCCACCGTGAGGCCGCCGAGGCCTACCTGCGTGGACTGCGCCGGTTGCGCGACGACGGGGGCGATCTTCACCAGGTGGCCTCGGTCGCCTCGTTCTTCGTCTCGCGCGTCGACACCGAGGCCGACCGGCGCCTGGAGGAGACCGGCGGCCACGACGAGCTGCGCGGCAAGCTGGCTATCGCCAACGCCAAGCTGGCCTATCAGAGCTACAAGGAGATCTTCCGGGGCGACGACTGGGAGGAGTTGAAGGCCGCCGGCGGCTCGCCGCAGCGCTGTCTGTGGGCCTCGACCTCCACCAAGAACCCGGACTACCGCGACGTCATCTACGTCGAGGAGCTGGTCGGTCCCGAGACCGTCAACACCATGCCGCGGGAGACGATCGAGGCGGTGCAGGATCACGGCCGGATCGAGGACGACACCCTCGAGCGCGACGTCGAGGGGGCTCGCCGCACGCTCGAGGCGTTCGCCGACGCCGGGATCGACTACGACGACGTGGTCGCCGTCCTGGAGCGCGAGGGCGTCGAGAAGTTCGCCGATTCGTTCAAGGAACTGCTGGACGGCGTGGCCGCCAAGCGCGACGAGCTGGTGGCCGCGTGACCGGCCGCCTGACCGGCTGCCTGACCGGCCGCGGGCGGCCGGCGGCGACGGCCGTGGCGACCCAGCAACTGCACCGATCAGAAAGGAACCAATGAGCCACCTAACCGCGGTAGATCCCACGCCCAGCCCCGCCCCATCCCCCGACCCGGGTCCGGCCCCGGCGCCAACCCCGAGCCCGGCGCCCCCGCCGCCTGAGCCGGTGCCGGATCCGACCGGCCCGACGCCGCATCCGGGGCCGCCGCAGCCCGAAGCGGCCTGAAGGGTTTACGCCGCTCTCGGTAGCCCGCCCGCCTGTCGCCATCCCGTTCAGCCGGCTGGCAGCAGAAATCCGTCAAGTTTGGGGGGAAAGTGCTGCCAGCTGGCCGGTCGGGCGGCCATTCGCGGGCCGATGAAAACGCCCGTGACTCCATTTATCGGGGCAACCTTGCTTCCCTTAGCCGGTTGGGCAGCAGAGACTCGTGGCCGGTTCTCGTCCGTTGCCGTGTACGCCGCACGCCCATGGGTAGCGAGAGACGGAGGGCCTGAACTCAACTGACACGTGAACCCGAGGAGATCCGTATGGCAGATTCACTGAACGGCAAGAAGATCGCGATCATCGCCACCAGCGGGGTCGAGCAGGTCGAGTTGGTCAAACCCCGTGAGGCGGTGGTGAAGGCCGGCGGCGAGGCGGTCCTGCTTTCCCCCGCCGACGGCGAGATCCAGGCCATGAACAACGACCTCGAGCCGGCCGACATCTTTCCGGTCGACGGGTCAATCTCCGATGCGTCGCCCGACGACTACGACGCGCTGCTCCTGCCGGGCGGCACCGTGAACGCGGACCGCCTGCGGTTGGAGGACGACGTGATCTCGTTCGTCAAGGAGACGTTCAGGGCCGGCAAGCCGGTGGGCGTGATCTGCCACGGCCCGTGGTCGCTGGTCGAGGCCGACCTGGTCCGTGACCGGACGCTGACCTCGTTCCCCAGCCTGAAGACCGACATCCGCAACGCCGGCGGCAACTGGGTCGACGAGGAGGTCGTCGTCGACCAGGGCCTGGTCAGCTCCCGCAACCCCGGCGACCTGCCCGCGTTCTGCGACAAGATCGTGGAGGAGTTCGCCGAGGGCAAGCATCAGGTCGCGGCCTCCGGCGCCACCAGCCACTGATTGCCTAGCCGCCGACTCCGCGTGTGATCTCGGTCACACGAGGCCGGCCACAACGAGTCAGCCGGCGCCCCGGGGGTAACCCTTCTGTTACGGGCGCCGGCACTCGTCTGCGCCCAGAAAGGACACGACAGTGAGCAACGCAAAAGAAACCGAGCGCACCACCGGCGGCATCCTCGGCCATGCGGTCGGCAAGGCCAAGGAGGTCTTCGGCCAGGCCACCGAAAACGACGAAATGGCCCGCGAAGGGCGGATGCAGCAGGCGCAGTCCGAGGCCGACCGCGAGGCCGCCCGCGCTGAAGATCGGGCTGACGAGCAGCAGCAGCGCGCGGCGGTGCAGACGGAGCAGGTACAGGCCGAGCGCGAGCGCCGCCAGCTTCAGAACGAGATCTCAGGTCAGCAGCGTGAGGAGCAGATCGAGCGCGACCGCCTCCAAGCCGAGCAGCGGGCCGCCACCGCGGCCGACTCCGAGCGTGCCGCGGCCGATGCGCGTCTCACCCGGGAGCAGGCCGGCGCCCAGCGCTCCGTCGACGCCGCGGAGAAGTCGCAGCTGGCCGCCACCGAGGAGGCCAACCGGCTCGACCGCGAAGCCAGCGAGGCCGAACGCCGCGCCGACCGAATCGACCCTCAGGAGGACTGATGAACCCGCGCAAGACAACCGCAAACACCATCGACAGCGGCCTGAAGCTGGCCCGGTTTCCGGTGGACACGGCCATCCGATTGCTGCCCGGCAAGCGCATGGGCCCGGCCTCGGCAGCCACGCTGACCGTCGACCGAGTCGACGCCACCATCCGCTCGTTCGCCGCCACCGCTCTCGGTGACGATGCGCTCAAGGTCGACGCCGACCGGCGCCAGGAGGCCACGGATGAGCGCGAGCGCGCCCAGGATCTGCGGCGCCAGGCCAAGGCCAAGACGCAGCGGGCGCAGAGCCGCGTGCAGACTCGGCACCAGCAGGCGGCACGTCGCCAGGAGCGCGCCAGCGATGCCGCCGGCACCAGGCGGGCGGCTGCCACCAAGCGCCAGCAGCGCACCACCCGCCGGGCCGCCGAGACCGAGCGTAAGCGCACGCAGGCCACGCAACAGGCGCAGGCGCGCACCGCCGAGGCGATCGAGCAGGACGCTCAGCGCGAGCGCCTGACCGCCGTACAGCAGGAGCAAGCGGCGCTGCGCGAGCGCGAGTCGGCCCTGAATCGCAGCGAAGAAGCTCAGCGGCTGGCCGACGCCGCCGCCCGGATCAAGGAGGAGCGCAAGGAGGCCTGAGCCAGCGGCGGCCGCTCGAGGACCGGCACCTCAACTACGGTGCCGTCCTCCCACGGCCGCAGATAACCGCCCCCGACCACGCTGCGCCCATCGCTGACGCGCCGCTCCACGGCGGTGAGCACGGCGTACGCCATCTCGCCCAGCGCCCGCAGCGGCTGATGGCGGTTCTGGCGCGAGCCGAGGTGGCACTCGGCGAGGGCGTCGAGCCCGCAACGGCGCAGAGCGTCGATCAGTGTCGCGATCTCGACCCCGTAGCCGACCGGGAACGGGATCGCTTCAAGCAGCTCGCGCCGGCCAGCGAACTCGCCGGCCAGCGGCTGTGCGAAGCCGGCCAGCCGCGGCTCATGCAGGTTGAGCAGCGGCCGGGCCATGAGCTCGGTGACGCGGCCGCCCTCGTTTGCCAGCAGCCGATCACCGGCCTGCAGGGGGCGGTCGAAGGCGCCCTTGACCATCTGCAGCGAGTCGTCAGCCAGCAACGGGCCCAGCAGTCCGCGGAGGTGGCCGGGATCTGGATCCAACGTGTCGCCGTCGAGGAAGCACACGATCTCGCCGCCGGTCACGCTCAGCGCACGCCACATCGCATCGCCCTTGCCAAGGGCTGGTCCGTGGTCGCTCATGATCTCGTCCTGCTGCACCACGGTGGCACCCTCGCGCGCGGCGATCTCGGCGGTGCCGTCGCGGGAGGCGGCGTCGACCACCACCAGCTCGTCGATCAGGCCGGCGGCGGCCAGCGGCCCGACCGTGCTCTGCAGGACACCGCCGATGGTCTCTGCGCAGTCCTTGGTCGGAATCACCACCGTGACCGTGGTCCGGCCCTTGTCCCGGGCCAGCCGCGACAGGTCAAAGGCGGCCGACACGTAGCGACGCCGCGAGGACCAGATCGACACCTCGAGGTCCACCGACAGGCCATGGGACACGCGCCCGTCGGCGCGCGCCGAGGTTCGCACCCGCACGTCGGCGGGCCGGATGATCGGGATCCCGTGCCGGGTGAGCCGTTCGGCGAAGCCGGCGTCCTCGAGGGCCACCAGCGGCTCGAGCCCGCCGACGGCCCGGTAGGCGTCTGCGGTGATGCCCAGCGAGGCACCGGCGAAATGATGGTGATCGGCCTCCGGCTCGGTCAGGCGTACGCGGCGCAGGCGGTCGGAGGCGTCGCGCTCGCGACGCAGCAGTACCGTCTCAGGCAGCGTCGCGGTCTCGCCGGGGTCAAGCTCGATCAGGCCGGCGATCGCCTGCGCGCCACGGCGCGCGTGGTCGAGCTGGCGCTCGAGCCAGTCCGGGGCGGGGCGCGAGTCGGCGTCGGTACAGGCGATCAGGCCGTCCGAACGTCCGGCCGAAAGCAGCCGATCGGCCGCTGCCTCCATGCCGGCACGCCGGGCCGATCCCGCGCCCTGGCCCGGACCGGGCAGTGTCCGGACGGCGAGGCCGGTCTCGGCCGCGGCCTCGGTCACCACTTCGGCGGTAGCGTCGCGGCAGTCGTCGAGCACCACCAGGACCTCGAACCCCTCGGCGGGCAGGGTCTGCTCAGACAGCGCCCGCAGGCAACCGGCGATCTCGGCCTCCTCATCGCGCGCCGGCACCACCACCACGGCACTCAGCTCCATGGGACCCCCTCGGCGATCATCGACCGTCCCCGCTCGTAGTTCTCGTCGGCCTGGTGCGTGAGCACACCGACCAGCCGGTCGTCGCGGCCGTACCAGACTGTGAAGGCGCCATCGTCGCCGTGGTCCATGCGGGCCGCGTCGTAGCCATCACCCCACGCCGCGTACTTCAGTGTGCGCCCGCCGATGGTCGACCAGAACCCGGGCACATCGCTCCAGCCGGACTGAACGCCGGCGGCGTTGGAGCCTGCCACCGAGCCCTGGCCGAGGGCGTCGCCCCAATGCTCGACCCGCAACCGGCGTCCGGCGGCGGTGTTCTGAGCGAAGGCGACGTCGCCGGCGGCCAGCACGCCATCGAGCGCGGTGTGCATGCCGGCGTCGGTGGGGATCGCCGCTGCCTCGAGCTCGAGCCCGGCGCCGGCGGCCAGCTCCGAGCGTGGCGCCACGCCGACGGCCATCATCACCAGGGGCGCCGTCGATCGGTCCGCCTGCGTGAACACGTGCAGATTTCGGCCCTCGCGCTCGATCGCCTCCACCTCGGCTCCGAGCTTCAGCTCGACGCCGTCCTGCTCCAGCCACCCCGCGATCTCGGCCGCGGCCTCAGCGCCCAACCTAGCCACGTTGGGAGCCGTCTCATCGGAGACCAGGGTCACCGCCTGCCCGCGCGAGCGCAGCGACGAGGCGATCTCACAGCCGATGAAGCCCGATCCGATCACGACCACCTGCTTGCCGTCGGGCAGCCGGCGCTCGAGCTCGAGCAGGTGGTCGAGCGAGCGCAGGACGCGCACGGCCGGATCGTCGACGCCGGCCACCGGCAGCCGCCTGGGCTCGGCGCCGGTGGCGATCACGCAGGTGGCATAGCCGAGCTCGCGGCCGCCGGAGAGCTTGACCCGGCGCGACTCCGGAAGCAGTGCCACGGCCCGACCGGAGACCAGCCCCACGTCGTGCTCGGCCAGCCAGGTCTCCTCCTCGAGCGGGAGGTCCTCGACGGTGCTCTCGCCGCGCAGCAACTCCTTGGACAACGGCGGCCGGTTGTACGGCATCCGCTGCTCATCGGTGATGATCGCCACAGCGCCGTCGCCCTCGGCTTCGCGGTAGGCGCGGGCCACAGCCAGTCCGGCAGGTCCGCCGCCGATCACCAGCAGCGCGTAGTCCCCGTTCATGCCCGCTCCAGCACGTCAAGCCGGTAGTCCGCGGTGTCGTGGGTGCCCACCGGCGTCAGCCAGGGCTGCCGGCAGAGTGCCTCGTGGACCTCGGTGGCGGTCAGGGGGCGCTCGGGACCGGGGCTCAGCCAATGAACGGCAATCAGACGGCCGCCGGGGGCCAGCGCCGGTTCGAGCCTGGTCAAGGTCGCCACGAGCTGGTCGGCGGACAGGTAGTAGAGGATCTCGGAGGTGACGACGAGGTCGAAGGGTCCGGACGGAAGGTCGTCCGGTATCTGCCCCAGCAGGACCTCGCCCTGGGTCACGTCGGCCAGGCGCCGCCGGGCCTGGGCCACGGCGCTGGGGGCGCCGTCAATGGTCGTCAGTGCTCGGCAGCGCGGCGCCAGCAGGGCGCTGAACACGCCGATCGATCCTCCCAGCTCCAGCGCGTGGTCAAACGGCCCGGGCCCGCACGCCTCCAGAGTGGCGGCGTATTTGTCGCGCTCGTAGGCGCTGTGGGTGTAGCCCCAGGGATCGGGGTGCTGGCGGTAAAGGGACTCGAAATCGACGGTGGCGCTCATGGCTGAATTCGCTCCAGCGCCGCGGCGCCGGCGCGGGCGAGCATCGGATCGAGGCGGTGCTGGAGCAGGAACAGCTCGAGGTCGCGCCGGGCTCGATCCAGCGCGTGGGCCTTGGCGAAGGGTCGTGATCCGCAGGCCCGCGCCGCCTCGTCCAGCAGCGTCCGGCAGGCGTCGAAGATCGCCGCGCGGCCGTGAAGGGCTACCTGGTCGAGGTTCTCGTCGGCCGCGTCCATCGCCTCCGCCGCCGCCTGGAGCCACACCTCGAGCGTCCGCTGGGCGGTGAGGATCCGGCCTGCGGCCAGCGCCTCCACTTCCGAGCGGGACGGACGTTCCGCCAGCTCGCCGAGTGCACCCTGCACCGCGGTGTCGGCCATGCCGATCCAGGTTGCCGCAGTTCGCAACGCATCGCGCGCGAACCAGGGCTGGTCGGCGATCGCGCCCGGGCCGCCGAGCTGGGCCAGCACCGGGGCGTCGCGGAACACCACCCGGTGCGAGACTGAGGCCCGCAGGCCGTGGGCGCGGTACCAGCTCTCGTCGATCTGCACCGAGCGCTCGTCGGTCAGATCGATCCACACCGACACCGGTGGGCCGCCGCTCTCGGCGCGGGCGATCACCAGGGCGCGATGAAGGCCACCGGCACCGGAGCAGAAGGTCTTGACCCCCCGGAGCACCGGTCCATCGGCGGTGGTCGCGACAGTGGCGGGGTCGCCCTCGCCCGGGACCGGATCACCGCCCCACACCCCCGCGCGCAGGGTACCGGCGGCGAATCCGTCGAGCTCTGCGTCGCGCAGCGGTTCGGGCGCCTGGACGGCGATCCGCTCGACCGCGTTGAGGTGGCCGTCGAAGATGCGTCCCACCGAGCCGTCGGCGCGGGCCACGCGGCGCACGAGGTCGAGCTCGGCGGCCGCCGGCGGGCGCTGCGTTCCCGCGACCGCGTTCCAGCTCATCGCCCCGGCTCGCTCGAGGATGTCGATCGCCGCCTCCGGGAAAGACGGGTGGGCCGCGGCATCCCGAGCGGCCGCCCCGGCGGCGATCTGATCGAGCGCGTGGTCGAGCGTGCGCAGAGCAGGGTCAGCGTGTTCGAGCATTTCAATCAAGGCTAGATGGCGTTCAGCGCCAGGCCCTGTTCGCGCGCGTACCCGATCGCCAGCCTGACGTAGGCCAGCGTCTGAGCGGCGTGGCGGCGAGTCGCTCCCGGTCCGATCCCGTCGTGGGCCAGGACGATCGCGCCGGCGACGAGCCTGTCGCGGGTGGCGGTGAACATGTCGGCGGCGCCGAGGCCGCGCCAGTCGTTGGTGTCAACCGTCCAGCCGATCAGGGCAAGCCCGTTCTCGGCTGCCACCGGCGCCGTCCAGTCGGCGGTATCGCCCCAGGGGGTGCGCCAGTGGGTCGGCTCGGCGCCGAGCCCGCGCAGCCGCTGCAAGGCCCGGGTCGTGTCGGCCTCCCCCCAGGCGCGGTGGCGGTCGGAGTGGCGGACATGCTCGTCGCAGTGCAGGCCGACCGTGTGACCCTCCGACAGCATCCTGTGGACCACCTCGCCGTGCTGCTCGGCCAGTGGCGCGATCGGGAAGAAGGTTGCGGTGGCCCCGGCTTCGGCGAGCAGGTCGAGCAATCGCGGGGTCAGCACCGGATCGGGGCCGTCGTCGAAGGTGAGAGCGAGCCTTGGCATCGCGTTGGTCTTTACCCGGCCCGGCGGCCTGGACGCAACCGGAGCCCGCAGCCGCGGTTAGACGGCGGCGGCGGAGGGGGTAGCTTCGACCCCGTGGCCATCGCCATCCTCGACATCGACGGCACCCTGGTCGATACCAATTATCACCATACCCTGGCGTGGTTCAGGGCATTTCGGCGCCATCAGATCACGCTGGCTATGTGGCGAATCCACACCCACATCGGCATGGGCGGCGACCAGGTGGTGAAGGCACTGTGCGGCGATGACACCGAGCGCGACCACGGTGACGACATCCGCGCCGCCGAGGGCGAGGAGTACGACCGGCTGATTGGCGAGGTGCAGACGATGAGGGGCTCGCACGATCTGATCGCGTCGCTCAAGCAGCGCGGGCACGCGGTTGTGCTGGCCAGCTCGGCCAAGCAGGACGAGGTCGACCACTACCTGGATCTGCTCGATGCCCGCGACATCGCCGACGCCTGGACCACCTCCGCCGACGTTGAGGCCACCAAGCCCGCGCCCGATCTGGTCAAGGCTGCGCTTGAGCGGGTGTCGGACGCCGACGGCCCGGCGCTGATGATCGGGGACACGCCGTGGGACGTGAAGGCGGCCGCGGCGGCAGGGGTGAAGACGCTGGCCGTGGTCACCGGTGGGTTCTCTGAGGCGGAGTTGCGCGAGGCTGGCGCCGCCGATGTGTTCGAGTCGGTGGCCGTGCTCGGCGAGAAGCTCGACCAGACCGATCTGCGCTGAGCGGCCCGGCCCGGGCCCGATCCTGGCTAGCTGGCTGGCCAGCCAGCCCCGAGATCGGCGGGGACGTCACTGACGGGGCGGCCCAGCGGGGCAAACCCGGGGGCCACCTGCCGCTGGCCCTCAGCTTTGCTCGCGTAAGCGCTGCTCGGACTCGGCGATCAGGCGCACAGCCTCGCCGCGTGAGCGCCAACCGTCGATATCGACCGACTTGTCGGGCTCGAGATCCTTGTAGATCGAGAAGAACTGGTTGATCTCCTGCAGCAGCAGTTCCGGCAGCTGATCGAACTCCTCGTAGTGGTTCCAGTAGGGGTCGTGGAGGGGAACGCAGAGGATCTTCTCGTCGGGGCCCTTTTCGTCACGCATCACGAACATGCCGATCGGCTTGACCGGGATCAGACAGCCAGGGAACGTGGGCTCGGTCAGGCACACCAGCGCGTCGAGCGCGTCCCCGTCCAGGCCCAGGGTGTCGCGCAGGTAGCCGTAATCCGTGGGATAGGTGGCCGCGCTGTACAGCAGCCGGTCGAACTTGATCCCGCCGAGCTCCTCGTCGTACTCGTACTTGTTGCGGGTCCCCTTGGGGATCTCGACCACACAGATGAAGGCCTCGGACTCGCTGCGGGCGGAGGAGTCGCTCATCGCCGTCGCAGCGTATCGCCAACCCGGGGGTGATCCAATTCTGCGTACGCCCGTTGCTGTGGGGTAACGCCGCCTCATGACGAGCTTCGGCTACACGATGATGTGCGAGCAGTCGCGACCGGACCAGCTCGTGCGCGACGTGCAGATGGCTGAGGCGGCCGCCTTTGACTTCTCGGTCACGAGCGACCATTACCAGCCCTGGCTGCCAGAGCAGGGACACTCGGGCTATGCCTGGTCGGTCCTCGGCGCCGCCGCCCAGGCGACCGAGCGGATCGGGCTGATGAGCTACGTGACCTGCCCGATCCTGCGCTATCACCCGGCGGTGGTGGCCCAGAAGGCGGCCACCATCCAGATCCTGTCGGGCAACCGCTTCCGACTCGGCCTTGGGGCCGGCGAGAACCTCAACGAGCACGTCGCCGGCGAGCGCTGGCCGGCCGTGGGGCTGCGCCACGAGATGCTCAGTGAGGCCATCGACATCATCGCGGGGCTATTCGATAGCCGCGAACAGCGAGTCAACTACCGCGGACGCCACTTCGCCGTCGAGCAGGCCCAGCTGTGGGATCTGCCCGACGAGCGGGTTCCGATCGGGGTCGCCGTCTCCGGGGAGAGCTCGTGTCGGCTGGCCGGAGCCAAGGCCGACCTGATGATCGGGGTCGAGCCAAAATCCGAGCTGGGCGAGATGTTCGACGCCGCCGGGGGCGCCGGCAAACCGCGCGTGGGTCAGATCGCGCTCGCCTACGACCCTGACCGCGACACCGCGGTGGCGCGCGCCCACGAGCAATTTCGCTGGTTTGGCCTCGGCTGGAAGGTAAACGCCGATCTGCCCAACCCGGAGTCGTTTGTCGCCGCCACGGCGTTCGTGACCCCCGACCAGATCTCCGAGCAGCTCAGCTGCGGGCCTGACGTGGACGAGCACGTCGAGAAGATCAGGCCGTACATCGAGGCGGGCTACGACGAGGTGGCGCTGGTCCAGATCGGCGCCGACCAGCAAGAGCAGTTCATCGGCTGGGCCGAGCGCGAGCTACTCCCGGCGCTGCGCTCCCTGTAACGCCCCGGCGCGGGCGAGAGCGGCGACCTCGTCGGCGACCGCCTCAGCGCCATGCCGGCCGAGCACGATCGTGAAGTGGTTGACGTTGGCGACCTCGAGTGCGCGGCGGCGGTCCGGGTCGCCCGCCGCCCACTGCTGCACCAGCGGCAGCGGCTGCATGGGGTTCGGGTCGTCGACCATGCCCCGCGGGGCGCACAGGAACGTCGCCGGCACCGTCAGCCGTTCGGCGTCGCGCGGCTCGAACAGGTCCAGGCCGTCGTCGCGGACCACCTGGGCCGACACCGATGAGCGCAGCTCGGGCGGCGTGCCCACCAGATCATGGGACGCGTAGTCGTCGAGGTCGACCGGGTCGATGTCGTCGCCGGCGAAGGCGGGATGCTGCGACCACCACGCCCGGTAGGCGGCCGCATCCGGGAAGGTCATCTGCAGGCGAGCGAACGAGGGGCCGAGGAACCCCTCCAGGAACCGGTCGCGGTCGGCACCCTGGCTCTCCGGGATGACCAGGCCGCCGTCGACCAGCACCACGCCGCCGATCCGGTCCGGATGCTCGGCCGCCAGCCGGGCAGCGATGTAGGCCCCGAGCGAGTGGCCGGCCACGACGGGTCGTTGCAGCTCGAAGTGGTCGAGCACGGCCAGCATGTCGCGGACGTGGGCATCGAGCCCGAATGGGGGCGGCAGGGCGCGGCTGCTCGCCCGTCCGCGCAGGTCGACGGCGACCAGCGCCGCGCGGTCGCCCAGCGCCCGGGCAGCGGCCAGCCAGGTGCGGCTGCTCGAGGTGATGCCGTGGATGGCGAGGACCAGGGGGGCCCGCGCCGCGTCGGGGCCGAGGCGGTAGGTGGCGAGCTGCCCGCCCGCCACCGGTACGTCAACCCGACTGGTCATTGACCAGCGGCCGCGGTTCCCCCTCGGCCGCGCCGTTCGGGGTGGTGCCGGTGGCGCTCGCCGCCGCGTTCCACGGCCGGGTGTAGACGAGCCACAGCGTGGCCCCGGCCAGCAGGGTTCCGCACAGCACCCAACCCAGCGCCGTGGTCCCGAGGCCGACGTACTTGAGGCCGGAGGCGAAGATCACAAAGGCGATCGCCGGGCGCACGTAACGGTCAGGCACCGTCGATGACAGCAGGCTGCCGATGAGCACCGCCGGCACGCTGCCGAGGATCAATGATCCGGTGACCGACAGTTCGACGTGGCCGAACGCCAGTGCGCCCAGGGCCGCGGCCAGGGTCAGCGGGACGGCCTGGGTCAGGTCGGTGCCGACCAACGAGTTGGCCCCGATCATCGGGTAAATGAACAGCATCCCGACGATCATCAGCGAGCCCGAGCCGACCGACGTCATACCCACGATCAGGCCGCCGACGATTCCCAGCGCCAGCGTCCGCGCCGGTCGCGGGCGGACGTTGGTGATGAACTCGGTACGTCGGTGGCCGCCGCGCCGGTCCAGCACGAAGCGCAGGGCCATGGCGGCGGCTCCGACCAGCAGGGCGACGCCGAGGAACAGCTCGATGTGGTTCTCAGCCGATTTCGCGTTGCCGAGCAGATGCAGGAGGTAGGCACCGAGGAAGGCGGCGGGGACGGACCCCAGCACCAGCCATCGCACCAGCTTGAAGTTGACGGTGCCGGCGCGCATGTGGACGGCGGCGCCGATGGGTCGCATAACCACGGCCGCGACCAAGTCGCTGGAGATCGCCGTCGAGGGGGTGATCCCGAACAGGAGGATCAGCATCGGCGTCATCAGCGCCCCGCCGCCGGCACCGGTCATGCCCACCAGCAACCCGATGATCGCGCTGCCCAGGACGATGTAGGGATCGATGTGCACTTTGCGGCTAGGTCGCGGTGTGGATCGGGCGACAGCTGCTGAGAGTGCCCGGGTTGCGGTCTGCGGGTTTGCCGCCGCGATCAGCGCGATCAGCGCCTCGGTCAGCTCGTCGGGGCGCTCCAGCGGCGACATGTGCCCGGTGTCGGGTAGTTCGATCAGCGCCTGGAGGTGGGGGAGAGCCTCGGCGATGCGGCGCGCGTGGGCGGGCGGAGTGAGGCGATCCCGGGCGCCCGCGACCACCATCGTGGGGACGGTGAGCCGGGCAACCGCATGCCAGAGGTCCATGTCCGACATCGCCACGCCGACGGCGCCGCGAACCTCCGGCGGGCACTGGATCAGCATGCGCTCGTAGAAGGCCACCTGGCCGGCGGTGGCGGTCGGACCGAAGGCCACGTAGCGGATCAGTGCCTGCGCAACCGGGGAGGACAACGGGGGGACCCGACCGCGCGACCCCAGAACCGCTCGGCTGGCCGCGGGGTGATTGAGCCTCTTGGCCACTTCGCCGAACAGGAGGTGCCCGGTGATGAGATCGCCCAGTCCGGTGTTCAGCAACGCGGCGGCTGAGACCCGCGCGTCGACCTCATGCTGGGCGGCCCAGGCCGCGACCGACATCGCGCCCAGCGAGTGACCGACGAGGACGGCGCGCTCGCCCGCACCGGTGGCCGTCGCCAGCACCGCATCCAGATCCTCACCGAAGCGTTCGAGCGCGTAGTCGCCGTCGACGGCCGCAGCGCTGCGACCGTGGCCGCGCAGGTCGTAGGCGACCGGGTGCAGCCCGCGCCCCGAGAGCCGCTCGATCATCGGCCCCCAGAAGGTGAGCCGCTCGGTCCAGCCGTGGGCGAGCACCACCGGCATTCCGTCCTCGGCGCCGAACGTCTCGGCGTGGAGCCGCGTCCCGTCGGCCGAGGTGACCGTCAGCGGCCGCCCGCCCAAGGGCGCGCTGAGCCGCGCGAACTCCTCGTCGCGGGCGATCCTGCGCTGATGGCGGCGCTGGATCGCCGCTCCGGTAGCGACTGCGCTCGCGGCCGCGCTCAACGCCAGCGCCCGCGCTGTGGGTCGACCTCGCCGCCGCCTCGCCATCGGCGCCTAACCCTATCGCGGCCCCGCGCCCGCGGTCGAGTGAGTGAGCCGCGGTCGCGCGGGTGCGCACGCGTAGGATCCCGGGTCGTGCGGATCGGCTTGCTCACCGGTGGCGGCGATTGTCCAGGGCTGAACGCGGTGATCCGCGCCGTCGTGCGCAAGGGGATCGACACCTACGGTGATCAGCTGGTCGGGTTCCGGGACGGCTGGCGCGGGGTGCTGGAGGATGTCGGTGAGGAGCTCACGATCGAGTCCACGCGTGGGATCCTGCCGCGAGGCGGCACCATCCTCGGGAGCTCGCGGACCAACCCGACCAAGCACGAGGACGGCATTGGGGTGGTGCAGGCGACGCTGGCTCGACACCAGCTCGACGGCCTGATCGCGATCGGCGGCGAGGACACGCTCGGGGCCGCCAACCGACTCGCCGAGGCGGGCGTCTCCGTGATCGGCGTGCCCAAGACGATCGACAACGACCTCGGCGCCACCGACGTCACCTTCGGCTTCGACACCGCCCTGCACGTCGCCACCGAGGCGATCGACCGGCTGCACACAACCGCCGAGAGCCACCACCGGATCCTGGTGGTGGAGGTGATGGGCCGCAATGCGGGCTGGATCGCGTTGCACTCCGGGATCGCCGGCGGGGCCGACGTGATCCTGATCCCGGAGATCCCCTTCGACATCGACGAGGTATGCCGGCTGATCGGCCGCCGGCACGGCCGGGGGCGCTACTTCTCGATCGTCGTGGTGGCCGAGGGGGCCCAGCCCAAGGAGGGGACGATGCGCCTGGCCGCCGGCGAGGTCGACGACTTCGGCCATCCGCGGCTCGGCGGCATCGGGCACCAGCTGGAGCGGGAGATCGAGCAGCGGACGGGATTCGAGACTCGGGCCACCGTGCTCGGCCACGTCCAGCGCGGAGGCACCCCGACCGCCTTTGACCGCGTGCTCGCCACCCGGCTGGGACTGGCCGCGATCGACGCCGCCCACGAGGGTCGGTGGGGCACGATGACCGCGCTGCACTCGACCGAGATCGAGCTGGTGGCGCTGCGCGACGCCGTGGCCGAGGTGCGGCGGGTCCCGGCCGAGGAGTACCGGCGCTACGGGGTCCTGTTCGGCTGACCGGTCAGGTGGTCCCGTGCCCGGTTCACCTCCTATCTGGCCCAGCGCAACGGTTACAGAAAAGTGAACTTGACGGCCTATGGATGAGACTATGCTGAACCCCGTTCTCAAAGCCAGTCAAGGAGGCCTGAACCGATGAGCACGACTGAGGCCACGAACGTGAACCCGAACCTGCGGGCGCTGGTCGAGGCCGGCACGAGTCCCTGGCTGGACCTGCTGCGCCGGTCGCTGATCGACGAGGGCGAGCTGGCGCGCATGATCGCCGAGGACTCGCTGCGTGGCGTGACCTCCAATCCGTCGATCTTCGAGAAGGCGATCATCGAGTCCAACGAGTACGACGGCGACCTGCGCGAGATGGCGCAGGACAACCTGGACGCGCAGGCCATCTACGAGCGGATCGCGATCAAGGACGTGCAGCTGGCGACCGACGTACTGCGTCAGGTGTGGGAGTCAGAGAACCACAACGACGGCTTCGTCTCGCTGGAGGTCGCTCCCGACCTGGCCCACGACCAGCAGCGCACCATCGCCGCTGCGCGCGATTTCTGGAAGCGCGTCTCGCGGCCCAACGTGATGATCAAGATCCCCGGCACCTCCGAGGGAGTCGGCGCCATCGAGCAGGCGATCTACGAGGGCATCAACGTCAACGTGACGCTGCTGTTCTCGGTGGCCGCTTATGAGCGCGTCGCGGACGCTTACCTCAGTGGCCTGGAGCGTCGCCTGGCCGAGGAAAAGCCGTTGCACGTCAGCTCGGTGGCGAGCTTCTTCGTCTCTCGTGTGGACACCGCGGTCGACAAGCGGCTGGAGAAGCTCGGCCGCGAGGACCTCTACGGAAAGGCGGGAGTAGCCAACGCCCGCCACGCCTACCGGACGTTCGAGGGGATCTTCTCCGGTCCGCGGTGGGAGGCCCTGCGTCACGCGGGCGCCCACGTCCAGCGTCCGCTGTGGGCCTCCACCGGGGTCAAGAGCCCCCGCTACCCCGACACCATGTACGTCGATGAGCTGGTCGGTCCTCACACCGTCAACACGATGCCGCTGGCGACGCTCGAGGCGGCCGCCGACCACGCTCGGATCAGCGGTCCGACCACGACTCACAACCCCGACGACGATCTGCGGGCGCTGGCCGAAGCGGGCGTCGACCTCGAAGAGGTCACCGACGAGCTGCTGGTGCAGGGGGTGCAGCTGTTCGAGGACGCCATGAATCAGCTCCTGGCCGGGATCGAGCAGCGCGGGCAGGGGTGATCGTGCCGACGCCGACAGCCGCAGACGAGTCGATTAGCGGCGCGCCCCGGGGGGCATTCAGCTGACCATGAGCACAGCCCCCGCGCCCGCAGTCGACCTCGAGAACCCTCTGATCGAGGGGCTCGAGCGGCTGCCGGTCCATCCCACCTCGCTGGTCATCTTCGGCGCCACCGGTGACCTCGCCCATCGCAAACTGCTGCCGGCCCTCTACAACCTGGCCCACGAGGGCCAGTTGCCGGAGCGCTTTGACCTGATCGGGGTGGGCCGCCGCGACCAGGAGCACTCTGACTTTCGGGAGTCGACCGTTTCGTCGATCGAGCGCTTCTGCCGCCGGCGCCCCGAGGAAGGTGTGCTCAACAACCTGCTTGACGACATCCGCTATGTGCAGGGCTCGTTCGACGACGACGAGGTCTACGCCGAACTGGCGCGGACCCTGGACGAGTTCGACGAGAAGGCGGGCCGCCCCCTGAACCGCATCTTCTACCTGTCGACGGCGCCGGGGTACTTCCCGCTGATCGCCGGCAAGCTTGGTGAGGCGGGACTTCAACGCCACCCGGACGCCGACGTGCGGATCGTGATCGAGAAGCCGTTCGGCTATGACCTGGCCTCGGCCCGCAAGCTCAACGCGCAGCTACTCGAGGTCTTCGAGGAGCCGCAGATCTTCCGCATCGACCACTACCTGGGCAAGGAGACCGTCCAGAACCTGATGGCGATGCGGTTCGCCAACGCTCTATTTGAGCCGGTCTGGAACCGAAACTACATCGACCACGTGCAGATCACGGCGGCCGAGGACATCGGCATCGGCGGTCGCGCCGGCTACTACGAGGGTGCCGGCGCGCTGCGCGATCTGGTCCAGAACCACATGCTCCAGCTGCTGGCCTTGCTGGCCATGGAGCCGCCCACGGCATTCACCGCCGACCGGCTGCGCGACGAGAAGCTCAAGGTGCTGGAGGCGATCGTCCCGCCAGATGTCTCCGAGGTCCCCTCGATGGCCGTCCGCGCCCAATACGGACCGGGTGTGGTCGGTGGCGAGCGAGTGCCCGGCTACCGCGAAGAGGAGGGAGTCGACCCCCACTCCCGAACCGAGACCTACGCCGCGCTGCGACTGCATGTCTCCAACTGGCGCTGGGCCGGAGTCCCGTTCTATCTGCGGACCGGCAAACAACTGGCCCGCAAGCTCACCGAAATCGCCGTGATCCTGCGACCGGTCCCGCACATCGCCCTGCACAGCTCGGGCTCGGTCGGCATCCAGGCCAACCAGATCGTGTTCACGCTCCAGCCCGACGAGGGCGTGTCGGTGTCGATCGGGGCCAAGATCCCCGGCTCGCGGATGCGCATCCGGCCGGTCAACATGGAGTTTCGCTACGGGACGGCGTTCATGTCCGAGTCGCCAGAGGCCTACGAGCGGCTGATTCTCGACGTGATGCGCGGCGACGCCACCCTGTTCACGCGCAACGACGAGATCGAGGCGCTGTGGGGCATCATCGATCCCATCCTGGAGGCGTGGGCCGCCGACACCACCTCCGAGATCCCGCAGTACCCCGCCGGCACCGCGGGTCCCGAGGAGGCCAATGCCATCCTCGACGAGGGCAAGATCTGGCGGCGGCTGTGAGCGAGGACGTCTGGGCGCAGCAGGACACCACGCCTGACGCGATCGAGGCGGCGATGCGCGAACTGCTGCGCCAGCGCCATGCCGCCAACGAGCAGCTCGCCCCCGCGCGCGTGCTCAACATGGTGGTGATCCTCGACCGCGAGTGGAAGGGCGAGATCTACAACCGGCTCGAGCACGTAGGTCGCTACCACGCCTCGCGCACGGTGCTGTGCGCGATCGAGGAGGGACGCAAGACGCTCGACGCCGTGGCCACGGTCAGCTATCAGGAAC
Organism: uncultured Solirubrobacterales bacterium; assembly: GCA_963754375.1. GTDB lineage: Bacteria > Actinomycetota > Thermoleophilia > Solirubrobacterales > Solirubrobacteraceae > Palsa-465. Next base: position 103,201 of record CAVWFX010000023.1, read on the forward strand.
CCACGAACAGCGTAATCGGCGCGATGCACGAGCAGGTCGAGATCGACCTCGGCCCCGAGCACATCGAGGGGCTGCGGACGATCGTCGACCCGGTGTTGGTGACCGAGCTTCCGACCGTGCTGTGGTCGCCCCACGGTCACGAACAGGCGGTCCGGGAACTGCTGCCGCAGATCGACGTCATGCTGATCGACTCCGACGACGCCCCGGAACCGGAGGAGGGGTTCGAGATGGCGCGCCAGCTGGCCGACGAGGTCTACCTGGTCGATCTCGCGTGGCTGCGGACCACCCCATGGCGGGAGCGCCTGGCGGCGAGCTTCGATGTTCCCGATCGGCTGCCCTGCCTGCCGCATCTGTCGGAGCTCGAAGTCCGCCACCGCGGAGGCTCGACCGCGAGCGGGCTGCTGCTCGCCGGGTGGCTGGCAACCAGGCTGCACTGGGACCGGAAGCCACTGCGCTCCGAGGGGGCCAGTGGCGTCCTGTCCGGCGTGGCCATACGTGATGACGACGAGGAGGTCGAGCGTGCGACTGCGCACGACACATCAGGAGGTGCCCGGACTGGTCGGAGTCACTGTCGGCTCTGACGACGGGTTCTCGCTGTCGCTGCAGCGCGGCGCCGGCGGGCTGGACGCCGAGGAGCACTGGGTGGACGGGAGCACTCGGGAGTGGAAGATCCTCGGCGCCTCCCGGGGCGAGGCCGGGATCCTCGGAGAGGGGATCCGGCAGGCGCTGCTGCGCGAGCCAACCTACGCGGCGGCGCTGCGTGCCGCGCGGGAGCTCTGTCCGGCGTGAGCGTCAGCTTCGAGATCGTCGAGGATCCCGCCGCGGGCCTGCGCGGCGATGATGATCAGCGCTGCGGTGGGAGGCGGCAACATCGTGCTCGCGGGTGGCTCGACCCCGAAGGCGGCCTACTCCGAGTTCGTGCACGCCGTGGAAACGGTGGGTATGGACCTCAGTCGCACCGACGTTCTGGATGGGTGACGAGCGCTGCGTTGCCGCCCGACGACGATCGATCGAACTTCAAGATGATCAAGGAGTCCCTGCTCGACCCGCTGGCCCACGTCACCACGCCCGCCCTTCACCGGATCAAGGGGCGAGCTGGGACCCGAGGCGGGGGCCAAGGACTATGAGCGCGAGCTCCGTGCCGCCGGGCCACCGAAGTTCGACCTGGTCCTGCTCGGCATCGGCCCCGACGGGCACACCGCTTCGCTGTTCCCGGGTCAGAGCACGCTGTCGGAACGCCAGCGGCTCGTCGTCGGCGTTCCCCAGGCGGGGCTGGAGCCGTTCGTACCCAGGATCTCACTGACCATCCCGCGCTGACCGCCAGCCAGCGGATCGTCATCCTGGCCGCGGGGGAGAACAAGGCGGACGCGATCGCCGAGGCCTTCGGGCGCGACTCCGAGCCCGATCCGCGGGTGCCGTCCTCGCTGCTGGCTCCGGAGGCGAAGCTGATCACGGTGCTGCTCGACCACGACGCCGCCTCCGGCCTGGATCCGCAGGAGCTGTCTTGAGCGAGGTCATCGGCGTCGACCTCGGTGGCACCAAGGTCGCCATGGCTCGTCTGGTGGAGGGGAAGTTGAGCGAGTCGACGCTCGAACCGACGCAGAGCGGGGACACGGACGCGCTGCTGGATCAGATCGCCTCGATGGTGGACTCGGCCCGCGGCGACCGACTCGACGCCGTCGGGGTCGGCGTGCCCTCGATTGTCGAGTTCGACACCGGGCGCGTGCGCTCGACGGTGAACCTCCCGCTCACCGACGTGCCGTTGCGCGAGGCGCTCAGTCGACCGCATCGGCGTGTCCGGTATTCGTAGACAACGACGCCACCGTGGCGGCGCTGGCCGAGGCCTACGACGACGAGATGCGCATGGCCGCCCGCAACCTGGTGATGATCACCGTCGGCACCGGCGTCGGCGGCGGCCTGGTCCTCGGCGGGCGGATCTATCGTGGCGCCAGCGGGGCTGCCGGCGAGCTTGGGCACACCCTGATCGGACTCGATCTGTCAGGCCCGGTGCCGCCGGCGGGCCGCTTTCCCCAGCACGGCAGTCTGGAGCGGGTCGCGGCCGGACGCGCGCTCGACCGGATGATCGACGAGTGCATCGAGCTTCACCCTTCGTCCAGCCTGGCCCGGCGCCGAGAGGCCGGGGAGACGGTGCTGGGCGCGGAGGCGGTCCAGGCGGCGCACGATGGCGACCGCGATGCCGCCGAGGTGGTCGAGCGGTGGGCCGAGCACCTCGGCATCGGGGTCGCCAACGCGATCAACACCTTCGATCCCGAAGAGGTGGTGATCGGCGGCGGCGCGGCTCAGGCCGGAGACCTTCTGCTGAACGCCGGTGCGACGGGTGGCGGCGGAATACGTGCTGCCGGGACTGCGGGGTCGGGCGACGATCCGGATCGCCCGTCACGGCGTCCGGGCCGGGGTGTTGGGAGCGGCGCTGCTGGCCGCCCACGAGCTGGAGGACGCGGCGGCCGCTTCGTCTTTGGCGGCTGATCGGACTCGGCTGCCGCCGGGGCGGCCAGTGGCTGAGCGGCTGTTCATAGTCCGCCACGGCGAGACGGAGTGGAGCCTGTCCGGCCAGCACACCGGCCGCACCGACCTGCCGCTTACACACCACGGTCGCGAGCAGGCTCTGGCGGTGCGAGACAAGCTCGCCGGAGCGCGCTTTTCGCTCGTGTTGTGCAGTCCGATGCAGCGGGCCATCGACACCGCCACGCTGGCCGGCTTCGGCGACCAGATCGGAGCTCTGCGACGACCTGCATGAGTGGGACTACGGCGACTACGAGGGGTTGACCACGCCCGAGATCCACGAGCAGAATCCGACCTGGGTCCTTTGGCGCGACGGCTGCCCGGGCGGGGAGTCGCCCTCGGAGGTCGGCGCCCGGCTGGACCGGGTGCTGGCGCGGGTCGCCGCCGTAGAGGGCGACGCGCTGGCCTTCGCCCACGGCCACTCGCTGCGCGTCCTGACCGCGCGCTGGCTCGAGATGGAGGTGGCGGCCGGGGCGCGGTTCAAGCTTGCCGCCGCCGCGCTCGGAGTGTTGGGGCACGAGCGCGAGACGGCCGTGATCGACCGCTGGAGCGTCTAGGAAGCCACCCGGACTTCGGCGGGTTCACCTGACACGAAGAGGTGTCATGGGGCATGACAGATGTAATGGCAGATTTCGGCCGCCCGCCACTTACGGAGAGGCGGTGGCGGTCATACGCTGCTTGCCATGAACTACTACCACAACCACGAAGCAGGGCTCGCCATCGAGGTGCGCGATCTGCACAAGGCCTACGGCGATGTCGAGGCTGTGCGGGGCGTGAGCTTCGATGTCGCGCGTGGGGAGGTCTTCTGCCTGCTCGGTCCCAACGGGGCGGGCAAGACGACCATCGTCGAAATCCTCGAGGGCTACCGGACCCGGAGCAGCGGAGAGGCTCGGGTCCTCGGCATCGATCCCGCCGGCGACTCGCGCCAACTGCGCGAGCAGGTGGGCATCGTGCTGCAGCAGTGCGGCGTCCAGCCGGACCTGACCGTCTACGAGCTGGTCGAGATGTACGGCCGCTACTACGTGCGCGGCCGCGATGTGGACGAGGTCATCGACCTCGTCGAGCTGACCGAGAAGCGCGACACTCGGGCCAAGAACCTGTCCGGCGGCCAGCGCCGCCGGCTCGACCTGGCCTTGGCGCTGATCGGCGACCCGGAGCTGATCTTCCTGGACGAGCCGACCACCGGCTTCGATCCAGCGGCCCGCCGTCAGGCGTGGTCGACGATCCGCTCGCTGTGCGAACTGGGCAAGACGATCTTCTTGACCACGCACTTCATGGACGAGGCTCAGCACCTGGCCGATCGCGTGGCGATCATGAGCGCCGGGGTCGATCATCGCCTTGGGCGAGCCCGACGAGCTTGGCGGGCGCGACGTGCGCCCGGCTGAGATCCGTTTCTCGCTCCCGGATCGGGGTGACCGGTGGACGACGTCCCGGCGCTGCCGTCCGAGGATCGCTCCTTGGAGGGGAACCGCATCCTCGTCCAGACCCGGGAGCCGGTGCGAGCGACCAATGTTCTGACCTCGTGGGCGCTTGACCACGAGGTCAAGCTCGGCCACTTCTCGGTGAGCCAGCCCACGCTGGAGGACATCTATCTGGAGCTGACCGGCGCTGCTGAGCATCGAACACGCCGAGGTCCGAGAGGAGGCCACAGTATGAGTACCGTTTCCCAGAGCGCCGTTCCGCGGTCGACGTTCGGCCGTGACCTCGGCCTGATCTTCTGGCAGGTCCGTTACGAGCAGCGCGCCTACTGGCGTAATCGGGGACGCGGGATCTTCACCTTCGCGTTCCCGATCATGTTCCTGGTCATCTTCGCCAGCCTCGACAAGGGTCAGCACATCTCCACGCGGGGCAACATCCCCTACGACGACTTCTTCGTCCCCGGGATCCTTGCCTACGGCGTGATTGCCACTACGTTCGTCAACATGGCCATCAGCACCGCGATCCTGCGCGACGAGGGCATCCTCAAGCGGATGCAGGGCACGCCCCTGCCGCGATGGGGCTACGTCACGGCCCGGATCGGCTCCACCGTCGTGATCATGACCGCGATGACGATCATCGTTCTCGGGCTGGGTGCGGCGGTGTGGAACCTGGACTTCCGCGCGGACGCGCTGCCAGGCCTGGCACTGACGCTCCTGCTTGGCACGGCGGCGTTCACCACGCTGGGAATCGGGGTGACGCGCTTTGTCCCGAACTCGGAGGCAGCACCGGTGGTGGTCAACGTGATCATCCTCCCGCTGACCTTCATCTCCAGCATCTGGTTCCCGTCTGACAGCCTGCCCAGCTGGCTGAAGGAGATCGCCTCGATCTTCCCGATCCGGGCGCTGGCCGAGGGACTGCAGTACGTGTTCGATCCCCGTCGCAGCGGGGCGGGCGTGAGCGCCACCGACATCCGGACGCTGGCCATCTGGACCGCGATCGGGATCTTCCTGATGTTGAGGTTCCTGCGTCAGCCACAGGGCGAGGTCGTGTGAGCTTCCTGCGCCCACTAGCGCCGCGGGACCGTTGGTTCGGCGGTGAAGCGCCCGGCTCTCGCCGGGCGTTTCCCGCGTTGATCTGGCTGGCCTTCATCCTCGTCCCGTTGGTGACCGCCATCACCGGCAAGGGCCGTGGCCACGGCTGGGTCATCGCCGGCGCCGCGGTCTTCACCGCCGTCTACATCTGGCTCGTCCTGATCCTGTTTCGCGATGGGCGGCAGTGGAAGCGATGGGCGCTGTGCGGCGCGCTGCTGGTGGTGGCGATGGCCCTGACCGTGGCCAACAGCTCCGGGTGGGGCTTCTTGTTCACCTACTGCGCCGCCTGCCTGGCGGTGATCGCGCCGGGTGGCTGGGGCTTCCCCGCGGTGTTCGCATGCTCGGTGCTGGCGGTGCTCTGCTCGTCGCTCGGTGGGGCCTCCAACGGCACGGCGATCGGGTATGGCGCCAGTTCGGTCGGCGTCGGGCTGCTGATGGTGCTGATGAGCGACCTGCGGGCTCGCAACGTGGAGCTGACCGCGGCCCGCGCCGAGCTGGCCGAGACGGCGGTGATCCGCGAGCGAGAGCGCTTCGCCCGTGACCTGCACGACCTGCTCGGACACACGCTCTCGGTAATCGCTTTGAAGGCCGAGCTGGCCGGACGTCTGTTGCCCGATCGTCCTACAGAGGCTGCCAACGAGGTGGCGGAAGTCGAGCAGGTGGCCCGTCAGGCCCTGGGCGAGGTCCGCCAGGCCGTCAGCGGCTATCACCAGCCGACGCTCGATCGTGAGCTGGACGGCGCGCGGATGGCGCTGTCGGCGGCCGGGATCGAGTCTCAGGTGCAGCGGCCCTCGGTGGCCTTCGACCCAGACGTGGAGGCGGTCCTGGCCTGGGCGGTGCGCGAAGGGGCCACCAACGTGATCCGCCACAGCGGAGCGCGCCACTGCACCGTCAAGGTCAGCGCCCCGCTCGGCGGCGCCGAGGTCGAGGTGCTCGACGACGGGGGTGGGGGGGACGGCGATGGCGTCGCCGCGGTGTCGGTCAACGGTGCCGGCGGCCATGGGCTGGACGGCCTGCGCGAGCGCGCCGAGAGTCTGCGCGGCCGGATCGAGGCGGGCGGCCGGCCCGGCGGTGGCTACCGGCTGGCGGTCTTGGTGCCGGTCGGCGGAGGCGGTGGCGGTTCGCGGCGTGGCGTCCGGTCTGCCCGGGTCGGGCTGATGATCCGGATCCTCATCGCCGAGGACCAGGGGATGGTGCGCGGCGCCCTCGCCAGCCTGTTGGGCCTCGAGCCCGACTTTGAGGTGGTCGCCCAGGTCGCCCGCGGTGACGAGGTGGTGGCTGCTGCCCAGGCCGCCGAGCCCGACGTCGCCCTGCTCGACATCGAGATGCCGGGCTCGACCGGGCTCGAGGCCGCCGAGCAGGTGCGCACGGCGCTGCCCGAGTGCCGAGTCCTCATCCTCACCACCTTCGGCCGCCCCGGCTACCTGCGCCGGGCCATGGAGAGCGGCGCCTCCGGGTTCCTGCTCAAGGACGCGCCGGCGTCCGAGCTGGCCTCCGCGGTGCGGCGGGCGGTGGCGGGCGAGCGGGTCGTCGACCCCGGGCTCGCCGCGGCCGCGTTGTCCCAGGGAGAGAGCCCCCTGACCCCGCGCGAGCACGAGGTCCTGGCCGCGTCCCGGTCTTATGCCACCGTCGCCGAGCTGGCCTCGGCACTGTTCCTGTCGCCCGGCACGGTCCGCAACCACCTGTCGTCGGTGATGCAGAAGCTCGACGCCCGCAACCGCGCCGAAGCCGTCCGGCTTGCGGAGGATCGCGGCTGGCTCTGACGGCCGCGTCCTTCGCGGTGGCTAGCGCTCGAGGGTCTCTCGATCCTGTTCCATATTTCGACAAGATCGAGAGAGGCCCATTGATGCGGCTGAGAGGATTCGAACCTCCACGCCCGTGAGGGCACGGCGACCTGAACGCCGCGTGTATACCAGTTTCACCACAGCCGCTGGCAGGACGGAAACTAGCAACTGGCGCTGGCAAGGTGGGGCGGGGATCGCCCAGCGGGTCCACGCTAAGCTCCGATGTGCCGAGCGGCGGGCTTTGGCTTGCCCGCTCGGAACCGAATCGTCCCGCCGCTATCGTCTAGGGGACTAGGACGCCGCCCTCTCACGGCGGAAACCCGGGTTCGAATCCCGGTAGCGGTA
>CAVWFX010000024.1:0-467334 GCA_963754375.1 uncultured Solirubrobacterales bacterium
CACCACGAGCGCAACCAGGCCGCCGCGCGAGAACGTCAGATAGCCGGAGACAGCGATGATCGGGATCGCCGCCGCCGCCAGCGCCTGAGCCGCGATCGACCGGGCTGTCGAGGTCAGGGACAGCAGCAGCGGCATCGAGAAGGCCAGCAGCGCGGCCAGGGCGTTCCAGTAGTTCAGCGGCCAGCTCAGCCTGGACTCGGCGCCGGGGAGATAGCTGGCGGTCTGACTCGGCCGCGGTGAACAGGCCGGGATGCAGGCGCGAGGCCAGCGCCACCACCGCCACCACCACGATCGCGCTGGCCACGGCGCCGACGGTGTGGCGCAGCGCGTGCTCGCGTTCGCGGTGAATGGCGATCGCCGACCACCAGCACACCCAGGTAGCCCGCATCGAGCGACAGCGCCTGGAGGCTGCGTTCGGAGCTGATCGACCAGGTGGTGGCGAGCGCGGTCCAGACCACGAAGCCGCCGAACAGGCCCAGCGACCACCACGCGGCACGAGTCAGCCGCGCCTCCGGGAACAGCCCCCAGGCAGCGCCCAGCAGCACGATCCACCACACCACGATCGCCGCCTGAGCTGTGCGGGACGATGTCGTAGCCGCCCCCGTCGAAGGCCGAGGTACGAGGATCAGGCCGCCGGCCAGAATCCAAATCCGGACAGCGCGCGAAGTCGATCTTGCGCAGTAGCCGACCGGTACTGCAGCGATTGCTGCGCGGCTACGGACTCTGTCGGGCACTGCCGACCTTGCGGTGCGGCTCAGGTCTGGCGTCGGCGCCGCAGGATCGCCATGCCGGCCGATCCGATCAGACACCACCACCAGGATCACCGGCAGCACCGCGCCCATGCCGCCATTGCTGGCCGAGCCGGTGAGCACTGACTGCCACCGAGCCGAGCGCAGAGGAGCCGCCGCCGGAGCCGCTGTCGCTGCTCGACGAGCCCGCGCGACGACTGCGCCTCGCCGGAGACGCTGCTCTGTCCGCCGCCGAACAGCGCCGGAGCGGTGCCGATGGCCACCGCCGCCGCGGCCTTGCCGTCGGCGCCTTGAGCGTTGAGCGCTCGCTGCGTCGACTGGGAGACCGGCGCTGCTGGACGCCGCCGGTCGCCGCCGCCGGTGCCGCCGTGCCGCTGCCGCCGCCGCCTCCGCCGCCGCCGCCGCTGCCGCTGCCATGCTTCTTGCCGCTTGATTGCCGCTGGCGTGCAGCGAGTTGGTCGGCCGGTTGCCGTTGTCGGTGGGGATGGTCTCGATGTACTGGTTGACGCCGGAGTTCCCGGTCGGCGCGGAGCCGCTGTTGGTGGGCGGCCTGGCCGCCGCTGCCGGCGCGCAGATGCCGAGCAGGCAAACCACGAAGGTGAGGAGCGAATCGTTTCATCGATTACTTCATACGCTGGCGGCGCACTCAGGCTGACAGCGGCGCCAAAGAAATTTGGCCGGACGCAGCGTGCCATGATCGTGCCATGAACCGAGCGAACCTGTATCACGGCGGACATGCGAGTACGACGACGACGATCCCGAGGGCTACCGGGCCGGCGTCGCCGCGGTGGGCAAGCAGGCCGGGGGTCAGGCGATGACGGTCAAGGTGTATGAGATGCCCGCCGAGCAGAGCGTCTGCCCTTACCACTACGAGTACGAGGAGGAGTGGCTGGCGGTGCTCGACGGCGAGGTCGTGCTGCGCTCGCCCGACGGCGAGGACGTGCTCGAGCCGGGGAGCCTGGTCTGCTTCCCGGTCGGCCCCGATGGCGCCCACAAGGTCACCAACCGGGGGGAGCGCAGCGCGCGGGTAGTGATGTGGTCAAGCTCGCGCGAGCCGGCGGTGGCGGTGTATCCCGACAGCGACAAGATCGGGCTGTGGCCCGGGAACGACCGCGACAAGGTCTTGCTGCGGCGACGCGACGGGGCCGTCGACTACTGGGACGGCGAGGCCTGAGGCGGGTCGGCGCGGCGCCGGTCCCGCCCCGGCCCGTTGCCTAGAGCGCCATGGTGACCTGGGTGAGCCGCAGGCTGTTGCCGGACGGATCCCGAAACCCCGAGTCGATCCCGTACGGACGCTGCTCTGGCGCCTCGCTGAACTCGACTCCACGTGCCCTGAGCTCCTCGTAGCTGGCCTGGCAGTCGTCGGTGGTCAAGAACACGGTCCCGGCGTAGCCCTTGGCCATCAGGTCCTTGACCTGTGACGTGGTGGCGTCGTCCATAAGCGGGGCGCCGGGGACGGCCATCAGCACGATCGAGAAGTCATCCTGCCCGGGCGGCCCCACCGTGAGCCAGCGGAAGTTGCCCAGCTCGGGCACGGTCACGTCCGACTTGACCTCCATGCCCACCTTCTGCGTGTAGAACGCGAGCGCCTCGTCCTGGTCGTGGACCCAGAGCTGCGCGTTGGCAATCCTCATCATCGATTCCTCCTGGTCGTTTGCCATATCGGCAAGCTAATCCGGTCAGGAGGGTCTGTCTTCTCCAAACGTGCTGCGTTGCGGCCGGCCGTAGGCGCGCAGGACGCAGGTCGGGATCAGCGCCCAGTGGGCCGCCGGCGGGAACGTCCGGCGGTAAGCGGTCGGCGACATCCCATAGGTGCGCGTGAAGCTGGTCGTGAACGAGCCCAGGCTCCGCAGGCCCACCGAGAAGCAGACGTCGGTCACCGAGCGATCGGTCATCCGCAGCAGCGCCGCGGCCCGTTCCAGACGCCGGGTCAGCAGGTAGGCATGCGGCGTCTCCCCAAACGCGCGGCGGAACTCGCGGCTGAAGTGCGCTTTCGACAGGCCCGCCGCCCGGGCCAGGTCGTCAACGCCGAGCGGCTCGGTGTAGCGCGCATCGGCCAGGTCCCTGGCTCTGAGCAGGTGTCGGGCGGGCGGCACGTAGACAACCATCAGGGACCCAGTATCTCGCCCGGTCCGCGCAGGATGCCGGCCGCCACCCCGTCGGCGATCACCGGCAGGATCGCGTCAAGGTCATCGGCCGGCGGCCGGTCGGTGACCAGTGGCGCCACGCGCTCGCGTACGGCGGCGTGGACCGCGGCCACCGCCGGACCCGGCTCGCCGGGGTCGCAGTCGATCGCCTGACAGGCGCACAGCAGCTCGATCGCCACCACGTGCTGCAGCCGCTCTACCGCCTGCAGCGCCATCAGCGCGGCGGTCATCCCCATCGAGACGTGGTCCTCCTGGTTGTCGGAGGTGGGGATCGAGTCGACGCTGACCGGATGCGCCAGCGCGCGCAGCTCGGCCACCAGGGCGGCAGCGGTGTACTGGATCACCATGTACCCGCTCGAGGTGCCGGCGTCGGCGGTCAAGAACGCCGGCAGGCGGCCACCGTTGATGGTCGGCGACAGTAGGCGGAACGTCCGCCGCTCCGAGATCGAGCCCAGGTCGGCCAGCCCCAGCCTCAGGGTGTCGAAGGCCAGGGCCAGGCTCTGGCCGTGGAAGTTGCCGGCCGAGATCACCTCGAGCGGCTCCTCGAACACCAGCGGGTTATCGGTCACCGCCTGCAGGTCGGCGGCCACCAGTTCGGCGAAGAAGCGGTGAGCCTCGCGGGCGGCACCGTGGACCTGGGCGGCGCAGCGCAGCGAGTAGGCATCCTGGAGCCGGACCGACCCCGGGCCGGCGGCGCGCTCGGACCCCCGCAGGCAGGCGGCGATATTGGCGGCGCTGCGCTGCTGGCCGGCCAGCGGCCGCAGGCGGTGCACCCGCGGCTCGAACGCCGGGAGCGCCCCCCGCAGCGCGTCCACGGTGGCCGCCGCCGCCAGGTCGGCCGCGTCCAGCAGCTCGCCCACCGCCACCACCAGCAGGCCTCCGATGGCGCTCATGAAGTGCGTGCCGTTGATCAGGGCCAGGCCCTCCTTGCTCTCCAGCTCCAGCGGGGCCATGCCGAGCGCACGCAGCGCCTCGGCGCCGCTCACCAGCTCGCCCGAGGGAGCGTACGTCTGACCCTCGCCGAGCAGCGTCAGGAACGCGTGCGCCGAAGGAGCGAGATCGCCGCTGGCCCCCAGCGAGCCGGTCTGCGGGACCCGAGGGACGTAACCGGCGTTCAAAAACTCGGCGATCCGCTCGATCACCAGCGGGCGCACGCCCGAGTGACCCAGCAGCAGCCCGTTGGCCCGCACCGCCATCGCCGCCCGCACGATCGGCGGCGCCAGGGCGGGCCCGGTTCCGGCCGCATGGCTGCGCAGCAGGTTGACCTGCAGGTGGCGCTGGAGCTCGGGCGCCACCGTGTTCGAGACCAGGGCCCCAAACCCGGTGCTGATCCCGTAGACCGGCGTGCCCGTCGACAGGATCTGCTCCAGCGCCGCCCGGTTGCGCTGCACTCGCACCAGCGCCTCCGGGTCGAGCTCGAGCCGCGCGCCGGCGGCAATGGCCGCGACCTGGTCCGCAGTCAGGTCGCCGTCGAGGGTGACGGTGGCGGGCTCTGGAGTCGTGGCCGACATGCGCCTATCGTCACCCAGCCGCCGGCAGGACGAGCGCCGAGGGGTGCTCGGCGTCGCGAAGGATGCGTACGTCGACCGCTCGCAGCTCGGTCGCGGTGGCCAGGTCCTCGCCGGTTCCCGGGTTGCGGGCGTAGCGCGGGTGGGCGCCCGAGGACACCTGCAGGCGGATCCGGTGGCCGGCGGCGAACCGGTGGGCCGTTGGCCACAGCTCGAAGCCGACCTGCCAGGCCCCATCCCCGGTGCGCTCGAGGCGATCCGGAGCCACCCGCGTCAGCGCGTCGGACACGTTCCACGATCGGCCCTCGGGATCCACATCGCACACCCGGGCGAACAGGTCGAAGTAATCCGAGCTCGCCGTGGCGAACAGCAGCACCCGCACCGGCCCGACCGCCTCCAGCGTCTCCCGCAGCGGCGGCGTCGTGTAGGTGAGCACGTCGGCACGCGCCTCGAGCTCGCCGTTGTCCACCACCGGATGACGCGCCAGCAGCACCGGACCCCCGACCGAGGGCGTCGGGTCCAAGGGGTCGTAGGTGTAGCCGTCGCCCGAGCGTCCCGCAGCGCCCGCAGCGCCCGCAGCGCCCGCAGCGCCGGCATTGTCGGGCGTGTGATCGACCAGGACACCGCCCGCCCCCAGCCACAGCCGCCGCTCGCCGGTGCCGGGAGGCGGCCAGCTGGGAAGGTCACGCCAGCCGCCGCCGGAACGCTCGCCGGTGACCAGCACGCGCACCGCAGCGGAGCGGACGAGCCGATCGTCGCCGAGCAGGTGGGCGCGCATCCAGCCGATGCCATCACGGTGGCCGGCCGCGGCCAGGCCGGGAGCGGTGTGGGTCCAGGGCCCGATCAGCAGCTGCGGCTCGTGACCGGCGGCGCGCAGCCTGGCGTAGTCCTCGAGCATCCAGGGCAGCAGGATGTCGTACCACCCGCCGACGAACTGAACCGGCGCGCTCACCTCCCCCACTCGCGCCGAGTAGTCGCGCATCGCCCAGTAGGCGCTATCGCGCGCCGGCTGCTCGAAGGCCTCCCGGAACCAGGGCAGCGCGGCACCGGTGGCCCGCTCGTCGAACTCGCCCAGCGGCAGCTCGCCGAGCAGGGAATCGAGCCTGCGCAACGTCCGATTGATCGACAGCAGGGCGAACCGGCTCTCCTGAGAGGCCACCAGAACCGTCCACGAGCCGATCGTCTCCAACGACAAGCTGCCGCCGGCGTAGGTCTGGTCGTAGAACTCCGACGCGCTGACCTGGATGGCCAGCGCCGCCAGGTCGTCGCCGGCGTCGGGCGCCACCGCCCACTGGACCAGGCCGAGGTAACTGGGGCCCATCATCCCGATCGGGCCGGCGTGCCACTGTTGCTCGCGCAGCCAGCCCAGGGTGGCGAGCCCGTCGGCGCGCTCGTCGAAGGGGGCGAACTCGCCCTCGGATCCGAACGTCCCGCGTACGCTCTGGATCACCACCTGCAGCCCGCGCTCGGCCAGCAGCCGGCCGAACAGGAGGCCCACGAATCCGCTGCGCCCGTACGGCGAGCGGATAAGCACCGTCGGCTGGGCGCCAGCCGCGCTCGCGCTCGGCACCCACCGGTCGGCCAACAGCACGGCACCGTCGTCCATCGGGGCGTGCAGGTCGGGCTCGCTGACGACCTCGAGCGTCTGGGCGCGCGGGAGCCGCATCCGCCGCGCCAGGACCTCGCTGATCAGCGTCATTCAGTGTCGGGCGTCGGAGCGCCGGCGATCAGATCCGACACCCGCCGGCGTCGGCGCTGGATCCGCCGCCATCGCTCACGCGAGCGCTCGAGCTTCTTTCCGTCGGGGTCGTAGAAGCGGCGCGCCCAGGGCGAACGGGGCGAGGCCAGACGGACCGACCCCACCACTGAGAACGGGACCAGGAAGATCCCCACCATCCCCATCAGTGGCTTGCCCTTGAGAATCGTGAGCACGGCCAGCACGATGTCGATGATCACGGTGATGATGAGGACCTCGAGCGATGCCGCGTTGTTCGACAGGTCGAGCGGCGCTGCCCCCACGATGATCAGCGCCCCCAGCACTGTGGCCATCACCACCGCGTCAAACGACGATCTGCCCTCCTTGGCCCAGTAGACGTCGCGCAGATAGATCCACAGCGCGAACTCGTCAAGCGTCAGCCCACAGCCGATGCCGAACAACGCGGCCAGGAACTCGTTCCACGGGCTGACCGTGTTGACCGCGAAGCTCACGAAACCCGACAGCATGATCAGGACGATCCCCCACACCAGGTGATGCAGGTGCAGGCCGGATTCGGTGGTCACACTCCCGGGCCACCACGTGATCTTGGGGTTGCGCATCAGCCGGGCGCTGGTGCGTATGAACAGGAATGTGGCCAGGAAGGCGGCCAGGACCACGAAGCCGGCCCGCTGCCCCGGCTTATCGAGAAAGTTGTATGTGATGTCGAACTTGATGACCGACAGAAGCATGGTCGGCAAGCGTAATGGCCCGAACGGTCTCTGCAAACATCGACCACATGTCAGATGTCCATGAGCCGACCCGCGGCCCCGACCGCCTCCCCGAGCACTTGGAGGGCCCTGATGGGCTGCTTTTACGGCGCTGGTGCTTGGCCGACGCCGAGATCCTGGTTGCCGCCGTGGCCGAGAGCATGGACCACCTGCGACCGTGGATGGGCTGGGTCACCCAGGAGCCGATGACGCTGGCGTCGCGGCGCCTCTGGCTGGCCGCCCGCGAACGCGAGTGGGCGGCCGGCGGCGATGTGATACTCGGCACCTTCGTCGGCGGCGAGGTGGCGGGCGGCTGCGGGCTGCATCGCCGCGTCGCCCCCGACGGCCTCGAGATCGGTTACTGGGTCCACCCCTCGTTCCTTCGCCGCGGAATTGCCACCGAGGCGGCGAGGCTGCTGACCGATTCCGCTCTCGAGCTGCCGGGGATCACTCACGTGGAGATCCACCACGACAAGGCCAACCTTGCCAGCCGCGCGGTCCCCCGCAAGCTCGGCTACCGCTTCGTCGGCGAGCGTCCGGACGCCGTGGAGGCTCCCGGCGAGGTCGGCATCGACTGCATGTGGCGGATGGATCGCGCCCTGTGGGCCGAGCTGCAGCGCCGCTGAGCTCAGCTGCGGGTCTTGCCGGCGCGCAGCATCTCGACCTCAATTGCGGCCGCCGGCCCGCGAGGCTCGAGCGTGGTCGTGAGAGTCAGGGAGCCCACGCCGGGATGCTATAGACAGCGGGATGCCAAACCTTCCCACTCGCCCGCTCGGAGACTCGGGGCTCGACGTCTCCGTGGTTGGACTGGGCTGCAACAACTTCGGCCGGCGCGTCGACCTCGAGGGCACGCGCGCCGTCGTCGACGCCGCCATCGCCGAAGGGGTCACCTTCTTCGACACCGCCAACAGCTACGGGGACGGCCACAGCGAGTCATTCCTCGGGGACGTCCTGCAGGGACGCCGCGACCAGGTCGTGCTGGCCACCAAATTCGGCTGGGAACTGGCCGACGACGAGGGACCGCGGGGCGCCCGCGACTACATCATGCGGGCCATCGATGACTCGCTGCGGCGCCTGCGCAGCGACTTCGTCGACTACTACTGGTACCACAAGCCCGACGGCGTGACCCCGATCGCCGAGACCCTGGGCGCGCTCGACGAGCTCGTCAAGGCCGGCAAGGTCCGGGCGATCGGCGCGTCGAACTTCAGCGCCGAGCAGATCGAGGAGGCCGATTCGGCCGCGCGCGAGAACGGCCTGACCCGGTTCAGTGCGGTCCAGAATCAGTACAGCCTCCTGGTCCGCGAGGCCGAGCGCGAGGTCCTGCCCACCTGCGAGCGGCTTGGGATCGGCTTCGTGCCCTTCTTCCCGCTCGCCTCGGGCCTGCTGACCGGCAAGTACCGCCGGGGCGAGACCGGACCTGCCGGGTCACGACTCACCGGCCGCAATCAGATCGCCACCGACGAGCAGTTCGAGCTGATCGAGGCGCTGGAGCGCTACGCCGGCGAGCGCGACGTGTCCCTGACCGAGGTGGCAATCGGAGCGCTGCTGGCGCGAACGCCGGTGGCCTCGGTGATCGCCGGCGCCACCCGACCCGAGCAGGTCCGCACCAACGCGGCGGTGGCCCGCTGGACGCCCACCGAGCAGGACCTGGCGGCGCTTTCGGAGATCGTCGGCGAGCCGGTGACCAGCTAGCCGCCGTCGCCGTCCGGCAGGCGCCAGCCGGGCGCAGCCGGCAGCTCCACCGCTGCCTTCGGCCCCCACGAGCCCTTCTCGTAGGGCTGGACCGGCGGCCGGTGCTCGAGCACCGGCGCGCACACCTCCCACAACCGCTCGATCTGCTCCGCCCGCGTGAACAGCAGCCGATCGCGGAGCATCACGTCGTGCAGGAGGCGCTCGTAGGCCTCGAGCCCCCCGACGTGGAGCTCAGCCTCGACGTCGAGCGTCAGCGCCACCCGCCCCAGCTCGATCGCCGGGCCCGGGACCTTGGCCTGAACCTCGATCCGTACCGTCGGGTCGTCGGAGAGCTCGAACACCAGCTCACTGGGACGGACCTGTTCCTCGGCATCCTGGTTGGGGAAGATCCGCAACGGCGCGTCGGTGAACCCGATCGTGACCGTGCGCCGGCCCTCGGCCAAGGCCTTGCCGGTGCGCAGAAAGAACGGCACGCCGCTCCACCGCCAGCTGTCGACCCGGACCTCCAGCGCGGCGAACGTCTCGACCTCGGAGTCGTCGGCCACGTCCTTCTCCTCACGGTAGCCCTCGTACTGGCCAAACACCACCCGGTCCGGGTCAAGCGGCCGGAGCGCTTCGAACACCTTGCTGCGCTCCAGCTGCAGCGGCCCGGCCTCGATCCGGGACGGGGGCTCCAGGGCAACGATGCCCAGAATCTGCAGCAGATGGGTGACCACCATGTCGCGGAAGGCGCCGGTCTGCTCGTAGAACCCGGCCCGGCCCTGGATGTCCAGCGCCTCGGGGACGTCGATCTGGAGGTAGCGGATGTGATCGCGGTTCCACACCGGCTCGAGGATCCCGTTGGCAAAGCGGGCGACCAGGATGTTCTGAGCCGCCTCCTTGCCCAGGAAGTGGTCGATCCGGTAGATGGACTCCTCGTCGAGCACATCGTGTAGGGCGGCGTTCAGCTCCCGGGCGCTTTCGACGTCGTGGCCGAACGGCTTCTCCACCACCAGCGAGCAGTGGTCGGCGATCCCGGTGGCCCCGAGCATCTTCACCATGTCCTGCATCGCTCCGGGCGGAACCGACAGGTACACCAGCCGCTCGCCCTCGGCATCGATGTCCTGCTCGGCCTTCTTCACCGCCCGGGCCAGGTCCTCGCCGTCGTCCGCGGAGGAGGCGACAAAGCTCAGACGCGCTGCGAACTCGTCCCAATGCTCGTCGAGCTCCCCCCGGCCGTGGTCCTCCAGGGCCTGGTGGATCCGCTGGCGGAAGTCGTCGTCGGAGCCGGGCGAGTGCCGGCCAGAGCCGATGATGCGGAAATCCTCCGGCATCAGACCCTCGCGGTAGAGGTGAAAGAAGCCCGGAAACAGCTTGCGGCCGGCCAGGTCACCGGTGGCGCCGAACACGACCAGGACGCGGTTGGAAGGGCGCTCCATGCCGCTCACGCCCGCGTCTGTATCGCGTTCATGGGCCGCCACGGTACACGGAGGCGGCCATGCGCGTATGCCAAGCTGTCGGCATGTCGCTGGCCGAGGTGCCGGTCGTTACCCCTCCGTCTGCCGCCAGCCTGGCCGAGGGGCGGCGCGAGCTTGAGGACCTGCTCGGGGCCGACCGCGTGGGTACCGGCGATGACATCCGCTCCCAGCACGGGCACGACGAGTCGTTTCATGCCGAGGCGCGGCCCGACATGGTGGTCTGGCCACGGTCGATCGACGAGGCAGCCGCGATCGTGCAGGTGGCCGCCCGCCACCTCCTGCCGCTGATTCCGTTTGGTGCCGGGACTTCGCTGGAGGGACACGTGGCCGCGCTGGGTGGAGGGATCTCGGCCGACATGCGTGAGATGGCCGCCATCGGCCGCCCCAATCTCGATGATCTCGACGTCACCGTCGAGGCCGGGGCCACCCGCCGCGCGCTCGAGGCCCGCCTGCAGCCCGAGGGAGTGTTCTTCCCCGTCGATCCCGGTGCCGATGCGACCATCGGCGGGATGGTGGCCACCGGAGCCTCGGGTACCACCACCGTCCGCTATGGCGCCATGCGCGAGAACGTTCTGGCGCTGACCGTGATCGACGCCCACGGCCGGGTGCTCAAGACTCATTCGCGAGCCCGCAAATCATCGGCCGGCTACGACCTCACCCGGCTCATGATCGGGTCGGAGGGGACCCTGGGTCTGGTCTGCGAGGCGACCCTCCGGATCCACCCCATCCCGGTGGCCACGGTGGCCGCGCGATGCAACTTCCCGTCGCTGCATGCCGCCGTGGAGTGCGTGGTGCGAGTCGGTCAGTATGGGATCCCGGTGGCGCGGATCGAGCTGGTCGACGAGCTTCAGATCGAGGCCATCAACCGCTACGACCAGACCTCCTATCCAGTGGCGCCGAGTTTGTTCCTCGAGTTCCACGGCGGCTCGGAGACGGAGGTCCGCGCGCAGGCGCAGGAGACGGCGGAGATCGCCGCCGAGTACGGGGGCGGCGAGTTCGCCTGGGCGGCGGACGAGAGCGAGCGTCGCCACCTGTGGCGGGCCCGGCACCGCGCCTACGAGGCAGCCCGGGCGCTGCGGCCGGGCAGCGGCGGTCTCACCACCGACGTGTGCGTGCCGATCTCGGCCCTGGCCGATTGCATCGAGGCCGCTCAGGCCGATATCGCCCAACTGGATCTGACCGCCGCCATCGTCGGCCACGTTGGCGACGGCAACTTCCACACCGTCGTGCTGATCGACCCGGCCGACGACGACGAGCGCATCCGGGCCGAGGAATTTCATCGCCGGCTGGTGGAGCGGGCCTTGGCCCACGAGGGAACCTGCACCGGTGAGCACGGAGTCGGCTACGGCAAGGCCCAATTCCTGCTCGCCGAGCACGGCGCCGCCGCCATGGAGATGATGCGCGCGATCAAGCGGGCGCTCGATCCCGACGGGATCTTCAACCCGGGCAAGGGCGCGGCCGTCGCCGGCCGAGGGGCTGCGGCCGGCTGAGCTGGAGGCGCTCGGCCGCGCCCAAGCCCGGGAAGCTGATCAAGCGATGTTGACTCCTGTTTCTCCCACGACGCCGCTCGGCGCGATCCCTTCCCGACTGAACACGCAACTTCCTATAGCCTGGCCTGCGCGATGAGCACCCCCGGCACCCGATCTGCGCCCAATGACCGCCTCCAGGCAACTACGGCTCGCCGCCCGCCCGGTCGGCGAGGTCAAGGCCTCGGATTGGGAACTGGTCGAGGCCGAGGTCCCCGAGCCCGGCGAAGACCAGTTCACCGTGCAGGTCACGCACCTTTCGATCGACCCCGCGATGCGCGGGCTGGATAAACGAGGGCCACTCCTATGTCCCACCGGTGGAGATCGGCGAGGTGATGCGCGCGCTGGCCCTCGGACGGGTGATCGCCTCCGCGCATCCCGACTTCGCCGAGGGCGACCTTGTCCAGGGGGTCTTCGGCGTTCAGGAACACGCGCTCTCCGACGGCGAGGGCGTGCAGAAGCTCGCGTCCGGCACCGGGGAGGCTTCGCTGGCCACTTATCTGGGCCTGCTCGGGATGACCGGCCTGACCGCCTACTTCGGCTTGCTCGAGGTCGGCCGGCTCCAGGCCGGCGACACCGTTCTCGTCTCAGGCGCGGCTGGCGCCGTCGGCAGCGCCGTCGGTCAGATCGCCAAGATCAAGGGCGCGCGGGCGGTGGGCATCGCCGGCGGCCCCGACAAGTGCCGGCTGCTGACCGAGGAACTCGGCTTCGACGCCGCCATCGACTACAAGGCGGGTGACATCCACGTGCGCGCTGCGCGAGCACACTCCGCAACGCGTCGACGTCTTCTTCGACAACGTCGGCGGGGAGATCCTCAACCAGGGCCTGACCCGGCTCGCCCGCGGCGCCCGAGTCGTGATCTGCGGGGCGATCTCGCAGTACAACAGCGCCGAGCGGCATGACCGGCCCCAGCAACTACATGGCCCTGCTCGTGTCTCGAGCCTCGATGACCGGGTTCGTCGTGTTCGACTATGCCGACCGCTACGCCGAGGCGATCGCCGAGCTGTCGGGCTGGCTCGACGAGGGCCGACTGACCAGCATCGAGCACACCGTCCGCGGGGATATCGAGTCATTCCCGGACACGCTGTCTTCAGCTGTTCAGCGGCGCTAACACAGGCAAGCTCGTCCTCGAACTCGAGCAGTAGGCACGGCGGCATGTCCGGCGGCGCTCGACGTGTGCGCCGCCGCTCGGCCTCGGGACGGACGTAGGTCAGTCCTCGGGACGAACGTAGGTCAGGATCACCACACCCTCGCCGACGGTGGTCGAGTCGGCCAGGCGCAGCCGCCGCTTGGCGCTGTGATCGTCAAACAGCCGCTGGCCGCTTCCGAGCACGACCGGGAAGGTCATCAGCCGCAACTCGTCGACGAGATCGTTAGTGATCAGCGTCCTGACCAGCGTGGCGCTTCCGTGGACGAGCGATGTCGCCGCTCACTGAGTCCTTGAGCTCTGAGACCGCGTCCGACGGGATCGCCGTCGAGCACGGTGGTGTTGGTCCAGATGGATCGGTGAGCGTCGAGGAGACCACGTACTTGGGCATGCGGTTGTACTTCTCGGCGAACTCGTTCTCGATCTTGGGCCAGGCGAGGCAAAGGCCTCGTAGGTCACGCGGCCCAGCAGCAGCGCCTCGGATTGCAGTGTCTCGTCGAGCTTGAACTTGTCACCGTCGGCGCCTCGATCGATCTCGAACGCCCAGCCGCCGTGCTCAAATGACTCGGCGCCGCCGGGATCCTCGACGACCCCGTCGAGCGAGATGAATTCGATACGATGATCCTGCCCATGTCCGTCCCTCCTGAGCCGTTTTCCGTTGCCTCTGCTGGTGAGACCCGGCGCCGCCGGCGAACTCATCGCCGCCGGTGATCCGATCCGGGGGCGCCGGCGTAGAGGGCGGTAGCAAACCTAACTCCTTCGGAAGGGAGACAGCACCATGTCGGCACAGCACGCGGAACCGGGAACGGACCGCAGGCAGTTTCTGGGCGGGCGGCGGCCACCGGCGCCGGATTCGTCGCCGGCGCCACCGCGCTGGAGGCCCTGGTGCCATCGTTCGCGGGCGCCAAGTCCGGCGGCGTCACCAAGGGTGACCTCGCCATTCTCGGCGCAGCCCAGATCGCCGAGGCGCTGGCGGTGACCACGTACTCCAACATCATCAACGCCGCGCCCTTCTTCAAGCGCCTCGAAGAGGACGATCAGGGCTACCTGCGGGCCGCCCGGCAGGAGGAGATGTCTCATTACCTGCTGGAGAAGAGCGTGACCGGCAAGCCGTCGCCGTTCACCACCTTCTATTACCCGCCGAAGATGTTCTCCGATGCCCAGACGACGCTGAACGTGCTGGTCACGCTGGAGGACGCGTTCATCGCCGCCTACCTGGTCGGAGTGCGCAACTTCAGCACGCCGGACCTGCGCGTGACCGCCGCCCGCATCATGGGCATCGAGAGCGACCACCGCACGCTCGCCCGTGTCCTCGCGCCTGGAGTGGCGCGCAAGGACGGCGGCCCGATCGAGAAGGTGACCGGCGTCCAGGGCAGCGCCGAGAGCGTCGACCCGCCGAACAACAACGGCTACGAGCGGACCCTGCGCTGGACCAACATCGACCAGGCGGTCACCGCGCTCACCCCGTTCGCCGACAAGACGGCCGCCGGCAAGGCGGGCTTCGACACCGGCAAGGGCTACCAGTTCAAGCCGTTCACGCCCAAGCTGCCCGGCTCGCTGGGCGCATTTCACTCGTTCCTGGGCTGACGTGGGGGCCAGGCCGGGCGGCGCGGCGGCCGGCGCCGCGCCGTCGGGTGGCCAGCCGGCTCAGGCCGGCCGGGCCTCACTCGTCGCCGACAGCCGGTGTGCGGCTCAGGCGTTGCCCAGCGCCGGGTCCGGCAGCTCGACGACCTCGAGCCAGTACTTCGTCAGGCTCTTCATCACGTCGATCAGACCGGTGTGGGTGACCGGCTTGGTGATGAACGAGTTGGCGCCGAGCGCGTAGGTTCGCTGGACGTCGCCTTCGTCCCGGGAGGTGGTCAGGACCACCACCGGGATCTCCTTGAGCGGCTCGTCGGCCTTGATCTCGGCCAGCGCCTCACGTCCGTCCTTGCGCGGCATGTTCAGGTCCAGCAGGATGATCCCCGGCCGGGGACTCTCGCTGTCGGCCTCCGAGTAGCGGCCCTGGCGCCGCAGGTAGTCGATCAGGTCCTGCCCGTCGACCACGAACTTCATGTCCTCCGCCAGCCGCGAGTCCTGGAGCGCGTCGCGGGTCAGCTCGCGATCGTCCTCGTCATCATCGGCCAGCAGGATGGTGATCGGCCGTGGTGACCGGTCACGAAGGGGCATATGGCCTCCTAGTCGGCTCGGGCTGGGTTCGCTGTCTCGCCGGGGCTCGGCGCCGGGGCCGTAGCAGGACGCCGACGGTGTCGAGCATCGCCGCCCGCAACTGGTCGCGCATCCCAGGTCGGATACTGCGCTACCACCGCGTGCATCCCGCCGAACACGATCGACGGCCTGGATCTTGGCGTTGAGATCGTCGCGATCGGGCCCGGCGAGGAGCGCCTCCATCCGATCCCGGCGCTCGTGCGTGCCGACGCGGATCGCGGGATGGGCCAGCGTGGCCAGGTCGCGGATCACGTAGGCGATCCAGCGACGATGGCGCATCATGAACTCGAGGTAGGCCTCGATGAACCTGCGTCTGCGCGCCGGAGTGTCGGGCAACCGCTCGTAGGCCTCAAGCAGGCTCTCGCAGTCTCTCACCGCCGGCTCGTTGAGCGCCCTGAGCAGATCGTCCTTGCAGCGAAAGTGGTAGTAGAGCGCCGCCTTGGTGAACCCCAACCGGTCGGCGATCTGCTGCAGCGTGGTGCCCTCGAAGCCATGCTCCGAGAAGAGGTCGAGGGCTGCATCCAGGATGCGAGTGCGGGTGTCGGTCGGAGCGGCCGCGGTCATGGCGGCGATACGGTAGCGACTTACTAGCCGACCGGCAAGTTTCAACCGACGGGGTCGTCTCGAGGTGAGCGCGGCCCTGATCAAGCGGTTCGGAGGCTGATGCGACCTCAAACAGGTCTGGCCACGTTGCACGACACAGTGTAAGGATTGCGTATCTTTGGGTAACCAATAGGCGTGAAAAGACGTCTGCGAGCGGTCCGGGGGCTCTCGTGAGCACGGTTGACTGGAGGAAGTGAGATTCTCCTCGTCGACGATGACGAGGATGACTTCGTGATCACCCGGGACATGCTCGAGCGCCAGGACCGATGCGCTTCAGCCGTCGAGTGGGCGGCGGACTACGACCAAGCGCTGGCGGTGATCCGCGAGCAGCGCCACGACGTATACCTGGTCGACTACCAACTCGGGGAGCGCACCGGGCTGGAGCTCATGCGCGAGGGTTTCGCCTCGCGGCCGTTTCGCGCCGGTGATCATGCTGACCGGCCTGGCCACCTACGAGATCGATCTCGAGGCGACCGCCCTGGGCGTCACCGACTTCCTGGTCAAGCAGGAGCTTGACTCCGCCAGGCTCGAACGCTCGATTCGCTACGCGATCAGCCATCAGAAGGCCGAGCGTTACGCGCTGGCGGTCCGGGCCGCCAACGACGGCATCTGGGACTGGGACCTGCAGACCGACCGCATCTACTTCTCACCCCGCTGGCACGCCATTCTCGGCCAGCCCGAGGAGGCTCGCGACGAGCAGCCCTCGGTGTGGTTCGACCTCGTTGCGCCCGACGATCTGCCGCAACTGCGCAACGCCATCGACGCGCATCTGGAGGGGCGCACGCCGCACCTCGAGTGCGAGCACCGGATGCGCCACGCCGACGGCGGCTGGCGCTGGGTGATGATCCGCGGCGTCGCCACCCGCGATGTGGAGGGCACGCCGACGCGGATGGCCGGCTCGCTGTCGGACATGACCGATCGCCGGATCGCCCAGCTGCGCCTCGAACACGAGGCGCTCCACGACACCCTGACCGGGCTTCCCAACCGGACGCTGTTCCTGGATCGCGCCAATCAGACCCTGCGTCGCGCCACTCGCGAGCCCGCTGCCGGTTGCGCCGTCCTGTTCCTCGACCTCGATGGCTTCAAGCTGGTCAACGACAGCCTCAGTCATTCCGTCGGCGATCAGCTGCTGGTGGCGCTCGCCGACCGGGTGGTGGCGGCCGTGCGCCCGGGCGACACGGTGGCCAGGCTCGGCGGGGACGAGTTCATCGTGCTCCTTGACCGGATCGTCGATCCCGTCGACGCCACCATCATCACCGAGCGCATCCTGCGCTCGGTGGGCCAGCCGTTCGATGTCGACGGGCATGAGCTGTTCGTCAGCGCCAGCATCGGAATCTCGCTCAGCGCCCAGCGTCTCGAAGCCGAGGATCTGATCCGCAACGCCGACATCGCGATGTACGAGGCCAAGCGGCGCGGACGGGCTCGCAGCGCGGTCTTCGACGAGAGCATGCATCAGCGGGTGGTCGATCGGCTCGCCCGCCAGAACGAGGTCCGCCAGCTGGTCGAGGGCTCTTTGTTGCGGACTCACTTCCAGCCGATCATCGAGCTTGCCACCGGACGCATCGCCGGTTTCGAGGCGCTGGCCCGCTGGCCCGTCGACCTTCCCTCCCTCGACCCCTCCGAGTTCATCTCGATCGCCGAAGACACGGGGTTGATCGGTGCCCTCGGCCGGCAGGTGATGCACGAGGCACTGCGGACACTGGCCGACTGGAGGCGTGAGGGCCTGATCGCCGACGACGTCTCGATGAGTGTCAACCTGTCGATCCGCCAGCTCGACGACCCGGGATTGGCCGACGACGTTCGCGCACAGCTCGCGGCCGTTGGTCTGCCACCCCACACGCTCAAGCTCGAGATCACCGAGAGCACGCTGATGCAGGAGGTCGAGCGGGCCGAACATGTCTTCTCCGAGCTCAGCGCCACCGGCGTCTCGCTGCACCTGGACGATTTCGGGACCGGGTACTCGTCGCTCACCGCCCTGCACCGGCTGCCGGTCGACGCACTCAAGATCGACCGCAGCTTCATCGCCTTGATCCCGGACGACAACGGCAACGATGTGATCGTGCGCTCGACGGTGGCGCTCGCCCACAGCCTCGACCTACCGGTGATCGCCGAGGGCATCGAGAACCTACGGCAGCTCAGCCGCCTGCGCACCCTCGGCTGCGAGTACGGGCAGGGAGCCCTGTTCTCGCGGCCCGCCGGCGACGAGGAGATACGCGCCTGGCTCGAGCATTGGGAACCGCTCCAGATCGTGGGACGCGGCGCCCGCGTCGACGGTTAGGAAGGACGCTCACCGCTGGGGACACCGGCGCGTAGATCGCCGAGTGGCCGGCCACCGGTGAGCTGAGCAGTACTACCGGCCGACCACGAGGCGCCGCACCGCCAGACCCAGGCCGAGCAGCCCGAGCCCCGTGACCACGGCGGCGATGATGCTCATGCCGGTCATCGGCAGCGTCGCCGACGAGGAGGTGGTCGACTCGGCGGTTGGGGTGGCCGTGGCCGGCGTCGTGCTCGAGCCCGTGGCGGCGCCCGCGGTCGAGCCCGAGCTCGACGGACTGGTGCTCGAGCTCTGGGAGCCGGCGCCGGACGATCCCGTGGACTGGGAGCCGGTGGTCTGGGTGGAGGCCAGCACCACGATCGTCCCGTGCATGAACGGATGCACCGAGCAGAAGTAGGTGAAGGTTCCGGCCTGGGTGAAGGTGTGCGAGCCGCTCTGGCCCTTCTTCAGCACCCCGGTGTCGAAGCTGCCGTTGTTGGCGGTGGCCGAGTGCGGACTGGGTCCGTTGTTGACCCAGGTGACGGTCTCGCCGACGTGGACCGTGGTCGACCCAGGCGTGAAGTTGAAATCGGCGATCGTCACCCCGGGGTCGCCGGATGCGCGGGCCACGTGGGTCTTCGCCGGTGCAGCGACGGCGTGCCGTGGTGTGGCCGCAGCACGCGACCGCGCCGGGCGGTGCGGATGCCCGCTTCGGCCAGCGCTCCGGGCGGCCGCGCCCCGTGGAGTGGGCTTGGTCGCACTTCCCTGCTCGGTGGTCGTCCCGGTGCCGGTCGTCGTCCCAGTGCCGGTCGTCGTCCCAGCGCCGGCCGCCGCCGGCGCGACGTTCACGACCGCACCGACACGCTCAACGCCCGCCGGCGTCCGGATCTCGACACCGACCCGATGTGCCCCCGTCGATGTGAATGTGGCCGTCGTCACCGCAACCGCTCCGGTGTCGATCGTGTACGTGCCGCTTCCGTCCACGTCCCAGCGGTAATCGGTGGCGCGCGCGGGAGCGCCACCGATGTCGAGACGGACGGCCTGGCCGGGCGTCGGCGACGCCGGCTGGACGGCGAGCTGCAGCGGGACCGACCCGCCCACCGGCGCCGCACCCACTCTGCGCTCGGGCGGCTTGCTGATTGCCTGCGCCGGCAGCGCCAGCACTGCCACCGACAGCGCGCTGAACAACGGCACGGTCAAGTGCAAGCGACGGAGGCGGCCCGGCATCGCCCTGGTAAGACGCCAATCGGCGCCGAACCCTTCCCGTGCCGCCCCCCCGGCGCCGCCCTTAACCCGGAGCCGGGCGCAGCACGTCGGCACGCATCGGCTGAGTGAACCAGCGCTCGCCGGGCCGGTCGCCGGGCTCACCGAGGCGCTCGAAGGTGGCGGTGATCTCCTGCTCGCGCCGGGCGAATACCTCGGCGCGCGCGGGATCGACGGCGACCGTGCGGTCGCGGAAAGCGGACACGCCGGCTAGGCGCGCGCGGACCTCGTACTCCACCGTCACTGTCCGCTCCAACCCGGCCAGCCGCGACTCGGCCAGAGCCCGCTGAGCCGCCGATCGCACCTCCACCTCGTCCTCGACCAAGCTGGTGAGGGCGAAGTAACTGCCCTCGGGCAGCGGCTCGGAGACGTAGACCACTCCGGCGGCGCGCAGCACCCGCCGCGCTTCCCGCAGCGCCTGGGTCAGGTCCGCGGGCGGGATGTGGTGAAGCGAGCGCAGGAACACGACGACGTCCATCGAGTCGTCGGCCACTGGCAGATCCTGGGCGGTTCCCACCAGGTAGTGGCCGCCGCCCCCGTCATCCAGCGACAGCGCCGTCGCCAGCTGACCATCGGACACCTCGACGCCGACCGCGCGCGCGCCTCGGCGGGTGAGCTCGCGGACCAGCGCTCCGGGACCGCAGCCGACGTCGACAACATCTTTCCCTGCCGGCTCGATCAAGTGTTCCAGCATCGAGAAGTCGCTGGTCACCTCGCGCGCCACGCTCGCCAATCCTAGAGGGCGCGACAGCCCGGGCCGCCCGACGCCGGAAGGATCGCCGCGCCTTGGCGTCTGTATAGATGCGGGGCCGCCTGAACCGCAAACCAAGTAGGAGCGACAAATGCTCAGTAGTAGAAACAGGCGCCTCCGTATCGCCGGCGCCGCCGCATTCGTGGTGGTGGCCCTGGTCGTCGCCGGGTGCGGCAGCAGCAGCTCAAGTTCGTCCGCAACCTCGGCCGCCAGTGCCGCGCCGGCCTCGTCCCCGTCGGCCAGCGGCCTCTCCATCTCTACCGCCAGCGGGTCGCACGGCAGCTACCTGACCGGCGCCTCGGGACACTCGGTTTACCTGTGGGTGGCCGACAGCAACGACAAATCGGCGTGCTCGGGCGCCTGCGCCAAGGCCTGGCCGCCGGTCGTCACCAAGGGGTCGCCGGTCGCCGCCCACGGCGTTGACGCCTCAGACCTGGGCACGATCACGCGCGCCGGCGGCGTCAAGCAGGTCACCTACATGAGTCACCCGCTCTACTACTTCGTCGAGGACTCGTCGGCCGGCATGGCCAAGGGCCAGGGCAGCGACGCCTTCGGAGCCAAGTGGTGGCTGGTGTCGCCCTCGGGCTCGGCGATCACCTCCGGCGCCCCCAGCGCCGCGGCGTCGACCAGCAGCAGCTCGTCGGGCTCGTCGGGCGGTGGCGGCTACTAAACCCCCGGGGCCTGGTTCGAGGCCGGGGCGGCTGGCAGCCCTTTCCCGCCAGATTTGACGGGTTTGGGCTGCCAGCCGGGCTAGTCTGCCGGCCAGTAGCGCGTACGATCCGGCGCCTCCCGGCCAGTAGCGCGTACGATCCGCCGCAGGCGCACACAGGAGGCTGAACGATGCCCAAACAGTTGGTGGTTTGCTGCGACGGAACCTGGGACGTGCCGGACCAGCTGAACGGCGGCATCGCCGCGCCCACCAACGTGGCCAAGCTCGCCCTCGGGATCGCCACCGACGAGGCCAGCGGCCAGCTTCTGTACTACGAACCGGGCGTCGGGACCACCCCCGACGAGCGGATCGTGGGCGGCGCCTTCGGCTACGGGCTGTCGAACAACATCCGCAACTGCTACCGGTTCCTGGCCCAGTCCTACGACCCCGGCGACCGGCTGTTTTTGTTCGGCTTCAGCCGCGGGGCCTACACCGCCCGCAGCCTGGGCGGCCTGATCCGCAACTGCGGCATCTTGCGCCGGGAGCACGTCGACCAGGTCGATGACGCGTTCGCCTTCTACCGCGACCGGACCTCCCACACGCACCCGAGCTCTCTGGCCTCGCAGATCTTTCGCCGCATGTACTCCTACCCAGACGACGACATCCATTTCATCGGCGTGTGGGACACCGTCGGCGCGCTGGGCATTCCCACCGAGCTGCCGCTGTGGAAGGAGATCTCCGAGCACTTTTCCGGATGGGAGCAGGTGTGGGGTTTTCACGACACCCAGCTGAGCAGCCACGTCCGCTATGCCTACCACGCGCTGGCCATCGACGAGCAGCGTAAGCCGTTTGCGCCGACGCTTTGGACCCAGGACTTCCCGGCCGCCGGACAGACGGTGCAGCAGCTCTGGTTCGCGGGTGCTCATACCGATGTCGGCGGCAGCTCCCGGGACGCCTCGCTGTCAGACATCGCCCTGTTGTGGCTGGTCGAGCGCGCGCGCGACTGCGGGCTGGTGCTGGGACCTGGCCAGCTCGAGCCCGGATCGCCCGCCGGCGCCGGCGAGGCCGTCGCCCCCAACTACGCCGGCCCGATCGACGACTCCCTCCACGGCCTGTGGAAGAAGATCGGTGCCTATCACCGTCTCGCGGAGTTGCCGGTCGACGGGGCGCCTGGGCAGTCGATCGCGTCCAGCGCCGCGCGGCGCCTGCGCGAACGGGTGAATGACTACTCGCCGCCCGGACTGCAGTCCTACCTCGACGCGCTCGGCACCACCGAGGTCATCGAGCAGTCGCCGGGAACCGCCTAGTCACATCAGGCGGCGGTGATCCCCAGCCCCGCGGCCAGCGCGGTCCACTCGGCGCGCGGGACCCCGGTCACCCCGGCGGGCTGCATACAGACATGGTTCGCGCCCGCGGACACATGCTCGCGGGCGGCGGCCGCGATCAGCTCGGCGCTGCCGTGGGGAACGATGGTGTCGATCAGGCGGTCAGAGCCGCCATCGGCGATGTCATCCTCCTCGAAGCCGTAGTCGAGCAGGTTGCGGGTGTAGTTGCGCAGCCCCAGATACAGCTTGGCGTACTTGCGCGCCCGGGCTCGCCCCGACCCGGTGTCGTCGTCGACCACGCAGGCAAGCTCGGGCGCCAGCAGCGCCGCCGCACCCAATCGCTCTCGCGCCGCCCGGGTGTGCGCGACCGGGACGAAGTAGGTGTGAGCGCCCGCCGAGCGCTGTGCGCACAGGTCGAGCATCTTGGGGCCCAGCGCGGCCAGGCACCGCCGGTCGGCAACAAGCGGTGGCGCCGCTGCATCGAGACCGTCGAGGAACTCGCGCATCGCCGTCAGCGGCCTGGCGTACTGACTGGTCGCCTCGGGATGGCCGATGCCGATCCCCACCAGCACTCGTCCCGGGAACCGGTCGTCGAGCGCGGCGAACTCCGCGGCCGCCCTCGCGGGCTCCGACTGCCACACGTTGAGGATGCCGGTGGCCACCACGATCCGCTCGGTCGCCTCCAGCAGCGGGCGCAGCGCCGATACCTGCGGTGAGCCGCCGAGCCAGAACGCGGTGTAGCCGAGATCCTCGACCAGCCTGGCCGCCTGGCCGGCGTTCTCCTCGCCGATGGCGTGGTAGCTGGTCCAGACGCCGAAGCCATCCAGTTGCATCCTCAACAGCTTCCCATACGCCGCCTCTGATCGACCCCGCGGTGCCGGGCCCGCAGTCGCTCGGCCAGCGCCGGCAGGCCGAGTCCGAACACGTAGGCCAGCCCCACGCCCAGCACCGTCTCCAGGAGGCGCTCATCAAAGCGGGAGGCGGCGTCCTGGGGGTTTGAGTTCAGCAGGAGCAGGAAGACCAGAAAGGTGCTGAAGCAGGACGTCACGTACCAGCGGCTGCGATGGGTGGCTCCGGCGCCGGCGATGGCGGCGATGGCGGCCAGGCTGTAGACGCCCGCCGGCGGGGCCAAGTGGATCAGCGCCACCGCCGCCGCCGCGCCGATGCCCACCGACACGATCCGACCCACGCTCCGCAGGCGCTGCATCTCCGCCGCCGGGCGCATCACCAGCAGGGCGGCGGCGCAGGCCCAGCCGACATGCTCGAGACCGAGGATGAAGCCGATCGCCGCGGCGGTGGCGCCTGCGGCGCCGAGCCTGACGCCGTAACCGAGCGTCGGGGGCACCGGGGCTAAGTCCGGAGCCGATGAGGCCGCCGGCGGGCGCTCGGGCCACAGCATCGACACCAGACACGCGAACGCCGAGCCCACGACCATCAGGCCTGCCATGCCGACCGCCTTGCCGAGGTCGCTGTAGCTGAGGCCAACGCCGACCATTGGCAGCGAGAGGTTCATCGCCAGCATGCCGAGGCGAGCCCTTCGCGCCAGCAGCGCGGCGCCGATGCCGAGCCCGGCGATCGCCGCCACCGCCAGCACCGGCACCCCGGCGAGCAGACCGCCGATGAACATCGGCACGCCCACACACGCGCCGAGCACGACCACGGCCAGCCGCCGCCGGCGCGTCGGCAGCAGACCTACGATCGCCGCCGGGAGCACACCGACGGTCAGGGCCAGGCCGCGCGACGGGTCGCTGAGGACCACCACCGCCGCCGGCAGCGCGTACAACGCCCCCAGCGCGGCGGACGTCCAATCCCAGACCAGACCGGGGCTCTTTACAGCGGCGCTCGGCGCTGCGCCCATGGCGCCGCCACCTCGAGCTGGCGCGCGAGCCGGAGCAGCAGTCCCTCGCCCCGCAGGCGGCCGACGAACTGCACGCCGATCGGCAGACCATCCGGCGTCCAGTGCAGAGGCAGGCTGATTGCCGGACGGCCGGTCATGTTGGCCAGCTGGGTGTATGGGATCCAGCGAAGGTTGCGGTCGACGAGCTGGTCGCTGATCCCGGCCCATTGAAGGATCGGGGTGGTCTTGGTCCGCAGCACCCACTCCCCCACCTTGCGCAGCGGCGCCGGCGGATTCAGGGAGCCAACGCCGATCGGCGGTTCGGCGAGGGTGGGGGTCATCAGCAGGTCATGGGTGCGGTGCAGCCTGGCCAGCGCGGCGACGTGCTCACTGCGGCGTTCGTCGGCGGCCTGCAGCTCGATGCCGCGGGTGCGTCGGCCGAGCGCCGCCATCAACCGCGTGTCCTGTTCGAAGCCTTCGTCGCCGGCGCCGGTCAGCTCTCTGATCCGGTCGACCTCGATCGCCTGGTGCGAGAACCAGATGGTCAAGAAGTCCCTGGCCAGCTGGCGATCGTCGTGCGGCGGCTGGATCTCCTCGACGTGGTGGCCGAGCTCGGTGAGCAGCTGAGCCGACCGTTGCACCGCTCGGACCGCCTCGGGGTGAGGCGAGTCGCGCAGCGCCGAGTGGGTCGTGTAGGCAATGCGGAGACGGCCGGGCTCGCCCTCGATCTCCTCGACGAACTTGCGCTCGGGAAGTGCCGGGGCGTAGGCCGCCATGTCGTCGGGACCGGCGAGCGCGTCGAGCATGGCCGCCGTATCGCGCACCGTGCGAGACACCACGCCGGCGCTGGCCAGGCCGTTGAGGCCCTCACTGACCCACGGTCCCGAGGGCACCAGGCCGCGCCCGGGCTTCAGCCCCACCAGCCCGGTGCAGGCGGCGGGAATGCGGATCGAACCGCCTCCGTCGCTGGCGGCGGCCACCGGCAGGATCCCCGCCGCCACCGCGGCGGCCGCTCCGCCCGACGACCCGCCCGGAGTGCGAGCCAGGTCCCAAGGATTGCGGGTGGGACCAAACAGTTCAGGCTCGGTGATGCCCTTGGCGCCGAACTCCGGGGTGCTGGTCTTGCCGAAGATGACCACTCCCGCGTCGATCCAGCGCTGCACCACCGTGCTGGTCAGCAACGCCGGACGACCGGCCATCGCCCGGCACCCGCCGGAGGTGGGAAAGCCGGCCAGGTCCTGGTGGAGGTCCTTGAGCAGGAACGGCACGCCGGCGAACGGCCCGGTCAGCTCAGTGCGTGCGCGGCTGTCCGCGTGATCGTCCATCCGCAGGCAGATCGCGTTGATCCGGGGCTGCACCCGGTCGGCCCGAGCCCGAGCGGCGTCGAGCAGCTCAGCCGCGGTCACCTCCCCGGCCGCCACCAGCTCCGCGAGGCCCAGCCCGTCACGCTCGAGGTACTCAGGCTCGTCCATGCCGCGGACACCCTACCCGCGTGCGCGTCCCCTCGGGTCCTGTTTCACGGATACAGACGGCGCTTGACCGCGGCCGCGATCGGCCGGGGAAGCACCCCGAGCGCCCGCAGCGCGTGCGGCATGGCCCGCAGCTGGCGTGCCGTCAACGTGGTGGGGACGACGGCCTCGAGCAGGTGGGGGCCCGGCTCGGCGATCGCTCGGGCGAGCGCATCGGTGAACGCCTCGCCGGTGTCGCAGCGGCTCGCCGGCACCCCCAGGCCGGTCGCGAGCTTGACGAAATCGATGTCCGGCGCGCCCAGGTCGAGCTGCGCCTTGGCCCTGGGTCCCGCCGCCTGCGCGCCCACGCGTGCCAGCTCCATGTTCAGGATTGCGTAGGAGCGGTTGTTGAAGATGACGACGGTGACATCGAGCTGCTCGCGGGCCATCGTCCAAAGCGACTGGATCGTGTACATGCTGGAGCCGTCGGCCTGCAGCCCGATCACCGGCCGGTCGGGACAGGCGACCGCGGCCCCGACCGCCACCGGCAGTCCCTGGCCGATCGCGCCGCCGGTCACGGCCAGCACATCGTGCGGGGGCGCTCCGGCAGTGCTGGCCGCCAGCGTCAGTCCGGAGGTCAGCGCCTCGTCGGAGATGATCGCCCCTTCCGGCAGCAGCGCGCCGATCGCCTGGCAGACCGTCTCCGCGGTGAGCGGGCCGGTCGGGCCGCGTCGGGCCTGGCCGCCGGATGCAGGCCGGGCTTCGCGTGATCGGCGCCGAGCGCGTCGACCAGCGCCTCGAGGCTCGCCAGCGCGTCCGCCTCCGGCGCGGCCAGCTCGTGGACCTCACACCCGTCCGGTACCAGGTAGCTCTTCTTGCCGGGGTAGGCGAAGAAGGTCACCGGTGCCTTGCGTGTCGACCAGGATCAGGTGCTTGAGCCCCTGGAGCTGAACCGAGGCCAGCTCGGGGATGTAAGCCAGCCGCTCAACCGCGGGCCAGGCCCGCCCCCCGCTGCAGACGGGTCGGGAACACCTCCGCCAGCAGCTTGGTGCCGGTGGCCGCCGAGATGCGCGCCGCGGCCATCAGCGCGTCCTCGCGCAAGCCTCGGCCGCCCAGGAGGATGGCCGTCCGCTGGCCACCGGTGAGCGCCTTGGCCACCGCCGACACGGTCTCCGCCGAGGCCACCGGAGCGGCAGCGAGTGGCGGCGGGGGCGTGGGCTCGAGCGCCTTCGCCCCAGGACACGTCCGCGGGAAGGATCAGCGTGGCCACCTGGCCCGGCGGACCCTGGGCGGCAGTCACCGCCTCGACCGCGTCCCGGCTGAGCGCCTCGGTGCTCTGCGAGGTTCGCACCCACTTGGAGACGTTGCGCGCGACGGTCTCGATGTCGGACTGCAGCTGGGCGTCGTACTGGGTGTGGTAGGTGGCGTGGTCGCCGACGATGTTGACGATCGGGACCTTGCCCTTGCGGGCGTTGTGGAGGTTCGCGAGCCCGTTGCCCAGCCCAGGGCCCAGGTGCAGCAGCGTCGCCGCGGGCGGTCGGCCATCCGGGCATAGCCGTCGGCGGCGCCGGTGGCGACGCCCTCGAACAGGGCCAGCACGGCGCGCATCTCCGGCACCGAGTCGAGCGCGGCGACGAAGTGCATCTCCGAGGTTCCGGGATTGGTGAAGCACGCCGTCACGCCCGCGTCGACGAGGGTGCGGATCAATGCCTGGGCGCCGTTCATGGGTGGTCTCGTTATTCGTTAGGCTCGCGCGCGTGCGGCTCAGAGCTGATCGATCGCTGGGTCTCGCACCCGCGACAGTGCTGGATTATCGCGAGCTGGCGCGGCGAAAGCTTCCGCGCCAGCTTTTCGACTACCTGGACGGCGGGGCCTACGAAGAGGTCACCATGCGTGCCAACGTCGCCGATCTCGAGCGAGTGCTGCTCCGCCAGGTCGTGATGCGCGACGTCTCCAACCGCGACCAGGGCGTCCGGCTACTCGGCCAGCAACTGGCCATGCCGGTGATCCTGGGGCCGGTTGGCCTGGGCGGGATGTTCGCCCGGCGCGCCGAGGTGCAGGCGGCGCGCGCCGCCGAGGCGGCCGGGGTCCCGTTCGTGGAGTCGACGGTGTCGATCTGCAGCATCGAGGAGGTGGCTCGGGCGACCTCCGCGCCGCCCGTGGTTTCAGCTCTACGTGATGCGTGACCGCGGGTACGCGGAGGAGCTGATGTCGCGAGCGCGAGCGGTCGGCTCGCCGGTCCTGGTCCTGACCGTCGACCTGGCGGTGGTCGGCGCGCGTCACCGCGACACCCGCAACGCGGTCGTCGGCGATCCTCCGCTGTGGGCCCAGGTGCTGCGGGGTCTCGACCTCGCCTCGCATCCCCGATGGATCCGCGAGGTAGCTGTCGCCGGCAAGCCGCTCACCTTCGGCAACCTCGAGCGCGCCGTCCCCAACGCCCGCACTCCGGCCGCCTTCCGCGAATGGGTCGATGCCCAGTTCGACCCCAGCGTGACCTGGGACGACATCGCCTGGGTGCGCGAGCACTGGAACGGGCAGCTCGTGCTCAAGGGCGTGCTCGATCCCGACGATGCCCGCCGAGCGGTCGAGGTGGGCGCCGATGGCGTGGTGGTGTCAAACCACGGTGGTCGCCAGCTCGACTCGGTTCCCTCGACGGCACGGGCGCTCCCCGGCGTGGTCGACGCGGTCGCCGGTCAGACCGAGATCCTCGTCGACGGGGGGATCCGCACCGGGCTTGACGTGGTCAAGATGCTGGCGCTGGGAGCCAGCGCGGTTCTGATCGGCCGCGCCTGGGCATGGTCGGCGGCCGCGCGCGGGGAGGCCGGGGTGCGCCATGTGCTCGACGTGATCAGATCCGACATCGATGTCGCCCTGGGGCTCACCGGCCACACCTCGGTCGCCGACCTCGATCGCTCCGCGCTCTACGGCACCGCCGCCGCCGTCGCCGACCGCTGAGCCGGCGGACAAGAAAGCCCATTCACGGGCTACCAACCGATAGCGTCGCGCTGCCGGCTCGGCGCACGACAGGCAAACGTTTTCATGCAGATTTCGCCGTTGAGTCTCGGGCGGGGACAGCGCCTTCGCTGCGACGTTCTTCTGCGCCTTTGCTGCGGCGTTCTTCTCACGGTCGCCGTCGTTTGCTCGGGCGCTCGCCGCGGGCCCGCCGCACCCGCCCGCTCGCGGCGCGGCGCAGATCGTCGTCGCGGCCGCACCGCCTCCGGCGGTGGCCGCCGGCGCCCCCGACCTCCGCGCTGGCCGCGGCCGCGGACCCGTTCAGCGATCACCGGTACGTGTTCTGGCGCGATGCCGGCGGCCACGTGTACGAAGCCTGGTTCGACGGCGCCTGGCACGGGCCGCTGGACACCGGCTGGAACTCGGCGTCGCCGCCCAGCGTTGCGCTGACCGGGCCCGACCGTGAGGCTGTGTTCTGGCAGGCCACCGACCACGACCTGTACTACGCCTCCTTTGACGGTGGGTGGAGCCGGGCGCGTGACCTGACCCGAGGCACCCGCTGGGGAAGCAACGGGCAGTCGAGCTCGGGAGTATCCGCCGCCGCCGACCCGGGTAACGGCCGGATGTATGCCTTCTGGCGTGGTCCCGACGGGCGGATCGATGAGGCCTGGTACGACGGACGCTGGCACGGGCCGTTGCGAACCGGCTGGCCCACCGCTTCCAGGCCAACGGTCGGCGTGGATCCGGCGGGGCACCAGTATGTCTATTGGGAGGGCACCAACCACGACATCTACGAGGCCTGGGCCTACCGACGGTGGAGCCGGCCGCGTGATCTGACCGCGGCGAACAGGTGGGGACGTGCCGGTCGCTCGAGTTCGAGTGTCACCGTAGCCGTCGTCCCCGGGACTGAGGAGCAGTTCGTGTTCTGGCACTCGCTTGACGGCCACCTCTATGAGGCCTGGTACGACGGCACCTGGCACGGCCCGGTGAACACCGGCTGGCGCTCGGCGTTCGCCCCCACCGTGTCGGTAACCGCCACGCGCCACTGGTACGCGCTCTGGCAAGCCCTCGGGCACATCTGGCAGGAGCGCTATGAGGGCGGGTGGGGCCATCCCGGCGCGATTGTGGAGCCTGACCCCAGGGACCGAACCCTACGTGGAGGCCGGTGCAGACCACGGGCGACCTGCAACAGCGCATGCAACCCATGTCAGCGCTTCAGTTCGGTGCAGCGGCTACGCCCGGCGCCCAGACCATCTACGTGGACGACAGCGTCCGCTACCAGCGCCTCACCGGCGTCGGCGCGGCGATGACCGACAGTGCCGCGTGGCTGATCGAGTCCCAGCTCAGCGCGGCAACACGCGCGGCGCTGATGGACGACCTGTTCGGCGCCGACGGCATCCACCTCGGCTTCATGGTCGTTCCCATGGGCGCCTCTGATTTCAGCGCCACCGAACAGCCCTACAGCTACGACGACCTACCGCCAGATCAGGCCGACCCCCAGTTGCGCCAGTTCTCGATCGCGCACGACGATGCGTACATCGTGCCCGCCCTGCGCCAGATGCTCGCCGATAACCCGAACAGCTGAGATCTTCGCCGCCCCGTGGAGCGCACCGGCGTGGATGAAGACCAATGACGGCTTCGACGACATCGACTCCGGCGGGACACTGCTATCCGCCGACTACCAGCCGCTGGCCGACTACTTCGTGAAGTTCCTCGAGGCCTACGCCGCCGACGGGGTGCCGGTCTCGGCGATCGCTCCGGAGAACGAGCCGGAAGCTCCCGCCCTGTACCCGTCGATGCGCTTCTCCGAGCCCGACGAGGCCCGCTGGATAAATCAGTACTTGGCCCCCACGCTGGCGGCGGCCCACCTCAACACCCGCATCTACGGCGTGGACAGCGGTTGGGCCGCGGCGGGTTATGCCGACGAGCTTGCCTCGAGTCAGGCGGCCGGCGCCCTGACAGGAATCGCATGGCATTGCTATTCCGGAGCGCCCACCGTGATGAGTGCACTCCACGCGGTGGCGCCGGCCCTCGATCAGCTCGTCACCGAGTGCGCCCCCACCCTCACCCCGTATCCGATACCCGAGATCCTGATCGGCGCCATCCGCAACGGGGCGAGTGCGGTGTCACTATGGAATGTCGCCCTGGACCCGTCCGGCGGTCCGGTGCAGCCACCCAACTCAGGCTGCCCCGGCTGCTCGGGGCTGGTCACGATCAACGAGCTCACCCACTCGGTGACGTTCAACCTCGACTACTACCAGCTCGGCCAGGTCGGGGCCTTCCTCGACCCCGGAGCCGTGCGCATCGCCTCGACCTCCTCCGTCGACTATCAGCAGAGCCCCAGCGTCCTCGCCGCCACCCCGGGCCTCGACGATGTGGCCTTCGTGAATCCCGATGGCAGCCACGTGGTCGTCGCCTACGACAACTCGCCCGCCGCCATCACCTTCTCGGTGCAGTGGAACGGGCACTCCTTCGCCTACAGCCTGCCGCCGTGGGCGACCGTCACCTTCCGCTGGTATCCCGGCGGGTAGGGCTCAGCGCAGCCGTCGTCACGGCAGGTTGGTCGGGAACGACTGACCGCCGCCGGCCCCTGGGCCGCACACCACCGCAAGCGAGAACGGCTCGTTGGCGGGCTGCCCGAGGGAGTTGTAGGTGGCCACCGCCACCAGTGTCGACTGGCCGGACCTGGTCACGATCGACGCGTCGGCGTAGGCGCCACTGGTGGGCGTCGGCGGCGAGCTCGAGGTGGTGCTGGTGGTGGTCGTGGTCGTGCTCGTCGTGGTGGAGGTCGTCGACGGGTTGGCCGACCCGCCGAGCACGGTGGCCACCGGAGCGCACCAACCGGCAAACGCGTCACCCCAGGTCACAACGGCAGCGCCGGTGCCGATCGATTTGCTCTGACCGCCCGGACTGGTGGACATGAGGGCGCCGGATGAGTTGACCGTTGCCCACCGGCGCACGAACCCGGTGGTGTAGTTCGTGTCCCACTTGACTGGGTCGATGACCCTGTTCTTGATTTGTTTCTCCCCCACCGACCCATTGGGGATCTGCAGCGAGGCGTATGCCGCCCCGCCCATCGAAAGCAAGGAGATGATGAGGGCCAGGTAGGCGATCACGTGGCGGCGCGCGTGCGCCAAGAGGGATCTGGTCATGAGGGCGCTCCGTTCGTAGTTGCTGCTCCCGACACGAATGGTTGTGAGGCTCGAACCAACGGGATCAGTGAGAGTTGCGTTTCGGCGGACGAAGACGCAACCCTTTTGGGCGCATCCGGGCCTTCAGCGACGGCACCAGCGCGACCGACATCGCCAGCCCGCCGGCCACCCCCATTCCTCGGTCTGGTGCCACAGCAACGCCGCCAGGGGTCGCCATCCCGGCCGACGAGCCGCCGCCGCGGAGATCGGGACGAGCCCCGCGGCGCCGACGAGTGGCCACCGGCCATGGGTTTCGACCCGCACGCGCCGATCCTAAAGCCCGCAACTGCCACACCGCGGCTCCCACTTGAGATCATGGCCCGGTGAGCGGGCCTGCGGGACCGGAGATGAGAGGCCCCGACCCGGCGGCGCTGCTGGACCTGCTCGACTGGCGGCGGCGCGTGGCCGAGCTGTACGCGGAGATCCGCTCCGCGCCTGATCCATGCCACCGCCTGGCGGCGCTGGACCCAGGAGCGGGCCCGGCTGTTTCGCGAGCATCCCCAGTCTCCGGTGCCGCCGGGCGAGCGCGCTGCCTACTCCGGCCCACACGTCTACGACTACGAGCCCGGGTGGCGGGTGCTGGCTTCGGTCACGCACGGCCGAGCCCGGCCGCTTCGAGCTGCCCACCAGCGGCTCGGCGACGATGGCCTTGACCCGCTTCGGCCAGGCGGCGTTCACCGCCGGCGGCCGTCCGCTGACACTCGACGTGTACTGGCTCGAGGGCTATGGCGGCGGGCTGTTCGTGCCGTTTGCCGATCTCACCAGCACCACTGACACCTACGGCGCCGGGCGCTACGTGTGCGACTCGATCAAGGGAGCCGACCTCGGCGTTGAGGACGGCCTGCTGGTCCTTGACTTCAACTTCGCCTACCAGCCGTCCTGCAGCTATGACCCCGACTGGTTCTGTCCCCTGGCACCACCGGCCAACCGGCTACCGGTGGCCGTCACCGCCGGCGAGCGGCTGAGCCCGCCGGCGCAGCGCTGATCGGCGGCTCGCCGCCGCGCCCCGTCACCGCGCCTCTTGCAGTCCGCGCGCCCGCCGCACGCGGGCCAGGTAACGCAGCCTCACCGAGTCATGCCCGCGGAGCTCCGGCTCCTGGTCCCACAACGCGGAAACGCGATCGAGCAGCGCCTGGCGCTCGTCCGGCGGCAGCGTGGCCACGCTGCTGCGCGACATGGCCAAGTCCAGCAGCCGGTCGCGGTCCACCCACTGGTCATGCGCGAACTGGCGGTCGTCGATGTCCGAAAACCATTGATGTAGCTCCTCCGCCTCGGGCCAGTGCCCGGGGCGGCCCAGCCGCGACCCTCCGAGGATCGCCCGCAGCCGGTGAACCCAGCCGACCGACGGGTCAAAGCTGTTGCCGAGCAGCCCCAGAGTCCCCGGGGGACGAAGGATCCGCGCGATCTCCGCGAACACCAGCGTCCGGTCAAACCAGTGAAACGCCGCTCCGGCCGACCACGGCGTCCGCGCTCGACGCGTCAAGCCCGGTGCTCTCCGCGGTCGCCGCCACCACGCGGGTCCCGGGGACCCGCTCGGCGAGGATGGCCCGCATCTCCGCCACCGGCTCTACCGCAACCACGCGGTGCCCGGCGGCAACCAGCGCCGCCGTCAGCTTGCCGGTGCCCGCTCCCAGGTCGACCACGTTCAGCGATTGCTCGCCGAGCAGCCACCGGATCGCGGACACCGGATAGTCCGGACGGCCCCGGTCGTACTCCTCGGCGACCAGCCCGAATGAGCGTCCGCGCTCCATTGCCCAGGATTGCAGGCGGGAGAGCTCAGAGGCCCGGATTCTCGGTCGGGTGCGGTGTGGACGTGAAGTCATAGTCGTCGAGAACCTCTTAGATACCGGCGATAACGGTCGACTCGATCGACACCAGCTCCCTCGGATCATCGACCCGTCGTGCGTTTCGCACCCGTGCCGGCACGCCGAATCCGTGCTCGGGAAACCAGGCCCGGTGAAAGTCCTCATAGGTCGCGCCCTCCTTGAGCCGCCTGACCAGAATCGAGCAGAGCATGGTGCCTCCTTGGGTCGTGAGCACCGGCGATTATCGGATGACTCACGCCTGGCGGGGCGCGTCCCGCCCGAGCACGGTGCTCGCGCTGTTGCGACCGGGCGGCGGCGGTAGGCTGGTGCGCGGATCACATCGTTGACGGCTACACCGGGGAGGCGCGTAGCGTTGGTTACCTTCGATCGTCGGTTCGGGTCCTCGCGGGCCCCGCACACCATGCGCCGCGTCCGTGGTATCGCCGTACTCGGAGCGCTCATCGGCAGCCTGTGGCTGTCTGTCGCCGGCCTCGCCGCAGGTGCCGCTCGCGGCGACCGGGTGGCTGCGCGCGGGGCCAGGGCGCCCCAGTTCAGCGCGACCACGCGCCGAGCGCTGAACACGATCATCGCCAGCGCCATGGGGGGGTCAAGCCAGCCCGGCATGGTGGTGGGGGTGTGGGTGCCCGGACGAGGAAGCTACGTCCGGGCGCTGGGCACCAGCGACCTCGCCACCGGAACGCCAATGTCGACCAAGGATCACTTCCGGATCGCCAGCATCACCAAGTCGTTTGTGGCCACCGCGGTGCTGCGCCTGGTCGATCAGCACAAGCTGTCGCTCGGCGCGCGCCTGAGCAGCTTCGTCCGGGGGATCCCGAACGGCGACCAGATCACCGTCGCCCAACTGCTCGACATGACCAGCGGGGTCTACGACTACGTCAACGACCCTGCGCTCATCAAAGCCCAGACCCGCAATCCGCTGCGTCGGTTCACGCTCAACGACCTGGTCGCCATCGTCCGCCGCCACAAGCCGATGTTCGCCCCGGGCACCAACGCCGTGTACGACAACAGCAACTACTACCTGCTGGGCGCGATCGCCGCCAAAGCGTCGGGCGAGCCGCTGGGCAGGCTCATCAAGACCGAGATCCTGGACCCGCTCCGGATGACCCACACCAGCTATCCGAGCACCGCGGCGCTGCCGCGGCCGTTCAGCCACGGTTACATCCCCCAGCCGAACTTCCCGCTGCGCGACATCACCAGTACCAATCCCGCCTTCGCGGCCGGCGCCGGGGCGATGATCTCGACGCTGGCGGACCTGAAGATCTGGGCCAAGGCGCTGGCCACCGGATCGCTGCTGTCACCGGCCCTGCGCGCCGCGCAACGGCAGACGCGGGTCCTGTCAAAGTCGCGGACGGTCACCCTGAGCTACGGCATGGGACTGACCGACATCAACGGCCTGCTCGGGCACGACGGCGCCATCGACGGTTACGGCTCGACGATGCTCTACCTGCCCAGCCGGCGAGCCACCATCATCATGCTGGGCAACAACAACGACTTCGGCACGCCGGTACCGCTCATCCCCTCGGTCGCGATCGGCGCCTACCTGTTCCCCGACCACTTCCCACACGGGCTCTGAACCGAATGGGGTCTGCACTCCATTGCCCGCGAGGCGATCTCCAGCGAGGGTCGCTTTGGGGTGCTCGTGGAGGAGGTGGCAACCTCGACGTTGCCACCTCCTTCAACCTCGCCCCAGGGTAGGTCCGCCCTATCCCCAAGAGACCGCTTGGCCTACGGCTCCACCAGTCCGCGACGAATCGCGTAGCGGGTGATCTGGACGCGGTCGTGCATGTCGAGCTTCTCCAGGATGTTGGCCCGGTGGCGCTCCACCGTCTTCTCGCTGATCACCAGAGCCTCGGCGATCTCCTTGCTGCTGTAGCCCTCGGCGATCAGCTTGACGACCTCCTGCTCACGGGCGGTCAACGGCTCCTCGCGCGGGGTTTGATCGGTACGCGCCGCCTCCAGGTATTCGCGGATCAGCGGCGTCATCGCGCCCTGGTACAGGAATGGCTCACCCCGCATCGCCGCCCGGCACGCCTCGACCAGATCGCGGTCGACGACGGTCTTGAGCACGTACCCGCAGGCGCCGGCCTTCAGCGCCTCGTAGAGGTACTGCTCGTTCTGGTGCATGGACAGGATCAGGATCCGCACCGCCGGCCGGCGGCGGTGAAGCTCGCGCACCGTCTGGAGCCCGGTCATCCTCGGCATCGAGATGTCGACCACGGCGAGATCGATGTCGTCCGACAGTGCCAGGGTGACGGCCTGCGCGCCGTCATCGGCCTCGGCCACCACTTCGAGGTCCGGCTCGGCATCGAGCACCATCCTCAGACCCCGGCGCACGACCGCGTGATCGTCGGCGAGCAGGATCCGCGTCTTCAACGGGACCGGCGTCATCTTCCGGCCTCGAGGGGCACCTCGAGCCGGACCAGGCAACCGGACCCAAGCACATGGTTGGTGACGTCGAGGGTGGCGCCGATCAGCTTCGCGCGCTCGCGCATCCCCCGCATTCCGGTGCCCGGCACCCGGCCGGCCGCCAGCCCGCATCCGCGGTCGCTGACCGTGAGTACCACCTGGCCGTCGGTCGTTCTCGAGCGCGAGCTCGGCCCGATCGCTACCGGAGTGGCGAGCGACGTTGGTCAATGCCTCCTGGGCGACTCGATAGACGACGAGCTCGACGTCCGGGTTCAGATGTGGAAGGTCCGGCGAGACGCGCTCGACCACGTCAAGCACCGATCGCTCCTCGAACCTCTGTCCCAGCACCGCCAGAGCGCTCACCAGCCCGAGGTCATCGAGCGCCTCCGGCCGCAGCTCGGTCGATATGCGCCGCACGTCCTCGAGGCTGGAGCGCACCTCGTGAAGGATCTCGGCCACATCGGATCGGAGCTCCGTGGGGACGCGCGCCTCGAGCCGCGACAGGACCAGCAACACCGCGGTCAGCTCTTGGCCGACCTGGTCGTGCAGCTCCTGGGCGATCCGCAGTCGCTCCGCTTCCTGCCCGGCCAGCACCCGCCCGGTGGTCTCGCGCCGCTCGGCCTCCAAGCGGTCGAGCATCTGGTTGAAGGTGAGAGCAAGCTCCCCCGCCTCGGAAGTCGGCTCGGCTCCGGGCATGCGCTCACTGGCGCCCGCGAGGTCGACCCGGCGAGCCAGCGCGGTCAGTGCCTGCAGTGGCCGCACCACCCGCCGCAACAGATACACGTTCACCAACGCCACCAACGCCAGGGCGGCGAGCAGGACGACGAGCTCTTCGGCCGCAAACGACGAGATCTTGTGCGGTGCGAGCACCACGATCGTCACCAGCACAGCGCCGAACAGCAGCAGGGCATTCACGCCCGCGACCCGCCCGAACAAGGAGATGTAGCGGCGGGGCTTTTTCTCGTTCGGTGTCTCTGCGCTCATCGGCTGCCCTGATGACGCCGCCGCGATCGGCAGCGGGTTCGTGAATAAGAATCGCACCTCACCTTCCGGGATGCCGGTGCTGCGGCGCCGTGCTCGGACCCTCGATGGGACCACAGCACGGCGCCGGCGGCGGGCGGCCGGCAGGCCGCGGTCACCCGAGCATCCAGACCGCGGTCATCCGAGCATCGACCGCTCAGCGGGTCTACGGGCCGGCCGCTCCGGGGATTCGAGCTTGCCAAGCATCTCCGACAGGCGCGATTCCAGGCCCCCCGCCGAGATGCCCAGCGTCCGCGCGATCTCGGCGGTGGAGATCCCGGCCAGGCGCATGCCGTAGATGGCCTGCTCCTGGTCGTCCAGCCGCGCCCGGATCTCCTCGGCGAACTGCCCGCCGACCATCGGCAACCAGAGGCGCCCGCGGGCCACGGCCCGGATCGCCCGCGACAGCTCCGAGCCCAGTGAGCCCTTGCTCATCATGCCGTCCGCCTCGGCCACGGTCGTGGCCGCCGCCAGCAGACCGTCGGAATAGGCGGTGTAGATCACGACTCGGGGCGGGCGTGGCAGCCGCTTGAGCTTGCGGCTCAGCCACAGCCCGTTACGTCCGCCGAGCTGATAGTCGGTGATCACGACATCGACGGTGGAGTGCTCCGCCACCGACAGCGCCGCGTCCGCAGAGGAGACGGTCGCGACTACGAGGAAGTCAGGCTCGTCCTGCATCAGCTCGAGCAACCCGCGGCGTACCGCGGGATGGTCATCGACCAACAACAGGCGGATCCTCCGAAATCGATTCATTTGAAACGGAGGGTGGTTGCTGGAGGCGCCGGGCGCCATGGATGGCGGCTCGGGCCATTTCAAGCCGCTCACCGCCGGCTGGGCCGCGGCCTTG
Organism: uncultured Solirubrobacterales bacterium; assembly: GCA_963754375.1. GTDB lineage: Bacteria > Actinomycetota > Thermoleophilia > Solirubrobacterales > Solirubrobacteraceae > Palsa-465. Next base: position 37,270 of record CAVWFX010000024.1, read on the forward strand.
GCGGCACTTAGCGCCGCCCGCCCGCCGCGGCCTGGGCCAGGCGAGCTCGCCCGAGCGCAAACGCTCGGTGAACTCGCTGAGCCAGTCGCGCTCGGCGACCCGCAGGTGCTGGGCGTAGCGTTCCTCGGACAGGAAGATCTCCGGCACGCTCTGGCCCGCGTCGGCCAGCGCCGCCTCCGCTTTGGCGATCAGCGCGTCGAGAGCGGCGCCGCGCCGGGTGAGCAGCTGGATCGCCTCCGCCCTGGAGAGGGCGAACATGAACGCCACCGCCGCCTGAAATGCCTCGGGGCCAGCCAGCTCGGCGAGTCCGGCACGAACCCAGGCTTGCAGCTCCTGCTTGCCCTCCGGGGTGATCTGGTAGGTGGTGCGCTGGGGCCGCCGTCCCTGCCGCGAGGAGGACTGCACCTCGACCAGGCCCGCTCGCTCCAGGCGCGCGACGGCATCGTAGAGCGATGCTCCTGCCGCCCCCACCGTCCGCTCGTGCCCGCGCTCGCGCATCCGCATGCGCATGGCGTAGGGATGCAGCGGCTCCTCGTTGAGCAGGCCCAGCACGACGAGCGAAAGTGAGCTGTTGAGCTTGCGTGATGCCACGTTCACAAGTATAGTCGCATTCGGTTAGTCGAGTCCGACTAATTGAAACCAACCATCGGAGGTCTCTGATGAGTGAGCAATCCGACGCCGGCAAGCGAGCCTGGGCGCAGCGCGCGCCCGGCTACGCCGAGGAGTTGCGACGCGACATCGAACGCGACACCGCGCGGCGGCTCGACGCGCGGCAGGCACGGGGGCGGCCACCGCTGTGGCTGCGGATCAAGCGGCGCCTGCCCGCATGGCTGCGGATCAAGGCGCGTCAGCTCGGATTGGCGGCCCAGCGCTGGTGAGCGAGCCGGTCGGCCCCTACGAGCCCGGCGGCGGCTGACTCATTGACTCCTCGGTCGACGGCCGGTGGGGAGACCGAGCGCTCAGAGCATGACCTTGCCGCCGGAGACGTCGAGCGTCAGGCCGGTGATCCAGCCCGAGGCCTCCGAGGCGAGGAACAGCACCGCCTGGGCGATGTCCTCGGGTTGGCCCATCCTTCGCAGCGGGAACGAGGCGCCGAGCGCCTCGCGCTGCGAGTCGGTCATGTGGGTGCGCATGCGCTCGTTCTCGACCGCCGACGGTGCCAGGCAGTTGACGCGGATCCCGTCGCCGGCGTACTCGCCGGCGAGGTGGCGGCTGAACGCGACCACTCCCGCCTTGGCGGCGGCATAGGCGGCGTTGGAGCGCGCAGCCTGCCGGGCCGCGCTCGAGGACATGGTGATGACAGTGCCACGGTGGCGGTCGACCATCCCGGGCAGGAACGCGCTCACGGTGAGAAAAGCTGACGTCAGGTCGGACTCGAGCACGTGGCGCCAGTGCGCCGGGGTCTCCTCGACGGTGGGCACGGGAGCGCCTTGGCCGCCGGCGAAGGCGGCGACGATGTCCGGCGGTCCGAGTTGCGCGGCGATCGTCTGAGCGGCGCGCTGAAGCTCGTCCTCGACGGTGCAGTCGGCGGGCACCGGGACCGCCCGGCCACCGTCTGTCTCGATCTCGCCGGCGACGGCAGCGAGCGCCTGGCGGTCGCGGGCGATGAGGGCCACCGCTGCACCGTTGCCGGTGAGCGCCAGCGCGGTTGCCCTCCCGATCCCGCGCGAAGCGCCGGTGACCACCGCGACCTTCCCGTCGAGATCGGGGTAGCGCGGCTGCCGGCCCGCTTCCAGCGTCATCGCCCCCGCTCCGGGCCGGCCCAGAGCTCATCAGTTGTGGACATCGTCATCCCTTTCTCTCGGCGGCGTGGACGGACGAGAAGCTTAGATATCGAAGTCTTTGATGTCAATAGCTTTGATGTCTACGAGTCTGATAGCGTGACGGGATGCGACCCTCCACGCCGCCAATCGGTCTGCAGCTCGCCCGCGCCGCTCGGCTCGTCGGCCGCGCGTTTGACGACGCGCTCGGTGAGGCGGGCGGCACGGTCCCTGTCTGGCTGGTGCTCCTCAACCTCAAGATCCGCCCGTCGGCCAGCCAGCGCGAGCTCGCCGAGGCAGTCGGCGTCCGCGAAGCCACCCTCACCCATCACCTCAACGCGATGGAGAGCGACGGCCTGGTCACCCGGCGCCGCGACGAGCGAAACCGCCGCGTCCACGTGGTCGAGCTCACCGCCGCCGGCGAGGCTGCCTTCGCCCGGCTCGCCAAGGCCGCCGCCGCTTTTGATCAGCGGCTGCGCCACGGCCTCACCGACCGGGAGCTGACTCAGCTGGGAGAGGTGCTGCAGCGGCTGGTGACCAACACCGACGGACAGCAAGACGGCGCCGCTCCCTGGGCCGCCTTGATTGAGCCGTCCTCCTAGCCCGGGCAGCCGTCGATACGATCGCGTGATGCAGCTCGAGGGTGCCCCGCTCGCGTCTCCGGCTGCGCCTTTGAACGAGCTGCTGCGCGCCGGCCTCCAGGCCGCACCCCACGAGACCGCGCTGGTCTCGGTCGCGCGATCGATGTCCTGGCTCGAGCTCGAGCGGGCCAGCGCCGCGCTGGCCGGCGGCTATCGCCGTCTGGGACTGCAGCCGGGCGACCGGATCGCGTCGCTGATGCCCAACCGCATCGATCTGCTCGTCCACTACCTGGCGTGCTTCAAGGCGGCCCTGGTGGCGACCCCGCTCAACTATCGCTACACGTTTCGCGAGATCGACCATGCCCTGGAGGTCGGTGGCGCCCGCGCGCTGGTCGGGCACGTCGAACGTGCCGAGGATCTGGCCGCCAGCCGCCTCGCCGCCGAGCTCGAATGCGGGCTGATCGCCTATCGCGACCAGGAGACCGACGGCGCCGCCGACCCAGGCTGGGCGCATCGCTTCGAGGCGCTGATCGAGTCAGAGCCGCTGGTCAGCGACGCCCCCATCCCCCCGCCCGACCCGGCGAGCCCGGCGGCGATCTTCTTCACCTCGGGCAGCACCGGTCCGGCCAAGGGCGTCACCCACACGCGGGAGTCTCTGCGCTGGATGATCGCCAGCGCCGGCGCCGCGTTCGAGCTCGATGCCGGTGACGTGTTCCTGCCCGGGTCCTCGATGTCACACGTCGGCTCGTTTCTGTGGGCGCTGAGCACGCTGTCGGTCGGCGGCAGAGTCGTCGTCGCCCGGACCACCGACAGCTACGAACTGCTGCCGCTGCTGCGCGAGCACCAGCCGACCGTGCTGGCGATGATTCCCGCGGCGCTTATGGCGCTGGTGCGCGACCACGATCTGCAACCGCACGATTTCGCCTCGCTGAGGGTGTGCCGCTCGGGTTCGGACAAGGTCTCCACCGAGCTGCTCACCGAGTTCGCCGCGGCGGCGGGATTTCCGATCTCCGAGGGCTATGGGATGACCGAGGTCGGCCTGGCCACTCTCAACCCGCCGTCCGGGATCAACAAGCAGGGATCGATCGGGCCGCCGATCAGCGGCTTCACCCTCGCGATCCGCGACGACGACGGCGAGCTCGTCCCGGCCGGGGCCATTGGCCGTATCTTCATCCGTTCGCCCAGCCAGATGGCCGGCTACTGGAACGCGCGGGCGGCGACCGATCGGGTCATGTCCAACGGATGGCTGGACTCGGGCGATCTGGCCCGCGCCGACGAGGACGGCTACCTGTGGTTCTTCGGCCGCAAGAAGCAGATCATCGTCCACGACGGCTCGAACATCAGTCCCTTCGAGGTCGAGAGCGCCCTGCTCGAGCACCCGGCGGTGGCCCTGGCCGGGGTGGTCGGCGTCCACGACACCGTGCACGGCGAGACCGTGCGCGCCTACGTGACCTTGCGCGAGAGGGCGCCGCGCCCCTCAAGCGCCGAGGTGATCCTGTTCTGCCGCGACCGTGTCGGCTACAAGGCCCCGGAGGAGGTCATCTTCCTCGACGAGATCCCGCTCAATCCCACTGGCAAGATCGATCGCGAGGGGCTCAAGCGGATGGCCGAAGACCATCTGCACCCGCACCTATCTACGCCGCGCTGAGGTCGACGATTCCGTCGAGCTCGAGGGGGAGCCGGGTCCAGCTCTCGCCGGCGTCACCGGTCAGCAGCAATGACCCTCCGCTCAGGCCGGCCAGGAGCCGGTTGGGCTGCCCGGGCAGGGTGACCAGCGCGTAGGGCATCCGCCGCAGCGGCGGCGACTTCTCCCAGGTGTCGATATCGGTCCATCCGTTGCCGCGTGAGCGCAGAAGCCGCGCCTGGCCATCGCCGTTGCCGTGGGCCGCAAACGGAGAGCGGCTGATCGACACGTACCACAGGTCAGGATCGTCGGGATCGATCGCCTGGGCCCACGCGTAATGGCGATCGAGGCCCTCGGCCAGCCGCTGCCAACTCACTCCGAGATCCTCCGAACGGGCGATGCCCTGGCCGGCCGACTCGTAGATCCGGTCGGGCGCCCGCGGATGGGTCAGCAGCTGATGGGCGTCGCTGTGGGCCAGGGCGTTGTGATCGATCCACGAGGAACCGCCGTCGAGCGACCGCATCACCCCGCCCAGCTCAATCCCCACCGCCAGCCAGTCGGGATCGGTGGGGTGAAGCGCGATCGCGCGCACGTGATGTGTCCACGGCCGCGGCGGAAATGACCAGTTCGGCTCGCTGGGCAGCTCGCGGAGCCCCGGCAGCAGCTGCCACCGCTGACCGCCGTCCTCGGAGCGGTACAGGTTGCTCGGCTCGGTCCCCGCGTAGACCACCGAGATTCCCGCCTCCTGATGCGAGGCCGAGACCGCGACCGAGAGAACACGAGGCTCGGTCAGGCCCTCCCCGGCGCGGCTCCACGTCAGGCCTCCGTCAGCGCTGGCGTACAGCCCGCTCTCAAACGTCCCGACGTAGACGCGGTCAGGATCGCGAGGATCGATCGCGACGCAGCGTGGATCGGCGCCTTGCAGCGCACGCTCCACGTCGGCCACGCGGTCGCCGTCAAGCGTGAAGCGGACCACCTCGTCTCCGGTGACGGCAAAGATTCGCGCCTGCTGCTGCTCAGTCATCACATCCCTCCAACTCGTGCATCGAGACCGAGGGTACGGCGGCCGGCGCCCAGCCACCACGGGTAATTAGTCCTAAGACCTTCGCCCTAACGGTCGAGCCGATCAGCCGTCCAGGACAGTGAGATCGAGCTGGGCCAGACGCTCGGGGTCGGACAGGATGTCGATCTCGACGATCCTGCCGCCTCGCACGGTGATGCCGCCGACTGAGAACGGCTTGCCGTCGCGCATCGAGACGATTCCGGCGGCGCCGTTGACGAGCGCTGGGCGCTGCAGGAGGTCGAGCCGGGAGAACGTGAGCGCCCGGCTCGCCACCTCCCGGGCGCCGTGGACCTCGACTGACGCGCCCGCCGGAAGCCCGGGGGCCGCGTCCGCCCTCAGTACGACGTCGGGATCCAGTACCGCGACCAGCGCCTCGAAGTCGCCGTCGCGGGCGGCGGCCACGAACGCGTCGACGGCCTCGCGCTGGGTGGTGAGGTCGGCATCGGTGACCGGGGCGGCGGATCGCACACGACGGCGCGCGCGGCTGGCCAGTTGGCGGGCCGCCTCGGGAGATCGATCGACGATGGCGCCGATGTCCGCGAACGGTACGGCGAACATGTCGTGGAGCACGTAGGCGAGCCGTTCGGCCGGCGGGAGGGTCTCCAGCACCACCAGCAGAGCCAGGCCGACCGAGTCGGCGAGCAGTGCCTCGTGCTCGGGGTCGGTGCCGTCGGCGCGGTCGACGATCGGCTCGGGAATGCGCGGACCCCATGGTTCCTCCCGCCGCGTGTGCCGGGAGCGAAGCATGTTCAGCGACACCCGAGCCACGATGGTGGTCAGCCACGCCCCCAGGTTCTCCACCTCGCCGGCGTCCGCGCGGCTGACCCGGATCCACGCGTCCTGGACGGCGTCATCGGCCTCGCTCAGCGAGCCGAGCATCCGGTAGGCCACCCCCCGCAGGCGGGGCCGCTGCTCCTCAAACCGTTCAGCCAGCCAATCCTGCTCAGCCATCGGTCACCTCGCTCGTTCGCATCGTGTCAAAGCACTAGACCCGCGAGAGCCACGCGATGTGACATGGCGTAAGGTGGCGGGCCGTCCATGTCCGTCTCCTCTCTCACCGGCGCCGCCAACTTCATCGCCGGAGAGTGGGTCCCGAGCCGCAGCGGCCTCACCTCCGAGCGTCATGGCCCCTGGCGGCCGGCCGAGGTCGTGGCCGAGGTGCCGCGCTCGGACCCCACGAGCAAGGGCGCGCGGCGATCGAGTTCTACACCGAGGAGATGACGGTCTACCGCGACGTGTGACCCCAGGCCCGCTGTCACGCGCGGACGCGCTCGGGCAAAGAGTTCTATAGATGGGGTTTGACGACCGACGCACGGATCCGCAACTCCTGGCCGCCGTGGTGGCGGGCGATGCCGCGGCGTTCAGCGTCTTCTATCGGCGCCACCTGTCGCCGGTTGTCGCATTCCTGTACCGGGAGACGCGCGACCGAGAGGTGGCCGCTGATCTGGCCGCCGAGGTGTTTGCGGCCACCTTCGTCCACGCCCGGCGGTTTCGAGCCCGCGAGGGTAGCTCGGCCGCCCCCTGGGTACGGGGGATCGCCCAGAACAAGCTGCGGGAGAGCCGTCGCCGCGGCCGGGTTGAGGACCGAGCCCGGCGGCGTCTCGCTCTCCAACCGGAGCCCCTCATGGACGCAGACCTCGAACGTGTGGAGGAGCTTGCGTCCATCGACCGCCACAACACGCTCGAGCTGCTCGAGCAGCTGCCACCGGCACAACGGGCTGCGGTCCGCTCGCGGGTCATGGAGGAGCAGGAGTACCCCGAGATCGCCAAGCGGCTGCGCTGCTCCGAGCTCGTGGTCCGACAGCGGGTCAGCCGCGGGCTCGCGCGCCTGCAGCGAGACATGGAGGCGAAGCGCAATGAGTGACTACTTCGAGCGAATCGAGCGTCAGCTGGTCGACCGGATCGAGTCCGGGGCCCGCCCCGAGCGGTCCTCGATGACCGCGCTCCGTCGGGTCGTCTCCCCCCTGCCGCACCGGCCGGGGTCCGCGGCCCGGGCGCTGGTCCCGGCACTGGCCGTGTTGCTGGTCGTAGCGGTGGGCGCTGTGTTCCTCGCCGTGCGCGGCAACTCCAACCACCCCACGGGCGGAGGCGGTGTCCCCGCCCACGCAGTCGCCTTCACGGCCACACCGACCGAGCCCGGACAGTCGGTTTCGACCCTGGCGGCGAGCTCGCTGCCGATCCTTCGTGCCCGCCTGCGGGCCGCCCTCCCCCACACCCGCTTGCAGGTAACCGCCTCCGGCGCCGTGGTGACCGTGACCCAACCCGGCCGGGCAATCACCGGCCCGCTCCGCCGGCGGATCGCCGCGCTCGCCGTCATCGGCCGGCTGGACGTGTACGACTGGGAACGCAGCGTCCTGACCTCCGGCGGGCGCCCGGCGGCTGCGGGTCTAGCGAGCCAGGATTCCGGCGCGCTCCTGCTCAGCCAGGGCAACGCCACGAAGGCTCCCGGGGATGTCGGCGCCGCCAGCACCAGTGCCCCGCGCGCGCTTGCGCTGGCCGCCCGCGTCAGGGGCACGGCAAGCGGGCCGGCCCACTACTACGCCCTCAGCGCGGCCTGCGCCGCGGCGACCCGGCGATCTCCTCGGACCTCTGCCTGCGCACTGGTCGGGCCGGCGGTCGATCCCGCGGCTCTGGCTGGGATGGCACCGCCGGGGTTCGGTCCGCTCTCGACCCCGGTGCGGGTGCGGGCGGGTGTGACGTTGGTCCAGGCGGCAAGTGCCAACCCAGGAACCCCGGTCCCCACCGTCCAGTTCTTCGTGCTGCGCGGCGATCCGGCACTCAGCAGCGCCAAGATCTTCGACCCCACCGCCGGCACCGACACGTCCGGCAATCCTGACGTAACCGTTCGCTTCACCGCGACCGGCGCCGAGCGCTTTCAACAGCTGACCGCGACGGTGGCCCGCCGAGGGGCGGCCGTCAGCGGAGTTGGCCTCATGCTTGACCAGCACTTCGCCATCGTCCTGGACGGCCAGATCCTCAGCGTTCCCTCCATCGACTTCAGGCCGTATCCCGACGGCATCAAGACCACGACGGCCGACATCAGCGGCGAGTTCACGCCGACGAGCGCTCGCGACCTCGCCGCCGTCCTGCGCTACGGCCCGCTGGCCGTGGTGCTGACGCCCCGGTAGATTCGTCACAACCTTTACCGCCGAGGATATGTATGGGTGATGGTTGTGGGCATCGTCCGGGAGCGCTGGTCCGATGAGCAACTGCTCTCCGCGATCGCTGCCTGCGACGGAGACGCATTCGGCATTTTCTATCGCCGGCACCTGCCCGGCACCCTCCGGTACCTGCTGCGCGAGACAGGCGATCGCGAGGTAGCTGCCGACCTGGCGGCGGAGGTGTTCTCAGCGGTGCTCCTGTCGGCTCGGCGCTACCGAGCGGAGCGGGACACCGCGGTCCCGTGGATCCTGGCCATCGCGCGTAACGTTGTCGGAGCCAGCCGGCGTCGGCGACGGGTCGAGGATCGCGCTCGGAGCCGGCTTGGCTTCGAGCCGATCGAGTTCGACGACCATGACCTGGAGCGCACCGAGGAGCTCGCCGGTCAGCGGGACAAAGTGATGTGTCTGGTCGAGCAGCTGCCGCAGGGCGAGCGTGACGCCATCAAAGCGAGGGTCGTCGACGAACGCCCGTACCCCGAGATCGCCACCGAGATGCGCTGCTCGGAGATGGTGGTGCGCAAGCGCGTGAGCCGCGGGCTGGGGCGGCTGAGGGCGCAGGTGGAGCGCGACGATGCCTGACTATTACGAAGAACTCGAGGCGCAGCTGACCGCCCTGACCGAGCGCGGTGCGCATCGCCGCCGCGCTCGGACCATCGCCAAGCTGCCGCGGCGGTTCCCGATTCGTGGCGAACTGGTGGCGGTGGCCGCGTCGCTGCTGATCGTGGTGGCGGTGGCGGTGGCGGTCCTTGGCACTCGCGCGGGTCATCACCACTCCCACCGGCCACCGACGGTGGGTCACCGGGCGAGCGGACCGGCCGTGCTGCACAACATCTATCCGGCGGCGCTGCCCACCCCGCCCGGTCAGCTGGTGTGCGAGTCACCACTCAGCGCGCCCGGTCGGCGCGCGTCGCACCAGGGCGGCGAGGTTCGGTTCTACTCCGCTCCGCCGGTGAACACCGAGATGTTCTTCACCGCCCGTGGGCTGCGGCGCATCAGCCGCCGAGATCGGTATGCGGTATGGCTGGTGCCCGCGGCCGGGACGCTGTCGGGCGGTTACGTGCTCCAGCACGGCGCCACCCCCCGGCTGGTCGGATTCATCGAGCCCCCAGTGGGGGCCGCGGGCCGCGTCACCGTGACCGGCGTGCTGACCGCGGGTGTCCGAGGCATCTACAAGTTCCTGCTCACCGTCCAGCGGAACTCGTCGAGCCGGACCCCGGGAGTCACCGTGCTCCAGGGCTTTGTCAATTTCTGAGCATGACTTATGGGGAGAGGCAAGACCGGGGGTTGCCCGCGGCGGTCTCCTACTCCCCACGCGGTACTCGCCTCACGCCCGCCGACTGGGTGACGGTCAAAAACGCCGTCCGGCTGCGGCGGATGGCACTGGCGCGCGGCCGAAGCGCCTACTACCGAGGGTTTGCCGCCTACATGGGACTGAGCGGCCTGACGCGGCTTCACCCGATCCGGCACGGACGCTGTGCCATCGCCGTTTCATACCTGTACGACAACCTGCTGGATCTTGCCCATGCCTACCCTGGTGAGGCCTGGCAGCCCCTGCGGCGCCTGATCCGCAAGCAGCCGGCGCTGAGCGTCTGCGCGCCCACGGCGGTCAAGCACGTGACCTACGTCAGCTGACGCCCGACCCCACGGGTCAGCTCGCGGCTTCGGTAGCGCGCACGACGGCGAGGCCGGCAGCCTCGAACGGGTCCCGGGCTCGCTCACGCTTTGGCGGCCGCGAGCAAGGCGTCGGCCACGCGGCTGGCCGACCCCTCCAGCGTTCCGGGGCGTCGCGCCAGTACCACACGTCGCGTCTCCTGCGGCTCACCGCGCACGGCGACGACCTCGATGCCGGGGGGCAGCACCGCGCTGGTGATCGGGGCCAGGGTGGTGATGGCGAGCCCGGCAGCCACGATCTGGAGCTTGGCCAGCCAGTCGCGCACCACGTAGCGCACGTCGGGACGCTCGGCCAGGCCCGGCCACACGCCGAGCAGGGACTCCCCGGCGTCGGATCGGCTCGCCACCCAGATCTGGCCCTCCAGCTGGTGCGCCTCGACCGCCGGGGTGCCGGCCAGCGGATGACCCGCGGGTACGCCGATGACCAGCTCGCGCTCCACCAGGGTGGTCAGCTCGAACGCCGGCGACTCGCCGTCCGGGGGCCGAAACGGCGGCGCACGGGCGATGATGGCGAGGTCGAGCGTGCCGGCCCGCAGGGCGCGGGTCAGCGCCGGGGTGGTCCCCTCGCGCACGGTGACCTTCAGCTCCGGCGGCAGCGTGGCCAGCGCCCGCGGTACCAGCCCGGCGGCCGCGGTCGCGAAGGCGCCGAGTCGCACCGGCCCGGCGGCGAGCTCCGCGCCGGCCAGCTCGCGGCGGGCGGCGTCGAGCTCGTCGAGAACCCGGCTCGCGACCGCCAGCAGGCGCGTCCCCGCCGGCGTGAGGGCCACGCCGGCGCGGCTGCGATCGAACAGCCGGCGGCCGGCGACAGCTTCGAGCGCGGCGACCTGGCGGGAGATGGCCGACTGCGTGTAGCCGAGCGAGTGCGCCGCGGCCGAGAACGACCCCATCTGCGCCGCCTCGCGCAAGACCCGCAGCCCGGTGGGCGAGAAGTCTGTAGTCATGCGTTATACGCATAGTAACTCTGCGTAATTCTCGTTTTATGCATCGCTAGGCCGCAGCTAGATTCAGGGCATGCTCACTTCTCGCATAGCTCTGGTCACCGGCGCCAACCAGGGTCTCGGGCGCGCTCTGGTCGAAGGCCTGGCCGCCCGCATGGCGCCTCAGGACCGCGTACTGATCACCGGCCGCGATCCGCGCCGCGTCGAGCTCGCCGCCGCCGAAGTCGCCGCCGGGCCGGCCCGGGCCCGGGTCGAGGGCCGCGTCCTGGACGTTCGCGACGCCGAGTCCATCGCCGCGCTCGCCGCCGAGCTCGGCGAGGTCGACATCGTCTTCTCCAACGCCACCGCGCGGATGAGCCCTAGCGCCGATCCCGCCGACGAGGTCGACGCGGTCGCCCAGACCAGCAACCTGGCGGCCACCAGAATCCTGCGCGCCTTCGCGCCGCGTCTTCGCCCGGGCGGCCGGCTGATCATTGTCGCCAGTGCCCTGGGGACGCTCGACAAGCTCAATCCCAAGGTGGCCCCTCGGTTCGCCGCCGCGGCCGCTGCCGATCTCGACGCCGTGGACGCCCTCATCGCGGACTGGTGCCGGGCCGTGCACGACGGCCGGGCCGAGGCCGACGGCTACGGCACCTGGCTGAACATCCCATCCAAGGTCGGGCTGGTGGCAGCCGTCCGGGCGCTCGCGCGCAACCGTCGTGACGGCGACCTCACCGCCAACCGGCTGCTGATGGCGCTGTGTCCCGGCCTGATCGACACCGACGCTTCCCGTCCGTGGTTCGAGGACATGAGCACGGCACAAACCCCGGCGCAGGCGGCAGACTGGCCGGTCGAGCTCGCCCTCGCCCCCAGCTTCGACCCGGCCTTCTACGGCGAACTGGTCCAGTTCGGCAACGTCCTCCCGTGGGAGACCGGAATCCCGGTGGCGCACGCGGCGACCGGCTGATGAGGCTGCCATCTGGCTCGCGACCGGGGCGCGCACCGGTAGAGTCAAGCCGTGGGGGTTTGGTGGCGCGGACATAGAGTTTTCGCGATTGCCGGGACCGCATTGGCGTTGGCAGCGGTCGTGGCGATCGCCGTGTGGCGCACGCAGGCGGCCTCCCAGCCGGCGGCGGCACAAACGACCGGGGCACAGACGTCCGCGCCGGCCGGCGGTCCTGCCCTGACCGTCGGCGACGCCGCCGTCGGTCAGGCCGTGCGCCCCGGGTTCCTGGGGTTCTCGTTCGAGTACTGGGCTCTGGAGGGCTACGCCGGCCGTAATCCCAGGGCCATCGATCCCGTGCTGGTGCGGCTGATCAACAACCTCCTTCCCCGACAGACCACCGTGATCAGGGTCGGTGGCGTGTCGACTGATCGGGTCTGGTGGCCCGTTTCCGGCGTCGCCCGGCCTTTGGGCGCGTACTACACCCTGACCCCCCGTCGCCTGGACGTGGCCCGGGCGCTGGCCGTGGCCACCCACGCTCACTTGATAATGGGCATTCAGCTCGAGGCCAACAGCGCCGCCGAGATCGCCGCCGAATCACGCGCGATGGTGCGTCACATCGGACTCCATCGGATCCTCGCCTTCGAGCTTGGCAACGAGCCGGAGCTGTATGGGATTCGCTGGTTCTATCGGGTCAACGGCACGAAGGTGTTCGGACGGCCCCCCAACTGGGACTTCAACTCGTACGTCCACAACTACGCACACCTGGCCGCCGCCCTGGGGAGATTGCCGCGTGCGGGCCCAGCCATCGGAGCCTACGACTGGATGCGCCAGGTGCAGCAGTTCATGTCAGTCGATCACGCGTCCCTGGTCACCTTGCACCGGTATCCGATGCAGTCCTGCGGCCCTCGTCCCGGCGATCCCAAGTATCCGACGATCGCTCACTTCCTGTCCGCAAACACCTCCGAGGGGCTCGCGGAGAACTTCGCCCCGTTCGTAAACATGGTTCACGCCAACCATCTACCGGTCCGCAATGCCGAAATGAACAGCGTCTCCTGCGGGGATGCGCATGGCGTTGCCAACACCTTCGCCTCTGCCCTGTGGGCGGCGGACGCGCTGTTCGCGATGGCCCGCGTGGGCGTCGACGGAGTGAACCTGCACACTTACTCCGGCGCCGCCGACGAGCTCTTCTCAACCCGCCAGGTTGGCTCACGCTGGCACGCCTTCGTCGCCCCCGAGTACTACGGGGTTGAGCTGTTCGCTAAGGCCGCGCCCGCGGGCTCGCATCTCCTGCGACTCACCGAGGCCGGCTGGCCGAGCACGCTGCGAGCCTGGGCAACACGAACCCCGAGCGGACAGATCAACGTGGTCCTGATCAACGACTCGATGCACAACCAGCAGACCGTGACCCTTGGTCTGCCGACATCTGGCGCCAGCGCTCGTGTCGAGCGCCTGAGCGCTCGCGGCGCTCGCTCACTCTCCGGCGTCACGCTGGGTGGCCAGGGATTCGGCGCCGACACGACCACCGGCCGTCCCCGCGGACCGCTTCACCTGGAAAGCCTCGGCCCGGTCGACGGTCATTACACCGTGCGCCTGCCGGCGGTCAGCGCGGCGCTGATCACCGTCGGCTGACTCCGCGTGCTCAGGCGCCGACGCAGACGTTGGCTCGTCGGTTGCCCATCCGGGTGACACGGATCACCTTCCACACCCCCACGCGCGTGATGAGCTGGCCTCTGAGACGCCGCCGAAGCCGAGTGGGGGCCCCACCCGTGATCGGGTTGCGCGGCGCAAAGAAGGCGAGCGCTGGTCGGCGCAAAGACGTATCCACGTAGGTGACCGTGAGCACATGAGTGAGCGGCACGCCCAGGCTCCAGGCCAGGCTGGTCTGCATCGTGTGATTGACCGCGGCGTAGCTGGTCGGGCACGGGAACAGTGTCCCGGCGCCGGCCGCCGCATGCACCGCGCCGACCAGTTGGTTGTTGTAGTCAACCGCCTGTTGGGCATCACCGCGCTCGGTCCCGGCCTCGGCCACCCGCCCGGCGAAGAAGGGAACCGACACCGCCACCAGTGCCACCGCCACCGCCAGCGATCCCAGGCCGCCGCCGGCCAGGGCGGCAAAGCGGGCGACCGCGACGCCGGCCAGCACACACGCCACCGAGGCGGCGGGCAGGATGAACCGTTCCAGACCGGGATAGCCATCCAGAGTCATCGCCTCGACGACGGCGACATAGCCCAATGCGATCGCGGCCAGCGCGACGATGAACCAGTCGCGTGTCCTGATGGCCAGCAGGGCCACCGCCCCGCCGGCGATGATCACCGGCCATACGCTGAGGTTCGTCGACCGCTTGAGCACTTCGAGCAGCGGCTGGGACCCGAGGTTGCCGTTGAACGCTCGGGCATGCATCGAAGCCTGCAGCGCATTGCCCGAGGCGATCCAGGGCGGCACCACCCATGCCGCGGGAATGGCGAGCAGGCCCAACAGCAGGACCAGCCAGGTCACCGGCCGGCGGTCGGTGAAAAACAGCCACCCCGCATAGAGGAGCACGAACACCGCCGCTTCAGGCCGCAACAGCGCCAGTACCACGCCCGACAGGAAAGCCGCTACGCGATGGCCGGCGAGGTGTCGTTCAATTGCCAACAGGGTCGCCGCCACCACCATCGGCTCCGACACACCCCGGAACATGTTGTGGGTCCACTGCGAGGTGAGAAACACCGCGAACGCCGCGACCACCCCGGCGATCGGCCCCGCCAGCCGCCAGCGCGGTGATGCACCCAGTCGCGACCCGAGCCGATACGCCACCAGCAATCCGAACAGGCCGGCGGCGCGAGCGAGCGCGACCCACAACTTCGGAGCCGCCCCGAAGAAGCCAAATGCGGTCGTGAATGCCACCGGCAGGGGCTTCCAGGACGGGCCGCCGCCGACCACGAACACGTCGTGGCGTCCCATGATCTGGTGGGCAAGCTCTCGACCCCAAACCACCCAGGCAAAGGCGTCATAGCCCGGAAGCGACGGCAGGGTGAGTACCGAGACCGTCCCGAGGACGAGACACACGAGCGCCCCCACAACCAGGGGAGCGCTCCTCGCCCGGCCCAGCGCTCGCGCGGTCAGCGATGCGCGCGAGCCCGCCACCGGCGAGCCCGGGTCGCGGTCAGCGGAGCGTGAGGAGCTCGGCACTGGCGTCGGGCAGGCGCACAACGAAGGCGCCGCCGCGTCGGTGCAGAAGAGTGGTGCGGAAGTGGCCGGTGAGCTTGCCGGTCGTGGTATTGCGGGCGAAGCTTTGGCCCGCGATGGTGATGTGTCCGGTGGCGCGTACGCTCGGCGCCTTCAGCCGCTGCACAACCGCGGTCGCGCCTGCGCCCACGTGGAGGGTGAGCGCCTGGGGGTGGCTGGCGTCGTTGATCAGCAGTACCCGGATCCGGCCGTTGGGGGCTTTGGTCGCCCAGGCTCGGAGCGTGCTGGTGGCGCCGAGGACCGGCAGCAGACGGGCGCCGCGCGGCGCCGCCTGGGCGAACATCAACAGACCGTAGTACTCCGGCGCGACCTGCCCGCGCCAGCGTGAGCCTGCCCGCGTGAACGAAAACAGCTGATCGGAGTAGCCGGCGGCGGTGTGGATGTTGATGCCGTCGACCCCCACGTTGGCCATCTGGAACGAAGCATCCATCGCCCACAGCGCTGAGGCAAATGTGTTCGCCACCCCGCCAACGTTGCCGCAGGCCACCGTGTTCATCTCGTCGTTGCGAATCGGTAGGCCGCGAGCGTGTGCGATCGCCACGTATGGAGCCAGATCCTCGGCCTGTGCCAGTGACGCCGTGTCGGCCAGCAGGTGGGGAATCGTCGGATAGTCCGGCGAGGAAGGCGGCACGGTGCAGCCCTGCAGCGGATAACGGTGCAGGGTGACGAGCCGGATCTGTGGCACCGCCGTCAGCAGATCACTCAGATCTGGCATCCATCCCAGCGTCCCGATCGACGGGCCGGCCAGTGGCTGCGGTGACAGCCCGGCCGCGACGGAGGCATAGTCCTGATTGAGGGTGGTGTAGCCCCATCCGGCGGGCCGGCCGGGGACGCCGACCCCGTTCATGGTGTACCACGGCAGCCCCCCGTACAGGTCGGGCTCATTGCCGAGCTCAAACGCATC
The DNA here is from genome assembly GCA_963754375.1 of uncultured Solirubrobacterales bacterium. Lineage (GTDB taxonomy): Bacteria > Actinomycetota > Thermoleophilia > Solirubrobacterales > Solirubrobacteraceae > Palsa-465. The sequence continues at coordinate 53,126 of CAVWFX010000024.1, forward strand.
GATGCGCGCGCGACCGATGTATCGCAGCATCGCCTGTATCTCGGCTCCGGCCACCGCGTGGCTGTTTGCCTCGAAATTCACCCCCATGATCAGACGCGCGCCGAGCGACCGCGCCACCGTCCTCGCCACCCCCAAACGGTGCTGGTTCAACGTGTACTTGACACCGGGAGGAGTGCTCATCCCCGGCACCGGCCACCACGTCTGATCGGTCGTTACGCCACCGATCCGCACCACCGCCGACCCTGGCTTGACCAACTGACGCATCAACCGCACGAAGACCGGATTCACCGCCCGGGGGTTCGTCCCGGCGTAGTTCTCCAATGCCCAATATTCAAACGACATTCCCAAAAAGCCCGCCGGGATGACTCGGCCGGGCTGCGCCGTGTCCACAGTCACGATCGGCCCTGCCGCGCGGGTGGCTCCCGCTGCCGGCCGGTCGCTGCCCCCACGAGCCTTCACGCCTTGACTCTGGGCCTGAGCCAACGAAACAACCCCCACGGCGACGAGGGCTGCCGCGCACGAGGCAAGCACAACGCCGACACGCACCAGCGTGCGCGCGGTTATCGGGGGCCAGCGCATCAGCGGCGCAGTATCTCAGACATCGGTGGGCGCCCGCGGCACCACGGTGCCGGCGCGGACTTGTCCCGTATCGGCGGGCCATTCGTCAGCGGAGGGTGACCAGAACGGCGCTGGCAGCACGCACGCGGAGGCTGTAGACGCCGCCGGCTGGACGCAACAGCGTGTTATCGCCGCGGCCAACCAGTCGGCCCGTGGTGGTGTTGGGGGCGAAGTCCTGGCCACCCAGCGTGACGTGGCCGGTGGCATGGACGCTGGGGGCCTCCAGGCGCTCCATCGCACCGTTCAGCCTCGACCCCGGTATATGCAGCTTGACCGACTGCGCCCGTGCTGGATCATCGTTGATGACCAGCACGCGAACGCTGCCGCTGGGCGAGATCGTGGCCCACACTCTGAGCGTGTCGGTGGCGCCCGACACCGGTACCAGGCGTGCCCCGCGGGGAGCAGCCTGGGCGAACATCAGCAGGCCGTAGTACTCCGGGGCCACCACACCCTGCCACCCCGAGCCCGACCGGGTGAACCGGAACAATTGATCACCGGCGCCCGGGTAGGAGTGGATATTGACGCCGTCAACGCCCACGGCGGCCATCTGGAACAGCGCATCCAGCGACCACAGCGCCGACCCAAAGGCATTGGAGACGCCGTGGGAATAACCACAGGAGACCGTGTTCATCTCGTCGCTGCGCAGCGGGAGGTGGTGCTGGTGGGCGATGACCACGTACGGTGCCAGCGAGTTTGCCAGCCCGACGGAGGCCGTCTGTGACAGCAGATGATTGATGGTGGGGTAGTTGGGCGAAGCCGGTCCCACTGAGCAGTTCTGCAACGGATAGCGGTGCAGGGTCACCACCCGGATGCGAGGCTCGCCGGCCAGGAACGGGACCAGATCCGCCATCCACGATCCGGCCCCGATGGTGGGGCCCGCCAGGGGAACGTCGCCCAGCGCCGGCGCGATCTGCGCGTAGTCCGCGTTCAGAGTCGCGAAATACCAATCGGCGGGCCGCCCAAAGGCCTCGCGGCCGGTCTTGGTCCAGTACCACGGGCGACTGCCGTAGAGCTCAGGTTCATTGCCAAGTTCGAAGGCGTAGATGCGGTTGCGCCCGATGACGCGGAGCATGGCGCGCGTCTCGGCTGCTGCCACGGCGCGGCTGTCGACCTCAAAATTCACCCCCATGATCAGGCGCGCGCCCACTTGCGTCGCCAACGCCTTGGCGACCTCGAGGCGCCGGGCGGTCAACTTGTAGCGCACTCCGCGCGGGGGACTGATCCCGGCCACCGGCCACCAGCTCTGATCGGTGGTCACACCACCGACCCGCACCACCGCCGACCCTGGCTTGACCAGCTGACGGATCAGCCGCACGAAGATTGGATTCACCGCCCCGGGGTTCTTGCCGGCGTAGCTCTCCAACGCCCAGTACTCAAACGACAACCCCAGGAACCCGGCCGGAATCACCTTTCCCGGATCCTGTGGATCCACGCTGATCGACGTCGGTCCCGTAGTCGGCGCAGCGGGAGGGAGTGGTGAGACGCTCGACGAGGCGAAAACAGCCCTGCCAGAGGCCCCGTGTGGCGGCGATGCCCGGGATCCGCCGGTCCCCAGCACGATGACGGCGGCAACCGCTAGGACCACCACCGACACCCCGAACTTGTTCAACTCACCCCGCCTCCCGTCGACACCGCAAGTCCTTCCTCGTCCCGGCTGTGCTTCGCAATCGGGCCGACAGCGCAGACTCACCCACCACGACCAGCCTAAGCTCGCTTGACCACGTTAACGGACCGATCGCACCGCAGTTGCGCAATTGGGTTCCTGCAAGATGGCGTTCGCTACGCCCCCAGGGCCTTGAAGAACCGGACGGCGGGGACCGTCACCGGAACGCTTGCATGCCGGTGAGCGCGCCGCCGACGACCAGCGCATGCACGTCGGCCGTCCCCTCATAGGTCACGACCGACTCCAGGTTGTTCATGTGGCGGATGACGGGGTACTCGAGCGTGATCCCGTTGGCGCCCAGCACCTGCCGGGCGGCGCGCGCCACGTCCAGCGCGGCATTGACGTTGCCGAGCTTGCCCATGCTCACCTGCTCTGAGAGCAGGCGCCCGGCGTCCTTCATCCGACCGAGGTGCAGCGCCAGGAGCGTTGCGCGGTTGACCTCCAGCGCCATGTGGGCGAGCTTCTGCTGCTGGATCTGCGTGGCCGCAATCGGGCGACCGAAGGCAACGCGCTCCTTGCTGTACTCGAGCGCCGCCTCAAAGCAAGCGCGGGCGGCGCCCGCCGCACCCCAGACGATGCCGTAGCGGGCCTCGTTCAGACACGACAGCGGCCCCCGCAGCGAGGTCGCCTCGGCAAGCATGGCGTCACCCGGGAGCCGGACGTCATCGAGCAGCAGCTCCGAAGTCACCGATGCCCGCAGCGAGAGCTTGCGGTGGATGTCCTGCGTGGTGAAGCCTGGCGTGTCGCGCGGGACCAGGAAGCCGCGGATGCCCTCGTCGGTCCGCGCCCACACCACCGCGATATCCGCCATCGACCCGTTGGTGATCCACATCTTCTGGCCATGCAGGATCCAGTCGGCCCCGTCACGGCGGGCCCGGGTGCGCATCGAGCCGGGGTCTGAGCCGGCATCGGGCTCGGTCAGGCCAAAGCAGCCCACCGCGTCGCCGGCGGCCATCGGCGGCAGCCAACGCTGCTTCTGCTCCTCCGAGCCCCACCGGTGGATGGCGTACATGGCCAGCGAGCCCTGCACCGAGACCAGACTCCGCACGCCGCTGTCGCCGGCCTCGAGCTCCAAGCAGGTCAGGCCGTAGGCGGTGGCGCTCGCCCCCGCGCACCCGTAGCCGTCCAGATGCATGCCGAGCACGCCGAGCTTGCCCAGCTGGCCCACCAGCTCCCGGGGCAGGCGGGCCTCCTCGAACCAGTCCCCGACATGCGGGACCACGCGGTCGCGGACGAACGCCCGCACCGTGTCCCGGATGTCGCGCTCCTCGTCGGTCAGGAGCTGGTCGATGGCGAGAAAATCCAGCGGCCGGACTTCGCGGGTCTGGGCGGTGGCGACCGACATCAGGCTCCCCCTCCCGCGTGGGCGGCCAGGGAACCCTTGCGCTGCACCCCGCCGGCCAGCGCCTCATAGACGACGATCTCTCCGCTGTCGCCGAACAGGTCATCGGCTCGGGCCAGCACGTCCTTGATGTGCGGGCTGTCGAGATGTGCCTGGAGCGCCTCGGGCGAGGCCCAGCGTTCTATGAACGTCAGGCGCCGTGGGTCGTCGGTGCCGCGATGGAGCGCGTAGAGGATGCAGCCCTCCTCGGCGTGAGTTGGTTCCAGCAGAGCTCGAAACGCCGCTTCCGCCTCTCGCTCCTTGCCCGGCTCCGCGGTGAATGACCCGACCACGACCACCTCAGACATGCCGTTCTCCTCTCTGCGTCGCGCCGTACGATGGCGCCAGATCTAGGCTGAGGATACGGACGGAGGCCCATGAGCACGGACATCAATCACGTCAGCGTCAACGCGCGCAACCTGCAGGAGTCGGTCGAGTTCTACGTCGACCTGCTCGGCGCTGAACCGATTCCGACGCCGAACTTTGGGCTCCCCGTCCAGTGGCTGGCCTTCGGGCGGACGCAGCTGCATCTGTTCGAGCGCAACCTGCCGCCCACCAGCCACCACCACTTCGGCGTCACCGTTGACAACCTGGAGCCGGCGTACCGCGCCGCCGAGCGTCGCGATGCGTTCGACCACAATGCGTTCGGCAACCATCTGGTGCAGCTGCCCGGCGACGTCGTGCAGATGTACGTCCGCGACCCCGCCGGCAACCTCGTGGAAATCGATCAGGCCGGCGTCGATCGACTGCCCGAGGACCTGCGCGCCAAGCTCAAGCCGCTGTGGGACTTCAATCCCCAGAGCGACGAGAACATGCGGGGGCGCCTGTTCGTCCCGTGAGCGCCGGACGGAGCCAGCGCGTCCTCGCCGTCAGCTGACCCCGAGCCGAGCGCGGATATGGCACGGTGAGCCGGTACAGTTCGGCGATGTCGCGTCCGGTCGTCCTGGGTGTCGTGGGCGATTCCGGCGCGGGCAAGACCACACTCACGCGCGGGCTGATGCGCGTGATGGGCGATGAGCAGGTGGCGCGGATCAACGCCGACGACTACCACCGCTATGAACGCGCTGAGCGTCGAGCACTGGGGATCACGCCGCTGCACCCGGACGCCAACCACCTCGACGTGCTCACCCAGCATCTGTGGCATCTGCGCCGCGGCGAGTCGGTGCTCAAGCCCGTCTATGACCACCGCGACGGCACCCTGCGCCGGCCCCAATACATGCGCTCGCCGAGCTTTCTGGTCGTCGAGGGTCTGCTCAACTTCCACACCGAGACGCTGCGGACCGCGCATGACGTACGGGTGTTTCTGGCCCCGCCGGAGGACCTGCGTCGCGCCTGGAAGCTCAAGCGAGACTGCACCCGGCGCGGCTACACCACCGACGAGGTGCTGGCCGAGCTCGACCACCGCGAGCGTGACGCGACCCGCTTCATCCGCCCCCAGCGCGAGCACGCCGACGTCGTCGTGAGCTTCTGGTCGCCGCCCGCCTACGACCCGGCGCACCTCGACGCCGAGGTGCTGCTGTCCGACACCCTCGCCCACCCCGACCTCTCGTCGCTGCTTGACGACGCCGGGCAGGGGCCGTCGGTGGTGCGCCGTGAGCGTGATCTCCTGCTGCGGATCCCCGGACACATCGACCCCGAGCATGCCGCCGAGCTGGAGGAGGCGGTGTGGTCCCGGATGAGCTTCGCCAACCATCTGCGCGCGCGGCGGCTGGGGGAGTTCACCGTCGGCACCGATCTGCACCGCTCCGACTCACTGGCGCTGGTGCAGGTGCTGGTCCTCTACCACCTGGTGTGGGCGCGCGCCAGCCTCAACCGGGGCGGCGAGCCGCCGCGCGCCGAGCCTCAGGTGACCGCCGGCGCCGACTCCGCGCTTCACGCCTGAGCGCGGTGGCGGTCACGGTCACGCAGCTGGTGGCGTTCCTCACCGTGGTCCGGCGCGGCTCGGTGACCGCCGCGGCCGAGGAGCTGGTGGTGACCCAGCCCTCGGTGTCGGCCGCCATCAGCGCCCTCTCCCGCGAGGTCGGGGTCACGTTGATGGAGCGCGACGGGCGCAGCCTGCGCCCCACCGCCGCCGGCCGTGCCTATGCCCCCTACGCCGCCAACGTGCTGGGGTTGCTGGAGCAGGGCGCCCGCTCGGCGCGCGAGGCCGCCGGCGAGGCGCACCAGCGGCTGCGCATCGGCGCCGTCACCACCGCCGGCGAGCACCTGGTCGCGCCGCTGCTGCGCACCTTCCGCGAGGCGCACCCCGAGCTCGAGATCACTCTGCACGTCGGCAACCGCCAGGACGTCTTCCAGCGCCTCGTCGACCACGAGGTCGATCTCGCCATCACCGGGCGCTTCCCCGAGGAGCTGTCGGTCGACGGCCGCCCGTTCGCGCCCAACGAGTTCGTACTGATCACCGCCCCGGGCGACCCGCTCGCCGACCGCCGCGAGGTGGCCGTAGAGGAGCTGGCCCAGCGAACCTGGATCCTGCGCGAGCCTGGCTCCGGGACCCGGAGGCTGTGCGAGGAGTACCTGGCCGGCCATGACCTGCGCCCCGAGCTTCTGACCATGGGCTCAAACAGCGCCATCAAGCAGGCCGTGGCCCTGGGGCTGGGCATCGCTCTGCAATCGCGGTTCGCGGTCAAGCTCGAGCTGGAGCTCGGCATGCTCGCCGCCATCAACCCGCGCGGCGGGCTGCCCCAGCGCGCCTGGTACGTGGTTCACTCCGCGGTCGGCCCGCTGCGCCCGGAAGTCCGCGCGTTCATGGAGTTCGCGCAATCGCGGGCCGCGCAGCGGGCATTGGCCCGCTCTCCGGTGCCGGGCGGCTGACACCGCCGGCCGGCGGTCCCGGGTCTCAGGCCACCTGTGCCAGCGCGGGCTGGTCATCGAGCACCGCGTCCAGCGCCTCGAGCACGCGCTCGGCGATCTCGACTTCGGCGTTGACGCCCATCAGCCCGATGCGCCAGATCGGAGGCGCCGTCGGACCGAGGCCGCCGCCGATCTCGATTCCGTGCTGTTCCAGCAGCCGTCGCTGCACCTGCCTGCCGTCGACCCCGTCGGGTACGCGGACGGCGGTCAGCGGCGCCAGCTGGTGGCGGGGATCGGCCAGGAGCTCGAGCGCGCGCACGGTCAGCGAGTCCTGCAGAAAGCGCCCCGCCCGGGCGTGCCGGCCCCAGCGGGCTGCCAGCCCTTCGGTGATCACCTGCCGCAGCGCCTCGTGCAGCGCGTAGATGTGCAGGATCGGCGCCGTGTGGTGATACACGGAGGGGCGCGTCACCCAGTAGCGCTCCAGCGCCAGCAGGTCAAAGCCATACGGAACCGGCGTGTCGCGCCGACGGATGCGCTCCAGCGCGCGCTCGGACACGGCCACCGGCGACATCCCGGGCGGTGCGCCCAGGCACTTCTGCGTGCACGAGTAGGCGTAGTCGATCCCCCAGCCGTCGAAGTCAAGCTCCACCCCGCCCAGCGAGGTCACGCAGTCGGCCATCAGCAGCGCGTCGCCACCGCGCATGGCGGCGCCGAGGTCGGCCAGCGGGTGCTCGACGCCGGTCGAGGTCTCCGCGTGGACGATCGCCATCATCCTCGCCTCGGGGTGATCGTCGAGCGCAGTCAGCAGCCGCTCATTGGGCACATGTTCGCCTAGCTCGGCACGCACCTCGATCACCTCGGCCCCGTGCCGGCGCGCAATCTCGACCATGCGCTCGCCGAAGAAGCCGCTCACGCCGATGATCACCTCGTCGCCGGGCTCCAGCAGCGACACCAGGCCCGTCTCCATGCCCGCGGTGCCGGTGGCCTGCAGCGGCAGGACCAGACCATCCGAGGCCTGGTAGGCCGCGCGCAGCATTGCCACCACCTCCAACAGGATCTCGTGCAGGTCGGGATCGAGGTGCCCGAGCATCGGGCGCTGCATGGCGGCCAGCGCGGCCGGCGAGACATTGCTGGGGCCTGGACCGCACAGCAGCCGCTCGGGCGGGTCAAGTGGCGCGGGCGACGGTGTGAACGACGGATATGGCGGTGTCATCGGTTCGAGGCTAATCGACCATTCCTGTCCGCAACAGCATGGAATTCCGCGCGACGCCAAGAGCCCGCTCTATGTATTGGAATAAAGCTTGGTTGTCGACAAATCCCTCTAAGTCGGCTTGCCGTCGAGCGCGCGGACCTCTCTACTGCGCCGACATGACCGACACCCGCACCCGTCTTCACCGCAGCGAGCTCGCCGTGCCGGGCTCAAACGTCCGGATGCTCGAGAAGGCCCCCGACGTGGGCGCCGACATCGTGATGCTCGACCTCGAGGACGCGGTCGCTCCCGACGACAAGGAGCAGGCCCGCGTCAACATCATCGAGGCCTTGCTGGAGCAGGACTGGTCACGGTGCTCGGTCTCGCTGCGCATCAACGGCCTCGACACTCACTACTGCTATCGCGATGTCGTCGACGTCGTCGAGCGCGCCGGCCACCGCCTCGACGCGATCATGATTCCCAAGGCCTCGTGTGCCGGCGACGTGCACCTGGTCGCCACTCTGCTCACGCAGATCGAGGACGCCGTCGGCCTCGAGCGCCGGCTGGGGATCTCGGTCCTGATCGAGACCGCCATCGGAATGGTCAACTGCGTCGAGATCGCGCGCTCCTGTCCGGAGCGGATGGAGGCGATGGTGTTCGGGGTCGCCGACTACGCCGCCTCGCTGCAGAGCCACACGACCTCGATCGGGGGCGCCAACCCCGACTACGCGATGCTCACCGACCGCGACGAGCGGGGCGACCGCGCCTCGCACTGGGGCGACCAGTGGCACTACGCGCTGTCGCATATCGCCGTCGTCTGCCGCGCCCACGGCCTGCGTCCGATCGACGGGCCATATGGCGACTTCACCGACCCCGCGGGCTACCTCGCCTCCGCCCGTCGCGCTGCCGTGCTCGGCTATGAGGGCAAGTGGGCGATCCACCCGTCCCAGATCGAGCTGGCCAATGAGGTGTTCACGCCCGACGAGCACATCGTCGAGAAGACCCATCGGATCATCGCCGCAATGAAGGACGCCGCCGCCCAGGGCAGGGGCGCCGTCTCGCTCGACGGCCGCCTGATCGACGCCGCCTCCATCCGCATGGCCCAGAACCTGCTCGCCAAGCTCGAGCAGATCGAGGCCCGCCAGGACAACGCCGCTGTGCCCCCGGGAGCTCTGCGGGCCGCCGCCGGGAGCGGCTAGCGACGCAGCCGTCGACCGGCGTCCTCGATCCTGCCAGCTGTTCCGACATGATCGAGGTGGGGCTCCCTCTCCGCACGGCTGGTCGGGCCGGGGGAGTACAACTTCGTCGAGATGGCTTCTTCCGCACCGGCCGACGTAGTCGTGGTCGGCGCCGGGCCCTCCGGCCTGTTCATGGCATTCGAGCTTGCCCGCCATGGCGTCCGCGCCCGCGTCCTCGAGCGTGACCCCGACCCGCATCATCAGGCGCGGGCGACGGCGCTGCAGCCCGGCACGCTGGAGATCCTCGCGCTGGTGGGCATCCTCGACGACGTACTCGTCGCTTCCCACCCCCTCCCGTACGCGAGAGTGTTTGATGCCGACCTGAGGATCGTGAGCGAACTGTCGTTTGCGGATGCCGGCAGCCGCTGGGGATTTCAGGCCAGCCTGCCGCAATACCGCACCGAGCAGATTCTCACCGACCACCTGCTCGCGCTCGGCGTGACCGTCGAACACGGCGTGACCGTGTCCTCGATCGAGGCGCGGGACGACGCGGTGCTCGTCGCCGTGCAGCGATCCGACGGCACGCGCGAAGTCATCGAGGCCGACCGGGTCATCGGCGCCGGCGGCGCGGCCAGCATCACCCGCGAGTCGATGGGCGCGATCCTCGAGGGCGAGACCTATCCCGGCACCGCGCTGGTCGGTGACATAAACGTGCGCTGCGACCTGCCGCGCGATGGCAGCGCGCTGATCCCCACGTCGCACGGCTACGTGCTGCTCGCGCCGCTGCCGCAAGGGCGCTGGATCACCTTCGTGGGCCTGCTCGAGGACGACGAACGGGAGCAGCTTTCGCGTGATCGCTCGCGGGACGCGGTCGCCAGCGCAATCCAGCGGCGGGTCAGGGCCCCAGTGGTCGTGGAGGATGTTGCCTGGGCGTCGTTGTTTCGGATGCATCGCCGGCAAGCCCCACGCCTCGCCGACCAGCGGCGGTTCCTGCTCGGCGACGCCGGGCATCTGTCGAGCCCGTTCGGCGGCGAGGGACTGAACTCGGGGTTGCACGACGCCCACAACCTCGCCTGGAAGCTCGCTCTGGTGCTGCGCGGCCGGGGCCGGCAGTCATTGATCGACAGCTTCGCCTACGAGCGGGAGAGCGCCGACCGCCACGTACTCGAGGTCTCAGACCAGTTGCATGCCCTGGTGCAGGCCGCCGTCCGTGCCCAGCAGACGGGTATCACCCCGGCTCCGTTGAGCGACGAGCAGGCCCGGGCGCTGACCCGATCCAGAGCGATGCTCGACTGCTCCTGCGCCGGCAGCCCGCTCGTCGGCGAATACATCGCCGACGGTGCGAGGGCGAGCGCACGATTCGCTCCTGGCGAGCTTCATCCCGATCTTCGCGGGCTCGAGCGCAACCATCAGCTGCTGCTGTACGGCGCCGCCGACGCTGCCGCCACCGACCGGCTGCGTCACCGCTGGCGGGGACTCGTCGACGTGATCGACGCCGGCGCCACCGGCGGTGAGGCCGATGGCGCCGTTCTGGTCCGCCCGGACGGCTACATCGGCTTTCGCAGCGCAACCTGCGACGCGGCGGGCCTGCGGGCGTTCGACGCTCACCTCGACTCTTACCTGATCCCGGCCTGATCTCCGACCGGGGTGTACCGGGCACCGAGCGTGGTCGCGAGCGTCCGGTGCGCGGGCGAGCAGCCGACCAGGGTGCAGCGCGCCGGGTCGATCGAGTGAGCGTCGCGCGAACGCGAGCGGCAGGCCCGGCAGCGGCGGGCGACACCAGCAGGTCGGCGGGCCGGCCGGGTGCGGGCAGACGGCGACCGCGACCGGTCCGGTGACCGCGGCGGCGAGGCGAGCGGCCTGCGCCTCGAAGCGCGCCGGCGTCACCGTCCGGGAGTCCAGTCGAACAGCAGGTGGGGCGCGGCCGGCGTCGGCGTCCGCGAGCGCCTGGGCAACGCCGCCGCCGCTTGCCATCGCGGCGGCGCCGACGAACACGCCGGGACCGCCGCCGCCGGCCGGCGCCCGAGCGAACGGCACCTGCTCGACCGACGCGAAGCCCTCGTCCATCGACGGCGGCTCGAGCTCGCGCAGCGCCCGCATCTGGGAGGTGGGCAGCATCAGCCACGGCTCCCGCCGGGCCGCCTCGCGGATCTGCTCGGGCGTCGGGAGCGAGCCGAATCGCTCCAGCAGCCGCTGCCACCAGGTTGACCTGCGCCTGGGCCAGCGGCGTGTCAAGCCAGACGCAGCGCACCGCCAGCGAATGTCGCTGCGCCGTCTCGACCACGTGGCTGCGGGCACGCGCGCGTCAGATAGGTGTTGTCGAGGACCACGCGGCGCACGCCGGCGGCCAGCTGCTCGTCGAGCTCATCCGGCCAGCGCGCGCAGCGAGCCGCCGCGCTCGTCTCGGTTCAGGCGCACGTAGCCGCGGCGGACGTAGTCGGCGGCCAGGCGGCTCTTGCCGGCACCGGGGATCCCCATCACGATCACCACTTCCCCGCTCCCGGCTGAGTCGGCGGCCCCCCCGAGTGAGTCGGCGGCCCCCGTTCCGCTCGGGCGGCGAGCGGGGCGCGCCCCGCCGAAGGCCGCCGTCAGCGCGGCCCGGTCGTCACCGCCGAGCGCGAGCGCGAGCGCGGCCGCGGCGCCGCCGAGCGCGCGCTCTCCGGGCGCCGCGCGCCGGGGATCGCCACCATCTGCGGGTGCGAGACCAAGCAGCCAGGCGAGCGCCGTCTGCGCCGCGGTGGCGTCGTGTGGCGCGCGGCGATCCGCGCCAGCTCGGGGCGGCGGGCCAGCGCGCCCTTCGCGGCGCGGGCCCCCGAGCGGAGAGTGAGCGATCAGCGTCAGGCCGAGCTCGACGCAGCGGGCGAGCACGCCGCCTCGCAGCGCGCGGTCGTCGAGCGGGCTCAGCGCGACCTGCACGGCGGCGATCGGCGCCAGCTCGAGCGCCTCGTCGAGCTGGGTGCGGGTCACGTTCGCGACCCCCACACGCCGCACCAGCCCCTGCTCGACGAGCCGGGCGAGCGCGCGGACCGACGTGCGCCAGGGCGTCCGGGGGTCGGGGGCATGGATCAGGTAGAGGTCGATCGGCAGTCCATCGAGCGCCGCCAGGCTGGCTTCGCAATCGGCGGCGATCGTCTTCGCGCGGCCATCCGGCACCCAGGCGCCACCGGGTCGCGTCATCCCGCCCTTGGTGACGATCCGGGCGTTGCCGCTGCGGGCCGAGCGGCGCGCAGCGCCCGGGCCACCAGGCGCTCGTTGTGCCCCGAGCCAGCTTGGTCGGTCCCGTAGGCGTGGGCGGTGTCAAACACGGTCATGCCGGCCCCGGCGGCGGCCAGCGATCGTGTCGAACGCGAGCTGCTCGTCGCTCGGGCAGCCGCATGCAGCCCAAGGCCGATCCGGAGTTCAGACGAGTGCAGCCAGGCCACCGGGCTCATTGAACCGCGCCCGGCCTAAACGCGGACCGCGTCCACCCCCAGTCCATCAGCGTCTCGGCCAAAACGGCCACCGGGCGTTGGCTGCCCTGGGTGCCACCATAGGGCGGTGCCGAAACCGCCGCCGATCGCCGAACAGTTTCGGGCGGCCCGCCGTGATCGCGAGCTGGCGGTCCTGGAGGGCTTTCACGCCGTCAAGCACGCGTTCAGGTTCGGCGCCGAGCTTCGCATTCTCGTGGGCACGGATTCGGCCGAGGTGCAACGCCTCGCAGACGCGCTGGCCCCCGATCTGCGGGGTCGCTTCGCCGACCTGCAGGTCGTCTCGCCCGAGGTGTTCCAGCGTTTGGCCCCCCAGGCCCCGCGGACGGGCATCATGGCGATCGCCATGCGACCACCGGTGGACGTACAACGGTTGCTCCACGACCCGAGCCCTCGCCCGGTCGTCCTGCTCGAAGACCCCCGCAGCCCCGCCAACCTGGGGGCCTGTGTGCGGGTCGCAGCGGCCGCCGATGCCGCCGGTGTCCTGACGACCGGCAGGCACGATCCGTGGCAGGCCGAGGCGCTGCGAGGGTCCGCGGGCCTGCACTTCGCGCTGCCCGTGTCTCACCTTTGCCAGGCGTCGATCGCCAGCCGCCCTCTGATCGCGCTCGACCCAGCCGGAGAGGCGTTGGTCGCGACGTCCGTGCCTCCCCGGGCGGTCCTCGCCTTCGGGACCGAGCGCCACGGGCTCAGCGGCGGCCTGTTGGCGGCCGCCGAGCGGCGGGTGTCGATTCCGATGCGAGCGGGAGTGTCAAGTCTCAACCTGGCCACATCCGTGGCCGCGGTTCTGTTCGGATTACAGCTCAGTGGCCAAAGCAGCTGTTGACGGCAGCCGGACGATGCCGGACGCACTGCGTCCCCGGCACCTCGCCGTTCGCGTGGCCGAGATCGCGGCGATCGTCGCGATCGTCGCCATTGCCATCACCGCCCTCCCGGGGCTGGATGAGGTCAAGCAGCGGCTCAAGGATGCCGACCCGGCATGGATCGCAGCCGTCGCCGTCGCGGAGTTCGGCTCCTGCATCGGCTACGTGGTCGTGTTCCGGGAGACGTTCTGCGCGCAGATGTCGTGGAGGCTCAGCTACGACATCGCCATGGCCGAGCTGGCGGCAAACTCGCTGCTGCCCGCCGGTGGCGCCGGGGGGCTGGCGCTGGGCGTCTGGGCGCTGCGCCAGGCGGGAATGCCCACCGGTCACATCGCGAGACGCACGGTCGCCTTCTTCGTGGTCACCAGCGCCCCCAACTTCCTGTCACTGATCGTGGTCGGCCTGGCCACGTTCGCGGGCATCCTCCCCGGCTCTTCCTCGGTCCTGCTCACGCTGGTTCCGGCGCTGATCACGACGCTCGGGGTTCTTATCGTCGTCGCCAGCCCCAAGCTCCTGCGGGCGCTCGGGGCTCGCGGTGCCGGCACCGAGCCGCACAGCTGGTGGGGGCGTGCGCGCGAGGCAGCGCGCAAGGGGCTGACGACCGTCGCCGACGGGATCGAACAGGCGGTTGGACTGCTCGGTTTTCACGGGCTGGGCGTCATCCTCGGCTCCTTTGCCTACATGGCGTTCGACATCGCGGCGCTGGGCTGCGCGTTTGCCGCTGTCGGCCAGGAACCGCCGTTCTCGACGTTGGTGCTCGGCTACCTGATCGGACAGCTGGGCAACCTGGTGCCGCTACCCGGCGGCATCGGAGGGACCGAGGGGGCGCTGATCGCGGTGTTCAGCCTCTACGGGGTCGGCCTCACGGAAGCCACCGCGGCCGTGTTCGCCTACCGGCTGTTCCAGTTGGCGCTGCCGGCCGTGCTCGGTCTGCCGGCCTTTATCGGGCTCCGCCACAGGCTCCTGCGTGCCGACCGCCCCGCCCTGGTGTGCGCGCCGCTCGCGTTGGAGCGAGTGAAGCTGCCGGCCCGCACCGAGGCCTAGTCGAGCCGGCCAGCCGACCGGTACGCCCCTCACGCGCGAGGCCGGCCGGCCGCGGCCAGCCAGCCGGCAGCACAAACCCCTCAAATCTGACGGGAAAGAGCTGCCAGCCGACCGGTACAGTTTTGTCGCCGGCTCGCCCCTCAGACGCCGGCTGGAACCCGACGCATTCGTCTGAGGTCGCGCTAGTGGGGCCTCGGGAGCGCGTGAGCGGACAGCCGCGGTGTGCGAAGCTGGGCCCGATGGCCGTGATCGCAGTCAGCGAGATGTTTGGGATCAGCGGAAGGCGCGACGACTTGGAGGCGGTGCTCAGCCGCTTTGAACGTGTCGCCGGCCGCGAGCCGGGCTGCCGGCGCTACACGATCGCGGCCGCCTTGGCGGACCCCACCCAGTTCTTGCTGCTCAGCGAGTGGGACAGCCAGGGGGCGCTCGATGCGCACTATCGCTCGGAGGCGTTCGCTGAGTTTCAGTTCTCCCTCGACGGGCTCCTCGCGCGGCCCAGCGAATTGACGATCTACTCGGTGGAGGGAGCCGTCCGGCCTCTGGACTCGCGGCCGATGGATCCGCGCGACGCCGACTGATCGTAGTTCCCAGCAGGGTTGGTCAGTTCTCGGCGACTGGGAAGTTGACCATGGCATTTAAGGTCAACTTCCCAGACGACCTCGACCCGCCGGCTGGCCGGTGCAGTCACGACACACGCCGTCACAGACTCGTGACAGTCCGCCCCCCCGGACCCGGCCTCGACGCCGACCACGGCCGTCGGTGCGCTCCCCCGGCCCGGCCGCTCGCCGCGACCGCACCCAGCGAACTAACGGCGGGCGAGGAACTCGGCTTCGGCCTGCCCGAGCGCCGTGGCCGGCGGCCCGTCGTGCAGGTATTCGGCCGCGATCGCGCCCCAGTCAGCGCCGGCCCCGAGCTTCTGCAGGACGATCGCCACCATGCCGTGCATGCGCCGGATCAGGATCGACTCCGGAGGCACGGTGAACTGGTGGACCTGCGCCTTCATCTGCGCCCGCTGCTCGCTGTCGGGTGCCTCGCCGTCCCGGTGCTCACGGTCGCGCCCGCGACCTTGGTGGCCGGCCGAGAACCGCCGCTCGCCCGGAACGGCGTACCACCTGGTCGCGCTTCGCATCAGCCGCAGCGCGAACACGGCGTCGACCGCGTCCGCCCGGTCGGCCGGCAGGTAGCCGCCCTGCACCAGGGCGGCTTTGAGGCCCGGCGGATCCTTTTCGCGGACCGCCAGCGCGATCGCCTTCTCCGCGGCCAGACGCCCGGAGCTGATGTCGCGGATCAACCCGAAGTCCAGGAAGCAGACGTGCCCGTCGGGACAGAGCAGATAGTTGCCGGGATGGGGATCTCCGAGCGCGATCCCGTCGCGGTACAGCCGCCCGAAGAAGAAGCGGAAGACGATCTCCCCGTAGCGATCACGTTGCGCCTCGTCGCCGTGGCGCACGGTCTCGAAGCGGTCTCCCTCGACGTACTCCGTCACCAGCACGCGCCGCGTCGAAAGGTCGGTGTAGACCCGGGGAACGCGGATGAACGGATGCCCCCGCGTCAGGCGCTCCATCCGGCGTTGATTCTGGGCCTCGAGCTCGTAGTCGAGCTCTTCGGCGATCCGCTCGCGCATCTCGCTGGCCAGTGCCTTCGCGTCGAGACCTGGGGCCAGCCGCCTGACCAGCGGGACCAACATCATCGCGTTGCGCAGGTCGGTCTCGACTGCCTCCGCCACCCCCGGGTACTGGACCTTGACCGCAACCTGATCGCCCTCCAGGGTCGTGGCGCGATGGACCTGGCCGATCGAGGCGGCCGCCAGCGCGTTTTCGTCGAAGTCGGAGAACACCTTGGCCAGCGGCGCGCCCAACTCCTCGCGCAGCAGCTTCTCCAGGCGCGGAAACGGCACTGGCGGGATGCCGTCGCGCAGGGTGGCGAGCGTGCGCTGAAGCTCGTCCTGCTGATCGGCGGGGAGCCCATCGAACTCGACCATCGACAGCATCTGGCCGACCTTCATCGCCGCTCCGCGCATCCGGCCAAGCTGCTCGACAAGCTCGCGCACCAGCGCCGCGGTGCGCTCGTTCTCGGCCGCCGCCGCCCGCTCCGGCGTCCGCATCCGGTTCGCGGCCCGCATCCCTGCCCACCGCGCGCCCTGTCCGGCCACCAATCCACCTACCCGCGCGGTGCGCGCCATCCGGCCGGTGGGCAGACTCTTGGCCTCCGGCGGCGGATCCTCGTCGCGCACACGCATGAACTGAGGCTAGCGGCACCCCGGCTCGCGGCCGTCGGCCCCGGTCACGTCACCGGTCAGGCGAAGGCGCCGACGCCGGTGATGTCGCGGCCGACGATCAGCGTCTGCATCGTCTCGGTGCCTTCGTAGGTGTGGATCACCTCGATGTCGCCCATGTGGCGGATGACGTGGTTCTCCAGCAGCACTCCGTTGCCGCCGAGCAGGTCGCGCGCCTCCGCGATGACCTGCCTGGCCTTGCGGGTGTTGTTGAGCTTGGCCAGGCCGGCGATGGTGTCGGTGAGACGGCCGGTCTGCTCCAGACGCGCGAGCTGCATGCAATAGAGCTGCATCCCGGTGACCTCGGCGAGCATCTTCACCAGCCGATCCTGGACGATCTGAAACGAGCACAACGGCTTGCCGAACTGCTGGCGCTGCTTGCTGTAGGTGAGGGCGGCGTCGTAGGCGGCGACGGCGTGGCCGAGCGCGCCCCAGGCACAGGTGGTGCGGGTGGTGACCAGCACCCGGCCCGCGTCCCTGAACGTCTGCGCGCCGGGCAGCCGGGAGCCGTCGCCGACGCGCACTCCGTCAAGCGAGATGGTCGCCTGCCAGATCGCCCGCGACGCGCCCTTGCCCTCCATCGTGGTGGCGGCGAAACCCGGCATGTCCTTTTCGACCAGGAAGCCCTTGACCTGGCCGTCCTCCTCGGAGCGGGCCCACACGACCACGACGTCGGCGATCGAACCGTTGCCGATCCAGCGCTTGGCGCCGTCCAGGACCCATCCGTCGCCGTCGCGGCGGGCGCTGGTCTCAAGCGCAACCGAGTCTGAGCCGTGGGTCGGTTCGGTCAGGGCGAAGGCGCCGATCGCGTCCAGCTGGGCCATCGCCGGGAGCCAGCGTTGCTTCTGCTCCTCGGAGCCGAGCAGGGCGATCGACTTCATTGCCAGGCCGGATTGGACGCCGAGGAACGTGCCGAGGCTGCCGTCGCCGCGGTGCAGCTCCATGTTGACCAGCCCGCGCGCAAGCGGGGTCATCCCCGGGCAGCCGTACCCCTGGATGTCCTCGCCGAGGAGACCGAGCTCAGGCAGGCGGCGCATCAGCGGCCACGGCAGGTCGGCCGCCTCCCAGTACCGGTTGATCTCCGGCAGTACCTCGTGGTCGACGAAGCGGCGGGTAGCGATGAAGTGCTCCCATTGCTCGTCTGTGAACTCGTCGCGGACGTGGAAATAGTCCGTGGCGAGCGCATCTCCGAGGTGCTCATAGGGGAGGCTCTGCGTGCTCATGACGTCTCCTTGCTCAATGGTCGTGGACGTAGCTTCCCGGGGCCTTGGCCCGTGCCCTGTAGCCGGCGCCTCCCAGGCGCTTGGGGGCGAGCTTCAGCGGGCCCGAGCGGGCGGCGAGCCACTCGTCGTAGTCCGGCCACCAACTGCCCGGCCGCATCACGGCGGCCTGCGCCCACTCTTCGGCGCTGTCCGGGTATTCGCCGGCGACCCGGTAGGTCGAACGGCTCTCATCGGACGGCGGGTTGACCAGCGCCTGGATGTGGCCGCTGGTCGAGAGCACGAACCGAGGCTCGCCGCCGAGCAGCTGCGTGCTGCGGTAGGCGTTCTCCCAGGGGATGATGTGATCGGTCGAACCCGCCACGATGTAGTTGTCGAGCTTCACCGCACCTAGGTCCACCGGGCTGCCCAGCACCTCGAGCGCTCCGGGTCGCGTGAGTGAGTTCTCCAGCGCGACGTGGATGAAGTCACGGTGCAGGCCGGCGGCGAGCCGGACCGTGTCCTGGTTCCAGAACAGCACGTCGAAGGCCGGCGGATCCTTGCCCAGCAGGTAGTTGTTGACGACGTAGTTCCAGACGAGGTCGTTGGGCCGCAGCCACGTGAACACCCCACTCAGCGCCTCGCCGTCGAGGTAGCCGCGCCGGGCCGAATCGGCGACCGCCGCCGCTGCCACCTCTCGGCCCACCAGCGCCGACGCCGTTCCGGCCCTGGCGTTGTCCAGGGCGGCAACCAGCAGCGTCAGGCTGGCGATTTCGCCCAGGCGCCCCGCCGCGGCCAGGTGGCCCACCACCCCGGCGCCGATGATCCCGCCCGAGCAGGCGCCGTTGAGGTGCACCGCCGGCTGGTCGGTGATGGAGGCGACCGCGTCGCGCGCCTCCATCACCGCAGCGGCATAGGTGTCCAGATCGAAGTGGCCCTGCTCGGCTCCGGGGTTGCGCCAGGAGATCGCGAACACCTGCTGGCCCTGACCCACCAGCCACTCGATCATGCTCCGCCCCGGGGCCAGATCGAGGACGTAGTACTTGTTGATGGTCGGCGGCGCAAACAGCAGCGGGACCTCGCGGACCCGCTCGGTCTGTGGCGTGTAGTGGATCAGCTCGAACACCTCGGTGCGCAGGACCACCGACCCTGGGGTCACGGCCAGGTTCTCGCCGACGGTGAACTTGCGGGTGTCGACGGTCGCAGGCAGCCGCGGGAAGTCGCGCAGGAAGTTGCGCGCCCCTCGCACCAGGTTGAGGCCCCCCTGATCGACGCTCGCCTTCATCACCGCGGGGTTGGACCACGGGAAGTTGCTGGGCGCCAGCGCGTCGAGCACATTGCCCGCAGCGAAGCGAGCCTGGCGCTCATGGCGCCAGTCGAGGTCGGCGTCGGAAATGAGGCCGTCGACGGCGTCGCTGGTCGCCAGGTGCGTCTGAAGCAACCGGCGCAGCAGCCAGTTGGATTGCCACGCCGCGTCGGCGAACCGCCGGTCGCGTTTTGACGGCTGCATCTCCGACCGCCCACCAGCCACGCGCGCCAGCTCCATGCCCAGTCCGCCGACGCGACGGGCACTCCGCTGCGGGTGCCGCACCAACCCGGCGGCGAGCTCCGCGGCCGCTCCCGGCTGGAACATGCGCGACGGTCCTCCGGCGGAGGCATCGGTGAGCATCACATCGAGCGCCGACTGGGCGGCCTCGGCGGTCCGGCTACTGCGCTTGGGCTGGGTCGTCGTCATCTCACTCATCACCTCGGTCATTGCGGCTGCGCTGTAATGAGCACTCTGCCGGTTTCAGCGCCGGGCGTCATCCCCTTCGGGACTTGAACTTGCATCCCGATGTTTGTGAGTCGATCACAGACAGATCAGGCGTCGTCGAGAAAGTCGCGGATCGCGCCGGCGACGTTCTCGGGCTCATCGAGCAGGAACAGGTGTCCGCCGCCCTTGACCACATGCAGCCGTGCGTTGGGGATGCGCTTGGCGAGTGCCCGGGCGTTGCCCAACGGAACGCTGGGATCCTCCTCGCCCGCCACCACGAGCGTGGGCTGGGGCAGGCGGTGCAGCCACCGCAGGCTCGACCACCCCGAGACCGCGTATAGCTGAAACGCGTAACCGAGCAGGTCAGGCGGCCGCCGCAGCCGGTCGGCGGCCTGGGCCGCGAGCACGCCGCGCTCGCGCGCCGTACGTCCGCCGGCGATGTACGGGACGGTGAGCGCGAGCAGTCGCGGGTGGTAGTAGCGCGCCGGCGTGGCCAGCATCAGCGCGGCCAGCGGCCGCGGCGGCGTGCCTCCGAGGCCGGGGCCGGTGGCGCATAGCACCAGCCGGCGCACGCGGTCCGGAGCCCGCCGCGCGAGCTCCTGGGCCAGGCCGCCGCCCCACGAGTAGCCGAGCACATCCACGCGGTCCAGCCCCAGATCGTCGAGCAGCTGTTGCACGACGCCGGCCAGGCCGCCCATCCGCCGTGGTAGACACGGGCGCTGCGACAGACCAGCGCCGGGGGGATCAAAGCCGATCAGCTCGCGCTCGCCGGCATAGCGCGCGAACGGCAACCACATATCCAGGTGCGCGCCGATCCCGGTGATGAGGAGCAGCGGATTGCCTTTACCGTGGCGCCCGACCCGCAACCGCAGGCCGCCCGCGCGCACGAACGACACGTCCCACTCGTCCGTATCCCGCCTCGCCCGGGTCTCGGCGGATCCGGTCATCGCTGGACCTGGTCCTGATACAGCCTGATCGCGATCACCAGGTCGATCACATCCGGCAGCCGAC
The DNA here is from genome assembly GCA_963754375.1 of uncultured Solirubrobacterales bacterium. GTDB lineage: Bacteria > Actinomycetota > Thermoleophilia > Solirubrobacterales > Solirubrobacteraceae > Palsa-465. The sequence continues at coordinate 73,557 of CAVWFX010000024.1, forward strand.
GCAGGTCACATCCGGTCTTCTCGGCGATGCGAGCCAGTCGGTAGTGCGCCGTGTTGACGTGGATCAGCAGGGCCTCGGCGGCCGCTTTGGCGTTCAGATCGGCGTCCGCGTAGGCCAGCAGGGTGCGCGTCAGCGGCCCGCCCTGCTCGCGGTCCTCGGCCACGAACCGCTCAACCTCCGGGGGGATCAGGCGCCGTGCCACCTCGTCATCGCGGAGCATCAGATACTCGAACGCGCTCATGTCGGGCAGCGACAGCACGCCGCCGCCACGGCCCACCCGGCCCACGGCCAGGGAGGCCTCACGGTAGGCGTTGCCGACGGTGGCCACGCCGTCCTGGGCGGTGCTCACTCCCACCGCCAGGCTGATGCCCCTCGAGGCCACCCGCTGGCATGCCTTCCGCAGTGGCTCGAGCATCCGCGGGCGCTCCCCGCCGGCCAGCGCCTTCACCACCACGATCTCGCCGTGACGGGCGACCGCCAGCGGCGCGCGGCCGCGGTCGACGGCCCCCGCCAGGGTGGTCGCCGCCGGGCGCAGTACCGCCTCGTCGTCGGGGGCCACCGTCGGCACCGCGGCGATCACCACGCAGCGAGCGTCGCCCTCCAGCCCGGTGCTCCGGGCGGCGGCCAGGCCCGCCGCCGTTGCCGGCGGTCGACCGGCGAGCAGGTCCTCGAGCAGATCACGCCGGGCGCGGTCGCCGTCGGCCACCAGCAGCTGTTGCGCCTCCAGGTAGGCGGCGCTGGCCTCGGTGGTGGCCAGGTCGATGTGCCGGATCACCGTGCGCGCCGCGGCCAGGGCCTGGCCGGCCGCCTCGTCTCCATCGCGTGACGCATCGAGCACGGCGTCCCAGACCACGTTGTGGTAGGTGCGGAACGCCTCCAGGAAGTCCGCCAGCGAGATCCCCCGTCGGGCCCGCAGCGCCGCGTGCCGGCCCACGAACTCGAACTCCCGCGTCGCCGCCGGTCGCCCCCGCCGCAGGACGTCGCACAGGAGATCGTGATGGCGGCCGATGTGCCGGGTCACATCCGCCAGCAACTCGGGGTCGGCCCGTCCGTAGGCCTTCATGCGACCGGTGATCTCCCCCACCCCGGCCGAGATCAGCTCGTCGCGTCGCGCCTCGAGCGCGGCGGCGATCACGCCGGTACTGACCTGGTCGCGAGCCATGGCCATGGCCGGATTGTAAGCGTCTGCTTGTGACTCACTCACAAGCTGGACCGCTCGGATTGGGGCATCGATGCCGGTGACTGCCACCGCACCCGCGCCTACCGTCCCCCACATCGCGAATCCGCCGCCTGCCAGCACTGGAGAAAGACATGGCCAACATCGCCCACCTACTCAGCCACAGCACCCAGCAGCGTCCCGATCACCTGGCCATCAAGGTCGACGATCAGGAGCTGTCCTACGCCGCTCTGGACGCTGCCGCCGCCCGCGTCGCCGGCCTGCTTCGCGCCAAGGGCGTGGGGCCCGGCGACCGCGTCGGGATCATGCTGCCCAACGTCGCCCACTTCGCCGTCTGCTACTACGGCGCGTTGCGTACCGGCGCGGCGATCGTGCCGATGAACCCGCTGCTCAAGGAGCGAGAGGTCGCGTTCTACCTGGGTGACTCCGAGGCCAAGGTGCTGCTGGCCTGGCACCAGTTCGCCGACGCCGCCCACGCCGGCGCTGAGGTGGCCGGCGTGGAGTGCGTGCTGGTCGAGCCCGGGGAGTTCGAGGCACTGCTCGAGCGGTGTGAGCCCGACTCCGAGGTCATCGACCGCCGGCCGGACGACACCGCCGTGATCCTCTACACGTCGGGCACGACCGGCAAGCCCAAGGGGGCCGAGCTCACCCACGAGAACATCCTGGGCAACGTGGAGGTCACGGTCGCCCTGTTCGGGCTGGACGAGCGATCCGTGACCCTCGGGGCGCTCCCCTTCTTTCACGCCTTCGGGCAGACCTGCGCGCTGAACGCGACCGTGGCCGTGAGCGGCTCACTGACCCTGATCCCCCGCTTTGACGCCGGCAAGGCGCTGGCCATCGTGCAGCGCGACAGCGTGACCACCTTCGAGGGAGTGCCGACCATGTACACGGCGATGCTCCATCACGACGATGCGGACCGCACCGACACGTCCGCGCTGGAGGTGTGCGTCTCCGGCGGCGCCGCCATGCCGGTGGAGATCATGCGTGCCTTCGAGGAGAAGTTCGGCTGCCAGGTCCTGGAGGGCTACGGGCTGTCCGAAACCTCGCCGGTGGCCTCGTTCAATCGCCGCGGGGCCGAGCGCAAGGCGGGCTCGATCGGACTCGCGGTGGACGGCGTTGAGATGCGCGTCGTCGACGCCGACGGGGAAGAGGTCGCGCAGGGCGAGGTCGGCGAGATCCAGATCCGCGGCCACAACGTCATGAAGGGCTACTGGCGGCGCCCGGACGCGACCGCAGAGGCGATCGACCCCGAGGGCTGGTTCAGCACCGGCGACCTGGCCAGGATCGACGAGGACGGCTTCTTCTTCATCGTTGATCGCAAGAAGGAGCTGGTGATCCGGGGCGGGTTCAACATCTATCCCCGGGAGATCGAGGAGGTCCTCTACGAGCACCCGGCCGTGCGCGAGGCCGCCGTGATCGGTGTCCCCCACGCCGAGCTCGGTGAGGAGGTTGCCGCCGCCGTGGCGCTGAAGGACGGCGCTCAGACCACCCCCGACGCGCTGCGCGATTTCGTCAAGGAGCGGGTAGCGGCGTACAAGTACCCGCGGCATGTCTGGCTGGTCGACGAGTTGCCCAAAGGGCCGACCGGCAAGATCCTCAAGCGCGAGATCAAGGCGCCGAACACCTGAATGTGACCGAAATCTGACCTTCACGCCAAATGAACGTCGCCTTGATGGAGTCAGCAGGGAATGAGAAGGCGTTCGATAACGCGAGCGGCGGCTGCCGTGACGATTATGCGACGCCGGCTGTTGATCGTCTGTCTCATCCTCGGTCTGGCAGCAGCCGCGATCCCGGTGGCGGCGGCCCTGGGCTCGGACGCAGACAGCCAGTCTCACGGCCAGATAGACCCTGAGCTCGAGGCGACGGTCGGGCAGGCGACCGGCGGCCGGCTGACCACCGTGCACTTCTATTCGCACGCGCTGCACAAGGTGGCCGACTACCTCGTGTACCTGCCGGCCGGGTACACGCCGACCCAGCCCCTGCCGGTCTTCTACCTGCTGCACGGAATGCCGGGCAAGCCGGTGGCCTTCACCGTCAACGCTGACATCGAGGTGCGCCTCCAGCAGCTGATCCGGGCACAACAAGCCGGCCCGATGATCCTCGTCTTCCCGGATGGGCGCATCGACGGCCGCGTCCAGAGCGATTCGGAATGGGCCAACACTCCGTCGGGCCGCTACGAGGGCTACGTGACCGATGTCGTCCAGAACGTCGACCAACGCTTCGGCACGCTCGCCTGCCGTCAGCAGCGCGCCATCGCCGGGCTGTCTGCGGGTGCCTACGGAGCCGCCAACATCGGGCTTCACCAGGACGCCAGCTTCGGCCTCGTCCAGGTGTGGTCGGGCTACTTCAGGGAAACCCACAACGGCGTGTTCGCCAACGCCGACCGGGCGGTTATGGCCTACAACAGCCCGATCGACTACGTCCGCACCATGCGGGGCACGCTTGAGCGCTACCCCCTGCGGATCTTCATCTACGGCGGCCGCGACGATCCCGACACCCCCCAGATCCCCGCGATGGCTCAGGCGCTCAAGGATGAGGGCGCCCACGAGTCATGGGCGATCTATCCCGGCGGCCACAGCTGGAAGACCTGGACCCCCCACGTCGATCAGATGCTGATCATGGCCTCCGACGACTTCGCCCACCCGCTGGGCAAGGTCCCGGCAGCCTGCGAGGCGCACGAGGTCGCCGCCGGCCAGCTGTCGCGCCAGGCGGTCAGTGGTTCCCGCTCGCCGCGGCGGCCACCTGTGCCAGCGTGATCGCGCCGTGGGTGACGCCAACGCAGGCCTTGGCCGCGGTGACGAAGGCTGGTCCATGGACGTCGACCCCGGCCGCGTTGATCATCGCCAGCGTCAGCTGACCCTGGCCGTTTGGGTCGGGAAAGCCGCTGAGGCCGTGGGCACGCAGGCAGCGGGCGAAGCTGACGAGGGTCCGCGTACGCTGCTCCTGGTTCCCCGGCACGCCGTCGCTTCCGGGCGCCGGCTGGAAGCGCTGGCACGCCTGCTGAGCCGTCTTGAACGCCGGCGAGGCGGCAGCGCCCGCAGGGACCGCCTGCTTGATCGACCCTCCGCCGGAGCTGGTGACCACCTGCGGGTCGGGGAAATCGCTCACGCCGTGGGTGCGCATGCAGCGCGCGAACGCGTACGCCGCCTGGCCGGGACCTCGCGGCGCCGATGCGCTCGCGTGTGTCGATGACGGAGAACCGCCGCCGCAGCCGGCGGCCAGCGTCGTGCAGCCGATCAGGACCGCACCGGTGATCATCTTGCTCGCTCTCATGAGACGATAGGTCTACCGGGGACCTGGTCACAACTCCGTGTCCCGGGCTGTGACGTGCCTGTTATCCAAGTGAGCGATGCTTTGGCCCACGTCATGAGGGTGCTGGTGGTCGAAGACCAAGGGCGGCTCGCCCGGGCGCTGGCCGAGGGTCTGCGGCGCGAGGGCATGGCCGTCGACATTTCGCTCGACGGCGTCGATGCGGTCGTGCACGTCCGGTCAACCCCTACGACGTGGTCGTGCTCGACCGTGACCTGCCCGGCGTGCATGGCGATCAGGTCTGCCGCCGGCTCGTCGAGGAGCACCGCGAGACGCGGGTGCTGATGCTCACCGCCGCGAGCACGATCATGGATCGCGTCGAGGGGCTGGAGCTGGGCGCCGACGACTACCTGTCCAAGCCGTTCGAGTTCGCCGAGCTGGTCGCGCGCGTGCGCGCGCTGGCGGCGAGCCGCGGCAGCGCTGCCGCCGAAGCTGGTGCACGGAGACGTCGAGGCTCGACTCCTCTCGGCGCGTAGCCTTTCGCGGTGAGCGGCGGCTCACCCTGAGCCCCAAGGAGTTCGCGCTGCTCGAATACCTGCTGGCCGCCGATGGCCGCGTCGTTTCGGCCGAGGAGCTGCTGGCCGGGTGTGGGACGAGGCCGCCGACCCGTTCACCAGCACGGTCAAGACGACGGTCGGGCGGCTGCGCAAGAAGCTGGGCGCTCCGCCGGTGATCGAGACCGTGCGGGAGGCGGGCTACCGGATCTGAGCGCGTGCCTCCCTGCGCTCTGGCCCGCCCAGAGCGCCCGTCTGCGCCTGACGCTGCTGTACTCGGGGATGTTCCTGGCGCTGGGAACGGCGATCGTCGCCGTCATCTTCCTGATCGGCTCGGGCGGCCCATCGATCGGCTCCGCCAGCGCCGCGGCCCGGGCGGCCGGGCCAGGCGGCCCGATCCACATCGTGGTCACCCAGCAGCACTCCGCCGACGTCGATCGGCTGTTCGCCGCTGCGTGGGTCACGCTCGTCGTGACCGCCGCCGCGTCGGCGTTCCTGGGCTGGTTCGTGGCGGGAAGGGTGCTGCGCCCGCTGCGTGAGATGACGGCCACCACCCGCACGATCTCGGCCGGCAACCTTCACGAGCGGCTGGCGCTGTCCGGCCCCCAGGACGAGTTCAAGCAGCTCGGCGACACGATCGACGAGCTGCTGGCACGGCTGGAGGCGTCATTCGCCGCCCAGCGCCGATTCGTCGCCAATGCCGCCCACGAGCTGCGTACGCCGCTGACCGTCGAGCGCACGCTGTTACAGGTCGCCCTTGCCGATCCGCACGCCAGCGCCGCGCATCTGCGGGCCACGTGCGAAGAGCTGCTGACCGCCGGCCGCGACCACGAGCGGCTGCTCGAAGCGCTGCTGACGATGGCCACCAGCGAACGAGGGCTCGAACGCCACGAAGTCGTCGACCTGGCTGAGCTCGCACGGCGCGGAGTCGAAGTGGTCCAGGCAGAGGTGGACGCGCGCCAGCTCGAGCTGGTCGCCGACCTCCAGCCCGCGCCGGTCACCGGCGACCCACGCTCATCGAGCGCCTGATCGCCAACCTGCTCGACAACGCGACGCGCTACAACCATCCCGGCGGACGGATCGAGCTCAGGACGGCCACGTTCCCAGGCCGCGTCATGCTCTCGGTCGCCAACACCGGGGCCCGATCCCCGGCTCGGAGATCGAGCGGCTGTTCGAGCCCTTCCAGCGGCTCGCACGCGACCGCACCAGCTCCGACGGCCACCGTGGCCTCGGCCTCTCGATCGTCCGCGCGATCGCGACGGCCCATCGCGGCAGCGCCACCGCGGCACCGCGACCCGGTGGCGGTCTGGTCGTGACGGTCGACCTGCCGGTCGCGTAAGGCTCAGCGGCCCGAGATGCGATTGGCCAGTTTCGCCAGCGGGGAAAGGCGCGGGTCGTCGCTCGCGCTCTCCTGGTCGTCAGCCGCGCGGTACAGGCCGTAGACGAGACGTGCGCCGAGCCACCGCAGAGGTTCCGGCTCCCAGCGGCGCGGGTGGCCGCGCACCCACGGCAGCCGCGTCAGCTCGGTCGGTTCACCGAGCACCAGGTCCCGCATGATGCGCGCCGCCAGGTTGGTGGCGGCGACCCCACTGCCGACGTAGCCGCCGGCCAGGCCGAGCCCGGTTGCGGGGTCGTAGGCCACCGTCGGGATCCAGTCGCGGCGAACCCCCAGCACCCCGCACCACGCCTGGTCGACCGGGACCTCGGCGGCGACGGGGAACATCGAGCGCAAGACCTCGATCAGTTGTCCGGCCGTCCGCTGCTGGGTGATCCCCCACTGGTCGGTTCGAGAGCCGAAGCGGTACGGAATGCCGCGACCTCCCAGGGCGATACGCCCATCGGCGGTCCGCTGCGCATACACGTAGGCGTGGGCGCCGTCGCCGAGCAGCTCCTCGCGCTCCCAGCCGATCTGGGCCCACTGGCGCTCGCTGAGGGGATCGGTCACGACCATCGCCGAATTGAGCGGGAGCAGCGCGCGACGCTGTCCGCGCAGGCTGGCGGTGAAGCCCTCCAGGCACGCCAGCACCGAGCGCGCCCGGACCTGGCCGCGGTCGGTTCGGGCGAGCCCGGGCTCGAGGGCCTGCACCGTGGTGCCTTCGTGGATTGTCACTCCCAGGCTTTCGACAGCCCGCGCCAGCCCCGTAACCAGCCGGGCCGGCTGGGCACGGGCACACTGCGGGCTGAACACCGCGAACCGAGCGCCGACCACCCGCACGCGCTCGTCGAGCTCGCGGCGCTCCAGGGCGACGAGTTCGTCGGGCGATACCGCCCAGGCTCGGTCCGCGTTCAGTGAGGCTCGCAGGCGGACCTCCTGAGCTGGCGTGCGCGCGACGGTCAGCATGCCGTGCTTGACCAGGTCGGCCTCGATGCCCTCAGCGGCACACACGGACAGCACCTCGTCGACCGTGGCCCGCATCTCGCGCTGCAGTGCCAGAACAGCGTCACGGCCGTGGAGCGGGCCATCGCCTCACGTGACCCGGCGAAGTGGTCCGACACCCAGCCGCCGTTGCGTCCCGACGCTCCGAACCCGGCGAACTCCCGCTCGAGGACCACGATCTCGAGATCAGGACGGGCTCGCTTGAGGTAGTAGGCGATCCACAGCCCGGTGAACCCGGCGCCGGCGATGCAGACGTCCGCCTCTCGATCGCCGGCCAACGGCGCGCGCGCCGGAGGGATCCCGGCCTGGCGGTACCAGAACGAGACACCACCGTTGCGTCGCGCCTTGGAGGTCCTTCTCATGAGAGCTCGCCGAGCCTAGTAGACGTCGCTTCGCCGGTCGGTCCCGGCACCAGGTGCTCGGCCCACGACGGCCTACGCCGGTGCAGCGCAGCCGTCCATGCGGGGGTCGGCGCCGCCCAACAGGACGTCGCCGTCGATGACGATCGCCTGCCCGCAACCGAATCGCGTCCAATCGCTGCTGAGCACCGGCGTGTAGCCCGGCGGGCAGAGCCCGTCGGCGCTCGGCCACAGACCCTCCTCCAGGAGCACCTGTGACCCGTCGATGCGAAACCGCGAGCGGTCCAGGGCGGCCTGCGGATCGAGTCCATCGTCGAGCAGGGCGGACACCAGCTGGACATGCCCCTGCGCCTGCAGATGGCCGCCGACCACGCCGAAGGTCGCGTAGGGCCGGTCGCCGGACACGATCATCCCCGGGATGATCGTGTGATACGGCCGCCGGCCCGGGGAGACGCCGCCCTCGACGGCGAAGCAGGCGCCTCGGTTCTGCAGGACGATCCCGGTTTCGGGAGCAACCACGCCGGACCCGAAGTCCTGGAACAGGCTGCCGATGAACGACACCGCCATCCGGTCGGCGTCCACCGCGCAGAGGTGGCTGGTGCCGCCGTCGACGGGCGGGGTCGGCCGCGCCGCCTCGCACCGGCGACGGGCGATGAAGGCCTCGTCGAGCAGGCCGGTCACGTCGGCGCCGTCACGAACCTGAGCGGCGCCGTCCTCGAGCGCGAGCGCGACCGAGCGCACCATGCCCGGGAGGTCGGGTTCACCATCGAGCAAGCGAAGCGCCTCGAGCGCGACCACGCCCTGGGTCGGCGGCGGCAGCTCGAGTACCTCATGACCGCGATAGCGGGCGCGCAGCGGTTGCACCCATCGGGCCCGGTATGCCGCCAGGTCGGCCTCGCTCAGCCAACTCGCGGCAGCGATCGCATGCGCGATCTGGCCGCTGTACACCGCGCTGGGCCCCTCCTCGGCGATCCGCCTCAGACTCGCGGCCAGCTTCGGCTGGCGCACGACCTCCCCGACCGCAGGCGGGCGCGCGGCCAGCTCGGGCGGGGCGTAACGGCTGGCCCTCCACTTGGCCGACGTGCGCGGCGCGACGGGGCTGCCCCGATCCGCGGCGTCGATCGCGTCCTGCAGGCAGGTGTCGAGGGCAAACCGCCCGTAGCGATCGCTCAGCTCACTCCAGCCGGCGACGGCGCCGGGCACGGTCACCGATTGCGGCCCCCGCTTGGCCACCGCGCGCGTGGCCGGCCGCGCCGGCGCGGGGCCGGCGGCATCAAGCCCGACGATCGAGCCCCCATTGGCCACGATCGCAAACGCGTCGCCGCCCAGCCCGATGCTCATCGGCTCGACCACGCACAACATCGCCGCCGCCGCCAACGCCGCGTCCACGGCAGTTCCGCCACGCTCGAGCATGCGCACCCCCGCGCGCGCGGCGAACTGATTACTGGCCGAGACCATCCCCCCGGTCGCCACCGCGGGCGGTCTCCCCACCGCAAACCTGAAATCAGCGCCCATCCCGAGCGACGTCACAGCCACTGCCTCCAGATGACTCGCCTAAATCCGGCGACCGTCAAGCGTCGTCCTCTTCCGCGTAATCCAGAAGCGCTTCCTCGGCGAGCTTGACCATCTGCCAGTAGGCGATGAGGTCCCGCTCAGCAGGGGTCGTACGAGCGAAGAAGCGGCGAGCTATCGTCAGCTCGCCCCGATCGGGTCCGGCCGCCTGCTCGGCAACCCAGGCGCGGGCGATCCGTTCCTGGGCGATCAAACGTATCGCGGCCTCGATCTCCGAGCCGGTGCAGTCACCAAGCCGCTTGAACACGCCGCGACCTATCTCGAGCTGCTCCTCTGGATTGACCTCGCCCATCGCCACATGATCCTCCCCCGGCGCCTGTTCGCGCGCCCGCCCAGATCGACCCGTCACTTGCCCGGTGGTGATCGGCGAAAGGCGAGCGCGTTCACGTAGAGTGGCGCCGATGGCCGGATTCGATGGGCCGGTGCTGGTTACCGGGGGGACGGGTTTCCTCGGGGGTTGGTGCATCGCTCAGTTGCTGACGCAGGGCCACGAGGTTCGGACGACGGTTCGCGACCTCAACCGCGAGCCGGCAGTCCGGGCGACGGTCAGCGCTGCCGGCGTCGATGCGGGTTCACGCCTAGCCGTGTTCGCCGCCGACCTGATGTCGGATGCCGGCTGGGCTGGGCCGTCGACGGCTGTCGCTACGTGCTGCACGTCGCCTCGCCGTTCCCGCCACAGCAACCGAAGGACCCGCAGGAGTTGATCGTTCCCGCACGCGACGGGGCCGTTCGCGTGTTGCGCGCAGCGCTCCAGGGCGGAGTGGAGCGGGTCGTGCTGACGTCATCGGTCGCCGCCATCCGTGGCAGCCGAGCCAGCTCGGCCACCTCGCCGTACACCGAGGCCGACTGGACCGACGGGAATGACCCCAGCCGCACGCCCTACGTGCGTTCCAAGACGCTTGCCGAGCGCGCTGCCTGGGACCTCGTCCAGGAGGCCGGCGCCGCCGAGCGGCTCGCGACGATCAACCCCGGCGCGATCATCGGCCCGACGCTCAACCAGGATCACTCGTATTCGCTGCAGGCGATCCAGCGCTTGTTGACCGGCATGCCCGCCGCACCGCGGATCGGCTTCACCTTCGTCGATGTCCGCGACGTCGCCGACCTCCACATCCGTGCGATGACCGATCCGGCCGCCGGGGGTGAACGGTTCATTGCCACCGACCGGTGGCTGTGGACCGCCGATGTCGCCACGATCCTCCGCCAGCGCCTCGGCGATGCCGCCAACAAGGTCCCGACGCGCGTCGCGCCTGACTTCCTGGTCCGCCTGATCGCGCGCTTCGACGGTTCGATCCGCTCGATCGTTGGCGACCTCGGCAAGCAGTCCTGGATCTCCAGCGACAAGGCGCGCACCACCCTCGGCTGGACCACGCGGCCCGTCGAGTCCTCGATCGAGGACACCGCCCGCAGCTTGCTCTAGACCTGCCGTCGTAAGCGGACGGCAGATCCTCGCCGTCGGATTGGCCGACCACGCGATCCAAGGGTCTTGAGATCCAAGGGTCTTGACAATGGTTCTTGTGACAAGTACTCTTGTCACAAGATCACTTGTGAGAGGAGCCTCGCGATGTTGAACCCGGCACTGGTGGAGATCGCAGCCACCGAGAGAATCGCCGACATGCACCGGACGGGCGCGAAGTGGTTTCGCGCCCACCGGGCTGATCAACCCGCCGCCACCACCAACTCCCAGGCACGTTCTGTCTCGCTCCGACACGCCCGTCTGGCTAAGCCTCAGCAAACCATCGGGTGGTTCCTGGTGAGCGTCGGGCTACGCCTCGCCCTCTCCCGGACCCCCGGCGGGTCTCCCCGATGACAGCCAACAAGCGCCCTCGCCCGGCGAAGCGCGCTCCGGCGCGCGATCAAGAGCCCATTCAGGACGCAACGCGCTCCGACGGCCACCCCACCGAAGCCCGGGTCATTTCCGATGCCCGGACCATGCGGGCGCTGGCCCACCCGGTCCGCCTCGCTCTCCTTGAAGCCCTCGGCCGCGAAGGCGAGTTGACGGCTACGCGCGCGGGCGAAATTCTCGACGAGAGCCCCGGCAACATGTCGTGGCACCTTCAGACGCTGGCCAAGTACGGCTATGTCGAGGAAGCAGGAGGCGGCAAGGGCCGCAGCCGGCCCTGGCGGCTCTCGGCGATCTCGAACCGCTTCCAGACGGCCGGCGAGGATCCCGAGGCAAGCGCCGCCGGCGAAGCACTCGAATCCATCTTCGCCGACCAGGTCGTCTCGCGTCTGCGCGAATGGTGGACCAGACGTGCCTTCTATCCCCATGAGTGGCGCGACGCTGCCTTCATCTCAAACTCCATCGGCTACCTGACCGCCGAGGAGATGGCCAACCTCGGCGACGAGATCTCGGAGCTACTCAACCGATACCGAGACCGGGTCCTTGACAAGCAACTACGCCCCGCCGACGCCGAACCGGTCAAACTCGTCTCCTTTGGCCACCCCCTGCCCCCGACCCCCTCGGGCAACTAATCCTCGGTTGGTCGCCGGGTAGGCTCCATGGGTGGGCCGGATCTTCGATGCACTCGTCCCGGTGCTCGGGTGGCGTTTCCTGGCCGCCAATAGCGATCCGCTTGTAACCGATCGCATGCTGTTTGTGTCCCCGTGGTTGCTCGGTCCCGCATCCGGATTGCGGACACTCGATGCAGGCTGTGGAAATGGTGCGTTTTCATTTCAGGCGGCACACCGATCGCAGGGTTGCGTGCTCGCTGTATCTGACAATCGCGCGGCGTTGGACAAGGCGTCGACCGTTTCGACGAAGCTTGGCTTCGAAAACGTCGAGTTTCGCCACTTCGACCTCCGCTGGTACGACCGGTATGAGGAGTTGGGTGAGTTCGATCAGATCCTGCTGATGGAAACCATCGAGCATGTTGTCGATGACGTGAAGCTGATCAGCTGCATCGCTGAGAGGCTGAAGGTGGGCGGTCGGCTACTCCTGACCACGCCTTCGCATGACCACTCACCCATGTTCGGAGAAGGGCTGCATCTGAGCGGCGGGGTTGAGGATGGGCGACACGTTCGCTGGGGGTACAGCGCCGAGGAGCTGCGGCAACTCGTCGAGCGCGCCGGCCTGCAGCTCGCCTACATCGAACCGGTCAGTGGGGTGATGATGCGAACCGTGGGCTCGATCATGGCGCGGATCGGTCGCGTGACCGGTAGGCCGACCGCAACCCTGATTACCGCGCCGTTGCGGCTGCTACGGCCGGTTGATCCACTCCTGACCCGCTTCCTGCGCGCACCTAGCCACTGTTGGGGATTGGTCGCGTTCCGACCCCCCAGCGCCGGCGCCGGGACGGAAACGACGCCGGGTCCGTAGACGGAGGCTGCCACGGCCGCCCCTGCGCATCTAGGGGCGACGAGCCTAGGCGGCCGGCCATCAGAACCCGTGGACCGCTCCGATGTGAATCCGCACCGGAACGCTGAAGCGCTGCGCGAACGACTCGGCCGTCATCCCCACGCGCTCCCACTCGCTGGCGTACTTGGCCGCCCATGTCGCGTCCCCGGCGGCGCCCGGACCGGATTCGTCGACCTCGGCCGTACCCAGCACATCTACCGACGCGAGCGGTAGCTGACAGCACCCCACTCTGGGAGGAGCGCGTAAAAGTGGAAACTATGTCCACTTAGCGGCGAGCCTCCCGCTCCAGCCGAGGCGATAGACCGGCGCCGACCTCAGCCGGTGCTGACATCGGCAAGATCCATCGTGCTCTCGACGCTGTGGAACTTGACATCGGGTGGCGCAACGATGGTCGCAGGGATCGCATGCATGAACTCTCGGATGTGGCTGGTGCCGAAGTGGCGCTGGAGCGCCTCGCTGGTCTCCCACTCTTCGACGAAGACGAACTCGTTCGCGAGTTCGGTGTCCTCGTAGACGCGGTAACTGATGCAGCCCGCCTCCTTCCTCGACGCTGCCGCGACCGCCTGGCCAATCCGAACCAGCGCGTCGCGCTTGTGTTCATCGCTCTTCACCCGTCCAACGACGACGATCATTGCGGTCTCCTCTCCATCGACTGGTCCGGCCCGGCGGTCAGGCCCAGCCTATTCGTCGCCCCTCAGGCGGGTGCGGACCACGCCGTCGACGCAGCGGCGCGCCGCGGGCGCCCGGCCCCGAGCCGGGTCTAGTCTCTACTTGACTAGTTATTAACTAACTAGTATGGTGCTCGCCATGTCGACCACCAAGAAGACCCCCCAACGCTCCTCGCTCGGGCTGATCGTGCTCTGGCAGCTGATGGACGAGCCGATGCACGTCTATCGGATGCAGAAGCTGCTCGAGGCCCAGGGCAAGGACCGCGTAGTCAACGTCCGCTCGCGAGCGAGCCTGTATCAGGCGATCGAGCGTCTGGTCCGCAACGGTCTGGTCGAGGTATCGGAGACCGTCAGGATCGAGGGTTATCCGGACCGGACCGTGTATGCGATCACCGACGCCGGGCGTGAGGTCGCCCGCCAGTGGCTGCGCGAGATGCTCGCCACCACCGAAGGCGAGTACCCGGAGTTCATCGCCGCACTGTCGATCCTGTTCGGCCTCCCCCCCGCCGAGGCGCAGGCAGAGCTGGAGCTCCGGGCCGAGAAGCTCGCGGCGACGCTGGCCGAGACCGAGGCGGAGCTGAGCGCCGCCCCTCCGGGTTTACCGCGGCTGTTCCTGCTCGAGGAGGAGTACCGCCAGGCGATGCTCACGGCCGAGCTCGGCTGGGTCCGGGACGTGATCGAGGACCTGCGCGCCGGGCGATTGACCTGGAGTGAGCAGTGGCTGCGCGAGATCGCGGCCGCGTTCATCGACGAAAACGACACACCGACACCGGAGGACAGCTAGATGACTGCGACGATCGAGGCCCGAGGCCTCACCAAGCGCTTCGGCAAGACGCTGGCGCTCGACGGCCTGGACCTGGTTGCCGACGCCGGCCAGGTGGTCGCCGTGCTCGGGCCCAACGGGGCCGGCAAGACGACCTTCGTGCGCGCCGTGGCGACGCTGCTCGCGCTCGATGAGGGAACGTTGCTCGTCGCCGGGCACGACGTGCGCCGGCAACCGGCCGCGGTTCGCCGCACGATCGGGCTCGCCGGCCAGTTCGCGGCCGTCGAGCCGGCCATGACCGGCCGCGAGAACCTCGAGATGGTCGCCAGCCTGTTCGGACAGGGCCGCCGCGCCGCCAAGGCGAGCGCCGCCGCCGTGCTCGAGCAGTTCGGCCTCGTCGACGCAGGTGACCGCCTCGCGCGTACGTATTCGGGGGGTATGCGCCGGCGGCTGGACCTCGGCGCGAGCCTGGTCGGGTCCCCACGGCTGCTCCTGCTCGACGAGCCCACGACCGGGCTTGACCCACGCAGCCGGATCGAGCTCTGGGACGCGATCAGAGGCCTGGTACAGACCGGGACCGACGTCCTGTTGACAACCCAGTACCTCGACGAGGCCGACAACCTGGCCAGCCAGATCGTGATCATCGACCACGGCCGAGCCGTCGCCACGGGCTCCCCCAACGAGCTCAAGCGCCGGATCGGCGGCGAGGTCGTCGAGGCTCACGTCCGCAACAGCCGGGACCTCGGTCGCGTCGCCGAGATGCTCGGACAGCTCGACGATGGTGAGGCGCAGATCGACGAGGCCACCCGACGGGTGAGTGTGCGCGTCGACTCGGGCGGTGACGGACTGATGACCGCGCTGGGGTCACTCCACATGGCCGGCGTCGAGATCGACGACATCGCCATGCGCCAGCCAAACCTCGACGAGGTCTTCCTGGCTCTCACCGGCCACCACACAGAACCCAATCACGACGCGATGGCCGCTCGCGCGGCCTAGCCACGACAACGGAAGGCAAACGTTCACATGACAACAATCGCCTCGTCACTCGATCCGCGCGCGGCGGCCACCGGCCGTCAGGCGGGCCTGGTCAGGAGCACTGTGACGGTGACCCGCCGTGCACTGCTGCGCTACGTGCGGTCACCGCAGCTGATCGTGCTCGCCACGGTCCAGATGGGGCTGTTCTTCTTGATCTACCGGTACATGTTCGGCGGTGCGATCCACATCGCCGGGATGTCCTACGTCGACTATCTCGTCCCTGGTTTCATCGCCACCGGGGTGCTGTTCTCCGGGATTGGGAGCGCGGCGGCGATGGCCGAGGATCTGGAGCACGGGTTCATCGACCGGCTGCGCTCGTTGCCGATCCCGCGCAGTTCGGTCCTCACCGCCAGAGTCCTGGCCGACACCGCGATCTTCACGTGGAGCACGGTGGTCACGACGGCGATCGCGTATGCGGTCGGGTTTCGCCTGCACGGCCCGCCGATCGACGGGCTGGCGGCGCTTGGTTTGGTGATCCTGTTCGGGTTCGCGTTTGAGTGGGTGTTCATCACCATGGGCCTGTTCGCCGGCAACGCGCAGGCAGCCCAGGGGATGGGCATGATCGTGTTCCCGTTCGCGTTCGTGTCCAGCGCCTACGTGCCGGTGAGCTCGATGCCGGGCTGGCTGCAGGTCTTCGCCAAGCACCAGCCGCTGACCTACATGGTCGACTCGGTCCGGTCGCTCACGCTCGGACCGCACGCCCAGGCGCTGCTCGGGCACCCCAGCTCGTACTACGTGACCCGGGCCCTGATCTGGACCGTCGTGATCATCGCCGTGTCCCTCCCAATTGCCGTGACCAAGTACCGGCGCGGATAACCCGCCGGCAGAGACAGAGAGGAACCTCAACATGACCAGCACGATTGACACCGATCATCCCAGCGTCCGATCAGGCCCTCGCAGCGTCCCCGCGAGGCTCGAGTTCAAGCGCAACGCGTCGCGCATCACGATCGACGCCGCCGCCGGCATGGGCCGCTTGTGTCGCGCGAGCTTCATCGGGCTGGCGGCGTCAGCCACCTGACTGTCGGTCCGTTGGCCCGCGTCAGCTTGGTATCTTGACTTGAGGCCTTCCGGCCGTTTCATGCGTGACGTTCGCTGACATCCGCCACGACTGATCTCGCCGCACGCGGCGGGTTCGCGGGTGTCCCTGCGTCTCTTCTCCCCGGAAGGAGCCTGTATGTCCGCGACCTTGCTCGTGGCCGAGAACATCCAACGACGTTACGGCGAGCGGACCGTGCTCGAGAACGTCACGCTGCGGGTCGATGCCGGCAGCCGGATCGGGGTGATCGGCCCCAACGGGTCGGGCAAGACCACCCTGCTCCGGATCCTGGCCGGATCCGAGCTGCCCGACGCTGGACTGGTGCGGGCGCTGGGCACGGTCGGCTATCTGAGTGCGAGCCCGGACGCGGCGCCCACCGGTCGCGACGCGATCCTCGAGGCGGTCGGGCTGACCGCTGCGAGCGCAGATTTGGACCAGTGGGGCCGCCGGCTGCAGGAGGGTGATCTGGAGGCGATAGCGCCGCACGCCAGAGCGCTCGAGCGCTGGTTGGCGCTTGGGGGCGCCGACGCCGACGCGCGCCTGACTGCTGTCGCTGGCGACCTCGGCCTTGAGCCCGGCCAGCTCACCCGACCACTGGGCGAGCTGTCGGGCGGTCAGGCGGCCCGCGTCAGCTTGGCCGCGATCGCGCTGGCCCGCCACGAAGTGGTTCTGCTCGATGAGCCGACCAACCACCTCGATGCCGACGGCCTGGCCCGGCTACGCGGCCTGATCGACGCACGCACCGGTGGGGTCGTGATCGTCGCCCACGACCGCCAACTGCTCGCCGACACGTGCACCGAGATCATCGAGCTCGACCGCCACACGGGCGAAGCGAAGACCTACCACGGCGGCTACGAGAGCTACGAACGCGAGCGCGACGGCGCTCGCGCGCGGGCGGTCGCCGAGTACGAGCAGGCACTGGTGCGACGTGGAAAGCTGGTCGCCGCCGAGCGTGAGATGCGCCGCCGAAGCCAGGCCAGCGTCAACCGCTCGCGGACCGGTCACGACAACGACAAGCATTCCCGTGAGTGGGTGAAGATGCGCGCCGAGGAGATGGCCGGTCGCGCGCGCAAGGTCGGCACACGCCGCGAGCGAGTCGAGATCCCGGACAAACCGTGGATCGACCCGGCGCTGCGCCTGCGCCTCACGGCATCCGAGCGGCGGCGGTCCTGGGTGCTCGCGCTCGAGGGCGTCGAGTGGCGACGAGGCGACTGGACCCTGGGGCCGATCGACATGACGATCGCCGACGGCGAGCGCCTGCTGATCAGCGGCCCGAATGGGAGCGGGAAGTCGACTCTGATCGCCACGCTCGCCGGAGGCCTGGACCCCATGGCAGGTGTGCGCCGTGTGGCGCCCGGCGCGGTCATCGCCCAACTCGGACAGATGCGCACGACGCTGAACACCGGGCGTCGGCTCAGCACCGCGGTCCGTGAACTCACCGGACTGGATGAGACCGACGCCCGCGGTGCGCTTGCCTGGTTCGGGCTCGACGCCGATCAGGCGCAACGCGGCGCAGCGAGCCTGTCACCCGGCGAGCGCACCCGGGCCGAGCTGGCCGTGCTCGCCCACCGCCGGGCCGCCTGCCTCCTACTCGACGAGCCCACCAATCATCTCGACATCGAGTCGGTGGAGGTGCTCGAGGCCGCTCTGGCAACCTGGCCCGGGGCGCTGGTCGTCGCCACCCACGACGCCCGCCTACGGGCGCGGCTGGCACCTGATCGCGAGCTGGCGCTCACCGCTCACGATGTGCCATCGTTCACGCGAGCTTCATGACGGACACGCGTCAAATGTTGGACGCCTCGCCGGCCGGCGTTCCGCTCGGAGCCGCTGAGGTCGCGGCGGCAATCGATGCCTGCTTGAACTGCGTCCAATCGTGCACGTCGTGCGCCGACGCGGATCTTGTCGAAGGCGACGTGGCGGCGATGCGCGCATGCATCGCGCTTTGCCTTGGTTGCGCCGACGTTTGCGACGTCGTGGCGCGGATCCTGTCGCGGCCTGCCCAGTCTGACCACGTCGTCGTGCACCGGTTGCTGCACGCCTGCGTCCGCCAGTGCACGCTGTGCGCTCAGGAGTGCGCACGGCACGCGGAGCATCATCGGCATTGCGCGATCTGCGCCAAGGCGTGCCGCGCCTGCGAAGCGGCGTGCCGGACGCTGCTCGATGCTGAGGCGCTTGAGGAGCTCGAGAAGCTCGCCGGCGGCTGACCGACGCAGGCGAGCCGGCTGTTCAGCGTCTAATCACCGGCGGGCGGGCTTCAGGCGGCCACGGAACCGCCCCGCCGTACGCATAGACGGCACCGGAGTCATCAATCTCGCTCAGGTAGTAGCGATAGGCGTGCTCCCCGAAGGCCGCCTCCCCAACCACGACCACGCCGCGCCGAGTCGGTGGATCGCCGACCTCAAACGCCTGTCCCGCCGCTGGCCCGTCCTTGAGAAAGCCCTTCATGGCCGGGCGATTCTAATCCGCCGCTGGTCATGTAGCGCCCGCTTGCGCGAGGATTAGTCGCCGATGGCGCTCGGTTTACAAGGATTACTACGAGGTGCTTGGCGTGCCGCGTGACGCGGATCAGGACGCGATCCGCCGCGCCTATCGCAAGCTGGCTCGCACAGTACCACCCCGACCTCAACTCCGACAGCGACGCGGAGGACCGTTTCAAGGAGCTCGGCGAGGCGTACGAGGTGCTGTCCGATCCTGACAAGCGCGAGCGCTACGACCGCCTCGGTGCCAACTGGCGCGAGCAGGAGCAGGAGGCGCCGGACGCGAACTTCGAGGAGTTCTTCGCCCGCCAGGGGTTCGGCGGCGACGACACGCGGGTGGAGTTCAGCGACGACCTGTTCGAGCGGTTGTTCGGAGGCGGTGCCGGCGGCGGCCCGGGCCGGCGCACCGGCGGGCCGCTGCGAGGCCACGACCGCGAGGCGCTGCTCGAGCTGTCGCTGGAGGACGCGCTGGAGGGAGGACGCCGCCGGCTGACGCTCGATCACCGTGAGATCGACGTCAACTTCCCCGCCGGAGTGCGCGACGGCCAGTTGATTCGCCTGGCCGGACAGGGCGGAGCCGGGTCGCGACGGCGGTCCGCCCGGTGACCTCTACCTTCGGATCGCGCTGAAGCCCCACCCGAGCTTCCGCCCGCGCGGCGATGACGACCTCGACGTCGACCTTCCGGTGGCTGCGTGGCAGGCGGCGCTCGGTGCGACCGTCTGCGGTCCAGACCCCGAGCGGGACCGCCCAGGTCCGGGTGCCTGCTGGCTCCTCGAGCGGGCGGCGCCTCCGGCTCCGTGGCCGGGGGCTGCCGAAGCCCGGGGGCGGCAGCGGCGATCTCCACGCGATCGTCAAGATCACCGTTCCCAAGCAGCTGTCTGACCGTGAACGCGAGCTCTACGAGCAGCTCGCGGAGAGCTCACCCCGGGAGGCGACCGCATGAACAGCGAAGAGCCGGTGGAGACTGACCGTCGTCGCGCGGCGGGCGGGGGTCCGGATCGCGCTCGTCCGCCGTTATCTGGAGTTCGGCCTGTTCGAGCCGCACCCCGAGCCGGCGGAGGCGCCGCGCTACGACCCGGGCAGCGCCGCGCGGGTCGCCCAGGCGGAGCGGTTGCGCCGCGACCTCGGGCTCAACTACGCCGGCGCGGTGCTCGCGTGCGAACTACTCGACCGGATCCGCGAGCTGCAAGCCCGGCAGTAGCCACTGCCCGAGATTCGCCAAACCGCACGCGAGCCTGGTGGTGGCGGTCACAGGATCGCCAGACTTCTTGTCGGGGCGGTCGAAAAGGCGGAGCCTGTACGCATGAACAAGACATCGTTTCTGGGCGAAAAGCCCGTCAACCGCATCGGCTTCGGCGCGATGCAGCTCGCTGGACCCGGCGTGTTCGGTGCGCCAAGCGACCCCGAAGGTGCCCGCGCGGTCCTTCGCCGCGCGGTTGAGCTTGGCGTCGACCACATCGACACCTCGCAGTACTACGGTCCGAACGTGGTCAACGAGCTGATCCGGGAGGCGCTGTATCCGTATCCGGAGAACCTCAAGCTCGTCACTAAGGTCGGCGGCCGCCGTGACGATGCCGGCGGCTGGCTGCCGGCGCTGTCGCCAGCCGAGCTCCGCGCCGGCGTCGAGGACAATCTGCGCACGTTGCAGGTCGAGCGGATGGATCTCGTCAACCTGCGCCTGTTCGACGAGCACGACTCCGAGGGCTCGGATGTCCGAGCAGCTCGGCGCGCTCGAGGATCTCCGCCAAGAGGGCAAGCTCGACCTGATCGGGATCTCCAACGCCTCCGCCGACACCGTCCGCCGAGCGCTTGAGCTCGTCGACATCGCCTGCGTGCAGAACGCCTACAGCGTCGTCAACCGCGCCGATGACGACGAGCTCGCGCTGTGCGAGGAGCGCGAGCTCGCGTTCGTGCCGTTCTTCCCGCTGGGCTCGGCATTCGCAGGCGGCCCCAGGCAGCTGGCGGCCGATCCGGCGATCGCCGAGGTCGCCGCGCGGCGCGGCGCCACGCCGTCCCAGATCGCACTGGCGTGGCTGCTGCAGCGCTCCGAGCGGATCCTGCTGATTCCCGGGACCAGCTCAATTCAGCACCTTGAGGAGAACATCGCCGCCGGCGACATCGATCTCGACGAGCAGGACATGCAGCGGCTCGAGGATGCCATCCAGCTCGGCGACCCGATGGCCGCCGCTGAGCATTAGGTTTACGGGGTCGCGAGCGTCGCGAGCGCGGCGCGGGTAGCCGCGTCTGCGGGCGCGTAGATGGTCAGACGGAGGTCAGGTGCCCCGGTCGGCACCGTCTGCGCGTGGTGCAGACGCAGCGTCCCCAGCGTTGGATGCTCGATGGTCTTCGTGCCGCGCTGGGTGTCATTGACCTCGTGCTCACCCCACCACTGCGCAAACCACGGGCTGCGCTCGTGCAACTCCGTGATGAATTGCTCGTACGCAGGCTCGCCGGCATGCTGCGCGTACTCGCTGCGGAACCGCGCCACCATGTTGCGGGCGGTGCCCTTCCGACCCGGGTTGTGCTGCGCGTCGCCGGGATCGACCAGCAGCATCCACAGCAGCGAGCGGCGCTCGGGTGCAAGGTGGGCCGGCGATCCGAACAACGCCGCCGCGGCGGGATTCCAGGCCAGGATCCGAGTCATCGGCCCGAGCAGGTAAGCCGGTGTCGGGTGTAGACCCTCGACCAGGGACACGAGCAGCGCGTACGTCGTCGGCGCCCTCCGGCGCGGTCATTGATTCGGCGGGCAGCGGCAGCTCCGTGCGGGCCAGCGCGAACAGAGTCGCCCGTTCTGCGGCGTCCAACCGCAATGCTCGCGCCAGGGCGTCGAGCACCTCCGGCGAGGGGTGAATGTCGCGCCCCTGCTCCAGCCACGTGTACCAGGACACCCCAACGCCGGCCAGCGCTGCCAGCTCCTCGCGCCGAGGCCCGGGGTGCGCCGGCGGGCGCCGTCATCAGGCAAGCCGACATCCTCCGGCGACAGTCGCGCGCGACGCGAGCGCAGGAATCCGCTCAGTTCGTCACGCCGGGACGGTGAGAAGGCGGTGGCCATCGGCGTACATCGTCGACCGTAGCACTCGCTTGCAGCACTGGTTCACGGCGACATCCGCAGCCCGGCGCAGCTGCGCTGCGCCCCGAGTTCACCCGTCGCCTCCGGTGCCGACGGACACGATGTCGACCCGGTAGATGTACGTCGACTCGTGTCTGAGGCCGGCCTCGATATCGCGCACGAGCGAGGTGACCTGGCTGCTGCGCAGGTCTTCGGCGATGTCGATGCGCGCCAGCACCCACACCTGGTCCGGGCCGACGTAAGTCACCACGAGCTCGCGAACGGCGGTGACGCCGGCGTACCCGAGGAGGAGGCTCCGCACTCGGTCTCGGTCCCGGGGTGGAACGGGCTGGCCGACAAGAAAGTCATGGTTGCGCCTGACCAGACGGCGACGGCCTGATCGAGGATGGTCCGATTTGCGCGCTGCGCTTCGACGCTCATCTGGTGCGCGGACTGGCGCAGCGACAAGATGTCGAAGACCGCCGAGAACGCGAGCACCACGTAGGCCACCGAGCGATCCAGACCGTCCGTTCGCTTCCGTCGGACATGACGCCGGGTACTCTCCCACGTCGACCCGCCTGCCCCGAAGATCCGAGACCGGGATCGCAACTGACGTTTCGCCTACCGGCCGACTACGAGGACACGCTCAATGAATAGACGACAACTGGGAAGCCAGGGCCTAGAGGTATCGGTAGAGGGCCTGGGCTGCATGGGAATGACCTGGGCGTACGGTGCCGGGGACGAGCAGGCAGGTTTGGCGACCATCCACCGAGCCCTTGAGCTCGGGATCACCTTCCTGGACACCGCCGAGGTCTACGGCCCGCACACCAACGAAGAACTCGTCGGACGGGCCATCGCCGGACGCCGTGACCAGTTCGAGATCGCGACCAAGTTCGGGTTTGTGGTCGATCCCGACGCGCCCAGCGACCGGGCTACCGATGGAAGTCCAGAGAACGTCCGGCGGGCCTGCGAGGGCTCGCTCAAGCGTCTCGGCATCGACCAGATCGACCTCTTCTACCAGCACCGGATCGACCCGAACGTCCCGATGTCGGACGCGGCTTTCTGACCGGGCAGATCCGCTCGCTCGACGACCTTCCCGAGGACGACTGGCGCCGCTCTAACCCCCGCTTTCAGGAGGCCGCGTTACGCGAAAACCTCCAGCTCGCCGATCGCGTGACCGAGCTCGCAGAGAAACGCGGTGTGACCCCGGCGCAGCTTGCCGTCGCCTGGGTGTTGGCCAAAGGCGAGGACATCGTCCCGATCCCGGGGACGAAGAGTCCGCGACGTCTCGAGGAGAACGCCGCCGCGGTCGACGTGACGCTGTCAGCCGAGGAGGTGCAGGAACTCGACAACGCCATCTCCCACGACGCGGTTGTCGGGAGTCGCTACCCCGAGCAGATGATGGCGCTGCTCAACAACTGACAGGCTTGCGAGCGCAAGACCGCGGGTGGCGGCGGTGGGGATCACGAGCCCCGTCCTCGAGGCTTGTCGATCTCCCAGGCAGCGTTAATCAGCCCAATGTGGCTGAACGCCTGCGGGAAGTTGCCCAGCAGCTCGCCGTTCGCGGTGTCGATCTCCTCGGCCAGCAGCCCGAGGTCGTTGGCGCACGCGACCAGCCTGTCGAACAGCCGCTCCGCCCGGTCGATCTCGCCTGCCTTGGCCAGCGCGGACACGAGCCAGAACGAGCAGATCACGAACGTCCCCTCCTCGCCGGTGAGACCGTCGGCATTGAGGCCCTGCTCGTTTCGATACCGCAGCACCAATCCGTCCTCGGTCAGGCCGTCGGCGATCGCCTCGATCGTCGAGCGCATCCGCTCGTCGGTGGCGGGCAGGAAGCCGAGGATCGCCATCAGCAGCTGCGCAGCGTCGAGATCGTCTGAGTCGAATGACTGCGCGTACGCCTGCCGTGCCTCGCTCCAGCCCCGCGTGAGCACAGCCTCGCGGATCTCGTCGCGCTCTGCCGTCCATCGGTCGACCTCGGCGTGCATCCCGAGCTGCGGGGCGAGCGCGATCGCACGGTCGAGCGCCACCCAACACAGCACCTTGCTCGAGAGGTGATGGCGCGGTTCGCCGCGCATCTCCCACATGCCGGCGTCCTTCTCGCGCCAGCGGCGCGCCGCCGTATTGGCAAGATCGGCGACGAACCGCTGGATCTCTGGGTGGAGGTCGCCTAGCTGCTCGCGGTACCGATGCAGCGCGTTGAGCAGCTCCCCGTAGACGTCGAGCTGGGTCTGGCCCCAGGCGCCGTTGCCGACCCGGACCGGGCTGGAGTCCCGCCAGCCGCGGAGATGGGGCAGCTCGTGCTCGGTGAGGTCGTGCTCGCCGGCGATCCCGTACATGATCTGCAGCGAGCGGTCGCTGGCGCGTCCCCCGGCCGAGCTGGTCATGAACGAGACGAAGTCCACGGCCTCGTCCGAGCACGCGCCGATGTACAGCGCGTCGAGCGTCAGACTGGCGTCGCGGATCCAGGCGTAGCGGTAGTCCCAGTTGCGCTCCCCACCTACGGTTTCCGGGAGCGAGGTCGTGGGGGCGGCGACGATCGCACCAGTGGGCCGAAAGGTGAGGCCTTTGAGCACGCGCGAGCTCACGCGCACCAGCTCGCGATGCCGGCCCGTGTAGATGTCGTGCGCGGCCTCCCAGGAGCGCCACGCCTCGACGGTGTCGGCGATCCTCGCTGGTACCCCGTCTGGAGAGAACGGCTCGGGCGCGGGTCCCTCGGGTGGAGACCACTGCAGCGCGAAGCCGACCCGGTCGCCGGCCGAGACGTTGAAGGTCGCGACCATCGTCGAATCCTCGATCGCGGTGCGGGACGCCGGAGCTGACGACGACCTGATTCGGGCCGCCGAAGGTCCGGCCGCCGGTCTCGGTCGCCCGAAACAGCGGCTTGACCAGCCCGTATTCGGGCCGTGGCGCCAGCTCGAAACTCAGCTCCACATCGCCGAGAACCCCCTCGACGAGGCGCAGGATCAGGTGCGGGCGCCCGAGGCCGAGCTCGTGATCCCGCTGGCCCTCGGCGAACGCCATTGCGTCGGTCAGCTTCACCGTGCCGGACTCGGTCGCGAACGTCGTCTCGATCACCAGGGTTCCCGTTATGTAGCTCCGCTGGCTGCGATACGCCCCGGTCGGCTTGATCTGCCAGTGCCCGCCCTCGGGGTCGAGGATCTGCGTGAACACCGCCGGACTGTCGTAGCGGGGCAGGCAGAGCCAGCCGATCGATCCATCGCGGTCAACCAGCGCGGCCGTGTTGCAGTCGGCCAGCAGGCCGTAGTCGGCGATTGGCCGAAAGTCCTCGTGGGCGTCGATCATCGGCGCCTCGAGCAGAACTCGACGGGTTCGGTGGCGCTCATCGGATCGGTCGCTGCTGTCGCCGGATTCATATTGCCGAACCATATTTATCCAGCGGCCCACCAACACGGGGCCGGCCTCGCACGCGAGGGCTGCGATTACTGGGCGGCGGGCGCTAGTGGTTGCGCAGCGGCCGCCGCAGCCGCGTTTGCATCCCACAGGACCGGAGTGATCCGAGCGATCACCTCGAGACGTTCGCGCAGCTCGACAGGCTGGAAATGGTCCCCGTCGACTCGCTCTGTGTAGTCGGTCAGGTTCAGCAGACAGGCGCGCAACTCTGCTTCGGTGAATCGCACGATCGCATGCGCGCCCGCACCGGCGAGGGGCTCGAACCGTTCCACCAGCGATTGCTGCTCGCGGAGCACCAGCACATCCTCGACGCTCTCGGTCGGCTGTCGACGATGGCGGTCAAGCTGCTCTGACAGCGCCACGAAGATTGCCCGGCTCGCGTCCGCTGTTACCGCCGCGGTGATGGCGACCGACGGGTCCTGCTGGTCGGCGCGAACTTCGAGGATCTGAATGGGTTGTTCCTGCATCAGCCGTGGAATGTCGGGATCCGATCTGAGGCGCCGCGGCGCGGTCAGCTCTCCGCTGCGGATATGCCCGCAACCTCATGCTAGAAAACCGCATCCACTCCCCCGGATCCGCGCTTGCCGGCGCAGCTGGCTCGGGGCTGTCCGCTCATGTCACCCCACCGGCGTCGTGGCTCAATCCTCGACGGTCCTCCTGAGTCCCTGGAGCGCCTCCCGCTCGAGAGCGTCCATCCCCTTGTCGTCGGCGTATACGGCGAGTGTCGCGTCGAAGAACAGCGCGAGGACTCGAGCCCGCGCGAGGGTGTCGTCGGACAGCGGGCCGTAGGCAGCGCGAAATGCGGCGCGAGCCTCGGTGTCGAACAGACTCCAGTAGAGGGGAAGGTCGACTGAGCGCGGCGCTCGGCAGACGTCTCCCCAGTCGATGACGCCGGCGAGCCCGCCTGACGGCGAGACCAGCGCGTGTCGGAGGTTCAGGTCTCCGTGAACGATGACCGGATCGGGTCCGGCGAGAGGTTCTTGGCCGCGTCTAAGACGTTCTCGGTCCGACCGCCGTCATCCCATAAGGAGGCGGCCTGTTCCAGCGCCGCGCCAGTCCGAGGGATGCGGGCCGCCATGTCTGCCCGTCCCATCGGGTCGATCGCCAGCGACGGGGCAATCGAAGGTCGCAGACCGTGCAAGCAGCGGAGAAACTGCCCGAGGTCAGCCGCGAGCATGCCACGCCGGTGCGCGTCCAAGCCTGCGAGCGCCACTTCCCTGCCAGTGATCAGTCGGCTGCCGAACCACGGCCACGGAAACTCCGTGCTAGCAGCGCCTGCGTACGCCGCGTCCGGAATCGGTGCGGGCAACTGGGACGCGAGTCGGGGCAGAACCTCCATCTCCCGAGCGACTCCCGGGATCGCGATCTCTCGCCGGGGGAACCGAAACACGATGTCCTCGCTGGTTGCCCACACGGTGTTGTCCCAGCCTTCGCCAACGCGCCGCAGCGAGGTCGCGTCGAGATGCGGGAACTGCGCGGCGATCAGCGTCCGAGCGAGGTCCTCGCCAACCTCGATCTCGGAGTCCCACTCAGCCATGCAGACATCTTTGCGCGCTGCCCGTTCGTGCAGCAGCCGATGAGGTGCTGGCCGATGGGCTCGGCCGGCGACCGACCGGGAGACCGAATCACCCGATTCAGACGACGCCGGCGGCGGCCGGGCACAGGTACCGTTGCATTGCGATGGAGCGAACGGGCGTGGATTTCGCACTGCTGGTGTTCAATCACACCGGCGGCGCCGAGCACGCCTACGGCGACGAGGCGAGCCAGGCGTCAAGCGAGCGATGGGCGCGAGAGGTCGCGTTCGTCGAGCACCATCAGCGCGATCGAATCGTTGTTCGCGGGACGTTCGCCGGGCATTACGTGGACGCGGACGACGAGGGGGACTTCATCGGGCGCCAGACCGCCGAGGGCGCCCTGGCCGGGGCAGCGGCTGGGCTTCTGTTCGGCCCCGCCGGGCTCGCTGTCGGAATGGTGGGCGGCGGCATCGTCGGGGGTGTCGCCAGCGAACACTCCGGTCCACGGCTTCGCAGCGCCCTGTTCGACGAGCTCCGCAACGAGGTGCCGGAGGGATCCTCCGCCGTGATCCTCATGGCCGGGTCAGAGGACGTCGACGCAATGGTGAGCGCGCTTGCGAGACATGGCGGTCGGCTGGTGCGCCACCACCTCACGCCTGACGGCGCGGAGCTATTGAGGTCCGCCGTCGCGGGCAGTCCGGCCGCCGCCCCTCGACCTTCGGGATGACCTCGGACTGGCCTGATGAGCTGGACGCGCTGGTGGCTGCGCCCGAGAACCACCACGTCCTGCTCGAGAACGACCGGGTGCGCGTGATCGAGACGGAGGTCCCGGTCCGGGCAACGACGCCCGTACACACCCATCGCTGGGCGAGCGTGGAATATGTGCTGAGCACCACGGACTTCATCCGCCGTGACGGAGACGGAACTATCGTCCTGGACACTCGAGTAGCCCACGCGCGACCAGAACCCCTGGAAGTGCTCTGGTCAGGGCCGCGTCCGCCCCATTCGATCGAGAACGTCGGTGATACCGAGCTGCGGGTGCTTATGGTCGAGCTCAAGGACGCACCCTAATCCCATGACCGAGCACCGCATCCGCAGTCCGGCACTGCGACCGCGTTAGTCCGACTCGACAGTGATGCCGACCGCTGTGGCGAGCGCTCCGGCTGACGCGAGTACGTCTGGCCACGGCATCACCAGGCCCTTGAGGTACTCGACGCCGAGGACTCCGTCGAGCGAGGATCCGCGGACCCGGCAGCGCTTCAGCTCTACGCCGCGGAAGTCGACCCCAGCCAGATCGCAGCTGATGAACTCGACGCCCTCGAGCCGCGCTTGCATGAATGACGCGTCGGCAAGCTTCACTCGCTCAAAAATGACGTTCCGTAACTGGGCAAACGCCAGCGAAGCCAGCGCGAACGAACTATCGATCACCTTGACATCCCGGACCGTTCCTCCCGTCAAGCTAAAGCCCACACATCTCGAGTCGCGGATGTCCACGCGGCAAAGCGACCCTTCCCGGCCATCCACGTTCGAAAGATCGCAGTCGCGAACGAGCACGTCGTTCAGCCGGAGTCCGGGTGCATCGCTCGCCTCCAACGCCAGGCCGTGGAGTTCTGATTCAGAGATCTGAACGCGGTGAGCGCGGATCGGGTCTTGGCCGTCGTATTCGACCAGAGCCCCGTCGAGCACAAGCTCACCGTCGGCAATCGGACGCTGGGGGAGCATCCGTTCGAGTCGAGGAAGGTCGGGCTCTTCGACCGTCACGCGCGAGTCATCCCGAAGCACGATGTCGAGAGTGTCGCAGCGATTGATCAGCGACAGCCTGGCGTGCCGAGCGTCGCTAGCCTGGCTCGTCGACGCCCGCTGGCTTTCCTGTCGGCCCGGCTGATTGAAGAACGCGTATGAAGAAGATCGGATTTCTCTCCTTCGGTCACTGGAACGCCAGCCCGCACTCACAGACGCGCTCGGGCGCGGATGCGCTGCGGCAGTCGATCGAGCTTGCGGTCGTGGCGGAGGAGCTGGGCGCCGACGGCGCGTACTTCCGAGTGCACCATTTCGCGCGTCAACTCGCCTCGCCCTTCCCGCTGCTGGCAGCCGTCGGCGCGAGGACTTCGCGAATCGAGATCGGTACCGCTGTGATCGATATGCGGTACGAGAACCCGCTGTATTTCGCCGAGGATGCCGGGGCGGCTGATCTGATCGCTGGTGGTCGGCTTCAGCTGGGGATCAGTCGTGGATCGCCCGAGCAGGTGCTCGATGGCTGGCGGTACTTCGGCTACGCGCCCGCCGATGACGAAAACGATGCCGAGATGGCACGTAGGCACACCGAGGTGGCGCTCAAGGTCCTTGAAGGCGAAGGGTTCGCGCAACCGAACCCGCGGCCGATGTTCGCCAATCCGCCGGGCCTGTTGCGGATCGAGCCGCACTCGGCCGGTTTGCGGGAGCGGATCTGGTGGGGTTCGGGATCCAACGCAACCAGTGTCTGGGCGGCTCAGCTCGGGCTCAACCTGCAAAGCTCGACGCTGAAGGACGACGAAACCGGCGAGCCGCTGCACGTCCAGCAGCGCAAGCAGATCGAGGCCTACCGCGAGGCATGGGACGAGGCCGGGCATGACCGTCAGCCGCGAGTATCGGTCAGCCGCAGCATCTTCGCGCTCACCACCGACACCGACCGTGCCTACTTCGCCGGAGACCAGGTCTCCCAAGACCAGATCGGCATGATCGACGAGAACACGCGCGCGATATTCGGGCGCTCATACGCCGCCGAACCCGAGGTGCTCGTTGAGCAGCTCCGCATGGACGAGGCAATCCAGGCGGCGGACACGCTGCTGCTGACCGTGCCCAACCAGCTCGGCGTGGAGTACAACGGTCACGTCATCGAGAACATCCTCACCCACGTCGCGCCGGCGCTCGGCTGGCGTTGACTTTCGTTGGTGGTTGTGGTGCTGCCGGCAGTCGGCGTTGGCGGCCTCGGGGTCGCTCGGGCCTCGAGCGGAAGCGGCCACGCGCTCGCGCGTAACAGGGCCGAATGTCGGGTCGGTTCGAGTCGGTAGGCGGTGGGTCGCGGTCGTACGTCGCCGCAGGCTGGTTCAATTCACCCTCCCAATCGCTACACCGACCCCTGGGAGTCTTCATTTGTCGCTTACACAGACACAGCTCGTAACGGCGATCGCCGACCGCGCCGAGCTCAGCAAGGCGGATGCCAAGCGGGCGCTGACCGCGCTCGAGGACATCGTCCTCGAGGAGGTCGGCAACGCTCAGAAGGTGCGCATCGGCGGCCTGGTGCAGCTCACGGTGCGGGTCAAGCCGGCGCAGAAGAAGCGGCAGGGCCGCAATCCCGCCACCGGCGAGGAGATCACGATCGCGGCCAAGCCTGCGAGCGTCGACATCCGGGCCCGCCCGCTGGCCAAGGCCAAGAGCGCGCTCCCGTCGGTCCAGAAGGCCCGGCGCCGGCTGGCCGCCTAACCACTCCCCGCACCCGGCAGGTCCGCGGTGCCGACCGGTCCGTTTGCGACTGGTCAGGCGCCGCGGTGCCGCGGCGCCGGTGCGCGGTGGTCGGCAGCGGCCAGCAGCGACTTTGCTACCTCAGCTCCGGCAGCGTCTTCGCCTCGAGCGCGGCGATGATGTGGTACCCGGGCGTCTTCATGTGGATGTTGAAGGTCCCGTCGCAGAAGTACGTCAGGGTGCAGACCTTGGCGACTGGCACCGGGATCTGACCGAACGTCGGGTCAGTGGTGACCAGGAATGGACCGTAGGCACCGGTCGCCTTCGTCACGTCTACGAACGCCGCGCCGACGGTGTCGTAGGCCTTCTTGAGGCCGGGGTTGATGGCGTCCTGGAAAGCGCTGATCGATCCGGGGACGAGGGCCAGCGTGTTCGCGCCGAGGACCGTCGGATGCACCCACAGTCCCAACTCGACGTCCGGGTAGGTCGAGCCGATGATCCGCATCTGCTTACCGCCTGCCGCACGCACCTGCTTGACGATCTTGGTCAGGTTCTTGGTCGCCGTGGGCATGTTCGTCGTGACGCAGCCCGTCGGGTTGGGCTGGGTCGGGCAACCATCGACATCATTGCCGCCGATCGAGATCGTGACCACCTTGACCTGGTTGGGGTGACTCTTGATGAAGTCGACCGCCGCCTGCGTCTGACTCTTGTTGGGGTAGTTGGCCGCGCCGGGGGCGAGCGCTTGCGGATCACACCCAACCGCCGATGCCGTCAGCATCGAGGTCGTCGTCGCTCCGCCGCAGCCGAGGTTGACGAGCTTCAGATGCCAGCCGCGGGCGGCAGCCAGCGGAACCAGCTGATCGGCAGGGCCGTTGTGGGTCGAGCCCTGCGTTCCGCCGGGGAGCTCCTGCCAGCCGACGGAATACGAGTCACCGAGCGACAGCAGGATCCCCTTGACCTGCTTGGGCTTCGGGGCTGCCTTGTGATGAGCGGCCGACGCGGCCGGCGCCAGCACCAACAGCGCGAGCAGACCCAGGGCCAGGGTCAGGGAACCAAAACGACGTTGCATGCAACTCCTCCTTGATGTACGGCGTCCTTAAGATCGACGAGCCTAGCGTCGACCCTCGCGGGCTGCGCCAGCCCGGTCTACGATGCGAGACGAGGTATCGCCTATGCCGCCTTCACCAAGATCGACTCCGAACGACGACCGCTGGGTGCCGGACTCTCCGTCACAGAACGGCGCCGTATCCAATGCCCAAAGCGCAAGGGCCTACCGATTTGTCGTCCTCGCGTACATAATCGCCGTCTCGATGCCGCCGATCGGACTCATCCTGGGGATCGTCGTCGCCAACCGTTCGAGCAAGATGGGCTCCAGGCATGGGGCGGCGATTATCGCCCTCAGCATCATCGCCGGTGTCCTATGGATCCTGATCATCACCTCCGGCGCACTGAGCACCGCGAGCACCGACTACTGAGCCGCGCCTGACCGAGACCTCCCGAGCCAGCGAGGCTCAGTGGATGTGGTATCGCACCGGGACGTAGTTTTGATCGGCCTGCGGCGGGCGGACGTACGCCCTGCTCTGTCGCGGTGGGAGCTCAATCTTCTCTTGGTGGACGTTCTCGTAGGGGATCAGGCTCAGCAGATGGCTTATGAGGTTGAGCCGCAACGTACGCTTATCGTCGGCTTCGACCACATACCAAGGCGATTCTCGCGTGTCGGTGTAGGCGAACATGTCGTCCTTGGCCTCGGCGTAATCGACCCACCGCCTGCGCGCCTCGAGGTCCATCGCGCTGAGCTTCCACTGCTTCGCTGGGTCCTTCAGGCGGGCTTTGAAGCGGCGCTCCTGCTCCTCATCGCTGACCGACAGCCAGTACTTGATGAGGATGATCCCCGAGTGCAGCAGCTGGCGTTCGAACTGAGGACATGTGCGCATGAACTCGTCGTACTCCTCCTGCGTGCAGAAGCCCATCACGCGTTCAACGCCGGCGCGGTTGTACCAACTCCGGTCAAGCAGAACCATCTCGCCGCCGGCGGGCAGGTGGGCGACGTACCGCTGAAAGTACCACTGCGTGCGCTCGCGCTCGGTCGGCGTGCCGAGCGCCACGGTGCGCACAACGCGCGGGTTGGTTTTTTCGGTGATCCGCTTGATCGTCCCGCCCTTGCCGGCGGTGTCGCGGCCCTCGAAGACCACCACCACTTTCAGGCTCTTATGGACGATCCAGTCCTGGAGTCGCACCACCTCCACCTGCAGGCGCTCAAGCTCCTTCTCGTAGCCTCGCTTGTCAAGCTGGTGGGGCTCGATCGCCTGGTCGGCGAGAGGAGGACGATTCCACGTGGCCATCACAGCGACGCTAGCGAAACGGCGGCGGGGGCGCGAGTCCCGTTGACGCCGAGCCCGGCAGCGGTGCGTGGAGTCAACGTACCTGATCTCATAGGTCCCGCCCGCTCGGGGTCTATCTCGATCTTGGACAAATAGCGCAATAAATCGAGAGACCCTCCCAGGGTCAGAGCGGAATCGGAGAGCCCCGCCCCGTGGTCGGTCACCCCGGCGGGGTCGTGGGGTCAATCCTCATATGACACTCGCCGGGACCAGCGTGTGACCGATGAGCCCGCCACCCGGGTGAAACCCGCGCATAGCCCATCCTCTGACACGTTCCTGGATCGTCCACAAAGCAGCCACGGCGCGCTCGCCCTCGCTCGTGATGGTCACGCGGGTCGCGGTGGCCGTCACGTAGCCGCGCTCGTGCAGTGGCGCCCGCAGCGCGGTCAATTCCTCTGGGCCGACACCGACGTCCCGACGCAGCTGCTCCCGGGGGGGTCGCCCGGCGACCGCCGGGCGGCGCCATCGCTGCAGAGGACGCGAGGGGCGGCGGGCTCTCTCGGCAGAGGCGATGCTCGGACGCAGGTGCGCTACCCTGGAAGGGTCAGACAGCGAGGGCAACCAGAGGGCGAGACCTTCATCTGAACGTCCCCTTTCCGCGAAAGCCGCCTGATCTTCTGATGGCCGAGAGTCCACCTACGGGTGGGCTTTCCGCGTTAACGGGCCGGCAGCAGCCCCGTTTCGTCGCGCGGCGCCGGACGGCGGCGGATCAGGGCAGGATGTCGTTCAGCGTCGCTGTGAACCGCTCGCCTGACTCCTCGAGCTCGCCCTCGATGTGCAGGCGTGCCGGGCCGGTCTCGGTCCACAGGTCGAGGAAGTAGGCCCAGCCCGGCAGGTCCGGATCGTCGGACTTGGTGACCGCCTCGACCTGGTAGATCTCGCGCGGCGGCAGCACCAGCGACTCTGGGCAGTCGTCGTCGACGCGACGGCGCAGGTCCTCGACTCTGAGCCGATCGCCGGACGCGGCGCGGAGTTCCTCGTAGTCGCCGTCCACGACGAGACCGACGACGTCCTCGAGTGCCCGGTACATGGGCTCGGGCATCAGCTCGAGCGATCCGACGATCACTCCCGGTCCGCCCAACTCGTGGCTCGGCGTCAGGTCAAGTCGGCTGTAGAAATAGTCCTCACACGCCGCGCGGGCCTGACGGCGGATGCCCTTGGACAACCCCGCCGCGCCGAGCGCGAACACCCCAGCTTCGATCGCCTGCTCGAGCGTTCCGTGGCGGCGCGTCAGCTGCGCGGTGATCGCGCGACCGTGCTCTGTGTCGCGCGCCACCGAGGAGCCGTCCAACAGAATCGAGGGAGCCTCGTGGCGGCTGTAGCCCGCGCAAGCCCGCACCGCAGAATGAAGGACGATGAGGTGATCGCCCATTACGCCCGCGCGGATGATCGATCGCCGGGCATCATCCGGAGCGGCCAGCTCGCCGAACGAGTGGTGGTAGCGGTGCCACGACTATGCATCCTACGAACCCTCCCGAGCGGCTTTCCGGCCTCCGGGGTTGGTTGAATCCCGTCGCATGGCCTCTAGCCCGCGTCGGCGATCCAAGTCACTGCCCGGCCACCTCCCGCAAGCCGCCTCGGGCGAGGTGCTGGTCTGGACTGATGGCGCATGCCAGCGCAACCCCGGCCCTGGCGGGTGGGCTGCGCTGCTCTGCTGGGAGGATGGGGTCGTCGAGGAGCACAGCGGCGGCCTGACCCACACGACGAACAACATCATGGAGATGATCGCCGCGCTGGAGGGCTTGCGCGCGCTGCCGTCCGGGTCGCGGGCCTGCATCGTGACCGACTCGCGTTATCTGCACGATGGCATGACCGCCTGGATGGCTGGCTGGAAGCGCAAGGGCTGGAAGACGGCTTCGGGCGACCCGGTCAAGAACAAGGAGATCTGGGTCCAGCTCGACGTCGCAACGTCCGACCACGAGCAGGTCCGCTGGCACTGGGTCAAGGGGCACATCGGCCACGCGCTCAACGAGCGAGCCGACGTGCTGGCGGTCGCCGCGACGCGGAACGCCGTTCGGCTCGGGCGCTGATATCCGGCCCCGGACGGAGCGATCCTCCGGGGGGTCAGCGACGCGCCCCGAGCGGACGGGATGATCGACTGAAGCGGTCGGTGGGTCAGCTCAGCTGGTAGTCGAGCAGCAGGTAGCCGCTTGGAGAGGTAACGCTGCGGGTCAATGAAAGCCGCCGAGAGGGCCCGCCATCGAAGAGCCTTCGCCCATGCACGTGTACTGCGGGGGCGATGACAAGTCGTAGCTCGTCGACCAGACTCGCCTCGAGCAGCGATTTGGTTAGCGAGATGCTCCCGTGGATCCCGATGTCGCCGCCGGGTTGCCGCTTGAGCTCGAGGACGAAGTCTGCGAGGCCGCCCTCGACGCGCTTGGTCTTCGGCCACTCCTGCTCGAAAGGCGTGGATGTCACCACGAACTTTTGGACGCCGTTGATGAAGCTCGCGAATGGCTCGATGTCACTGGTTGGCCAGAAGTCGGCCCAGTAGTCGTAAGTGCGGCGCCCGAGCAGCACAGCGTCTTGGTCGGCAATGACGCGGCCGAGGTTCTCTCGCATGACGTCATCGAACTCGGTCACGAACTCGTCCGGCTGCTCGGCCGCGCCGTCGAGCGACAGCAATTCGTAGGCAACTACTTTGCGCATCGGGTGATCTCCTCGCTTGGGGGCAAAGCGCTCGCGCCAACCGGGCTAGCGCCCCAGCTGCTCGTGCATCCAATCGAGCAGGCTCGCCTATACGGCGGACGAAGGCTACGGACGTGGCCGATGGGTGCGTCTGGATGCACGCATGCTCAGCCGGCGTGCCTGACCCTGAAGCGTCGTTGTCGTTCTCGAAGCCCGCAGGGCCGCTCGGCATGCCAGCGCTGTGTTGCGGACCGTGTGAGGTCGTAGAACACAAGTCCGCATTCACGTCGGGCGCAGCGACGCAGGCGGGAGCGGTCGAGCGCGCCGAGCTCGCGGATCACGTCCAACAGCAACGTCGCTGAGGCGGAGGCGTGCATCGGCCGCAGACAAGCGCTCAGGTCTCCGTGCGCATCCTGCGCGAGCGTGCAGATCGCGGGCTCTTGTGCAGCAAGCGCGTTGAGCGCGTCCAGCGGTGCTCGCGAGCCATCAATCAGCGCGGCCACGATCACCGCCACAGCGCGCTGGAGCGCGCGGACTTCCGAGAGCTGTTGCAGGTCGATCGGCTTCGCCAGGAACTCGCCGAGCAGCTCGTTGGCGCTGCCCGCGTCGGCGAGGGCATCGTGCGCCAAAGGTGCGGGCGCTCCGGTCGGACGTCGGGCAGCGCACGCGTTTGCGAGCGCGACGACCAGCGCGGCGTCGGTCACAGCGCGGCGCCCAGGGTGCGCCTTCGCGGCTCGCTGACCAGCTCGTTGGCGCGCTGGGCATTCGGATGCGACGCGTAGCTCAACGCCGCATCGGCGGCCTCGCTGCTGGCCCAACGGCTGATCACGATCAGATGCCCAGGCTGGTCGAGATCCTGGACCAATTCGTGCTCCTCGTAGCCGTTGAACGACTGCATGTCCTCCCAGATCGCCCTCGTGACCCTGACCCCCTCGTCGGCGGCCGCAGACGGAAAGCGCGATTCCCAGATCGAATAGACGCTCATCAACACTCCTAACGGACTAAGTACCTAAAGCCCGTTACATCGTATCGTACGCTGGGTTTTGGCCGCCGCGGGGACCGCGCCGGCGCTGAGGCCGGCGCGACTCACGCCGCACCCGAGCTCAGCGCAGCGTCCGGACCAGCGGCAGCCGCCCGTAGCGGATGACGAGCTCGGCGCGCTCGGCTCTCCAACCGGGGGCGGTCAGGACTACGCGCAGCCGGTCGCCGGCGCGGAAGCGCCGGCCGCGGAGAGCCCGCAGCGACCGCCCGATCGCCCGCCGGCCCCGGGCCGGGCGCGGGAGATGCGCCGGGCACCCACGGCCGCGACACGACACCGTCAGGCGGGTGCGGCGCGGGAAGTGCCCGATCCGCGCGTCGGCGAGCCGGGTGACGCCGTAGCGCCAGGTCCAGCTGAGGCGCAGCCGCACGCGCAACACCCGCCGACCCCGGCCGACCGGGAGCGTGGTGGCCACCGGCGTGGTCGACACCGGGCCGTAGACCAGATGGGTCTGTTCCGCGTCGTAGGTCGAATCGGTATTAGGGGTCGTGCTCCACGGCCCCGACCCATATTCGAACCCACCGTTGGCGGCGAGCGACTCATGCACATCCACATCGTCGATCTCCACCGTCGGGGAGCCGACCGCCGGATAGAACTGGATCCGCAACGTCGACTGCGCCGTGGTCGCCTCCACGCACGTCTGCACCTGCGTCCAGTCACCATCATCACCAAGATCACTGAACGACGCCGTGCCGGAGTCATTGGTCGATCCCCCCAGCAACCACAGCACGAACGACCCCGAAGCCCCCGTCACCGACCCCTCCGTCCGCACCCACGCCGACCCACAGATCAACTGGCCGGCACTCACGCTCAACGGCACGTCCTGATAGATCCCCCCACCCGCCTGACTCGCGTTGGTCGCGCCATACCACGCGCCGCTATGCGCCGGATCGGCCGCCGCCGACGGCGACGAATACACCTGGAAGTTACTGCCACTCGGCGACCACAACCCCCACCCCGACCCCTGCGCCTCAAACCCACCATTGACAGCCAGCGACTCATGCACATCCACATCGTCGATCTCCACCGTCGGGGAGCCGACCGCCGGATAGAACTGGATCCGCAACGTCGACTGCGCCGTGGTCGCCTCCACGCACGTCTGCACCTGCGTCCAGTCACCATCATCACCAAGATCACTGAACGACGCCGTGCCGGAGTCATTGGTCGATCCCCCCAGCAACCACAGCACGAACGACCCCGAAGCCCCCGTCACCGACCCCTCCGTCCGCACCCACGCCGACCCACAGATCAACTGGCCGGCACTCACGCTCAACGGCACGTCCTGATAGATCCCCCCACCCGCCTGACTCGCGTTGGTCGCGCCATACCACGCGCCGCTATGCGCCGGATCGGCCGCCGCCGACGGCGACGAATACACCTGGAAGTTACTGCCACTCGGCGACCACAACCCCCACCCCGACCCCTGCGCCTCAAACCCACCATTGACAGCCAGCGACTCATGCACATCCACATCGTCCATGTCAACCGCGGGCACGCCCGGAGCGGGATAGAACTGCACC
Source organism: uncultured Solirubrobacterales bacterium (assembly GCA_963754375.1). Lineage (GTDB taxonomy): Bacteria > Actinomycetota > Thermoleophilia > Solirubrobacterales > Solirubrobacteraceae > Palsa-465. Next base: position 111,166 of record CAVWFX010000024.1, read on the forward strand.
CGGACCGTCGTCTGGGCGGTGGTCGCCTCGGCGCAGGTGTGCAGTTGCGTCCACTGGCCGAGATTTCCCAGCCCGCTGTACGCCGCGGCTCCGCGATTGTCGGTCGAGCCGCCGATCAGCCAGACGACGAACGACCCCGAGGCTCCCAACGAGGGATAGTCGGTGCGGACCCACGCCGACCCACACACCAGCTGACCGGCGCTCACGCTGAGCGGCATGTCCTCGTAGACGCCGCCACTTGCCGTCGGCGTGCTGGTGACGCCGTAGTAGCCGCCGCTGTGAGCGACCTCGGTGTAGACCGGCGCGGTGGCCGCGCCGGCCGCCGCGGGCCCGGCCAGCGTCAGCGCCGCTACCACGACGAGGCCCAGCCATGTCCGTCGCCGTCGCCGTCGCATCCGTCCTCCCCACCACCCGGGTAACCATGCACATCCGGCCCGTGGTGATGATCCCACAATGCGGTGGAACGACTCCGCTTATGGGATCGGCCCTGGTGACCGCGCCGGCGGCCTGCGCGGTTTCCGGCGAGGGTGTCGCACAATCCCGCGGCGCGCCCGGCTCCCTATCAGTATCTGAGAACGAGTCGTGGCGCTGTACCGGCCGGCTGGCAGCTCTTTCCCGCCAGATTTGACGGGTTTGAACTGCCAGCTGGGTCTGGCCGCCGGGGCCAGCTGGGTCTGGCCGCCGGCCTAGGGCCCGACGAGGACCGGGCGTTTACGCGACAGCCTTCGGCCAAGGGAAGGAAGTCGGCCTCACCCCAGGGATGCTCGGGGCACCCGTAGCGCGGGTCTTCAGCTTCGCTCGCGCAGCAGCGCGCGCAGGTCGGCCACCGGCCCCAGGTGCCGCAGCTTGTCGGGGTTGACGATCGAGCTCACGGCCTGGATCTGGCCGTCGGCGACGTCGAGGATCATCACGCCGGCCAGCCTGCCCTCGCGGTCGAAGAACAGCGCACCCGGTTGGCCGTTGACCTCCTCGCGGCGCAAGGTGAAGCCCCCGAAGCGGGCGCCGGCGCGCAGACCCGCGATCAGCGTGCCGCGCCACCTTGGCGCGGCCGTGGACCGCACGTGCGATGGCGGGCGCCTTGCCGCCGCCATCGCCGTGGAGCACCACGTCGTGGGCCAGCAGCTCCTCGAGCCCTTCGAGATCGCCCTCCTCGACGGCCGCGAAGAAGCGGGTCGCGAGCTGCTCGCTGCTGCTCGCGCGAGGCCTCGAACCGGGGGCGCCGCTCCTCCACGTGGCGGCGGGCCCGCGTGACGAGCTGGCGGGCGTTCTGCTCGCTCGTGCCGATGATCTCAGCGATCCGGTCGTAGGGCTCGTCGAACACCTCGCGCAGCAGGAACGCGGCGCGCTGCTCGGGCGACAGGCTCTCGAGCAGGACGAGGAAGGCGAGCGACAGCGAGTCCGCCATCTCCGCCTTGCGGGCGGGATCGTCGTCGGCGCTCGCCACCAGCGGCTCCGGCAGCCACTCGCCCACGTAGGTCTCGCGCCGGACCCGCGCCGAGCGGAGGTGGTCGAGCGAGAGCCGCGAGACCACCGTCGACAGGTAGGCGCGCGGCGACTCGATCCGCTCGCCGCCCGCGCGCGCCCGGTGCAGGCGGAGGAACCCCTCCTGCACCACGTCCTCCGCCTCGCTCACGCTGCCGAGCATCCGGTAGGCGATGGCAAACGCCGAAGGGCGCAGCTCGTCGAACTCCTCCTCGGTCATCGCTCAGCCGAGTCCCTGCGCGAAGCCCAGCCGCCAGCTCGCATACCGCGGCTGCCAGCCGAGCTCGCGCTTGGCCTTCGCGTTCGAGGCACCCCGCGCCTCGGTCATCATGAGCGTTGCCGCCTCACCGGCCGCCAGCCGCCCCAGCCAGCGTGGGATATGCCTCGGTGGCTTGGCATCCAGCGCGCTCGCCAGCACCGGCAGCCACTCCCGCACCGGCGCGGGCTCGTCGTCGACAATGTTGTAGATACCCGGCTGGCCGTGTTCGACCGCGACCGCGGTCGCCGCCGCGGCGTCGTCGATGTGGACGTGCGACCAGACGCCACCACCGTCGCCGACGATCGGGAACCGGCGCTTGCGGATCGGCGCCGCCATCACCGCATCCGGAGCCAGGCTGACCGAGGTTCCCGGACCGTAGAAGCCGCCATAGCGCAACACGAGACCCTCGCCCCACTCGATCGTCGTCACCGCCTGCTCCAGATAGAGGATGCCCCACCAGCGGACCGGCCGCAGCGCGCGCCGGCGGGTCGGGATCGAGGGGATCGGCCTCGGTCAGCACCGGCCCGCCCGTGCGGGCCCATCGAAAAGCCGCCAAAGCTCTGCGCCACGAAGCGCCGTGCCCCCACGGCGCGGCCGGCGGCCAGGAGATGGTCCGTCGCCTCGGTACGCAGCCGGTTGGTCATGATCGCCATCGGGGAGCGCTCGGGGTGCCGCACGTCCCTGATGCGACATCTTCCCGGACAGCGCCGTGAGCTCATGCACGATCACCTCGGGCTCGGCGGACGCCACCGCCTGGGCGACCGCGTCGGGGTCGAGAGCGTCGGCCACGACCGGGCGCGCTCCCAGGCTGCGCACCAGGTCCTGCTTCGATGCGCTCCTGGTCATCCCGACCACCTCGTGGCCTCGCGCCACGAGCTGCGGGACGAGCGCTCTGCCGAGAACGCCTGTGGCGCCGGCTACGAAGACCTTCATGACTGCTCCTCTCGTTTCGGTTGCCCTTGTGAGACGAGATAGAGGCGCCGCCTGTGACAGTGCCCAGCGCTCGGTGCTCAGCGAACGCTCGTCCCATAACGGCGTGCGCACCCGTCCGTCCCACGCTCCCGTTGAGGCCTGCGGGGGGCCAGACCCTCGCGCTCTAGGCCGTCCTCGAGGTCGAGCGTGCTCGGGCTGCCAGCGCGCCGGTGACCGCCACTGCCGGCTGGCCACCGATCTCCCGAACACCGCCGCCTGGGTCGCGCTGCCCGACGACTACTTCACGCCACGCAGCATCCGGTGGCGAGCGTCTGGAACCTCGCCAACCGCCACGGCCAGCTCGACGTGACCTTCACCTCGTCGCGGGTCCGCCGCTCGCGGGGCCAGGCGCCGGCGGCTCCAACCGCGCGGCGCCACCGTCATGGTGCGGCGCAGCCTCCACCCGGCAGCGGCGGAGCGCCGGCGCCCCGTCCTGCGCAGTGGTTACGATGCGACACGCTCAGCACACACTTCCCGGGGGTCAGAGGACTGAGACCCTGGCTCCAAGGAAACTGGACCGAAGGCGGACTAAATGGTTTTCGCATCGTCATATCCCTTCCTAGACACCGTTTGGGACATCCTCATCATCTTCGCGTGGGTGATCTTCATCTGGATGGCGATCACCGTTCTGCTCGACGTATTTCGGCGTCGTGACATCTCCGGGTGGGCCAAGGCTGCGTGGGTGATCTTCGTGGTCCTGATCCCGTGGATCGGCGTCTTGGTGTACCTGATCGCAAACCACGACGGGATGAACGACCGACGGGTCAACGACAGTCAGGCAGCGCAAGCGCAGTTCGACGACTATGTGCGCCAGGCTGCTGGTAGCGGCGGCCCGGCGGCCGAGATCGAGAAGGCCAAGCAGCTGCTCGACAGCGGTGCAATAACGCCGACTGAGTTCGACGCGATCAAGGCCAAGGCGCTGGCATAGAGCAGCGCCCGGGGGCCGCCCCGGCGTGACCCTCCGCGTTACGAGCTGGCAGGCCTCGCCGTTGGTGATCCAGTAGCGCCGCTTACGACGTAGTGGGTTGGGGCGCACGTGTGCCGGAGGGCCCGTACTCCCCCCCTCGCGGGTCCTCCGGTCTACTTTCAGGTGCCCTCGCGCTCGACCGCGCGAGTGAGCCGGTTGCTCGCCTGCGCGAGTCCTCGAAGCGCTGCGGCCAAGTCAGCGTCATCGCCGCCGGCCATCGCAGAGTGGTTGACCCGGGGAGAGCAGACCGGCCTCGAGAACTCTCCAAAACTGCAGAAAACCCCGCCTGAGCGGGGTTTTCGTTAAAGCGGACGACGGGTCTCGAACCCGCGACCTTCGGCTTGGGAAGCCGACGCTCTACCAACTGAGCTACGTCCGCGGCGAAGGCGATTCTAAGGGGCGACGTACGTCCGTGGTGGTTGCTCCGGGCCGCTGAGACTGTGATGATCCGCCGTCTCGCCCGAACGCCGGGAGCAGAAAATCGTGAGAACACCTAGAGCGCACACCCGACCCCTACCACGCACCTGGGCGTGGCCCATGCTCGCAGCGGGCCTGTCCGCGCTCGCCCTCCTGGTGCCAAGCGCCGTCCTGGTGCCAAGCGCCGCGGCCGCGACGACCGGCCCGTCGCTGGCCGTCAGCGCCACGAGCAGCGACCATCATGCGATCAGCCCTGACATCTACGGGATGAACTTCGCCGACAAGGCCACGGCGAAGCGCGATCTCGCTGCCGGTGGACCGCTGGGGTGGGAACACCACCGACACCTACAACTACAAGCTCGGCAGCTCGAACGCGGGCTCAGACTGGTACTTCGAGAACACCTCGGACTGCTGGTCGACGCAGTACAACTGGTGCTCGGGGCGGACCACGAACAACGTCGTTCGCGTACCGGAACTTCATCGCGCAGGACCGGAGCACGCACACCCAGACGCTGTTCACGCTGCCGATGGTGGGCTACGTCGCCAAGGACGCGCCGGTCTCCCAGCCGCTCACGTGCGGGTATCCGAAGTCGACATGGCCCAACCAGGACGGGTACGACGGCTATGACCCCAACTGCGGCAACGGCCGCCAGGGCGGCGCCACGATCCCCGGGAATCCCGCCAACGACGGCACACCGGCCGGCACCAGTTACGACCAAGCCTTCACCAAGGATCTGATCTCGCGCTACGGCACCGCCGCCAAGGGCGGGGTGGCGATCTACGAGCTCGGCAACGAGCCGTCGCTGTGGGGCGACACACACAGCGACGTGCACCCGAACCCGGAAACGGCGAGCGAGCTGTGGCAGAAGTCCGAGGCCACCGCCACCGCCGTGAAACAGGCCGACCCGAGCGCGCAGGTGCTCGGCTTCTCCGAGTGGGGCTGGCCAGGCTACTTCTGCACCGCGGCCGACACGTTCGGCGAACGGCGTGCACGCCGACGAGCTGCACCACCTCGCCCGACTGCGCCAACCACGGCCACCTCCCGATGGCCGAGTGGTATCTGCGCCAGTTCGCCGCGTACGACAAGCAGACCGGCGTCCGGCACCTCGACTACTTCGACGTCCACTACTACGAGCAGGGCGGCTCGACCCCTGCGATCACCCGCTCTCTGTGGGACCCGACGTACGTCGACCCGAGCTGGATCAACGCCAAGATCGCCCTGATCCCGCGGATGAAGTGCTGGATCAGCGGCCACGTGGCGGGCATGTGCGCCAACCAGGCCGGCAGCTATCCGGGAACCAAGATCGCGCTCAGCGAGTACAACCTCTCGATCTCCGGGGCCAGCGCGGACATGAACGCGATCATCCAGGCCGACACGCTCGGGATCTTCGGCCGCGAGGGAGTCGACCTCGCCACGCGGTGGGCGATGCCCTACGACGGCGACCAGATCCAGTACGCGTTCCGGATGTTCCGCAACTACAACGGGTCTCACGCCATGTTCGGCGACGAGTACCTCGACTCGACCAGCACCAACCAGCAGCAACTCGCCGTCTACGGCGCGCATCGGACGAGCGACGGTGCCTACACGATCCTCGTGCTCAACAAGACGAGCTCCGCGCTGACCAGCCCGCTGAAGCTCACCGGCATCACCGCGACCTCGCCGGTTCAGACCTGGCAGTGGACCAACGGGCCGATCAAACAGGTCTCAGCCGGCACCCCGGCCAGTGGCGGCGTCATCACGGCCACCTATCCGGCCATGTCGATGACGCTGTATGTGATCCCCTGACCAACCGGCGGCCGGCCCCGAAACCGCCGCCGGATCAGCGGCTCGCCCGAAAACCGCGACAGCTAACCTTGCTGGCGCCATGCGGCGGTTCGTTCTTCCTGGCCTGGTCGTGGCCGCTGCGGTCGCGTTGCTGGCCTTGCTGACGTTCGGGGTGGCCAATCAGAACCCGACGTCGTCGATCGACGCACGGGTGGCCAAGGGCAACTTCCCGCCGGCGCCGAACGCCAACATGGCGCTGCCAGTGCTGGGGAGCAACCGCGAGGAGAGCCTGGCCGACTTCCGGGGCAAGGTGGTGGTCCTGAACGTGTTCGCGTCGTGGTGTGATCCGTGCAAGGCCGAGGCACCGATCCTGGCTGACGCCGAGCGCACGCTGCGCAAGCAGAACGCGACGATCGTCGGCGTGACCTACCTCGACAACTCAAGCGCCTCGGAGCAGTTCGTCCACCAGGAGCACATCACCTATCCGGTGCTGCGCGACGTGAGCGGCAACTTCGTGCGCTCGTTCGGGACCACCGGCGTGCCGGAGACGTTCGTGATCAACCGGCAGGGCAAGATCCAGGCGCTGCGGCGCTACCAGCTCAACAACACCTGGCTCAAGCAGACCCTGCCGCAGATCCTGGCGCAGAAGGCGTAGCCCCGGTGGATCGCAGCCCAGGACGATCGGTTGGGAAGTTGACCACGCTATATGGGGTCAACATCCCAGGCGCCCGGCGTATCGGAGCGCTGGTGATGCTCGCGGCCGCCCTGCTCATGGCCCTCTCCCCCGCCGCCGCCCTCGCCGCCCGCGGCCGCGCCTCGCTCACCGACATCGAGAACGACGTCATGTGCGTGGCCTGCCACGAGTCGCTGGCCGTGGCCCAGTCCCCCGAGGCTTACTCGGAACGCGCCTACATCCGCGCCCTGATCGGCCAGGGCCTGACCAAGAAGCAGATCGAGAACCAGCTGGTCGGCCAGTACGGCCTCGCGGTGCTGGGCAAGCCGCCCGCGCAAGGGCTTTGACCTCGTCGTCTACATCGTCCCGGCCGCGATCGTGGCGCTCGGCATCACCTTCCTGGCCATCACCATCCCACGCTGGCGACGGCGCTCCCGAGCCGAAGCAGCCGCCGAGCCACAGGCCGCCCCGCCGCTGGATCCCGCCGACGCCCGGCGCCTCGACGAAGACCTGGCCCGCCAGGCCTAGACGCACCCCAGCCCGGCGACCTCCTACGCCCAGCCCGGCGACCTCCTACATCGAGTCCGGCGCCGACACCCCGAGCAGGGACAGCGCCAGCGCGATCGTCTGCCGTGCCGCCTGCGACAGGGCCAGCCGGAAGGACTCGAGCGACTGCGGCTGAGCCCCCACCACCTTGCAGTCGCGGTAGAAGGCGGTGAACTCCTGGGCCAGCTCCAGCGCGTAGGTGGCGATCCGGTGCGGGGCGCGGCGCTCGGCCGCCTCGGCGATCTCGTCGGGGAACGCGGCCAGCGACTTGAGCAGAGACCGCTCCGCCGGATGCAGCTCCTCAACCCCCCAGTCGGCGCCGTCGGCCAACGCCTGCTCCACCCGGGCAGCGGACGCCTTGCCCAGCATCGAGACGATCCGGGCGTGCGCGTACTGCACGTAGTACACCGGGTTCTCCGGAGACTCCCGCCGGGCCAGGTCCAGATCCAGATCGACCGTCCGGTCGTGCGAGCGCTGGAGCATGAAGAAGCGGGTCGCGTCGACCCCGATCTCGTCGAGCAGCTCGTCCAGGGTGATGAACTCGCCTCGCCGCTTGGACATCGCCGCCCGCTCCGAGCCCTCGATCAGGTGCACGAACTGCAGGATCGGCAGCTCGAGCTCATCGGCGGATCCCGCCCAACGCGGCGAACGCCGCCTTCATCCGCCCCACGTATCCGTGGTGGTCGGAGCCCACCGGCAGCAGTTGCAGCTCAAAGCCCCGCTCGCGCTTCTCGAGCAGATAGGCCACGTCGGCGGCGAAATAGGTCGGCGCCCCATCGGACCGCCGCAGGACCCGGTCCTTGTCGTCGCCAAAGGTCGTGGTCCGCAGCCACACCGCACCCTCGGACTCGTACACATGGCCTGCCTGCGACAAAACCGTCAGCGCCCGGTCCAGATACGACGGCGAGCCCTCGTGCAGCGTCCGCTCGCTGAAGAACCGGTCGTAGTGCACCCCATAGCGCTCCAAGGTGGCCTTGATCTGGGCCAGCAGCAGCTCCACCGCGGCAGCCGAGGCGTCAGCCACCGACATCTCCAACACGCCGGGGATCGAATCCGCCACCGACTCGACGTACTCGCCCTGGTAGCCGCCCTCTGGCACCTCACCGCCCCGCGCCCGGGCCAGCACCGACTCGCCCAGCAGCCGGATCTGCGAGCCGGCGTCGTTGAAGTAGTACTCGCGCCACACCGAGTGGCCGTGGTGGGCCAGGATCCGCGACAGGGCGTCACCGTAGGCGGCATGGCGGCCCGACGCCGCCACCAGCGGGCCGGTCGGATTGGCCGAAACGAACTCCACCAGCACCCGCCACGCCGGCTCGGCCCCGCCCCCGCCGTACTCCCAGCCGGCGTCCAGTATCGAGCGCAGTGCCTGGCGGTACCACTCGTCGGAGAGCACCAGGTTCAAGAACCCCGGCCCGGCCACCTCATGACTCTCGAGCAGATCGCCCAAGCTCGACCGCCAGCGCCGACCCCACTCGTTCGGCGATTTCCCGCGGCGGCACGCCCAGCGCCGGCGCCAGCAACATGGCGACGTTGGTCGAGTAGTCGCCCTGGTCGTCGCGCTTGGGGCGTTCCACGCGCGTCTGCGGCGGCGGCTCGCCGTCGCCTCTGACCGCCGCCGCCGCCTTCTGGACGGCGGCGCGCAATTCCGGCAGCGGGGCGCTCACGTGCTCGGTACCGCCAGGGGCTGGAACACGGTCTCCAGCTGCTCGAGCGATCGGTGGCGGCCCGATCGCCACCAGGATGTCGCCGGCCTCGATCCGCGACTGCGGCTCGGGCTGGGCCTCGAGCCGCCCGTCGACCCGCCGTACGGCGACGATCACCGCCTGGCCGCGGGCCTCCTCGACCGTCATGCCGACGCCCTCGCACGAAGCCGGCACCTCGATCTCGTCCAGGCGGTAGTCGGCCACCTGCACGGCGCCGAAGACCTGGGGATGCAGCGCGACCCGGGCCATCTCGGAGCCCGAGGTCTTGTACGGCGAGATCACCCGGTCAGCGCCCGCCCGCAGCAGCTTCTTCTCGGAGTCCTCGGCCGAGGCCCGGGCCACGATCAGGATGTCGGGGCGCAGCTCGCGGGCGGTCAGGGCGATGAAGATGTTGTCGGCATCGGAGTCGACGCAGGCGATCACCGCGCGGGCCCGCTCGATTCCGGCCCGCAGCAGCACCTCGTCGTCGGCGGCGTAGCTCTCGACATAGGTCACGCCCATGCTCTCGGCGGTCTCGCGGTGTCCGGGGTCGCTGTCGACGGCGAGGTGCCGGACCCCGGCCTGGCGCAGGTCACGGGCCACCTGGCGACCGACCCGGCCAAAGCCGCAGATGATGAAGTGGTCGGTGTAGGAGTCGATCATGCGTTGGGTCCGGCGCTCGTCGAGCAGCCCGCTGAGCTGGCCCGAGACGAAGAACTCCGCCACCGTCGCGAGCCCGTAAAACAGCGTACCTATGCCGAACAGCTCCAGGAACACGACGACCACGCGCCCGGGGCCGTCGGGCGGGTTGTGGATCGACCCCAGCGTGGTCACGGTGTCCAGCGTCCAGGCGAACGAGTAGGCAACCGACGTGCCCTCGGTGATCGAGAACGCGGCCGTGCCGGCCAGGATCAGCACCAGCAGCGCCGCGAACAGGAAGGTCAGTCGCCGGGTGAACATCCGCAGCTCCCGCTGGGCCTGAACCCGTTCACGACGACGGTGCCGGTGGACATCGCTCCGGTCAGAGGTCGACATCACGACATCACGCCCTCACGACATCAGTAGTGGTAGGGCTCCCGGGCCAGGATCTTGTGGCCGCGGTAGATCTGCTCCAGAAGCACCACCCGCGCCAGCTGGTGCGCCATCGTGATGTCGCCGAGCGACAGCCGGTGGTCGACCTGATCGAGGTCAAGCCCGAACGGGCCTCCGATCACGAAGCACAGGTCGCTGCCGCTGCGACGCCGCTCCTCCAGAAAGCGCGAGAACGCAATCGAATCCAGCTGCTCGCCCTCCCGATCCAGCAGCGACACGAAGGCCCGCTCAGGCAGTCGACGCACCACCCGCTCCGACTCCCGCGACCTCCACCAGTTCCAGCCGGGTATGACCGGCGATCAGCTTCTGATAATGCTGCACGTCATCGGCGAACGGAGGGCGCAATCTGCCCACGGCGACGACGACGATCCGCACGATGGGATACTAAGTGCATATGGACGATTCCAACACGCCCGAACGCCACATCAACATCCACTTCTCGCCGGAGATCATGGCCGGCGTTTACTCGAACTTCGCCAACGTGAGTCACTCCGACTACGAGTTCACGATCACCTTCGCTCGCGTCGACCACGAGGTCGAGGAGGAGGAGGTGCCCGGCGTGGTCGTGTCCCGCATCAATCTGTCGCCTAAGTTCATGCGGGAGCTGATCGACGCCATGAACGACAACTACTCGAAGTGGCAGACGCGCGAGGGCATCAAGAACCTGCCTGAGTTCGGCGGGGGCGCGGGGGCGACGGACGCGTCCGGAGACGACGGCTAGTGACGCGTTGGACCGTCGGTGACGAGGACCCATAGACCCGGTGCGTCGATGACCCACGTCCAAATCGTTCTCCTGCCGTGACCCGCTGCGGGATCCTGCTTCCCACGTTCGATGCCATGCGGACCGGCGAGCCGCCGCCGGTGGTGGCGGCGGCGCGGCTGGCCGAGACGCTCGGGTTCGACGCCGCCTGGGCCGGCGACCACCTGGTGTGCCCGGCTCCCGGCCTTGACTCGGCCGGCTCGCTGTCGGCGGCGGCCGCGGTGACCGCGCGGATCTCGCTGGGGTTCAGCGTCATGCTGCTGGGCATGCGGCCGACCGCGTGGGCGGCCAAGCAGATCGCCACCATCGACTCGCTGTCGGCCGGGCGGCTGCTGCTCGGCGTCGGCGTCGGGGGAGAGTTTCCGGACGAGTTCACCGCCGCCGGGGTGCCCGTCAACGAGCGCGGCGCCCGGCTGAACGAGTCACTGGCCGTCCTCGAGGACCTGCTGACCGGAAAGCCGGTGGAGCACTACGGACCCACGCTGCGGCTCAAGGTGCCGCCCCTGGAGCCGGCGATGAGCGCTCCGCCGCCGATCTACGTCGGCGGTCGCGGCGACGCCGCGCTGAAACGCGCGGTGAAGTTCGGCGACGTGTGGCTGCCGATGTGGCTCGAGCCCCACGTGATCATTGAGCGGGCGGCCCGCCTGGCCGAGCTCTGCGAGCAGGCCGGCCGGCCCCGGCCCGGGCTGGCGCTGCTGGTCGGCGTGCGCATCGACGAGGACGAGCGACAGCGCCCACGAGGAGGCGGAGGCCCACCTCCAGGGCCAGTATCGAATGCCGCTCAGGGTGGTCGAGCGCTGGACTCCGACCGGGAGCGCCGACGCGCGTCACCGAGTACCTGGAGGAGCAATCGCAGGCCGGCGTGCAGGAGCTGCTGCTGATGCCGCTGGGTTCTGAGCCGCTCGTCGCAGTACGAGCGACTGGCCGAGATCAGATGCCCGTCTGACCGGGATACGGAGGCCGCGGCCCGGGGCGAACCTGTGACCGCCGCCGAGCGGTCCGGCCAACACACCAGCTACCGCTACGACCCCACGGCCTTCAGGGCGGTGTTCGAGCACCACTTCACCTATCTGGCCGGCGTGCAGCGAAACAGCCACCGCTTCGCCGACCCGGCGCGGCGCTGCACGATCCCGGCCAGCGACCGGCGCTGGACCTACCGCGAGCTGTGGGAGGACACGGCAGGCTGGCCGGCGCGCTGGCCGCCAACGGGGTCCGGTGCCGGCGACGTGGTCGTCTTCGCAGCTGTTCAACGGTCCCGAGTTCGTGCTCACCTGGCTGGCCGCCCAGCGGCTGGGGGCGATCGCCGCCCCGATCAATTTCCGCCTCTCCAGCGGCGAGATCGCCTACGTGCTGGACGACAGCCGACCGCGGGCGTTCGTCTACGACGCGGCGCTGTCCAGGTGGCACGCGAGGCGCTGGATCGGCATTCCAGCCTTCCATCGCCGCCGAGCTGGTGGTGCCGACCGGCGCCGCGCCCGATGGGTTCGGCCACCTCCTGCAGCCAGCGCCGACGCCCCGCCGCCCCGTCCCGCCGGCGGCCACGGTCTACGACGAGACCACCCGGCTGTACACCTCGGGCACGACCGGGATGCCCAAGGGGGTCTCGCTCAGCAGCCTGGTCGACGTGCTCTCGGCCCACGACGTGATCATGCACTTCCCGCTGTCGCCCGAGGACCGCACGCTCAACATGACGCCCTGGTTTCACCGTGGCGGGCTGTACTCCGGCGGACCCAACCCGGTCCTGTACGTGCGGGGCCGAGGCGGTGGCGCTGCGGCAGTTTGACCCGGCGACCGTGCTCGACTGGGTGCAGCCCACCAGCTCACGTTCCTGATCGGGGCGCCCACGAACCTGGCGATGCTCAGCGGCGAGCAGCAGCAGCGGCCGCGTGATCTGGCAGTCCTGCGCGGGATCGTGACCATGGGCGCGCCGCTGGATCGCGAGGCGTGCCTGCGCTACCAGCAGCTGCTGACGCCGCGGATCTTCAACGGGTACGGCACCACCGAGGCGTTCTGGAACACGTTCCTGCGCCCCAGCCGACCTGCCCGAGCACGCCGGTTCGGCGGGCCGGGCCTGCACGGACGACGATGTCGCGCGTCGTGCGGATCTACGAGGACCGCCCCGCCGACCGCCGACCTCGCCGCCAAGGACGGGCGCGAGATCGGCGAGGTGATCGTGCGCTCGGTCAAATCCGGGTACGCCTACGTCAACCAGCCCGAGGAGCAGGGCGACCCGCTTCCGCGACGGTTGGCTGTACATCGGCGACCTGGCCACCTGGGACGCGGACGAGTACGTGACGCATCGTCGGGCGCAAGGACGACATGATCATCTCCGGCGGGGAGAACGTCCATCCAACCCAGGTCGAGGCCGTCCTGACCGAGCACCCGGGGATCACGGATTCCGCCGTGGTCGGCGTGCCCGACGAGCGCTGGGGCGAGCGTCGTGGTCGCCTACGTGGTCCGCGCGGACGCCACGCTCGACGCCGCCGCGTGCGAGCGCATTGCGACGGCCACCCGATGCTGGCCGACTTCAAGCGCCCGCGGGCCTACCGCTTCGTCGACGAGCTGCCGATGACCGCGACCGGCAAGAAGATCCACTACCAGATCCGCGAGCGGGCGGCCGACGACTCAGCCAACGGCCGGCTGGAAACGCCGTGAGCGCACAACGGACGTCGCGCGGACCCTGTCGTCACCGGGCATCGGCGCGCTGACGCCGCTCGGCCTGACGCGCCCGAGACCTGGCGGGGCTGGTCGAGGGACGATCCGGGATCGGGCCGATTACGAGCTTCGACGCGTCCGATCTCCCGATCCGGATCGCCGGCGAGGTACACGGCTTTGACGCCGAGCCGCTGCTCGGCACCAAGCGTGCGCGCCGCACGGCGCGCTTCTCGCAGCTGGCGGTCGCGGCCGCGCGCGAGGCGGTGGCCGACGCCGGGCTCGACGTCGCGGCAGTCCCGACGCGCGTCGGGGTCATGATCAACAGCGCCGTGGGCGGGCTGCCGGAGACCGAGCGAGAACGTCGCGGCGCATGATCGCGGCGGCCCGCGCGCGGTCAGCCCGTTCTAGGTGCCCGATGATGATCCTCAACATGGCCGGCCTGCGAGGTGGCGATCGACCTCAGGGCCCACGGCCCGGTGTCGGCCAGCGCGCTGGCCTGTGCCAGCGGCACCTCCGCGCTGCTCGAGGCCCGCCGGCTGATCCTGTCGGTGAGGCCGACGTGGTCATCGCCGGCGGTACCGACGCCGGCATCACCCCGACGATGCTCGCCGGGCTGTCCAAGATGGGGCCGCTGTCGGAGCGAAACGACGAGCCCGAGCGGGCCAGCCGGCCGTTCGACGCCGACCGCGACGGGTTCGTGTTCGGTGAGGGCGCCGTGGTGATGGTGGTCGAGTCGGCCGAGCACGCCCGCGCCCGCGGCGCCAGGATCTACGGCTCGCTCGCCGGCGGGGCGCTGACCAGCGACGCCTTTCACATGAGCGCTCCGGAGCCGAGCGGCAGTCCTCGCCGCCCGCGCCATCGAGCTGGCGCTGGAGCGCAGCCGGCACCCGCCCGGCGAGCTGGACTACATCTGCGCTCACGGCACCGGCACCCGCGCCAACGACACCGCCGAGACCAAGGCCATCAAGCTGGCCCTGGGCGAGGTCGCCGAGCGGGTCCCGGCCAGCTCGCCCAAATCGATGGTCGGGCACCTGATCGGCGCCGCCGGTGGCCTGTCGGTGATGGCCTGCCTCCTGGCCATGCGTGACAGCGTCCTGCCGCCGACGGTCAACCTGCACACCGCCGATCCGGACTGCGACCTCGACTATGTTCCGCTGCAGGCGCGGCCGGCCCAGGTGCGCACGGCGGCGGCCAACGCGTTCGGGTTCGGCGGGCCAGAACTGCGTGGTCGTGCTCAAGGCCCCCGCCGACGGCGACGAAGGCCGGTAGCACTGCTTTTGATGAGTTGAGGCCGAGGAGGGTCTCTGGGTTGGCTGCCGATATGGCAGCTAACCCAGCAAGGCGTCGGCGGGTCTACGTCACCGGGTCGCCGCCGTTGGAGGACCGCGCCGAGAAGGCGACCGCGGCCCCGATCCGCTCCGCGGTCGGCGGGTGGGTGGCCAGCAGCCGGCTCACCCACTGAGGCGGGTCCAGGTCGGCCAGGTTCTGCAGCGCGATCGTGCGCTCGAATGACACGAACGCCTCCGGCGCGCCCGCCAGTTCGAGCGCAAACTCGTCGGCGCGGCGCTCGACCGCCCGTGACAGCCCGTTGCCGACCAGCCCGATGGGGCCGCTGACCAGCGCCGCCGCCAGGGCCAGCACGGGAAGCGTGGCCGGGGTCCCCCGCTCCTCTGACAGCGTCCAGCTCAGGCGCTGGACGGCCAGCCCCAGGGCGGGGGCGATCAGAGCGGCGTAGGCGACCATCCGGGGCACGTCGCGATGGCGGACGTGGGCGAGCTCGTGGGCCACCACCAGGCGGACCTCGTCGCGGTTGTAACGATCGAGCAGGGTGTCGAATAAGACGACGCGCTTGGTCGGCCCCAGGCCGGCCACATAGGCGTTGGCGGCGGTGGTGCGCCGGCTGGCGTCGACCGAGTAGACCTGGCCCACCTTCACGCCGGCGGCGGCGGCCAGTTCGAACACGTCAGAGCGAGTCTCGCCCTCGGGCAGCGGGGTGAAGTCGTTGAACAGCGGGTCGAGCACCACGGGGGCCAGGGCGGCCAGCAGCGCCCCGAGCCCGACCGAGCCGGCGGCGGCGGGAGCCCACCAGCCGCGCGGATAGCGCCGAGTGGCGGCCACCGTGGCGGCGCCGCCGGCGGCGGCCATGGCGGTGCCGATCGCGCCCGCCTTGACCAGATCTCCGGCCCAGCCGCCCCACGATTGGGTGTCGAGCCCGGCCGAGATCGCCCGGCGGCGCGCGATCGCGCGCAGCGGCAACGCCGGCGCCGACAGCCCCACCGACAGCAGCGCCCCGACGGCGGCCCCACCCAGCACGGGCTGGCCCCAGCCCCGCCCCACCGGGCCGAGCGGCCGGCGGGCCACCAGCGACAGCGCCGTCAACTCGACGGCGCCGGCGGCCAGCGCCAGCCGCCGCTGGGGCCGCGCGAAGCTGCGCCCGCGCTCGATCTCGTCAGCGCTGAAGTACTGGTTGAGGTCCACCGGAGCCGGCTCGATCGGCCGCTGACGGGGGGCCAACAGCCTCCGGGCGCCCTCGGCGGCGGCGACAGCCACCAGCAGCGAGGGGAGGACGCGAACGCGCGGAGAGGCTCTCACCCGCGAAACTGTAGTGATGCGGGTAGCGATCGTGTCCGATGTCCACGGCAACCGTCAGGCCTTCGACGCGGTGCTGGACGCCATTGACGATTCCGAGTGCGAGGAGCTGTGGTGCCTGGGCGATCTGGTCGGCTACGGCGCCGATCCCGACGCCTGTGTGGCCCTGGCCCGTGAGAACGCCGCCATCTGCCTGGCCGGCAACCACGACCTGGGGGTGCGCGGCAGCCTGCCCCTGGAGGAGTTCTCCCGCGGCGCGGCGCTGGCGGCCAGTTGGACCCAGCAGCACATCCGCCCGCAGACGCTCGAGTTCCTCAACTCGCTGGAGCCCACCAACGTCGACGAACAGGCGGCCATGTATCACGCCAGTCCGCGCGATCCGGTCTGGGAGTACGTGCTCTCGCCGCTGCAGGCTGAGCTGTGCCTCGACGTCCAGGCCCACCGCGTGTCGCTTATCGGCCACTCCCACGTGGCTCTGTCGTTCTCGCGGTTCCCGGGGTCTCCGGCCACCGGCGAGACCCGTGCCGACGGCGAGGAGCTCGATCTGGAGCAGGGCGAATGGCTGGTCAACCCCGGCAGCGTCGGCCAGCCCCGCGACGGCGACCCGCGGGCTGCGTGGCTGGAGCTCGACACCCGCGCGTGGCGGGCTCTGTACCGGCGCACCGACTACGACATCCCCGGTGCCCAGGCGGCCATCCGGGCGGCGCGACTGCCCGATTCGCTGGCCGAGCGCCTGCTCTACGGGCAGTGATCTTCGACACTTGTCAAGTCCATCTGACCGGTTGGCCCGTCTAACCCGACCGTAACCGCTACAGCCTCTAAAGTCAGGCGCCGGATGGGCATCGGCTCTCGAGCAACCCTGGCCGCCAGCCTAGGCTTCGCGGTCTCCTTCGTAGTCGCCTGCGGCGGCGGCAACGGCCTGCTGTCAAGCGATCAGGCCAGCAGCCTGAACGCCCAGCTGGGCTCGGTGTCCTCGGCGGTCGCCGCCGGCAAGTGCGGGGTGGCGACCAGCGCGGCGCGGGCGTTCTCCAACCAGGTGGCCGACCTGCCACCCAAGATCAGCACCACCCTGGTGCAGAACCTGGGCCAGGGAGCGGCTACGGTCGGCCAGCTGGCCGCCAAGGACTGCCAGAGCGCCACCACCAGCTCCTCGACCAGCAGCTCGAGCCCCACCACCACCGAGACGGTCACGAGCACGACCACCGCCACCAACCCGACCAGCTCCAGCAGCAGCTCGACCAGCAGCTCCAGTACCACCGAAACAAATCCTCCCCCGCCGAGTAGTAGTTCTACGACGACTGGCGGCGGCAACGGTGGCGCCGGTTTCGGTGGGACCGGCACGGGCGGCAATGGGAACGGCAACGGCGGAAACGGTCAATGACTTCTACCACGACGAT
Organism: uncultured Solirubrobacterales bacterium; assembly: GCA_963754375.1. Taxonomy (GTDB): domain Bacteria; phylum Actinomycetota; class Thermoleophilia; order Solirubrobacterales; family Solirubrobacteraceae; genus Palsa-465. Next base: position 128,422 of record CAVWFX010000024.1, read on the forward strand.
CGCCGGCAGATATCGGATCGAAGGACGCCTCGGCGTGGGCGGCATGTCGACCGTCAACCTCGCCTTCGACGACCGGCTGGAGCGCTACGTGGCCATCAAACTGCTGGCCGAGCACCTGGCCGACGACCCCACGTTCGTCTCGCGCTTCCGGCGTGAGGCGCTGGCGGCAGCGCGCCTGGTGCACCCCAACATCGTCCAGGTGTTCGACTTCGGCTTCGATCAGGGCCACCACCAGCACTTCATCGTGATGGAGCACGTATCGGGCCGGTCGTGCGCCGAGCTGCTCCGCGACCGCGGACATCTCGACGTCACCGACGCGGTCGGGATCGTCACCCAGGCCTGCCGCGGCCTTGACTACGCCCACCGCAACGGGGTCGTGCACCGCGACGTCAAGCCCGGCAACCTGTTGGTGTCAGACAACGACGTGGTCAAGCTGGCCGACTTCGGGATCGCCCGGGCCACCGACCAGTCCAGCATCACCCAGGTGGGGTCGGTGCTCGGGACCGCCGCCTACTTGGCCCCGGAGCAGGCCCGGGGCGAAGAGGCGGGACCCCGCGCCGATCTGTACTCGCTCGGGGTGGTCACCTACCAGTTGATCTCGGGCCGGCTTCCCTACGAGGCCAGCTCGCTGTCGGAGCTGGCGCTCAAGCAGCAGCGCGAATCGCCGGTCCCCCTCGACGAGCTCAACCCGCAGGTGCCCCACGGGCTCGCCCAGGCGGTGGCGATGGCGCTGGCCATCGACCAGAATGGCCGTCCGCCCGACGCCGCCGAGTTGGCCGAGAACATCGCCGAGGGCGCCCGCGGCATCTCCCCGGCCGGGGCCGACCATCCGAATTTCGCCACCAGCGCCTCCACCCGGCTGCTCGACCAGGGCGAGGACTCGACCGCGTCCACGCGGGTGAGTCCGCGCGCGCCGGCACCACGGACCGCCGAAGCGCGCGTTCCCCGCCAGACGCGCCCGCCGCGCCAGGCCGACCCCGGCGAGACGCGGCGGGCCCCCCGACGCGCCGAGCCTGCCTACGGCCGCCGCCAGGCGCCGCCGCCCCCGCGCCGCGGCCGCGGCGTCCGGCGCACCTTCGCCTTCCTGGCCGTGGTGGCGGTGATCGCGCTGGTGGCGATCGCCGCCGTACTGATCGCCGACAGCGCCTCCAACACGGTCGTGCACTACAAGAAGGTCGTCGGGCAGGACGCCCAGTCGGTCATCTCCCAGGTCCAGGGCCTGATCAACAAGTACACGAAGTAGCCCGCAGCCCTAACGCAGCACCGCACCCGGAGCGGCGCCGGCCCGCAGCGCCCCTGCGACCTCGGACAGTTGGCCGGCGTCGACGGCGGCGCGCAGGTCGGCCATCAGGCGGCCGATGAAGCTCAGGTTGTGGAGGGTCACCAGCCGGGCGCCGGTCAGCTCGTGGGCGCGCAGCAGGTAGTGCAGGTAGGCGCGGGAGAACCCCGGGGCGCAGGCGGGGCAGGGGCAGCCGTCGAGGATCGGCTCGGGGCTGCGCCGCCAGCGGGACTTGACCAGGTCGACGCGCCAGCGGCCCTCGGGATCCGGGATCAGCGCGACCCCGTGGCGCCCCAGCCGGGTCGGCATGGCGCAGTCGAACGTATCGATGCCGAACTCCACCCCGGCGATCAGGTCGTCGATCTCCCCGATCCCCAGCAGGTGGCGCGGGCGGTCGGGGGCCAGGCGCTCGAGCTCGGCCGTCGTCCAGGACACCACCTCGTGCATCTGCTGCTTGTCCTGGCCCAGCGACCCGCCGATGGCGATGCCGTCGCTGCCGCTGGCGCTCACCGCCTCGGCCGACTGCGTGCGCAGGTCGGGCTCGACGCCACCCTGGACGATGCCGTACACCGCCTGCTGGCGAGGACCGTGGCGCTGATGCCACGCCAGGCAGCGATCAAGCCAACGGTGGGTGCGCTCCGTCGAGCGCGCCGTGTAGTCCCGGGAGACGTGAAACGGCGTGCATTCGTCGAACACCAGCGCGATGTCTGAGCCCAGCGCCGCCTGGATCTCCATCGACGTCTCGGGGCCGATGAAGCGCTCGGCGCCGTCCACGTAGGAGCGAAACCGCACACCCTCCTCCCGATGGCCAGGATCGAGCCGTTCGACTCGCGGCCGGAGCCGCCACCGGCCGGGCGATGGCGGCGGCCCTTGATCTCGTCGGCGACGCCGCCGTGGCCCATCGAGAACACCTGAAAGCCGCCGGAATCGGTGATGATCGGCCGCTCCCAGCGCATCAGCCGGTTGAGCCCCCCAGCTCCCGGACCAGCTCGTGGCCAGGGGCCAGGAACAGGTGGAAGGTGTTGCCGAGCACCATCTCGTAGCCGAGGCCCTCGACGTCGCGCGGCTCCAGCGTCTTGATCGCCCCCCGGGTGGCCAGGGGCACGAACGCCGGCGTGGCCACCTCCCCATGAGCGAGGTTCAGCGTGCCGGTGCGGGCTCGGGACTCCGGACTCCGCGTGCGGATGGTGAACACGCCCAGTCACCCTACCCAACGTTCGTCGCCGGTTCGTAGCCTTGGCGCCATGTCCGGGAAGTCACTCGCGGCGCTGGTTGTCAGCGTCACCGCGCTGGCCGGGTGCGGCGGATCGAGCACCCCCAGCGCCCCCAGCGGTAAGGCGGTATTCGCCCGGGACTGCAGCGCCTGCCACTCCCTCACCGGCGTCGAGTCGCCCAAGCACCAGGGCGGCGATCTGCTCCACGCCGACTTCAGCCACACGGCGATGCTCCAGTTCGCCCGCGAGATGCCGGTCCGAACGCCGCTCACGCGGACCGAGCTCGAGCGAGTCGCCGACTACGTCGTGTCGGTCGAACGCGGGGCCCGCTGATCCGGCTTGCGTCCCATGCAGTCCCCCGCCGAGCCGGTCAGCCGGCGGCGGGCAGCAGCTGGCCGACGCCGGACGCGGTCGCGCCCGAGGGCGAGAGGCCGCCGACGACGACGATCCCCTTGCCGACGGTGAGCACGCCGGTGTCAGACGACGCGGTGGGCAGGTGCCCGGCGGCGTGGACCGCGCCGGTGACCGGATCGATGGCCCAGATCGCCGCCGTCTGGGCGTCGACGGAGTCGCCCCGGCCCCCGACCAGATACACGGTCGAGCCGAGTGCTGCCGCCCCCGCGTGGGTGATCGGGTGCGGGAGGCGGCCTATCTGCTGCACGCGCCCGCTGGCAGGGTCGAAGCGGTAGATGGCGTTGGTGGCCGCGGTCGGCGTGGAGCCTCCGAGGACCAGGATCTGCCCGTTGGCGGTGGCAGCAGCAGCCGAGTAGCGCAGGCCGACCGGCAGGTGGCCGACCAGCTTGGGCGGCGCCCCGGGCCGGTAGGCGATGATCGTGTTCAGCCAGCTCGCGCCGTCGTAGCCGCCGAACACGTAGGCGACCCCGTTGGCCCCGGCGACGGCCACGTCTGACTGGGCGTGGGGCAAGCTGCCGACGGTGTGAATCGCGCCCGAGGCGGGATCGAAGCTGAGGATGTGGTCAAGCTCGGACAAGGATCCGCCGCCGAACACGTAGACCCTCCCGTCGAGGGCCGCCCCCTGGGCGTCGTGCTGGGCCTCGGGCAGCGAGGTGACCGCCCGGGCGCCATGCAGGCTGCCGATCAGCACCGCGGAGGCCGAGGTGTCGGCGGCGTCGAGCCCGCCGAGCAGCGCGAAGCGCCCACCGGCGAGGGCGGCGCTGGCCGGATCGCGCAGCGGCGCCGGCAGCGAGTACAGGTGGCGGTAGACGAGCCGCGCCGGCGGGGCCGGCCGGGCGGCGGCATGCCCGGCCCGGGTTCGTTTCGTGCCCGTCGTCGTGGCCGTCCTGGTGCCGGCGCCGGAGCCGCCGCAGCCGGCGATCAGCAGTGCGAGCCCGAGCGCCAGCGCAGCGGGTGTCGGGACGCGGAGGCGGATGCCCGCGAGGGTAGCCAACCCAAGCGTCGGCGCGAGCGCTTTTTGCCTGCATGTATGGGGATTCTCACCAACCCCTTAGAGATCGGCGACCGACGGCGTGCAACGTTGTCGGCGTGCCAGCCCGCGCCGTCCGTAGTCGCGCTGTGGCCGTGGCGGTCCTGGCGCTGGTGGCGCTGGCGGCCGCGGCCTGCGCGACGACCCATCACAGCTCCACCGCGTCCACGCCGGTCAAGCTCAACACGCTTCCGGACCACCGTCATGGCTCGCCCCGGATCGGCAACGTCTACGCCTACGACCGGGCCGGAGAGCTCAGTCCCGCGGTGACCGGCGACCCAGCGCTGGTCTACGTCCCCAACAGCATGAGCGGCACGGTGGACGTGATCAGCCAGCGTACGTTCCGGGTCATAAAGGAGTTCCCCACCGGCGCGCTGCCCCAGCACGTGACGCCGGCCTACGACCTCAGGACGCTGTACGTCGACAACGACCTCGGCAACACCCTGACCCCGATCAACCCGCGCACCGCGCAGCCGGGCAAGCCGATCCCGGTCGAGGACCCGTACAACCTGTACTTCACCCCCGACGGCCGCTTCGCCATCGTCGTCGCCGAGCGGCTGCAGCGTCTCGATTTCCGTAACCCGACGACGATGCGGCTGGTCCACTCGCTGGCCGTGCCCGCAGTGCCGCGGCGTCGACCACATGGACTTCTCCGCCCACGGGCACTACGCGTACGCCAGCTGCGAGTTCAGCGGCAACATGATCGAAGTCGACCTTCGGGCCCAGCGGGTGATCCGCACGCTGGTGCTGGCCCACGGCCTGGCCAGCCCTCAGGACGTCAAGCTCTCGCCCGACGGCAGGACCCTGTACGTGGCCGACCAGCTGAACGGCGGCGTCTGGGAGATCAGCCCGGTGACCTTCAGGGTCATCGGCTTTCTGCAAGACCGGCTCCGGCGCGCACGGCCTGTACCCGAGCCGCAACGCACAGGTGCATGTACGTCTCCAACCGGGAGGCGGGAACGATCTCGGTGGTCAGCTTCCGCACCCGGCGGGTGATCGCGACCTGGCAGCTGCCGATGCCGGCCAGCCCCGATATGGGCGGCGTGTCGGCCGACGGGCGCACCCTGTGGCTGAGCGGGCGCTACAACGCCGTGGTCTACGCCATCAACACCGCCAACGGGCGGCTGCGAGCCACCATCCCCGTCGGCGAGGGGCCCCACGGCCTGTGCGTGTGGCCGCAGCCGGGCCGCTACTCGCTCGGCCACACCGGCATCCTGCGCTAGGACAAACGGACGGGCCCGAGCCAACGTTGAAAGCGGCACGGGCCCGTTTGCGTTATGCGTTGCCGAAAGCGGTTGCTACGCGGCCGGCTCGGTCTTCTCCGAGCCCTCGATCGCCTTCGGCTCGGGCGGCGCCGACGGTGATCGATACCTTGCGCGGCTTGCGCTCCTCGGGCTTCGGTACCCGCACCTCGAGCACGCCGCGGTCGAAGCTCGCCTTGACCGCCTCGGGCTCGACGCCCTCGGGGAGCGTCAGCGAGCGGCGGAACGAGCCGTAGCTGCGCTCGACCCGGTAGAAGCCCTCCTTGCGGTCCTCGTGCTCGGACTTGCGCTCACCCGAGATGGTGAGGACGTTGTCGTCAACCTCGATGTTGACGTCCTCCTCCGACAGCCCCGGCAGGTCGGCGCGGAGAACGAACTCGCCGTCGCTCTCGACCAGGTCCATGGCCGGAATCCAGCGCCGGTAGGCGCCGATCTGCCCGGGGGTCGGCGCGTCGAAGAAACCGCTGAACAGCCGGTTCATCTCATTCTGGATCGAGCCCAGCTCGCGAGCCGGCTCCCAACGAATAAGTGCCATCTGATCCCTCCGTTTCAAGGTTTTTGAACTTCTGTGCGACCCCATTATGAAATCTAAGTCTAGCACTGTCAAGTTTTTTTACTGGGTGTTGAGGTGATCCGCGACCCGGCACGGGTCAGCCAGGGCACCACCGGCTCGGCGGCGGCGGGCTCGAACAACTTCAGCATCGAAGGATGGGCGGCCGCGGCCCGAGCGGTTGCGCAGGGTCAACTTCCAAGACGACCCCCGACCCCCGCTCGGCCATCCTTCGAAAGCGGTAGTTCGAACCCGAGAAACGCTTCGGCTAGCCCTAGCCGGACACAAGCGACTCGCCGGACATCTCGTCCGGCTGGTCGATCCCCAGCAGCTGCAGGATCGTCGGGGCGACGTCGGCGAGGATCCCGCCGTCCCGGAGCGTCGAGCCCCGGCACCGTGACGATCACCGGCACCGGGTTGAGGGGTGGGCGGTGTTGGGGCTGCCGTCGGGCTCGAGCATGTTGTCGGCGTTGCCGTGGTCGGCGGTGATCAGGCAGGCGCCGCCGGACGCGTGGACCGCCTGCACGACCTCGCCCAGGCCCGCGTCGACGGCTTCGATCGCCGCCACTGCCGCCTCGATCACCCCGGTGTGGCCGACCATGTCGGCGTTGGCGAAGTTGATGATCCCGAACTTCGGCGGCGACTCCCGCCATGCGTTCACGAACGCCTCGGTGGCCTCGGGCGCGCTCATCTGCGGCTTCTCGTCGTAGGTGGCGACCTCGCGCGGCGACGGCACCAGCTCCCGCCGCTCGCCGTCGTACTCGTCCTCCTCGCCGCCGCCGAAGAAGTAGGTCACGTGGGGGTACTTCTCGGTCTCGGCCACGTGCAGCTGCGACTCCCCCCGGGCGGCGATCACCGCCGGCAGCGTGGTCGCCGGCCGCTGGGGCGGGAACGCCACCGGATACGGCCACCCGTCCTCGTACTCGGTCATCGTCGCGTAGCGCTCCAGCACCGAGGCCCCGCCCCGGTCGATCTCGTCAAACCCGGGATCGGCCAGCGCGCGGGTGATCTCGCGCATGCGGTCGGGGCGGAAGTTGAACGCCAGTACCGAGTCGCCGGGACTGATCCGGGCCTCCTCCCCCACCGCCACCGGCGTGATGAACTCGTCGGTCTCGTCGCGCTCGTAGGCGTCGCGGGCCGCCTGCGGCCCGGAGTCGGCCGAATGCTCGGCCCGTCCGTGCACCAGCAGGTCGTAGGCGCGCTGGACCCGATCCCAGCGCTTGTCGCGGTCCATGGCGTAGTAGCGGCCGATCACCGAGCCGATCCGGCCCACGCCGGCCGCCTCCATCCACTCCTGTACCTGCTCCAGGTAGCCGGCGCCCGACTTCGGCGTCGTGTCGCGGCCGTCGGTAAAGGCATGGACCACCAGATCGCCGACCTCCAGCGTGGCCGCCAGCTCGATCAGCGCCCGCAGATGGTCAAGACTCGAGTGCACGCCCCCATCCGACACCAAACCGATCAGGTGCACGCGGTCGGCGCCGGTGAGAGCGTCGCGCAGAACCGGATTGGAAGCGAATTCGCCGTCCTGCGCGGCCATATCGATCCGGGTCAGGTCCTGCATCACGACGCTCCCGGCCCCGAGGTTGAGATGGCCGACCTCGGAGTTGCCCATCTGGCCCTCGGGCAGGCCCACGGCGCGGCCGCAGGCGGTCAGAGTGGTGGTCGGGATAGCGCTCCCACAGCTCGTCGAACACCGGCGTCGAGGCCAGTGACACGGCGTTGCCGGGCCCGGGCTCGGCCAGGCCCCATCCGTCGAGCACGATCAGCGCCGCGCGCTGGACCGGCAGGCGGTCGGGCCCGTCGACCAGTTCCATCTACTCAGCCGCGGCGACGATCGCCGCGAACGATTCGGCCTCCAGGCTGGCGCCGCCCACCAGGGCACCGTCGATGTCCGGCAGCGCCAGCAGCTCGGCGGCGTTGTCGGGCTTGACGCTGCCGCCGTACAGGATCCGGGTCCGGCCGGCCTGCTCCTGGGAGCGGTCGCCGACCAGCGCGCGCACGAACGCGATCGCCTCCTCGGCCTCCTCGGGCGTGGCCACCCGACCGGTGCCGATCGCCCAGATCGGCTCGTAGGCGATGACCACGTCCCCCAGGCGCTCGGTCTCGACCCGGGCCAGGTCCTCCTGGACCTGGTGGCGGAGCTTGCGCTCGGTGTCGCCCTGCTCGCGCTCCTCCTCGGTCTCACCGACGCACAGGATCGGCTGCAGGCCGGCCGCGAACGCCGCCGGCATCTTGCGCGAGAGCGCCTTGTCGGTCTCGTTGAAGTACGCCCGGCGCTCGGAGTGGCCGAGAATCACCCCGTGCACCCCGAGTCTCGGTGAGCATCGGGGCCGACACCTCGCCGGTGAACGCTCCCTCGGGCTCCTGGTGCATGTTCTGGGCATAGACGGCCACCCGGGAGCCCCGAGTTGAATCGACCATCGCCTGAAGCGCCGTGAACGGCGGGCAGATCGCCACCTCGGTGCGCTGCACCGAGGAGACGCGCGGCAACAGCGCCTGGATCAGCTCCTCGGCCTCCTGCACCGTCTTGTGCATCTTCCAGTTGGCGGCGATCAGCGGAGTGCGCGGCTGGTCGCTGGGGTTCGGTGCGCTCATTGCAGCGCCTGCACCCCCGGGAGGTCGTGGCCCTCGATCAGCTCGAGCGCGGCACCACCACCGGTCGACAGATGCGTGACCTCGTCGGCCAGCCCGTACTGGGCCAGCGCGGCCGCGGAGTCGCCGCCGCCGACCACGGTCACGCCCGGTGCGGCGGCCACCGCCTCGGCCACCGTCCGGGTGCCGGCGCTGAACGGCTCGAGCTCGAACGCGCCCATCGGGCCGTTCCAGAACACGGTGCCGGCGGTGGTGATGATCCGGGCGTAGGCGTCGGCGGTGCGGGGGCCGATGTCAAGGCCCATGAGACCGTCGGGCACGTCGACGCCATCGATCGCCTGCGGCTCGGCGTCGGCGGCGAAGCGGTCGGCCGCCACCAGATCGCTGGGCAGCGCGAGAGTGGCCCGGGCGTCGGCGGCAGCGGCGATCGCCCGCCGGGCCAGCTCGACGTCTTCGTCGGCGCACAGCGAGTCGCCGACGGTGTGGCCCTGCGCGGCCAGGAACGGGAAGCACATGGCCCCGCCGATGAGGATCGTGTCGGCGGCATTCAGAAACGACTCGATGACCCCGATCTTGTCAGTTACCTTGGCTCCGCCCAGCACCGCCACCAGCGGGCGCGACGGGTTGTCGAGCAGGCCGCTGAGCGTGTCCACCTCGCGCTCGAGCAGCAGGCCGGCGGCGTGATCGGGGATCAGGCGGGCCACCCCCTCGGTGGAGGCATGGGCGCGGTGAGCGGCGCCGAAGGCGTCGTCGACGTACACGTCGGCCAGGTCGGCGAGCTGCCGGGCCAGCGCCGGCGTCGTTGTTGGTCTCTCCGGCCTCGAAGCGGATGTTCTCCAGCAGCAGCACTTGACCGTCCTGAAGGCCCTGGGCCAGCTTGGTGACCTCGTCACCGACCGGCTCGGGCGCCAGCTCGACATCTTCGTGCAGGAGCTGCCCGAGCCGATCCGCAACCGGTTTGAGCGACAGCTCGGGCTCGTGGTCCTTGGGGCGCCCCAGGTGCGAGACGAGCACCAGGGCAGCGCCGCGCTTGCGCAGTTCCTCGATCGTCGGCAGGGCGGCGCGGATCCGCGTGTCGTCAGCCACCTCGCCTCCATCAAGCGGGACGTTGAAGTCGACGCGTACCAGGACCCGCTTGCCCCCCAGATCGCCTAGATCCGTGAGAGTTCTCACAGCAATCGCTGGACCAGGTCCGAGACTCGGTTGGAGTAGCCCCACTCGTTGTCATACCACGAGATGACCTTGACCATGGTGCCGTCCATCACCGCGGTCAGCTGCGAGTCGACGATCGAGGAGGCCGGGTTCTTGACGATGTCCGTGGACACGATCGGGTCCTCGGTATAGGCCAGCAGGCCCTTCATCGGGCCGTCGTCGGCCGCCGCCCTGAGTGCGCCGTTGACCTCCTCGACCGTGGTCTCGCGCGAGGCCTCGACGGTCAGGTCGACGACGCTCCCGGTCGGGACCGGGGCCCGGATGGCCATCCCATGCAGCTTGCCCTCGATCTCCGGGATCACCAGCCCGATCGCCTTGGCCGCCCCCGTCGAGGCGGGGATCAGGTTGACCGCCGCCGCCCGGGCGCGGCGCAGATCACGGTGGGGCATGTCCTGCAGGCGCTGGTCGGCGGTGTAGGCGTGAATCGTGGTCATCAGGCCGTGTTTGATGCCGACGGTGTCGTGCAGGACCTTGGCCACCGGCGCCAGGCAGTTGGTGGTGCAGGAGGCGTTGGAGATCACCTGGTGGCGGCTCGGGTCGTAGGCATCGTCGAAGTTGACGCCGAGCACCACGGTGGTGTCCGGGTTGGTGGCCGGCGCCGAGATGACCACCTTCTTGGCACCGGCGTCGAGGTGCTTGGAGGCGTTCTCGCGGTCGGTGAACAGTCCCGTCGACTCGATCACCACGTCGGCGCCGAGCTCACCCCACGGCAGCGAGGCGGGATCGCGCTCGGCCAGCACCCGGATCTCCTTGCCGTCGATGGAGAAGCCGGAGTCGGTCGCCTCCACCGAGCCGGGGAAGGGCCCGTAATTGGAGTCGTACTTGAGCAGGTGGGCGATCGTCTTGGGATCGACGAGATCGTTGACGGCGAGCCAATCAATGTCGGCGCCCCGCTCGTAGGCGGCCCGGAAGACGTTCCGGCCGATCCTGCCGAAGCCGTTGATGCCGACCCGTACCGCCATGCGCACATCCTCCGTTCTTGGCTGCCTGCAAAGAGAGAACGCCGGTCCGGGCGGATGACTCCGACCGGCCCGCGACAGGCTATCTGCTCGGCCCCGGTGGCCGACGCCCCGTCGACCGGTGGCGGCGGTTCAATTCACCGGCGCGAGACCACTTCCAGCCGCAGGCCATCGGGATCGCGGAGGTAGGCGGCGTAGTACCGCCGGCCATATTGGGGCCTGCGCCCCGGCAGCCCATCGTCGCTGCCGCCGTTGGCCACGCCGGCCTTGTGGGCGCCGTCGACGGCCGCCTTGCCGTTGGCCTGCAGGGCCAGGTGTCCGTACTCCGGCGCCGGGCGGCGGTCGCGCACCACGAACCACACCAGCGGGCTGTTGATCCCGTAGGCGACCGTTTCCGCGGACTCGTGCATCCGCCGTCCGCCCAGGCAATAGAACACGGCGTCGTAGAACCGCGTCGTGCGAGCCAGGTCGGACACCTCGAAGCCGATGTGGTCGATCACGCCGGCCTCGTCACGTCGCGATGCTGCACGTCGACCAGGTAGCCATCGCTGCCGCGGTAGCGATCGGCCAGGTGCTCGGCGACCGCCACCGAGCGGTGCCGTCCCCCGGTGCAGCCGATCGCCACCACCAGATGGGCCTTGCCCTCGGTCAGGTACTGCGGCAGCAGATAGTCCAGCAGCGAGTCCAGGTGGTCGTAGAAGCGATCCAACGCGCCGTCGGCGTTGATGAAGGCGATGACCGCCGGATCCCTGCCGGTCAGCGGCCGCAGGTGCGGCTCGTAGTGCGGGTTGGGCAGAAAGCGCACGTCGAACAGCAGGTCGGCGTCGCGGCTGGGGCCGTGCTTGAACCCGAAGCTCTCGAAGGACACCGCCAGCCGCCCGCGGCTGCGGCTTGGCAGCACCTCGTCGGCCAGCTTGCGTCGAAGCTGGGCGGCGGTCAGGCCGCCGGTGTCGATCACCAGATCGGCCCGCTCGCGCAGCGGTGCCAGCAGCTCGCGCTCGCGGGCGATGCCTTCGGCCACGCTGCCCCTCGGCGCCAGGGGGTGACGGCGCCGGGTCTCCTTGTAGCGATTGAGCAGCGTCTGCTCGTCGGCCTCCAAGAACAGCACGCGGTGCTTGACCCCGCTGCGACGCAGGCCGTCGAGCATCTCCACCAGACCCTCGAAGTAGCTGCCGCCCCGGACATCGGACACCACCGCGGCGTTGCCGACCTTCGAGCCCGGATGCATGAACAGGTCGACCAGCGAGCGGATCATCTCCGAGGGCAGGTTGTCGACGCAGAAGTAGCCCTCGTCCTCGAACACCGCCATCGCCGTCGATTTCCCGGCGCCCGAGAAGCCGGAGATCACGACCAGGTCGGTGAGCGCCGAGGCTTCCACGAGGTTAAGTCTGACCACCGACGCGGACGGGGGTGTCGCGCACCTGTGACGCTCGCCGCGTGTTCCTATGGCACTATGGCCCGCGTGTTTCGCCGCCACGCTCGCTTCGCCCTCGTGGCGGCGCTCGTAACCATGCTCGTCGGTCCCGCCGCCGCTCGAGCCGACCTGATCAGCGCCAGCGTCTCGTCGACGCCGACCGGGCAGGCGATGGGCTCGGGCTTTCTCGGCGTGTCGCTCGAGTACCGGGCGATCCATCAGTACACCGGGCGCAATCCGCTGGCCATCAACCCGGTCCTGATCCGGCTGCTGAAGGCCATGGCTCCGGGTCAGACGCCGATCGTGCGCATCGGCGGCGACAGCGCCGACGGCAGCTGGTGGCCGATCCCGGGCATGATCGCCCCGGGCGGCCTCTACTACCGGCTCACGCCGGGCTGGATGCGGACCACCCAGGCGTTTGCCTCCGATCTGGGCGCCAAGCTGATCCTCGGCATCAACCTGGCCGCCGGCCGGCCCGCTATCGCCGCCGCCGAGGGACGGGCGCTGCTGGCCGGGATCGGCCGCAAGTTCATCGACGCCTTCGAGATCGGCAACGAGCCTGACCTGTACGGGGTCTTTCCCTGGTACAGCGACCGCCGCGGCCATCTCTACTGGGCCCGCCGCCGTCAGTACGACCTGGCCGCCTACACCAAGCAGTTCTCGCAGTGGAGCCACGCGCTGCCGACGGTGCCGCTGGCCGGGCCGGCCACCTCGGGCCCCGGCTGGATGGGCAAGCTCGGTCGCTTCATCTCCGCCGAGCCGCGGCTGAAGCTCGTGACCTACCACCGCTATCCGCTGCGGTCGTGCGTGACCAAGCCCAGCCAGAAAGGGTTCGTGTCGATCCCGGCGCTGCTCGCCGACAGCTCGTCGGCAGGGCTGGCCCAGGGGGTCGCCTCCTACGTGAAGGTCGCCCACGCCCACAAGATCCCGTTCCGCGTCGCCGAGATGAACTCGGCCTCCTGCAAGGGGACCCCGGGCGTCAGCGACACGTTCGCGTCGGCGCTGTGGGCGCTCGACACCCTGTTCAACATGGCCAGCGTGGGCGTCAACGGCGTCAACTTCCACATGCTGCCCGGGGCGGCCTACGAGCTGTTCAGCATGTCCCAGGACGGCGCCGGCAATTGGCAGGCGTTCGTGCACCCCGAGTACTACGGCCTGCTCATGTTCGCGCAGGCGTTCCCGCCCGGGGCCCGGCTGCTGCGGGTCACCGCCCCTGGCGGGCCGCTGAAGGTGTGGGCCACGGTCGGCCCCGACGGTGTCGAGCGCGTGGTCCTGATCAACAAGGATCCGGCGGCCGAGCACGACGCCGCCCTGGCCATGCCGGGCGCGCCGGCCTCGGGCTCGCTCGAGACGCTGACCGCCCCGGGGGTCAACGCCACCTCCGGGGTCGCGCTCGGCGGTCAGACATTCGGCCTCGAGACCACCACCGGCGCCCTGCCGGCGCCCCCGGGCACCACTCCGGTCTCGTCGGCGGCGGGCACCTTCACCATCCCGGTGCCGCCGGCGAGCGCAGCGATGCTGACCGTCACCCCGCCGGCTCAGCCGGCTCCGCCTGCTCCGCCAGTCGGACCGTCGGGCGGCGGCGCACCCGGCGGCTAACGCCGGCCCGCGGCACCGATCACCGGGCGCGGTCAGACGCCGGTCTTGTGCATCTCCCGGTACACCTCCCGGGCCAGCTTGCCCGGCAGGCCCGGCACCGACTCGAGCTCCTCGCGCGAGGCGGCCAGGATCGCGTCCGGCGACCCGAAGTGGGCCAGCAGGGCGCGCTTGCGGGCCGGTCCGACGCCGGGGAGGTCGTCGAGCACCGAGGCCGTCATCGCCCGGTCGCGCCGGATGCGGTGATGGGTGATGGCGAACCGGTGGGCCTCGTCGCGGACCCGCTGCAGCAGCTGCAGCTCAGGGGTGTCGTGGGCGAGCGCCAGCGGCGCGTCGCGGCCGGGGATGAACACCTCCTCGATCCGCTTGGCCAGCGAGATCACGGTCACGCCGCGGTCCCGGAACCCCTGCAGGGCCCGCAGGCCCGCCGACAGCTGACCCTTGCCGCCGTCGATCACCACCACGTTGGGCAGCGCGGCGAAGCTGGGGTCGTAGTCCTTGTCGTGGGGTGAGAAGTCGCGCTGGCGCTCCCAGCGGGCATAGCGGCGGCCCAGGACCTCCTCCATGGCGGCGAAGTCATCGGGCCCCTCGCTCCCGTTCTCGCCGGCGCCGTCGCCGACGGTGAACACCTTGAAGCGGCGGTAGTCGGACTTCTTGGGCGCGCCGCCCTCGAACACCACCATCGACGCCACCGTGTTGGTGCCCATCAGGGTCGAGATGTCAAAGCACTCGATCCGCAGCGGGATCGTGTCGAGCCCCAGCGGCTCGCTGGAGACCGTCGAGCGCCTCGACCCGCTGCTGGCGGCGGCGCTCGGAGCGCAGCTTCTCCTGGTCGAGCGCCAGCCGCGCGTTGCGCTCGGCCAGCTCCTGGATGCGGCGCTTGTCGCCGCGCTCGGCGGCCCGGATCTCCACCGCGCCGCCGCGGCGCGCGCTCAGCGCCTCGGCCAACGCGCCGTTGCCGCCCACCTCGCGCTGGACCACCAGCAGGGGCGGGACCGAGATGGCGTTGGCGTAGTACTGCAGGATGAACGCCTCGGCGACGTCGCGGACCTCGGCGTCGGCCGCGTTGTCGAGGTAGAAGCTCTGACGGTCAGACAGGACGCCGTCGCGGACCTGGAACACCTGGGCGTTGGCCTCGCTCTCGGACACCGCGATCGCGATCGCGTCAAACGAGCCGGCCCCGTCGTGGGCCACCCGCTGGCGCTCGAGCAGCGACCGGATCGCTCTGAGGCGGTTGCGCTCGCGGGCGGCGTCCTCGAAGCGCTGCTCGGCCGAGGCCAGACGCATCTCGTACTCGAGTGAGCGTTCGATCTCCTTGTAGCGGCCGCTGAGGAAGTCGATGACCCCGTCGATCGCCCGGCGGTACTCCTCCTTGGAGACGTAGCCGACGCACGGGGCCCCGCAGCGCTTGATGTAGTAGTCCAGGCACGGCGAGCCGCTGCGGCGGCCGGGCTCGGGACCGTCGCAGGAGCGAAACAGGAACACCTTGCCCAGCACCTCGAGCGTGGACCGCACGCGCTTGGCGTTGCTGTAGGGCCCGAAGTAGGCGCGGTCGCGCCGGTGGCGCTCCCGGGTGAAGTAGACCCGGGGGTAGTCCTCGTCGAGCGAGATCGCGATGTAGGGATAGGACTTGTCGTCCCGAGGCGGATGTTGAGCCGCGGCTTGTACTGCTTGATGAAGTTCTGCTCCACCAGCAGCGCCTCGGATTCGGTGTGCACCACCAGCGCCTCGATCTGGTCGATCATCTCCAGGATCTCGCGGCCCGCCCGCGTGCTCGGATTGGAGAAGTGCGACGCCACCCGCTTGCGGATCGACTTCGCCTTGCCGACGTAGATGACCTTGCCGCGCGAGTCGCGGAACAGGTAGACCCCGGGCTCGTCGGGGAGCTCACGGCGCCGGTCGGCGGGGTATATCGACATCCGATTCGAGGATAGAACCGGGTCCTTCGCGGTGGCCGCGTTGCCTAGTCGGCGGTGAACGACAGCAGCACCCCCGCCGAGCCGATCAGCAGCGCGAACAGCGCGGTCAGCTCCCCTGCCCCGGATGCCGGACTGTCGGCGGCATACCGGTTCAGGGCGGCGTTGAAGATGTCGGCCCCGCTGGTCGGCGGCGCCGCCAGCGCGTGCACCACGAACGCCAATGCCACCGCCAGCGGGATCACCAGGGCCAGGCGGGCGTTGCGGGTGCCGCGCAGGGCCGCCGCCACCAGCCCCGCGGCCAGCAGGGCCAGCATCACGTCGGCGGCCGAGTAGACCTGCCAGCCGGTGGGGTCGTGGGGCACCGACTGCAGCGCCGCCGAGCCGCCGTACAGCTTGAGGAACGAGCTCGAGAACTGGTCGCTCCAGGTGAGGAACAGCGACCCGAACAGGAGCGGTCCGGCCAGGAGCATCATCCAGTCCGCGAATGCCTCGCGCGCGCCCTTGCTCACCGCGCGGTCCCGAAGACGATTGCCTGAGGCGTGCCGTAGCTCACGGCGGCGGCAGTGTACGCCGCCGCAATGAAGTGAGGGGTAACAACCGCCGATGCCCTACCCTCACGGCGACCAACGGACCGGAGGGGTTTATTCATGCCGCACAAGCTCGTGGCGCCGATCGCATCCGCCGCCCTGATCGCGATCGCGTCCGTTTCCTACGCCACCGCCGCGGTGGCTCAGCCCGCGTCGCAGCGCTCGCTGCCGGCGCTGCTCGCCAAGCAGATCCGGTCGGTGAACCGGGCGCCCCGGGCCCCGGCCGTGCTGCTGCCCCGGTCGATGCCGCTGGACGCCAAGCACCTGTACCCGGGCGGCGGCCCCGAGGGGACGAGCTACGACCTCGAGCTCGGCGCGGTCCGCGGCTGCGGTGACGCCGACGCCTGCTTCGTGGCCGCGTTCGGCGCCGCCAGGGCCAGCGACGTGTTCGGCAAGCGCGTCCGGGTCCGCGGCGCCTCCAAGGCCGCCTTCATCCCGCTCTCCTGCGGTGCATCCTGCTCCCCGCCCCAGATCGATTTCCTCGTCGGGGGAATTCGCTACACGATTCAGGCCAATCTCAAAGCCCGGCACGGTGACCGGGCGGCGTTGATTGCCGCCGCCGAGTCGGCCATCAGCGCCGGGCCCCGCTGAGCCGAGCGCCTGGCGTCATTCGCGAATCAGTACTTCCGGGCGGCCCAGATCACGGCGCCGCCGGTGTAGACCGAGGCCCCGACCAGGACCAGCCACGCCACCGACCCGGCGCTGGTGCGCCACAGCCGCGCGGTGGCGGTGAGCGTGAGCGCCAGGACGCCCAGGGCCGCATACAGCGCCGCGCGCCGGCCGTCGCCGAGCGCGTAGAGCGCCGTCGCGATGCTCGCGGTACATGATCGACGCCACCCAGATGATCGCGGCCAGGAAGATCAGCGACATCGCCTGGAGCACCACGTTGGCGGTCGTGCCGCCACCGGGCAAGAGCGCGACCACGGCGGCCAGCGCCAGCACGATCACGACGTTGCGGACGTTCGCGTTGATACTCATCGCTCTACTAAGAGTACGCCGCCGTCAGCGGTCGGCGCTCGGCACGCGCGGCCGGCGAGCGTGCGCCGCCGGCTCCGGCACGCCGGCACCGGACGTCGCCGTCGGCGCGCTCGGCCGCGAACCGGTACCCGACCCCGAAATGGGTGTGCACGTAGCGCCAGCTCGGGCGACATCCGCTCGAGCTTCTGGCGCAGCTTGCGGACGAACACGTCGACCGAGCGGTCGCCGCGGGCCATCGTGTAGCCCCACACGCGCTGGTAGATGTCCTCACGCTCCAGCACCCGGCCGTCGACCGCGGCCAGCTGGCGCAGCAGCTCGTACTCCTTGCGCGACAGCGACGCGGCCGCGCCGCCGACGTAGGCGTCGAAGCGGTCGGGCCGGATGGCCAGCTCGCCGGCGCTGATCGTCTCGTCCCGCTCCGGGAGCTCGCCGGCGCGCCGGCGGCGCAGCACCGCCTCCAGCCTGGCCATCAGCTCATCGGGATGGCACGGCTTGGTGATCCAGTCGTCGGCGCCGGCGCGCAGGCCCCGCACCCGATCGGCGACCGGAGCCGGACCGGCTGCAGACCAGCAGCGCCAGCCCCGGCAGCGCGCCGGCCACCCACTCGACGTAGTCCAGGCCCGGTGAGCGCCGGGTTGACGACCAGCGCATGGAGCCGCATGGCGGCCAGCTGCTCAGGCGCGGCGGCGTACCCGATCACCTCGCGTTCCCAGCGCTGGGCGGCAAAGCGCCGGTCCAGCACCGTCATCAGCCCGCTGTCGTCGTCGATGAAGGCGACTCGGGTCGCGACCGCCTCCCGTGGCGCTGGCATCGTGGCCGAAGTCTAGACCGGGGCCGCGACGCTCCCGACCGTCGGACCCGGCGGCGCTACCCCGCGACCGCCTCCCAGCGCTCGTAGAGCTCCTCGACGGCGCGCTTGGCCTCCTCGTGGCGCGCGTGACGAGCGCGCGGTGGCCTCGGGCGTGGCCCACGCCGCCGGGATCGGCGAGCTCGTCCTCGATCGCCCGCAGCGCCGCCTCGGCGGTGGCGATCTCTGCTCGAGCTGCTGCCCGCGTTTGGCGGCGCTCCCCGGCTTTCGCAACCGGCGGGTTGCGCTTCTGGGCGCCGGCGGGCTTCTCGCCGGCCCGTCGCGCCCCTTGGCCGCCGCCGTCTTGGCCCCCGCCGGCCGGCGCCTTGGCCCGCTCCTCGCGGACGCGCACGTACTCGGGCCAGCCGCCCACGTAGCTGTGCAGCGTCCGGTCCTCGAGCGCGATCGTCCGCGTCCCGACCGCGTCGAGCAGGGCCCGGTCGTGGGAGACCAGCAGCAGCGACCCGGAGAACTCGTTCAGCGCCGCCTCCAGCGCCTCCCGGCTCTCCAGGTCCAGGTGGTTGGTGGGCTCGTCGAGGATCAGGACGTTGGCGCCGGACTGGACCAGGATCGCCAGCGACAGCCGCCGGCGCTCGCCGCCCGACAGCCCGTCCAGCGGCTTCTCGGCGTCCTCGCCGGAGAACAGGAACCGCCCCAGCAGCGCCCGCGCCTTGCCCGGGGTCAGCCTGGTGGCGTGCTGGCGGCCTCGAGCACCGTGCGCGCGGTCCCGGCGGTCAGCTCCTCGGCGTGCTGGGAGAGGAAGCCGAGCTTGACGTTGTGGCCGGTCCGCAGCTTGCCCTGCTCCAGCTCCCGGCGGCCCGGCCAGCGTCTCGATCAGGGTCGTCTTGCCGGCGCCGTTCGGGCCCACCAGCGACACGTGCTCGCCGCGCTCCAGCCACATCTCGGCGTCGTCGAGCAGCTGCTTGCCGCCGGCCGAGAGCGTAGGCGTCCTCGAGCTCGAACACCACCCGGCCGCTGCGCTCGGGCGGCTTGAACGAGAACTCCAGCGCCGGCGCCGTCGGTGGGATCGCGGGAGATCCGCTCGATCTTGTCCAGCCTCTTGGCCCGCGACTGCGCCTGGCGCGCGCGGGTCCCGGCGCGAAACCGGGTCACGAACCGCTCCAGCCGCTCGATCTCCGCCTGCTGGCGCTCGATCGCGCGGCCCAGCGCGAGCTCGCGGGCGGCGCGCTCGCGGCGCCAGGCGTGCCAGGCCCGGCGAAGAACCGCCCGCGCCCGGCCTCCAGCTCCAGCACCGCGGTGCCGACCGCCTCCAGGAACCAGCGGTCGTGAGCGACCAGCACGATCGCGGCATCCAGCCCCACCAGGTGCTGCTCGAGCCACTCCAGCGACTCGATGTCGAGGTGGTTGGTGGGCTCGTCGAGCAGCAGCAGGTCGGGGTCGCCGGCCAGCGCCCGGCCGAGCGAGGCCCGCGTCAGCTCGCCGCCGGAGAAGGTGTCGAGCGACCGGTCGAGGTCGGCGTCGTCGCGGAACCCGAGGCCGTGCAGGGTCGCCAGCGCGCGCTCGCGCCAGTTGTAGCCGCCGGCGTGCTCGAGCCGCGCCTGGGCGCGGGCAGTAGCGATCGAGCGTCGCCTCGTCGTGGGCGCCGCCGGCCATCGCGCTGCTCCAGCGCGGCCAGCTCCTGCTCGATCGCCACCAGCTCGGGCGCGCCCGACAGGACGTAGTCGCGCAGCGTCAGCCGACGGTCGCGGGGCGGGCGCTGGTCGTGCAGGGCGACCTTGGCCCCCTTGGCCAGCACGAGCTCGCCGCCGTCGATCGAGTCCTCGCCGGCGAGCATCCGCAGCAGCGTCGTCTTGCCGGCGCCGTTGCGCCCGGACAGCGTCATCCGGTCACGGCGCTCGAGCTTGAACGAGATGCCGCGCAGCAGCGGCTCGCCGGCGATGTCCTTGCCGAGGTCGGATGCGATCACCACTGCCATGCGGCTGATGGTAGGATCGCCGCCGCGCCGACTAGCATCCGGCGCGTGTCGCGCTTCAGTACGCCGGCGTACCCGCCTGTGCCCCCGCACGAGCTGCCGCCGGCGCGGACGGTCGATCTCCCGGACCGCGGCGAGGTGTTCCTGCGCGACAGCGGCGGCGACGGTCCCGCCGGTGATGCTGCTTCACGGCTGGATGGTGAGCGCCGACCTCAACTGGCACGCCGCCTACGAACCGCTGGCGCAGGCCGGCTACCGGGTGCTGGCCATCGATCACCGCGGCCACGGCCGCGGGATGCGGGCGATGGCGCCGTTCCGGCTGGCCGACTGCGCCGCCGACGCCGTCGCCGTGGTCCGCCACCTGGGGCTGGCGCCGGCGACGTTCGTCGGCTACTCGATGGGCGGCACGATCGCCCAGCTCATCGCCCGCGACCATCGCGACGCCGTCTGCGGCGATCGTGCTCAGCGGCACCTCGCCAGCATTTCCAGGACCCGGAGTCGGTCCGGGTCTGGCGGACGATGGGCGCCCTGCGGCTGATGCTCGTCGATCGCCCCGCGCGCGGCCTGGAAGGCCGGCTTTCGGCGGGCCGGGATCCCCATGTCCCCGCGCACCGCCTGGTGGCTGTCGGAGGTGATGCGCAACTTCCCCCGCGACATCGCCGAGGCCGGGCGCGAGCTCGGGCGCTTCGACTCCCGGCCATGGCTCGAGTCGGTCGACGTGCCCGCCGCGGTGGTCGTGACCGGCCGCGACGCGTCGGTCGCGCCGCGCAACCAGAGACAGCTGGCGGCGGCGCTGAGCGCCGCCGTGTTCGAGGTCCCGATCGATCACCTCGAGGTCACCGCCCGGGCCGATGACTACAACCCGGCGCTGCTGTCGGCGCTGGCCGCGGTGGGCGCCTCCGAGCGCTCCGCAGCGGCCACCGGCGCCTGAGGATCGGATACTCTTTCACGGCATGCGTCGCGCCCGTTTCATGGTCGCCTTCACGCTGTTCGTCGGCGACGATGTTGACCCTCGCGCCGGCCGCGTTGGCCCGCGACGACGGCGGTCAGGGGTGGTGGGGCGAGAGCAACGACAAGGACATCACCCAGGTGATGTTCATCACGATCGCGTTCTTCCCCGCCGTGATCATGGTTCTGACGCTGATCCAGTGGCGGCTGGACAAGCGCAAGCACGCCAGGATGGATGCCGCCAAGCGCCGCGACGCCAACGCCGACTGGCGCGGCGGCTGGTAGGCGGCGGCGCCGAACCAAACTGGCCTAGCCGGCTTCTGCCGTACCGTCGTCCGAGTCCTCGGGCTCGTCGCGCACCTGCACCCGTGACCGGGCCACCGGCTTGAGCGCCGGCACGATCACCGTCGGCACCAGCAATGGCAACAACAGCAGGTGCAGCCAGTCCCACAGCGTGTTGCCCTCAAACCCGGTCCAGCGCCAGCTCAGCAGGTAACCGCACAGCACCAGCGCCACGAACACCACGGAGGCGATCGCCGCGACGGTGGCGTGACGCGGCCCCCACACCTCGCGCAGCTCCTCCAGCAGCGGAGCCAGCGCGACCGCCACCGGGAGAGCCAGGAGGTTGAGCCAGTCCCACAGGGTGTTGCCCTGAAACCCCGTCCACGCCCACGGCACCAGGTAGCCGGCCACCACCACGACGATGAACGCCGTTGCCAGGATGGCCGCCACCCACATGCCGATCCGATCCACCCGCGCGTTGCGGCGCAACCACAGCGGCAACATGGCCACGGCGATCGGCAGCAGCATCAGGTGCAGCCAGTCCCACAGGGTCGCGGTGCGACCGTTGATCCCCGTCCACGACCAATGCGCGCCGTAGCCGCCGTAGACCACGATCACCCCCGGCCACCGCCACCGCGGCGAAAACCGCGATGCGCCCCCGGTTCTCCTGGGTTGCTTCGGTCACCGTCCCGACTAGATCCTGAACACCGGAATCAGGCGCTGCTCGTGCTCGGCCTCGATTCGGGCAATCACCTCGACGTGCTCCTCGAGCCCGGAGCCCCGCAGCTTCTCGGCCAACAGCTCGTCGACCTGGAAGATGCCGGCGCTGTTGGACATCGCGATCTCTACTCGCACCGCCCGGTCGCGCCCGGGCGAGATCTTCACGTCCTCGATCGCGTACGCCGACAGCGAGTGGATGTTCTGGTGCCCGGCCTCGAACGGGATCCGCGACCGCCCCCGCGCCATGTCGAGTGCGTCGGCCACGCGGACGATCCCGGCCTCGATCGTGAACGGGGCGCCGTCGCGGCGGTGCCCGATGATCGCGTGCATCGCCTCCGCGACCAGGATCGAGCGCTCGGGCTCCTCGTAGGCCGGCGTCAGCAGCGAGCCCAGCTTGTCGGCGGTCAGAAACAGGCTGTAGCGCTCGTGGTCGGCGCGATGAATCGACATCCCGACGCAGTGCATGCAGGCACGCCGCCGCCACCACCACCTCGGCGTCGTGTTCGCTCATCGCGTAGTCGGCCACCACGCTGGGCACGACGCCCCGCCGCAACAGCAGCCGCAGCAGGCGCAGGCCGATGTTGAGCACGATCTGGATGTGCACCCAGCTGTGGTCTGACATGCCGAGCCGCCGGGTGGCGTTGACGGCCGACACGTGCCACCAGGCCTTGAGCTGCTCGTCGGCGTTGGCGGCATCGAGCAGCCGCTCCAGCCGGTGGTTGCCACGCAGCGGGGCCCGAACCCGCACCGCGGCGAGCGCGTCGCGTGGCGCGATCGGCGGCTCCACATTCACGCCGCGCCCGCCTCCAGCAGGACTCCCTCGCGGATCCCTCCGCGGCCGACCCGCAACCCGACACCGAACAGCTCGGTCACGCCCTGGAGAATTAGCAGCCCGGCCGGCAGCAGCCGTGCCCGCTGTTCGTCGATCCCGAACCGCGCCGCGATCCGCGCGGCGGGCGCGCCGGTGAGCAGGTCCAGCGCGCGGCCGAGCCCGGCGGCATCGAGCCGGGGGCCGGCCACCAGCGCCAGCGACGTGGCGCTGCCCCCCACGGCGATCGCCGCTCGCGGACGCGGCGGATCGAGCCGCGACAGGGTCGCCGCGATCCGCGCCCGGGCCTGGCGCAGCTGGTCCTCGGGGGGCGGATCTGCGTGCAGGTCCGCGTAGGTGAGGCCGCCCGAGCCGAGCGCGACCGAGGCCCACCATCGCACGCCTGACTCCACGTTGCCGATGACCAGCTCGGAGGAGCCGCCGCCCACGTCGACCACGCCAAGCTCCCCAACCGGGAGCGTGGTCGAGCGTGCCGGCGACGCCGACAAAGGCCAGCCGCGCCTCCTCCTCCGCCGACAGGATCTCCACCGGTTGGCCGGTGGCGGCCTCGACCGCCGCCACCAGCTCGGCTCCGTTCTCGGCGTTGCGTATGGCCGCGGTGGCCACCGCCCGGATCACCGTCGCGCCGTGCGCGCGAGCGGTCTCAAGCTGGCCCGCCACCACCACCACTACCTCGGCGATCTTGCCCGTGCCGATCCGTCCCGTCTTTTGAAGCTCGCGCCCGATGCTCGTGAAGGCGCGTTCCTGGTGAATCCAGGCCAGCCGCGAGCCGTCGCAGTCAGCTACGAGGAGGCGCGTGGTGTTGGAGCCGATGTCGATGCAGCCGAGGCGCATTTGTCGATCTTCCCCGGCGTTCGTGCACCGGTGAACGGGGAAGGGTGCGGTGATGCCGAAAACCTACGGTACGAGCGTCTCACGACTCGGGGGGGCGACCGCCGCAGTATCGGCTTCCGTGGCCGCCGCCTCTTCGGGCGGCCGGCGGAAGCTGGGGCGCCCGAGCGCCATCCAGGCCAGCACCGTGAATCCAAACGCGCCCAGTGCCGCGACTCCCAGCGCCATCCGCGGATCGCTGAGCGTGGTGATGGCGCCCCCGAGCAGGATCCCCAGCGCCGGGGCGGCCAGGACCAGCGACTCGTTGAGCCCCATGACCATGGCCATCCAGCCGGCTTCGGTGCGCTCCTGCAGCGCCGTCCGGCTGGCCACCATCTCGATCCCGTTGCTGGCGCCGCCGAGCACGGCTCCGATGATGGCTACACCGATCGAGGGAGCGATCGCCATCAGCAGCAGGCCGCAGCCCACCGCCCCCCCGCTCCCAGCGATCAGCAGGCGTGGGGATTTGCGGCGCCAGCGGGCGTAGACGGCGCTCCCCGCTACGGCGCCGGCCCCCCACGCCGACAGCAGCGCCCCGTAACCGCCGGCTCCTGAGTGCAGCGTGCGCGAGGCGAACACCACCTCAACCGGGATCGTGATGGTGAAGAACACCATTCCCAGCGCCTGCAGGTAGACCAGAGTGCGCAGAGGCGCGGTCGCGCGTACGTGCGCCAGCGCCGCTCTCAGCCTGCCGCCGGAGGTCTCGTGCTCACTGGCCGGCCCGGTCAGTCCGCCGGTCAGGAGGATCACGGCGATGGCCGCGAACACGCCGCAGTCGATCAGCAGTGCCGCCACCGTGCCCCAGGCGACGACGACGACGCCGCCGATCGCCGGTCCCACCATGAAGGCCACCGAGAAGACGGCGTTGGTGAGGGCATTGCCCTCGGGCAGCAGATCGGCGGGCGTGAGCTGGGCGACCTGAGCGGTGCGAGCGAACGCCGTGGCCGACCACCGCCAGGATCCCGTCGGCAAAGGCCAGAGCCAGGATCCACGGCAACGAGAAGTTGCTGGTCATCAACGCCAGCACGCCGAACACGACCGCCTCCGCCGCGTACAGCGATGGCAGCACGATCCGCAGCGGACGGCGATCGAGCCGCGCCACCACCGCCGGGGCGACGAACGCGGGGAGCACCTGCGCGCACAAAAAGAAGGCGGTTGTGCCCAGCGCGCTGCCGGTCCGGCGGTAGACGAGCACCGCCAGCGCCAGCGTGCCCATCCACCAGCCCAGCTCGATCAGGCCGTAGGCGATCAGCAGGCGCCGGTAGACCGGCAGCCCGAAGGCCCGCCTCACACCTCACCCCCCTGTCTCACCGAGTGCGGCCTAAGACGCAGTCATGGCGTCGACGCACCGAAGACCTCCTGTTTTTTGCGCTCAAACGCGCGTCCGGCTCAGAGTTCCCCGCTTCGACCAGGCCGAATCGCGCGCTGACGACCAAATATCAGGTGGGCGGCGAATCCTATATCTCTGGTCCAGTGCCCTTGACTACCGGGCGGGCTGTCTCTTCTCGGAGTTATTGGCTCTGAGCACGATCATGGCACGGACGCCACCATCGCCTCGGTCGTCCTAGGTGAACGCCTCGCGCACGGCACGGATCCCCTCGGCCGTCTGCTGTCTGAAGCCGTAGGTACCGGACTCGCGCAGTTCTCGGGCGGCCTCGACAACCCCTCCGAGGGCGGCGAACGCGAACGCGCCGCCCACCGAGATGCGGCTCACACCGAGCCCGGCCAGGTCGGCCACCGGCGGCGTGTCCGGCATCGGCAGCACGCTGACCGGCCGGTCGACGGCGGACACCACGGCCCGGATCTCGTCGGCGGT
Source organism: uncultured Solirubrobacterales bacterium (assembly GCA_963754375.1). Lineage (GTDB taxonomy): Bacteria > Actinomycetota > Thermoleophilia > Solirubrobacterales > Solirubrobacteraceae > Palsa-465. Next base: position 153,673 of record CAVWFX010000024.1, read on the forward strand.
GGCGATCCCGGGAGAGAACAGGACGTCAGCGCCGGCCTCCTGATAGGCGCGCAGGCGCTCGATGGTGTCGTCCAGGTCGCGCCGCCCGTGCAGGAAGTTCTCGCAGCGCGCGGTCAGCACGACGTGGGCGTCGCCCGCGTGCGCGACCTCGGCGGCGGCGGCCACGCGCTCGGCGGCCACTGCCAGCGGGTAGATGGGGTCGTCCTGACCCGGGGCGAAGTCCTCGATCGAGAACCCGGCCAGCCCCGTGGCCACCGCTCCGTGGGCGGTGTCGGCGACGTCAGCGGCCGAGTCGGCGAAACCGTTCTCCAGGTCCGCCGACATCGGCACGTCGACCGCCGCCACCATTGCCGCGCAGTGCGCGAGCGCCTCCTCGCGTGTCACCGAGCCGTCGAGCCGGCCCAGCGTGGCAGCGAACCCGCTGCTGGTGGTGGCGAGGGCCTCGAACCCGAGCCAGGCCAGCAGCTTGGCCGAGCCCGCGTCCCATGGATTGGGCATCAGCAGCGGCTGGCCGGGGCGGTGCAGCTCCAGGAACCTGCGGGCGCGTTCGCTCTGCTCGGTCATCTCTCATCCTCCTCCACTGTTTGCAGGACTCAGCCTAGCCTCGGTGGCCGCGCCGACTGCGTAGGCTCAGTGACATGACCACACGTGCCTCCGCTTTCTCACTCGGCCGCGAGGGCGGCGAGGACGGATCCTTCCGGCGCCAGGACAGCAGCTTTCGCGGCTGGATCTCCGACGACGGTTCGACCGAGTTTCCGCTCGAGGCGGGTCGCTATCACCTCTACGTGTCCCGCGCCTGCCCATGGGCACACCGCACCCTGATCGCTCGCGCGCTGATGGGACTCGACGACGCGATCAGCGTGTCCTACGTCGACCCGTACCGCGACTCGCGCGGCTGGGCGTTCACCGGCGACGGCTACAACGATCCCGTCAACGGATTCGAGTACCTCCTGCAGGCCTATACGGCGACCGACCCGTCTTACGACCTGCACGCCACCGTTCCCGTGCTGTGGGACAAGACCACCTCGGTGCTGGTCAACAACGAGTCCGCCGACATTCTCCGGATGCTCGGCACGGTGTTTGCGTCCCTGGCCAAGCATCCGGTCGAGCTCTATCCCGAGCGGCTGCAGGGCGACATCGACGACTTCAACCGGCGCATCTACGTGAACGTCAACGACGCGGTCTACCGAGCCGGCTTCGCCACCAACCAGGCGGTCTACGAGCGCGACGTGCAGACTCTGTTCCAGACGCTCGATCAGCTCGATCTACGCCTCGAAGAGCGCCGCTTCCTGTTCGGGCCGGACCCGGTGGAGACCGATTGGCGTCTGTTCACCACTCTGCTGCGCTTTGACGCCGTCTATCAGATCCACTTCAAGTGCTCGATCCGCAAGCTGGTCGAGTACGAGTTCCTGTGGCCGTACGCGCGCGACCTGTTCCAGTGGCCGGGCGTCCAGCCCACCGTCAGCTTCGACGAGATCCGCCGCCATTACTACGGCACCCACCCGATGATCAACCCCAGCGGGATCATGGCCATGCTCCCGGCCGCCTCCTTCGAACGGCCGACCACCCGCGCGCTTCTACGCTGACGCCCGCGCCCCAGGGCCAGCTGGCAGGGAAATCGGCGTGGCCGCCCGGATGCAAGGTGGCCCGAGTCAGCTCCGGCGGGTTGCTCCGGGGAGCCTTTGGCCTAGGCCCGGCACCGGCGCTGACTGCAGCATCGAAGCAGGAGCCGGCTAATCAGCCATGGCGGTTGGGGCCTTGGTCGCTTTTCTGTCTCTCAGGCGCAAAAGCGACCAAGCCTCACAGCCGATCCTCATCCGCCCGCGAACCGCCGGCGGGCGAGCCCGGCTGGCAGCACAAACCCGTCAAATCTGGCGGGAAAGGGCTGCCAGCCGGCCGGCCAGCGGCGGCTAGACGGCGGTGGGCTACAACGGCGGTGGGCTAGGAGCGGCGGCGGAACACCCGCAGGGCCAGCAGGAAGCCGACCACCAGGGCGATGGCCTGGGCCGGGTTGCGTTTGGCCTGGCCCCACAGCGCCGACGCCACCAGCGACAGCCCCTGGACCGGCTCGCTGTCGGGCATCGGCTGCATCGGCGGCCGCGGGGGCGGAGGCGGTGGCGGCACGGCGCCGGGGGCACCGGCCCCGGCCTCGGTCGGCGTGCCGGCGACAGCCTCAGCGGCCGCGCCCTCAGCCTCCGCGGCGGCGGCCGCACCCTTGGCCTCAGCGGCAGCCTTAGCCGCCGCACCCTCGGCCTCAGCGGCCGCGCCCGCGGCCTCGGCGGCAGCGACGGCTCCGGCCTGGACCTCGTCTGTGGCCGGCTCGGCGCTGGTGGCGTCCGCCTCCGTCGGCTCCTCGCTCGTAGCGTTCGTCTTCGCCGACTCGGCGGCGGCCGCAGGCGCATCCGGCGCTGCCTCGCCCGTCCCCCCGGCCAGGTTGGTCTGCAGGCACTTGGCGAAGTCGCCCAGCAGCCGATTGGAGATGTCCTCGATCATCCCCCCGCGCCCGAACCGGGCCAGGCGTCCGGTGATGTGGTAATCGGTCGACACGTCGACCCGGGTGGCCCCGTTGCCCGCGTCCGCCAGCGAGGAGACGATCGTCGCCTTGGCCCCGCCCTGGCCGCGCTTGTCGGTGCCCTGGGCGTCCATGGTGGCGGTGTGGACGCTCTCGTCGACCTGCTCCATCTTCAACTTGCCGGCGTACGACGCCGAGGTGGGCCCGATCTTCACCTTGAAGGTGCCGTCGTAGCTGCCGTCATCGTTGCGCCCGGTCACGGCCGCGCCCGGCAGACAGGGCGCCACCCGCTCGACGTCGATCAGCGCCGCCCACACCACCTCCAGTGGCGCCGCGACCTCAAATGATTGCTCTAGCTTCATGGCGTATCTCCTCCAGGTCTTCAGGGGTGTCGACGTCGCGCCCCGAGCATAGGTGGCCCATCTCGACGACGCGACCTCCGCGCAGTAGCGAGCGCGCGCCCCGATCTCCCTCGAGCGAGCTCAGAGCGGCGACATCATCAGCGCCCAGCACCACCGGGTGACCGGGGCGGCCGTCGTAGACCGCGCGCGTCCTCGGCGGCTCGGAAACGAACGTCGCTACCACCTCGGACGTGACCAACGGCGCGTCGCCGAGCGTGACGATCACCTTGTCGGCGTCGCCCAGCACCCCCAGCCCGCAGCGCAGCGACGCCGACTGCCCCGCCTCCCAGCCCTCGCACACCAGCGGATCGGCGCGCATCAGGTCGACGCGCTCGAGCACCTCGGTGGCGTGGGCGCCCAGCACCACCACCACGCGGTCGATCGCCGCCACCGAGCACTGGGCTCGCACCGCCCACTCGAGCAACGGCCGGCCGCCGAGGTCGGCCAGCAGCTTGGGCTCGGAGCCGAACCGGGTGCCGGCACCGGCGGCGAGGATCAGCCCGGCGATCAACGAATCAGCCGACGACCTCGTGGATGCGGCCGCGGGCGCCGGTCAGTCGACCGCCCTCGCGGCCGTGGCGGCTGGCCACCACCTCGGCCAGGATCGACAGCGCCGTCTCCTCGGCGCTCACCGATCCCAGGTCCAGGCCGACCGGAGCCGACATCCTCGCCATCTCCTCGTCGCTGAACCCGAGGGCGAGCAGCCGCTCACGCCGCGCCTCCTGCGCCCGCCGCGATCCCATCGCCCCGATGAAGCGCGCCGGCGAGCGCAGCGCGATGGCCAGCGCGGCGTCGTCGAGCTTGGGGTCATGGGTGAGCACCGCGATCGAGGTGGCCGGGTCGATCCCGCCCAGGGCAGCGAAGGCCTCCTCGGGCCAGGCGGCGATGACCTGCTCGGCGTCGGGGAAGCGCTCCGGCGTGGCGAATCGCCGGCGCGGGTCGACGACGTAACAACGCCAGCCGGTCACCTTGCCCAGCGAGCACAGCGCCGCGGCGATGGGCACGGCCCCGAACAGGATCAGCCGTGGCGCCGGGGCGATCAGGTCGACGAACATCGGGCCCCGCAGTTCGGAGGTCTCGGTCCACAAAAGCTCCTCGGCGGCCCGCCGGGCCTCGTCGTCGAGCTCGGGCGCGCCCAGCGATCCGGACACGGTGCCGTCCTCCTCGAACAGCAGCTTGGCGCCCGGCGCTGCCCCTTCCAGCAGCGTGATCTCGGCGGCGCGGCCACCCGCCCGCGCGATGTCAACGAAGCGCCCGGGCTGGTACTCCTGCACCCAGACGTCGATCTCGCCGCCGCAGGGAAGTCCCACGTTCCAGGCATCCTCATCGGCGATCCCGAAGTGCACCAGCTGCGGGGGCTCGCCGCCCAGCACCCGGTCGGCGAGCTCGATCACCGCTCCCTCCACACAACCGCCCGACACGGCGCCGATGATCTCCCCGTCGGCGTTGACGGCCATCTTGGCCCCCGGGGGGCGCGGCGCCGACTTCTTGACCGTGATCACGGTCGCGATCGCGAACCGGTCGCCCCGCTCGATCCAGGTGTTGAGCTCGGGAAGTACGTCGTTCACATCTCCTCCAATATTGCTGCCAGTTGCTCCAGCGAGGCTAGTGAGTTGCCGGGCAAAAGCCGGTCCGTATGGGGAACCGCGGCGCGCATTCCGCGCGTCAGCGGCTCGTAGTCAGGGTGGGCGGCCAGCGGGTTCAGCCACACCAGCCGGTGGGCGGCGCGACGCAGTCGGGCCATCTCGGCGTCGAGCTGGTCGGGGTCGCCGCGGTCCCACCCGTCGGACAGGATCACCACCACCGAGCCGCGGCCCAGCCGCCGACCGTGCACGCGGTTGAGCTCGGCCAGGGCGGCGCCGATCCGCGTCCCGCCCGAGAAGTCGGTCACCGCCGCCGCGGCGCGGTCAAGGGCGCGGTCGTGGTCGCGCCCGGTGAGCTCGTGCGTGATCCGGGTCAGGCGGGTGCCGAACGCGAACGCCTCGACCCGTCGCCGGGCGGCCACCGAGGCCTGCATGTACTGCAAGAGCATCCGCGCGTAGGGCGCCATCGAACCGGACACGTCGCACACCAGCACCACCTGGCGGGGTCGCTGCGTGGGCGCCCGCCAGCGGCGGCGAAACGGATCGCCGCCGGTCTGCAGGGACGCGTACACGGTGCGGCGCAGATCCGGTGTATGGCCGCGCTGGCGCGAGGGACGGGTGCGCCGCGACAAGCGCGTGGGATGGCGCCGTGCCAGCTGTGCGATCAGCTCGCGGGCCGCGGCCATCTCGGCGTCGGTGTAGCGGGCGAAGTCCTTCTCCAGAACCAACTCGACGTCGCTGTAGGCCGCCGCCACCGGCTCGGCGTCTCGCTCGGCGGGCGCGCCGCCGGCATCGGGAACGCCGTACTGGGGCAGCGCCGCGCGCTCGATCGCCCCCAGCTCGTCCAGCGGCGAGTCGCGACCGGGAGCGCGGCCATCGCCGAATACCGCCAGAAAGGCCAGGTCAAAGCGCTCCAGGTCTCCCTTCTGCGAGCACAGGACGGTCCGCAGCGCCAGCCGCGCATCCTCGCGCGAGTCACAGGCGACCGCCAGCAGCGCCTCGTGTGCGGTCAGCAGCTCCCCCACTCCGACCCGGGTTCCCTGACCGCGCAACGCCGCCGCCAGCTCTCCGAGCCGCCCCGTGACGGCATCGCCGAGAGCCGCCAGCGGCTCAGACACCCTCGAGCACCTTCCGTTCGCGGACACGAACCACGTCCTCGTGGACCTTCAGCGCCGCGCCCAGCGTGTCCTCCAAGTCGACCTCGTCGCCGAGCGCCAGCAGGGCCTGAGCCCAGACGATCGTCTCTCCCACCCCGGGCAGCTTGTAGAGGTCGCCCTGGTCGCGCAGCCTGCCGACCGCGTCTACCACGCGGGCGGCGATCCGCTCCGGCACCTGCGGCAGACGAGCCCGGACGATGGCGCGCTCGCGCTCGGGGTCGGGGTAGTCGATCCAGTGATACAGGCAGCGGCGCTTGAGCGCGTCGTGCAGCTCGCGAGTGCGGTTGGAGGTCAGGAACACGATCGGGCGTCGCCGAGCGCTGATCGTGCCGAGCTCGGGGATGGTGATCGCGAAATCGGACAGGAACTCGAGCAGGAAGGCCTCGAACTCGTCGTCGGCGCGATCGATCTCGTCGATCAGCAGCACCACCGGCCGCGAGGAGTCAGACTCGATCGCGTCCAGCAGCGGGCGCCGCAGGAGAAAGCGGCGTTGAAACAGCTCGCCCTCGTCGACCCCGCCCTCCGCGGCGCGCAGCGCCAGCAGCTGGCGGGCGTAGTCCCAGTCATAGACGGCGTGGTGCAGATCGATGCCCTCGTGGCACTGCAGGCGGATCAGGCGAGCATCGAGCGCCGCCGCCAGCGCCCGGGCGACCTCGGTCTTGCCGACCCCGGCCTCGCCCTCCAGCAGCAACGGCTGCTCCAGGGTCACGGCCAGCTGAACCGCCAGGGCCAATTGCCGGTCCGCCAGGTAGTCCTGCCCAGCGAGGGCAGCACCCGCGGACTCGACGGAGTCGATCTCCGCGGGTTCCACCCTCTTTAAATTACCCACCCCGGGGATCACCCCCCGCCGGCCGCCTCCTGCAGGGCACGCTTGGTGAGCACCCGGGCCAGGTGGCGCTTGTAGTCGGCGGTGGCGTTGAGGTCAGCCGGCGGGTTGGTGCCCTCGGCGGCCTGCTCGGCCGCCTTGGCGATGTTCTCCGGGCTCAGCTCCTGGCCGCGCATGGCCTCCTCGACCGCGGTGGCCCGCAGCGGCACCGAGCCCATGTTGGTGAGCCCGACGCGGACGTCCTCGCAGGTTCCACCTGACGCCTTGACCACGGCGCTGACGGCCACCATCGCCCAGTCCTCGCTGCGGCGGTTGAACTTCTGGTAAGCGTGGCCCCAGCCGTCGAGCGCGCTGACTCGGATCTCGGTCAGCACCTCGTCCTCGCCGACTGCCGTCTCCAGGTAGTCCTGGAACAGCTCGCCGGCCGCCACCGTGCGCTGTCCGCCCTGACCCTGGAGGGTGACCTCGGCATCGGTGAGCAGCATCACCGCCGGGAGATCCGAGGCCGGATCGCCGTGCGCCAGGCTGCCGCCGATGGTCCCGCGGTTGCGGACCTGAGGATCGGCGATCGTGGCCGCCACCGTCGAGACGATGCCCAGCTCGGGCGTATGCTCCAGGACGGCATGCGGGGTCAGCGCTCCGATCCGCCAGGTGCCGTTCTGGCGCTCGACACCATGCAGGCCGGGAACCTTGCGCAGGTCGACCAGCAGCGAGGGCGCGGCCAGCCGCAGCTTCATCAGCGGCAGCAGCGAGTGCCCGCCGGCCAGCAGCTTGGCGTCCTCGCCGCCGTCGACGAGCGCCTGGATCGCGTCCTGCAGCGACTCGGGCACCGTGTAGTCGAATTCCGCCGGGATCATGCCGCACCTCCCTTTGCCTCGGTGATCGCCGTCCAGATTCGCATCGGGCTGAGCGGCATGTTGATGTAGTCGACGCCGAGCGGACGCAGAGCGTCGATCACGGCGTTGGTAACGGCGGCGCTGGCGGCGATCGTGCCCGCCTCCCCGACGCCCTTGACGCCCATCGAATTCACCGGCGAGGGCGTCACGGTGCGATCGGTCTCGAAGTTGGGCAGCTCCGCAGCCGTCGCCAGCGCGTAGTCGACGAACGTGCCGGTCACCAGCTGACCGTCCTCGTCGTAGTGCACGCGCTCGTACAACGCCTGGCCGATGCCGTGGACGACGCCGCCGTGTATCTGCCCGTCGATCAGCATCGGGTTCACCGCGTTGCCGCAGTCATCGACGGCGACGTAGCGGATCACCTTGACCTTGCCGGTTTCGGCGTCCACGTCGACCACGCAGGCGTGGGCCCCGAACGGGAACACGAAGTTCTCGGGGTCATAGAACGTGGTCTCCTCCAACCCGGGCTCCATGCCCTCGGGCACCGCGCCGATATAGGCCACGCCGGCCACGTCGGCCAGCGCCATGCCCTGGTCCGGGGAGCCCTTGACCGAGAACTTGCCGTTGGCGACCTCGATGTCCTCGGCGGCCGCCTCCAGCTCCGCGGCCACGATCGCCTTCGCCTTCTCGACGACCTTGTCGGTGGCCTTGGCCACCGCCTCACCGCCGGTGGCCAGCGAGCGTGAGCCGTAGGTGTTGCGGCCCTCGGGACCTGTCGCCGTATCACCGTGAATGACCTCGATGACCGACGGATCGACGCCGAGCTTGTCGGCGACGATCTGCGCCATCGCCGTCTCCAGGCCCTGGCCGTGAGGAGAGGTACCGGTGTACACGGTCACCGCGCCGGTGTTGTGCACGCGGATCATCGCCGACTCCCACAGGCCGGCCTGGACGCCAACGCCCCCCGGCCCGGTGACCCGCGACGGGGCCAGCCCGCAGATCTCGGTCCAAGTGCAGAAGCCGATCCCGCGGTAGACACCCTCGGAGCGCAGCTGCTCCTGCTCGGCACGGAACGCAGCGACGTCGACGTGCTCCATCAGCTTGTCGAGCGTCCCGTGGTAGTTGCCCGAGTCATACACCACACCGGTCGCCGTGGCCGCTGGGAAGTCCTCCGTGGGGATGAAGTTCTTGCGGCGGACCTCCAGCGGATCCATACCCAGCTCATGGGCTAGCTGGTCGACGGTGACCTCGATCATCTGCGTCGCCTCGGGGCGCCCAGCGCCGCGAATGGCGTCGGTCGGAGCCTTGTTGGTGAACACGCCGGTGATGTCGGTCTGGACGTTGGGGATCTTGTAACAGCCGCCCATCACGAACGCGCCCAGCGACGGGATCAGCGGCGTCAGGATCATGTTGTAGGCCCCGAAGTCGGCCAGGATCTTGACGTGGAACGCGGTGATCGTGCCGTCGCGCTTGGCGCCCATCTTGACCTGGGAGATCTGGTCGCGGCCCTGGTGGGCGACCGACATGTTCTCCGAACGCGTCTCTGTCCACTTGACCGGCCGGCCCAGCCGGCGTGAGGCCCAGCAGGCCAGGAGTTCTTCCCCGTACACCTGCAGCTTCTGGCCGAAGCCGCCGCCGACGTCGGGCGCGATCACGCGCACGCGATCCTCGCCGAGGCCGAGCAGCAGGGCCATGAACAGGCGAACAAAGTGCGGCACCTGGGTCGCTGAGTACAGCGTCAGCGAGCCCCCCGGTAGTCGGCGATCACGCCGCGGCACTCGATCGGAGCCCCGGCGATCCGGTGGTTGACCACGCGGCGCTCGACGATCACGTCGGCCTCGGCGAAACCGGCCTCGACGTCGCCGCCGGCCAGCGTCCACTCGTGGACCTTGTTGGTACCCAACGAGTCGTGCACGAACGGCGCCCCGGCGATGGCGACCTCGGGATCGACGATCGCCGGCAGCGTCTCGTACTCCACCAGCACGTCTTCCGTCGCGTCCTGGACGGCGTAGCGATCCTCGCCGATGACGACCGCGACCGGGTCGCCCACGTGCTTGACGGCGCCCTTGGCCAGCGGCCAGTGCTCGGGGTTGTTGACCTCGACGCCGGGCGGAGCCCAGGCCATCGGCAGCGGACCGCCGAGATCGGACATGTCCTCGCCCGTGAAGACCGCGGTGATGCCGTCGCGGGCAGCAGCGGCCGAGGTATCGATCGAGGTGATCTTGGCGTTGGCCTCGGGTGAGCGCACGAACGACGCCCAGAGCGTGCCGAACAGGTTGATGTCATCGACGTAGCGGCCCTGGCCGGTGATCAGCGGCGGATCCTCCTTGCGGCGCAGGAGTCGGCCCACATGGCCGGCGGGAGCTTCGTCGGTGACGCTCATACCCCCACCCCCGCCTGTGAGCCGGACTTCGACGCGGCGTCGAGCACCGCCTTGACGATGTTGTGGTAACCGGTGCAGCGGCACAGATTGCCTTCGAGCGCGTGGCGGACCTCGCCCTCGTCGGGGCTGGGGTTCTCGGCCAGCAACCCCGCCGCCGCCATGATCATCCCGGGGGTGCAGTACCCGCACTGCAGGCCGTGGTTGTTCCAGAAGGCCTCCTGCAGCGGGTGCAGGTTGTCCTCGGTGCCCATCCCCTCGATCGTCTTCACCTCGGCGCCGTCGGCCTGCACGGCGAGCACCGTGCACGACTTGACCGCCTGGCCGTCGAGGTGGACAGTGCAGGCGCCGCAGTTGGACGTGTCACAGCCAACATGGGTGCCGGTCAGGCCGAGGTTGTCTCGCAACGCGTGGACGAGCAGCAATCGCGGCTCAACCTCGAGGGTGTGCTCGTCGCCGTTGACGTTCAGGCGCACACTTACGGTGCTGCTCATTCCCTCTCCTCGTGACGGTTTCCGAAGCTAGAAGGGCACGATAGCCGACCTAATCCAGCCGGTCGCGGGCAATTTGCTCCGCGCGACCGCCGGTCTTGTTCGTCCGCGCCAGGTCCGTGATGCCGGCACTCGGGCGGCGACCTGCGATCGGCGGTGAGGTGCCCAAGTGGTGCCTATGCACATGGTTGTGAGCACAACCGCAACCGGGTTTCCTCTATTGTGCTGTCAATGAAAATTGGACGCCTTCTTCTCCGCCTTGTCGTGGGCGGCTACTTCTTCGGTCACGGCACGCAAAAGCTGTTCGGCTGGTTCGGGGGCCATGGTCTGGAGGGAACCGGTCAGTTCTTCGAGAACCTCGGGCTGCGGCCCGGGAAACGCCACGCGCTGGCCGCCGGCGCTGCCGAGGCGGGCGGCGGCGCGCTGTTGGTGCTGGGCGCGGCCACCCCGGTGGCGGCGTCGGTGCTGACCGCCACCATGCTCACCGCGATCAACCGGGTGCACAAGAAGAACGGGCCCTGGGTCAGCGATGGCGGGTTCGAGTACAACCTCGTCCTGATCGCCATCGTGCTGGCCCTGACCGAGACCGGTCCGGGAGCCCCATCGTTCGACGACGCCGTCGGTAGCCAGGCACACGGTTCCAAGTGGGCCCTGCTGGCGCTGCTCACGGGCGTGCTCGGAGCGGCCGGCGCGCACGCCGTCGCCGAGGCCGGGCCGGCTCCCGCGCCGGCGGCAGCTGAGGCTGCTGAGTCGGAGTCTGCGGCGACACCGGATCCAGCGCCTCAGGCGTAATCGTCTCCTCTCCCCCGCCGGGGTCACGGTGGATCGCGACCCCGGCGATCACCAGTCCAACCGCCAGCAGCTCGGCGGCGCTCGGTAGCTGGCCGAGCACCACCACGCCGACCACGACCGCCACCGCCGGGAGCAGGGCCACCATCAGGGCGTAGGTCGCCCGGCTCAGGCGGGCCATGGCCAGCTGGTCGGTGACGTAGGGGATCACCGACGAGGAGATGCCGACTCCCACTCCGGCCAGCAGCGCGACGGGATCGCTCAGCGAACCCACCACCTGCCACCCGGCGACCGGGGTGACCAGAACCGCAGCCACCACCATCGCCCCCGCGAGTCCGTCGATGCCGCTCATCAGCGGCGTGCGGGCGGCCCGGTGGGCGAGCACGATATAGAGCGCGAACAGCGCGGCGTTGGCCGCTGCGAACGCCAGCCCCAGCGGCTGCCCGGACAGCTGGACGTCGCTGAGCAGCGCCACGCCGGCCACCGCCAGTGCCAGCGCCATCAGGTTTCGCGGCACCCGCGCGCCCACTGCGGCCAGCACGATCACCGGCAGGAACTCGATGGCCGCCACCGTGCCCAGCGGCAGCCGATGGATGGCCTCGTAGAAACAGCAGTTCATCGCCGCCAGAGTCGCCCCCCAGGCGAGTACCAGCGGGTTGCCCAAGATGGCTCGGCCCGGGCGGCGCCAGAGCGCGAAGATCATCGCCGCCGAGGCGATCCGCAGCCAGGCCACACCCAGCACCGGGACCCGCGCGAACAGCAGCACGGCAAACGACGGCCCCAGGTAGTGAAACAGGGCGCTGACGACGAAGTACACGTGCGGCGGCGGACGGCGGGCCAGCGGGCGCATGACCGTATGATCCTCGGGCTTTGAGCTTGAGTACAGAGCACTTCCCAGGTACTTTTCCGGTTATGCCTTCCAACCGAAAGTCCAATGGCGAACCGATCGATGACATCAACGGCCGGTTGCTGGCCGAACTACAGGACGATGCCCGCCTGAGCCTGGCCGAGCTGGCCCGGCGCGTGAGCCTGTCGCCGCCCGCCGTGGCCGAGCGGCTGCAGCGACTCGAGACCGCGGGCGTGATCCGCGGCTACCACGCCGACATCGACCCGGTGGCCGCCGGCTACCCGCTGACCGCGATCATCCGCGTGCGGCCGACCCCGCGCCAGCTGGCCAAGGTCGCCGAGCTGGCCAAGGCCACGCCCGAGGTGGTCGAGTGCCACCGCATCACCGGCGAGGACTGCTTTTTGATGAAGGCCCACGTCCGCGACGTCGTTCACCTGGAGGAGGTGATCGACTCGATCGCCCTCTACGGTCAGACGACGACGTCGATCATGCAGTCGTCCCCGGTCCCCCGCCGGGGCGTCGCGCTGGCGACGAGCGCTCGATCGCTGCGGGCTGTCGAATAAACGCGGCCAGGAAGGGAATGGCCCCGGGGCGCGAGCTGCTCCGCCGGCGGCGCTAGTCCGCGGGCTTGTCGGCCAGCACCTGGTACACCGAGGCCCAGCCGGTCAGAAAGCCCTGCCGGGCCGCCCGCAGGTAGACGCGCCACACCCGGGCCCGCTCGGCCCCGGCCAGGCGCACGGCGTCGTCGTAGTGCGCCTCGTAGGCCTCGATCCAGTGGCGCAGCGTCTCGGCGTAGTCCTGGGGTAGCCCCTCCACGTGCCGGGTCACCAGGCCGGTCCGCTCCATGGCCAGCTCGATCCGCGACAGAGGCAGCGGGACCCCATCCGGGAACACGAACCGCTCCGAGAACGCGCCCTCGTCGGAGGTGTCGAAATCCATCAGCTTGGCGATGCCGTGGTTGAGGATCCGGCCCCCGGGCCGCAGCAGCCCGTGCAGCGTCCGCATGTACAGATCGATGCGCTCCTCCCCCACGTGCTCGACCATCCCGATGCTCGACACGGCATCGAACTGCTCGCCGGCCAGCTCTCGGTAGTCGGCCACCCGGAGCTCGACCAGGTCCTCGAGACCGGCCTCGCGCACCCGGGCGCGGCCCAGCTTGACCTGCTCCTCGGACAGGGTCACACCCAGCACCCGGGCGCCGTACTCGCGGGCGGCGTGGATGGCGAAGCTGCCCCATCCGCAGCCCACATCGAGCACGCGCTCGCCCGCCGACAGCCCCAGCTTGCGGCAGACGAGATCGAGCTTGGCCCGCTGCGCCTCCTCCAGCGTCTGGGCGCCGCCCTGCCAGTAGGCGCAGCTGTAGGTCATCGACGGATCGAGGAACAGGGCGAAGAAGTCGTTGCCGGCGTCGTAGTGGTAGCGGACCGCGCTCCGGTCGCGGCCCGGTGTGTGGCGCTCGCCGCGCAGCCGCAGCTCCGAGGCCGGCGGCCGCGGCGGCCTGACCAGCCCGCAGCCGCGCACCACCGCCACCGCCAGCCGCGCCATCTGGCCCGGCGACAGTCGCGGCGCCTCGAACGTGTCGACGATCCGCAGGGCGCCCTCGATGTCGTCGACATCGATCAGACCGAGCACGTAGGCCCGCCCCAGGCCCAGCTCGCCCGGCGCTCGGATCACATGGGCCAGCGCCGCCGGGGAGTGCAGCGTGAAGGTCGGAGCGTCCGGCTCGGTGGCGCGGACGACGGTTCCGTCCCAGAAGCTGATCGCAAACGGCCGCTGCGGCAGCGCGGCCTCTATCTCACGGCGCAGGGGTGCCGTCCGGGCGAAGGGCAAGACGGAGCGGAGGTTAGCTTTCCGGCGTCGCCAGCAGCCGGCGCTGGCTCCGTGACGGATCCACTCGCACTACATCCCAGGCCAGGCCGGTGAGCTCGAGCAGGCGGATCATCCCGGCGGAGGGGTCGATCTGCCATCTGCGCAACCCGTGGCGGTATGACGTCGGGAAGGCGTGATGGTTGTTGTGCCAGGCCTCGCCCCAGGTGGGGATGGCCAGCCAGAACACGTTGCGCGACTCGTCGCCGGTGTCGTACTCGCGCCGGCCGAAGTAGTGGCATACCGAGTTGATGCTGAAGGTCGCATGGTGCACGAAGAAGATGCGCGCCGCTCCTCCCCACAGCAGCGCGGTCAGTCCGCCGGCGACGGTTCCGGTGAGGGCCACACCGAGCCCGAAGGCGGCGGCCAGCCCGGCCAGCACCCACAGGACGAACGTCCGGTCGACGAACCGGATCCACGAATCGGCGAGCAGGTCCTTGGCGTAGCGCCGCTCGTCAGCGACCTCCATGTCGGAGAACACCCAGCCGACGTGAGCGTGGAAGAACCCCCACAGCTCCCCGCGCCAGCCCCCGCGATGGTCGAGATGAGGGCTGTGGGGATCGCCCTCCTCGTCGGAGAACTGGTGGTGCTTGCGGTGCGTGGCGACCCAGTCGATCACCGGCCCCTCGGCGGCGGCCGAGCCGAGCGCGGCGAACGCCGCCCGCAGCACCCGACTGCATTTGAAGCTGCGGTGGGTCAGCAGGCGGTGAAACCCGACGGTGACGCCGCTGCCGATGACCACGTAGAACACGGCCAGCACCAGCAGGTCCTGCCACACCAGCAGCCCGCTGGACCAGCCGAAGTACATGCCCACCAGCACCAGGAGCGGCGGCGCACCGGTGACGACGGCACTGGCCAACCGGTCGACCACCGGCATCGAGACGGCACGTACGTCCCCGGCGTCTGCGGAGGGTTCTGCGCTTGACGGCGACGCGCTCGTCCTCTGCGCCTCAGGGACCGCGGCTACCGTGGGAGGGGCCTGGGATCCCATGGGGTTGCCGCGAGTGTACCCGTTGCACCCCCTCCAGGTTTAAACTAACCTAAGTGCCTATTGGCCGGGCGCCTCAGGTGCGAGTGTCGACGGTCAGCGCCACATCGCGTCCGTTGACGCGCAGCTCGCCTCGTGTGCCGGGCGGCGACATCAGCCGGTCAGCGACACCGCGCTGTTGGAGTAGGTCTGGTAGGCCCGGCACGGCTCACCGCGCAGCCCCGGGCACGGCGGCAGCGGGGTCGGTACCTGGACGCCCGGCACCACCGGCAGCACCAGCCGCGACGCAAACCGCCGGGAATGGGCGATCTGCACCGTGGCCCGGCCCGACGGCCGGGTCTGCGCGAAGCCCCACACCGGCTGGTCGCCGCCCGGCGCCGAGACGGTGATCCGGATCCGCGAGCCGGCCCGGTAGGCGTGGCCCTCGTAGTAGAGCGGCACCGTGACCTCGGCGAACCGCCCCCGCGGCAGTGGGCGCACGTCGGCTGCCTTGAAGCGTCGGTACCGGCTCGAGCAGGGTGCTGGTCGGGGCCAGCTTGCGCTCGTCGGCCCGCAGCCAGCCGTTCTGGACGAAGGTCTCCTGCCCGTCCGGGCGGACCTCGGACACGGTCACCTGGAGGTCGACGCTGGGGGCCGACGCCTTCACCCACAGCTGCACCGCACCGGCGCCAATCACCACCGTGTTGGCGGCCAGCGGGGCGCTGACGTAGGAGGCCGCGGTGCCGGCCGGGTTCTGCGTCCAGTTGTAGGTCGGCGTAGCCGTCCAAAGGCCGCCGGGGATGGTGCCGTCGTCATGCCCGGTGAAGTCGGTGGCGGGCCGGGCGCGAGGGTTCCAGGTGAACTGGTCGGCGCCCCCCGTCGCCGGCTTGCCTGGCCCCATCGTCCCCGCGTCCCCGAGATACCAGGAACGCGCCTGAGTGCCGGGGATCGGGAAGCGCGAGAACGAGTCCTCGAATCCGGGCAGCGGCTGACCCGGCGCCGACCCGCCGGCGCCGTTGTCGAACATGACCCGGATCGGCGCCAGACGCTGGAATGCGGCCAGCGCCGCCCCGTAGGAGGTGATCGACTGAATCGGGTCCGGCGGCAGCGAGACGTTCGGCACGCCGAGCGCCTCCTCGTACAGCGTCGATGCACCGGCGCGGATTACCGGCGGCAACTGAGGAGCCCGCCGCGCCACATACAGCTCGAGGAAATCGAAGAAGCGGTTGAAGGTCTGCGGGTCGAGCGAGTCGCCGTGGACGCCGTTGGTGAAGGTGAACCACCTGTGCCGCGTCCCGGTGAAGTGCTCGGCGAGGTCGGCACAGTGCCCGCCGGTCTGCTCGTCGGTCCACTGGCAGGCGATGTAGGTCGGCACGCGGATCCGGTTCACGAACGTGATCGGGTCCAGCGGGTCGGCTATCGCCGGGACGTAGTGGGAGTTGGCGCGGACCTTGGCCAGCAGGTTCGGCGCCTCGCCGTGAAGGATCTGGTTGCGCTTGCAGGTGGCATCGCCCTGCTGGATGCGCTGCAGCGCCCAGGCCTGGCCGCCGTGCGCAGAGGCGGGCAGGGCGTCGTGCTGGCGGTCCTCGGCCCAGCCGACGGCAAAGCCGGTGTTGAGGATCCCGCCCGGGTAAAGGGTGGTGGCGGAGCTGTCGAGCACCGACAGCGGGGCGATCGCCGCCAGGTCCGGCGGATCGGTGGCGGCCACGAACAGCTGGCTGATGCCGCCGTAGGAGATGCCCATCATGCCCACCTTGTGGTGCAGCACCCACGGCTGGTGGGCGACGGTCTCGATCACGTCGTAGCCGTCGAGATCCTGCAGCCGTTCGAAGTAATCGAACGACCCGCCCGAGCAGCCGGTTCCGCGCATGTTGACGTCGACCACGGCGAAGCCGAGCAGGGTCGCGATCTGGCTGATCCCGCTCTGGGCCCCGGCCGGGTCGGCGTATCCGTAGCCGGCGTACTCGATCAACGTCGGATAGGGGCCCGGACCGCTGGGGAGACGGACGTCGATGGCCAGCTTGGTCCCGTCGCGTGTGGTCAGATAGCCGTAGCCGCTGGTGCGGATGCGCTGGTGGTAGAAGCGGGTGCTCGGCGGCGCCGATCGACCGGTCATCACCGTCAGCGGTCCGGACCGCGAACGGCCCTGCCGCACCCGGTATCCGCGGCCGGAAGCCACCAGCCGGAACACGACCCCGCCCAGCGAATCGGACCGCCGGCGCTGCACGACCGCTCCGCGGCGGTTGATCAGGCTCACGATCCGGCCCCGGGCCAGGCCGGTGGCGTACACCTGCTCCACGCTGCCGTGGGCGGCGAGCTTGGCCGACGCCGCGGCGGCCGTCCCGAAACCGGCAGTGGCCGCCAACGCCAACACCACGAGCGTCACGACAAGGGTCCGGCCCAGCCTCAGATCTACCGTCAACGTCCTACCTCCTCCTCAACATCCCCCAGGCCCTATGCCTGCGGCTAGCGACCGACTGTCCTGACGAGCTCCCTCGCCCGGTTCGGAATTCTGGACAGCGACTCGCGGACCTGCGCCAGTCCGGCCCGCAGTTCAGGATCGCCGACCTCCACCGGCAGCATCGAGTCCTGCAGCTCGGCGATCGTCTGATCGGCCCCGCCGGCCGCGAACACGGCACGCTCGATCAGCGTCTGGACGGGCTGCGGATGCGGGATGGGCGGGTCCTGCTCGAGTGAACCCGCCGTCAGCCCAGTCCGGGCGGCGAACTCGGTGTGGGTCCGCTTGGCCCGGCCGTAGGCCAGCTGAGCGGGCCGGAACAGCTGCTCCTCCAGCACGTCGGCGGTCTGCTCGTCGAGCTGCTCATAGGCCTCGCCCAGCGCGGTGAGCGAGACGGCGATCTGTGCGATCGCCACCGCCAGGTCGCTCAGTACCTTCTGTCTTGCCTCGACCGTCGTGTACGTCATCCTGCCTTCAGGGTATTCAGCCCGCCGGCAAACCGAGCCGGTCAGGGGATCGCGGGGGAAGCCGGGGCCGTAGCCGGGAACAGCCGCAGAAAGCGGCTCGCCGCTCGCCGTGAGCCCTCGATGCGCAGCGAGCCCGCCGCCACCGCCTCGTCCTCGCGGTGCCCATGCCACAACAGCGCCGCCAACGTCCCGGGGTCGGTGTCCAGCGTCGCCGCGGGCGCGTCGGCGCGCCCCCGCCACAGGTCCAGGGCTCCGGCGCCGACCTGCACCACGAACTCCTGATCGGCAAGCCGTAGCTGGTACGTCGTCTCGCCGACACCGGCCCGCGCCGGGTCGAACATCGTCTTGAGCGCCACTGCCAGCGCGTCGACGCCCAGGGCCGGCGGCTGCGCCGGCAGCGACGAGCGGCTCCCCCAGCGTCCCAGCGCCAACAGCACCGGCTCGAGCTCGCGCCCCCAGTCGGTCAGCTCGTAGACCCGTGCGGCGAGCGGCGGCGGCAGCTTGCGGCGCTGGACCACGCCGGCCTCCTCGAGGTCGCGCAGCCGCTGGGCGAGCACATCCGGGCTGCACCCGGGCAGCCCGGTGCGGAGGTCGGTGAACCGCTTGGGGCCGAGCACGAGCTCGCGCACCGCCAGCAGCGCCCAGCGGTCCCCGACCAGGTCCAGCGCCCGCGCGATCCCGCACGAGTCTCCGTAGCTGCGCTTTTCGGCCATATCAGTCTTCCCGCCGGTCGTAGTTGGTTTTTCCAACCATATGATACGGTACTCCAACTTCGCACCGACACCTAACGAGGAGGCCCCAGCATGACCACCCCCCAGGTCGTCACCCACCAGGGTTGGCAGCAGGCCCTGGGCGAACTCCGCGCCGAGGAGAAGCGGGAGACCCGGCGGCGCGACGCCCTGGCGGCGCGCCGCCGCCGACTGCCCGCCGAGGTCATCGACAAGCCCTACCGGTTCTCGGGCCCGGGCGGCGAGGTCACCCTGCTCACCCGCGACGACGGCGAGCGCTTCGGCCTCAGCGTGTTCGTCCGCGACGGCGACCGCGTGCTGCGCACCTACTTCACCGATAACCGCGGCGTCGAGGCCCTGGGGAGCGTGTGGACGTTCCTGGACCTGACCCCGCTCGGCCGCCAGGAGAAATGGGAGGACTCGCCTGCCGGCGCGCCGCAGGAGCCCCCATTTCAGTGGTGGCGCCGCCACGACGAGTACGAGAAGGAGAACGCATGAGCACCAGAGACAGCTATCCGCACGGAGTCCCCTGCTTCGTCGACACCCTGACGCCCGACCCGGAAGCGGCGAAGCGGTTCTACGGCGCCATCTTCGGCTGGGAGTACTCGGGCCCCGGGCCGATGCCGGGCGACCCGCCGGGCGAGTACTTCGTGGCGCAGGTGCGGGGGCACGACGTGGCCGGAATCGGATCGCCGCCGGCCGGCACGGCACCAACGCCGCCGGCGTGGAACACGCACGTCGCCGTGGCCAGCGCCGATGACGCGGCCGCCGTCGCGCGCACAGCCGGGGGCAGAGTGCTCAGCGAACCGTTCGACGTCCCGCCTGCGGGCCGCCTGGCCGTCGTCGCCGACCCGTCGGGGGCGGTCCTCTGCCTGTGGGAGTCGAGCCGCCGCCAGGGCGCCGGCCTCGTCAACGAGCCCTCGGCGTGGGCGATGAGCATGCTCAGCACCGATGACCCCGACTCCGCGCAGGCGTTCTACGGCGAGCTGTTCGGGTGGCGTGCCGAATCGTTTGACGCTGGACCCGGGGCTGAGGTCTGGCTGTGGCGGCTCCCCGGCTACGTCGGCGGCGAGGCGCAGCAGCCGGTCCCGCGCGACGTCGTGGCCACGATGATGCGCGCTGCGCCTGACGATGCCAGGACGCCATCCAACTGGGGCATCGACTTCTGGATCGACGATGCCGACGCGGCCGCGAGCCGCGCGCCGGACCTGGGCGGCACGGTGGTCGCGCCGCCGCAGGAGATGGCCGGCTTCAGGCGGATGCTCCTGGCCGACCCGCAGGGAGCGGTGTTCTCGGTGAGCCAGCTCCTGACGCCCCACTGACGTCCGCCGACGCCGACGCCGACCCGGAGACGGAGCGGGCGTCACGGCGCGAGTCCGACAGCCGCCAGCACAGCCCGGCGGTGCCGGCGGCGACCAGCAGCACCGACGGCCAGGCGCCGATGACCAAACCGAGCGCGTGCGACAGGGCGAACGCGAACAGCCCGGCGCCGGTCAGCACCGCGGCCGTGCGCCGGCCGTCACGCCGCACCCAGACGGCCACGCACAGCAGCCCGCAGACCGCCAGCACGACGCCGCCGGCCGGCCGCGAACCGGTGGCGACCGCGACGCCGAAGCCGCCGATCAGGCCGGTGGCGGCGATCGGCGCCGTCACCACGCGCGCGGTCAGATCCGGGCGCTGGATGTCGTTCACGACCACAGAAACGATGATCCCACAGCCCACCGGTGGGTAGTCGCTCGCCCTTAGACTTCCAACCACCACCGCGACCAGGAGAGCAAATGGGTTTCGACCAGTATCACGAGCCACCCGACGAGCTGCCAGCCGCGACGCGCACCTTCGCCCGGCTGTGTGCCTCCCTGACCGAGGAGGCCGAGGCGATCGGCTGGTACGAGCAGCGAATCGCGATCGAGACCGACCCCGAGGCGGTGGCCGTGATGCGGGACGCCATCGGCGAGGAGTACAAGCACTTCAGCATGGACCTCGAGTTCCTCCTGCGCCGCACTCCGATGTGGCGCGAGATCGCCCAGGGGATCCTGTTCCAGGCCGGCGACATCGTCGAGCACGGCGAGGAGGCCGAGGAGGAGGCGACGGAGGGCGGTGACAGCGGCGGCGGGTACTCCGCCGATGGCTCGGGCTCGCTGGGAATCGGCAGCATGAGAGGAGCGGTCCGATGAGCAACCATCTCCTTCGCTCCCACGCCCCGATCAGCGACTCCAACTGGACGCTGATCGACGATGAGGCTCGCGAGCGGCTCGGGCCGGCGCTCGCCGCTCGCAAGCTGGTGGACTTCTCCGGGCCGCACGGCTGGGATTACTCGGCGACCAACCTCGGACGCGTCACCGCGATCGACGATCCGCCCTGCGCGGGCGTCACCGGCGTACAGCGGCGCGTGCTCGCGCTCGTCGAAGCCCGGGCCGACTTCGCGATCTCGCGCGCCGAGCTGCGCGACGACGACCGCGGTGCCGCCGACGCCGACCTCGAGCCGCTGGACCGAGCCGCCCATCAGATGGCGGTGGCCGAGAACAAGGCTGTCTTCCACGGCTGGAGCGCAGCCGGGATCACCGGTATCGCCGAGGCGTCGCCGCACCAGGGCCTGACCCTGGGCGAGGTCGCCGACGGCTTCCGGCGGCCGGTGGCCAGCGCGGTCGAGCAGCTGCTGCAGGCCGGCGTCGCCGGCCCCTACGCGCTGGCGCTGGGCAGCGACGAGTACAAGCGCGTGGTCGAGACCGCCGAGCATGGCGGCTACCCGCTGCTCGATCACCTGCGCAAGATCCTCGAGGGACCGATCGTGTGGGCGCCGGGGGTCAAGGGCGCGGTCGTGGTCAGCCAGCGCGGCGGCGACTTCCTGCTCGAGTCCGGCCAGGATCTCTCGATCGGCTACCTCGATCATGACGCCGACGTGGTGCGGCTGTACCTGGAGCAGAGCTTCAGCTTCCGCGTCGCCACGCCCGAGGCGGCCGTGCCCCTGAAGCCCTGAACGCGCGGGAGGTTTGCCGCCCTCCGGGGCTTGGGTATGACGGCCCCGATGGTGGCCCTCCCGCTCTCTGAACCGGCCGGCGGAGGCGTCGGTTGACCGCCACCGCTCCGGCCAAGGGCCGCGCCCAGGACCGTCTTGACCGCTGGTTCGAGATCACCGCCCGCGGCTCGGACTACCGCACCGAGGTGATCGGCGGCTTGACCACGTTCCTGACGCTGGTCTACATCGTGTTCGTCAACCCGTCGATCCTCAGCGGCACCGCCGACCTGAGCGGCGTCAGGCTCCAGTTCGACCAGGTCCTGGCCGTGACGGCGCTGGCCGGGGGCTTGCTGACGATCGGCATGGGGGTGTTCGGGCGCTATCCGTTTGCGCTGGCCGCCGGGCTGGGACTGAACGCGTTCGCCACCGCCGAGGTCGCCGCCCACCACGTGACGTGGGCCTCGATGATGGGCATCTTCGTCATCGACGGCGCGGTGATCGTCGTGCTGGTGGTGCTGGGGCTGCGCGAGCGGATCATCGACTCGATCCCGTATGACCTGAAGCTGGCGATCGGGATCGGCATCGGCGCCTTCATCACCGTGGTCGGGCTGGAGAACGCCGGGTTCGTGATCAAGGGCGGCAGCCTGGGCACGCTGGGCGGACACCTGGGGACCTGGAAGATGCTGGTGTTCCTGGTCGCGCTGCTCGGCACCTGGGCGCTGTACCAGCGTCGGGTCAAGGGCGCGCTGCTGGTCGGGATCGTCGGCGCCACCGTGCTGGCCACGATCATCAACGCGCTCGACCACTACCGCATCTGGACCGACGGCACCGCCCGCCTGCCTCAGGGCGCGTGGGTGACCACGCCCGATCTGGCGCTGGCCAACGGATCCCACGTCGCCTTCAAGTTCGGGACGCTGGGGCTTGGCGCCACCATCGCCGTCGTCCTGGCCGTGGTCATGTCGGACCTGTTCGACAACGTCGGCACCTCGGTGAGCGTGGGACGCAACGCCGGCATGCTCGACGAGCAGGGCCGCCTGCCTCGCATCCGCACCGCGCTGGGCATCGACGGCTTCGCGGCCATGCTGGGCGGCTTCATGTCGTGCTCGTCGAACACCACCTTCATCGAGAGCAACGCCGGTGTCGCCGCCGGAGCTCGCACCGGCCTGGCCTCGGTGGTCACCGGGGTGCTGCTGCTGCTGTGCATGTTCATCTCACCGATCGCCGGGATCATCCCCACCCAGGCCACCGCCGCCGCGCTGGTGATCGTCGGCGTGATGATGTTCTCGCTGGTCCGCGACCTGCGCTGGGACAACGCCTCGCCGCTGGCGACCTTCGCCACCATCATCGTGATGCCGGTCACCTACAGCATCGCCAACGGCGTCGGCGTGGGGATCATCCTGCACACCGCCAGCGAACTGCTGGCCGGGCGGCGGGTCAACCTGCTGCTGCTGGTATTCAGCGGGTTCTTCCTCTGGTACTTCATCCACGGAACCGTGTGATCAGCGCAGCGACGCGCTCGGGCTCCTGGGCCATGAACGCGTGGCCGCCACCGGCGATCACCTCCACGCGCGCGCCCGGCCATTGCGCCGCCAGCGCGGCAGCGTTCTGGGGTGGGATGACGACATCCTCGCTGCCGGCCACCACCAGCACCGGCGGGGCGTCCCGGGCCATCACCGGCGGCTGCACCCGGTGCCAGGCGTCGATCGCCGCCCCCTGCGCGCCCAGCAACTCGGGTCGCAACTCGGCGCGGGCCGCCGCCACCACGTCGCCGAACTCGCGGTCGATCTCCGGGGCCAGCGCCGGCGGTAGCAGCACCGCAATCAGTCTCGAGGCCTGTTCACGGGGGGTCCCGGAATGGCTGGTCAGCGCCGCCCACACCTCCGGCGTCGCCGTGACCGCCGCCGGCCCCCCGGGATCGGTGGCCAGCAGCGCCAGCTTCGCCACCCGCTCCGGGACGCGGCGGGTCAGCGCCTGGGCCACGAAGCCGCCCATGGACCAGCCGGCAACCGTGACCCGCGTCAGGCCGGCGGCATCCAGCAGCGCCGCCATGTCACCGGCCATCGCGTCGATGGTCATCCCCGTCCCATCGCCGAGATCCGAGCCGCCCACGCCGCGGTTGTCGGGACGCAGGACCGTGAACGAGCGCTGCAGCGCCGACAGCAGGACCGGGTCCCAATCGGCGCCGGTCGCCGCATAGCCGTTGATCAGCAATAGCGGCGGCCCCTCGCCGGACGTGCGCCAGGCCAGGCGCCGCCCGTCGAGCTCGATCGATTCGATCCGCTCCTCGGCGCTCACGCGAGACGACACTACCCCGGCGTGGGGTGGTCCCGTGCCCCCGCACGGCTCAGACCGTTGCGGTTTTGACACGCGCCGGCACAGTTGCGGTGGCCTTCGGGGTGGCTGGCAGCAGAAACCCCCCAAACTGAGGCCGTCGCGCAAAGAGGGGGCTCTATACAAAAGTGATAATCGCCGACCCGCTATTGAGCGCGCCAGCGATGAGCTGCGCGCTCTGGTGTCACCGATTTGCGCCCAAGTCCGGATGGGAGGCGTAAAAGTGGAAATAGTGGCCACTCTTACGCCGGACATCGGCTGTACCGCCAGCCAGCGGTCCCTGGATGCGAGGCTCGCACTACTGCCCAGCGTTTCAGCCGTTGTCAGTAATTGATAACGACCCACGCCCACCCGGGGTTTACGCGACACCCTCAACTTGGGGGGAAAGTGCTGCCGGCTGGGCTGGCCCCTGCGGGTCGGCCGGCGGGCGGCAGGAGCTGTCAACATCGGCGCCGGCGACGACGACGATGCGGATCGGACTGCATGCTCTAGGTATCGGCGCGGGAGCGCAACCCGCGGTGATCGAAGCGGTGGCCGGCGCTGCCGATCGGGCCGGTTTCGCCACCCTGTGGGCCGGCGAGCACGTGGTCATGGTCGATCGCCCGGACTCGCGCTACCCGTACTCCGGCGACGGCGAGATCCCGATCGACGCCACCGCCGACTGGCTCGATCCGTTCGTGTGCCTGACGTTTGCCGCCGCCACCACCAGCCGGATCCGGATCGCCACCGGCGTCCTGCTCCTGCCTGAACACAATCCGCTGGTGGTGGCCAAGCAGGCGGCGTCGCTCGACCTCCTGTCCGGCGGGCGGCTGATGCTCGGCGTCGGTGTCGGCTGGTCGGCCGAGGAGTTCGACGCCCTCGGGGTGTCATTCGCTCACCGGGGACAGCGCACGCTCGAGTACGTCGAGGTGCTGCGCACCTTGTGGCGCGATGGCCCCGCCTCCTTCAGCGGCCGTTTCGCCGCCTTCTCTGACGTTCGCATCCACCCTAAGCCGGTCCAGAATGCCGGGGTGCCGATCGTGCTCGGAGGTAACAGCGACCCCGCGCTGGCCCGGGTGGCGACCGCCGGCGACGGCTGGTACGGCTTCAACCTCGCGGGCGTCGATGCGGTCGGTGAGCGCCTGGCTCACCTGCGCGAGCAATGCGCGCGGGCCGGGCGCGACCCCGCCGACCTGTACCTCGCGGCCGCCGTCGCCGACGCGGAGCCTGAGAGCGTCCCCGCACTGGAGGCGCTGGGGCTCGACGAGTTGGTGCTCGTGGCCGCGCCGCCCGCCGACCCTGCCGCTGCGGCCCAGTGGGTCAGGTCGCTCGCTGCCCGCTGGAGCGTCTTGCCCACGCCTTAGCCCAGACGCCCAGCGGGGCCAGCGCCTCCAGCAGGTCGTGGCCCTCGGCGGTGAGGTGGTAGCCGGTCCCGGGCTCCGCGGCCACGATCCCGGCGTCGCGCAACTCGCGCAGGCGATCGTTGAGGACGCTGGAGGAAACGCCGCCGCACCGTTCCTGAAGGTCCCGGAACGACTGGGCGCGGCCGTCGCGCAACTCCCACAGGATCCGCAGTGCCCAGCGCCGCCCCAGGAGGTCGAGCAGCGCCATCACCGGTCGTCCGGTGCGAGAACCGCGGACCGGCCCACCCGGGGTCGGTGACGGCTTGCGTGCTTTGGAATTCGAAGCTACCATTCGGTGGTGCTCTGTTTATCGAAGCAGAAAGGTATCTCATGTCCGCCGCTGCCGCCACCGCCACCCCGCGCATCGCCCCCCTCGACCCGCCGTATGAGCCCGAGATCGAAACCAGCCTGCGCAAGTGGATGCCCCCCAACAGCCCGCTGGACCCGCTGATCCTGTTCCGGACCCTGGCTGTCAACCAGGAGCTGTCCTCGCGCATGCGAGTGCTCGGCGCCGGCATCCTCGGACACGGCCTCATCAACCCCCGCGAGCGGGAGATCGTCATCCACCGGACCTGCGCCCGAGCCGGGGCCGAGTACGAGTGGGGCGTGCACTCGGTCGCGTTCGGCAAGCCGCTCGGGCTCAGCGACGAGCAGCTGGCCGCCACCGTGCACGGCTCGAGCGACGACCCCGTCTGGTCAGAGGCCGACGGGCGGCTCATCCGGCTCGCCGATGAGCTGCACGACACCGGCCGGATCTCGGACCGGCTGTGGTCGGCATTATCGGCCCGCTACACCCCAGAGCAGCTGCTGGAGCTGGTCGTGATCGCCGGCTGGTACCGCTTGATCGCCTACCTGATCAACGGCATCCAGATCCAGCGCGAGCCGTGGGCGCCAGGGTTTCCAGCCGACGCCAAACCGGCCTAGCGGGCGCACGCCCGGACCGCCACACCGGCGGATCCGGGCGTCGCCGAGCCTTAGAGAGCCTTGGCCAGGCGCACCGACGTCGCCCGGCCCGGCTCGATGATCGCCTCGAGCGCCGCCTCGTAGGTGGGCAGCGATAGCACGGTGCCATCGTGAAGCACCATCAGAAAGCGATCCATCGTCCGCAGGAAGGCACGGTCATGCGACACCGCCACGACGGTGCCCTCGAAGCCGGCCAGCGCATGCTCGAGCGCCTCCGATGAGTCGAGGTCGAGGTTGTCGGTGGGCTCGTCGAGCAGCAGCAGGTTGTGGCCCTCGAGTTCCAGGATCAGCACCTCCAGCCGCGCCTTCTCGCCACCGCTGAGCACGTCGTAGGAGCGGCGGGCAGCTTCGGCCAGGCCGTAACGTGCCAACGCCCCCATGGCCGCCTGAACACCGCCGCCGCGGGCGACGCGCTCGAGCACGACGTCGAGCACGACGTGACCGGCGAGGTCGTCCCGGGACTGAAGCTGCGTGAAGAAGCCGGGAGAGACGCGCGGGCCCACCACCAGTTCGCCGGCATCCGGATCGCGCTCCCCGGCCAGCACCCGCATGAGCTCGCTCTTGCCCGAGCCGTTGGGCCCGATGATCGCTACGCGTTCGCCGAAGTGGATCTCGTCCGAGAACGGCGCCACCAGGTCGGAGATGCCCACCGAGCGCAGGTCGAGCACTCGCCGGGCCGAGTCGCCGCCGCGCAGCCTGACCGCGATGGTGGTGTCGGTGACCGGCGCCGGCGGCGGGCCGGCGTCCCGGAACCGGCGCCAGCGCGTCTCGGCGGCGTCGGCCTTCTTGGCCCAGTCGCTCGAGTACCGCGCGCGCTCCTTGAACGTCTTCATCAGCCGATACAGGCGGCGCTCCTCGTCGTGCCAGCGCTTGACGGCATCGCCGAGGCGACGCTGGCGATCCTCCCGCGCCTGGGGATAGGTGTCGTATGACCCGCCATGGCGCCACGCCCCATTGCCCTCCAGGGTCAGGATCGCGCCCACCGCTCCTGACAGCACCTCGCGATCGTGTGAGATCAGCAGCACGGTCTTGTTGGCGTCGCGCACCTGGCGCTCCAGCGCCAGCTTGGCCGGCACGTCGAGGAAATTGTCGGGTTCATCGAGCAGCAGGACGTCGGCGTCGGAGGCCAGCAGCACATCGAGCACCAGCCGTTTGCGCTCGCCGCCGGACAGGGTCAGCGCCGGGCGATCGGCCAGCTCGGCGAACGAGCTCCGGACGATCCGCCGGCAGGAGGCGTCCCACTGGCCCTCGAGCTCGTAGCCGCCGAGCGCCGACCAGTCGGCGATCGCCGTCCCGAGCCGCATGCCGGCGGCGGCATCGCCGCCGTCGAGCTGCGATTCGTGGGTCATGACCCGCTCACCGGCGGATCGGATCCCCGCCGGCGCCAGCGACAGCAGCAGCTCCCGGACGGTTCGCGCGTCGTCGGACACGCCCACGTCCTGCGCCATGTAGGCGGCGACCCCGCCCACCGATACCTCGCCGTCGTCGGGGACGAGCGCTCCGGTCAGCACCTTGAGCAGAGTGCTCTTGCCGACGCCGTTGGCTCCCACCAGGCCAACGTGCTCGCCCGCGGAGATACGGAACGACACGTCCGCAAACAGCAACTCGCCGCCCGGATGAGCGTAGGCCAGCCGAGACGCGACAACGTGCCCCACGCGAGAATGCTCCCACGCCGTCGGGGGAACCAGTCAACCATGGTCACGCGACAGCAATACGTGTTCGGATACGGGTCGCTGCTGACCACGAACGCCGAGCCCATCCCCGAGCTCACGCCCAGTCGGTTGCGTGGCCATCGCCGCACCTGGAACGTCGCCATGGACAACTCGCAGGCGATCCCCGGCTACAAGCGGTATGTCGACCCGGTGACCGGGAACGCGCCCGCGGTCTTCGTGGTCTTTTTGAACATCGTCGCTGACCCCGGCCGCTACGTGAATGGAGCGGTCTTCCCGGTGTCGGCCGACGAGCTGGCCGAACTTGATCGGCGCGAGCGCAACTACGATCGCATCGAGGTCACCTCATCGCTGGCCGAGGCGGTTGACGGCACCGTTTGGACCTACACCGGCTGGCGGCGGCGATGGAGCGCTTCGAGACGGGAATGCGCGCCCGGCGGGCGGTGATCGGCGAGGATTATCACCGGACTGTCCTGGAGGGCTTCACATCGCTCGAGGACGACGCGGCGGCTCGAGTTCGAGGCGGTCACCGACCCGCCCCCGTGCCCGATCGTCGCCCTGCGGCGAATCCCCGTCCCGCTGCGCTGAGGTTGCCTGCTGTGACGGTTGCCGTCGGTCTCAGATCCTCTAGGATCGACCTGTGCCCCGTTCGGACGCGCTCGTCGACGAGATCGCCAATGAGCTGGCCACCTGGCCTGGCGTCCGCATCGCGCGGCGCGCGGACGGCGCCGCCGTGGTCCTCTACGAGGACTCAGAACTCGGCGTGCTCTACCCCGACCGCGGCGAGGTCGAGCTGCCGTTCCTCGGTCCCGAGCACGACGAGCTGATCGAGCACGGGGAGGCCGAGCCGGCCGAGGCCACGCCCGAGTCGGCCGGGGTGAGCCACGGCGTCCACGGTCCCTCCGACATCACCGAGGTGCTCGAGCTGTTTGATCGCCGCTACCGCGAGGTGCGCGGCGAGGAGCCGCCGTACAGCTCCGAGCACGGATCGGGCGCTGAGCCGACGGCGCGGACCCCAGCGACGGTGGCTCGGGCTGATTCTTACGGAGTTGTGAGCTTTCTGCGCGACGTTTTCTTACCCGGCCGCGGGCAACCTGATCCCGTCCAGGAAAGGAGTCCCTCATGACCACCATCATCATCCTCAACGCCGCCTCGTCCCTGGTTGCCGCCGCCTACATCGGCGTCCTCATCGCTCGGCAGCGCCGCCGGGCCGGCAAGGCGGCCGTGGTGCCGGTCTACGTCCCGCCCAGCCGACTCGGCGCTACCCGGGCTTGTAAACGCCGGCTGGTAAACGCCCGCCGGTCGGCCCCACCGGTCCGAGCGCACCTCTGAGCGCGCCTGCGAACGCCAGTCTCAGGCGGCCACCGCGGGCAGGCCGACCCGATCACCTTCAGCCGCCGCGACAGCGCGCGGTAGGCGAACTCGCTTCGCTCGCTGGGGCGTCGCACCAGAAACTCGACCTCGTCGTCGGCGCCCATGCCCGGCGGGACGATCACGCCGGCGGCCGCCGGCAGCGTCTGCACCAGCTTGTCCTGCACGCGCTTGGCGAGCTCGGGGTCGCGCGCCCTGCGCTGCAGGTACCAGGTGCCGTAGGCCACGTGGCGGTGCTCGTCCTGGGCGATCCGCTTGAACGCCTCCAGGTGGCCGGGAAGGATCCCCAGCCGCTCGAGCCGCGTGGTCTGGAAGTACTGGCCGGTGAGCGCCAGCGTCCCCTCGATCACCATGTGGTAGGTGGTGATGAAGTCGAGCTTGGCCTCGATGCTGGTGGGATCGGCGAGCAGCTTGCGGTGGTCCTCGACGAGGTAGCCGTCGAACAGCTCGAAGTAGGCGTCGCTCAGGTACTGGCGCGCCTGCTCGAGACGATCCTCGAACTGGCCGTCGAAGTCGAGCACCTCCTCGTAGAGGCGGTTGAAGTGCTGGGCGTGGCGGGCCTCGTCGACCAGCTGGGTGGTCAGAAACGCCTCCTCGTGCTTGTCCTCGGCGGCCATCACCAGGCCCACGAACTGGTTGGTGACCCGCTCCTCCCCGACGAAGAACGCCGACAGCCCGTACAGCATCTGCTCGCGCTGGAACTCGCCCATCGCCTCCCAGTCGCGCCGGTCGGCGGTCAGGTCGATCTGGTGCGAGGCCCAGCTCTGGCGCTCCCACAGGCGGTAGAGCTCGAGCGGTCCCATCAGCTTGACCTGCGGCAGCTTGGACTCGTCGGTGATCGTCCCGACGTCCCCCTGGACGGTGAAATCCAGCAGGCTGGTCATCGTCTCTCCTCGGTGGCGCGCGCGTGGCGCGACTCTACTCCCGCCGCGCGTCGAGGCACGCGAGCCCCGGTCAGTCGCGCTCGATCCTCGAAGCGGTCGGCCAGCATAAGCTCCAGTCCCATGGGGCGCTATGGCAAGCGCGAGGACCACCTCGTGGTTCACGAGCAGGAGCCGTTCAATGCCGAGACCGGCGTCAGCTCGCTCGACGCCGGCCCGGTCACGGCCACCGATGCCTTCTACGTCCGCAATCACGGACCGTGCCCGAGCTCGACCCCGCCACCTGGCGCTTGCGTGTCGACGGTGACGTGGAGCGCGAGTTGAGCCTGTCTCTGGACACGCTGCGCGAAGCGTTCCGTGAGCGTCAGGTCACGGCCACCCTGCAATGCGCCGGCAACCGCCGCGCCGGTCTGATCGCCATCCGCGACATTCCCGGCGAGGCCCCGTGGGGACCGGGTGCAACCGGGACTGCCACCTGGACCGGGGTCGCCACTCGCCGACGTCCTGGCCCTCGCCGGGCCCAGCAGCGGCGCCTCCCACGTCGGCTTCGAGGGCGCTGACTTCAGCGCGCGAGGCCAAGCCGGCCCAACTCTTCGGTGGCTCGATCCCGCTCGACAAGGCGACCTCGCCCGGAAGTGCTGCTCGCCTGGGGGATGAACGGAGGGCCGCTGCCGCCGGTGCACGGCGGCCCCCTGCGCGCGGTCGTGCCCGGCTACATCGGTGCGCGCAGCGTCAAGTGGCTCGAGCGCATCGAACTGCGCTCCCAGCCGTGGCCCGGCTACTTCCAGCATGTCGTCTACCGCTTGGTGCCCGAGCATGAGACCCCCGGGCCGGGCGTGGGGATGCCGCTCGGGCTGGTCGCGCTCAACTCGGCCATGCTCTCCCCGGCCGACGGCGCTACCGTCGCCGCCGACGCCGTCACCGTGCGTGGCTACGCGTTCGCGGGCGGCGAGCGACACATCGCCAGGGTCGATGTCTCGACCGACGATGGCCACAGCTGGTCCGAGGCCCGTCTGCTCGACGATCTCGGGCCGTGGGCCTGGCGCCAGTGGGAGATCACACTCGAGCTCTCCCCCGGCGAACACGAGATCATGGTGCGCGCCTGGGACTCCTCGGCGGCCACGCAGCCCGAGCACGCGGCCGCGCTGTGGAACCCAAAGGGCTACGTCAACAACGCCTGCCCCCGGATACGCGTCCACGCCGTGTAGACAGCAGGCCCGGGTTACGAGGCCCCGATCGGTCGACTGGGGAGTTGACCATGACATTTAGGGTCAACTTCCCAACGGACCTCACCTCCCTGCCATCCCCCTGCTTCAAAGCCGTCGTTCGAACCCGGCCGGCCCGGAGCCGCACGAAGGCAGCTGAGGAAAAGGGAACGCCGGCAACCCGCGGCCGGCTCGGTCGGGTATAACGCGTCCCGTGCCTGACCTCCGTGTCGCCATCGTCGGTTACGGGCTGTCGGGTCGCTTCTTTCACGCGCCTCTGATGGCCGCCACTCCCGGCCTGGAGGTGGCGAGCGTGGTCACCTCCAGCGACGCCCGGCGCGACCAGGTCGCGGCCGAGCATCCCGGCGCCACCGTGGTCGCCCAGCGCCGAGGATCTGTGGGAACAATCCCGAACCGCCCGATCTGGTGGTGGTGGCCACGCCCAACGATTCGCATGCCGCGGTGGCCACCCTCGCCCTCGACCACCGGGTCCCGGTCGTGGTCGACAAGCCGCTGGCCATCACCGCCGCTCAGGCCGAGGCGCTGGTCGCCCGGGCCGAGCGCGAGCACGTGTTGCTGACCGTGTTTCAGAACCGGCGCTGGGACACCGACCAACTCACCCTGCGCCGGCTGATCGCCGGGGGTGCACTGGGCACCGTCGCCGGCTACGAGTCCCGGTTCGAGCGCTGGCGTCCGGAACAGCGATCAGGAGGCGTGGCGAGAGACGCAGACGCCCGAGCAGGGCGGTGGCATCCTGCTCGATCTGGGCAGCCACCTGGCCGACCAGGCGCTGGTGCTGTTCGGCCCGGTGACCCACGTGTACGCCGAGATCGAGGCCCGCCGCGCCGGCCCCGCCGACGACGACGTGTTCATCGCCCTGCGCCATGCCGCCGGGACGCTCAGCCACCTGTGGGCGTCGGCGGTCGCCCCGGCACCCGGACCGCGGCTACGGGTGCAGGGCACCGCCGCCGGCTTTATCGTCCCCGGGCTCGATCCACAGGAGGCGGCGCTGCGTGCCGGAGCGCGCCCGGACACCACCGCTGACTGGGGCCGGCCGGCGGACTGGGAGCACGGCCGGCTGGTCACCGGCGAGGTGAGCGTGCCCGGTCCCACCGGAGCCGGGCGCCTGGCCCCGCTTCTATGAGCTGCTCAGAGATGCCCTGACCAGCGGCGATCCTCCACCCGTCGACCCCAGCGACGCCGTGACGACGCTCCGTCTACTCGAGGCAGCACGAGATAGTGCTCGCCAGCAGGCGGTGATCCCCCTGTGACACGCCGCCTGGGTCAGCGCTTGGCGGTGCTGTTCACGATCGGCACGTAGGGCCGGCACGGCTCGTTGCGCAGGCTCGGGCACGGCCGGCAGCGCGGTCGGCACGCTCACTCCTGGGACGACCGGGAGGATCAGGCTCGACGGCATGCGCTTGGAGAACTCGATCGACACCGTCGCCGTGCCGCTCGGCGGCTGGGCTCGGCGAACGCCCAGATCGGCTGGGTGCCGTTGGGCGCGGCGATCGTGACCCTGATCCGCGAGCCGGCGCGGTACACGTGGCCCTCGAAGTAGAGCGGGATCACGACCTCGACGAACTGTGCCTTCGGCATCGGCTCGACGTCGGATGCCAGCTCGCTGGGGATCGGCTCGAGCAGGGTGCTCGTGCTGCTTGAACAGGTTGTTGGCTGCCGGTGGAGAGCTTGCGCTCGCTGGCCCGCATCCAGCCGTTCTGGACGAACGTCTCGTTGCCGTCCGGGCGCACCTCGCTGACCGTGGCCTGGAGGTCGACGTCGGGCGTGGACGAGCGCACCCACAGGTGGACGGCGCCGCCGCCGATCACGGTGGTGTTGGTCTTCAGCGGCGCCGACACGTACGAGACGGCCGTGCCCGCCGGGTTCTGCTTCCAGTTCCACTGCCACTGCGACGCGTTGCCCCACAGGCCGCCGGAGCCGGTGTTGTTCCCGAAGTCGGTCGGCGGCAGCGCCTTGGGGTTGGAGGTGTACTGGTCGATGCCCGGTTTGGCGGCGGACTGGTCGGTCAGCGTGCCGTCGGGGCCGAAGTACCAGTGCGCGCGGTCGTGCCCGGGACCGGGAAGGTCGAGAACGACTGCTCGAAACCCGGATACGGGTCGCCGGCGGTTGGTGCGCCGGTCGGCGAGGTGCCGGCGCCGTTGTCGAACAGGACCCTGACCTCGGGCAGCGCCTCGAACGCCGCATAGCGCGGACTGATAGGTCGGCTCCTCCTGGATCGGATCCGGCGGCAGCGTGACGATGTCGCTGTCGGGCAGTCCCATCGCCGACTGGTAGATGACCGGGGCCGCGGCTCTGATCACCGCCTGGTTGACGATCGGCGCCTGGTGGGCGACGAACAGCTCCAGGAAGTCGTACCAGCGGTCAAACGTGGCCGGGTCCAGCGAGTCGACGTGGGCGCCGTTGGTGAACGTGAACCACTTCTGCTTGGTGCCGGTGAAGTGCTGGACCAGGTCAGGGCAGTGGCCGCCGGTCTGCTCGTCCTCCCACTGGCAGGCCATGAACGTCGGCACCTTGATCTTGTCGACGAACGTGACCGGGTCGAGCGGGTCGGCCACCGGCGGGACGTAGTGCGCGTTGGCGCGGATCTTGTCCATCAGGCTGGCCGCCTCGCCGTGCAGCACCTGGTTGGCCTTGCACGTCTGATCGCCGCTCCTGGATCTGCTGCTAGGCGTACGGCTGTCCGCTGTTGGGCCCGGCCGGCTTGGCCTCCTGCTGGCGCTGCTGAGCCCAGGCGACCGCGAAGCCGGTGTTGAGGATCCCGCCCGGGTACAGCGTCGTAGCGGTGGCGTCGATCGTCGACAGCGGCGAGATCGCCTCCAGGTCGGGCGGGTCGAGCTGAGCGGCGAACAGCTGGCTGATGGCGCCGTAGGAGATGCCCATCATCCCGACCTTGTGGTCGAGGACCCACGGCTGGTGGGCGATCGTCTCGATCACGTCGTAGGCGTCGAGGTTCTGCAGCGGCTCGAAGAAGTCATAGGCGCCGCCCGAGCAGCCCGTGCCGCGCATGTTGACGTCGACCACGGCGAAGCCCATCAGGTTGGCGAGCACGGCGATGCCGTTGACCGGGCCCGACGGGTCGGCGTAGCCGTAGCCCGAGTACTCGATCAGCGTCGGGTACGGCGGCGCATAGCTGACGCCCGGCAGGCTCGGCAGGCCGGACAGGCTGGGCGCCTTCAGCAGCGGTGGAATCGTCACGCCGGACGGGACGCCCGGCTCGCCGGCGGGGCTGGTGGGGGGATGCACGTCGATGGCCAGCTGGGTGCCGTCGCGGGTGGTCAGATACGTGTAGCCGTTGTCCGGGATCGACTGGTTGTAGACGCTCGGGTCCCACGGCGCGGCGGCGTCGGAGTGGACGGTGAGCGGCCCCGACTCGGTGCCGTTTGATTCGAGGCGGACCCGGTAGCCGCCGCCGGGGGCAACGTTGCGGAACAGCAGGCCGCCGAGCGAGTCGGCGTTCTGCGTGTAAAGGGTCTTGCCGGCCGGCGTCAGCAGCGACATGCGTGCGCCGATGGCCAGACCCGTGACGTAGACCTGCTCGGCGCTGCCGTGAGCGCTGAACGTGGGCGCTGACGGGCTCGCCGCCGACGCCGGCACCGCCGTCATCAGGCCGACCGCAACCACCATCGCAAATGCGCCGATATGGCGCCTCAAGACCATGTTTTTCCGCATTGGACCACTTTTCCATATTTCGAGCTGGAGTGCGCCGGTTCTCTCCCCGCTCCGGGCTTTCACCAAACCCCGCGACGGCAGCGTCGAGCCGGCCCCTTTTCGGTGCGACGGGTTTGGCATGATGCAGCCGTGCCCAGCCTCGTGAGCCCCGTTCTGGTCGGGCGCCAGGCGGAGTTGCAGTCTCTGGCCGCCACCCTGGAGCGGGTGGTCGCCGGCGAGCAGGTCACGGCGGTGATCGGCGGTGAGGCCGGAGTCGGCAAGTCCCGGCTCGTTCAGGAGCTGATCGGAGAGGCCCGGGACGCCGGGGTGCGGGTGCTGGTCGGCGGCTGCGTCGAGCTGGACGGCGGCGGCATCCCATTCGCGCCGGTGGTGGAGATGATTCGCACGCTGGCCGCCGAGCTGCCCGATGGCGAGCTCGATGGAGTGCTGGGGCCCGCTCGCGGCGAGATCGGCCGTTTGGTCCCCGAGCTCGGAGACGAGTCGCCCACCGGGCCGACCGGAGACCAGGATCCGTCGCGGATGCTGGAGCTGCTGATCGGCGTGGTCGGGCGGCTGTCGGCCGCCGGGCCCGTAATGCTGTGGTTCGAGGACGTGCAGTGGGCCGACCGCTCGACGCTCGACCTGCTGGCGCTGCTGGTGGCGCGCGGCGGAAGGCGTCTGCTGGTGGTGCTGACCGTGCGTTCGGACGAGCTGCACCGAGCCCACCCGTTTCGCCGCATGTCGGCGCGGTGGGACCAGCAGCGGCTGGTGGAGCGCCTCGAGCTCGAACGGCTTGAGCCGAGCAGCGTCGCCGCCCAGATCGAGGCGATTCTCGACGCGCGGCCTGACGGGGAGCTGGTCGAGTTCGTGGCCGAGCGCTCGGAGGGGATTCCATTGTTTGTGGAGGAGCTGCTCGGCGCCGTCCGTGACGGTCGCGTCGATCATGACTACCTCCCCCCTTCTCTGCGCGACGTGCTGCTGGCCCGGGCCGACCTGCTCTCTCCTGACGGACAGCACGTTCTGCGGGTGGTTTCGGCGGCGGCTCGCTGGGTTCCCGACCGCCTGCTGGTGATGGTCGCCGGACTGCCCGACCCGGGCCTGCGCGGCGCCGTGCGGGACGCGGTCGAGCAGCAGTTGCTGGTGGTCGACGGGTCCGGGCGCTCGTACGGCTTCCGCCACGCTCTGGCTCGAGCCGCCATCTACGACGACCTGCTGCCCGGCGAGCGCGCCCAGCTGCATGAGGCCTACGCCGAGGCGATCGAAGTCAGCCCTGAGCTGGCCGGCACCGACCTGGACGCCAGCTCGATGCTGGCCCACCATTGGCTAGCCGCTCACGACCTACCCCGCGCGCTGGCGGCCTCGGTCCGGGCCGGACGCGCGGCCGCCGCCACCTCGGCCTCCGCAGCCCAACGCCACTTCGAGATCGCGCTCGAACTCTGGAACCAGGTCCCGGATGCCGGGCAGCGAGCTGGGATCGATCACGCTCAGCTGCTGGAGGTCGCGGCCGCCGCATCAGCCCGAGCCGGCGCGGTGGATCGCGCCCTGGCCCTGGTCGATCAGGCACTGGCAGAGGTCGGCGAGGATGGGACCATGGAGCGCCGGACCCCGCTGCTGATCCGTCGCGGAGAGCTCTTGGTCGACCTTGGCCGCGACAACGAGGGCCTGGGGGTCTTCGAGCAGGCTGAGGCGCTGCTCCCGCGCGGACAGCCCAGCCGCATGAGCGCGCAGGTGCTGGGGTCGTTCGCGCGGGCGCTGGCCCGCGTCGACCAGATGCAGCGTGCTCGGGACCTGGCCGAACGTGCGCTCGAGGCGACCCGCGGCGTCGACGCCGCCACCGAGGATCGCCTCGAGATCCAGCTGACTCTGGGCGCGGGGATGGTCTACGGCGGTGACATCGAGAGCGGCATGACCATGGTGGAGAACGTCGCCGAGGAAGCCGAGCATTCCGGGTTGGGATGGTTGGCGACGCGAGCGGTGATCGTCCTGACCGATACGCAGCTCATGCTCGGGCGCTACAACGAGGTGCTCGACACCGCCGATGGCGGGATCGCGCTCGCCGAGCAGGCCGGGATCGGGCGCACCATGGGCGCGTTCGTACGTAGCAACAAGGCTGAGGCCCTGATGCGTCTGGGGCGCCTCACCGAGGCGATGGCGAGCGCCGTCCCGGGCGCCGAAGCACCCGGCGTGTTTGCCGGAACCGTGCTGCTGCTGCGCGCCGAGGTACACGTCGTCTCCGGCCGAGCCGAGCAATGCCGCAACGATCTGCGCGAGGCGCGCCGGCACCTGCGCAATTCCTCGTCGGCGCAGTTCAGCCTGCCGCTGGCCTGGATCGAGGCGGAGCTGGCCCGTTCCGGCGGCGATTTGAATGCGGCGCGAGAGATCCTCGAGGAGGCACTGGCACGCACTGACATCGGCGTCGAGCAGCGCTACCGGTGGCCGCTGATCTCTTTGGGCGCTCGCATCGAGGCCGAGCGGGCGCTGGCGGCGCGCGACGTCGGCGAGGCCACGGACGCTGCCCAGCGCCGTATCGCCGCGCTGTGCGGGGAAGCTGACCACATCGAGGCGGCCACCCCCGGCGACTATGGGCACCAGGCGCTGGTGCGCGCTGAGCACGCACGCCTGTTGGGCCGGGGCGAGACCGAGGCATGGTCGGCCGCGGTGAGCGCCTGCCGGGAGATGAACGAGGCCCTGCCACTGACCTACGCCCTCCTGCGCCAGGCCGAGGTGCTCGTTGCCGGCGGCGACGCGGCGGGGGCAGCCGCCTCGGCCGGCGAGGCTCTCGAGTCGGCGCAAGCCATGGGCGTGGCCCCGCTGCTTGGCGAGATCGAGGCCCTCACCCGCCGAGCCCGGCTGCCGGTCGGTGATGACGACGCCGCGGCCGCGTCACCAGCGCCGGATCGGCCCACCGAGCCTGACGAGTTCCAGCAGCTGGGGCTGACCGCTCGCGAGGCCGAGGTTCTCCTGCTGGTGGCCAACGGGCTCTCCAACGGCCAGATCGCCGAGCAGTTGTTCATCTCCCGCAAGACCGCGAGCGTCCACGTCTCCAACATCCTCGCCAAGCTCGGCGTCAGCACCCGCGTGGAGGCGGCCGCCCTCGCGCACCGACGTGGCCTGGTCAGGGTCTCCGCCGACGCCTGACCGCACCTCAGCTGTCTAGGACGGGGCTCTGAGGTACCCAGGACCGGGATTTAAGCCCCCTGAGGACCCAAGACTGGGCCGCTGCCCGATGTGCGGCCATGGGGCTTAGACCGATCCTGTAGCCATGCTCTCTACCGACCTCACCTCTCATCTCCGTCTTCCCGGCGGCCGGCAGTTCCGCCTGCTGCTGGTCAGCCTGTCCGTCTCCTCGTGCGGCGACTGGCTCTACAACGTTGCGCTGCTGGCGATCGTGTTCGGGCGGACCGGGTCCGCCCACCTGGCTGGCCATCACCACCGCCGCTCGAGTCGTCCCGATGGTGGTGCTCGGCCCCCTCGGCGGAGTCCTCGCCGACCGTTACGACCGCCGGCGCGTGATGATCGCCTCCGACCTGGCGCGCGCGCTGTTGATGGTCGCGCTCGCCGCCGTGGCCGCCGCCGGGATGCCGATCGTGCTGGCTCCGGTGATCGCCGCCGCCGCCACCACCGCCGGCGTCGCCTATCCCCCGTGTGTGGCGGCGTGCAGCGCCCGGTTCGTCACCAACGCCGAGCTACAGCGGGCCAGCGTGGCCCGTGCCACCATCGGTCAGGCGGCCATCGTCGTCGGCCCCGCGCTTGGTGCCCTGGTGTTGCTGGCGGCCTCGCCCGGTGTCGCGATCGCGCTCAACGCCCTCACCTTCCTGGCCTCCGCCGCCGCCATCGCCGCCATCGCCCCCGGCCCGGCGTTCGAGCCCTCCGCCGACACGACCGATGAACCCCGCGCCGGAGTCCTGGCCGACATCCGTGCCGGGGCTCGTGCCCTGCGCGGCGCGCCCACCGCGATCCGACTGGTCGCGGCCGACATGGTCTGCAGCGCCGTCTACGGCATGCTCACCGTCACGCTGGTGCTGGTCGGCCGCAAGGTCGGCGCCGGGAGCAGCGGTTACGGCCTGCTGCTCGGTGCCTTCGGGGTCGGCGGCGTGATCGGCGCCATCGTCACCGCTCGGATCGAGGCCGCCGCCCGCTGGCGGCGCACCCTGGCCTGGGCGATGACTCTGGTCGGGCTCCCGCTGGTCGCGCTCGGCGTCGTGCCGACCATGATCGGCGCGCTGGCGCTGGCGCTGATCAGCGGCGGCGGCATGATCGTCGGCGAGGTCCTGTCCGAGACCGCGCTGCCCCGGCTGCTGGAGGACTCGGTGCTGGCGCGCGCCTACGGGCTGGTGTTCCCGGCCTCGATCGCCGGCATCGTCGCCGGCTCACTGATCGCCGGGCCCCTCGTGGGGCTGCTCGGACTCACCGGCGCGATGGTCACGGCAGGTCTGTCCGTGCTCCTGGTCGCGGCGCTGCTCCTGCACCGCCCGCTCGATCTCACCGTCGCCGGCGAACTGGCCGAGGCTCCCGCGCTCTGATCCGATAACCGAGACGCCCCCCGGAGTCCGGAGGGCGTCTCGAATCCGTCGTGGTTACAGCACGGGATCAGCGGTGCTTGGTGACCTTGGACACTGCCTTGGCGAACGGGCCGTCGCTGAGGCCCCAGGCGGGGCTGGCCCACGAGAACGGGATGATCTGCGCCAGCGGCAGCTTGGCCAGGCCGACCAGAGCTGAGTAGACGTAGCCCTTCACCAGCGAAGGCTTGGTCGATCCCCAGGTGTTGCGGACCGAGGTCCAGCCGAACTCATTGGCTATCAGCGGGGTTCGGCCCCGTCCGAAGTGGCGCAGCTCCGACAGCGCGAACCGCGCCAGCGAGACCGTTTTCGAGGGTGTGGCCCCGTAGGGATGGAAGCCCACCGCGTCAATCGGCTTGCGGTTGAAGGCCTTGAGCAGCCGCGGCAGAGAGCTCTGGGTCCAGGCCAGGCCACCGGTGACCACACGGTTGTTCCGGTTCACGCTGTGGATCGCTGCTCGCACCGACTCATACATGCGCGAGTACTCCTGGAGGTTCACCTGCGGGCCCCAGTTGTGCGTGTTGTCGGGCTCATTCCAAATCTCCACCGTGGTGACGGGGAGGTAGCGCAGAGATTTGTGCGCCTTCCAGAAGGAGCCGTGGTAGCCATAGCGATGCATGAACGCCTTCGCATAGGCGTCGTAGTTGCCGTAGTTGGCCGGCCCCGGCGGCAGCGGAACCACGAACGTGCCGCTTTGGAGATGGAGTACGTCCGCCCGGTGCGCCCGGGCCCACGTCGGGGCCATCTGCAGGTTCGGCTCCCAGCGCAGATGAGCCTGCGCCATCTCCGTGGCCACCAGGTCGGCAAAGTTCCAGTTGTAGGTATGGTGCCCGCGCTTGGGCGCGGTGGGCTCGGTGTCCGCCCAATCGGAATCGCCCTTGCCCACCCGGCCGCCGGCCTTGTAGAGAGCCTTGAGCGAGCTGACCACCTGTGCGGGAGACTCAAGGCCCCGGGTCTGGTTGGTGAACTCGATGCCGACCTCGGCTCCGAACGTCGGCATCGCGGATGCGGTGGCCGGAACGGCCAGTACGAGTAGCAGCGGCAGCAGTAAAGGTGACAGGCGGCGTTTCATGGTCCTCACAGTGGTCGGGGGACGGGTTTACAGCGTGGCGGATCGGCGTCGAAATTGCGCCGGGCGGCGGCACCGGCCATCGGAGGCGAACACGGCGCTGGCCTTCGCCTCCTAGGCCGAGACGCTCAAGGGCGATCTCGGCGGGTCCGTCTCGCCATTAACTCCTGAACAGGCCAAACGTTGCGCCAGGCAGCGGCGATGGCTTCGTCGTGTGGGAACATCGTTGCATGGCCAACTTGGCGCCGCCTGCGTGATCGACCCGTGTTCGCGGTGACCTTCGAGCAGGACACCGTCCAGCTGCGGCCGGAGGCGGGATTCCATTCCGATCTGGAGAATCCGGCCGGCCCGCCGCAGGACGCGACCGACCGGGACGGCGAGACATGAGCATTCGGGAGATGCGCGGCGAGGACCTGTCGGTCCTGGGCGGCGAGGAGATCATCCTGCGCGGACTGAACGTGCACGCCGGCGCCGGCGAGATCGTCGGACTCAGCGGACCATCGGCGTCGGGCAAGACGAGCCTGCTCTACGCGCTTGCCGGCCTGGCCCCACTGGCCGCCGGCCGACTGTTGATCGATGGCCGCCCCGCGGTCGCCTGGCGCGACGTCGTCACCGGGATCATCCTGCAGAACATCTATCTCGTCCCGGTGCTCAGCGCCGAGGAGACGGTCGCGTTGCCGCTGCAGTCCGGCGCCATGCTCAAACCCGCGGTCGCCCGCAGCGCAGTCGCGGCCCTGGAGCGGCTCGGCCTCGGTGACCACACCGCGCAGCTCGTCGGCACCCTCTCGGCGGGCAGCGCCAGCGCGTCGCGTCCCGCGACGAACCGACATCCGCGCTGGACGCCCACTGGCGTGAGGTCGTCCTCGACGAACTCGTTTCGCATGCCCGGCGCGGCGCCGTGGTCATCGTCGCCTCCGGCGACGCCGAGGTCATGGCCGTCTGTGACCGTGTCTTCTCGCTCACCGCCGAAAGCGCGCCGGCGTAAGCCTCACCGGCGCCAGAAGTCCAGACGGCCGGGTGGGAGGCTCCGTAGCGAACGGGGTGGTGTGCGTGTCAAAAGTTTGTGCCGGTTCGGGGGAAAGGCGGCATCGAGGGAGGGTCCGGGTGGGAGCCTCTCTGGGTTAGATGCCATATCGGCAACTAACCCAGATAGGCCCGGTCCGTGGACGAGCTTGACCGGCGGATCGCCGAGGTCGCGCGCCGCCAGCAGGCCAACATCACGCACGCACAGCTGATCCGGCTGGGACTCGGGCGCGCTGCCATCGCCTACCGAGCGCGTACAGGGCGTCTGCACCGCGAGTATCGAGGCGTCTACGCCGTCGGGCGCCCGGCCCGGACCGCCCTGGAGCGGGCCTGCGCGGCGGTCCTCGCCTGCGGGCCCCAGGCGGCGCTGTCGCACCAGTCGGCGTTCACGCTATGGGGGTTTGACAAGCACTGGCGCTTCCCGGTGCACGTCAGCAGCCCCACCTGCCGCAAGCATCCCGGGATCGTCACGCACCGAGTCCCTTCCCTAGCCAAAAAAGACGTCCGCACCGAGCTCGGGATCAGGGTCACCGCCCGCCCGAGCGCCCGCCTCACCGCCACTCCGCCGCGCGTTCGCTGACGCCCGCCGCTCAGGCCACCTCAAACCCCAAGCCCTCCACGACATCCTGGACCGAAACCCCACCCACCCCGGCCACGCACCCCTAACCGAAGCGTTCAACGCCTACCAGCCCACCCGCTCAGAGCTCGAAGACACCAACGGCCACGAAGCTGACATCCGCTTCCCCGACCGCGACGCCGACCAGCTCGCCACCGGCCGTCCCACCGTACGCATCACCTGGGAACGCATCACCGAGACCCCCACCAACGAGGCGCGCCGCCTCAAACAGATCCTGGCTCGCTTCAGTAGACGATGACGCTGCGGGCGGTCTCGCCGGCTTCCATGCGGGCGAAGGCGTCGTTGACATCGTCAAGCCCGATCTGCGTGATCAGCGGATCGAGCCGCAGGCGCCCGTCGCGGTAGAGGTCAACCAGCAGCGGCAGGTCGCGCAGCGGCACGCACGAGCCATACCAGGATCCGCGCACCGCGCGCTCCTCAAGCGTGGTGGTGAGCGCGTCGATCCCGACCCGGGCGTCGGGCGGCGCCATCCCGACCAGCAGCGCCTGCCCCCCGCGACCGATCATCTCGACCGGTCGCGACCGGCCCAGCGCCTCGAAGGCGTGGTCGACTCGGAAGCTTTGCCGTGGCGGGGCGTCTGTAGTCGTGACGACGCACTCGCAATGTCGACTCCCACGGCCATCCCCACCCGGTACCGCGCGGCGAGTCGAGCCCGTCGTGCGCCTCGCAGGCTCATCGGTGGGCTCCCGCCGCGTCTGACGGCCATCGCCATCGGTTCGGTGGTCATCGTGGTTGCGCCCGTCGCGGTGACGCTGGTCCAGGCGCTCCAGGGTGGGCCCGCCGCCGCCTTTGACGCGATCAAGGCCACCTCGGCCACGACATTGCTCCTGCACACCGGGCTGGTGACGGCCGTGGCAGTGCCCGCCTCCGGCGTGCTGGGTCTGTTCACCGCGTGGTTCGTGGAGCGCACGCGACTGCCGTTTTCCGGCCTGTGGACGCTGCTCGTGGTCGCGCCGTTGACGATGCCGCTGTTTGTCACCAGCTACGCGTGGTCGGCACTGAGCCCCGCCTTGGACGGCTACCTGGGAGCGGCCGGGATCATCTCGTTCGCTTACTACCCGATCGTCTTCCTGCTGGTGGCCGCGGCGCTGCGCAACATGGATCCGGCTCTGGAGGAGAGCGCGCGTGCCCTCGGCTGCAATGCACGCCAGACGTTCATGCGTGTCGTGCTGCCGCAGCTGCGTCCGGCGTTGGTCGGTGGTCTGCTGTTGGTCCTGCTCGACACGCTGGTCGAGTTCGATGCATTCGTGGCGCTGAAGTACCAG
Organism: uncultured Solirubrobacterales bacterium; assembly: GCA_963754375.1. Lineage (GTDB taxonomy): Bacteria > Actinomycetota > Thermoleophilia > Solirubrobacterales > Solirubrobacteraceae > Palsa-465. Next base: position 196,962 of record CAVWFX010000024.1, read on the forward strand.
ACCTTCAGCGTCAATGTCTACGCGCAGTACCAGCTGAGCTTCAGCGCGTCGGGCGCGGCCGCTCTGTCGCTGCTGTCGATCCTGGTGTGCGTCGTCGTCCTGGTCGGGGTGTCCCGGCTGGAGGGCACGGCCAGGTATGCGCGGGTGAGCCACGGCGCTCGGCGTGCCATCGTGCGCTATCCGCTCGGTAGGTGGACGCCGTCGGTGCTCGCCGCGTTCGCCCTCATCGCCGCGGTGGGCCTCGGCATCCCGGTGGGCGAGCTGATCCATTGGTTCACCGAGGGCAGCCGGGCCGCTCTGTCTACCGCCGCTGCGAGCGTGGATCGGCTGGGCGTGGCGACGCTCACCTCGGTGGCGATCGGCGCCGCCTCGGCGGTCGTGGCCGTCGCGTTGGCCCTTCCGGTGGCGATGCTGGCGGCGCGTCACCGCGGGCCGCTGGTCACCGTCCTCGAGCGCGCCACGTATCTGTCGTTTGCGCTGCCGGATCTCGTCGCGGCGATCGCGCTCGCCTACGCCGCCAGCCGCTACGTCCATGTCCTCTACGGGAGCTTCGCCTTGCTGACGCTGGCGGACGCGATTCTGTTCGTGCCGTTCGCCGTCGTCGCGATGCGGATCACGATGGGGCAGATCGAGCCGTCGCTGGTGGATTGCGCCCGCTCCCTGGGCGCGGGCCCGGCCCGGGCTCTGTGGCGGATCACGCTGCCGCTGGCCCGGCCGGGGCTGGCGGCGGCCGGCGTGCTGGTGTTCGCATTCGTGTTGGGTGACCTCTCGACCGCCCAGGTACTACTGCCACCCAACGCTTATACGCTCGGCACCGAGTTTCAAGCCAACAGCTCGACGGTGGCGTTTGCGGCCGCGGCACCGTTCGCCGCCATGCTGGTGGGGCTGTGCCTGGTCGCGACCCTGGTCCTGATGAACCGCTTCGGCCGTGTCCGGGCACTGGCGAGCGCATAGCCATGGCCGACCTCAGCTGCCGCAGCGTCGGCAAGTCGTTCGGAGCTCGCGAGGTGCTGGACGACGTCGACCTCTATGTCCCGGCCGGAACGCTGACCGCCATCCTCGGTGCCTCGGGCAGCGGCAAGACGACCCTGCTGCGACTCATCGTCGGCTTCATCGCGCTCGACGCTGGGACGATCTCGGTGGGAGGACAAGTAGTCGTCGCAGCCGGCTCGCGGCCGGTCGCGCCCGACAAGCGCGGGATCGGCTACGTCGCCCAGGAGGGCGCTCTGTTCCCCCACCTACGCGTCGACGAGAACGTCGGCTTCGGCCTGCCGCGCGCGGAGCGCCGGCGCTCGGACCGCGTCGTCGAGGTGCTCGAGCTGGTTGGGCTCGGCCGCGACTACCTGGCTCGTCACCCTCACGAGCTGTCCGGCGGCGAGCAACGCCGGGTCGCACTCGCGCGGGCGCTGGCGCCAAGGCCGGCGCTGGTGCTGCTCGACGAGCCCTTCTCGGGCCTCGACGCGTCGCTGCGCGTCGAGACTCGAGAGGCGGTCCTGCGGGCGCTCGGCGACGAGGGGAGCACGGCCGTGATGGTCACGCACGACCAGGCCGAGGCGTTGTCGATGGGACGGGAGGTGGCGGTCCTGCGGCAGGGACGCGTGGTGCAGACAGCGCCACCGGAGGTGCTCTACCGGTCCCCGGCCGACCTCGGGGTCGCGCGCTTCGTCGGTGAGGCCGTGGTGCTCGAAGGCCAGGCGCACGGCGGGCTGGTCAGCTGCGCGTTGGGCGAACTGAAGCTGCACGGTGGTGAGCGCAGCGGGGCGGTACAGGTCATGATCAGACCAGAGCAGATCCGGCTTACTGGAGCCGGCGACTCCGCTAACGGAACGGGAGGCCAGGGCGTGGCCGCGCGCGTGCTCGGCCACAGCTGCTACGGCCCGGACACGGTCGTCAGACTGGCGCTGGGGCCGGCGGCGATTTGCATCGAGGCGCGGACCTTCGACCACGAACTCCCAGGCGTCGGCGAGCGGGTGGAGGTCTCGGTGGTCGGTTCGGCGTTCACCTACCCCGCCGTCCATCCGCCGGCCCTATCGCTTTCGCCCAGCCGCCCATGACGCGGCGCCGCCTGCAGGTCGCTGCCGCCCTGGCCCTGACCGTGCTCGTGGTGGGCTGTGGCAGCAGCGACCCCGGTGCGAGCTCGCGGTCGATCACGCTCTACAACGGTCAGCATCCTCAACTCACCGACGAGCTGGTGGCCGCGTTCGAGAAGCAGACCGGGATCTCGGTGCAAACACGGACCAACGACGGGATCGTGCTCGCCGATCAGCTTCTCCAGGAGGGCCGCTCCTCACCGGCCGATGTCTACCTGACCGAGAATTCACCGGAGCTGGTGACGCTCGACCAGCACGGGTTGCTGGCTGCACTCCCCGCGTCGATATTGAGTCAAGTGCCGCGCCGCGACGAGCCGCCGAGCGGCGATTGGGCGCCGGTGGCGCTGCGCATAAGCGGGCTCGCCTACGACCCGGCCCGGATTGGCCAAGGCGAGCCTGCCGCGCTCCATCCTGGACCTCGCCCAGCCTGAGTGGAAGCGGCAAGGTGGCGATCGCACCCACCGACTCGGACTTTCCGCCACTGGTGGGCGCGGTGATCGCGACCTATGGGATCGGAGCCGCCGAGCACTGGCTGGCAGGTCTGAAGCACAACGCCCAGATCTTCACCACCGACGAGGCGGTGGTGGCCGCCGTCAACCGCGGCGAGGTGGCGACGGGGGTCATCAACCACTACTACTGGTACCGCCTGCGGCTGGAGCTCGGCAGCGGCGGTATCCACAGCGCCGTCTACTACTTCCCTGACCACAACGTCGGATCGGTCGAGAACATCTCCGGCGTCGCCGTGCTCGCCACGAGCAGGCATCGTGCGGCCGCCGACGCGTTCGTCAAGTTCCTGGTCAGCGCCACCGCGCAGCGGATCCTCGCCCGCAGCGGTGACTTCGAGTATCCGGTGCGGCCGGGGATCGCCCCGAACCCCGCGCTGACTCCGCTGTCAGCTGTCTCGCCGGCTCGCCTGGGCGCGGTGGCGCTCGGCAACGACCAGGAGGCGGCCAAGCTCATCGAGCAGGCCGGGCTGGCCTGAGGGACGCGCCGGCCTAGGTACCGGGCCGTGGCCCGGTACCCGGACGAGATCTAGATGTTCCCGTCGCCGTCGCTGGGGCCGCCGCTGTTGTCACCGTCACCATCGCCGCCGCCGCCCTGCGGGATCCCTCCACCGGCCGGCGGGGACGTAGTCGTCGGCGGGGGTGCGGCGGTGGTCGACGTGGTCGACGTGGTCGGCGGGGGTGGCGGCGTCGGGGCCGCGGTTGTCGGCGAGGGCGGGGTCGGTGGTGGTGGTCGGCGCCGGCGTGGTCGAGGTGGCGGGCGTGGTCACCACCGGCGGCGGCGGGGCAGGCGGTGCCTTGACCACGAATGGCGTCTGACTGCGCACGGAGCGATCGTCGACCAGCGTCACGATCAAACGATGGTGACCGGGCTTTACGCCGTGGAAGACGAGCCGGCGCGGCCCAAACCGGGTCACGCCGTCAAGGACGTAACGAAACGGCTTGGGACCGGTTGCCGTGCGATTGATCAGCGCGACGCGCACGGTGACGTTGGAGCCGATATGCGAACCAGCGCGGGGGGAAAGCGTCTTCAGTCGCGGCGGCGGCGCGGCACTTGTCGTCGACGATATGACGGCCGCCTGAGTCGTGGTGGTGGGGGCGCTGCTGCTGGTTGACGACCCACCGCCGCAAGCGCTGACCACCAGCGCCACGCCGAGCGCGACCATCGAGTACGACGACTCTTGTCCACCGAACCTTGGGCATGACTCCTTGAGACCTTCCTGTCGGGCGCCTACACGATCCCCTCACCTGACAGACGATCCTCGGGCAGCATCCTTCCCGCCGTGGGCAGTTTCGCCGTGGCGCGACGTGCGTCGTCTGGCTTACCGGATGGGTAAGTAGATCGCGACACGTCCGGGATCCGGGGTCGTCTGAGTCGTCATATACGCGAGCTAGATGCACCACGTCCCCGACACGAGCCCGAAACCTGGCGAAACTGCGGTGGCGTGTGACGAGACCGCAACGGCCCCCCTCTCGCTGGGAGACGAGCCTGAGGCGGCTTGGTGTCGCCGGCACGTGAGCTTGGGGCAGCTTGCCCCGAGGGGGACCTACGGGCCAGCTGCGTGCAGCGGCTTGCGGGCGCGGATGATCGCCGCGGCGGCGTGCTCGTGCACGCGATGTGTCTCGCGGAACTCCGGAGCTTCGAGGCCGGCGGCGGCGAGCGCGTCGGCGAACTCCTGCTCGGTCAGCGCGCCGGCGATGCACCCGGTCCAGGCCTGCATGTCGGCCTTGGTCTGCTCGTCCATGTCGGGGTCTGCGATCACGTCGGAGACGGCGAAGCGTCCGCCGGGGCGCAGCACTCTGGCCGGCCTCGGCGAGCACCTTGAACTTGTCGCCCGAGAGGTTGATCACGCAGTTGGAGATCACCACGTCGACGCTCGCGTCCGGTAGCGGGAGCTCCTCGAGATAGCCCTTGTGAAACTCGGCGTTGCCCACGCCGGCGTCGGTGGCGTTGCGGCGGGCGAGGGCGAGCATCTCGTCGGTCATGTCAATCCCGATCGCCCGCCCAGTCGGACCGACCCGCCGTGCTGAGATCAGCACGTCAGCGCCAGCGCCCGACCCGAGATCCAGGACGACCTCGCCCTCGTGCAGATCAGCGACGGCCGTCGGCACCCCGCATCCCAGCGACGCGTTCACCGCACCGTCAGGTGCGTTGTCCTCACCGCTCTCGGCATACAGGGAGGGGCCGAACACGCCGGTCTCGTCGGCCGGGCTGCAGCAGCCCGCGTCGGCCCGCGGCGGCCACGGCCGCAGTGGCGTACTTCTCGCGCACGGCTTCGCGGACCCGCTCGACCGTCGCGGCGGAGCCGGTCGACGGTGGGGTGGCGCCGGCGGCACACCCACAGCCCTCGCCATGTCTCTCGTCGCAGCAAGATGACTTCTCCGAGGGCGGGCAGCACGTCTGCTGCGCGGCCGGGGTGCAGCACTGGTTGGTCACGTCAGCCATCCGGAGAGCTCCTTGAGCGCGTCGGGGATCACGAAGTAATAGGCCCACAGGCCCTGACGCTCGGATCCGACGATGCCGGCCTCGCGAAGCACCTTGAGGTGGTGGGAGATCGTCGGCTGCGATAGCTCGAACAACGGCACCAGCTCGCACACGCACACCTTCCCGGCGTGCTTGCGCAACACATCCACCAGCTGGATGCGGACCGGGTCGCCGAGCGCCTTGGCGACCGCGGCCATCCGGACCGCCACGTCGCGGTCAACGTCGGGATAGACCACCGGCTCGCAGCACGGGGCGCCCGGGGCGCGCTTGGTCTTCGGGGCAAGCTCCAGATCGACAGCCATCGATATACAGATACCGATTGAAGTGATGATTGTCAATCTTTACACTGCCGGGTTGTGACCGGAGCACCCCCGCTCGCCCGACGCCTGCTCGCCGAGCTGCTCGGCTCGGCGTTCCTGGCCGCAGTGGTGATCGGCTCAGGGATCGCCGCCCAACAACTCTCACCCCACGACGTCGGGCTCGAGCTGCTGGAGAACGCCGCCGCGACCGCCGCGGGGCTCTACGCGATCATCCTGATGTTCGGCCCCGTGTCGGGCGGGCACTTCAACCCGGTCGTCTCGTTCGTCGACGCCCGCTTCGGCGGGATCACCCGCCGCGACGCGCTCGCCTACCTCCCCGCCCAGGTCACAGGGTGCGTGGTCGGTGCGGTCATCGCCAACGTGATGTTCGCCAAGGCGGCGATCAGCATCTCCACCCACCACCGTGCCAGTCCTGCGCATTTCCTGGCCGAGGTGATCGCGACGCTCGGGCTGATGCTTGTCATCTTCGCCCTCGCCCGCACGCACCGCAGCGCGAGCGCACCGGCCGCGGTCGGGGCCTACATCGGCGCCGCCTACTTCTTCACCAGCTCGACCAGCTTCGCCAACCCCGCGATCACGATCGGCCGTATGTTCTCCGACACGTTCGCCGGGATCGCGCCCGCCTCGGCGCCCACGTTCATCCTGGCCCAAGCAGTCGGGGGCGCGGCCGCGGTCGCCGCGATCAGCGTCCTCTACCCGCATGTCACCCCTCGCGAAGCCGCGACGGTGGTGATCCCGCAAGCCTGATGAGCACGGTTCTGTTCGTCTGCCGCCAGAACGCCGGCCGCTCGCAAATGAGCCAAGCGCTGTTCACCCGCGCGGCCGGCCGTCAGCACCGCGCGCTCTCGGCGGGGACCACCCCCGCCGATCGCATCCACCCCGAGGTCGTCGAGGTCATGAACGAGATCGGCATCGACCTGTCCGACCGTACCCCGCAGCCGCTCACCCGCGAGCTCGCCGAGCAGGCCGACCTCGTGATCACCATGGGCTGCGGCGACGAATGCCCATTGATCCCCGGCAAGCGCTACCTCGACTGGGACCTCCCCGACCCAGCCGGCCAACCCATCGACAAGGTTCGCGCCATCCGCGACGAGATCGCCGATGCAATCGCCACGCTGGTCGCCGAGCTCGACAGCCAACCCAGCAGGCACTGAACCACACGGGTTATGATCGGGATGCTCGCAGGACGCTGCCGGTCCGCGGAAAGGGCAAAGCCCACCTGCAGGTTGTGGTAGTGGTTGTGATCGGTTCTCCTTTCCGGCCTGAGATTGCGGACTCTGGGCTCTGGTGAAAGGAGGCCTTCGTGCCACCTCGCGGTCTTCCCGGCAACGCCAACCTCGAGCAGCTCAAGAAGGGCGCGAAGTCGTTCCAGCGCGCGGTCCGCGCCGGCGACGCCGGCGCCGCTGAGGTCGTCAACGAGTTCCACCCGCGCCTGCCTCATGCGCACCCCGGCTCACCGGAGCTGAACGGCTTTACGCGCACCGATGCGCAGCTCGTGATCGCCCGCCAGTTTGGGTTCTCAAGCTGGCCCAAGCTCAAGGCGCATCTTGAGCTGGTCGCACGCTACGCCCGCTCGCCACACGAGCAGGCGGTCGGCGAGCCGCTGACCGACGAGCAGGCCGTCATCGACGAGTTCCTGCGGTTGGCGTGCCTGAACTACGGCGATGATGACCCGGACCGGTTCCGGCGCGCGCACGCCCTGCTCGAGGAATATGAATGGCTACCGCGGGCGACCATTCACACGATCGCGGCGACGGGCGACGTCGACGCTGCCCGCGCGCTGCTGAACCGCGACCCGTCCCAGGCGTCGATATTGGGTGGTCCACACGGGTGGGAGCCGTTGCTCTACCTCACCTACGCACGCCTGCCGCTGAGCGCTGGGCGCTCGCCGTTGGCGGTCGCGCGGCTGCTGCTGGAGCACGGCGCCGATCCGAACGCCGGGTATCTGTGGGAGGGGCTGATCCCGCCGTTTACGGCGTTGACCGGCGCCCTGGGTGGCGGCGACACGATCCCGAAGCACCCGCAGGAGCTCGCACTAGCGCGGTTGCTGCTCGAGGCGGGCGCTGACGCGAACGATGGGCAGGCGCTCTACAACCAGGGCTGGGGCGAGAGCGCGGGCGAGGAGTGGCTCGAGCTGCTGTTCGAGTTCGGGCTCGGCAGCGGCGACGGCGGGCCGTGGCGCCGGCGCTTCGGCGAGCGGCAGGACTCACCGCAGAAGATGCTCGAGGATCTGCTGATCGCGGCAGCGAAGCACGGGCTCACCGACCGGGTCCGCCGGCTGCTCGCCCGCGGCGTCGATCCCCGGGGCGACGAGATCGAGCACCCGATCTACCGGGGACGCTCACCGGTCCAGGAGGCGGCGCTGAACGGGCACATGGACATCGTGGCGATCCTGGTGGACGCGGGCGCGGACTGGGAGCACGATCAGGTCGACGAGCTGATCGCGACGGCGATGTCCGGCGACCGCGATGCCATGCAGCAGCTGCTTGCGACCGACGCCGGCCTGCGCGAGCGGGCGATCAAGCGGTCCCCCGACCAGCTGGTCCGGGCCGCCGAGCAGGACAGCTATGACGCGGTCGCGCTGCTGATCGAGCTCGGGTTCGACGTCAACGCGCGGTCCCGGACCGCGCCGCTGCACGAGGCCGCGATGCGCGGAAACCTACCCGTGATCCAGCTGCTGCTCGACCACGGCGCTGACCCGAACAGCCGCGACACCGGCTATGACGCCACCCCGGCGGGATGGGCCGAGCACCACGACCAACCCGAAGCGCAACAGCTGCTCCAAGCACTCCAGCGACCCGTGCCCACCGCCCTGAGCGACGGAGCGGACCGGGCAACCCCGAGCACGCAGAATGGAGCCGCGATGCGAACCGTGACGGCCGCGTTCACGGCCGCGTCGGAGGGACGGTTCGACGAACTCGGATCGATGCTGGCAGCCGAGCTCGACTGGCAGGGCCTCCCCGACGAGGACGGCCAGATCCCCCGCTGCCATGGACGAGACGAAGCCCTGGAACGGATGCGCACCGGCCTGCTCGCCAACGGAGAGGTGTCGGTCAGCGCGTTTCTCGAAGCAGGCGACCGCGTCCTCGCGCGCGTGCATCGCGTGGGTGATGACGAGCTCGGGCCGTCGGAGCGGTTCCTGGTCGCCGAGGTCCACGACGGGCAGATCACCGACCTCCGCGGCTACGCGACCGAACCCGAGGCAGACGAAGCGCTGCACGCCGGTGCCCGGGGTTGATCGGCCGCTCAGGGATTGCCGGGATCGTGGGTCGAGGTGAACAACGCGCCCTGCCCTGCACCTGATCCGGCCGCACCCCCGCCTCGTCCGCGGAGGACGAACGCGATCCCGACCGCGACCACGGCTCCGGCGATCGGTCCGACGACGTAGACGAGGTAGTGGGAGAAGTTGCCGGAGATGAGGTCGGGGCCGAAGGTGCGAGCCGGGTTCATCGAGGCACCCGAGATCGGACTTCCCCACAGTCCGGCTAGCGCGATGTACCCCCCGACAGCGAGAGCGCCGAACAGGCCGACGTTCTGCGCGCCCGACGCGGTCCCGAGGATCACGCTGACTAAGCCGAGGGTGAGGACGCCCTCCATCGCGATCGCGGCTCCGGTCGAGTAGGCGGCGCTGGGGTAGTTCGAGCCATAGGTGGCCGACACGTTGATGACCGCGTGCAGGAACAACGCGGCGAGCGCCGCACCGGCGAGCTGGACGATGATGTAGCCGGGCACGCGCTGCCACGGGAAGTCGCGGCGCAGCGCGAACGCGATGCTGACCGCGGGGTTGAGATGGGCGCCGGAGACCTTGCCCATGAACAGGATCACTCCCATCACCATCAGCGCCGGCGCGACGACCGCGTCGGTGCGGGTGATCATCCCCGGGAACGCGTGGCCCATCATGCCGGCGCCGGCCGCGACCAGGACGAGCAGGAACGTTCCGAACAGCTCTGAGAACAGTCGCCGCCACTCCTGGTGGGGATCGTTGAAGTCGGCGATCCGGTCGATCACGCTCTGCTCGTAGCGTGCGATCGGGCCGTCCGCTGGCAGGCTTTCGGTCACGCTCATCGGGACCTCAGTTGGTTCGGTGTCTGTCAACTGGTTAGGAGTCCTGCGCTTTGGGCGCCGCGAGCCGCGGGAAGAACTGCCCCGTAATGCTCCTCAGGAAGGCGATGATCTGTGTCGCCGATGGGGCGAAGCCGGGTCGGTCAGCTCGGGCGGGATCAGAAAATCTCACAGCCTCCGACGCTCAAACCCGCGCACGCCGCGAGGTCAGAAGCCCGTTTCGGCGGTGATGCTGCCGGATTTCACCGCCTTGCCCAGCGCGTCGTAGTCGCGGTCGTTCTGCTCGGTATACGCCTTGGAGAACTCGGCGATTGCACGATCAAAACTGTCGCCGTTGCCGAGGTAGGCGGCGATCGCGATGCGATCGCCGCTGCGAGCGTGCGCGCGGGCGAGCGTCCAGCCGCACAGCTTTCCGTAGGCGGCCATGGCCTTCGGGACCATCTGCTCGATCTCCGCCGAGCCTTTCCAGTCCTTCAGCTGCCGGGCGTAGAAGTCGCGAGGCTTGCCGTCAAGCCCGGAGTCGACGTGCAGCCAGCCTAGGAAGATGTCGCTGACGGCCTGCATCAATCGCTGTCCGACGACGACCCTTTGGCCGTGGTTTGAGAACTCGCTGGGGCCCAGGAACTCCTCCAGCACCGACGCCTCCGCCTCCTTCATCTGCAAGAACAAAGGGTCCTGGGCGTTACGGCCGAACAGCAGCGCGATATACGCGCGGGTGCCGACACTCCCGACCCCGACCACCTTGCGCGCGAGGTCACTCAACTCGAACTCCTCAAGGAGCACCCGCCGGTCGAACTCGAGCGTCTCCCGATAGTCGCGCATCAGTTGGTGAAGCCAGTCGACTATCTCGTCGAGCTCCCCGCCTTGCGCGAGCTGGTCCATCGGCACGATCAGCGGCGACTGATCAACGATCCGCGGCTTCCCGTCAACGACTTCAGTCAGTTTCGAGAACGCCGTCATGCTGTCCTTGGTTCGAGCCTTGGCCAGCGTCTTGTCCGCTCGCTTGACCAACTTCGGCTTGAACTGCGAGCCGAACTCCTCGCAACACACGCTCGATATCCAGATGCGAGTACCACACCTCGAGCCTCTTCATCCCCGCGAACTGCGCCATCGCGGTGCGGTACTGACCGACCGTGTCGAGCACGATCTGCTCCTGCTCCTTAGCTCGGAAGCCGTTATCGCGCGCCGCGATCAGCATGCTCACAGCCAACCGCTTGACATCCCACTCCCACGGACCCGGAAGCGTCTCGTCGAAATCGTTGACATCGAACACCAACGCCCGCTCCGGCGAGGCGAACACTCCGAAGTTCGACAGATGTGCATCCCCGCAACACTGCACCGTCAGTCCCGACCGCGGCGTCGAAGCCAGATCATTGGCCATGACCAGCGCCGCGCCGCGATAGAACGTGAACGGCGAGACCAACATCCGGCCATAACGGATCGGCACCAGCTCCGGCACGCGCGTCTTCGCCTGACGCTCTAACAGCGCGACCGGATCCGCCCGAGTCGGAGGCGGCTCGAACTTCGCATGGCTCGCCCGCGGCACCTCTTTCCGCGCCGCCTTACCACGGGCGACTCGTTCAGCCACCGACAAATGCGGGACCGGCACGGGCTCCGGCTTTCCGTTCCTCTCGGTCGTTCTCGCAGTGGTTGTCATCGTCGTCGCCTTCCGCTCGGTGAGGTGCTGTTGATCTCGACGTCCGACTTGCGGCCGTCGGCTGAGAAGGCCATCAGGAGCTGGCCGTGCGCACGTTACTCGTCCGGGTGCCCGTAGAGCCGAGCGCGGGAGGTCGTGGCCGACGAGCGCAGTCGTCTCATCGGCCCGTTGTCGACTCGCCGGGCGATCCCGATACATCCGGCTCGTCGCGACGGCCTGGCTCGATGCTGACGCTGGCGTGATCGGAGACCTCCACCACATCGAAAGCGTTGCGAGTGAACGACAGTGGCTCGACCCGTCGTCCAGCTAAGTAGCGCCGAAGCAGCGGATCGATGACATACCAGCGCCCGTGGCGGGCTCGTTCCACCACACCGATATCGCGAAGCGCATTCAGCGCCCGCGACGCTTGCTGCGGCTTCAGATTCCGGTACAGCTCGGCGTCGGCAGCAACTCGAATCGCCATCCGCTCTGCGAAGCGCCCGGCCGCTCGAATGCGCTCGAGCAGCTGCTGGTAGCGGAGTTGCTCGGATGCCATGGCCCGGTCGAGCCCCGCTACCACGGCTGCATGATCGATCTCGCGGAACAGCTCCTCGATCGCCTGGGCGTGCGCCTGCTGAGCGATCAGCATCGTGGTTCGCGGGTGCGCCTCGCCAAGCTCGACGAGTCGCGAGAGAGCGTCGCTCGTGATCGAGGTCTGATCCCTTGCCAACCGCTCGCGGATCCCCTCGCCCCACTCCTCCGAGGTGATCGCGGTGAGCTCGTGAAACGAGCCGAACTGACTGAGCGCTCGTTCGCCTGGCGCGAATAGGTTCCTCATTAGATGCTCGATCGATCCGGCAAAGAGGACGCTTACGCCTGGCGAACGCTGAAAGACCGCTCGCATCTTCCGCGTGACCGTGTCCGCGTCGCCAAAGCGGCCGGTGCCGATGTCCTGGAACTCGTCGAAGAAGACGACGACGCGCCGCTCGTCACGCTCGGCCAGCTTCTGTGCAAGCCGCAGCGCAGTGTCGAGCGCCTTCGCTGCATCCTCCTCGGCTCGAGCGAGATCGAGCGTGAACTCGATGTCCTCGCCGAGATCCTGCCGCGCGCGGATCGTTGCCGCCGGCCGCAACGCATCGAGAACGCTCTTTCCGGCGTCGAGCCCATCGCGAATCGCGCGGCGGAGCAGCGGACGGTTGCCGAGCAGCTCGAGCGTGAGCAGATGAGCGAGCGCACCAGCATCGGCACACTCGAAAAGATCGACCTTGGCGACGTAGGCACCGTCGCTTTGGCAGGCGACCAGCGCAGCGTCCGCCACCGTTGTCTTACCGGTCCGCCGCGGACCCGCCAGTACGACGTTGCCGCCGCCAACGAGCGCCATCGCGATGCGGTCGACATCCACGGCTCGCCCGATCATCGTCCCCGGATCGAGCGGATGATCGGTCGGGAACAAGACGGCACTCCCGATGCGGCGCGTATCACCCATCACGCATACGGTATCACCGCTACCGTGATAATTAGGTGGAGACGGCGGGAATTGAACCCGCGTCCGCAGTCGCGCAAAAGGTGATGTCTACGAGCGTATCCGGCGCTCTGATCTCATCTCCCACTCGCCACGCCGGCGGGGTTGTGGGGGACCAGCTCCAAAAGATGTCCCCGGATCGGCTGGAGCGGGCCTCACCGGGTTAGCCTGCTGCTTGATCCCGGCCAGCTCCGCCGCAGGCGAGCGGGGGCCGAGACGTCTTACCGCTTCAGCTATCGCTAGGCGACAGCGAGGTGCGGCAGACGGAACTCATGTGAGTCCGCACTTATTGTTTTCCCGGGGGTTTTACGAGGCCACCCGGGACCTCGACTCGCAACCACCCCCGCGAATCGACCACGTCGAAGCCTGTCGTCCCCGGGGGGTACTTCTATGTCCCTACGAGTATAGGACGAACGGGGCCGCCGAAGGAACACGTAAGACGCGGCGGCCAGGGGAATCAGCGGGCCTAGAATCAGATTCAAAAGCGATGAAACCGAGTACTCCCATGCTCCCGGAGCCCGCCCCCGCGCTCGACGCCCGGAGCCTACGAGCCCAGCGGCTTTGAGCTCGGCCGGAGCCGGCGACGCCGGACCCGTTCGCCCAGCGCCAGCGGCGGGAGTCGTTCTTCAAGCGCCGGATCGCCCCGATCGGCGCGGCGATCATCGCCTTCCTGACCAAGATCAAGACGATCATCCTGCTGGCGCCGAAGGTCAAGCTGCTGGCCACGGCGGGCACGATGGTGGTGTCGGTCATCGCCTACGCCACCATCTGGGGCTACGCGTTCGCGGCCGGGTTCGTGGTCCTGCTGCTGGTCCACGAGATGGGCCACGTGATCGCGCTGCGGCGCGAGGGCATCCGCGCCTGCGCGCCCATGTTCATCCCCTTCCTGGGCGCGGTCATCAGCGCCCGGTCGCTGGGCGACAACGCCGCCGCTGAGGCGCGCGTGGGCCTGGCCGGCCCATTCTCGGCAGCGTCGGTGCCGCGGTCTGCCTCGTGCATCTGGCACGCTCACCGGCCACGACTACTGGCAGGCGCTGGCCTTCACCGGCTTCTTCCTGAACCTGTTCAACCTGCTGCCGGTGGTGCCGCTGGACGGCGGCCGGGCGATGGCGGCGATGGCCCCCTGGATCTGGTTCCTCGGGCTTTCTGGGGATGATCGCGCTGGCCATCATCTTCCCCAACCCGATCATCCTGATCATCGTCGTGTTCGCCGGCTGGGAGACCTACAAGCGCTGGCAGCTGCGGCGCTCGGGCAGCCCCGAGCAGCTCGCCTATTACAGGGTCCGGCCGCGCGACCGCTGCTCATCGCCGCCGTCTACCTGGCCCTGATCGCGGCGCTGGTGATCGGCATGGACGCCACCCACCTGGCCCGCACGCTGGGCTAGTCCGAGCACTGGCCGCGAGTAGCGCTCGCGAGGTTCGCGAACCGCCGTGGCGGCGGTGTTTCGCCGCGCCCAATAGAACTGGTAGATCAGGGAGAGGACCAGCCCGAGGATGCCGACCACCAGCAGGACGGTCCCAGCGGTCTGGATGTCAAATCCCTTCACGGTCGCGGTAACCGCCCACTTCATGATCGCGCCCACGGCGATTAAAACGATGGATGTGCCGATAGTCATGCGGTACCACTACCCCTCCTGGGGTTCTGCGGACGCACACACGGCGGCCGGACATGGCTCTACCGGCCGACCTCGCGCAGCTCGCGCTGCACGTCGCGGGCCATCTCCCGCCGGCGGATCGCTCTGGCGCTTGTCGTACAAGTCCTTGCCCTTGGCCAGGGCGATCTCGACCTTGGCCCGGAGCGCGACCCCGCGAAGTACATCCGCGTCGGTATCAGCGTCAGGCCCCGCTCGTTGATGCGGGACTCCAGGCGCTCGATCTCGCGGCGGTGCAGCAGCAGCTTGCGCGGGCGCTCGGGGTCGTGGTTGTCGCGAGCGGCCGGACCGTAGGGCGGGATGTAGACGCCGATCAGCCACACCTCGCCGTCGCGGATGGCGGCGTAGGCGTCCTTGAGCTGGGCCTTGCCCTCGCGCAGCGACTTGACCTCGGTCCCGGTCAGCACGATGCCGCACTCGAACCGCTCGAGCAGGTTGTAGCGGTACGACGCCTGGCGGTTGCTGGCCACGTCGCCGGGGGCTGTCTTGCGTTTCTTGCCCTTGGCCATAGCGGTCTTCACTCCTCGCGCTGAGTCAACGGGGAGCAGATCCACCCTACCCCGCGGCGCGTCGATCCGTCCGACCCGCACCGACATCGGGTCCCCGAGCCGGATGGCGCCGCCCTGCCGCGGGTGCCGACCAGGATCGTTCCCTGCTCGTTGAGCTCCCACCAGTCGCCCCGCAGCCGCCGCACCGGCAGCATCCCCTCGTACTGCAGTCCCTCGCCGAAGGCCACGAAGGCGCCGGCGCCGATCAGCCCCACCACCTCGCCCTCGAACACCGCCTCGCGGTCGCCGGCCTCAGACCAGCTCGCGCTCGAGCAGGAAGCAGCGGGCCACGTCGTCGGCATCGCGTTCGATCGTCATCGCCTGGCGCTCGCGCGTCGAGGTCCAGGGGCCCGCCGAAGCCACCCACGAAGCATCGGGTGCCGGCTCCCGGCCACCGCCGACAGCAGTCCCCGGTGGCAGATCAGGTCGGGATAGCGCCGGATCGGCGAGGTGAAGTGGCAATAGCGCGGCGAGGCCAGGCCGGCATGACCGCGGTTGACCGAGTCGTAGTACGCCTGCTTCAGCGACCGCAGCACCAGGCTGGTCAGGGCCCGGGCGCCGTGGCCGGACCGCGCCACCCAGTCGCGCGACCAACGAGGACGCCTCCGCCACCACCTCGGCCGCCTGCTGCGGCGTCAGTGCCCCTCCGGGGACCGGCGGCGTGGGAACTCCGAGCGACTCCAGCTGCTCGATCAGCCGCTCGGCGGCGGGACCGTCGGGGCGCTCGTGGACCCGGTACAGGGTCGGGATCCGATGCTCGTCCAAGAACGACGCGACCTGCTCGTTGGCGGCGATCATCAGCCGCTCGATCAGCCGGTGCGACTCGGTCTGCACCGACATCTCGGCGCCGACCACGTGGCCCTGGCGGTCAAACCTGAACTCCGGCTCAGCAGAGTCGATCACCACCGCCGTGCGGGCCTCGCACCCGGGCGGCCAGCGAGTCGGCCGCCGCCCGCGCCGCTGCCAGCGGCTGGCCCCAGGGGTCCGAGGCCCGCTCGGCGCCGGAGAAGATCCGGTCCACCTGGTCGTAGTCAAGCCGCACGTCGGAGCGGATCACCGAGCGGTACATCGACGCGCTGCGCACGCGCCCGTCAGCCACCACCATCTCGACGGTGACGGTCAACCGGTCGGCCCCGGCGACCAGCGAGCAGACGTCGTTGGACAGTGACCGCGGCAGCATCGGCTCGACCGCGCCCGGCACGTAGACGCTGGTGGCGCGCCGGTAGGCCTCGCGGTCGACCAGCGAGCGCGGGGCGTCACGAAGGCGGCGACGTCGGCGATGTGCACCCACACCCGCCAGCCGTCGCCCTCGGCCACCGCCGAGATGGCATCGTCGAAGTCGCGTGCGGTGACCGGGTCGATGGTGAACGTCGGCAGGTCGCGCAGATCGCGGCGCCCGCCGAGATCGGGAGCCGCGGCCGCGTCGCGGCGTCACGCGCCTCGTGCTCGACGGCGGGGTCAAAGCCGCCCTCGCAGACCGCGGTCGAGCATCAGCGCCCGGATCACGTCGCGGGCCACGTCGGGTCGGCCCAGCCGGCGCTGCGACCGTGACCCGCCGCAGCACCCCGGCGCCCCTGACCGGCGCCCGGCCGAAACCACGATCAGGTCGCCCACATTGGCCTTGCGGTCGCGGCTGACCACCAGCCGCGGGCCCGGACTCGAAGAACGGCTCGGCGACTAGGAACTTGCCCTGCCGTGCCAGGACTGCGACGCGCGCCGGCGGGCGGGCGTCGCCGGCGTACGGCGCTCACTTCAGCTCGGAGGCGACGGTTCGCTCGGCGACGACCAGCGCGGTGTCCGTACGCGCCCGGGGGCTGGTGTAGGCGTAGACGTTGGGCTTGATCCCGCGCCCCGGCGCACGCCGCCGCCGCCCAGGTTGTGGCCGTTGGGGGTGAAGTACTCGCCCACGGTGAAGTCGAGCGCGCCACCGTTGGGCAGCGGCTCGATCTCCTGGAAGACGCCCTTGCCGTAGGTGTGGGTGCCGACGACCTTGGCCCGGCCCGCGGTCCTGCAGCGCGCCGGTGACGATCTCGGCGGCCGACGCGGTACCGTTGTCGACCAGCACCACCATCGGGATCTTGGTCGAGATCGCGCCGCCCTTGGCCAGGTAGACCTGGCGGGGCTGGGCTGCGGCCGTCGGTCGAGACGATGGTGCCGTCAGGGATGAAGATGCTGGCCACGTTGACGGCCTCCTCGAACAGGCCGCCGCCGTTCTCACGCAGGTCGAGGATCAGCGCCTGGGCCCCCTGGTGCAGGACCTTGTCGACCTGGGCGCGTAGCTCCGAGCCCGAGCCCGAGGTGAAGCTGGTCAGCTGCACGGCCCCGATCTTGACCCCGTGGTAGTTGACGATCCGCCCACTGGCCACGGGGATCGTGATATCGGCGCGCACGAGCGATACGGTGCGCTTGTGGGTCGCCTCTGGCCACCGTGAGGGTCACGCGGGTCCCGGCCCGGCCCTTGATCAGCGATGCGGAGAAGTTGGCCGAGCGGTTGGCCAGCGAGGTCGAGCCGACGCTGGTGATCAGGTCGCCGCGCCGCAGGCCGGCCTTGGCGGCCGGCGAGCCGGCGAACACGTCGACGACCAGCAGGCCCGCGAGGCTCGGTCTGGACGTCGATCCCCACGCCGCTCAGATGCGGGTTGGACTGGTCCTGGAATGCGTGGTAGTCGGCCGGGTCGAAGTAGTGCGAGTAAGGGTCATGGAGGCTCGCCACCGCCGCCGCCAATCCCGTGTTGACGAGCTGGTTGCGGTCGAGCTTGCGGTAGTAGTCGTGCTGGAGCATGCCGAGCACGTCATCGACGACCTGGTCATTGGAGTCCTTGGACACGAACGCGCTGCGCAGCGGGCCGGGCAGCCAGCTCGGGTGACCGCCGAGCCATAGGCCCGACGAGCAGGGCCACCACCGCCACGCATACCAGCGCGACGATGCGGGGACTGCGTGAACGTCGCGCGTACATCGTCTCCTGAGGGTAGCCGCCCGCGGCCGCCCCCTCGACCCGATCAAAGCGGCAGCTAAACACGCAGATAACGGCGCAGCGACAGGCCCGAGCCGACCGCCGAGACCATCACCCCGGCGCCCAGCAGCACGCGCGATCAGCGCGCCGAACGGGATCGTCTGCGGAGCGGAGATCAGCGTCCAGTTGTTGGCCAGCGGGTCGAGCAGAGCCACCTTGGTGACCCCCAGCACCACCACCGCCATCGCGGCGCCCGCCGCTCCCACGACGATGCCCTCGATCACGAACGGCCAGCGGATGAACCAGTCGGTGGCCCCGACCAGCTTCATCACTTCGACCTCCCGCCGCCGGGCGTACAGCGACAGGCGGATGGTGTTGGCGATCAGCAGGACAGAGGCGATCGTCAACAGCACGGTCAGGGCCGCGGCGGTGATCGTCACCAGATTGGTGACCTCGAGGATCTTGCGGGTGTCGTTCTTCTTGTTGGAGACGGTCTGGATCGCCGGGTCGATGGTGGTCGGCTTCCCGTTCGGGCCGGTCGGCGTGAGCGAGTTACGCACGGCCAGCACGTTGGCGGGGTTATCGGGGATCACATGGAAGGTGTCGGGCAGCGGATTGGTCCCCAGCAGGCGGTAGGCCTGGGGATCGGCCTGTGACTGCTGGTCGTAGGCGGTCTGCTTGGACACGAACTGCACCGACTTGACGTGCGGGATGGCCAGCAGCTCGCGCCGGACCCGCGCTTCCTGCGCCGCGGTGGCGTTGGTCTTCATGTAGACGTCGACCTCGACCCGGCTGCGAACGCTGTTGGCGGCCCCGTTGGTGGCCTGCACGATGGGGATGAAGACGCCCAGCACGAGCATCGTGACCAGCACCGTGGCCAGGGCCGCGAAGCTGGGAGCGGCGCTGCGACGGGTCGCCCTGATCGCCTCGCGCACGAAGAAGATGGGCCTGATCTGGCGCACGCTCAGCGGGCTCCCTGCGCGGATGTCGCGGCGCGGGCCACTACAGGCCGGGCGGTCGCGTCGCGGGGGCGCGCAGGCGCTGGGCGAGCTCGCGCGTTGACTCGTCACGCGTGTACAGACCGGCCGCCTCGTCGCGGACGATCCGGCCCCGTGACAGCTCCAGCACCCGGCGGCGCATCTTGTCGACCATCGCCTGATCGTGGGTGGCGACCAGCACCGTGGTCCCGGTCTGGTTGATCCGATACAGCAGGCGCATGATGTCGATGCTGGTCTCGGGATCAAGGTTTCCGGTCGGCTCGTCGGCCAGCAGCAGCGGCGGGTGGTTGACGAACGCGCGGGCGATCGAGACCCGCTGTTGCTCGCCCCCGGAGAGTTGGTCGGGGAAGTTGTGAAGCTTGGTCGACAGCCCGGTCAGGCGCAGGATGTCGGGGACCTTGGCCCGCATCTGCTTGCGCGAGTGGCCGGTGACCTGCAGGGCGTAGGCGACGTTGTCGTACACCGTGCGGCTGGGCAGCAGCTTGAAATCCTGGAACACCACGCCGATGTTGCGGCGGAAGTAGGGGACCCGCTTGCGCGAGATCTCGTCGAGGTGGTGCCCGGCGACGCGGATGACGCCGCTGGTCGGCTCTAGCTCCTTGATCAGCAGACGCATCACGGTCGACTTCCCGGATCCGGTGGAACCGACCACGAACACGAATTCGCCCTTGTCGATGGCGAACGTGGCCTGGTCGAGGCCGACGTCTCCGGCGTACAGCTTGGAGACGCCGCGGAAGTCGATCATGCGCGCCGAGCTGCGCGGCTTCCGGGCCGCCGCAGCGGCCGCAGCGGAATGCGCGGGGCGTCCCGTGATGCCGCGCCGGCGCCTGTTTTGCTGGGGTTTTGAGGAGATAGCCATAGAGTGCGCGCAGCGTAGCGAGCAGGTGGTCCACCTGTCCCCTCTCAGAGGCTCTTGCAACGCGATTTGCAGCACTCAATCCTCGCGCCGAGACGAGCAGTGGCCCCCAGGAACGCTGCGCGGCGCTACTTTTTGATGCCATGTCAGAGATCTCCACCTCCACGATCCCCAACGGGATGCGCCTGCACCGGATCGCCGTTGAGGGAACCCGCGCGGTGACCTTGCTGGTGGCCTTCGATGCCGGTGCCCGCAGCGAGCGCCCGGATGAGAACGGGATGGCCCACTTCCTCGAGCACCTGGTGTTCAAGGGCGGTCAGAAGTACCCCACCTACCGCGACGTCAACGAGGCAGCGGAGTCGATCGGCGCGGTGCTCAACGCCTACACCAGCCACGACCTGGTCGCCTTCCACATCACCGCCCGCGCCAACCGCGCCATGGAGGCGGCCGACCTGCTCACCGACTTCGTGGCCCGACCGCGGATCGACCGTGAGGAGATGGACCGCGAGCGCGGCGTCGTGGTCCAGGAGATCGCCCGCGCCGACGACCAACCGTCGGTGATGGCGGAGCACCTGATCGACGAAGCCGTGTTCGGCGACCATCCGCTGGGCCGGCCCGTGTTGGGAACCACCGAGCACATCCGCGACACCTTCACGCGCGAGGGCATCGTCGCCTTCCGCACCCGCCGCTGGTCGCCGTCGACCGGCGCCGGCGTTCCTGGTCGGCAACCTGAGCGGGCTCGACGACGAGGACGGCCTCGCCGAGCTGTTCGGCCGTTTCACCGCCGAGCCGGTCCCGGGGCCGTTTGACAGCGCTCCCCCACCCCACCCGCAGATCCTGGTTCGCGAGCGTGACTCCAACCAGTCGCACCTGCGGATGTCCTACCGACCGTCGATCAAAGTCTCGGACCCGCGGGAACGGGCGGCGCTGGGCATCTACGCCACGCTGCTCGGCGGCTCGATGGGGTCGCGCCTATTCGACGAGATCCGCGAGCAGCGCGGCCTGGCCTATTCCGTCAGCGCCTTCCCCCATGCTTACGCCGATGTCCCGATCCTCCAGTTGTCAGCCGGGCTGGAATCGGCCAAGTGCATCGAGGCCTTCAAGCGCATGAAGGAGATCGTCACCGAGCTGCGCGACGACGGACCGACGGCGGCCGAAGTCGAGCGGGCGCGGGCGTTCGCCGCCGGCGCGCGCACGATCGCGTTCGAGAACACGGGCGCCGTGGCCCGGTACGCGGCCCAACAGCTGATCGTGTACCGCTCGGATGACGTCGACCCCGACACGACGATCGCGTTGCTTGACCGGGTCACCTACGACGAGGTGCGCGAGGTCGCCGCCGGGGTCGCCGAGGATCTGTCGGTGGCGTGCGTCGGCCCGCACACGGTGGAGGAGCTGGAGAGCGCCTGAAACGGTGGATCGCTGCCGGCGTGGGGCTCGTGGTCGTGGTGGCGGCGATCACGCTGGCGCTATTCGGGTCCCTGAGCCACACGAGTACCAAGGACGTCCAGCTCGCGTCGGGGAACCCGGTTCCGGGCTCACCTGCGGCACGGGTGCCCTCACGCCATGGCGCGCGGCCGTCGGCGCCCGGCAGCACCGCAGCGGACGCGGGGGTCGCCGGCTCCGGTCTCGAGCCGGCGGCGGCCCGGACGGCGGCCGTCGTCGCCCTTGACCATGCCCTCGACAAGCAGATGGCGCCGGCAGGTCTGCAGGCCGGGGGGCTGGTCGAGGACCTGACCACCGGCCGCCGGCTGTACGCGGTGCGGGCCAATGTGGGACGGCCGCCGGCTTCAGTGGAGAAGCTCTACACCACCGTGGCCCTGATGCGCGTGCTCGGTCCGGGCGCCCGCCTGCACACCGACGTGCTCGGCACCGGCCACCTCAGACATGGCGTCTGGCACGGGAACCTGTACCTCCGCGGAGGCGGCGATCCCACCTTCGGCGACCCATCGTTCAACCGGAGCTACCTGCACGGGTACGGCCCCACTGCGAACCAGCTGGTCGACCAGCTGCACCGCAAGGGCATCCGGCGGGTCACCGGCTGGGTGTTCGCCGACGAGTCGATGTTCGACACCAGACGCGGCGGGCTGATGACCAACTACGCGCCCGACACGCCGGACTACGGCGGGCAGATGAGCGCGCTGACCTATGACCACGGGTCGGCGACCAACAAGCTCTCCCCGGCGGTGTTCACGGTCAAGCAGGTGACCGCAATGATGACCGGCAGCGGGATCCAGGCCCGCTGGTCCAAGCACACCGCCGTCACCCCGGTCCAGGCCCGAATGCTGGCCAGCGTCAGCTCACCGCCGATGTCGGTCATGACCAGGCTGATGGACGTGCCCTCCGACGACCTGTTCGCCGACGAGTTTGACAAGCAACTCGGCGTGCTGTTCGGCGGGGGCGGCACCATCTCTCAGGGAGCGCAGGTGATCTCGCACACGATCGCCTCGACCTATGACCTGCATCCCCGCATCCTCGACGGCTCCGGACTCTCCCGCAACGATCGCTCCTCCCCGCTAGAGGTGGTGGACCTGTTGCGCGACGTGTGGCGGACCGAGGTCGGGGGCGAGCTGGCCGCTTCCTTGCCGACCGTCGGCAAGGAGGGGACGGTGCAGACGATCGGGGTCAAGACCGCCGCCCAGGGCCGGTGCATCGCCAAGACCGGGACGCTTGACGGGGTCAGCAACCTCGCCGGCTACTGCCACGCCCTCGGCAACCACGAGCTCGCCTTCGCGCTCGAGATCGACGGGCCGCCCAACTGGGTCGCCCTCGCCCTGGAGAGCAAGATGGTGGGCGCGATCGCGCGTTATTGACGCGCGTCGGCCTCGGGGCCACAATCGAGCTGTGCCGGTCGACACCGCGCTGAACGTCAGAGAGCTGCAGCGCTATCTCAGCCGAATCGGCGATCGCTGGCCGATCGAGGTCGCCCTGCTGGGCGGCGCCCGTGTCGATGACTAGCGAGGTGCCCCGCCCCAGCGCGAGCGCGGACCCGAGTACATCGTGGTCCTGGTCTCAAGCGCCTTCGCGGGGATGCCGTGGCTGGAGCGCGTCTACCAGGCCACCTCGCTGTGGGATGCGATGGAGATGGGCGATCCCGCTGACGTCCACTGCTACACGCCCAAGGAGTTCGAGCGCAAGCGCGCCACCATGCCCGTCCTGCGCAACGTGGTGCAGCGCGGGATGCTGATCTACGAGGACCGCGCCGCCGACGCCGGCAACGGGCGGACGGACGGGGCCGCAGGCCCGGCCGACGCCGACCAGCCCTAGGAGATCGCGACCATCCGCTCGATCGGGACGCGGGCGCGCTCGGAGATCGCGGGCGGCACCTTGACCTCGTGCACCAGGTCGCGCAACGAGTCGCGGAGCTTGGGCAGGGTGATCATCTTCATGTAACGGCAGTGGGCGGCCTCGTTGGCGGCCACAAAATCGACCCCCGGAGCGGCCTGGCGCAGCGGGTGCAGCATGCCGGTCTCGGTGGCGACGATCGCCGTGCCTCCCCCGTCCTCGCTGTGGGCGCGGGCGTAGCTCAGCATGCCGCCGGTTGAGAGCATCTGGACCCCGTCGGCGTCGACGTCGCCGGCGGCGACGTACTCCATGACACTGGTCGAGCAGCCGCACTCGGGATGGATGAGGAAATCGGCGCCGGGGTGGGCCTCGCGCACCGATGCGATGTCGCTGGGCTTGATGCCGGCATGGACGTGGCACTCGCCGCTCCACACGTGCATCGGGCGCCCGAGCGTCTTCTCCACGTAGGCGCCCAGGAACATGTCGGGCCCGAACAGGATCTCGGTGTCGTCGCCGTGCTCCTCGTAGATGCGCCGCACCACCTGGACGGCGTTGGCCGACGTGCAGCAGTAGTCGGTCTCGGCCTTGACCTCGGCGGTGGTGTTGACGTACATGACCACGACGGCGTCTGGATGGGCGGTCTTCCACTCCCGTAGCTGCTGGGCGGTGATCGAGTCAGCCAGCGAGCAACCGGCGTCGAGGTCGGGGATCAGGACGCGCTTGTCGGGGCACAGCACCGAGGCGGTCTCGGCCATGAAGTGCACTCCACAGAACACGATCGTGCCGGCTTCGGTGGCGGCGGCACGCTGGGAGAGCCCGAGCGAGTCCCCGACGTAGTCGGCCACGTCCTGGATCTCGGGCAGCTGGTAGTTGTGGGCCAGGATCACCGCTCCGCGCTCGGCGGCCAGCGCTCGGACCTCGTTCTGGAGCGCGGGAATGTTCTCGAGCATCAGCGGACCATCGGAGGCGCCCAACATAGGAAGGTTCATTTCAGATCAGCTCAAGCAGTAGCGAAAGATCAAGCGCCGGGGCGCTGTGGGTCAGGGCACCCACTGACACGAAGTCTACGCCGGTGGCTGCGACATTCCGGACCGTCTCGAGGGTCACGCCGCCGCTCGCCTCGAGCTTGGCGCGGCCCCCCACGCGGGCCACCGCCTCGCCCAGCTGAGGCGGGGTCATGTTGTCGAGCAGGATCCACGTAGCACCGGCGGCCAGCGCCTCGTCGACCTCGGCCAGCGTCCGGCACTCGACTTCGAGAGTGAGGTCCGGCCGGGCCTCGCGGGCACGCCTGACCGCCGCGCCCACCCCACCGGCCATGGCGGCGTGGTTCTCCTTGATGAGGATGGCGTCGTAGAGCCCGGCCCGGTGGTTGGTGGCGCCGCCGGCGGCTACGGCCGCCTTCTCCAAGCGCCCGCATCCCCGGCGTGGTCTTACGGGTGTCGAGGATCCGGGCCCCGGTACCGGCGATCGCCTCCACGTAGCGCGCGCTCAGGGTCGCGACCCCCGACAGCCGCTGCAGGAAGTTCAGCGCCGTGCGCTCGCCCGACAGCAGGGCCCGAGCCAGGCCCTCGGACCCGCAGCACCTCGCCCCCGTCACGCCACACGCCCTCTTGCACTCGCCGCTCGAGCTCGACCCCGGGATCAAGCGCCCGGAAGGTCGCCTCGGCCGCCTCGAGCCCGAACACCACCCCAGGGGCCTTCTGGGTGATCAGAGCCCGCGCCCGCGCCTGGGCCGGCACGGTGGCCGCCGTGGTGACGTCGCCGTCGCCGAGATCCTCGGCCAGGGCCAGCGCGACGATCGGAATGGCGGCGGGTTCGGTCACGTGGGCGAGGATACGAACGTAGTGCGGCCCGGCAGCCGCGCCATCTCTATCATCTCGCGCTCGCGCGAACGATTCGCGATCAAACGGGCAACAAAAGGGAGCCACATGTATTCACGCTTGACGAAGCTGCTGCTCGCTTCGCTTACCACCGGCGCGGTGTTCGCCACGAGCGCCGTAGCCGCCGCTCCGTCGGGGCCACCACCACCGACCGCAACTGGTGGCCAGACGGTCAACCTGGTCGCCAGCGGCCTGAGCACACCTACCTCGTTCGCCTTCGGCGGCGGGAGCGTGTTCGAAGGCGACGGCGGTACCGAATCCAGCGGACCGCCCAACGGCGGCGTGTTCGTGCTCAAGGGCGGCACCGGCACCAAGCTGCCCGGATCGCCGCAGTTCGTCGCCGGACTGGCCTGGCACCAGGGCGCGCTCTACGTGAGCGGCGGCTTTATCACGCCGCACGGCGCGCGGTTCAAGCTCTTGAAGTGGAGCGGCTGGAACGGCACCGCGTTCACCCAGCAGAAGGTGATCTACACCGCTCCCAAGAAGTTCGCCGGCTTCAACGGCATCGCCTTCGGCCCTGATGGCCGGCTCTACGTGGGCGTCGACGTCGGGCTGACCAACAACAACGATCACGGCCCGGCAAAGACGCCGTACGTGTACGACATCCTGTCGATCAAGCCCAATGGCAAGGATCTGAAGGTGTTCGCCAGCGGTATCCGTCAGCCGTGGCAGTTGGCGTTCGCTCCGGGCTCTCGCTCCCCCTTGGTCTCGGCCCTCGGCCAGGACAAGGGCGCCAAGAACCCGCCGGACTTCGTGCTGAAGGTCCGCAAGGGCGACAACTACGGCTTCCCCCAGTGCAACTGGATCACCAAGAGCAAGTGCAAGGGATTCACCAAGCCGTTCAAGTTCTTCGCGCCCCATCAGGACATCATGGGGATGGCGATCATCGGCAAGACGCTCTACATGACCTCGTTTTTGGGCGACGGCGGCAAGGGCCCCGGCGGAGAGGTCTTCTCGATGCCGCTGTCGGGAGGCCCCCTGAAGCCGGTGCTCAAGGGCTTCGTGGCTCCCACTGTCGGACTGGGCGCCAGCGGCTCGACGCTGTACGTCGGCGAGCTGACCGGCCAGGTGTTCTCGGTCAGGCCGTAGGACGGTAGGACGTAATCGCCTCGGCGGGCCCACTGGGCCCGCCGAGGCGCGGCCTGCGGTTCCGGCGCCGGGGGTCAGTCGTCGGGGCTGACCAGCACCCGAATCGTCGCGAACGACGGATCGGCAGCCCCGTGCAAACGGGCCCCGGCCGCGGTCAGCGCCCGCAGGTACTCGACCACCTCGGTCGTGATCTGCTCGCCCGGCAGCAGCGCCGGCACTCCCGGCGGGTAGCCGGCGATCGACTCGCAGGAGATCCGGCCGATGGCGTCGTCGACCGGTACCGCCTCGCCGCGGCCGAGGAAGGCCTCACGGATCGGCACCACGGTGTGGTGCTGGAGCGATCCCGGCGGCCGCGCGATCCGCTGTCCGGTGCCGGGCCGGATGACGCGCCGCACGGTCTCGGTGAAGTCGTGAGCGAAGCGCTCGAGCGCCTCCACCGGCTGACCGAGCCCCAGCACGAGGACGAGCGTCGCGTGGGTCGCCAGTTCCACGTGGATGTCGTAGCTGGCCCGCAACTCGGCGGCGATCTCATAGCCGGTACAGCCGGTCCCCCGGACATCGATGACGATCCGCAGCGGATCCCAGCCCGCGATCCCGGGGCGTCCCACCATGGAGCCGTCGACCACCGAGCACGAGGGGATGGCGTCGATCGCCTCACGCGTGCGCGCGGCGGCAGCGATGGTGCGATCGAGGAGCGCCTCGCCGTGGGCCGCCAGCTGGCGCCGGGCGCTGTCCAGCGAGGCCAGCAGCAGTGAATTTGGGCTGGTGGAGCGCACCAGCCGCACACAGCGGGCGACCTCGTCGGCGTCGATCAGCCCGTCACGCCCCAGGTGCAACATCGCCGACTGGGTGAGGCTGCCGACGATCTTGTGAGTCGAGGCCAGCACAGCGTCGGCGCCGAGGCTAAGCGGCGACTCCGGCAGGTCAGGGTGAAAGCCGAAGTGAGAGCCCCAGGCGCAGTCGACCACCAGCGCGACCCCGGCGGCGTGGGCGACCTCAGCGCAGCCCGCGACGTCGGCGGCCATCCCGTAGTAGGTGGGCGACACGATGAACGCGCTGCGGATGTCGGGACCGCGGGCCAGCGCCGCCTCCAGTGCCTCCGGCGTCACCCCGTGGGCCATCCCCAGCTCGTCGTCGTACTCGGGGGCGACGAAGCTGGCCCGGCCACCACTCAGGACGAGGCCGTCGACAACGCTGGCATGCGAGTTGCGTTGCACCAGCACGTGCTGGTCTGGCTTGGCCAGGGCCAGGCACAGTGCGTGATTGCCCTGGGTGGCCCCGTTGGTGAGAAACCAGGTTCGCCCGGCACCGTAGGCGGTGGCCGCCAGCTGCTCGGCGCGCTCGTACGGGGTCGGAGCCGGTCCGAGGTCGATGCCCTCGATGTCCTGGCAGATGTCAAGGGCCAGCGCACGGTCGCCGATGGCGCTGCGCAGCCCGGGGTCGGCGCCGGGGCCGCCCTTGTGCCCGGGCACGTGGAAGCGGACCGAACCGCGGAACCCGTAGGAGACGATCGCCTCCAGGTAGGGGGCGGTCGGGAGCTCTCGCCGTCCCTGCCCGCTGCCGTCGGGGGTGGTCTGCTCGCCAGCGCCAGGCTCGCCCGGGGTGCTCCCGTCCGGGCGCTGAGCCAGGTCGGTCACTTCGCCGCCTTCTCCAGATATGCCCGTATGAAGCCGTCGAGATCACCATCGAGGACGCGCTCGGTGTCGCCCATCTCGTAATCGGTGCGGTGGTCCTTGACCATGCTGTAAGGGTGCAACACGTAGGAGCGAATCTGGGAGCCGAAGTTGACGTCCTGGGCCTCGCCCTTCTCGCGGGCGATCTCCTCGCGGCGCTTGCGCTCCTCAAGCTCCAACAGCCGCGAGCGCAGCATCGTCATCGCCTCGGCCTTGTTCGACGACTGGGAGCGCTCGTTCTGGCACTGGACCACGATTCCCGTCGGCTTGTGGGTGATGCGGACCGCGGAGTCGGTCTTGTTGACGTGCTGGCCGCCGGCGCCGCTGGCACGGTAGGTGTCGATCTGCAGATCGTCCTCGTCGATCTCCACGTCGGAGGCCTCCTCGACCACCGGTGACACCTCGACGCCCGCGAAGCTCGTCTGGCGCCGGTGGGCCGAGTCAAACGGGGACAGGCGGACCAGTCGGTGCACGCCCTTCTCGCTGCCGTAGAGCCCGTAGGCGTTCTCGCCTTTGACCAGGAACGTGGCCGATTTGATCCCGGCCTCCTCGCCGGGCGACACCTCCAGCAGCTCCACGTCGAACCCGCGGCGCTCGGCCCAGCGCATCTCCATCCTCAGCACCATCTCCGCCCAGTCCTGGGCGTCGGTGCCACCGGCCCCGGCGTTGACCGTGACCAGAGCGTCGCCCGAGTCATAGCGGCCCGCGAACAGCCGCTGCTCCTCGAGAGCCTCCAGGCGCTCCTGGACCGCCTGGATCTGGTCTTCGAGCTCGGATGCGATCTCGGGATCCTCCTCGGCCAGCTCGGCCAGCGGCTCGAGGTCCTCGACATCGCGCTCCAGATCGCGGAACACGGCCAGCTTGCGGCTCGTCCGTGCGTGCTCGGCGCCGACCCGCGCCGCCCGCTCCTGGTCCTCCCAGAAGCCCGGCTCTCCCATCTCTTGCTCGAGCGCGGTCGCGCGCTCGCTCAGGGCAGCCGGGTCAAAGATAGTCCGCAAGCAGCTTGAGCTGCTCGCGAATCGCCGTCAGGCGCTGGGAAAGCGGCTCTGAGGGGGCAGTGGGCATCGCAGCCCTACCCTAGCAGCGGTGCTCCCGGTCATTTTTGGGTTCCGGGAACGCGGGGTATGCCAGTACGTACAAACGGCTCGATGTCTGCCGAGGGAGGCTTGCCGTGTATAAGCAGGTACTTGACCCCGTGTCTCATTCACTGGGTGTCACTTCGATCTTCGCGATCCTGCCCCTGCTGGTGTTGTTCCTGCTGCTGGGGGTGTTTCGCATGAAGGCCCACTGGGCGTCTCTGATCACGCTGGGGGTGGCGATCGGCGTCGCCCTGGCGGTCTACGGGATGCCCTTCGGTCAGGCCGGGGACTCGGCCCTCGAGGGCGCCGCGTTCGGGTTCTGGCCGATCATGTGGATCGTCATCAACGCTCTGTGGATCTACAACATGACCGCGGCCACGGGGCATTTCGCGGCACTGCGACGAGCGTTCTCGGCGGTGTCCGATGATCAGCGCGTGCAGGTGGTGGTGATCGCCTTCTGCTTCGGCGCGCTGCTGGAGGCGCTGGCCGGATTCGGCACCCCGGTGGCGATCTGCGGGATCATGCTCGTGGGTCTGGGGATGCAGCCGATCCGTGCCGCCGCCGTGGCTCTGGTCGCCGACACCGCGCCGGTCGCCTTCGGCGCCATCGCGATCCCGATCACCACGCTGGCTCAGGTGTCCGGGCTGCCGGTCCACCATCTGAGCCAGATGGTCGGCCGCCAGACGCCGTTTTTGGCGCATGCTGGTCCCGTTCATCCTCGTGTTCATGGTCGACGGCCGCCGCGGTCTGCGCGAGGCGTGGCCGGCGGCGCTGGTGGCCGGACTCTCGTTCGCGCTGGTTCAGTTCGCGGTGTCGAACTACATCTCCACCGAGCTCACCGACATCATCGCCTCGCTGGTCTCGGCGGCGGCGCTGGTCGGGCTCACGCGCGTGTGGGCGCCGGGTCAGGCGCGCACGCTCGCTGACCGGGAACGCCGCGCTCACCACCGTCCGGCCATCGCCGGCGGAAGCGCCACCGACGTCGCCTTCGAGCGGCGCGTCTGCCGGTGGGGACGAGCCACCGCCGCGGGGCCGCGAGTTGCTGCTGGCCTTCGCGCCCTACCTGATCATCATCGTCGTGCTGGGCGCGGTCAGCCTGCACCCGGTCACGAACTGGCTGGACAAGGCCACCAGCGCGTTCAGCTGGCCCGGGCTGCACATCCTCAGCTCCTCGGGCAAGGCGCCGACCAGCGAGCTGTTCAAGCTCAACTGGTTCACCGCCGCCGGCACCGCGCTGCTGTTCTCGGGCATCCTCACCGCGATCGTGCTGCGAGTGCGGCCCGCGCTGGCGTTGCGCGTCTACGGCCAGACCCTGAACCAGATCAAGTGGGCGCTGGTGACCGTATGCGCGGTGCTGGCCGTCGCCTACGTGATGAACTTCAGCGGCCAGACGATCACGCTCGGCATGTGGGCGGCAGGGGCGGGAGGCTTCTTCGCCTTCCTGTCGCCGCTGATCGGCTGGTTCGGCACCGCCGTCACCGGCTCTGACACGTCGACGAACTCGCTGTTCGGCGCTCTGCAGGTCACCGCCGCCCAGCAAGGCCGGGCCTGTCGCCGACGCTGATGGCCGCCGCCAACAGCTCCGGCGGGGTGATCGCCAAGATGGTCTCGCCTCAGAACCTGGCCATCGGAGCGGCCGCGGTCGGCCTGGCCGGCCAGGAGGGGCACATCTTCCGCCGCGTGGTCGGCTGGAGCGCCCTGCTGGTCCTGATCATGGCGATCATCGTGCTGCTGCAGTCCACCGGCGTGCTGTCCTGGATGGTCCCGTAGCCGGGTCGCGTCGCGCCGAGGGAGCTCGCCCCTCTCGTCCTGGCCGTGGTTTGTTGAACTGCGGCCAGGAAGGGTGGGGCGCGGGTCCTGGCTGTCGTTCCCATCGCTACCCCCAGGGAGAGTGAGACCGCCGGTCGGCTGGCAGCGCTTTCCCGCCAGATCCGACGGGTTTCCGCTGCCAGCCGGCCCGCACACCCGGCCGGCGTCAGCGCGAAGGGCTAGTCGAGGTACTCGTAGGCGGCGAGGGTGAAGAACTCCACCAGCTCGTCGGCAAGCGCCACGCGCTCGAAGATCTCCCGGGTGTCGTCGGGGCGGCCGGCCTGCCACACTTCCTCGCCGACCTCCTCGCGGATCTTGGCGGTCTCCTCGTCGAGGATCTGCGCGCACCAGGTCGCGGGTGACGGTGCGGCCGTCCTGGAGCTGGGCACCGTGGTGGACCCACTGCCAGATCTGAGAGCGTGAGATCTCGGCGGTGGCGGCATCCTCCATCAGCGAGTTGATCGCCGCCGCGCCGCGGCCGCCCAGCCAGAAGGAGATGTACTGAAAGCCGACGTTGACGTCGGTGCGCAGGCCGGCCTCGGTGATCTCGCCCGGCGTCGACGGCAGGTCGAGCAGCTCGCGCGGCGGTGACGTGCACGTCGTCGCGCTGGCGCTCGAGCTGGTTGGGGCGCGCCGTCCAGGCCCTGCTCGAACACCTCGCGGGCCACCGGGACCAGGTCGGGGTGGGCGACCCAGGTGCCGTCGTAGCCCTGCCCGACCTCGCGCTCCTTGTCTTCGCGCACGCCCTGGAGCGCCTTCTCGTTGGCCTCCTCGTCCTTGCGCGACGGGATCAGCGCCGCCATCCCGCCCATCGCGTGGGCACCGCGGCGGTGGCAGGTGGCGGCCAGCAGCTCGGTGTAGGCGCGCATGAACGGCACCGTCATGGTCACGTCGCCGCGGTCTGGGAGAACCATCTCGGGCCGCTCCGGGAAGCACTTGATGGCCGAGAAGATGTAGTCCCAGCGCCCGGCATTGAGCCCGGCCGAGTGGTCGCGCAGCTCATAGAGGATCTCGTCCATCTCAAACGCCGCCGGCAGCGTCTCGATCAGGACCGTCGCCTTGATCGTGCCCCGCTCCAGCCCCACCGCGTCCTGGGCGAAGCCGAACACGTCGTTCCACAGCCGCGCCTCCAGATGGGACTCCATCTTGGGCAGGTAGAAGTAGGGGCCGGTGCCACGGGCCAGCAGCCGCGGCCCGCAGTGAAAGAAGTACAGCCCGAAGTCGAACAGGCTGCCGGACACCGGCTCGCCATCCACCAGCAGATGGCGCTCGGGCAGATGCCAGCCGCGCGGGCGCACCAGCAGCGTCGCCGGGTCGTCCACCAGCTCGTAGTGCCGGCCGTCGGAGCCGTCGTAGGTGATCGTCTGCTCGATCGCGTCGCGCAGGTTGATGTGGCCCTCGACCATGTTGCGCCAGGTGGGCGCGTTGGCGTCCTCGAAGTCGGCCATGAACCCGTCGGCGCCCGAGTTGAGCGCGTTGATGACCATCTTGCGCTCGGTCGGGCCGGTGATCTCCACCCAGCGCTGCTGCAGGTCGTCGGGGACCGGGGCGACCCGCCAGTCGCCCTCGCGGATCGACGCCGTCGACTCCAGGAAGTCCAGCGAGCCGCCATCGCGCAGCCGGGCGCGGCGCTGCTCGCGGGCGTTGAGCAGCTCACGACGGCGCCCGCCGAACTCGCGCTGGAGCGCGGCCACGAACTCCAGCGCGTCCGGCGTCAGGACCGCGTCGAACGCAGGGTTGTCGTAGCTGGAGCGCAGCTCCAGTCGGGTGCCGGTGGCCATGTCGACTGAGGATCTTCCCCGCCGTCGAGCGGTCAAACCTGGATAACTCGGCTGCCGACGGGCGCTGGTAAGGTCCGCCGCCATGGCCAACCTACAGGACAGCGAAGTTCGCAAGCTGCTCGAAAACCCCAACCACGCGGTGGTCTCGACCCTCAATCCAGACGGGTCCATCCACAGCGCCGTGGCCTGGGTCAGCCTCGAGGACGGCGCCGTTGCCGTCAACAGCGCCGAGGGCCGGCACTGGCCGACCAATCTCGAGCGCGACCCGCACATCAATGTGGTCGTCCCCGCCGACGGAAACCCCTACGAATACGTCGAGATCCGGGGCACCGCCACCGCGAGCCTCGACGACGCCGACGAGCACATCAACCGCCTGGCCAAGAAGTACATCGACCAGGATGAGTACCCGTATCGCCAGCCCGGCGAGGTCCGGATCAAGTTCGTGATCGAGCCCCAGCGGGTGCGCTACCAGAAGCAGGGCTGACGCCCGAAGCCCGCGGCGCTCAGGCGCCGTGGCACTTCTTGAACTTCTTGCCCGATCCCGCACCAGCACGGGTCGTTGCGGCCGATCTGCTCGGACTCGTCGACCCGGCGCTGCTCGACGGGCGGCATCGCCTCGGACTCCGCCTCGCTCGTCCGCGTAGGCGGCCGCCTCGGCACCACCGGCGCGGCCGCGGCCATCGCCATGCGCGCTCGAGCCGGCGACGGACCCGCCCGAGTAGCTCACGCGCCCGCCGCCGGTGGCCGAGCTCGCGTCGGGCTGGGGCGGCGTGCGCTGCGGGGGCGGCGGGCGCGCCGTTGGCGATCCTCGAGGGTCACCTCGACGTGGAAGATCAGCCGGGCGAAGTCGTCCCAGACGCTGTTCATCAGGTCGCGGAACAGCTCGAAGGCCTCGTTCTTGTAGGCCACCAGCGGCTCGATCTGGGCGAACCCGCGCAGGTGGATGCCCTCGCGCAGGTAGTCCATGTCGTACAGGTGCTCCTGCCAGCGCTGGTCGATGATCTCCAGCAGCAGGCAGCGCTCGAGCGCGCGCATCAGCTCCTCGCCGAGCTCCTGCTCGCGCCGTCGTACTGGCGTCAGCGCCTCCTCCTGGAGGCGAACGCGATCAGATCCTCGCGGTCGACGTGCGTGGGGGTCGATGCGCGGCCAGCTCGTCGCTGACGGGGTGAAGATCTCCTCGATCCGCCGCATCAGGCCCTCGACGTCCCAGTCCTCGACGAAGTCGCCGGCGGTGTACTCGTTGACCAGCCGGTCGATCAGGTTGACGATCTCCTCGCGCGCGGCGTCGCACATGTCGCGCCCCTCGAGCACCTCGTCGCGGTAGGTGTAGATCACCTCGCGCTGCTGGTTGAGCACGTCGTCGTACTCCAGCGTGTGCTTGCGCATGAGGAAGTGCTGCTCCTCGACCTTCTTCTGCGCCTTCTCGATCTGCTTGGAGAGCATCCCGGCCTCGATCGGCTCCTCGTTGCCCTCGTCGTCGGTGGTGCCGAGGCGGTCGAGGATCTTGTAGATCCGCTCGCCGGCGAACAGGCGCACCAGGTCGTCCTGGGCGGACAGGAAGAAGCGGACTCTCGCCGGGGTCGCCCTGGCGCCCGGAGCGGCCGCGCAGCTGGTTGTCGATCCGCCGCGACTCGTGGCGCTCGGTGCCGAGGATGAACAGGCCGCCGGCCTCGAGCACCTGCTCGCGCAGCCCTTCGACGCGCCGCTCGATCTCCGGCAGCACCTTGGCGTAGTGCTCGTCGTAGTCGGGGTCGCCCGGGCTGCAGGCCGAGCTTGGCCACCTCCAGCTGGGCCAGGTGCTCGGCGTTGCCGCCGAGCTTGATGTCGACGCCGCGGCCGGCCATGTTGGTGGCGATCGTCACCGCGCCCGGAGCGCCGGCCTCGGCGATGGTCTCGCCCTCGCGCTCGGCGAACTCGGGCTTGGCGTTGAGCACGGTGTGCTTGATGCCCTTGCTTGCGTCAGCGCTGCCGACAGCAGCTCGGAGACCTCGACCGAGATCGTGCCCACCAGCACCGGCTGGCCGGTCGTGCGTGGCGCGTCTCGATCTCCTTGGCCACCGCCGCCCACTTGCCGTCCTTGGTCTTGTAGACCTGATCGTTGCGGTCGTCGCGGACCATCGGCGCGTTGGTGGGGATCTGGACCACCGGGAGCTCGTAGATCTTCATGAACTCGGTCGCCTCGGTCAGCGCCGTACCGGTCATGCCCGCGAGCTTGTCGTACATGCGGAAGTAGTTCTGCAGCGTGATCGTGGCCAGCGTCTGGTTCTCCTCCTGGACGCGGACGCCCTCCTTGGCCTCGACCGCCTGGTGCAGGCCCTCGGACCAGCGCCGGCCCTCGAGGATGCGGCCGGTGAACTCGTCGATGATCTTGACCTCGCCGTCGATCACCGCGTAGTCGACGTCGCGCTTGTACAGCGACTCGGCCTTCAGCGACTGGATCAGGTGGTTGACCAGGTGGCCGTTCTCGGCCCGGTAGAGGTGGTCGATGCGCAGGAAGCGCTCGGCCTTGGCGACCCCCTGCTCGGTCACCGACGACCGTCTTGTGCTTCTCCTCGAACTCGTAGTCGAAGTCGGCGACGAACTCCTTCTTGCATCCGCGGGTCCATGCCCTCGGGCGTCTTGCCGGGCACCATCTTGGGCGCCAGCCGGGCGAACTTGGCGTACAGGTCGGCGGCCTGCTCGGGCGCGCCGGAGATGATCAGCGGCGTCCGCGCCTCGTCGATCAGGATGTTGTCGACCTCGTCGACGATCGCGAACGTGTGGTAGCGGCGACTCGCCCTCCTCGGGCTTGGGCCGCCCGCCGTGCTGGACCTTCTCCTCCAGCGCCTTGGCCATGTTGTCGCGCAGGTAGTCAAAGCCGAACTCGGAGTTGGTGCCGTAGGTGACGTCGGCGGCGTAGGCGTCGCGCTTCTCCTCGTAGGGCTGCATGTTCTGCAGCACGCCGACGGTCACGCCGAGCATGTCGTAGATCGGCTTCATCCACATCGCGTCGCGGCGGGCCAGGTAGTCGTTGACGGTGACCAGGTGGACGCCGCGCCCGCCCAGCGAGTTGAGCACCACGGCCAGCGTCGCGGTCAGCGTCTTGCCCTCGCCGGTCTTCATCTCGGCGATCGCGCCGTCGTGCAGGACCATGCCGCCGATCAGCTGGACGTCGAAGTGGCGCATGCCCATCGAGCGCTTGCCGGCCTCGCGGACCAGCGCGAAGCACTCGTACAGCAGGTCGTCGAGCGACTCGCCGTTGCGGGCGCGCTCGCGCAGCTCGTCGGCGGCCTCGCGCAGCTCCTGCGTCGGTGTAGTGCTCGAGCTCCTCCTCGAAGCCGTTGATCCGGGCGACGCGCTGTTCATAGGTTTTGAACTTCTTGGCTTCGCCCATGCGAAGCGCGCGGTCCAGGAAGGACATGGGGCTAGGGTAGCGCGCGGCCGGCGGTCCGCGGCACGCCGCGAACCGATCAGTGCGATCAGGTCGCCGGCGAGACGTCCCCGCCGGGCCGTCGCTCGGGCACCGTCGGAGCTGCGCCGCGGCGGCCCGGGCACTCGCGGCGCTTGCGGCGCTTGTCGCGGTGGCGCTTGACCTGGACGGCGAGCTCGTCGCTGACCAGGTTGATCGAGTGCACCATGTCGCGCGAGGCGTCGCGGGCTCGCAGCGTCACGCCCTTCAGATGCAGCGTCGCCTCGGCGACCTGCGAGTCGGCGATCGCCGGGTTGCGCTCCTCGGACAGCTCCACCTCGAGCTCGGCGAGCTCCGAGACCTGCCGGGAGACCTTGCGAAAGCGCTTGTCGACGTGCTCTCTGATGTCGTCGGAGACGGGCAGGTTGCGGCCCTTGACCTCGATTCGCATCGGCCGACCTCCTGGATGGAAGCGTGGGTACTCTGTGAAGCCGAGGTTAATCCCGCCGCCGGGTTTGTCGAGGCGACAAAATGTCCAGCTTGGACCCGAGCGTCGCCCCCACGATCAGCTGGTCGCTCGAGCCGCGGTGCTGGTCGGGGTGGCCGCCTCGGCGCGCTCTACGTGCTGGCCTGGCGCCGCGGCCGCGCCACCGGTCGGCCCACCCGCCGGGCTGCGGCCGGCTGGCGCTGTTCGCCGCCGGGCTGCTGATGATCCTGGTCGCGCTGGTCTCGCCCATCGACGCCCTCGGCGACCAGCTGCTGGTGATGCACATGGTCCAGCACATGCTGCTGCTGGACATCGTCCCGATCTGCCTGATCCTGGGCCTCAACAAGGTGCTGCTGCGGCCGGTGACGCGCAAGCTGACCGCGCATCGAGCGCCGCGCCGGCTACCTCGCCCACCCGGCGTTCGCGGTGCTGCTGTACGTCGGCTTCATGTGGGCCTGGCACATCCCGGCGATGTACGACGCGGCGCTGCGCAACACCGGCGTCCACGCGTTCGAGCACGCTCTGCTTCGTCGACCGCCGGCACGCTGTACTGGTGGCACCTGCTGTCGCCGATCCGCAGCCGGATGCGGCTCGGCGGGCTGGGCCCGGTCGCCTACATGGTCGTCGACCAAGCTGCTGGTCGGGATCCTGGGGATCGTGCTGGCCTTCGCGCCGGCCGTCGTTCTACCCCTTCTACGAGCACCATCCCCACTACTGGGGCCTGTCGCCGTCGGAGGATCAGTCGATGGCCGGGCTGGTGATGGCGCTCGAGCAGTCGATCGTGATGGGGATCGCGCTCGTCGTGCTGTTCGTGCAGATGCTGACCGAGTCCGAGCGCGAGGCCCAGCGCGCCGAGCGCTACGAGGTCGCCTGATGCAGCTTCGTCGGCCGGCAGCTTTCCGCAGTTGACGTTAGCACTCGCGCGGGGATGCGCTGACACTCGGCCGTGGCAGTCGCCGTACGCTGACCCCATCGACCGAGGCTAGACCCGGTCCGAGCGCCGACTACGTGCCGCTAGTCGCCGTTGGCCTGCGAGACCAGCAGCGCGGCGCCGATCCCGCCGCCGAGATCGCCGAGCCCGGCCACCCGCACCGCCGGGGGGCGGTCGTCGTTGAACAGGTGGGGATGCATCTCGGTGGAGATCCGCTCGGCCATCGGCTGCGCCGAAGCGGACCCCGAGCCCGCCGCCGATGATCACGGCCTCGACGTCGAGCAGGTTGACCGCCGAGGCGATCCCGGCGCCCAGCGCCTCGACCGCCCGGTCGATCAGCTCGGTGGCCAGCTCGATCCTCGCTGTTCGAGCGCGTGCCCCAGATCGAGCTGGTCAGCCGGGTGCGGCCCCGCTGCTCCATGAGCTTGAACAGGTCGGTCTTGACGCCCTTGTCGACCTCGCGCCGGGCCTTGGCCTCCATCGCCGCCCGGCCGGCGTAGGCCTCCATGCAGCCGCGCCGCCCGCACGGGCAGCGGCGCACCGTTGCGCTTGACGACCATGTGGCCGATCTCCCCGGCGCCGCCGCGGCCCAGCCAGGGCTTGCCGTCCAGGATCAGCCCGCCGCCGACGCCGGTGCCCCAGAACACCCCGAGCAGCGACTGAGTAGGGCTTGCCGGCGCCGAGCTTGAACTCGGCCTCGGTGGCCACCTGGACGTCGTTGCCGACGTAGACCTTGGTCCCGAGCGCGTCCGACAGCGTGTCGGCCGAGCTCGAAGGTGGCCGTCCAGCCGGGGAGGTTGCGGGCGTTGGCCACCGTGCCCGTGGCCTCGTCGACGTCGCCGGGCGAGCCGACGCCGACCCCGGCCAGCGCCGACGGTCTCGACCCCGGCCTCCTTGGCGGCGTCGGTCATCGCCGCGGCCATCTGCGCGGCGACGTCGTCGGGTCCGCCCTCGATCGGGGGTCGGCTGCCGCGCCTGACCGAGCACCTTCTGGTCGTCGTCGACGACGATCGCCTCGATCTTGGTGCCCCCGAGATCGATCCCGCCGCGCAGCTGTCCGTTGTGGCCTGAGCCCTCCATGTCGGCTGAGCCTACCCCAGATCGCGGGCGCTCGAGACCGCGGCTGCGCCGGCTCGACTCAGGTCCAGGACTCCCGGTAGTGCTCCTGCTCGGCCGTGGGCTCGTCGATCTGGACGCCCAGCGCGGCCAGCTTCAGCCGGCCGACCTCGCGGTCGATGGCCGCCGGCACCGGGTGCACGCCCGGGCGCCAGCTCGCCGCGCGCGGCGCACCAGCTCCTCCACGCTCAGCGCCTGCAGCGCGAACGACACGTCCATCACCGCCGCCGGGTGGCCCTCGGCGGCGGCCAGGTTGACGACCCGGCCGTGGGCCAGCAGGTTCAGCCGGCGGCCGTCGGCCAGCACGTACTCGCTCGACCAGCGGGCCGCACCGAGCGCACGCCGCCCGGTGGCCAGCGCGCGCAGCTCATCGAGATCGAGCTCGACGTCGAAGTGGCCGGCGTTGGCCAGCAGCGCGCCGTCCTTCATCCGCTCGAAGTGCTCGCCGCGCAGCACCCGGCGCGAGCCGGTGACGGTCACGAACACGTCGCCCGCGCGCCGCCGCCTCGAGCGAGGGCATCACCTCGTAGCCGGCCATCCGCGCCTCCAGCGCCCGCAGCGGGTCGACCTCGCACACGATCACCGCCGCGCCGGCTCCGCGGGCGCGCTCGGCGACGCCCTGGCCGGCCCAGCCGTAGCCGATCACCACCAGCGTGTTGCCGGCCAGCAGCACGTTGCTGGCCCGGATGATCCCGTCCAGCGCCGACTGGCCGGTGCCGTGGCGGTCGTTCAGCGCCCGCTCGGTCCGGGCCTCGTTGACGGCCAGCACCGGGCAGCGCAGCTTGCCCTCCTCCTCCAGGCGCCGCAGCCGCACCAGCCCGGTGGTGGTCTCCTCGGTGCCGCCGATCAGCCCCTCGAGCCAGCGCGCCGCCCTTGGCGTGGGCGGTGACCAGCAGGTCGGCGCCGTCGTCGATCGTCACCTCGGGGCCGCGCCGCGTCGAGCAGGGCCAGGACGTGCTCGACGTAGGTGTCGAGGTCCTCGCCGCGCCGAGCCCGCACCTCGATCCCGTCCTCGAGCACCAGCGCCGCCGCCACGTCGTCCTGGGTGGACAGCGGGTTGGCCGAGCACAGCGCCACCGTCGCGCCGCCGGCGCTGCAGGGTCCGGACCAGGTTGGCGGTCTCGGCGGTTACGTGCAGGCAGGCCGCCACCCGCATCCCGTCCAGCGGCCGCTGGGCGCCGAAGCGCTCGCGGATCTGGGCCAGCACCGGCATCTGGCCGCCGGCCCAGTCGATCCGGCGCTGGCCGTCGCCGGCCAGCGCGAGGTCGGCCACGTCATGCGGCGGGACCGACGCTCGCGCCATGCTCCTCAGCCGAGCCGGCGTAACGGCTGGTAGCGACTAGTCGGCGACTAGTAGCGGTAGTGGTCGGACTTGTAGGGGCCCTCGAGCGGGACGCCGAGGTACTCGGCCTGCGTCGGGGTCAGCTCGGTCAGTCTCACCCCGAGCGCGCCCAGGTGCAGCCGCGCCACCTTCTCGTCGAGCTTCTTGGACAGGGTGTAGACCCGCTTGTCGTAGTCGTCGGTGTTGCCGAACAGCTCGATCTGCGCCATCACCTGGTTGGTGAACGAGTTGGACATCACGAAGCTGGGGTGCCCGGTGGCGTTGCCCAGGTTCAGCAGCCGGCCCTCGGACAGGATGATCAGCGTGCGGCCGTCGGGGAACACCCACTCGTCGACCTGGGGCTTGATGTTGATCCGCTTGATCCCGTCGATCCGGCCCAGGCCGGCCATGTCGATCTCGTTGTCGAAGTGGCCGATGTTGCCGACGATCGCCTGATGCTTCATCTGCGACATGTGCGCGGCGGTGATCACGTCCTTGTTGCCGGTCGCGGTGACGAAGATGTCGGCCTCGCCCAGCACGTCCTCCAGCCGCGCGACCTGATAGCCGTCCATCGCCGCCTGCAGCGCGCAGATCGGGATCGATCTCGGTGATGATCACGCGCGCGCCCTGGCCGCGCAGCGACTCGGCGCAGCCCTTGCCGACGTCGCCGTAGCCGCAAACCACCGCCACCTTGCCGCCGATCAGCACGTCGGTGCCGCGGTTGATCCCGTCGATCAGCGAGTGGCGGCAGCCGTACTTGTTGTCGAACTTCGACTTGGTCACCGAGTCGTTGACGTTGATGGCCGGAAACAGCAGCTTGCCCTGCTCGGCGAACTGATACAGCCGGTGCACGCCGGTGGTCGTCTCCTCGGTCACGCCCTGGATCGACGCCGACATCCGCGTGAACCGCTGCGGATCCTCTCGCAGCGAGCGGGTCAGAACCGACAGGATCACCCGTGCTCGTCGGAGTCCGCCGTCGGCCGGGTCGGGGACCTCGCCGGCGGCCTCGTACTCGGTGCCCAGGTGGACCAGCAGGGTGGCGTCGCCGCCGTCGTCGAGGATCATGTTGGGGCCGTCCTCGCCCGGCCAGATCAGCGCCTGCTCACAGCACCACCAGTACTCCTCGAGCGTCTCGCCCTTCCAGGCGAACACCGGCACCCCCTGCGGCTCCTCGGCGGTGCCCTCGGGCCCGACCACCACCGCCGCAGCGGCGTGATCCTGGGTCGAGAAGATGTTGCAGCTCGCCCACCGGACCTCGGCGCCCAGCGCCACCAGCGTCTCGATCAGCACCGCGGTCTGAATCGTCATGTGCAAGCTGCCCGTGATGCGCGCGCCCTTCAGCGGCTGGGTGTCGGCGAACTCACGACGGGTGGCCATCAGCCCGGGCATCTCGTGCTCGGCCAGCTGGATCTCCTTGCGCCCGAACTCGGCAAGGGAAAGGTCGGCGACCTTGAAGTCGGTCTTGGCGGCGGTCGTGCTCATGCTGTCTCGTCTGTCTCCTTGAATTTGGGGCGAGGCCTCCAGGCCCGCCGATCGGGGCGGCGCGCCTCAGGCGACGGCCGCGAGCAATCTCTCGTGCTTGTCCTGCTCGAAGCGCAGCCACTCCTCGGCCTCGACATGCTCGGGCCGGCTCGCCTCGGCCTGCAGCCAGGCGGCGACCGTCTCCTGCAGGGCCGCGTCGCCTGCCATCCGCGCCGCGAAGGCGACATCGGACAGCGAGACGTCAAACTGGGCCAGCAGCTCCTTGAGCGTGCGCAGACGCTGCAACTCGCCGGCTCCGTAAAGGCGGTAGCCGGACGCTGACCGGGCCGGGGTCACGAGCCCGGCCTGCTCGACGTAGCGGAGCATCCGGGGCGACCACCCCGTGATGCTGGCCGCCTCGTTGATGGTCAGGGCCTCCATCCACCTTAACCCTACCACGAACGTGTTAAGGTTTGTGCATCTTGTTATTTGGGACGGGGCCGGGGCGCCACCGGGCCCAAGGCGGGCGCCTCTCGGCGCCGTCAGACGCTCTCGGGCTCCGCCTTGAGGCGATCGATCGGCGCCACCGGGGCCGGATCGACGCCCTTGAGTCCGGCCAGGTACAGCGACACCAGGTCGCCCAACAGAACCAGGGAGACCAGCCGGTCCACCCGGCTGGCCCCCACCGTGTCGATGGTCTCGGTGAAGGCGGCGTGCGGCGGCCACCAGCCCCCGGCTGCGCTCGATCCGGCTGCGCACCCGCGGGTGCAGATCGCAGTCGTCCAGGAACACGGCGCTGAAGCGGCCCACCTCCTCAGCACCCTCCCAGCCGACGATCTCGTTGTGGGCCATCTCGGGAAGCTCGCTGGCAAACCCCGGCGTCTTGGCGTTCTCGTTGAGCTGGGTCTTCCAGCGGTAGGCGACCGGGACGGTCAGCCCGGCGCCGACGATCTGCACCACGGTGCCGTGCAGGCCGCGGGCCAGCCGTTTGGCCAAGGACTCGTCGGGTGCGTCCGGGCCCCACTGCGCCGCCAGTCCCTCGGCGTGAGCGGCGGCGACGTCGATCTCGGAGTGAAGCGACTCGCCGGCACCGCACCGCGCCGCCACCTCCAGCGCGACCACCAGCGAGTAGCCGACGGCGGCCCGGGGCTGGAACGCTCCCGGCAACGGGATCACCGGCACGCCGTCCTCGCGGGCGGTCTCGGCCAACTGGCCGCCGGTGGTGGAGACGATCCGCCGCGCGCCCACGGCCGCGGCAGCGTCGTAGGCGGCCAGCGTCTCCTCGGTCTCGCCCGAGTAGCTGACGCACAGCACGGTCGTGTCCGGCGTCGTCCAGGCGGGCAGGGCGTACCCGCGCGCGATCACGATCGGGCGGGAGGCGCGGTCGCCAAGCGCGGCCCGGGCCAGGGCTCCGCCGATGGCCGAGCCGCCCATGCCGGCGACGACCAGGCCGCCCGCGGTGTCGTAGGGCTCCAGGTTGGCCGACTCCACCCGCCACAGGGCGTCGCGCAGATGGTCGGGCAGCCCCAGCACGTCGTTCAGCTGCCCCGTGGGGTCGGTGGACAGCAGAGCGGCACGGGTCAGCTCACCGGTGGCGCTCAAAACGCGATCGCTCCAGGCGGCAGTTGCACCCCGGGGAAGATACGCATCCCGGCCGCCAGGGTGTTGCCAGCGCCGATGCTCACGTTCTCCCCCACCACCACACCGCCCTCCAGCCGGCAGCGCTCCCCGATCGACACGCCGGGTCCGATGATCGCCGAGCTGATCCGGCTGCCCTCCCCCACCCGGCAGCGGTCGAGCAGTACCGAGCTGTCGATGTGGGCCCCGGCGGCCACGCTCACGTCCCGCCCCAGCACGGTCCGGCCGCCGAGGATGGCCCCCGGAGCCAGGCGGCAGCCGGAGCCCACCACCGCGGGGGCATGAATGGTGCCGGCCGCCTCGGCGCCCTCACAACCGCCGTCACGCAGCGCCCCGCCGGCCGCGGCCAGCCGGCGGCCGACCTCGGTGCGCCACCTCGCCCTCGAGGATGTCGAAGGTCGCCTGCAGGTAGCGCTGGGGCGTACCGATGTCGAGCCAGTACCCACTGGCCTCGTATCCGAACAAACCGTTGCCGACCAGGGCCGGGAATACGTCGCGCTCGATCGAGATGCGGGTTCCCGCCGGGGCCATCTGGTCAAGGACGTCGCGCTCGAGGATGTAGGCGCCGGCGTTGATCAGGTTGGTGTCGATCTCGTCCGGGCTGGGCTTCTCGACAAACTCGCTCACCGCCATCTCGGCGTCGCGGCGGACCAGGCCGTAGGCCGAGGGATCCTCCACGGGGATCAGGGCCAGGGTGGCGCGTGCCCCGCTCTGCTCGTGCTGACGCAGCTGGGCGGTCAGGTCGATGTCGGTGAGGACGTCGCCGTTGAGCATGAAGAAGCGGTCACGCAGCAGGTCCTGGGCGAACTTCAGCGCGCCGCCGGTGCCCAACGGCCGGGGCTCCTCGACGTAGCGAAGTCTGATGCCCATCCCGGCGTCGTCTCCCAGGACCGCCCGGACGCCGTCGGCCATGAAGCCGCAGGACAGGATCGCCTCGTCGACTCCGTGATCACGCAACCACTCGAGCATGTAGACGATGAACGGGCGGTCCACCAGCGGGACCACCGGTTTGGGCATGGTCGAGGTCAGCGGACGCAGCCGCGTCCCCTCACCGCCGGCCAGGATCAGCGCCTGCACAGCCCGCCCCGGACGTGGTAGGGGCGCATCGTCGGTGCGCTCAGCGCCCGACTCCCTCATAGGCGAAGCCGGCCGCTCGGACCGCATCCGGGTCCAGGAAGTTGCGGCCGTCGACGACCAGGCGGCCGGGCATCTGCTCGCCCAGCTGCACCCAGTCGAGTTCGGCGAACTCCGGCCACTCGGTGACGATGACGCAGGCGTCGGCCTCGCGCAGCGCCTCCACCGCGGAATCAGCGAACTCGACGCCGGTCATCAGCTCGCGCGCCACGTCCTCGGCAATCGGGTCATAGGCCAGCACCCGGGCGCCGTCGGCCTGCAGGCGGGCGGCCAGCACCAGCGATGACGCCTCACGCATGTCGTCGGTGTTGGCCTTGAAGGCGAGGCCCAACAACGCGATCGTCTTGCCCACCAGCGACCCCAGGTGCTTCTGCAGCTTGCCCACCACCCGTCGCTTCTGGAGCTCGTTCACCTCGATGACGGCGGTCAACAGCTGGAAGTGATACCCCGAGTTGCCGGCCAGCTGCTTCAGGGCCGACACATCTTTCGGAAAGCAGTTTGAGGTGACAAGCCCGCTCGATGCGACGACGGTATGCGCATAGGGG
Organism: uncultured Solirubrobacterales bacterium; assembly: GCA_963754375.1. Lineage (GTDB taxonomy): Bacteria > Actinomycetota > Thermoleophilia > Solirubrobacterales > Solirubrobacteraceae > Palsa-465. The sequence goes on from CAVWFX010000024.1 coordinate 241,202, forward strand.
ACCTCCAGTGAATAGACCGGACCCTTATATGGCTCCCGCCTGGTGGACGTGACGCGGACCCAGGCCAGACCGTCGCTGAACCGCCGGTAGCCGGTGGGAGCGATCCGCTTCGTCTGGCGCCCGATCGCCGCCAGCACACCGGGTCGATCCCGTTCCGGGACGAGCTGAATCGCCCGTTCCACCTGATCGGCGCCGCTGATCCGGATCCAGTGGGTGTCCTTGGTCGACTTCGCGGTCGTACCGATGCGCCGTGAGGCGACGATGCCGACGCTGGCCAGCAGTCGCAGCACGCCGTCGGAGAGCTCATCGCTGATCGTGCCCAACTCGATGATCACGCTGGGGCCGCCGCGGATCAGCGACCACGAGCCGTCACCCTCAAACAGCCCGGAAAGCAGCGCCCAACGTGCTTCTAGCGGCTGCTCCCAGATCAGGTCGGGAAGGCGCTGCTCGTAGCTGTTGCGGCCCAGACCGAGCACCTCTGTCCACCACGTTCCCAGCAGACGTGAGGAGACCTCGACCCGCCTGGCGGTAGGCGTACGAAAGGTTCGCGCCCGCACGTTCTGCGCCAGCCAGTAGGTCGCCACCTCATCGACCAGATGTTGCTCTCGGGTTGGATGAAATGACCATTGGATCCGATGGCGCCCGGTGGCCTCGACACAGGTGTTCCCCTCAGCCAGATAGAGGCCGACCACGCGCCAGAACAACCCATCCAAGCGCAGCTCGCTGCGCGGCTGATTGCCACTCTTGGTGGTGCTGATCGTGGAGCCTTCCAGGGGAATTCCCGCCCGCAGCAGCTCGTCATAGCGCAACGTGCCGGTCCGCATCACCTCTCCGGTCCGCGATGCGACCGAGGCGGCTCGGTCGAAGACCGCGCGGCGCTGGCCAATGGGCCGGCGCACCAGCTCAGCGATCCGTTCGCCACTCGGACGCACGATCAGCTGATGGGGCGCGAGTTGCGCGGTCTCGGCCGCCGCCATCAGCGCCGAGACCTTGGCCCCATGCCACTGCTCGGAAACCCCCAGGGGCAACGGAACCCAGTCGTCAGTCGTCACATCGCCGGCCAGCTTGAACGCTGCCTGGCCGCCGTTGCCGTCGCCCACGATCCAGCCGTGATCGGGCGTCGTCCGCACGCCCCGTCCCATCTTCGTCCGCACCTTTACCAGCTCGCCCTCGTAATCGCGCCGCGTCAGGCACATCACCGGCAGAAACTGTGGCTCCTCGCCGCCCGGCACCCACGACAGCACCTCGAGGTTCGACGGCTCGATGAGGCCGTCCTCGAGCTCGTCGTGGTCGGCAGCCAACCGCCGCCACAGGCGCTCGAACGACAGCAGCGTCGTCCGGCCGCGGTGGCGCACGAGAACGGTCTCCTCGGGGGCGAAGCAGCTTCCGCCGAATCCAATCCCGGGCCTGAGGAAGTGCTTGCCGATGCGCTGATCAAGCCCCATTCCCCGCGCCACCTCGAGCACGTCGGCCCCGGTCTCCTCGCACACGTTGGCGATCTCGTTGATGAACGAGATCTTCGTGGCCAGAAAGGCGTTGGCGGCCAGCTTGATCATCTCGGCGCTGGCGATGTCGGTCCGCACGACGGGCGCGTCGAGCGGGGCGTAGAGCTCGACCACGGCGTCCCCGGCCCAGTTGCCGTCGTCGCCGACCACCACCCTGTCGGGGGCGAGGAAGTCCTGCAGGGCCGAGCCCTCCTTGAGAAACTCAGGGCAGGAGACGTAGGCAAACCCCTTGCCGGCGTCGGTGAACAGCCGCTTGATCGCGGTTCCGGTGCCCACCGGCACGGTCGACTTCATGACCAGAGCGTGGCCGTTGCTGGCCGGCATCGACCCCACCACCGCGTTGACCGCCGACAGATCGGCGTCGCCCGAGTAGGTTGGCGGCGTGCCCACCGCCACGAACAGCAGCCGGGCGTGCTCGAGAGCGCTGGCCAGCTCGGTGGAGAAATGCATCCGCTCCCGGTTTCGGGCCACCGACTCGGCCAGGCCGGGCTCATAGATGGGGATCTCCCCTCTGCGCAGCCGGTCGATCTTGTCGACGTCGACGTCGACGCACCACACCTCGCTGCCGAGCTCGGCAAAGCCGGCGGCAGTCACCAGGCCGACGTAGCCGGTGCCGATCACGGCGATGGGTTCGCGTTCAGAGGCCATCGAGCGCAGGAGCGTAGCGCGGGTGCGGCGGGCGTTCCGGCCCGGTCAACGCAGGCCCGTCAGCCCGCGCGGCTCAGGGAGGCGGCGATTGCCACCAACTGCTGGTTGCCGATGTCGGTGGTCAGCGTGTTGGAGATCCAATACACCCCCTGCGGGGTGCGCCAAGCGACGTTGGTCAGCTTGCCGCCCTCGGCGTACAGCATCAGCTTCTTGCCTGCCACCACCCGGGTCTGGGTGGGGTTATTGAGGATCGGCGGGTTCTGCCAGGTGGTGCCCTGCACCCCGTAGTACTGGCCCAGCGCTGGGTTCATGACCAGCGTCATCCGGTAGGCCGGGTAGCGGTGGTTGTGCTGGTCGTGGATCGTGTAGACCCGCGGATATGACCCGGCGCCGGAGATCTCCAGCGGGCAGTTGCCGGTCGCCCCCGAGCAGTAGTTCGAGCCGGTGACGATCAGACGCGGGTAGTAGACCGGCATCTGGACCTTGGACGCGGCGGCCGCCTGGGCCTTGCCGTCGCTGACATCGGCCGTCAGCCCGGCGGTGGCGACGTGGTTGGGCTTGTTGTGATCGGACTTCTTGAGCGTCGGCTTGGGTGCCACCGCGGTCTTGGTCGGCCGCATGAAGGCGCGGAAGACGGCCGCCTCCGGGCCGGCATTGGCGGTCACGTAACACGGAACCACCGCGCCCCCGGGAGCGGCCGCGCCACAGGGCTGCTCGATCGCCGGGAACTTGATCTGCTTGATCGAGTGCCCGGCCGAGAAGGCCACCAGGTTGAACAGGTTGATCAGCCCGTCGACGGTGTGCAGGTTGTGGTCGGTCTCGGTGTGGGCGCCGAAGATCTTCAGCAGCTTGTCGCGATTGGCGATCAGGTTGCTGGCGCCGTACTGGTCCTTGGCCCAACGAATGAAGTCCTGCTGGCGGGCGTTGCGGACCAGGTCGGAGTCGGTGTGGCGGAAGCGGACGAAGGCCAGCGCGTCGGCGCCGCACAGCTTCTGATAGCCCGGCTGGATGTCGATGCTGGAGTAGTTGGTGACCGCGGTGTTGTTGTAGTAGCGGTGGTCGACGTCGGTGTAGACGCAGCCGATCGCGTTGACCAGGTCCTCGAAGCCGCCGAAGTTGATGTCGACGATATGGTTGACCTTCAGGTCAGGGAACACGTTCTGGCGGATCGTCTTGATCATCAGGTTGGGCCCGCCGTCCTGGTAGGCGCTGTTGATCTTGGCGGTGCCGAAGCCCGGGATCTGGACCTCGAGGTCACGCGGGATCGACATGACGTTGATGGTCTGAGAGTTCGGATCGAGCCGCACCAGCAGCATCGTGTCGGTGTTGGCGGCGTTGAACGGCTCGCCGATCCGGTGGTCGGACCCGATGATCAGGATCGTCTGCGGCTGGCCGGGGCTGGGCAGCGTGGTGTTGGCGTGCGGCAGCGCGATCCCCACCGAGATGTCCTGGGCCAGCTGCTTGAACTGCAGAAGACCGGCCACCGCGGTGGTGGCGGCACTGGCCCCGATCACGATCACGGCGGCCAGAAAGAAGCGCCACAGCGCGCCGCCACGGGTGGTGGGAATCAGCCTCACGGGCTGCCGCCCTCGATCGCGGTCAAACCGGCGCCGCGGCCGGAGCGCTCGAGCCACGCCGGCAGGGTGGCCACAAAGTCGCCCAGCGCCCGCCGGTAACGGGCCAGCGAGCTCAGCGACACCCACTCGTCGGGTCCGTGATGGCCGCCGCCGGCCGGCCCGAACTCGACCGCCGGGATCCCCGCCTCGATGAACGACGCCGCGTCGGAGGCACCGTCGCGCCCTACGCTGAGGGTCTCGCGGTCGGGCGCGGTTCGCGCCACCGCCTCGCGCAGTGCCAGCACGTACGGGTTAGCCCGCGACACGGTCACTGGCGGGTGGATGAAGGTCCGGGTCACGTCGATGCCGGGGATGGCCCGTACCTGGGCGAGGATCTCCCCCGGGTCCTGTCCCGGGAGGTAGCGCACGTCGACCGCCATCTCACAGTGGTCGGGGACCTTGTTGAGCGCGTCACCGCCCTTGATCCGCCCCAGGTTGATCGACGGGCGGTCGAATATCTCGGTCGACTCGCGGCTGAACGGCAGCGTCTCGATGACCCGGAAGACATCGATCGCCTTGAGGATGGCGTTGTCGCCCAGCCACGGCGTCGAGCTGTGGGCAGCGCGCCCGTGGACGACGATCCGCATCACCAACACGCCCTTGGCCTCGACCCCGATGTGCATGTCGGTGGGCTCGCCGGTGATGGCGAAGTCGCCGCCGAGCCCGCGCGCGACCACGGCGTCGGTGGAGCGCTCCTCGAGCTCCTCGGATTCCTCGTCGGGAACCACCACCAGCCGCAGGCGCACCCGGTCCTGACCGTCGGCGTCCTTGAGCGCGCACATCATCGCCGCCAGTCCGCCCTTCATGTCGTAGGCGCCGCGGCCGATCAGGCGGTCACCCTCGCGCCGGGGCTCAAACTGCTCGGGGCGCCCGGGGACGACGTCGAGGTGGCCGTGCAGGATCACGCACGGGGCACTGCGGTGGCGTGCGCCCACCTCCGCCGTCAGCACTGGCAGCCCGTTGTGATCGTGATCTTCGACCTCGATATCGCGGGATTCGAGCCAACCCTTCACGAATCCTGCGGCCACGACGAGATCGTCGGGACTCGAGGTGTGGTAGGCGATCAGTTTCTCGGCGAGGACTCGCTCGTCGGTCATGGAGAGGCCAAGATTAGGCGTCGAAGCCGACGCCGGCGTCAACCGCCCTCGGCGATCTTGAGAAACGCCTCCAGGCGCCGCTTGTCGCGCTCGGCCACGCGGCGGCGCTCGGAGTCCTCGCCGGCCTGGTCGAGCTCGCGCTCGGCCTGCTGCAGGCGATCCCGGAGCTCGCCGGCGTCCAGTGAATCGGCCTCGTTGGCCTCCTCCACCAGGACCAGCACCCCGCCCGCGGCCACCTGCATATAGCCCTCGGCCTGGGCGAAGCGGACCACATCGGAGTCCGAGCGATACAGGCGCAGCTCGGTCGGGTCGAGCATGGCCAGCATCGGCTGGTGGTTGGCCAGAACGCCGATCGAGCCGATCGTGGTCCGCGTCGAGATCATCTCAACCTCGTCGGCGAACACCTCGCCGTCGGGGGTGAGGACCTCGGCCCTGAACTTGGTGTGCGCCACCGCCGCTTACTCCTCGTCCGAGCCCGAGTCCGAGTCCGAGTCCCGCCCCTCGCCCTCGCTCTCCTCATCAGAGCCGGAGTCGTCCTGCCCTTTTTCTCGTCAGGCTTGCCGCCGGCGTCCTTGACGACATCATCGATGCCGCCCTTCATGAAGAAGGCGCGCTCGGGTACGTCGTCGTGCTTGCCGTCGAGGATCTCCTGAAAGCCCCGGATCGACTCCGCGATCGGCACGTACACGCCGGGGATACCGGTGAACTGCTCGGCCACATGGAACGGCTGGGAGAGGAAGCGCTCCATGCGCCGGGCCCGGTTGACCGTGACCTTGTCCTCGTCGGACAGCTCGTCGATCCCGAGGATGGCGATGATGTCCTGCAGCTCCTTGTAGCGCTGCAGGACCTCCTTGACCTGGTTGGCGACCCGGAAGTGCTCCTCGCCGAGGATGTCGGCCTTGAGGATGGTGGAGGTCGAGTCGAGCGGATCGACGGCCGGGTAGATGCCCTTCTCGGAGATCGACCGCGACAGCGTGGTGGTTGCGTTCAGGTGAGCGAAAACCGAGGCCGGCGCCGGATCAGTCAGATCGTCAGCCGGCACGTAGATGGCCTGGATCGAGGTGACCGAGCCCTTGCGGGTCGAGGTGATGCGCTCCTGCAATTGGCCCATCTCCGAGTCGAGGGTGGGCTGGTAGCCGACCTGCGAGGGCATCCGCCCCAGCAGCGCCGACACCTCCGAGCCAGCCTGGACGAACCGGAAGATGTTGTCGATGAACAGCAGCACGTCCTGGCCTTCCTGATCGCGGAAGTACTCCGCCATGGTCAGACCGGACAGCGCCACCCGCATGCGGGCGCCGGGCGGCTCGTTCATCTGCCCGAACACCAGCATGGTCTTGTCGAGCACGCCCGATTCCTTCATCTCCAGCCACAGGTCGTTGCCCTCGCGGGAGCGCTCGCCGACACCGCAGAAGGCCGACAGCCCTCCGTGCTCCTGGGCCAGGTTGTGGATCAGCTCCTGGATGATCACCGTCTTGCCCACCCCGGCGCCACCGAACAGGCCGACCTTGCCGCCGCGCGCGTAGGGCGCCAGCAGATCGATCACCTTGATGCCGGTCTCGAACATCTCGGTGGTCGGGGTGAGCGCCTCCAGCGTCGGCGCGGCGCGGTGGATCGGCCAGCGCTCGACGTCATCGGGAAGGTCCTCGCCCAGGTCGATCGGCTCCCCCAGCAGGTTGAAGATCCGTCCCAGCGTGACGTCGCCGACCGGCACGGTGATCGGGGCGCCGGTGTCGATCACCTCGGTGCCGCGGGACAGACCGTCGGTGGTGTCCATGGCCACGGCCCGCACGCGGTCGTCGCCGAGGTGCTGCTGGACCTCGCAGGTCAAAAACGGGTCGTTGGTGGCGGCGATGTCCTCGTCCTCCTCGGCCGCAGCCGCCTCCGGCCGGCGCACCTTGATCGCATGGTTGATCTCGGGCAGCTTGTCGGGGAACACGGCCTCGATGACGACTCCCTGGATCTCCTCGATCGTGCCGGTGTTCTGTTTGGTTTCGGTGGTCTCGGTGGTTGATTCAGTGGTGGCAGACATGATCTGTTCTCTCCTGGTTTGGCGTCGCCCTGGGGCTAGCTGAGCCCCTCGGCGCCGGCGACGACTTCCATGATCTCTTGGGTGATCTCGGCCTGGCGGGCCCGGTTCATCTCGAGGGTGTAGTCCTCGATCAGCCCGCTGGCGTTGTCCGATGCGTTGCGCATCGCGGTCATCCGCGCACCGTGCTCGGAGGCGGTGGACTCCAGTAGCGCCCTGTAGATGGAGATTTCGACATAGTCCGGGACCAGGCGCGTGAGGATCTCCTCGGGTCCGGGCTCGTATTCGACCAGCGCGTGCTTGCCGGAGTCCGACTCGCGCTGACGGCCATCGCTTTCGCCATCCTCGTCGTCATCGTCATCGAGGATCGTCGCGCGCTGCAACGGCAGCAGCGTCTCGCGCCGGATCACCTGGGACAAAGGCGAGATGTAGCCGTTGTAGAAGATCTCGACCTGATCGACCTCGTCGTCGATGTAGGCGGCCATCAGGCGCTCGGCGATGCGGCGCGCATCGGAATAGGCGGGGCGGTCGGTGAAGCCGGTGAAGCTGTCGGCCACCTCCTGGCCTCGGAAGACCAGCGACGAGGCCGGGCGCCGGCCAGACGCGAAGAAGATCGAATTGTGCCCCTCGCCGTCGTGCTCACGCGCGGCGGCGATTCCAGCCCGGACGGCATTGGAGTTAAACGCGCCGGCCAGCCCGCGGTCGCCGGCCACCACCAGCAGTCCGACGTTGCGGACCTGCTCGTGCTCGATCAGGATCGGCAGGCGCGGCACGTCGCCGGCGGCCTCGGCCGCCTGTCGGGTCATCCGCCGGATGGCGTCGGCGTAGGGCCGCAGCACCTCGATCCGCTGCTCGGCGCGGCGCAGACGCGCCGCCGCCACCATCTCCATGGCGCGGGTGATCTTCTGGATGTTCTTGACCGCGCTGATGCGGTTTCGGATGTCGCGCTGGGAGGTCGCCATCGGGTCGAGGTGGGGCGGGCGCCGGCCTGGCTAGGCGGGCTGGGCCTCAGTCTCCTTGTCGGTCGACTCCGACCGCTCGGCGTCCGCATCGCCGCCTGAATCCGAGTCCGAGTCGGAGTCCGAGTCGGAGTCCGAGTCGCGGCTGCCGTCGCGGTCGCGGTCAGATGAGCGGCCGGGCGGCGCGGCGTCGTCGTCCAGGGGCAGGCCCTCCTCGTCGAGGTCATAGCCGAAGTCCTCGGCGACCTGCTTGACCGCCTTATCGAGCGAGGACTGGGTCTCGTCGCTCCAGTCACCCCCGGCGATCTACTTGAGCAGCTCGGGCTCCGAGCCGGCCACGGAGTCGGTCAGCTCGTCGAGGAACTTGCCCACCCGGTCGACATTCATCCGGTCCAGGTAGCCGTTGGTGGCGGCGAAGATCTGCACCACCTGGCGCTCGACCGGGATGGGATCGCGCTCAGGCTGGTTCAGGGTCGCCACCAGCCGCTCGCCGCGGGCCAGGGTCCGCTTTGTCTCGGCGTCGAGGTCGGAACCGAACTGGGAGAACGCCTCCAGGTCGCGGTACTGGGAGAGCTCGAGCTTCAGGGTTCCGGCGACCTTGCGCATCGGCGTGATCTGGGCGTTGCCGCCCACCCGGGACACGGAGATACCGACGTTGATGGCCGGCCGCACGCCGGAGTAGAACAGCTTGGGCTCCAGGAAGATCTGGCCGTCAGTGATCGAGATCACGTTGGTGGGGATGTAGGCCGAGACGTCGCCGGCCTGGGTCTCGATGATCGGCAGGGAGGTAAGGCTGCCCCCGCCCAGGTCGTCGCTGAGCTTGCAAGCCCGCTCCAGCAGCCGCGAGTGCAGGTAGAAGACGTCGCCCGGGTAGGCCTCGCGGCCGGGCGGGCGGCGCAGCAGCAGCGACATCTGCCGGTAGGCGTAGGCGTGCTTGGTCAGATCGTCGTAAATCGTCAGCGCGGCCTTCCCGTTGTAGAGGAAGTACTCGCCCATCGCGCAACCGGCGTAGGGCGCCAGGTACTTGATCGGCGCCGACTCGTCGGCGGCGGCCATCACGATGATCGTGTTCTCCAACGCGCCGGCCTCCTCGAGCACGCCGGCCAGCTGTACGACCGTCGACTTGCGCTGCCCGATCGCGACGTAGACGCAGATCAGGTCGCGGTCCTGGTTGTTGATGATGGTGTCGATGGCGATCGAGCTCTTGCCGGTCTGGCGGTCGCCGATGATCAGCTCGCGCTGGCCGCGGCCGATGGGGATCATCGAGTCGATCGCCTTCAGCCCGGTGAGCATCGGCTCGACGACCGGCTGGCGCTGGACCACCCCGGGCGCCTTGTGCTCGGCCGGCCGGGTTTCGGTGGTGTTGATCTCGCCCTTCCCATCCAGCGGATTGCCGAGCGGATCGACGATCCGGCCCAGGAGCTCCTCGCCGACCGGGATATCCAGCAGCCGGCCCGTCCGCTTCACGGTGTCTCCTTCGGAGATCTCCTCCCACTCGCCGAACAGCACCGCGCCGACGTTGTCGGACTCCAGATTCAGGGCCAGGCCGGTCACATCGTTCGGCAGCTCGAGCATCTCCAGCGACATGCAGTTCTCCAGGCCGTGGATGCGGCAGATGCCGTCGGCCACCGACAGCACCGTGCCCACCTCGGTCAGCTCTGCGCTCGAAGTGTCGAGTCCTTCGATCCGGCTCTTGAGGATCGAGGTGATCTCGTCGGGCTTGATCTCCATGCTCATGGCTCCCTTGACAGGCGCGGCTCTTTACGCCTGCGCGACTTGCTTTCTGAGTTGTTCAAGACGGTTCTTGATCGAGGCGTCCAAGATCACGTTTCCGACTCGCAGCACGACTCCGCCCAGGATCTCGGGATCAACCTCGCTCGAGATCTCGACCTCGCGATCGACCTCGGAGCCGATCCGCTCGCCCAGGCTTTCGACCAGCGACTGATCGAGCTCGATCGCGCTGGTCACGCGGACCGGCAGCAGCCGACGCTCCTCCTGCCACAGCGACTCGAACTCGGTCCGAATCCGGAAGATGGCCGGCATCCGGTGGCGCTCGATCAGCGCTTGCAGGAAGTTGACCAGTGCCTCGTCGGCACCCCGTACCGCCCGGGACAGCCCGTCCTTCTTCTCCTCGTTCGAGAAGTAGGGCGAGAAGAAGAACACCGCCAGCTGACGGTTGTCGTGCATCGCATCGGCGAACTGTCCCAGCTGGTCGTGGATCTCATCGAGCTCGTCGTGCTCGCTGGCTACCTCGAACAGCGCCCGGGCGTAGACCTGGGCGATCTCCTCCATTACTCGGAGCCCCCTCCGCCGTCAGCCGCCAGCGCGCTGAAGTCGAGCTCCTTGAGCGCGTCCTCCACCAACCGGCGCTGATCATCGTCGTCGAGGGACTTCCGGGTCACCTTCTCGGTGGCCATCACCGTGAGATCGGCGACCTCGTTGCGGATCTCTTGGATGGCCCGCCGGGTTTCGGACTCGATGTCGCGGCGCGTCTGCTCGAGCATGCGCTCGCGCTCCTCCGTGGCCTCCTCCTTGGCCTCGCGCTCGTGGACGTCGGCGGCCTTGCGGGCGCGATCGATGATGCCCTCGGCCTGCTCGCGGGACTCCTTGAGGCGCTCGCGGTACTCGGCCAGCAGCTCGTCGGCCTCATGGCGCGTACGGTCGGCGGCATCGATCGAGTCCTCGATCGCCTTCTGGCGACGATCGAGCGCCTCGGTGATCCGCGGGAAGGCCAGCTTGGCCAGGATGAACATCGAGATCCCGAACAGCAGCAGCGTCCAGATCATCAACCCGACATTCGGGGTGATCAGGAACGAACCGGATGAGGACGCGGTGACGGGCATCTACTTGAGCACGTAGGAGATCAGGCCGGCGACCAGCCCATAGAAGAAGCAGGCCTCGGTCAGCGCGAAGCCCAGCCACTGGATGCTGGTGATCTCGTCGCGCATCTCCGGCTGGCGCGTCACCGACTCGATGACCTTGCCGAAGATGATGCCGATGCCGACGCCGGCCCCGACAGCTCCCAGGCCGCCGCCGATCCCGATCCCGAGGCCGGCGCCAACCCCGGAGGAGGACGCAGCGAACGAGAGGATTGTGGATAGCACTTGAGCTCAGCTCCTTCTTTGTTTAGTGATGAGTGACCGAGCCACCGAGGTAGATGGCCGAAAGCGTCGCGAAGATGAAGGCCTGCAGGGTCGCCACCAGCCCGAGCTCGAACAGGTACACGGCGACACCGACTGGGATGGTGAACCACCCCAGGAACGACAGGCCGAGGATCACGGCCAGCCCGCCGGCCATGAACAGGATGATCAGATGGCCGGCCAGGATGTTGGCGAACAGCCGGATCGTCAGCGAGATCAGGCGCATGAAGGTGGAGACGATCTCCAGGCCGCCGATGAAGATCGCCATCGGACCGTGGACGCCGGCCGGGATCAGGCTCTTGACGTACCCGATCACGCCCTGTGCTCGGACTCCTTCGACGTTGAAGGCAACGAACACCACCAGGGCCAGGACCAGCGGCACCGAGATGTTGGCGGTGGCGGCGTAGAGCGCGAAGGACGGGATCTTCGCGCCGAAGACGTTGAACGTCTCCTCGGTGTTGGTGGGCAGCGGGAGATAGCCGATCAGGTTGGAGAACCAGATGAACAGAAACAGGGCGCCCAGGAACGGAAACCACTTCCGGGCCATCTTGTCGGGCATGTTGCCGCGCGTGATGTTGTCGCGCATCAACGAGTAGAGGACTTCGACGGCGGTCTGGACCCGATTCGGGCGCTGGTGCATTCGGCGGGCGATCCAGACCATCGTCACGACCGTCAGAACCGCCGCGATGAACAGGTACAGCACGGCGCGGTTGATGCTGAGGACGCCGAGGTCGAGCCAGGTGATGAGCTTGAACTCGTTCTGGATCTGGAACGAGTTGTTCTTGTGCCCGAACCCGAAGATGATGATCAGCAGCACGATGCCCAGCACGTAGAAGCCGGCGATGCCCAGCAGGATCTTGCGCGTGTTGCTCATCGCGCCTTCGGGCCTCCGGCGGCCGACACCGCCAGTTGGATCGTGAATGCGCCGACGATCACCGCCAGCGCCGCCAGCCCCGCGTCCTGGCCGTATGACTTGCGCACCAAGATCACGACGATGGCCAGCGTGAACAGCCGGCCGAGCATGTAGCCCAGCCTGATTCCGATCTGACGGCTGGCCTCGGCGGTCGTGTCGGCGTAATGCTCAACGGCCACGCCGAGCGCGCGCAGGGCGATCCAGACCCCGGCGCCGATCAGGTACCCGGAGGGCGAGACCCCGATCAGGAGCATGATGGGCGCCGCCACGACCACCAGGACGACGTCGAGGTAGCGCAGGACGGTCACCGGAGACTCAGCGGTCGCGGTGGCGTTCACTGACATCTGTACTCCCCAGGTTTCGGAGCCTGGTAACCGCGAGCTCTGACCCAGGGGCGGCGCTCGGGGGACGACTGTTCGTCATGTTCGTGACTAACTCTGTTCAAGCTGAGTAGATGGGGCTCGACGGGCGGCAGAGGCTACCGGCGCAGCGACGCGGGCGTTGCTCGAAACAGCGCCGGCGCTCGCGGCGCACCACTACCCGGGAGGGTAGTGGAGAACCGAGCTACGTGCTAGCGCCTCGCAGGTCAGCGTGCCCGGCGCTGCGCCGGCTTCCACAGCTGCCCCTCGGCCCACATTGCCGCGATGCCCGCCCGCGGCAGCCCGAAGGTGCCTTCGTAGACCAGGTAGCGCGGCTCCCAGCGTGGGAAGAACTTGGCATTGAAGCGGTACAGGCTCTCGATCTGGAAAAACCGGTTGCCGAGCGCGATCAGCTTGCCCAGCGCCCGCTCATGGCGCTTCTCGGGGCTGTGGATCCACTTGGCGAAGGCAGCGAAGTTCAGCGAAATCTCATCCACGCCGCGCTCGCGCAGGCGCTCTACCGCCTCGACGACCAGGAACTCGGTCAGTCCGTTGGGCGTGCCTGGATCGCGGCGCATGAACGAAAGCGACATCGCCGGGCGCCCGTAGCAGGGAACGAAGTGAAGGACGCCGCGCACCGCGCCCTCGGCGTCACGGGCCACCAGCACCAGCGTGTCGCCGTCGTGGTCGAACCGCAGCGAGTCCATGGCCATCGAGAAGCCCCGCTCGGGAGCGCCGTCGCGCCCGCGCTCCAGCACGTGCTCGACCGCCTCGGCGGTCTCGGCGTCGAGTGCGGGGACCTCGTGCAGCTCGGCGGTGAACCCGGCCTTGCCCAGCCGGGACACCGACTGGCGGACCTTGCGGATCGCCCGCCCCTCCAATGAGAACCGCCCCAGCTCGAGGACCGCCTCGTCGCCGAGGTAGATCGTGCGCAGCCCTAGCTCCTCATACAGCGGGCACAACCGCTCGCTGGCCCCCACCGCCCCCAGCTTGAGTCCGCGGGCCTCGGCGAACCCTCGCAGCTGCGCCAACAGCGGGCGCAGGGAGTCGTCGGGGCCGACCGGATCACCCGACAGCAGCAGGACGCCGTTCTCGATCCGGTAGCCCACGAAGGCCCGCTCGTCGGCGGAGAAGAAATAGTGCTTGTCGGCGCGCAGCTTGAAGAACGACAGCGTGTCGGTGCCGTGCGCCCGAACCAGATCGGCGGCCGCGCGGCGGAGCTCCGGGCTCGGCAGCCGGGTCGGCGCCGCCAGCGGGCGGAACACCACGTAGGCCATCGCCAGCAGCGTGCCGATCTCCACCAGGTGGACCCCCAGCGGGACCCAGGTGATGCGATGGTGTAGGTAGACCGCGTGCTGGTGAAAATGGATCGGACCGGGCCGCCACATCAGCAGATCGCCGGTCTCACGGGCCACCGAGGTCCAGGAGGGATGGCCCTCGGTCACCCAGGCGGTGATCGCGGCCAGCACGGTCGCGCCGAGCCCGAGCAGCGGTACGCGCCAGATTGCCGAGCGCTGCGTGAGCGGCTCGTGGCGCACGCGGAAGGCCGGCCTGGCCCACACCAGCGCGCCCGCGACCGCCCAGGTGATCACGGCCTCCTCGAAGTCAAGGCCCTTGAGCAGATCGAGCAGCCCGAGGATCACCATCAGCGCGACCGCGGCCTGCCAGGCTCGGCGGCGGCGCCTGAGCAGGTACGGGGAGACCAGCAGCAGGGCGGCGCCGGCCGGCAGCGCGAACGCATGAAACAGCCGCACCGCCTCCACCGGCTCGAGCTCCAGCAGGAGATGGCCGCGCCAGCGGATATTCGGCGTCAGCGTCGAGACGACATTGATCAGGCCGACCAAGGCCGCGGCGATCGCGGCCAGGCGCGGCGTCCAGCGGGATGAGCGTTGGGCAGACGTGGGCACGAGGAGGGTGAGTGGCCGGGCGGGTTTGGCGGGCGCCGAAAGCGATGGTGCGCCGCGGCCGACCGGCCGTCCGCCTGAATCTACAGCGCTGCCGGCAGACGGTTACGCGCCAACTGACCGGTTTCCGGCTCGGCTGACGTGTGGCGGCTGTCGTCCTCGATCAGCTGGGCTGGAGATCGGGGCGCCCGGGCCGGTAGGGCCTGCGCCAGCGCCAGCGCCATGAACGGGAACACCGCCACCAGTTCGAATACCGAGCGCAGCCCGTGGGCGTCGGCCACCAGGCCCAGCAGCGGCGCACCCACACCGCCCAGCCCGATCGACAGGCCGATGGTCACCCCTGAGGCGACGCCGATCCGGCCCGGCAGATACTCCTGGCCCATCACGATCGTGACCGCGAAGGTGGCGATCGTGGCGGCGCCGATCAGCCCGCCGAGCGCGGCGGCCAGCACCGGGCCAGAGAGCAGGAAGGCGACGATCAGCGGCGGCAGCACGAGCATCGAGCCGCGCAGCACGTTGCGGCGGCCGAACCGGTCGGCGAGCGGGCCGCCGGCCAGGGTGCCGATGGCACCGCCGGCCAGCATCACCGATAGAGCGGCGCTGCCGGCCCCCTTGCTGGTGTGCAGGTCGTGGGCGAAGTACAGCGGGATGAAGGTGACAAAGCCGAAATAGACGAACGACCGCAGGGCGATCACCAGGCCGAGGATCGCGAACGGCCTCCAGTGGTCGGGTTCGTTGGAGCGCCTCACCCGACCGGCCACGAGGTCGCCGCGGAAGGACCTCAGGCGGGGAAGTTCGTGGACCAGCACCAGCGCCATCAGCCAGGTGGGAACGATCATCAGCAGCGTCCCGTGCAGTCCGAAGACGAGCACCAGCGGCGTGACCAGCGCCGGGCCGAGCGCGAAGCCGATGTTGCCGCCGACGCTGAACAGGCTCATCCCGCTGGACCGGCGCTCGCCGGACACGTAGTTGGCAAACCGCGAGCCCTCGGGATGAAAGGAGGCGACTCCGATCCCGCTCACCACCACGGCGGCGAAGGTCAGCCCGTAGTTGGGGGCGATCCCGATCAGGGCCACGCCCAGTCCCCCCAGCGCCGGCCCGAGCGGCATCAGCCAGGCAAGCGACCGCCGATCCGACACGTGGCCGAACAAGGGCTGGATGATCGAGCTCGAGATGGTGGCGGCCAGGATCAGGGCCGAGGCGCTGGCGTAGTTGAGGTGCTGGCGGACGATCAGGAACGGCAGCAGGGCCGGAATGGAGCCCTGACTGACGTCGGTGAACAGGTGTCCGGCCGACAGCACCGCCATCGCACGCCGGTCCAGTTGGGCGCGCCGAGGACCGGCGGCCGGGATGCTCGCCGCCCTGGTGGCGGCGCCTGTCACGAGTTCTCGCGGATTCGCTGAGCCACCAGCCGCTGCTTGTCCTCCAGCTCGTCCGCCAGCTCGGTCAGCTCGGTCAGGCGTGAGCGGACCAGCTCCAGCTGGGTGCCGATGTGCTGCTGCAGCTCGTCGAGGATCCGCCGGCGCTCGGCCGGCGCTTCGGTCTCCTGGAGCTCGCGGCGCAGGTGCGCGCGGGCGCTCTCGGCCTCCAGCAGCTGGGAGAGCTGTTCCAGCGACAGGCCGAGCAGGTCGCGCAGGCGGATGATCTCCCTGACCCGCTCGACGTCGGCCTCGCGTGTAGACGCGGTGCTTGCCCTGGGTGCGTTCGGTGCCGCCGCCGAGCAGGCCGATCTCCTCGTAGTAGCGGATCGTCCGCGGCGTCGTGCCGGAGCGCTCGGCGAGCTCGCCGATGCGCAGCGTGCGCTCGCTGGCTCGGCGGCTCGGCGGTCATGTCGCAGCGCCGCCTGGGGCTCGCGGTCGGCCGCGGACCTGCTCTCGGCCTGGCGGCCTGTTCGTCGGCCTGGCGGACCGTTCGTCGGCCGCGGTGCCCTTGGGCCGGGCGGCGGAGATCGCCGCGCCCGACCAGCGAGACGGCGGTCAGGCACCACAGCGCGGTGTGCATGTTGGAGATGAACGGCGTCAGCTGCGCGGTCGAGATGTGGTTGGCCAGCCCGGAGAACACGCTGAACAGCACGTTCTTGGGCACCGCCGAGGTGACGATGGCGAGCACGAACGCGATCGAGATCACCGCGCCGGTGTTCTGCACCAGCACCCGGGCGCCGGCGGCGATCCCGCGGCGGTGCGGGGCCACCGTGCCCATCATCGCGGCCGTGTTGGGCGAGTTGAACATGCCGCGAGCCGATGCCGACGATGAACATGTAGATGCCGGGCCACACGTAGCTGGTGTCGCGCTCCAAGCGTGGTCATCAGCGCCAGCCCGGCGGCGGTGACCAGCATGCCGGGGACGGCCAGGGTGCGCGATCCGCGGCGGTCGGCCCAGATGCCGGCCAGCGGCGACGCGATCAGCATGCCCAGTGCCAGCGGCGCCAGCTTGATCCCGGCCAGGATCGGCGAGTCGCCCTGCACGCCCTGGAAGTAGAAGACGAACACGAACATCAGCGCAAACCGGGACAGGCCGTTGGCGAAGGCGGCGCCCGAGGCGGTCGCGAACAGGCGATTCTTGAAGATGGAGAGGTCGAGCATCGGCGCCTTGACTGGCGGCCCTCGATGATCACGAACGCCGGCAGCAAGACGGCCGCGGCGATCAGCGCGGCGATGACCGGCGGCTCGCCCCAGCCCTCGATTCCGCCCTTGGAGATGCCGTACACCAGGCCGGTGAGGCCGATCAGGAAGGTGATCGTGCCCAGGAAGTCAAACGTTCGGTCCTCCGAGCGGCCGGTGATCTCATGCAGCACGAACCAGCCCCAGGCCGCTGCCGGCCAGGCCGAAGGGGACGTTGAACCAGAACACCCAGTGCCAGTTGATGGCCACCAGGGCGCCGCCCAGCACCGGTCCGATGACCAGGCCGACGGCGGCCACCATCGTGTTGGTGCCCATCGCCACCCCGAGCTGCTCGCGTGGGAAGCGCGTCGGTGACGATCGCCGCGGCGTTGGCGAACAGGAAGGCGCCGCCGATGCCCTGGAGGATCCGCCACACGATCAGCTCGGTGCCGTTGGCGGCAAACCCGGCGCCCAGCGAGGTCAGCGCGAACAGGAGAAAGCCGACGACGTAGGCCTTCTTGCGTCCGAACTGGTCAGACAGCCGCCCGGCGCTCAGCACCAGCACCGTCGAGGCGATCATGTAGACGAGGATCACCCACACCAGCTCGAGCAGGCTGGTGTGCAGGCTGCGCTCGAGGTCGGGCAGGGCGATGATCAGCGTCCCCGAGTTGATCGTGGCCAGCAGCATTCCCAGGCTGGTGCACGAGAGCGCCCACCACTTGTACGAGTCGTGTTCGGCGTTGACGCCGATCCGGCGGGTCCGCTGCTGCTGACTGGCCGGCGGGGCTCTGAGCGGCTGACAAGGCGACCACCGCCCTTTCGTTCTCGAGGAAACTGATTCTTACGTAAACGTCAGGATACCACTCGTCCCGGGTAATCGCACGCTCAACGGACCGTGATCTTCTCCACCGCGTCCGTAGTGGATCTCGCCCCGGTTCCGGCGCCGTCGACCTGCAGGACCTGCACGTACCACACACCCCTGTGGAACAGCCAGTAGCCGGGGAGGTGGTAGCGCGGGCTCGATAGCGGAAGCGGCCCCGGTGCCCGGCGACGGGGTGCATCTGCGCGTAGATCCCGTAGCCGTCGTCGTCGCTGGGCAGGATCCCGCGGCGCGGCCGCCGCTGCGTCAGGTTGAGGTACGGGGTGAAAGCGCGTATGGCCGAGCGAAGGGGTCGCGGTCGCGCACCTGAAAGGTGAAGTTGTGCCCGGTGCGGATTCGCGCCCCGGCGCACGGATTGATCAACACGGGCGCCAGCCGATCAGAGCTGCGCCTGGCGCACCGTGACCTGGCGGCGACGGTCGGCGGCCGCCGCCAGGATCACGGGCGACGATGAGCGCCGTCGCGCCGACCGGCCGCCGCGCCCAGCGAGCCCTCACGGCTCGAACCACGCCACCATGGCCAGGATCACGAAGGCGGCGATCAGCGCCGCTCCCTCGAACGGCGTCGCCTCCCCGTCGGTGGTGATCTGCCACACGATCACCGCGGTGCCGATCAGCGCGCCGATGTAGACCGGCGCCAGCGCGAACGTCAGCGTGGTGGTGGTCAGCAGCGACACCAGCACCAGCAGCGGGAACAGGAACGCGGCGATCTGCGAAATCGAGTTCTTGACCACTGACATGGCCAGCTCGATTTGGCCGCGGGCGGCCAGCACGACCCCGACCGCGTGCTCGACGGCGTTGCCCGCCGTGGCCACGATCACCAGCCCGGCGAAGCCCTGGGAGATGCCGAGCTGATGAATCGTCGGCTCCAGCGCATGCACGAACCAGTCCGACGTGAACGCCGGCAGCGACCCCCGCCACCAGCAGCAGAGCCATGCTGATCGCTGTCGAGAGCCGCGGGTCCGCGCCCTCCCCTTCGCCCGGCTGGGGAGTGGTCAGGTACTGGCGGACCCAGAACCCGTAGACGATGAGGATCGCCACCGCGCCGACGATCGAGATCGTCTTGATGTGGTGGCTGGCAGGGTCGTGCGCTGAGTTGGCCAGCCCGCACAGCAGGATGATGAAGCTGGTGATCATCAGCAGCGTGGCGGTGTCGTTGGGCAGCCGGGGGCTGAACCGCATGATCCGACCGGGCGCGCGCCGGGCCCCGACCACGATCACCAGGCCCAGGACCAGCAGCGCATTGACCAGAATCGAGCCCAGGATCGCCGTCTGCGCCACGATCAGCTGACCGGCATTGAGCGCGAAGATCACCACGAAGAACTCAGGCAGGTTGCCCAACGTGGCCTGCAGCAGCCCGGTGATCGCCGGCCCGAACCGCTGGCCCACCTGCTCGGTGGCAAACGACACGATCCAGGCGCCGCCGGCGAGGGCCAGCCCGGCCACCACGAAGGCGAAGACGTGGGAGAAACCGCTGACGTAGCGGGCCACGCCCGCCAACGCCGTCAGCAGCGGCGACCACGACCAGTCCCGCCCGCTCGAACCGTGTGAGACCGTGGAGCAGGCCGCTACCCGCCGGTCATCACCGTGTCGTCATCGGAATACGCCGGCGCACAGGAGCACAGCAGCACCAGCGGGTCCGGGCCCTCGTTCCAGAGCTTGTGCGGCGTCCCCGGGGGGATCACCACGCAGTCCCCGGCGGCGATCTCGGCCTCGTCCTGGCCGAGCCGCATCCGGCCCGCTCCGGCCACGAAGTAGTAAAGCTCCTCGGTCTGGGGGTGGTAGTGCTCGGCGGTCTCGCCGCCCGGCTGCACCGTCGCCTCGGCCAGACTCTGCTTGCGAACCTTGGTCCAGGCGGGACCGGCCAGCTCGCGGATCGACGAGCCGTCGGCGGTGATGAACGACGTCAGTTCGTCGAGGTTGGCTTTCTCCATCGTTGGTTTATGCCATCCGGTTGGGGTGGGCGGTATGCATCCCGGGGACTATCTCACCCGCTCGAAGTCGCCGGTCTCGATGTCGCGGCTGACCTGGACCTCGATCTCGTGCTCGGAGGTGTCGGGATCGACGCTGCGCAGCTCCGTCGCCCGGATGCCCTTGAATTTGAAGATCTCCAGCACGTAGATCAGGTACACGCTGGCCGCCAGCGCCACCAGCGCGAACACGGCCAGGACCGCGATCCACACGATCGAGTAGTGCCCGTGGCGGTGGTAGGGCACCAGCCGCAGGGCCACCGCCAGACCGGCCAGCAACAGCGTCCAGGCGTACAGATAGGCCACCGTCCGCCGCTGCGAGAACCCGATCCGCGCCATTCGGTGGTGAAAGTGGTCCGAGTCGGCCAGCCACGGCGCCCGCCGGTACTTCAGCCGCTTGGCGACCACGAACCCGGTGTCGAGGAACGGGATGGCCAGGATCACCAGCGGTACCACCAGGGCGACGACGACGTTGGTCTTCAGCGAGCCGACCACCGCCGCCACCCCCAGCAGGTACCCGAGCAGATTGGCGCCCGCGTCGCCCATGAACACCGAGGCCGGATAGAAGTTGTGAAACAGGAACCCCAGCGCCGCGCCCGCGGTCAGCGCCGCCAGCACGGCGGCGCCGTTGACATCGAGGTCGTAGGCGATCACGGCAAAGGCGATGCCGTCGATCGTGCACACCCCGGCCGCCAGCCCATCGACCCCGTCGGAGAAGTTGACCACGTTCATCATCCCCACCAGCCACACCACGGTGATCACACCGCCGGCGTTCGGGAACTGCAGCGACCCCAGGAACGGGAGCGTGACGTCGGTCACCACCGCCCCCGCCTCGACCGCGATCACCGCCGCCGCGATCTGACCGAGCAGCTTCCACAGCGGCGCGCAGGTCGAGCGCATCATCGATCGCCCCCACGATCGTGATCACGACCGCGCCGAGCATCACTCCCCACACGTAGACGGTGCCGCCCGCGCCCCTGGGGCCGTGCGCGGTGTGCGGCAGCTTGATCACCGCGGGGAGCCAGATGGCCGCCGCCACCAGCACCCCGGCGAGGATGGCCAGACCCCCCAGCAGCGGCCGGTGGCGTTCAGACAGGCCCCGGGCCCGAGGGCGGTCGACTGCCCCCACGCGGATGGCCAGCCGCGCCGCCAACGGCGTCAGCGCTGCCGAGACGACCATCGCGACCAAGAACGAGAGGACGGCGTCCCAGTACGGCATATCGGGACAAGGATGGCAGCAGGAGCCGATGCCGGGGCGCTAAGCGACCGCCGCGGGCACCACCAGCGCCTGTCCGATCCGCACCATAACCGCCATCGGCTCGTCCCTGAGGTGGCGCCAGGTCACTCGGATCACGCGGTAGCCGGCCGCCACCAGGATCTGATCCCGGCGCCGGTCATTCTCGAAGGCCCTTGGGTGGCGATGGAACTTTCCCCCGTCGAACTCCAGCACCAGCCGCGCCTGCGGCCACAGGAAATCGACCTCGAACCCGCATGGCTTTGCGCCGGACACCGGCCGGGGTATGCCCGCCCGGTCGCAGATACGCCGCATCAGCGTTTCGGCCTCGGAGCGGGTCAGCGCAGGCTGATGCTCTGAGTTCAGCATCCCTGTCACGTGCGCCACCCCTTTGCGCGTCGGGCACCGACCGATCGCTGCTCGAAGCTCTGAATCCCGAGCCAGCGCGTTAGCGCGTAGTTCGGCGAGCGCGCGTTCGACCTCGAGATCGTCGTCCAGGCAGCCCGCAAAGTCGATTAAGGTCCGAGCCGGCGAGGTCACCGGCAGCCCGTGGCGGATCCGCACATCGCGGGCATCGAGGAGGGGAACCCGATGGACGCGGAGGCCAGCTGTCTGGCGGACGTTGCGCCCTGCCACCGTCACCTGAACTACCTCGGGCCTGGGAGCTAATCCCCAGACCGCCGCCGCGGTGCGGTGGCTGAGGACGGCATCATCGCCAACGTAAAGAAGAGCCGCGATCTCCAGCGCCTCCGGCGAGACCGCGGGATGCCCCACCGCCCACACCGACGGAAAGACGCGGTGCAGCAAGCCGGTCCTGGCCCGGTGGGCGATCGATCCGCGGCCAATCCCGAGGGCGCACAGCTGCGAACGATGGATGACCCCCTCCTGCGCGCCAGCCACCACGCCCAAGCCCACGTTCCCAGCCTCTTCGACGTGCAGGACGCGACAAATCCGCGCCGGCCGTGCCCACCCTTCCTGGCCTAACCCGCCGGAATCGCCACACAACTTCGACGGAGACGGCACACGCCGTCACACCCAGGCAGACCTCAGGCGAACGCGGCGGTGCCGAAGGCCAGGCCGGCGCGGCGGTGCCGAGGGTCAGGCCAGCGCGGCGGCGCTGAGCTGCGCGTACAGCGGGTAGCGCTCGGCGATCGCGGCGACCCGGTCGGCCAGCTCCGCCTGGCGGTCCTCGAACGGCCCGTCCGGGTTCAAGGTCGCCGCGATGATCTTGCCGATCTCGTCGAAGTCCTCGACCTGGAGGCCGCGGGTGGCCAGCGCCGGCGAGCCGATCCGCAGCCCGGAGGAGACCGCCGGCGGCCGCGGGTCAAAGGGAACGGCATTGCGGTTCACGGTGATCCCGATCGAGTGCAGCCGGTCCTCGGCCTGCTTGCCGTCGAGCTCGGACTCGCGCAGGTCGCACAGCACCAGGTGCACGTCGGTGCCGCCGGTCAGCACCGACACGCCGCCCCCGGCTCCGAGCAGCTCCTCGCCGACGACGCGGGCGCCGGCCAGCGTCCGCTCCTGGCGCTCGCGGAAGGCATCGGAGGCGGCGATCCGCAGCGCCACCGCCTTGCCGGCGATGATGTGCTCGAGCGGGCCGCCCTGCTGGCCTGGGAACACGGCCGAGTTGATCTTCTTGGCGAAGTCCTCTTTGCAGATGATCATCCCGCCGCGACCGCCGCCGATCGTCTTGTGGATGGTGGTGGTGACGACGTCGGCATACGGCACCGGCGACGGGTGCAGCCCGGCGGCGACGAGCCCGGCGAAGTGGGCCATGTCCACCACCAGGTAGGCCCCCACCGAGTCGGCGATCTCGCGGAAGCGGGGAAAGTCCAGCTGTCGCGGATAGGCCGACCAGCCGGCCATGATCATCTTCGGCCGGTGCTCCTCGGCCAGCCGCTGGACCTCATCCATGTCGATCAGGCTGGTCTCGCGGTCGACGTGGTAGGCGATGATCTCGTACAGCCGCCCGGAGACGTTGATCTTCATGCCGTGGGTGAGGTGTCCGCCGTGGGACAGCTCGAGTCCCATCAGCCCGTCGCCGGGGTCCAGCAGCGCGTGGTAGACGGCGGCGTTGGCCTGTGCCCCCGAGTGCGGTTGGACGTTGGCGTGGTCGCCGCCGAACAGGGACAGCGCGCGGTCGATGGCCAGCTGCTCAGCCACATCGACGAACTCGCAGCCCCCGTAGTAGCGCTTGCCGGGATAGCCCTCGGCGTACTTATTGTTCAGGACCGAGCCCTGGCATTCGAGCACCGCCAGCGGCGCGAAGTTCTCCGAGGCGATCATCTCCAGCGTGCGCTGCTGGCGGTCGAGCTCGAGCGACAGCACCTCGGCGATTTCGGGATCGACCTCGGCAAGGGGGCGGTTGAAGAAATCGGGCGGCAGCTCTGAGGTCATGAGGTGGGAAATGGTAGCGGCGGGGCGCGGAGCGTCAGCGACGACCACGGCCAGGTCCCGGTGCTGCCAGGCCACCGAGGTCGAGAAGCCGGCTTCGGCCAGCCATTCGAGCTGATCGGCGAGCGTGCTGGGATGGTCAAACCCGGGCGACACCTCCGTCACCGCGTCGTCGGCGCAGGACGGCACCACGAGGTCGGCCAGCACGAACCGCCCTCCCGAAGCCCCAGCGCGGCCCGCACGCGACGGAACAGATCCCGCTTCTCGGCGCCTCGGAGGTGGTGCACGCACAGCGCGCTGGCCACCAGGTCAAACGGGCCCGGCGGCAGCTCATCCTCGAGCCGGGCCACCACCAGCTGCACTCGCTCCGAGCCCAGACGCTCACGCGCCGCCCCCAGCATGTCGGCGCTCTCGTCGATTCCCACCAGGGAGGCGCCGGGATGGGCGTCGAGCAGCCGCCGCGCCGTCTCCCCCGTCCCCGTGCCCAGCTCCAGCACCCGCCGAGCGCCGGCCCCGCTGGCCGCCACCAGCTCGTCCTGGAAGCGGTCGTAGACGGGGATGTCGGTGCGGATCATGTCCAGATACGACCCCGGCTCGAAGTGAAACTGCCACTCCAGCGCGGCCCGCACTTCATCGTCGGGTACCGCGCCCGGCCGCACGATCTCCCACGAGCCCTCCTCCTCATACGAACGCAGGTCGACAACCGTGGAGGCCACCCCCGGCAGCTCGCCGCCGTCGATGAGCAGGTCGGCACGGCGCCGGATCGCCACCGGCACATCGGCCAGCCGCACCGCCTCCGGTCCCCCGGCCAGGTTTGCGCTCGACTGCAGCACCGGCCATTTGACGCCTTCGAGCTGCGCCACCGCCGGCACCCGCACGCCCACCACCGAACCGTCCTCCCCGCAGGCCAGCGGGAACCGGCGCTGCGGGTTGGGCAACAGCAGCGTCACCGCCCCGGGCAGCAGCCGCTCCATCGCCGACTGCGTCCGCTCCCCCAGCTCGGGGATGGCCGCCAGAGCCAGTTCGAGATCGAAGAACATGACCGCCGACGGCTTGTCCATCCGCCGGTGCTTGAGCGCGTACAGCCGCTCGACCGCAACCCGGTTATGCACGTCGCAGGCCAGCCCGTACACGGTGTCGGCCGGGAACACGGCCACTCCACCGACCGACATGCAACGCTCGAACGGGCCCGCCTGGGCCGCCGTCACGGCGTCCCCACCACCACTCGCTCATGCCCGGCCAGGTCGCGCCGCGCCGCCACCGAGCCGTACCCGATCCCGGCCAGCAACTCGCTGACCGCCTCAGCCTGTTCGGGAGCGATCTCCAGGGCCAGCAGCGGTAACGGCCGGCGCTCGCCCACCACCGCGACCAGCCGCCGGATCACTTCCAGCCCGTCGACGCCGGCAAACAGCGCCGATCCCGGCTCGTAGGAGGCGATCTCGGGCGCCAGCTCGGCGCCCGCGGGCACGTAGGGCAGGTTGGCCAGCACCGCGTCGTACCGCGCCTCATCGAGGAGGTCGACGTGCACGAACTCGACCTCCAGCCCCAGCCGCGCGGCGTTGTCCCGCGCCACCGCCAGCGCGTCGGCCGACACGTCCAGGCCCCGGACCACCAGATCGGGACGCTCGTCGGCCAGCGCCAGCGCCACCGCGCCGCTGCCGGTCCCGACGTCGGCCACGACGGCGCCGGCGGGCAGCTCCGTCCCCACCTCGACCAGAGCTCGGTCTCCGGCCGCGGGATCAGCACGCGGCGGTCGACACCCAGGTCCAACCGCCGAAACTCGCGGCGCCCGAGGATGTAGGCCACCGGCTCGCGCGCCTCACGCCGCGCCACCAGTCCGGAAAAGCGTTCCAGCTCATCGGCGCTCAGCACGCGGTCGCGGTCCAGCACCAGTCGCGCGCGCCCTCCGGGGTGGGCGGGATCCAATACTTCGGCCAGCAGCAGCTCGGCATCCAGGCGCGGCGTGTCACACCCGGCGGTCGCCAGCGCGGTCGTGCCGCGTCGCACCGCGGTCCCGATCGTCACGGCGGCCGCGACCGACTCAGCCAACGGCCTTGGCTTCCAGGCGCCGGCGCTTCTCGTCGTCCTGCAGCGCGTCGGTGAGCTCGTCGAGCTCGCCCATCAGGATTGCGTCGAGGTTGTGCACCAGCAGGTTGATGCGGTGGTCCTTGACCCGCTTCTCGCCGTAGTTGTAGGTGCGGATCTTCTCGGCGCGCTCGCCGGTCCCCACCTGGGCCAGGCGGCTGGCGTCGATCGACGCCTGCTGCTCGGCCAGGGCCCGTTCGTACAGGCGCGCGCGCAGGACGCGCATGGCCCGCTCGCGGTTCTGCAGCTGGGACTTCTCGTCCTGCATGGAGACGACGATCCCGGTCGGCTTGTGGGTGATGCGCACCGCCGAGTCGGTGGTGTTGACGGATTGCCCGCCGGGCCCCGAGGACCGGTAGACGTCGATCTGCAGGTCGTTGGGGTCGATCTCGACCTCGACGTCATCGGCCTCGGGCAGCACCGCGACCGTCGCCGTCGAGGTGTGGACCCGGCCCTGGGACTCGGTCTCGGGCACGCGCTGGACGCGGTGGGTGCCGCCCTCGAACTTGAACACCGAGTAGGCGCCGTCGCCCTTGATCGCAAACGTGTAGCTGCCGTCGCCGATCGACAGCGGCTCGACCTTGAAGCCGCGGCGCTCGGCGTACCGGGTCAGCATCCGGTACAGGTCACCGCCCCAGATGGCCGCCTCGTCGCCGCCCGCGCCCGGCCGGATCTCGACGATCACGTTCTTCTCGTCGTTGGGGTCGCGCTCGACCATGGCCAGGCGGATCTGCTCCTCCAGCTCGGACATCTTCTCCCGGGAGGACTCGATCAGCGCCCGCATCTCGGGGTCTTCGCCGTCCTCGGCGAGCAGCTCGCGCGCGCTCTCCAGATCGTCGCTGGCCCGCCGGTACTCGCCGGCCAGGCGAGCGGCCGGCTCGAGCTCACGGTAGGTGCGACTGGCTGACGCGAACCGCTCGCGGTCGGCGATCACCTCGGGATCCGACAGCTCGCTCTCGAGCTCGCCGAACCGGGTCTCCAGCTGCGTGACCAGGTCGTCGATCATGCAGCCGAGTTTAGGAGCCCGCCCGCAGACGGACGGACTCCACAACTCGGCCGGGGTTCGAGCCCGCCCCGCAGACGGGCGGGCTCGGACAGCTGCGTCCGGGCGCTGTCAGTGCTTGGGGTTGACGACGTCCTTGACCTTGTCGGCGGCGTCGCCGATCTTGTCCTTGATCGAGCCGGTCGCCTTGTCGACGCGGCCCTCGTTCTTCAGGCTCTCGTCGTCGGTGAGCTCACCGGCGGCCTTCTTGACCTTGCCCTTGCCTGTATCGACGGTTCCGTCAGCCATTCGTTCTCCATTCGGATTGGGTCTGACGATTGGGCTACCCGCCCTGGGCGCACCCAAAAAACGAGTGTCGGGCCGGCTACGCGACGACTTCGACGCCCGACCAGATCCTCGGCCGTGGCCTGCCCGGCGTCTCCACCGCCAGCACCGCGTTCAGCGCCGCGATCGACACCTCGAGCTGGTCGAGATCCGGCTCGCGCGTGGTCAGCCGCTGCAGCTGAAGCCCGGGATACATGAGCGCCCGGACCCAGCCCCGGCGGCGGTTGCGACCGGCGAACTTGATCACCTCGAACGACAGCCCGGCGATCAGCGGCACGCCCAGGATCCGGGTCAGCACCAGGATCCACCACGACGGCAGCCCGACGGGCGCGAACACGAAGATCGCCATGATCATCACGATCAGCAGAAAGCTCGTCCCGCAGCGGGGATGCAGCCGCGAGTACAGCTTGGCCCGAGCCGGCGTGAGCTCGTCGTCGGCCTCGTAGCAGGAGATCACCTTGTGCTCGGCGCCGTGGTACTCGAACACGCGGCGCAGGTCGCGCAGCCGCGACAGCAGCACCAGATAGCCGAGGAAGATGGCCGTGCGCAGCAGCCCCTCCACGAGCCAGAACAGCACCGACGAGCCGAGCTGGTGCTTGATCAGGCTGGTCAGGCCCACCGGGACCACGAAGAACAGCCCGATCGCGAACGCCACCGAAACGACCACGGTCCCGATCCAGGCTCCGCTGGAGATCTCCTGATCGGGCTCGGGCAGCTGCGCGTTGGCGGAGATGCCCAGCGCCTTCAGCCCGATCCCCAGCGACTCGACCAGCGCCACCACGCCCCGGATCACCGGCAGGCGATAGACGCGGCGCCGCCGCGACCACGGCTGCAGCGGGAAGCGGTTGACGGCGATCTCGCCCAGCACGGTGCTGCCCTCGGGCTCGGGAGGCTTTCGCACCGCCACCGCCCAGTGGGCGACGCCGCGCATCATCACGCCCTCGAGCACGGCCTGGCCGCCGACGGGGGCGTCGCGCACGAGCGCTCAGCGCGTCCGCTCGCTCGGCGCCGCCCGGCTCATCTAGACCTCGGGCCAGGAGCCGGCGGCGGCGCGGGCGTTGCGCCGGCCCTTGGCGACGCGGCGCTGGAAGCGCTCGACGCGCCCACCGGTGTCGACAAGCTTCTGGCGACCGGTGTAGAAGGGGTGGCAGGCGGAGCAGATCTCGACGTGGATGTCGGACTGGGTCGAGCGAGTGGTGAACTCGTTGCCGCACGTGCAGCGGACGTGGGCCTCGACGTATTCAGGATGGATTTCGGTCTTCATGGTCCTATGAAGGATAGCTCGCGTCAGAATCGTTGAGCCGCCGTTCGCCGCCGGCGCAGGTCGCCGTACAGCGAGTTGTTGGCCGGATTGAGATCGTCGGCACCTGGTGGGTCGAATCGGCGATGATCGTCGGGCGGGCCGGAGGTCGAGCACAGCGGTCCGACGAACGAAACGCTGTGCGCTGCGAGTAACGCGCCCAGGCGCTGGACTGGTCGCTCGTCTGGTCACGCTGGGACTGACGTAGG
This sequence comes from uncultured Solirubrobacterales bacterium, assembly GCA_963754375.1. Lineage (GTDB taxonomy): Bacteria > Actinomycetota > Thermoleophilia > Solirubrobacterales > Solirubrobacteraceae > Palsa-465. Next base: position 269,367 of record CAVWFX010000024.1, read on the forward strand.
GCCGAAAGCCGACCACGAACGGCCCGGCGGCGGTCGCCCCGCCGTTGCGCGATCACCGCCGTGTAGGTGTCCTGGCTGGGGTGCCCGGGACCGGCGTGACGTCGATCGGGCTCGACGACCATCAGGTCCGGGCGCAGCTCGCGCTGGCTGCAGCGCCTGGCCGACCGCTGGGCGGTGCCGAGCACCTTGCCGTCCGGCCCAGCCAGCGGAACGAGACCCGGAACTGGTACGCCGCCGGCGCGTCCAGCTCGCACGACGACTTGGTGAAGTTCCAGACGTCGCCGGGCAGCTGGCCCGAGCGTCGGGTTCTTGGGGGTGAGCCACACGCCGAGGTTGCCGCCCGCGAGGTCTTCGTCGCCGGCGCCGCCGTGCTCGCTGACCAACAGGTCGAACTTGAGCTGCAGCTTCTGCGTGCCCGCGACCGGCCGCATCACGGCGGTGACCGACATCGATCGATCGGCGGGATCGAGCGCGTTGTGGCAGACGAAGCCGCGCAGGTCGGCGCGCGGCAGGTCGCCCGCCGCGCTGGCGGCGCCGGCAGCGCTCGACGCCGGCCGCGCTCGACGCGCCGGCGGCGCAGCGCCGGCCAGCGTCGCACCGGCCACCGCGATCCGACGCCCAGCGGCCGACCAGAAGTTCAAAACCAATGTCTCATGAAACCCCCTTCACACTGCGGCGGCGCCAGACCGCTGTCGCGACGGACGACCGCCTACCCGTCCAGCGCTAGGTGATCTGGTACAGCGGCCCGTCGCCGCCCTCGGGCACGGTCAGGCGGCCACCCTTGGCGGTGATCGCCCCGCACTGCACGCAGTTGGTGTAGTTGACGACCACGTCGACGGGGCCCTTCTCGGGCGCATCATCGGGGATCTCGTACACCCCCGCCGGGCACATGTAGCGCCATCCCTCGGCCACCTCACGCGGCACCTTGCGATGGAGGCGGATGTGGTTGGGAGCGTCGTCGCGGGTGGCGTTGCCGCTGATGTAGACCGACGACAGCTTGTCGAAGGTGTACTTGCCGTCGGGCTTGGGGTAGTGGTCGCGCGTGTCGCCGACGAACATCGGCTCGGCATCGTCGCGGTGCCACTCCTGCCGGCCCCGTGGCACCTTGCCCTTGGACATGATCGACGGGCCCGCCAGCAGGCTGCCGACCAGAAAGCCCCGCTGAAAAGCCTGGCGGGTGTTGCGAACCTGGTAGAGCTCCTTGCCGATCGAGGAGTCCTCGACCGCCTGCTCGTAGCTCTCAAGCGACTCCCCACTCTTGAGCGAGCGGTAGATCGCCTCGGCGGCGAGCATGCCTGACTTGATGCAGTGGTGCACGCCCTTCAGCGCCGCGGTGTCGACCATCCCCCCGGCGTCGCCGACCAGCAGGGCGCCGGGCATCGACAGCTTGGGCATCGACCAGTAGCCGCCGCCCGGCAGCGCCTTGGCGCCCCAGGCGACGCGCTCGCCGCCGTCGAGGATGCCCTTGACCAGCGGGTGCAGCTTGAACTGCTGGAGCAGATCGTGGGCCGAGGTGGTGGCGTCGCGGTAGTTGAGGTCGACGACGAGCCCGATCGAGACCAGGTCGTCGCCGGTCTTCTCGTCCTTCATCGGGTACAGCCACGTGCCGCCGAGGTGGCCGTACTTGCGGGCCACCTTCATGGGCCAGGGCTGGGTGAAGGTGTGGATCAGGCGATCGAGCGGCTGCTTGACCTTCCACACCTCCTTGACGCCAAGCTCCCACACCTGGGGCTCGCGACCGTCGGCGAGCTCGAACTCCTTGATCGCCGCTCCGGTCAGATGTCCCCAGCAGCCCTCGGCCAGCACGGTGGCCTGGGCCTTGATGTCGGTGCCAGGCTCGAAGTTGCCCAGCGGCTCGCCATCCTTGCCCCGGCCCTTGTCACCGGAGCGCACCCCGACCACCTTGCCGTCTTCGACGATCAGCTGGGTGGCGGACGTCTCGGTGAGGATGTAGGCGCCCGCCTCCTCGGCCTGCTGCTGCTGGTAGCGCGCCAGCGCTGACACCGAGACGACCTCGTTGCCGTGGTTCTTGAAGTTGGGCACGAACGGGATCGGCACCTTCACCTTGGTCTTGGAGCTGGTCAGCACGTAGACGGCTTCCTTGGTCACCTCGCCGAAGGCAAAGCGCTTCTCGCGCCACTGCTCTCGGGTCAGGTCGGGAAACAGCTCCTGCGAGCGGGCCCGGGCGCATGACCGCGCCCGACAGGTTGTGGCCACCGCAGGTCTTGGCCTTCTCGATGACCGCCACCGGGACCTCGCCGAGGCGCTCCATCAGCGCCTCGTCGTCGGCGAGCAGCTGGAGCAGACGGTTGGCGCACGCGAGCCCGGCGGTGCCGCCGCCGACGATGGCCACGCCGACGTCGATCCGCTCGTCCTCGTCGTCGAGCCCCCGCTTGATGAACTCCTTGACCGGATCCACCGGCGGCGGATACTCGCTGGGCGCGTGATGACCGTTACTCCCGGCCATGGGTCAGCTCCCCTTCTTGGCCTTGATCGCGTCGGTCAGCTTGGGCATGATCTTGTTCAGATCGCCCACGATCCCGAGATCTGAGAACTCGAAGATCGGCGCGTTGGCGTCCTTGTTGATGGCGATGATGTTCTCCGAGGACTGCATGCCGACCTTGTGCTGGATGGCGCCGGAGATGCCGGCCGCCAGGTACAGCTTCGGCGACACGGTCTTGCCGGTCTGGCCGATCTGGGCGGCGTACGGGTACCAGCCGGCGTCGACCACGGCGCGGGTGGCGGCCACGGCGGAGTTGCCGCCGAACGCCTTGGCCAGGTTCTCGGCGAGCTCGAAGCCCTCGGCCTTGCCGAGACCGCGGCCGCCGGCCACCAGGATGTCGGCACCCTCGATGTCGACGTCGGCGCCGCGCTGCTCGCCGCGCTGAACCATCTTGGCCTGGTTGGAGAAGTCCGAGTAGTCGACATCGACGTCGACGACCTCGGCCGCTTCGTCGCTCGGCTGCTGGATCTCGAAGGCGTTGATGCGCCCGATGATGATCCCGAGGTCGCCCTGGTAGCGCGAGACCGAGATCTTGGAGTCCTGCAGGATCGGCCGCTCGGCCACCAGCTTGCCGTCCTCGGCGCGCACGGCGGTGACCTCCATCGTCACTCCGGCTTGCTTGCGCGCGGCCAGGCCGGCGCCGATCTCGAAGCCGAGCAGACCGCCGCCGAACAGCGCGTAGCCGTAATCGCCGTCGTCGATCACCTTGGCCATCACATCGACGACGGGCTGGGCCAGGCCCTCGGTGCCCTTGGCCCGGAACACCTTCTTGGCCCCGTAGGAGCCCAGCGTCTGGCACAGCTCGTCGGTCAGGTCCTCGCCGCCGACGACCACCGCGTGGCACTCGCCACCGATCTCGGCGGCGCGCGCCGCGCCCTCGGACACGGCACCGAGCGAGTTCTTGTTGAACGCGCCCTCGTAGTGGAGCACGTAGGTCAGAACGTCTGCCATATCTAGATCAGCTTCCTTTCATCGAGCCATGCGACGATCTTCTCGACCGTCTCGCCGGTGTCCTCGTCCTCGATGATCTGGCCGGCCGCCTTGGCCGGCGGATCGTGGAAGTCACCACACTGCACGCGTGAGCCGTCCTCGCCGACCAGCGAGGCGTCGATGCCCACGTCGGCGGTGCCGACGGTCTCCAGCGGCTTCTTCTTGGCGCCCATGATCGCCTTCAGCGACGGGTAGCGCGGCTCGTTGATGGCGTCGCCGACCGAGATCACCGCCGGCAGCTCGACCTCGACGGTGTCGTAGCCGTACTCGGCCTGGCGCTCGCAGCGCAGGCCGCCGTCGGCCAGGTCCATCTTGATCACCTGGGTCAGCGACGGCATCTTCAGGTGATCGGCGACCACCGCGCCGATCGTGTAGCACTCGCCGTCGTCGGACTGCTGGCCGAGCAGGACCAGGTCGGGCGACTCCTTCTCCAGCGCCTTGGACAGCGCGTAGCCGGTGGCGGCGACGTCGGAGCCGGCGAGCGCGTCGTCGGTGAGATGGACGGAGCGGTCGGCGCCGAGGGAAACCGCCTTGTGCAGCGCGCGGACGGCGGTGTCGGGGCCCATGGTGACGGCGACGATCTCGTCGACCTCGGCCGCGCCGCCCTCGCGGATCTGCATCGCGGCCTCGATCGCGTGGGTGTCGTAGGGGTTGAGGTTCTTCTCCCCGGATCGGTCCATCCGCCCCGTCGAAGGGTCGATGCGCTTCTCGACGGCGGCGTCCGGGACCTCTTTGACCAGGACGCAAATCTTCAAGTGTGGCCTCCTATCGAATGTCCTGCGCGAAGCGTCCCACTCCGCGATGTGCGGGATATTAGCTTGTTGACTGACGAGTCAATCGGTCGTCTACCCCGAAGGAACGCAGACGTACCGACCGATTGGGAGTGGGCGGCCCGACCCGCCACGCAGCCGACTCACCGCCTCAGGCGCGGACAGCGCCGCGAATGAAGTCGATCGCCTGCTGGGCCGAGGCGCCCGGCGTGAATACCTCGGCGACCCCGAGCGACTTGAGCTCGTCGATGTCATCGGACGGGATGGTGCCGCCGACGGTCACGATCACGTCATCGATCCCCTCGTCTTTGAGCAGCTCCATGATCCTCGGCACCAGCGTCATATGCGCGCCGGACAGGATCGATAGACCGACCGCATCGGCGTCCTCCTGGATCACCGTCTCGACGATCTGCTCGGGGGTCTGGTGCAGCCCGGTGTAGATCACCTCCATGCCGGCGTCGCGCAGGGCGCGGGCGATGATCTTGGCGCCGCGGTCGTGGCCGTCGAGTCCCGGCTTGGCGACGACGACGCGGATCTTCTTCTCTGAGGACGGAGGCATGGACTGCACCGGCGGCCGCATCGGCCGCGCGTGGCGCGAGTCTATCGGTCCATCGCCAGCCACCGGGGCACGGTTGGTGGCCCCCGATCCCGCCCTACCTGACGACGATCGTCTCCGTCATGAACGGATGGATCGTGCAGTACAGGTGGTAGGTGCCCCGCTTGGTGAACACGTGACTGAAGGTGCCGGACACCTGCGTCCTGGAGTGGAACTTGGACGGACCCTTCTTGACGTGGACGTTGTGGCTGAGAAAGCCCTTCCAGTTCCAGGTGACCGTGGTGCCCTTGTTGATGGTGATCTTGTGGGGCCTGAAGTAGTCGTCGCCGATCTTGGCCGACTTGGTCGAGGCGGCGAGGGCGGACACGGCGAAGACGGCGAGAAGCGCGGCGGCCAGCGCGAGCAGGGCGGCGACGCGGCGGGAGTGCGGGAGCTTGACCATGCCCGGAGTCTACGGTCAACCCGGGCGCCGCGGTGGCAGTCGTCGCCCACCGCGGGGCGTCCAGCGCCGCCGGCCGCGCCGTGCCTGGACCGGCGCGCGGGACGACGGCGGACCCGCCCCACGATCGCCGCCCCGCCGGCCCCGCCGGCGGCCGCCGCCGCGCCCAGAGCGACCACCGTCTTGAGCCTGCGGCCCAGCCGGTCAAAGCGCAGCACCTGCCAGCCCTCCTCGCGGGCGACGCGGGCCAGCGTGCCGTCGGGGTTGACCGCCACCGGATGCCCGACGGCGCGCAGCATCGGCAGGTCGGACTCGGAATCCGAGTAGGCGTAGGAGGCGCCCAGGTCGATCCCCTCGCGCGCCGCCAGTTCGGCGATCGCCTGGGCCTTGCCCGTGCGGTAGACGAATACTCCGGTGGCGCGGCCGGTGTAGACGCCGTCCTCGACCTCGGAGATCGACGAGCCGATGGCCCCGTCGAGGACCAGCACATGGGCCAGGATGTCGGCCAGCTCCTGCGACGCGGCGGTGACGATGTAGGCGCGCCGCCCGGCGTCCTGATGCTCGTGGGCCACGGCCAGCATCTGCGGGTAGATGCGCGGCAGGATCAGGGCCAGCACCGAGGCGCCGAGCCGCTCCAGGTCGCGCACCGGCGTGCCCTGCAGCGACGCCGCGATCCGGTTGCGCAGCGCCACCGAGTCCTCGTCGGTGGCGCCCCGCAGCCGGAACTTGACGTTGGCGTAGGCGTCGGCGATCAGCTGCCGGCGCCCCAGCAGCCCGGCCCGGTAGGCGGCGCGGCCGAACTGGAACGCCGACGACCCCTGCATGAGGGTCTTGTCGAGATCAAAGAACGCGGCGGCAGCGGACCGGGTGCCATCGCCGCCCGACGCGCCGCTATCCGCCATTGACCTCGACGATTACCGCGTCTCCCTGGCCGCCGCCGGAGCAGATCGCGGCGCAGCCGAGGCCGCCGCCGCGGCGGCGAAGCTCATAGACCAGCGCGCCGAGGATGCGCGCGCCGGAGGCGCCGATCGGGTGGCCGAGCGCGACCGCGCCGCCGTTGACGTTGACCTTGTCCTCGTCGATCTCCAGCATCCGGATCGAGTTCAGCGTCACCGACGCGAACGCCTCGTTGATCTCCCACAGGTCGATCTGGTCGGCGGTCAGCCCGACCTTGGCCAGCGCCTGCTCGGCCGCCTTGGCCGGCGTCCGGGCCAGATACGGGAAGTCGTCGGCCACCGCTCCCTGGGCCAGAATCGTGGCCAGCGCACGCTTGCCGTTGGCCTTGGCCCACTCATCGCTGGCCACCACCAGGGCGCCGCCGCCATCGTTGACGCCGGGGGAATTGCCGGCCGTGTGCGAGCCGTCCTTGATGAAGATCGCGGGCAGCTTGGCCAGGGACTCGAGGCTGGCGTCGCGTCGCGGCGCCTCGTCGATCTCGACCACCGTGTCGCCCTTCTTGCCCTTGACGGTCACCGGCGACGATCTCCTCGGGGAGGCGGCCCTCGTCGGTGGCCTTGATGGCCAGCTCGTGGGAGCGCAGCGCCCAGCGGTCCATGTCGGGCCGGGTCAGCTCGAGCTCGGCGGCCACCTCGCTGGCCTCCGCGGCCATGTGCTTGCCGCTGAACGGGTTGGTCAGCCCATCGCTGATCATCGCGTCGATCGCCTTGCCGTCGCCCATGCGAAAGCCGAAGCGGGCCTCCTTGAGCAGGTACGGGGCCTTGGACATCGACTCCATGCCGCCGCCGACCCCGACCTCGAGGTCGCCGGCGCGAATCGCCTGGTCGAGCATGCCGGTGGCGCGGATGCCCGAGGCGCACACCTTGTTGATCGTCTCCGAGGAGACCTCCTTGGGGATTCCGGCCTTGATCTGCGCCTGGCGGGAGGGGATCTGGCCCTGGCCGGCCTGGAGCACCTGGCCCATGACCACGTGCTGGACGGTGTCGGGGGCGACGTCGGCGCGCTCCAGCGCGGCCTTGATCGCAGTGGCGCCGAGCTCGGTGGCATCGAGGGAGGAGAGGCCGCCGCCGAGCTTGCCGATCGGGGTACGGGCGGCGGAGAGGATCACGGTCTTGGGCATACGAGGCGTCTCCGGTGGTCAGTGGCGTGCGGTTTCATCCTAATAGGCGGACGCCGCCGCGCCAGGTGGCGGGCAATCAGTAACGTGCTACCCCGTGCACGTCGAGGCGAGCACCGAACCTCCGCTCGCCACCGGCGCCGACACCATCGCCGTCGGCGTATTTCAGGACGAGGGGGTGGCCGACGACCTGCCGGGCGGCGAGCTGGCCGCCCTGCTGGCATCGGACGAGGCCGGCGCCGCCTACCGCCGGCTGGCACTGACCCATCACGACGGTCGCCGCCTGATCCTGGCCGGGCTCGGCGCCCGCTCGGAGTTCGACGCCGAACGCGCCCGCAGGGTCGCCGCGCTGGTCCAGCGCCGAGCCCGCGAGGCTCGCGGTCAGACGCTGTGCTGGGAGGTTCCGTCGCCGACCGGTCCCGAGATCGTCGAGGCGCTGGTGGAGGGCACGGTCCTGTCGGCCTATCGCTACCTGCGTTACAAGCCACCGGCCGCCCGACGAGCCCGCGGGACTGCAACGCTGATCCTCAGCTCACGGCGACGACATGTCGGCCCCCGTCCGCCGCGCGTCGGTCCTGGTCGCCGCCCAGAACCGCGCCCGCGACCTGGGCAACACGCCGCCCAACGACCTCACCCCCACCGCCCTGGGCGACTACGCCGCCGGGCTCGCCCAACAGCACGAGTCGCTGACCGTGACCGTGGCCGGCGGCGACGAGATCCGCTCGCGCGGGATGGGCGCCTTCGCCGCCGTCGCCCAGGGCACCGAACAGGACCCGCGCCTGATCACGCTCGAGTACGAGGGCGGCGTGGCCGATGCGCCCGCGGCTGGCGCTGATCGGCAAGGCGGTCACGTTCGACAGCGGCGGCCTGCAGCTCAAGCCGGGGGCCTCGCAGATCGACATGAAGTTCGACATGTGCGGCGGCGCCGCGGTGATCGAGGCGATCGCCGCGCTCGCCGAACTGCGGGCGCCCGTCCGAGTCCTCGGGCGTGGTCGGCGCCACCGAGAACATGATCAGCGGCCGCGCGGTCAAGCCCGGCGACATGGTCGCGGGCGCTCGACGGCACCACGATCGAGGTCAACAACCCCGACGCCGAGGGGCGCATGGTGCTGGCCGATTGCATCACCCATGCCCGCCGGGCCGGGTGCGAGGCGATCGTCGACATCGCGACCCTGACCGGCGGGGTGGTCGCGGCGCTGGGGTCGACCTACGCCGGGGTGATGGCCAACGACGATCGCCTGGCCGAGCTGGTGATCGCTTGCGGCGAGCGCACCGGCGAGCTGGTGTGGCGGCTGCCGCTTCACCGCGAGTACGCCGAGATGGTCAAGGGCCGCTACGCCCAGATCACCAACCGTCCCGAGCCGCGGGTGGCACTGGCCATCACCGCGGCCGAGTTCCTGCACCACTTCGTCGGCGACGTGCCGTGGGCCCACCTGGACATCGCCGGCGACTGCCGACCACGGACGCACGCCGTACTTCGACAAGGGCGGCACCGGCTTCGGCGTGCGGCTGCTCGGCCGAGGTGGCGCTGGGGTTCCCGGGGTGATGTGGAGCACCGTCGCGCGCCTGGCGGTGTGCTGGGCAGGCGCCGCAGCTGCGCTGGCGGTGGCGTGCCCCCGCCGGCGCTCGCCGCCGACCTGGCCCCTGCCCCGCTGGTCGCCGCCGCCCGCCTTCAGGGCGTGTTCGGAATGAACGGCGTCATCACCAAGGCGGTCGGCGTTCCCGATGAGCATCCGGGCCAGGCGGTGCAGCGGCTGTGGACGTTCACGCCCCTGTGCCAGACCGGCGCCTGCGCCGCCATCCAGCTGGTCCGCCCGCGCGAGGGTGGCGCCGACAGCATCCTGCTCAAACGTCGTGGCGCCGGGCGCTACCTGGGGGTCGGGCAGCGCTTCCTCGCCCCCGTGCAGCTGCCGCGGCGTCACGCTACCGCAAGGGGATGCTGGTGCCGTTCAGCGATCTCGGTGCGGATAACCGCCTTCGGCCGGCTCGGGCCGCTGGTGCAGGCCACACGGCTGCGCGCGACCTACACGCAACCGCAAGCGCATCAACCTGACCCGGTGCGTGGCCGCGCCGAGCCACGACGCCGCCGTCTACGACGGCGCTCTGGTGGCGACCGGCGCCACCCGCAGGGTGCCCAGGACCTGATCGAGCACCGCCAGCCGACGCCGGCGCTGGGCGCCGCTGGCCGCCACCACCACATACAGGCACAGGGGCCGGCCCGCGGCGGTGAAGAAGTGCTGCGTGCCGGTCTGTCCGCGACGGGGGTGGGCGAGCCGGCTGGGCGAGAAGGCGCTCGGGTCGAGCCGGCGCGGGATCCGGTCGGCGGCGAACAGGCCCCGCCCCGGGCTGCAGGCCCGTCGCCGGGCAGGTACTCGGTCAGCGCGATGAAGGTCGCTCCGCGCGGGCATCGCCGCCGTGCTGGCGTCGCCGAACTCCCCGTCGTCGAGCGCGAGCGTGAAGTCGCCGGCGTGCAGGGTGGCGCTGCCGCCCGGGCGGCGGAACACGCGCCCCTGCCAGCGCGCCGGGAGCTCGATCGAGATCCCGTGGGCCTCGAGGCGAGGCATCACGATGCTCGCGCAGCGCGAGGGCGAGGACCACGCCGACGGCCAGCAGCGCGGTCCCGGCCGAGCCGCGCCGCGCCCGGCGCGCTGAAACCGCGCGTGGAAGGCCAGCAGCTGCGGTCGGGGTGCGCACCCGCGCGGTGGCCACCGGGGTCAGGCCGCGGATCGCGCCGTAGGCGGCCGAGCGACCAGCGCCCCCGGTGACGGGATCGGCGGTCAAGAACGCCGCCAGCAGCGCGACGTAGGTGGCGGCGCTGGTCACGACCGTGGCCACGCCGGCCCCCAGCTGAGCCCCGTAGCCGAGGCCGTAGACCCAGCCCGCGGTAGCGGTCCAGCCAGCGCTCGTCGACCTGCCGCCGCGGTCCGGGCACCGCGTGCCGGCCCGGCGTCGAGCGCCGCGGCGACGAGCAGCGCCGCCGCCAGCACCGCCAGGCGGCGCCCCGGTCGAGACAGCCGCCACCAGCAGCGACCCGGCGCCGCCCAGCAGCGCGCCGGTCAGCGCCGCCTGCACCCAGCGCACCGAGCGCGAACGCGGTCACGGTGATCGGTCCAGTGACCGTGGCGGCCCCGCTCCCCGAGCGGGGTGATGCTCGCGAGCATCGACTCGCCTCAGGGCGACCAGGCGGCTCGGACAGCGGCCACCGCGGCGGCCAGCACCCCGAGCCCAGCAGTGCCGTCATCGCTCCGGCGTCGCCGTCCCGGATACAGGCTCGGGTGGTCGGGCCCGATCCCGGCCGCGTCCAGCGTGCGATCGACGCGCTGGGCCCGAGCCGTCCCCCCGTCGTCCCGGGCGTCCTCGATCGCGTCGCCGACCAGCGAGCTCAGCGCCGGCCAGGTGGTGGCCACGCCCTCGCCGCGGATCGATCCGTCGACCAGCACGAAGTACGGCGCGCCGGGCACGCTGTAGTCGCGCCAGGCCTGCGACGACATGACCACGGGGATCCCGGGCGGAGCGAGCTTGCGCAGGCGAGCCGGGCGCTCCCGCTCGGCGCCGTGGGTGACCACCACCGGTCCGCACTCCGGCGGGCAGCCGCGCCTCGCCCAGCGTCTCCCAGAACCCGGCGCAGGTCGCACAGCCGCTGGTCAGGAAGGCCAGCAGCGTGGGGCCACCGCCGGCGGCACCGAAGTCGAGCGCGATCGCGTCGCCGGCCGGGGTGGGCCCGGCCAGCGGCGCCGCCGGCGCACCCGCGCCGCCGGAGCCGGCGCCGCCGGCGGCGTCGGCACCGGACGGCAGCCGGTGTCGCGGTCCTCGCCGGGCGGTCCGAGCCGCCGCAGGATCTCGGCGTTGGCTGCGCAGCAGTCCCGGCCACCAGCACCAGGAGCACCACCAGCAGGACGGTCTCGACCGACACGATGGCGCCACCAGTCACGCGCCACCTCCGCCCCGGCAGCGGCACCGCCAGCCCCTCCAGGCAGCCCGCCTCGTGTGTGCAGGTCCGGTTGTCGACCATCTCGGTCGAGTTGCAGTTCAGCCCCGGCACGCGCCGGGGTGCTGGCAGATCACCAGCCGGCACACGACCTCGGTCTGGCCCGGGATCTGGGTGTTGCACTGGCCGTAGCGGAAGTGGTTGCAGTCGACCCGGCGCTTGCTGCAGTCGCCGCCGGCGCACTGGCAGCCGCCCGGGAAGCCGTGCCCGGGAGCGCGGTTGCAGTCGAGGTAGTAGCGGTAGCCCTGGTCGTGACACAGACCGGAGCCGCGTGTAGTCGGTGCACTTCCACCAGCCGGCGACATAGGTGTTCTCGGGGCAGGTGTTGAGCCCGTGCTCGATCTCGCAGCAGAATGCCGTGTAGCCGTCGTTGCACTTGGCGCCCGCGCCGCAGTCCCCCGGGCTGATCACCGCCCACGCGGTGCCCGGCCTGACCAGATAACGGATCGGCGCGACGGCGAACGCCGAGCCCGCCAGCGCCGCCCGGGCCAGGACGCCGCGGCGCGAGGTGCGCCGCTCGAGCAGCGAGCCGCCAAGCGCACCGGCCAGCCGGGCCGCCACACTCATGCCGGCCTCCAGGCGCGCCACACGAGCGGCAGCTCGGAGTAGGCCAGCACCACGCCGTAGACCGCACCGGCGGTGCCCAGCACCAGCACCGCCGCGGTCCCCGGCGGTTGCTGCAGGATCCAGGCCGCCCCGTGCGCCCCGGCGACCGCTCCGGCCGCCGCCACCAGCGCCAGCGCGCCGCTGACCAGCGACTGGATCGGCGAGGCGGGCGCCTGCTCGGAGCCGAAGCAGCCGCAGGCCGCACCCCGCCGCGCCAGCACCAGGGTGAGCCCGGCGAAGCCGCAATACACCGCCGCCAGCAGCCCCGAGGCGAGGGGGCCGGCCGCCACCAGCGCCCATCCGCCGAGCAGGAGCTCGGCCAGCGCGTAGGCCCGGATCGCCGTCGGTGTCGCCCCCACTGCCCGCGCCGCCGCCCCTGGCGAGCGCAGCTTGGCCACGCCGGCGATGATCAGCACCAGCGCCGCCACGGCCTGGGGTACGGTCAGTGCGTCCGCCAAGCGCTCGGCTCTCGCTCGAGGATCGTGGTCGCAGCGCTGGCCGGATCGATCTCGCGGGAGGCCACCTTTTCGAGCAGCTCCCGAACCTCGTCGTTTTCGCGAACCGACTCCTCGAGCTCGCGGCGCATCCGGAAGGTGGCGATCGCCAGCACCTCATTCATCAGATTGCGACGCCGACGCTCGGACAAGGTGCCCTCGGCGACGATGAAGTCGTGGTGCTCGGCCAGAGCGTCGGCGAGCGCCTCGACGCCCTCGCCGCGGACGGCCTCGGTGCGAATGATCGGAACCTCCCAGTCGCCCGTGGGCCCCAGCGCCAGCACCCCCTTGATCTCCCTCACCATCGTGTCGGTCAACGGATGATCAGCCTTGTTGACGATGATCACGTCCGGGATCTCCATCACTCCGGCCTTCAGTGCCTGGATTGAATCACCCGAGCCCGGCATCAGCACCAGTACGACCGTGTCGGCGTGGTCGATGATGTCGACCTCGGCCTGCCCGACGCCCACCGTCTCCAGTATCACCAGGTCGCGTCCGGAGGCATCCATCAGCAGCGCCGCCTGCAGCGCCGCCTCGCTGAGCCCGCCGAGCGCCCCGCGGCTCGCCATCGATCGTATGAACACGCCGGGGTCGAGGAAGTGCTCGGTGAGCCGGATGCGATCGCCCAGCAGAGCACCTTTGGTGAACGGGGACGAGGGGTCGATCGACAGCACCGCCACCGTCCGCCCGCGCTCGCGCTCGAGCCGCGTCAACGACGCCATCAGCGTTGACTTGCCGACGCCAGGGGGTCCGGTGAAGCCGACCACCGAGGCCCTGCCCGGTGCGGGGATACACCTCGCGGACCAGCGCCCACCCCTCGGGCTTGTCGTTCTCCACCAGCGAGATGGCGCGGGCCAGGGCGCGCTTGTCGCCGTCGAGGAGCCGCTGGGCCAGTGATTGGTCGGAGCTGCTCATGGGCCGCGCAATGATCGCAGCCGGGCGCGGCGGTGTAGCCCCGTCCGATTCGGGGCAAGCTCGGGATGGATGAGAACGGAGGTAGCGGGGAGGCTCGACGCCCTCGTGGGCGACGGTATCGAGGCTGCGGTGGCCTACAAGCACCGGCGCCGGCTCACGCGTCTGGGGTGGGGTCACGTGTTCGCGCCTCATCAACCGGGGGTCTGGGCCCGCGATGAGCCGCCCCCACGTCAGGGCTGCGAGCTCGAGGTCCTGATCGACGGCGGCAACGCCCTGCCCGAGATGGCGGCCCGGCTGTCAGAGGCCAGGCACTACGTCCACATCACCGGCTGGCACCTTGAGCCCTCCTTCGAGTTGATCAAGGGCCGGCCCCATGGGGCTATCGGCGTCATGCTGGCCGAGCTCGCCGAGCGCGTCGACGTCCGGGTGCTGGTCTGGTCCGGGGCTCCGCTGCCGGCCTTTCACCCCAGCCGCGGTGAGGTGGCCGAGACGCTGCACAACCTGACGCGCCGAACCCGGATCCAGGCGCAGGGGGACCCCCGGGAGCACCCGTTTCACTGCCACCACGAGAAGACGATCGTGATCGATGGCGAGCTTGCCTTCGTCGGCGGCATCGACCTGACCGACTCGGCCGGCGACCGCTACGACACCCAGGCCCACCACGCCCGTCGGCGCACGGGCTGGCACGACGTCGCCACCCGGCTGCGCGGCCCCGCCGTCGCCGACGTGGGCGAGCACTTCCGGGTCCGGTGGCGGGCGCTGACCGGTGAGGTGGCGCCGCAGACACCGCCGCCGCCGCCGGCCGGCGACAGCACCGTCCAGGTCGTGCGCACCGTCGAGGAGGACATGTACGACCCGCTGCCCCAGGGAGACTTTCGGGTCTTCGAGAGCTACCTGCGGGTGCTGCGCGGGGCCCGCGAGCTGATCTACATCGAGAACCAGTTCCTGTGGTCGCCCGAGATCGTGTCGGTGCTGGCCGACAAGCTCCGCAATCCGCCCACTCCCGACTTCCGCATCGTGGTGCTGCTCCCGGCCCAAGCCAACAACGGGGCCGAGGACACGCGCGGCCAGGTGGGCGTGCTGATCGACGCCGATAACGGCGCCGAACGGTTCCTGGCGGCGACCATCCGATCGATGTCGGCCGCTCGCGACCGGGCCGATCCGCTCTATGTACACGCCAAGGTGGCGGTCGTCGACGATCGCTGGCTGATCGTGGGCTCGGCCAACATCAACGCGCACTCGTTCTTCAACGACAGCGAGATGTGCGTCGCGACCGACGACGCCGCCCTGGCCCGCAGCACCCGCGTGCGTTTGTGGGCCGAGCACCTGGAGCTGTCCGAGGAGACGGTCGCTGGCAGCCGCGCCGTCGACCTGGTCGACGGCAAGTGGCGCCCCATCGCCCACGAGCAGCTCGAGCGCCTGCGCTCCGATGCCCGCCCGACGCATCGACTGCTCGAACTGCCGGGCGCGTCGCGGCGCTCGCGGCGCCTGCTGGGGCCGCTGTCGGGCCTGGTCGACGACGGTTGATCACATATCTGCTTACGATCTGGCCGTGCGCTTGGCCGGCACACAGCAGAGCAGTCGTAAGCGGGACCGGGCCGCGCCGGCGTCGATACCGCCCCCGCCCCGCGTCGGTCCCCGGCCGTTGCACGGCGGCCCGCTGGCGCTATGGCGCTTTCTGCGTGCCCACAAGATGCTGGGGCGCGGATACCTGGTGCTCATGGTCCGCTGGCTGTGGCTGAAGCTGCGCTGGGGCGGCCGGCTGCAGACCGACGGGCTGTGTTTCATCGGCCCCGGCGTCAAGTTCGAGATCGGCCGCCAGGCGACGGTGAAGCTCGGCCGCTGGTCCTGGATTGGCCACGGGTGCAAGGTCCGTGTGCACGAGGGCGAGCTCTCGATCGGCGCCAAGACCGTGCTCGGCCAGGAGTGCACGATCTCGTCCTTCCAGCACATCTCGATCGGGCGCGAGTGCATCATCGCCGACCGGGTGATGATGATCGACTTCGACCACGGGATGGTCGAGGTCGAGCGCCCGATCCGCGAGCAGGGGATCTACAAGCGCGACGTCGACATCGGCCACAACGTGTGGATCGGCTACGGCGCCTGTCTGCTCCGCGGCGTGGCCGTGGGCGACAATTCGGTGATCGGGACCAGCTCGGTAGTCACCTGCGACGTGCCCGCCAACGCGGTCGTCGGCGGGATCCCGGCCAAGGTCATCCGCATGCGCCCGGCGCCCAAGACGTTCCGCTGGGCCCCCTGAACCGACGGCCCGAGGCGTGTCCCGCTGTCCGAACTGGGTCAATTGACCCACCAGGTGGGGTTGCGAGCCGGCGCGCGATTCGGAAGAGTTAGCGCCACCAAGGGGTAACTCTCGGCCGGGAGCCCGGCCGAGAGTTCGTCAACACGAACTCGGCACGGCCCGTGCCCGCCGGGAACCGCGTGTCCCCGGAAACCGCTGCCCGCCTCCCGACCGCTCAGCGGCAGACGGCCAGGAAGTCCAGCGCTGAATCGAGATCGCCGGCCCGCACCGCGAAGTCGCTCGAGGCGATGGCGGGAGTGAAACGGTCGTAGAACGGCTTGGTCAGGCGCAGCTTGGCGTGCACCGCGTCCCAGCCCCAGGCCAGCGCTGCCTCGTGCAGCCACAACTTGCGGGCGTGGAACACGCCGAGCAGCTCGACCTCGGAGAACACGGTGCGGCACAGGCGCTCGAACTCGTGGGCGCGGTATTCGCGCAGGTGCCAGGGGTTGCCTGACTTCTCGGCCCCCGGGGGCGCCAGCGTGAGCAGGTTGGGCGTCGAGACGAAAGCGGTGCCTCCCACAGCCAACAGCGCGCGGAAGTGGCTGAGCACCGCGGCCGGATCCTGGACGTGCTCGATGGTCTGCAGGAACACCACGGCATCGAAGCTGCCGGGCGCACCGTAGGTCTCCACCAACCCCCGCTCGAAGGTGACGTTCTGGCGCCGATAGCGCGTCAGGGCGTGCTCGTGGGCCTCGGGGTTGGCGTCGACGCCGACGACGCTGCCGGCCCCGCGCGAGAGAACCTCGGAGCCGTACCCCTCGCCACACGCCATGTCGAGCACCCGCTGACCGATGACCCGGGCGCCGATCCACTCGTACACCGCCAGGTGGCGTCTGAACCAGTAGTTCTCGGCCGGAACGTCGGGCAGCGTGCGCTCCCCGGTCAGCTGCAGGGGCGCCACCCCCGCCGGCTGGTCGCGCTGAACGTGGACGTTCACTGGCACCGGACGACAGGGTAATGTGCCCCGCGGCATGGAGGCACTCAGGACTTCGGACGAGATCCGCGACGTCAACACGCGCTATCACGACGTGGCGGCGTCCAGCTACGACTCCAAGTGGGGCATCGATTTCGGGGAGGTCGGCCAGGCGCAGGTGCTCGGCAAGCTCCGCAAGGTGCTCGGGTCAGAGCTCGACGACGGGTACGAGCGCTCGCTGGAGATCGGGGCCGGAACCGGCTACTTCAGCCTCAACATGCTGCTGGCCGGGATCGTGGAGGAGGCGACCTGCACCGACATCTCGCCCGGCATGGTGGCGACCCTGGGCCAGAATGCGGAGCGGCTCGGGCTGGCGGTGAGAACGGCCCGGGCTGACGCCGAGTCGCTCCCCTTCGCCGACACCAGCTTCGACCTGGTGCTCGGCCACGCCGTCCTGCACCACCTGCCCAATTTGCGCCGGGCGTTCACCGAGTTTCACCGTGTCCTGCGTCCGGGCGGGCGGATCGTGTTCGCCGGGGAGCCGTCGCGGGTGGGCGACCGGATCGCCGCCCTTCCCAAGCGCGGCGCCCACGCGCTCGCCCCCGCCTGGCGGCGGCTGATCCGCGCCTCCCCCGCTCCCCCGCCGGCCGGCCGCGGAACCGGTGAGCAGGTCGACCATGACCTCGAGCGGTTACGTCGACATCCACGCCTTCGCTCCTGGCGACCTCACCCGCCACGCACGCCGGGCCGGGTTCCGCGAGATCGTGGTTCGCGGAGAAGAGCTGACCGCCAACTGGTTTGGATGGTTCAACCGCGGGCTGGAGGCAAGCGCCGACCCCGAGGACGTGCCGATGCTGTGGCGCCAGTACGCCTTCCACGGCTATCTCATCTTCCAGCGCCTGGACGAGACGCTGCTCGAGCCCATGCTCCCGCCGGCCATCTTCTACAACCTGCTGCTGACCGCCCGCCGCTGACCCCCCGGCGCCGCGGCGCGCACTCCTTAGACTTGGCGCGATGACCGACGAGGTCACTCGCGAGTTCCCGCTGTTTCCGCTGGGTCTGGTGGCGCTGCCGGGTGAGTTGATCCCGCTGCACATCTTCGAAGAGCGCTACAAGACGATGATGGGCGAATGTCTCGAGCACGGGCGCGAGTTCGGGATCGTCTGGATGTCCGACGACGGCCTGCGTGACATCGGCTGCTCCTGCGAGATCGAGCGGGTGATGGAGCGGATGGAGGACGGGCGGATGAACCTGCTGGCGCGGGGCACGCGCCCGTTCCGGGTGCTCGAGCGCCAGGGCCACCTGCCGTATCCGGCTGGGGTGATCGAATTCGTCGAGGATCGCGCCGACGCGCCGGACCCGGACCTGGCCGGCAACGCCCGCGCGGCCTACGCCGACCTGGTCAAGCGAGCCACCGACCGCGAGCCCGACGGCGACGACCTCGACCAGATGGGCGCCTACGACATGGCCGCCACCGTCGACTTCGGACTGGACGCCAAGCAGGGACTGCTCGACCTGCGCTCCGAGAACGCCCGCCTGCGGCTGGTCACCCGGCTGTTTCGGGCCGCCACCAAGCGCCTTGACTTCGTCGACCGCGCCCAGGCGCGAGCTCGGTCCAACGGCAAGGTCCGCTTCGGCTGACCGCGCTGACGCGCGCTTCGACGAGCAGCGCGGCGGGTTACGGCAGCGGGCGCGCCGACGATCACGGTGAATAAGACCATGAACGCGCCGAAGCCGATGCAGTACATCCCGAACGGGATCAGGTTGCGGTCCTTGAAGTACCGGGTCAGGTAGTGGACGGTGATGATCGCCGTGATCGGCGGCGCAGACGGCGGCGAGCACCGCAGCGCCCCGGATGCCCGCCCCCAGGGGTCCGGTCAGGTCGGAGACCTTGAGCAGCCCGGCAGCCAGGATCGGCGGCGTGGCCAGCAGGAAGGCGAAGTGGGCGGCGTCGGCGTTGTCCAGGCCGCGGGCCAGGCCGCCGGTCATGCACACGCCGTCGCGGCTGATGCCGGCGATCAGCGCGGTGGACTGGAAGGTCCCGATCACCGCCGCCTCGCGGTACTCCATGGTGTCCAGGCTGCGGGCGCCCTCGGCGTTCAGGCCCTCGCGACGGGCCAGCGCGAGCACGTCGGCTCGCCGGCGAAAGCGCTCGGCGGCGAGCAGGATGAAGCCGTTGATGATCAGGAAGATCGCCGCCGCCAGGGGCTTGGCCAGCGCCTCCCGGATCGGGTGCTCGAGCACGCAGGCCCAGGATCCCCACCGGGATCGTGGCGCAGATGATCAGCCACGCCAGCCGCTCGGTCGGGGTCTCGATCTTGCGCTTGCGCACGGTGGAGAAGAAGGCGGCGATGATGGCCAGCCACTGGCGCCAGAAGTAGATCAGCAGCCCCACAGCGCTCCCGACGTGCAGCATGACCACGAACGCCAGCCACGGCGACTCCGGCTGCGACTGCCAGGCGACGATGTTCCCCCAGCGAAACAGGGTCGGAATCAACACGGTGTGGCCCAGGCTGGATACCGGGAACAGCTCCGTCGCGCCCTGCACGACGCCGAGCACGATCGCCTGGAACGTGGTGATCAGGTTCTGGGCGGCGATCGTGAGCACGAAGCGCGGAAGCGTACCCGGGCCGCTAAGGGAGCGGTAAGCACAGCCTGTGAGCGGTCACAGAACGACGGCCGTAGGGGCACTGCCGCTGAGGCCGCATACGCTCTGGGCCGCCTGGGCCGCGAACAGCTCGGCCTGGGCGAGCTCGGGGTGGTGCAGGGTGTCGCGGTCGGAGAAGTGCAGCGTTCCCGGTTGCATGCGGATCCGGTAGGAGAACACGGAATCCGCCCGGGGCGGCAGGTCGAGATTCGCCTGGGCGTCCGGGGTGAGGTTGTCGGCCAGATCGCGGGCCTGGATCAGCCGCTCGCTGGAGATCATCCTGGCCTTGCCGCCGTTGCAGCGGATCGTGCCCGAATCGTTGACCAGCAGGGTCAACGTCGGTGCCCTGGCCGGTCCGCGTGAGCAGGAACAGGTCCGGTTCCTGGACGTCGAGCCCGCAGCCGGCCACCACGATCGCCAGGACCACGCCGGCCGCCAGCACCAGCCGGCGGGATCGGCGACCGGTGCTGCCCCGCGCTCACGGCTCCGCCACGACGATCGCGGCACCGCCATCGGTCTGCCCTCCGCTCACGGCTCCGCCACGATGATCGCGGCACCGCCCCGCCGCGGGTCGCCACCACCCGAGAAGCCGCCGCCCCGGTCCCGGGCCGCCGCCTGGGCGCCGCCGAAGAACAGGTTGCGGTCGCGGAACGGGCCCAGCTGCCAGCCGGCGCGCCTCGAGCGCCTGGGTGTCGATCCCCGGCTCGGTGTAGACGATCCCGTCCTCGTAGTGCAGGCGCGGCGCGTCGACCGCCTCCTGTGCCGGCATGCCGTCGTCGATCGAGCGCAGGATCGTCTGCATCACCGCCGAGCGGATCCGGTTCGAGCCCGCGCTGCCCACCGCCAGCTCGGCGAGACCCTCGCGGATCACCACCGTGGGGGACATCATGCTGGGCATCCGCCGGCCCGGGGGGTGGCTGTGAAAGCCAAGCGGGTTCAGGTCCTGCTCTCCGAGCATGTTGTTGAGATGAACGCCGGTGCCCGGAACGATGATGCCGGATGCGGAGCCGTTGGAGCATGTGACCGAGCACGCCCAGCCCTCGCGATCGAGCGCGGAGATGTGGGTGGTCGACCCCAGCCGGGCGCCGGTCCCGGCCAGAAAGCGCTCCACGAACTCGGGATCGTCGAGGCCGGTGAGGAACTCGGCGGTCCGTTCGCGCTGGGTGCGCTCCATCACCTCGACCAGCTGGGTGACCGCGGGGGGCCCGGGCTGGGCGTCGAGCTCTGCCAGCGCTCGAGCGATGAGGATTCCACCGGCCGACGGCGGTGGGTTGGTGAGCACGGTCCGGCCGCGGTAGCCGACGCTGACCGGGACGCGGTCCACCGGCTCGTAGGCGGCCAGGTCGGCGCCCGTCACCAGCCCGCCGCGCTCAGAGACCCAATCGACGATCGCGGCGGCGATGTCGCCCTCGTAGAACGGCCGTGACCCTTCCTCGCCGAGGCGCTCCAGCGCGTCGGCCAGCTCGGGCTGGCGCAGGCGCTGGCCGGCTCGCAGCAGCTCGCCGCCGGGCGCGAACAGCGCCGCCGCCTCCGGCGTGGAGGTGACGATCCCGTCGAGGATCTCGATGATGTACGCCTGCGGGACGTTGAGCTCGACGCCGTCGCGCGCCAGCCGAGCCGCCGGCTCGACCAGGTCGCGCAGCGGCAGCCGTCCGAACCGCCGAGACGCCTCGCACACCCCGGCCGGCATCCCGAACGTCCCCACCGACGCGGCGCCGGTGTTGAACACCTGGATGGCGTCGCCGAACGACACCCGGACCGGGATGAGATCCGAGCGGGCCTCGAGGTCGGCACCACGCCCCGGCGCCTCGACGAAGAAGTCCAGCAGCGTCGGCGCCTGACCCGGCGCCACCACCAGCATGTAGCCACCGGCGCCGAGCCCGGTCAGCAGCGGCTCGCAGGCAAACGAGGCCAGCATCGCCCCCAGGGCGGCGTCGACAGCATTCCCGCCGGCGCGCAGGGCGTCGGCACCGGCGCCGGCACTGACCGGATGGCCGGCCGCGACCACGCCGAGCTCGGCCGCAGGACTAGTGGCGCTCATGGACCGCGGTCACGTGCACAGCCCCCAGTGTGCCGTCACCGCCCCCACCGTGCCGCCACCGGCGCCCGGCGGCCCGCCAGGCGCTGGCGCCTGACCGTCAGCGCCTGGGGATGAACTCGGGCACGTCGAGGTCGCGCACCGGGCGCTCCCGCTCGCGCCCGCGGTCCAAGTCACGGTCGCGTATCCGGCTGACCCGAGGCTCGCCGGCCGGCTCGCGCAGAGCTCGCGGCGCCGGCGGCTCGTCGCGCTGGCGACCGCCGAACGGATCCTCACGCCGCCGCCGAGGGCCGTCGAAGCCGGTCGCGACCACGGTCACCCACACCTGGTCGTCGAGCTTCTCGTCGACCATGGCGCCGAAGATGATGTTGGCGTCGGGGTGGGCCGCCTCGGCCACCGCCTTCGCCGCCTCGTTGACCTCCCATAGAGAGATGTCATTGCCGCCGGTGATCGACAGCAGGATCGAGCGGGCGCCGTCCATGCTGGTTTCGAGCAGGGAGAGGCCACTGCCTGCTCGGCGGCGTCCACCGCGCGGCGGTCGCCGGTGCCCATCCCGATCCCCAGCAGCGCGTTGCCGGCGTCCGCCATGATCGTCCGCACGTCGGCGAAGTCGAGGTTGATCAGCCCCGGCAGCGTCACCAGGTCAGAGATCCCCTGCACGCCCTGGCGCAGCACGTCATCGGCGACCCGGAACGCCTCCACCATCGACACGCCGCGGTCGAGCACCGACAGCAGGCGGTTGTTGGGGACCACGATCAGCGTGTCGACCTCTTCGGCCAGCGATTCGATCCCGGCTTCGGCCTGATCGCGCCGGCGCGAGCCCTCGAACTGGAACGGCCGGGTGACGATGCCGACGGTCAGCGCGCCCAGCTCGCGAGCGATCTGGGCCACCACCGGAGCGGCCCCGGTGCCGGTGCCGCCGCCGGCGCCGGCGGCGATGAAGACCATGTCGGCGCCGCGCAGCATCGCCTTGATGCGGTCGTACTCGTCGCGCGCGGCCCGGCGGCCCAGGTCGGGGTCGCTCCCCGAGCCCAGCCCCTTGGTGATGCCGTCGCCGATGTGAAGCGTCTCGTGGGCGGCCGACAGCTGCAGCGACTGCAGGTCGGTGTTGATGGCCAGGAACTCGACGCCCTCGACCTCGGCCTCCACCATCCGGTTGACGGCGTTGACGCCGGCACCGCCGACCCCGACGACGCGCAGCACCGGCTGGCCGACCACGGTCGGGGCCGGGAACGCCTCGGCGGGACGGTCGGCGCGCGCATAGACGTCGCGGGGCGGCGCCGAGCCGGGCTCGGGCCGCTGCAGGATGTCGTCGGGGATGTCGGCCGAGAACGCCTGGCGCAGGCGCTCCTTCTGGGAGGGGACGGGGCGCGCCTCGGGCTCCTCGCGGGGCGCGGGCGACTCGAACGACGGATGCGAGGGACGGCGCGCGGGCGCGGCCGACGGCTCGGTGGGAGTCGGGGCTCGACGCCTCGACGCCGCCTCGCGGGGCCGGCTCGCTCGGCGCCGGCTCGCTCGGCGCCGGCTCGGTCTGCCGCGGCTCGGGCTGGGGTGTCTCGTCGTCGGCGGTCTTGCGGAACAGGTCCGCCAATGGCCCTTCGCGCATGCTCGCGCGCTTACCGGTTGCCATGTGAGAGGACCTCCTTGGCGAGCTGCCTGTAGGCGTGTGCGGCCAGACCGTCGGGATCGTACTTCAGCACGGACATGCCTTTCACAGGCGCTTCGGCGAACCGGACTGTCTTGCGGATCCGAGAAGCGAACACCCGGTCACCGAAGTTCTCCTCGAGCAACTCGATCGCCTCCTTGGCATGCAACGTGCGGAGGTCGACGAGCGTCGGCAGGATCCCCTCGATCTCGACGTCGGGGTTCAGGTTCTCCCGGATCATCGACAGGGTGTTCTGAAGCTGGATCAGCCCGCGCATGGACAGATACTCGCACTGCACGGGGACGATCACCTTGTCGGAGGTGGTCAACGCGTTGATGGTGAGCAGCCCCAGGCTCGGCGGAGTGTCGATGAAGACGAAGTCGTAGTCGTCCCGAACCTCGCGCAGCGCCTTCTCCAGCGAGCGCTCGCGGCCGATCATCGTCGACATCGCGATCTCCGCCCCGGCGAGGTCGATCGACGCGCAGGCGACGTCGATCTCGCGTTTGCGGATCACCTCCCGGATCGAGATGTGGTGCACCAGCACGTCGTACATCGACTTCTCGAGCGTGTCGGGATCGATGCCCTGGGACATCGTCAGGTTGCCCTGGGGATCCATGTCAACGCAGAGCACGCGGTGTCCCTCCTCCGAGAACGCCACCGCGAGGTTGAGCGTGGTCGTGGTCTTGGCGACGCCGCCCTTCTGGTTGGCGAGTGCGATCACCTTGCAGGTGGACATCAGCTCCGGGCTCCGATTGCGTCGGGGACTCATACGCGCCTGTATTCGCAGGCAAATGGGGAAATCCTCCGACGAGGTGGGCTCCGGCCGGGCGACACCACGAGCGCCTGACCGTTCACTATTTTCCTCTCCGTGGACGGTCTCTTCGATCGCCGCCTGATCTTCGTCACCGGAAAGGGGGGCGTCGGCAAATCGACCGTCGCCGTCGCCCTGGGACTGCTGGCGGCGCGCCGCGGGCTGCGCACGATCGTCGCCGAGCTGGCCAGCCAGGACCGCATCCAGCAGACATTCGAGCAGACCGGAGAGGTCTTTGAGGAGGTCCAGCTGGGCGAGTGCCTGTTCACGATCTCCATCGATCCCCAGAGCGCGATGGACGAGTACCTCAAGGTCAAGACCGGAACCGTGGGTCAGATGCTCGGCTCCAGCCGCCTGTTTCAGGCCTTCGCCATGGCCACGCCGGGGATGCGCGAGCTGCTGAGCATCGGCAAGGTGTGGGAGCTGGCCCAGCTGCAGCGCAGGACTCGGGGGGCGGCTCCGTATGACCTCGTGATCGTCGACTCGCCGGCCGCCGGCCATGGCGCCGGGATCCTGCGCACGCCGCGGACCTTCGCCGAGATCGCCCGGGTCGGGCCGATCGCCCACCAGGGCCGTCAGATCGCCGCCACCATCGCCAACCACGACTTCACCGCGGTGATCGCGGTGGCCACCGCCGAGGAGATGCCGGTCAACGAGACGCTGTGGCTGCGCGACATCCTGCTCGAGGATCAGCTGGCGTTGGACGCGGTGATCGTCAACGCGCTGTACCCCGAGCGCTTTCGACCCGCTGACACCACCAAGCTGCGCCGCGCGCGCGAGCGGGTCGGGTCGCCCCTGGCCGCCGCGGCGCTGCGGGCGGCGTTATCGGAGCACGAGCGGGCCCGGCGTCAGCGCCAGCAGCTGCGCCGGCTGCGCCGCGGGCTGGAGATGGAGACCGTGGAGCTCCCCTACCTGTTCGCCGAGGAGCTGGGACCGGCCGAGCTCGAACAGCTCGCCGACGCGCTGCATGCCGGGCCTGACCAAGCGCGCGCTGCTGCCCACGGGCGAGCCCGCGGCGCTCACTCGCTGAGCTCGACCGCCCGCCGTCCCGCTCGCAGGCCTGACTCGATCGCCCCGTCGATGAACCCGGCCCATCCGTCGGCCAGGTCCGAGCCGGCCAGCACCACCCGGCCGTCGCCGCGCCGCATGGCAGCGTGATGGTGCTCGTACCAGCCGGGCCGGTGGATGGCCCAGGTGCCCTGGGAGAACTCGTCGCTGAGCCAGTCGTGCGCGGTCGCATCGAGCAGCTCGTACCCCGGGAGGATGGCGTCCAGCTGGCGCTGCAGCTGCACCCGATCGGTCGGATCGCAGCGCGCCGCGTCAAAGCCGAACCCGATCAGCAGCTGGGTCCCGTCCTCGAACAGCTCATCGGTGGCCAGGTAACCGAACGGATGCCCGGGGCGGATGGCGTTTTGCAGCACTGGCTCGCCACGGGCGTGGATCATCAGCTTGACCCCTCGCGAGGCCTGGCCGAGCGCCACCGCGCGGCGTTTGTCCTCGGCCAGCCCGGGCGCGAACTCGATCGCGCCGAGCGCATTCAGCGGCACCGCCACCACCACCGCGCCGGCGGCGAAGCCGTTGCCCGAGTCACGCGTGACCACCTCAACTCGCCCATTGCGATCGGTGATCTGAGCCACCGGCGTGTCGAGCCGGGACTGAAACGGCGCCGCGCCGGCGACCGCCGCCAGCAGGGCACCGGTGCCACCGTCGATCGTCACTCGCCCACCCGTGTACTGGGTCAAAGCCAGCGAGTAGCCCGACAGCGCGTGCCAGCGCAGCACCGACACGGCGCCGGCATCGCCCAGCGGGGCATGGGCCAGCGACTCGAGCTCGGCGCTCAACACCTGGCGCTCTTCGTCGGCCAGGTCCAGCTCCTCGATCCGATCGGCGATCGTCTGGCGGTCAAACCGGGCCAGCCGCTGCACCGCCAGCAGCGGGTCGTGCGGCTGGGGAAGCGCTTCGTCCACCCCCTCCACGAACCGATCCCAGCCGCGCCGCGCGATCGCGTCGCGCTCCTCGATGGAGCCGCTGAACCGCTCCTCCCCGACGTACCAGCCCGCGCGCTGGGCGTCGTCTGAGAGCTGGACCCGCAGCCCGGCCCGGGTGAGCTCGGAGAAGGTGTGGGGCTGGTGCCAGTGGACCCAGGCGCCCCCGTACTCGATCCGCGTGCCCTCCCAGTCAGCGCTCCAGGTGCGTCCTCCCAACCGGTCGCGAGCCTCGAGGAGCAGGACCGAGCGGCCGCGCAGGGCGGCCTCACGGGCTGCCGTCACCCCGGCAAAGCCGCCGCCCACCACGATCACGTCATAGTCAGCGCTCACGGCTGATCACCCCGCTGGATCGCCGCGTCGACCGCCACCGCGCCGGACGCACCGGCGATCACCGGATTGCACTCGATCACCGAGAAGCCGCCGTCCAGGAGAAGCTCCCCCAGCCGCTGGGCCAGCCGCGCCACCGAGGCCAGGTCGACGCCGGCCTCGCCGCGTGCGCCCAGCAGCACCGGTGCGCCTCGCAGCGACCGCAGCGCCGCCTCCACGCGCGCCGCGTCCGCCGGCAGCGGCACGATCGCCACGTCATCCAGCAGCTCGGTCCAGATGCCGCCCAGGCCCAGCACCAGCGCCGGCACGATGCCGTCGGTGCGGGCGGCCACCATCAGCTCGACGCCCGGCTCTGCCATGCGCTCGGCCAGGACCACGCCGTCGTGCTCGGCCGCGAGTCCAGCCAACTGGCGGTACGCCGCGCGGACGTCGTCCTCGGTTTCCAGGCCCACGATGACCCCACCGAGCTCTGACTTGTGCTGCACCCGCGGCGAGCTGAGCTTGAGCACCAGCGGATCGCCGCCGAGCTCGCGGAGGGCATCCACGGCGTCGTCGTCGCCGAGGACCGTCCGCCCGGGCGGGACGATCACCCCGCCGCCCCGCAAGCGGTCCTTGGCCTCGTGCTCCGACAGCCACTGTCCGGGCGCGGCGCCGGCCACCCGCCGGGCGGTGGCGGCGATCTCGCGCAACCGCTCCGCGCTGCCCGGGGTCACCAGGCGAGCCGCCGCACACCGCAGCCCGGTTCGCAGCCCGGCGGCGGCGCCCACCCCGGCCTGGGCCAAGTCCCAGGCGGCGGCGTCGTCGAGCAGCTCCGGCAGGGTGGAGGACACGATCACCGGCACCGGGCTGTCGGCGGCACCGGTCATCACCGCCTCGCGCACCGCCCGCCACGACTCCTCCATAGCGCCGGTGAGTCCATACGGCTGGTCGTAGAACACCACCACCTGACCGACCTCGGGGTCCTCGCCGAGGGAGCGCACCAGCGCGGCCAGCGCCGGGCGGTCTCCCCAGATCATCGCCGTGTAGTCCAGCGGGTTGGCCACGGTGGCGGCGCTCGGCAGCAGTTCTCCCAACGCGGCGGCCGTGGCGGGCGCCGGCGGCGGCAGCTCCAGTCCGAGCCGCTCGGCCTCGTCGGCGCCCTGGGCCGAGTCGCCGCCCGAACAGGTCATGATCGCGATCCCGCGCCCGGTGGCCGGGGTCCTCTTCACGGCCAGCGTCTTGGCCAGCTCGAGCAGGTCGTGGACGTCGTCGGCCCACACCGCGCCGGCCTCGTCGACCAGGCTGCGGAAAACCCGCTGATCGCCGGCCAGTGCGCCGCTGTGCGCGGCCGCCGCCCGCGAGCCGGCCTCGGTGCGGCCCACCTTCAGGACGACCACCGGCACCCCGGCGTCGGCGCAGGCGGCCAGCCCATCGCACAGCCTCGGACCGCCGTCGTCCTCCAGATACAGCGCCACCGCGCCCACGTCGTCCTCGTCGGCCAGGTACTCCAGGTAGTCGGCCGCCGACAGCACCGCCTGGTTGCCGCTGGCCACCACGGTGTGAAAGCGCAGCCCGCGCCGGGTGGCCAGCGCATTGACGGCGACGTTGCCGCTCTGGGAAACGAGCGCCACCGCGCCCGGCTCCGGCGCCGCCAGGGCATCGCCCCACAGCGCGATCCGGTGTCGTGGCGAGACGATCCCGTTGCAGTTGGGACCGCACACCGGCAGCCCGTGGCGGACGGCCGCGGCCATCAGATCGCGGTGGTGGGTCAGGCCCGAGGCAACCTCAGCAAACCCGGCGCTGAACACGACCGCGCCTCCGCAGCCGCGCGCGCCGGCCTGGTCGATCGCCTCGGCCACCCCAGCCGCCGGGATCGCCACCACCAGGGCGTCGACCGCCTCCGGCAGGTCGAGCACGCTGGGCACGCACTCACGCCCCAGCACCTCGGCACGGCGCGGGTTGACACCCCACACCGGCCCGGTGAAGCCGATCAGTCTCGAGGTTGAGCAGCGCCTCGGCGGCGTAGCTGCCCGGGCGATCGGTGGCGCCGACCACGGCGACCGACGCGGGACGCATCAGCCGCCCGAGATCGATGCCGTCGACGGCGCTGCACTCCTCCTGCACCGCGGTCAATGGATCGTCGCCTCGACGCCGCGGCGCTCCAGCGCCCGCGCGATGATCAGCCGCTGGACCTCACTGGTCCCCTCCCAGATCCGATCCACCCGCAGCTCGCGCAGGAAGCGCTCGGCGACGTTGGAGCGCAGGTAGCCGCGCCCGCCGAATGCCTGCACGGCGCGGTCGGCGCAGCGGCCGGCGGCCTCGGAGACAAACAGCTTGGCCATCGAGGCCTTGGCGTGGATCAGCTTGGGGTCCGCGGCCCCGTCGACCATCGCGCAGACCTGCAGGGCCAGCAGACGCCCGACGGCGGCGTCGGTGGCCGAGTCGGCGAGCGGGAACGAGATGCCCTGGTAGTCCATGATGCGCTGGCCGCCCTGGACGCGGGTCAGCGCCCAGGCGGTCGTCTCGTCCAGAAGCCGCCACATCGCTCCCAGCCCGTGGGTGGCGATCCCCAGCCGCTCCTCGGTGAACCACCGCCGCTGCAGCTCGTTGCCCTCGCCCACGCCGCCGATGACCGCGTCGGCGGCGACCTCGACGTCGGTGAAGCGGATGGTGGGATGACCGTGGGGATAGTTGTGGGTGTACGGCGGGTCGTCGACGAACTCGACTCCGGCCGTCCCGGGCTCGACCAGGAACAGCGTGGGCAGGCGGTCGGCGCCGTCGACCACGTTGGCCATCACGATCAGCACCCGGGCCACGTCGCCGGAGGTCACGAACCACTTCTCGCCGTTGATCCGCCAGCCGCCGTCGGTCGCCACCGCCGTCGGCGAGATTCCACTCGGATCCGAGCCGGCCTCGGCCTCGGTGACCGCGTAGGCGTCGCCGCCCTCGCCGCGTAGCGCCGGCCGGCACGTAGCGCTCGACTGCTCCGGGGTGGCCTCGACCCATACGTTGTAGACGCTCGGAACGTGCCAGTGCAGGCCGCCGGTGACGCGGCCGAACTGCTCGTTGACGACGAACCACTCGAGCATCGACCAGCCCTGGCCGCCAAGCTCGGTGGGCACCCGGCCGCCCTGCAGGTGGGCGTCGATGGCCGCCCGCTGGATCCGCGCCACGGTCTCGGCCGGCAGCCGGCCGTCCGCCCGCTCGGCCTCGACCTCGAGTGGCATCAGCACCTGCTCGACGAATTCGCGGGCGCGGTCCTGCAGCGCCAGCTGGCTTGGGGTCAGCTCCTCGGTGGACACGGCGGGGCGGTCGTTGTCGTCATTTCAGTGTTCGCTTTCTTCGAGTTCCTGAAGCCGGGCACGGTCACCGGCGCTGAGCCGGGCGCCGGCCCCGGGGTGGGCCAGCAGCAGGTTGTGGTGGTTGGCGATGACCGCCACCGCCCGCGCGCGTGCGCGCTGCACGTCGGGGTCGTCGGTGACGGTGCGGCGCTCGATCAGGTCGACGACGCCATGTAGGTACTGCAGCCAGCGCCGCTGGGTGCCGTGCAGCACCAGCCGCTCGATCCGAGCCCGCTCGGCCGGCCACCGCCTCTCGGTGGCCCGCCGGCCGGCGGCGAGGGTGGCCACGGCTTCGGGGAGCTCGCGTTCGGGCTCGGGGGTGACCGACAGCCAGGTGGCGCGCTTGACCATGGGGGTTAAATATATACTGATCACAAAGTCAGGATGTGAGGGACTATGGAGACCGCAGCCACCGCCAGCCAACCCCAGCCCCACCGACGCTCCGGCGCCCGCCGTTGCCGCCGGCGCGCACTCGAGCCCCGTTTCTACACCGATCCCGAGCTGCTCGAGGCCGAACAGGAGCTGATCTTCGAGCGCACCTGGCAGCTGATCGGCCACGTGTCCTCATTGCCGCGCCCCGGCAGCTATCTGACCGGCCGCGCCGGCAATCAGCCGGTGCTGGTGGTGCGCGACGAGAATGAACAGCTGCGCGCGTTCAAGAACGTCTGCCGCCATCGCGGCTCACGGCTGCTGAGCGGCTCGGGCCAGTGCAAGCAGGCGATCCGCTGCCGCTATCACGGCTGGACCTACAAGCTCGACGGGTCGCTGATCGGGGTCCCCGAGGGGATGTCGTATTGCCGACCTCCGAACAAATCCAAGCTCGGCCTGATGCCCGCCCGCGTCGAGGAGATGTGCGGTCTGATCTTCGTCAACCTCGATCGTGACGCCACCCCGCTGGCCGACCTGGTCGGCGACCTGCCCCAGCGGCTGGCGCCATACCGGATCGAGACCCTGGAGCCATTCGCGCCCGGCACCGGGACCCAGCCCGCGAACTGGAAGGTCGTGGCCGACAACTACATGGAGGGCTACCACATCCCCATCG
The DNA here is from genome assembly GCA_963754375.1 of uncultured Solirubrobacterales bacterium. Lineage (GTDB taxonomy): Bacteria > Actinomycetota > Thermoleophilia > Solirubrobacterales > Solirubrobacteraceae > Palsa-465. Next base: position 299,732 of record CAVWFX010000024.1, read on the forward strand.
CCCACCCGGGTCTGATGCGGATGCTCGACTACAAGCACTACGACGTCGAGGTCCACGACCACTACGTGTGGTTCGAGGCGCCGCTGCGCAAGAAGCCGAGCAGCAACCGGCTGGAGCGACTGTACGCCAACATGGTGCGGCCGATGCCGGGCCTCGGCGACGCCGACCGCAACGTCTGGCGTTACGCCTTCATCTACCCGAACACCACGATCGACCTGTATCCCGATCAGGTCAACACCTGGCAGATGCTGCCCGGACGGGGTGGCCCGCACCAGCGACACCTTCGGCTCCTACCGCCCCGCCGGGGCCGATCCCCGCACCCGCCTGGTGCAGTGGGCCAACCAGCGCCTGAACACGCTGGTGCTCGACGAGGACATCGACCTGGTCGACAACGTCCAGCAGGGCCTGGTCACCCGCGGCTACCGCTGCGGCCCGCTGTCGCGGCGCGAGGCGGGCGTGGCCTGGTTCGCCGACCGTATCCGCGCCGACTCGCCCCGGTGCTGGGTGACGGCGAGCGGGTGAGCGCCGCCGCGTTGAGCCCACGCCGCGCCAAGCCCGGGGCGCGCGACCGGATCCTCGCCGCCGCCGTTCGGCAGATCGCCGCCGAGGGGATCGACGGGGTGCGGATCGCCCGCATCGCCATGGACGCCGGCGTCTCGACCTCGCTGATCCACTACCACTTCGCCACCCGCGAGGACCTGCTCGCCGAGGCGCTCGACTACTCCTACGCCCACGCCGGCGACGTCCGCATGGCCGACGACGAACCCGCCGGCGCCACCCACGCCGAGCGGCTGCAGTCGATGATCGACCAGTGCCTGCCGACGTCACCGTCGCTGCACGAGGACTGGGTGCTGTGGGTCGAGCTGTGGCTGCGCGCCGTGCGCCACCCGGAGCTGCGACCGGTGGCCGAGGAGCTCTACGCCCGGATGCACGCCTGGTTCGCCGACGAGATCGCCGCCGGCGTCCGCGACAAGGAGTTCGGGCGCTGCGACCCTCAGGAGGTCGCCGACCACGCGCTGGCCCTGATCGACGGGTTCGGCGTCCGCACCCTGATCGGCGACTCCACGATCCCGCTGGAGCGCGCCCGCCGCTCGGTGGCCTCCGCGCTGGCCCGCGAGCTCGGCCTCGGCGAGCGCCTGGTTGGCGCCGGCCTCGTCCGAGCCCGCGGCCCCCGCCAGTGCCGCGCAAGCGGTGGCGGTAGCGGCGTCGCCTGTCCGTGCCGCGCGTCGGGTAGACTCACCCCGCCAGATGGAGCTCTGGCGGCGACTCCGTAGCGAGGCCGTCGAACCGCCCGCAGGGCTGATGGCTCCTTTCGCAGAACACACTTCGCGAAAGGGCCTGACACTCCATGCCGACGCTTCCCGATTGGGCAGTTCAACCGCAGCATCACAAACGCCGCCGCGGGCGTCTCGGGCGGCGCGGCGCGGCCCAGGACCTGGGCTAGGGCGAGACCGTGACTGCGCTGGACCGCCGCGAGCTGGCGGCGATCTACTTCGGTGGGATGCTGGGCGCGCTGGCCCGGGTGGGCTTGGCCAAGCGCGTTTCCAGCGGCGGCGGGCAGCTGGCCCTGGGCGACCTTCGCCGTCAACGTCAGCGGCTCGTTCGTGCTCGCCTACTTCGCCACCCGCCTGCAGGAGCGCCTGCCGCAGTCGACCTACCGCCGGCCCGCTGCTCGGCACCGGCTTCTGCGGCGCCTACACCACGTTCTCGACGATGCAGGTCGAGGCTGCTGCAGATGCTCGACCACGACCGCTACGGGCTGGCGGTCGGCCTACGCCGGCGCCAGCATCGCGCGCGGGCCTGGTCGCGATCTGGGTCGCCACGGCGGTCGTCCGACGAGTGCGGATGGTCGCATGACCGCCTGGCTGTGGATCGCGGTGGCGGCCCTCGGGGGCGTCGGCGCGATCGCCCGGTTCCTGCTCGACGCCGCTGGTCAGCGCCCGCTCGGGTGCCGGGTTCCCGTTGGGGACGCTGGTCGTCAATCTCAGCGGCGCGTTCGTGCTCGGCCTGCTCACCGGACTGGGCCTGGGCGGCCACGCGCTGCTGCTGGCCGGGACCGCCACGATCGGCGCCTACACCACGTTCTCCACCTGGATGCTCGAGAGCCACCGGCTGGCCGAGGACGGCGAGCTCACCGGCGCCGCCGTCAACCTGGTGCTCAGCGTTGTCGCCGGCGTGGCTGGTCGCCGCGCTGGGCCGGCTGATCGGAGGTCATCTGTGAACCAGGACTGCCTGAAGCTCACCACCTACTTCGGCGAGCGCGACCGCGTCGGCAAGCGGCTGCTGGCTGATGACCTGCTCGACGTCTACGGCCGCCACCGGCTCCAGGCCAGCATCCTGCTGCGGGGCACCGAGGGCTTCGGCCGCCTGCACCACCTGCACACCGATCGGCTGCTGTCGCTGTCCGAGGACCTGCCCGCGGTGTCGGTCGCGGTCGACAGCCGCGAGCGCATCGAGGCGCTGCTGGGGCCGGTCCTGGAGCGAACGCAGAAGGGGCTCGTCACGCTCGAGCGCGCCCGGCTGCTGTCGGGCGAGGTCGGGCCGGTGAACCTGCCCGACCAGCTCGACGAGGCGACCAAGCTGACCCTCTACGTCGGGCGCCAGGAGCGGATCGGGAACCGGCCGGCGTTCCTGGCCATCTGCGATCTGCTGCACCAGCGGGGTGTGGCGGGGGCGACGGTGCTGCTCGGGGTCGACGGGACCCGCGTCGGGCACCGGGAGCGGGCTGCCTTCTTCTCGCGCAACGCCAACGTGCCGCTGATGATCATCGCCGTCGGTGCCGGCGAGCCGATCGCGGGCGTGGTGCCCGAGCTGGGTCAGATGCTGCGCCAACCGGTGATGACGCTCGAGCGCCTCCAGGTCTGCAAGCGCGACGGCGAGCTGCTGGCCCGCCCGCCCCAGCTTCCCGGCACCGACGAGCACGGCCTGGCCGTGTGGCAGAAGCTGATGATCTACGCGTCGGAGGCCGCCACCGTCGACGGCGTCGCCCTGCCCCTGGCGATCATCCGCGCGCTACGCCGCTCCGACGCCGCCGGCGCCACCACCCTGCGCGGGATGTGGGGCTTTCACGGCGCCCACGCCCCCCACGGCGACCGCTTCCTGCAGCTGCGCCGCCACGTCCCCACGGTGACGATCGTCGTCGACACGCCCGAGCGGATCGCCGGCTCGTTCGAAATCATCGACTCGCTCACCCAGCGAGCACGGGCTCGTGACCAGCGAGATGGTCCCGGCCATGCGTGCGTTGAGCGAGCACGAGCGGCGCGGGGGGCTGCGGCTCGCCCGCCACGACTACTGAATGGTGAGCTAACCGGATGGGAGGCGTAAAAGTGGAAATAGTGGCCACTTTTACGCCGGACATCGGCTGTGCCGCCAGCCAGCGGTCCCTGGATGTGAGGCTCGCACTACTGCCGAGCGTTTCAGCCGTTGTCAGTAATTGATAACGACCCACGCCCACCCGGGGTCTACGCGACACCCTCGTCTGCACCAGGCAAGCGCCGACGGACGACCTACAGCGCCGAGCCCACCCCCAGCGCGGCCCGCGCCGCCGACCGCCCGGTCCGCACCGCGCCCTCCATGTAGCCGGCCACCCAGTGATCGGAGCCGGCCACGTAGAACGGGGGCTCGTGGGTGCCCTGCAGCGGCCCCACCCGGAACAGGTCTCCGGGGGCCCACACGGCGATGTAGCCCTGGGTGAACGGGTCAACTCCCCAGGCCCGCTCGAGCATCGCCACCGGCGCCAGCGCTGCCTCGCCGTAAAGCGACGCCAGCCCGCCGAGGACCGCCGAGCGCCGTGCCTGCGCCGGCGCGGCCAAATAGGCTGACAGCCGCTCGGGCGGCACCAGCAGCGACAGCACCCCGGGCCGCTGGGGCCAGGTGGAGCCGAACAGCCACTCGGATTCGGCCAGGCCGTTCTGCCCGCCGCGCTGCCAGAAGGGCTCGTCGTAGGCGACGACAACCTTGGCGGCCAGGGCGTGGCGCTGGGCGTGCAGTGACGCCAGCCGCTCGTCGCTCAGGCCCGACATCTGCACCGAGCGCAGCGGCCCGGCCGGCAGCGCGCACACAACCGTCTCGGCCTGCAGCTCCTCGCCGGAGGCCAGGATCACGCGCACCCCGCCACCGGCCGCCACCGACACCGACACCACCACCGCGCCGTACCGAACCCGGTCTCCCAGCTCCGACGCCATCCGCTGCGCCACCGCCGCCGATCCCTCGGCCACCCGCAGCCCCTCCCACGCCTCCAGGTCGTAGAAGCCGTCGCCGGCCAGCGTGGCGTGCTTGCGCAGCTCCGCCAGCAGTGAGGTCCGGTCGGGCGCGTCACAGGCCAGCGACAGTGAGGCCAGGTCGTGACGGCGCACGACTGCCGGCAACGCTCCCTCGGAGCGCAGCCAGTCACCCAGGCTCAGCGAGTCCAGGCGGCGCGCCTCGGGATGGCTCCAGGGGTCATCCGGGTCGACACTGGCCGCCAAGCCGGCAAACAAGCCATCCACGCGCGCCAGGTCGGCGCGCTCTGCGGCGGTCATCCACGGCACCTCATCGCCGACGAACACTCCGTCGCGCAGCCCCCAGCTGATCTCCCCCGGGTCGGCCACGTAGCTGGGCTCGATGGTCAGCCCCAGCTCGTCGACCAGCTCGAGGTAGGCGCGATGCTCGGACCCGATCACCTCACCTCCAGCCTGGACCGACACCCCGGGGGCCAACTCCACCGCCTCGACCCGGCCGCCGGGCCGGTCGCGCGCCTCCAGCACCACCACGTCAGCTCCGCCGAGCGCGAGGTCGCGCGCCGCCGACAGCCCCGCCAGTCCAGCACCGAGCACGGCCACATCGATCACGGCTGTTCCCCTCTCATATCGGGCCCCCTCGACGGACCGTTTATGAATTCACTCTTGACAGAGCCACACGGTCTGCGTAGTTTTCTGAACGGCGATTCAGTATACGTGTGCGGGCAAGCCAAGCCGTCCCTGAGGAGAGATGAGTCCCCGTCCGAAAGTCGACCACCTGCGCAAGCCGCAGATCGTCAAGGCCGCCGCCGAGGTCCTGTATGACCGCGGCCTGTTTGACACCCGGATCGGCGACATTGCCGAGCGCGCCGGGACCAGCTCCCCCACCATCCTCTACTACTTCGAGTCCAAGGACCGGCTGCTGGAGGAGGCGGTCGACCTCGCCGACCGCGAGTTCTACGACCGGCTGTCCGAGGGCCAGGACCGCATCGAGCGGGCCAGTGACAAGCTGGTGCACCTGATCGAGGAGACGAGCCTGGGGCCAGGCGGCCTCAACGACTACACGCTGTGGATGGAGATCTGGGTTCGGGCCCGCCGCGATCCCACGGTCCGGCGGTCGTACTTCCGCCTCGATCGCCGGCAACGCGTGCTGATCGCCGACATCGTGCGCGACGGCCAGAAGGATGGGGAGTTCCGCCCCGATGTGGATCCCGACGACTTCGCGCTGACCCTGAGTGGCCTGCTCGACGGACTCGGCGTTCAGGTCACCCTCGGCCAGCCCGATGTGACACCGGCGCGGATGGTCGATCGCTGCCTCACGCTCGCCGCCAGCGAGCTCGGCTGTGACCTGCGCCGGGCGACCGGCGGTGACGGGAGCGTCGGCGGGGCGCTACGCGAAAGCAGCGAAAGAGTGAGTCGGCATGCATCCACGTGAGGGATGGTCTGAAGGCGGGACCCGACGCGCGAGCGACCCACACGAAAGCGCCATCTCTCGTCGCCAGCTGCTGATGGCGGGCGCCGGCCTCGCGCTCGGGGCGGTGGCGGCCGGCTGCAGCAGCACGAACCCCGCCGCTGGAACCGGCACACCCCCGCTGCCGCGTAAGGACAGTCCGGTCAAGTGGCCGGTGTACACACACAACCAGCCGATCGCCTCGGATCTCCCGGTCGAGGAGGGCGCGACCCTGCAGCTCTACAACTGGGTGGCGTATGTCAACGAGGCCGTGATCAAGAGCTTCTGTAAGAAGTACAACTGCAACTACTCGCTGACGACGTACAACACGATGGAAGAGGCGCTGGCCAAGCTGGCCAGCGGGGCGCTCAAAGTCGACGTCTTCTTCCCGACCGTCGCCGTGCTCGGCCAGCTGATCGCGCGCAAGCTGGCCCGGCCGCTCAACCACAGCTACATCCCGAACATGGCCAACGCCTGGCCCGACTATCGCAATCCCTTCTACGACGAGGGCTGGCAATACACCACGCCGTACTCGATCTACACCAGCGGGATGGCCTGGCGCAAGGACAAGGTGAACCTCTCCCCATCGTGGAACATGCCGTGGCAGGGAGCACCGTACAAGGGCAAGGTCGCCGTCCTGGACGACTACCGGGAGACGATCAGCCTGGCGCTGCTGCGGGCGGGCCTGCTGGACGTCAACACGACCAACACCCGCCAGATCCACGCCGCCGGCAATGCCCTCCAGCAGCTTGCGAATCTGACCAACGTGCGGATTGACAACAACGATTACACCGATGTCCCGACCGGGAAGACCTGGATTCACCACGCCTGGTCCGGCGACATGGCCTCCTCCTACCAGTATCTGCCCAAGGGCACCTCGATCGACACGATCGGCTACTGGTTCCCGGCCAACCACAGGGGCCCGGTTGCCAATGATCTGATGGTCAACCTGACCACCGGGCAAAACCCCGTCCTGGCCCATAAGTTCATCGACTACATGCTCGATGTGGGCAATGCACTGGAGAACTACAGCTATGTCGGTTACATGCAGCCGCTGAGCGAGGTCACCCCGAGTCGGCTGATATCCGAGAAGTTGCTGCCGCCGCAGTTGACCCCCACTGTCGTGCTGCCGGACTACTTCCGCCACGGCCTGTTCCAGCTCGAACTGCCTCCAGCGGCCGACGCGGTCTGGGAGTCCACCTGGAACTCGTTCTCGAAGGGGCTATAGGGTAACGCCATGGGTCGGAAGAACGCCTACGACAAGCGCAACCGGTGGCTGTGGATAGGGCTGGCGGCGCCGGGCGTCATCTGGCTGCTGGTTCTGTTCGTGGCCCCGTTCTACGTGATGCTGTCGGTGGCCGGCGGCGGCGTCAACGAGTTCTTCCAGACGGTGGTCCCGGTATGGAATCCACTGCATTGGTCAAGTTTCAACTTCAGCGCGGTCTGGCACGACATCTTCGGGAGCGGCGCGTTCATCGGCCCGTCCGCGCTCCGGACACTCCTCTACACCGTGATCGCGACCCTGATCTCGCTTGCCATTGCCTATCCAGTGGCCTACTTCGTCTCCCGCTACGCGGGTAAGCGTAAGTCGCTGTTCCTCATCCTGTTGATCGCGCCCTTCTGGGTCAGCTACATGATGCGCATGCTGGCCTGGATCGACCTCCTGCAGCAGGGCGGCATCTTCAACAGTGCGATGTCGTTCTTCGGGCTGCCGGGTAACACCGACTGGCTGGGCGGCAAGTCGGTCACCGTAATCCTGGGGCTCGTGTACGGATACATTCCGTACCTGATCCTGGTTCTGTATGCCTTCCTGGACCGGATCGACCAGCGCTTGCTGGAGGCCGCCCGAGATCTGGGACTCAGCAAGTGGCGCACGTTCTGGAGCGTGACCGTTCCGTTGAGCAAGCCGGCGATCATCGCCGGGTGCTTCATCACCGCCCTGCCGATGTTCGGCGACTATTTCACCAATCAGCTGCTGTCGGGGGCGCCCGGCACGACGATGATCGGTAACGCGATCGAGGGCCAGCTCGACTCGCCCGGCCAGACCGGGCAGGGCGCGGTGCTGGCGCTGATGCTGCTCGTCGTCCTGCTCATCCCGATGTTCTACTACGTGATCAGCACCGCTCGAGCCTCGCGGGAGCATGGCCTGATGGCAAGCACCGCCGAAACATCGGTCTCGAGCCCGTCACACGCCGAGCCGGTCGCCTCTCGGGGCCGGCCTCGGCGGAAACCCGTGGCGGCGGCCGTGGGCGCTTGAGGGCTTCACCTGGCTGTACATCCTGTGGTCGATCATCCCGATCGGCATCGCGGTGCTGTTCTCGTTCAACAAGGGCGCATCACAGAGCACCTGGCAGGGGTTCTCCACCAAGTGGTACGTCGGTAACCAGGTCACGTCCGTGCTCCACAACCCCACCCTGCATCACGCCGTCATCCAGACGCTGATCCTCGGGGGCCTGACCACGCTGATCTGCGTCCCGATCGGGGTCGGATTTGCGATCGGCATCGATCGCTGGCGCGCGCGAACCTCACAGGGACTGAACCTGGTGATGATCTTCTCGTTCGTGATCCCCGAGCTGTTGCTTGCGGTGGCGCTGTTCCTGCTTGTCACGCAGGCGCTGCACGTTCATCCATCTGGGGACCACGGCCGAGGTGGCCGGGCTGGTCGTGTGGAACCTGAGCTGGCCCGCGATCATCGTCCGGGCGCGACTGGTGAGCATCGGCCGCAGCTACGAAGAGGCGGCCGCAGACCTCGGCGCATCACGAATGGGGGCTATCCGCCGGGTACTGATTCCCCTGCTGATGCCGGCCATCTTCGCCAGCGCCGTACTCGTCTTCGCCAGCACGGTGGATGATTTCGTGATCGTGGAGCAGCTCTCCTCGACCGCGAACACGCAGCCGATGTCGGTACTTATCTACTCCAACGTCCATGGCGGACTGAGCGGGCCGGCGCTGAACGCGCTGGCGACGATCCTGCTTGTCATCTCGCTGCTGGTCGCGCTGATCGGGTTCCTCGCGTACCGGTGGATGACGCGCGGCGAGCGGACGAAGGGCGGCACTGAGGCACTGACCGGCATCGCCGGAATCTGAGAGGACTGAAATGAGTGGAGGACATGTCAAGCTCGAGTCACTGACCAAGCGGTTTGACCAAGCGGTCGCGGTCAACGAGATCTCGGTCGAGATCGAGGCCGGCGAGTTCTTCTCCCTGCTGGGACCCAGCGGCTGCGGTAAGACCACGACGCTGCGGATGGTCGCGGGCTTCGAGCCGCCGACCGACGGAAAGATCCTGCTCGACGGCGCCGACGTCGCCAAGTTGCCGCCCCACCGCCGCAACGTCAATACGGTCTTCCAGAACTACGCCCTGTTCCCCTTCCTGACCGTCGCCGAGAACGTCGCCTTCGGCATGAAGTACAAGTCGGTGCCCAAGGCGGAGCTCAACACCCGGGTGGCCGAGGCGCTGGAGCTGGTGCAGCTGACCGGATACGAGAAGCGTCGCCCCAACCAGCTGTCGGGCGGTCAGCAGCAGCGCGTCGCGCTCGCCCGCGCGCTGGTGCTGCGCCCCTCGGTCCTGCTCCTCGACGAGCCGCTGGGGGCGCTTGACGCCAAACTCCGCCGCACGCTCCAGGTCGAGCTGGGCGCCCTGCAGGAGCAGGTGGGGATCACGTTCCTGTACGTGACCCACGACCAGGAAGAGGCGCTCACGATGTCAGACCGCCTCGCCGTCATGAACCACGGACGCATCGTCCAGATCGGCACGCCGGAGGAGGTCTACAACGAGCCCGCCGATGCCTACGTCGCGGACTTCCTGGGTGTGTCGAACCTGATGGACGCCGAAGTGCAGCCGGGCGGAAACGGGGAGGGACCCTGTCGCCTGCGCATGGGCGACTTCACGCTCGAGGCCGCGGCCGGCCAGCTCGATGCCACCGGCGCGGTCAAGCTCGCGATCCGTCCCGAGCGCGTCAATGTCGAGCCCTACGAGACCAGCGGCGCCAACCGCGTGCCCGGGATGGTCGAGCGCCTCGTCTTCCTCGGTTCGATCACGCACGTCTACGTCCGACTCGCAACCGGCTCGACGCTTCAGACGCTCGGTGCGCAACGACGGCGCCGAGCTGCCCTACAGCCAGGGGACGGCGGTGAGCGTCGCGATTCCGGCCGATGCGCTCCGGGTGCTGCCCGATCCCGGCGTCAGCGTGGCTGAGATTCGCGACGAGACGGTCGGCGACAACGTGCTCGACCTGACCGGCACGCAGTTCGGGCTGACCTGCGCACGCCGGCCGGCCTAGACTCGCGGCGCGTGAGCGTCGCCGAACTGCTGGAGGGCAAGCGCGTGTGCGTGTGCGGCGGATCGGGGGGCGTCGGCAAGACGACCACCTCGGCGGCGGTGGCCCTCGGTATGGCCGCCCGCGGAGCCAAGGTCGCGGTGGTGACGATCGACCCGGCCAAGCGGCTGGCCAACGCGCTCGGGGCTGCACGAGCTCGAGAACGAGCCCCGGCGGGTGCAGCCCCGGCGGCTGGCGGCGGCGGGCATCGAGGGCGACGGCGAGCTGTGGGCGATGATGCTCGACCCCAAGCGGACGTTCGACGAGCTGATCGAGCGGATCGCGCCCGAGCCCGGCCGCGCCGAGGAGATCAAGGCCAACCGCGTCTACCGCGAGCTGTCGACCGCGGTCTCGGGCTCGCAGGAGTTCACCGCCGTGGCCAAGCTCTACGAGCTCGACCGCGAGGGCGAGTTCGACCTGCTGGTGCTCGACACGCCGCCGTCGCGCAACGCGCTTGACTTCCTCGACGCCCCCGGCCGGCTGACCTCGTTTCTGGAGGGGCGGGCGCTGAAGGCGTTCATCCGCCCCACCGGGCTCGGCATGCGGGTCCTGGGCCGTGGCGCCGCCCCGTTCCTGGCCGCGCTGCGCCGGGTCACCGGTGTCGACCTGCTCAGCGACCTGTCCACCTTCTTCGGCCTGCTCGGCGACATGACCAACGACTTCAGCGAGCGTGCCCGCGCCGTCGAGCAGATGCTGCGGGCCCCGACGACGGCGTTCGTGCTCGTCACCTCCGCCCAGCAGGCGGCCATCGACGAGGCGATCTGGTTTCGCCGAACGCTGCAGGAGGGCGGGCTGCCGTTCGCCGGCGTGATCGTCAACCGCGTCCATCACGACGTGCTCGGCGACGCCGAGCCCGAGGACCTGCGCGGCCGCGCTCGGCGACCGGCTGCCCGACGGCCTCGCCGCCCGCGTGGCCGCGAACTTCAGCGACTACCACGTGCTCGCCCGGCGCGACACGCGCAACATCGAGCGCCTGGGCGCCGAGCTCGGCGACCGGCCGCTGCTGCTGGTCCCCCACCTCGACGACGACGTCCACGACGTCGAGGGGCTGCTGCGGGTGCGGCCGGTTCCTGTTCGCCTCCCGAGGCCGAGCGCGAGCGGATGATCGCCGAAGTGGTGGCCTGAGCCGTCCGCGCTCAGCCGCCGGCATCGAGCCGCAGCCCGGGCTCGTCGCCGGTCCACGTCGACCAGCTCAACAGGATCGGTTGCCACTCGGCGCCCGGCACCGGCTCGCCGTCGCGCGTGAGGGTGAGCTGACCGCGGTGGAGCATCTCCCACACCGCCTGCTCGGCCAGCGCCAGCTGCTCGCTGGCGCGCCACTGCGGGTACTCGCCGGCGGCCAGCACCATGACCTCGGCAAAGCTCATCGGCGTGACCGCCGCCGCCTCGAGGATGGCCGTGAAGGTTTGGACCGCCGCCCCGGCGCCCGCACCGCGCTGGGCCTCGGCCAGCACGGTCTCGGTCACCTCCTGCGAGGTCTTGGTAATCGTCGACCAGCCGCGCCCCATCCCGATCTCGTCGATCCGCAGCTCCGGTCCCTCGTAGATGGTGAGCCGGGCACGCTCGGGAGCCCAGCGGCGTTCGTCGTACTCGATCACCGCGCCGCTGGCCCAGGGTCGGGCGAAGCGGGCGTCGAGCTCCTCCCGCGTCAGGTTGAACGCCCGGGCGACGTGCGGAAACTGGCGCAGCTCCAAGTGAAACACGGACATAGCTTCCCTGACGACGGACCCTTAACGCAGAACGAGCGGGTCGTGCCCGCTCGTCCCGCTGAGGTCGCGCTCCCCCTAACTTCCTACGAGCCCCAGGACTTACGTGTTGAGCCTGGCGGGCAAAACACTCCCGGCCCCTGTTCGGGACCGAGTAGGGAGCGGCCTGAGCTTCAGGCTATCGAGAAGGAGGCTCTTGAGGCCTGGCGACGCCGTTCTTAGAGAGTTTCAAGTCGCCGGGAGGGCGGCGGCCTCGGCCAGCAGCTCATCGGCCACCGCGCGCAGATCGGCGTCGAGGTGGCCGCACAGGGCGTCGCGCAGGATCGCGCGCAGGTGCTCGGCGAGCTCATCGACGAGCGCGTCGACGCCGGTGCCGGCGGCGGCCAGCCCGGTGATCACCGCCCGCTCCAGCGAGATCGCGTGGGCGATGCGCTCGGCCAGCGCGGCGCGCTCCTCCGGCCTGGCGCAGATCACCGCCAGCCGCTGCGCCAGCCGGCCGCTCGCCGGGCCCTCCGGCTCCAGCAGCGCCCGCAGCGCCAGCAGGTAGTCGGTCAGCGCCTCGAACGGCGCCAGCCGCTCACACCCCATCTCGAACCGCGCCAGCGCCCAGGCCAGCTCTCCGCCGCCGGGCAGCCTGGCGCGTGACCAGGTCGCAGAAGGCCCGCAGCTCGTCCTCCTGGGCCGCCGGGACCAGGGTCAGCAGCCGCGGCCGCCCGCTGGCGCCGATCGCCACCGGGCGCCAGCTGCCCGCCTCCGTCCGCGCCCAGGCCACGGGTCCGAGCGCGTAGCCGCCCGCGCTCGAACAGCCGCAGTGCGCTGAGGATGCGGCGGAAGCGGCCGCGGGCGATGGCCACCGGCGGCCGCGCCGAGCGCTCCTGGTCGACCGCCAGCAGCGCGAGCACGTTGGGCTCCTCGCCGTCTCCCCAGACGGCTTCGGCGGGCGCGTCGCCGAGCGCGTCGCCGCGGATCAGCGACAGGCCGTCGCCCAGCGCCAGCTCGGTCGTGCTCGGGATCCAGCGCCACGCCCAGCACCGGCGCGATCACCGTCGCCGTGCAAGTGCCCCTCGTACAGCGCCCGCTCCAGCTCGGCGTAGGCGGCCTCGAAATGCGCGGGCTCGAACCCGAACTCGCTGCGCTCGTCGAACGTGCGACTCCAGGAAGGTGACCAGCGCGGCCGCCGCCTGGCGTCGAGGGTCGCTCGGGATCCGCACCTCCCCGTGCTCCTTGAGGTAGACCTCCAGCGCCGCGCAGTCGGCAAGCGCGTCGACGGCGGCCGCGTAGCTGGGCAGCTGCGACAGCGTCGCCATCTGCGCCGCGGATGAACTCGCCGGTCAGCGGCCGGTAGCAGTACAGCGGCACGCCGGCCGCCGGCCCGCTCCTCCACCACCTCGAACGGCATCTCGGCCCCGCCGGCGGTCTCGGCCGACAGCCGCCCACTGGCGTCGACGGTGAACCCCTCGAGCATGTGATGCAGAGCGGGATTGCGCACCCTGGCGGATTCTTCGGCCCGGCGCGCGATCCTGCTCGCGTCACCCGCCTTGCAGACGCATACAGGCCGAGACGCCCGACTGGGCCTGGTCAGACGGCGGCTACGACCGGCTCACGCGCACGGTCGTCGCGCGCGGTCTCGGCGTCGGGCTCAGGCTCGCAGTCGCCGCCGAGCCAGTCCGTCCGTAGGCCCGCATGTCCTCGATCAGCGGCGCGAGCGCCTGGCCCTTGGGGGTCAGCACGTACTCGACGCGAGGCGGAACCTCGGGGAACGTCTGGCGCTCCACGATGCCCTCCTCCTCGAGCGCCCGCAACCGCAGCGACAGCGTCCGCGGGCTGATACCGGCCAGTGACCGCTCGAGCTCGCAGAACCGCGAGCGTCCTTCGGCCAGGTCCCGGATCACCAGCAGCGTCCACTTGCCGCACACGATCTCGGCCGTCCTGCAGACCGGACAGGTATCTCTGTCAACCATCAGATCTTCGATTCTAGCGCAATGCTTCACGAACTGAAGCGGGTAAGTGCGCACGCGGGTGGGGGCGCATGCGCCACCCCCCGAACAACTTCAAAGGGCCTCGGGCCCGGTTAGGCGACGTCGCGGAGCTTCTGCGCCTCGGCCAGCGACTGCAGCTTCTTCAGCGACTGGTTCTCGATCTGGCGAATCCGCTCGCGGGTGACGTTGAAGGTCCGCCCGACCTCGTCCAGCGTGCGCGGGTGCTCGCCGCCGAGCCCGTAGCGGAGCTCGAGCACGCGGCGCTCGCGGTAGCTGAGGTTCTCCAGCGCCTCGCGCAGCGCCTCTTTGGTGAGGATCTCGGCCGCCCGCTCGTAGGGCGACTCTGCGCGCTCGTCGGCGATGAACTGGCCGAACTCGGACTCCTCCTCGTCGCCGACCGGCTTCTCCAGCGACACCGGGGCCTGGGCGGAGCGCTTGATCGACTCCACCTCCTCGGGCTCGATCCCGGTGACCTCGGCGATCTCCTCGGCGGTCGGCTCGCGACCAAGCTCGGTGACCAGCTTGCGCTCGGCGCGCCCGATCTTGTTGAGCTTCTCGACCACGTGAACCGGGATCCGGATCGTGCGGGCCTTGTCGGCCAGCGCCCGGGCGATCGCCTGGCGGATCCACCAGGTGGCGTAGGTCGAGAACTTGAAGCCCTTGCGGTAATCGAACTTCTCGGCGGCGCGCACCAGGCCCAGCGTGCCCTCCTGGATCAGGTCAAGGAAGGGCAGGCCCTGGTTGCGGTAGTTCTTGGCGATCGACACGACCAGGCGAAGGTTGGACTCAACCATCTTCTGCTTGGCGTCAAGGTCGCCGCGCTCGATCCGCTTGGCCAGGTCGACCTCCTCCTGGGCGGTGAGCAGCCGGACCTTGCCGATGTCCTTGAGGAACAACTGCAGCGAGTCCGTGGTCATGTCGGGCTTGAGGTCAAGCGCCGTCTTGGCCTTGCGGCGGCCGCGCTTGTCCGGGGCACGCTCGACCTCGGTGGCGGCCAGCGCCGGGTCGACCTCTTCGACGAGCTCAATCTCAGCTCGCTCGAGGAATCCGTGGAGCTCCTCGACGTCCGCCTCGTCGAGATCGAGCTCGGACACCGCTCCGGAGATCTCTGAGTACGTGAGGACGCCGAGCTGCTGGCCGCGATTGACGAGGCCCTTGATCTCTTCGAGTTCCTGCAGGTCCGCTACTGACATCTGTTTCGTTTCCGTCCTTGCTCCGGAGCCTAGAAAGGAGCCGGTGCCGAGTAACAACAACCCGATCGCCGCGCTCCGCAGAACGGACGACCGCTACTCAACCATACGCGGCCGATGATAGTCACTATACTTTTTGAAGTCAACGAATCCGGGCGTGCATCAGGGTCCGCGACGCTCCAGTGATCGGTGTCGCCGTGATCCCTTGTCCTTTCTATACGTAAAACAGCGCTTCCCGTTTCAAAGTTACGGTCGGATTTTTCCCGCCCGGCCCGGTCGGTACACCTGCAAACCGGCTCGAACCTGCACATGAGCCTAGCCAGGGTTTTCGGGAACCCGCCAAACGTGCTTTAGCTACGACGGCGCAACGGCCCGGCGGCGGGTGCGCGATCATGTGCGAGAGATGAGCGACGAGCCATCACCCGGAGTCCTCGGCGGCCTGCCGCACCGGCGCCCGCACCGGCGCAGCGAGAAGCGCCCGTCGCCGCCTACGAGGGCCGCGGCGCCGCCGTCACCGCCGGTCGGCGCCAAGCCTCCGGCCGCGCGCCCGGCCGCCAAAGCCGTCAGGCCGCCAAGCCTCAGGCCGCCAAGCCCCGGGCCGCGCGCCCGGCCGCCAACGCCCAGCCGACGCGCCCGCCCCAGGTGCGCGTCGCCAAGCCGGCCCCGGCTCCCCCGCCGAACACCGCCGGCCCGATGGGGACCGCCGTGCAAGCCGCCGCCGAGCTGGCCGAGATCGGGCTCAGCGTCAGCGCTCGCGCGCTGCGCGGTGCCCTGGCCCGGCTGCCGCGCCCATGATCCGCCGCTCGGACCGCGGGCGCCGGACATGGACGTAACTCCGGTCGAGCAGGTGGCAGCGACGCCGGGACCGGCAGACTGGTTCACCGGCGCGGTGACGCTCCGGCCGCTGGCTGCCCAGCCGGCTCCCGGTCGCGCCGCCGCAGTGCTTGTGTCGTTCACGCCCGGGGCGCGCACCGCCTGGCACACGCATCCGTACGGACAGATCCTCTACATCGTGCAGGGGCGGGCGCGCGTGCAGGCCGCCGGAGGCGATGTGGTCGAGTGCGACGCCGGCAGCACGGTGCGCTTCGACGCCGGCGAGGAGCACTGGCACGGCGCCGTCCCTGACCAGCCGATGGTCCACGTCGCCGTGCAGGAGGCCGACGACCAGGGCACCGGGACCTATTGGGGTCGCCACGTCTCTGACGAGGATTACGGCGCGCCCACGGCCGGCTGAAACGCCATCGGCCTTCGGCCACCGCCGTCAGCGAACACCCGTCGCCGTTTTACGTATACTGCCGCGCCACCAGCCGAGCGGTCGTCCGTCAGCGGACGACCGGCGGGGGAACCACCTGCGGGCCCGACCGGGCCCGCCGGGGCGAATCGGTCCCGTAACGGACCGTAGCGCGAGTCAGCGCGAGCCCGTCAGCTCACCCCGTAGGCAGCGACTAACAGGATGGACCGAAACTTGGATACTCGCCGCCATAATGCCTATGCCGTGCTCGCGCTCTTGGTGGGCGCGTTCGTCCTGCCCCCGGTCGCGATGGCCGCGAGTGGCGCCAGCGGCCTGCCGACCGGTTCCGGGTCCACCGCATCCGGCTCGACGACCAGCAATCAGACCACCACCGCCGGGCAACCCAGCGCCGGCATCCCCGCTCCCCAGAACGGCAACGTCACCGTCAGCTCGGACGGCGACGGCATCACGCTGGTCAGCCACGCCTCCACGATGCTGCGCAAGCAGCTGAGCTTCACCGGCAACGCCGGCTCAAACCACTCCGGGCAGACGGTCGAGATCCAGCGCCTCGGCCACCAGACCAACTGGCAGTGGGCCAACACCGTCCGCGCGACTGTCGCCAGCGACGGCTCCTTCAGCGCCAACTGGCCCACCAACCACATCGGCCGCTTCTCGATCCGCGCCTTCCTGGCCGGCCAGTCCACCACCGCTTACGCGTCGTCGGTCATGCCGTCAGTGACCATCACCGTGTACCGGCAGTCGATCGCCACCATCTACGGCCCCGGCTTCTATGGATCGCGCACCGCCTGCGGCCAGACCCTGCGCCCGGGCACGATCGGCGTCGCCAACCGCACGCTGAAGTGCGGCACCAAGGTGGCCGTCTACTGGCACGGACGCACGATGATCGTGCCGGTCATCGACCGCGGCCCCTACGCCAATCACGCCGACTGGGACCTCACCAACGCCACCGCCAAGGCGATGGGCATGGACGGCACCGAGACGATCGGCGCGGTCTCCCTGCCCCAGCAGCCTGAGGGCCAGTAGCTGAGTTCAGTCCTCGGCGTCGTCGTCCGGAACGACGCCGATCACGCCGGCCCCCGCCGCCGCGGCGGCAAACCGGGCCTCCTCGGCGGCGTCCATCAGCTCGGCTGAGCTGCGCCCGTCCTCGCCCAGGACCGCCACCCCAACGCTGGCGGCCATCGCCGCCCCGCGCCACGGCCGCCTTCCGCGGACGGCCTCGGCGAGCCGGGTTCCGAGCGCCTGGGCGCCGGGCCGCCCGGTGTCCCTGGCGATGATCCACGCCCGGGTGTCGGTCTCGGACACGAGGATGTCCTGGCGGCGCACCACGCTGCGCACAGCCCTGGCGAACTCCGAGAAGGTGGCGCTGGCCTCGGCCGCAGGCTCGACGGCGGCGACGCGCTCGGCGTCCTCAAGCTCGGCCAACAGCAGCGCCAGGGGCTCGGTCCCGGCCCGGTGAATCTCCTCCTCCAGCGCACCGATCCACAGGGCCTTGGCGGCCCTGGCGTCGGCGCGCGGCGCGAGTACATCGCCATCCGGAGCGGGCGGCCCCGACGGTGGCTCGGGCGCCAGGTGCATCGGCGGGGGGCCGGGTAGCCCGGAACCGGCGGCGGACTCGCCCCGTCTCAGCGCCGCCGCCCGCAGCTGCTCGGCGACCAGCGCCAGCCGCCCGGCCAGGTCCGCTACCAGGGCCGGTTCGGGGTCGCGGAGCTCGGCGCCGAGGCCGGCCCAGATCACCGCCTGCAGCGCGTCGACGGCGCGCGAGGCGGCCTCAGGCCCCTCCGCGCCGGCCAGCTCGCCGACCCGCGAGGCCAGCGGCGCCAGCGAGCCCTCAGGCTCGAGCCGGCGTAGGTCGTCGTCACTGACCAGCGCCCGCAGCACCGCCTCGCACAGCCAGGGCCCGTCGCGGCTGAGATCAGCGGCCAGAATCCCGGGCGCGGCGTCGAGCGGAGCCTGCTCGAGCAGCGCCAGCAACCATCCCTTGGCCACGTCCTCCGAGCCCGACAGCAGGGCGTCGATCGGCGCGTCGGCGACGGGCCGAGCGCGTCGGCGACGAGGTGGGCCTGACAGCATCGTCCCCCTTCTATCACGCACCGCAGTCACACCCTCCGGATATGCTGGAAATCTGACGTGGCGATGTCGACGACGCTGATCACCGTGGCGGAGGCTCGCGCGCTCGTCCTCGAGGCGATTCGCCCACTTCCGGAGCAGCAGGTCTCGATCGACGACGCGCTCGGACGGGTGCTGGCCGAGGACGTACGAGCCGCCGGCGACGTCCCCGCATTCCCCTGCTCGGCGATGGACGGCTACGCCGTCTTGGCCGGGCCTGAAGGACGGCGGTTGCGCATCGCCGGCGAGTCGCGGGCGGGCGCCCCGGCCCAGCTCGAGCTTCACGATGGCGAGGCGCTCCGGATCTCCACCGGCGCCGCTGTCCCCCCCAGCGCCGACGGGGTGATCCCGCAGGAGAACGTCACCGTCGACGGCGAGGAGCTGACCACCGAAGCCGCGGTCGCGCCCGGCGAGCACATCCGCGGCGCCGGCGAGGACATGGCCGCCGGCACCAGCGTGCTCACCGCCGGCACCCGGCTGGGAGCGGTAGAGCTTGGCGCCGCCGTCGCCGCCGGCGTCGGTTCGCTGGTGGTCGCCCAGCGCCCCCGGGTCAGCGTCCTTTGCACCGGCGACGAGCTGCGCGCGCCGGGCGAGCCGCTGGGCCCCGGCGAGATCCACAACTCAAACGCGCCGATGCTGACCGGGCTGGCTGCCTGGGCCGGAGCGTCCACCGCCACCGCCCGGAGGCTGCCCGACGATCGTGCCGCCACCGAGGCGGGCATCGCCGCCGCCCTGGACGGCTCCGACGTGGTGATCATCTCGGGCGGGGTATCGGTCGGTCCCCACGACCACGTCAAGCCGGCCCTCGCCGCCCTCGGCGTCACAGAGGTGTTCTGGAGCGTGGCCCTGCAACCCGGCAAGCCCACCTGGTTCGGAACCCGCGGCGAGGGTTCCTACGTGTTCGGCCTGCCCGGTAACCCGGTGTCGGCGGTGGTGACCTTCTCGCTGTTCGTGGCCCCGGCGCTGGCGGCGTTGCAGCGCGCCAACGGCAGTCGCCGGCTGGAGGCGCAGGCCGTGCTCGGCGAGGACGTGCGGCGTAACCCGCGCCGCGAGCAGGCGGTCCGGGTCCGCCTTGACCGCGACGGGGGTCGGACGCTGGCCTTCACCACCGGCGCCCAGGGCTCGCACATCCTCACCTCGCTGCTCGGTGCCGATGCCCTGGCCATGATCCCCACCGGCGACGGCGTGATGTCCCGGGGCACCGCGGTCAGGCTCGAGGAGCTGGCCGGCTCGTCCTGACCGAGCGCGTGAACACACGGCGTTAGGCCCTGCTAAAGGTCGGTTGGAGAAGCGCCGAAACAGGGCACAATCTAAGACCGTGACCGCCCCCCTGATGATCTTCGCGTTCCTGCTGTCGACAGTCGCGGCCGCTCGGCGCGTGCGCCGGACCCGGAACCGCGCGCGAGCGGTGATCATCCCACCCCAGGAGTCCACCGTCGTTGCTCGGGACGGGGCGGTGCGCTCGATCCAGTCGGCCGAACTGACGATGGAGGCCGGACGAGCTGGCGCGACTGTGGAACCCGGCCAACCTGGAGAACCTCGGGCGGACCTACTGGCGCTTTTTGTCGCGCGTGACGCTGGGCCTGATCCGCGTGGTCTACGGTGAGCACACCCGCTCGGTGGCGCTGATCGCCAAGCCGCTGACGCTGCTCCGCTTCGACGCTCCCGAGTACGTGCTGGAGGGCAATCACGGCGCCATCCGCTGGCGGATCCGCGATGGTCTGCTGGTGGCTCGCTCGGGGCGCGGCGGCTCGGGCTACCTGGAGCTCGACGTCACCCGTCATCCCGCTGAGGCCGACGGCAGCGCCAAGGTGTCGATCTCGGTCGAGGTGGCCAACTTCTACCCCTCGATCGCGCACCGGTTCAGCACCCCGGTGTACCGGATGACCCAGGCGGCCATCCACGTGCTGGTCACCCACGCCTTTCTGCGCTCGCTGGCCAAGCTGCAGCTGGCCAAGTCCAAGGTGGGCCGGCTGCGCGGCCTGTTGTAGCTGCCCGCCGCCGGCCGGCGGCGATCTGATCAGGTGTAGGTGATGCCCAGCGCGCGCATCTTGGCGCGGTCGTGGCGGGCCGAAACCCGCCGCACCGTGCCCGAGCGCGAGCGCATGACCAGCGACTCGGTGGT
Source organism: uncultured Solirubrobacterales bacterium (assembly GCA_963754375.1). Classification (GTDB taxonomy): domain Bacteria; phylum Actinomycetota; class Thermoleophilia; order Solirubrobacterales; family Solirubrobacteraceae; genus Palsa-465. The sequence continues at coordinate 320,073 of CAVWFX010000024.1, forward strand.
GGCCCCCTGGTCACCCTGATAGCGCACGCCCTGCAGCACGTCGCCGTCGGTGACCCCGGTGGCCGAGAAGAAGGCGTCGTCGCCCTTGACCAGGTCGTTGCAGGTCAGCACGCGATCGAGGTCGTAGCCGGCGTCGATGGCGGCCTGGCGCTCGTCGTCGTCGCGGGGCCACAGGCGCCCCAGAAGCTGGCCGCCGATGCACTTGATGGCCGCCGCCGAGATCACGCCCTCCGGCGTGCCGCCGATCCCCCACAGGAGGTCGACGGCGGTGCTCTCGCTCACCGCCAGCAGGGAGGCGGCGACATCTCCGTCGGTGATCAGGCGCACGCGGGCGCCCGCCTCGCGCACCTCGCGCATGGCGTCCTGGTGGCGCTCGCGGTCGAGCATCACCACCATCACGTCACGGATGTCGGTGCCCTTGCGCTCGGCGATCAGACCCAGGGTCTCGGCCAACGGCCGGTCGAGATCCAGCAGGTCGGCGATCTCGGGGCCGCCGGCGATCTTCTCCATGTACACGCACGGACCCGGATCGAACATCGTGCCCCGTGAGGACAGCGCGATCACCGCCAGCGCGTTGGGCATCCCCAGCGCGGTCAGGCGGGTGCCCTCCAGCGGATCGACGGCGATGTCAACCTGAGGCGGGCTCCCGTCGCCGATCTGCTCGCCGTTGTAGAGCATCGGCGCCTCGTCCTTCTCGCCTTCGCCGATCACCACCACGCCGTCCATCGACACCGACTCCAGGACGTCGCGCATCGCGTCGACCGCGGCCTGGTCGGCGCCCTCCTTGTCGCCGCGCCCGACCATCCGCGCGGCGGCCAGGGCCGCCGCCTCGGTGACGCGGACGAGCTCCAGGGCCAGGTTGCGGTCCGGGCGTTGCGGGGGGACGAGTCGCTCATAGCACTCCCGGAGGTTTGCGCCGCGCTCCGCTCCGTTGGGCCCTCCACACCGAGCCGACCAGGATCAGCGCGCCGGCCAGCAGCGCCAGCCACCAGCCGATGGTGATCCCGATCTCCGCGGGAGGCGAGCCGGGCTTGTCGATCACACCCCGGAACACAATCATGGTCAGGGCCAGCAGCGCAATCACGGCGGTCAGCTCGCCGCGCGGCCACGACAGCGCATGGCCGCGCATGATGATCCAGGCCAGGATCCCCGGCGCGACCGCGGCGATCAGCAGCAGATAGCGCAGGATCTGGAGCGCGTCCCATCCGGTGCAGGTCGAGTTCGGACCGTGGCAGGTTCCGACCTGGGCGTGGCGGTTGCCCAGCGTGTACCAGCTCACGAACAGTGAAACGCCCAGCAAAACCCCGCCGATAGACGCCAAGAGCTCCCCACGGGAGAGCGCTTTGAAGTTCATCGCGCGGCAGCCTAACCGTTTTCCGGCTCAAGGCCGCCATAGCCGAGACGCGGAGGCTGCCACAATGGAGTCAATGCGAGGCCCGGAGGCACCCCCGGCCCAATTGACCGACGAGGATGCCGTCCAGGCCCTCGGCGAGGCGCGCCGGCGCACCCTGGCGTTGGTGCAGTCGGTTTCTGACGAGGACCTCGAGCGCGTGCACTCGCCGCTGATGAGCCCGCTGGTGTGGGACCTCGGCCACATCGCCGCCTTCGAGGACCTGTGGCTGCTGCACCGCTACGGCGAGCGCCCGATGCTGCGCGCCGCCCTGGCCGACGTCTACGACGCCTTCGAGACCCCGCGCGCCGACCGCGGCGACCTGCCGTTCCTGGGCCCCTCCGAGGCCCGGGAATACCTGGCCGAGACCCGCGAGCAGTCATTGGAGGTCATCGCCGAGCGCGGCGTCGGCGACGGCATCATCCCCGAGCTGGTGATCCGCCACGAGCATCAGCACAACGAGACGATGCTGCAGACGCTGCAGCTGGCCCGTCTGGACGGACTGCAGTTCGGCCGGGGGGCCAACGGCGACAGCCCCGGCGCCGGCCCGCGTCCTGCGTCGCCGCTCACCGGGCTGGAGCTGGTGCAAATCCCCGGGGGCGAATGCACGCTCGGCGCCCCGCCCGACGGCTTCGCCTACGACAACGAGCGCCCGCGTCATCGCACCGATGTCCGCGACTACCTGATCGGGCGCACTCCGATTACCAACGCCTCCTATCTGACCTTTGTGGAAGGGGGTGGTTACGAGCGACGTGAGTGGTGGTCCGACGAAGGCTGGTCCTGGAAGGAGGACTACGACATCACGCGACCAGGAGGGTGGACGGCTGACCTCGGCGCCGAGTGGCGCCTGACCCGATTCGTGCCACTCGACCCTGACCGGCCCGTCGTCCACATCTGCTGGTTCGAGGCCGACGCCTTCGCCCGCGCCCACGGCCTCCGCCTCCCCACCGAGGCGGAATGGGAGAAGGCGGCGACCTGGGACCAGGAGACGGACGCAGCCAGACGGATGCCCTGGGGTGCGGACCCGCCGATCCCAGGCGTGCACGCCAATGTCGATCAGGTGGGCGGCGGTCCCGATCCCGTCGGGGCTTACCCCGCCGGCGCCTCGCCGTACGGCTGCCTGGACATGGTCGGCGACGTGTGGGAGTGGACGAGTAGCGAGTTCGGCGGGTACCCCGACTTTGCCGCCTATCCGTACCGCGAATACTCAGAAGTGTTCTTCGGCTCGGGATATCGGGTACTGAGGGGGGGGTCGTGGGCCACCCGGCCGCGCGTCTGCACCCCGACCTTCCGCAACTGGGACTTCCCAGAGCGCCGCCAGATCTTTTCCGGCATGCGAGTGGCCCGCGACCTGTGACCAAACCATGAAATCGCTCCAGCTCAACAGCCGTGTGCAGGTCGACTCGTGGCTCACCGAGGACGACGAGCGGTCGTTGGCCAACGACGTACTCGACGGTCTCACCAAACCGTTCAAGGAGCTGTCCCCCAAGCACTTCTACGACGCTCGCGGCTCTGAGTTGTTCGAGCAGATCTGCCGGCTGCCCGAGTACTACCCGACCCGCACCGAGTTGGCCATCCTCACCGACCGTGGCGATGACATCGTGGCCGCCACCGACGCCGGCGAGCTGGTTGAGCTCGGAGCTGGGGCCTCCGACAAGGCCCGCGTCCTGCTCGACGCCATGCAGGCGGCCGGCACGCTGCGTCGCTACATCCCCCTTGACGTGTCGGCCACCGTCGTCCAGGACGCCGCCGACCGGCTGACCGAGGACTACGAGGAGCTGCGCGTCCATGGGGTGGTCGGCGACTTCGAGCGCCACCTCGAGCATGTGCCCGACTCCGAAGGCGTCCCGCGCCTGGTGGCGCTGCTCGGCGGCACGATCGGGAACTTCCCGCCCGGCACGCGACGCAACCAGCTGACCAAGTTCGCGACGCTGCTGGGTCCGGACGACCGGCTGCTGCTGGGCACCGATCTGGTCAAGGACCCGGCGGTGATCGAAGCTGCCTATAACGACAGCCAGGGGATCACGGCCGAGTTCAACCGCAACGTGCTGCACGTGATCAACCGCGAGCTGGGCGCCGACTTCGTGCCCGAGAGCTTTGATCACGTGGCGTTCTTCGACCGCCGCCACGAGTGGGTCGAGATGCGCCTGAAGGCGACGCGGCCCAGCTCGGTGCTGATCGCCGACCTGGATCTCCGGGTCGAGTTCGCCGCCGGCGAGGAGATGCGCACCGAGATCAGCGCCAAGTTCACGCCCGACCGCGTGCAGGCCGACCTCGAGGCCGCCGGCCTGACCCTCGAGCAGTGGTACACCGACGAGCAGGAGCTGTTCGGGATCTCGGTGGCCAAGACGGCCGCATGAACCCATAGGGTTCGGCCATGTCCGAGGAGCTGTCGCCGGCCGATCGCTCCTCGATCGCCGCCGAGCGCGGCCCGGTCAACATGGCGGTCGGGGGCCTGCTGGTGTTCGACGCCGAGCCGCCGCTGACGCGAGCGCTGGTGGCCGAGCGCCTGGCCGAGCGGATCCATCTCATCCCTCGCCTGCGCCAGCGCCTGGAGGAGCCTCCGCTGGGGTTGGCCAACCCCGTCTGGACCGACGACACCGGGTTCGACCTCGACTGGCACGTGCGCCAGGCCAGCCTGCCCGCTCCCGGCGGCGACGCCGAGCTGAGCGCGCTCGTCGGCCAGCAGTTCTCGCATCGACTGGACCGCTCGCGCCCACTGTGGGAGGCAACCTTCATCGAGGGATTGGCCAGTGGGCGCACGGCGCTGCTGATGAAGGTCCACCACGCGCTGGTCGACGGGATGGCGGCCATCGGCCTGGCCGCCCTGGTGCTCGACCCCGGCGAGCAGCCGCTGGAGGTGCCGCCCGCCGAGGGCGATTGGGAGCCCCGCCGCTACGACCGGCGCCGGCACGTGGCGCGTTTGGCCAGCCGCCCGCTGTCGCTGGCGCCGCGCCTGGTGGCCGACAGCATGCAGCGGGCCCTGGACCCCGATCCCCGCCGCGCTGCGGCCGAGTTTCGCCGCACCACCGAGCTAGCGCTGGAGCTGGCGCGGACCCGGCCCAGCGCTCCGATGACGCCGCTCAACCGACCGATCTCCCCCAACCGCCGTTTCGCCCTGGCCACACGGCGAGCTGGCCGCGGTCAAGCGCGCCGGGCGCGCCGCCGGGGCAACCGTCAACGACGCCCTGCTGGCGGTGGTGGCCGGCATGCTGCGGCGGCTACCTCGAGGCGGCGGGCGACGGCGCGCCGGACGAACCCGGTGGCGCTGGTCCCGGTCAGCGTGCGCGGCGGCGCCGGCCGACGGCGAGCACCGGCAACCGGATCTCGACCGTGTTCGTCGACCTGCCGGTGCGCGAGCCCGACCCGATCGAGCGCATCCGCGCCATCTCGGTCCAGACCCGGGCCTTGAAGGACTCCGCCGCCGTCCGGGCCGGGGCACTGATGGTGGGGCCTCGGGCTGGGCGCCGCCGCTGATTTCCGGGACTGCTCGCGCGGGCGATGGGCTCGGTCCGCGCCTTCAACGTCGATCGTCTCCAACATCCCCGGCCCCCAGCAGCCGTTCTACCTAGCGGCGTCAGGCTCCACGCCGTGCACCCGGTGGTGCCGCTGAACCCGGCCAACCAGGGTCTGTCGGTGGGGATCATCAGCTACGACGGCGCCATCTGCGTCGGCCTGCTCGGCGACCGCGACCTCGACCCGCCGCTGTCGGTGGCCGCCGACGCGCTGTCGGCCCAGCTCACGGCCCTGAAGCGGCTGTCGGCCGCCGGTTAGTCCTGAGGGCACACGACGGTCTTCCGCCGGGGCGTGGACGGGGTGCCGGCGCGACGACGGGCGGGGAAGGCGGCGCACGGCCGACAGGCCAGCCCGGCTGGCAGCACTTTCCCGCCAGATCTGGCGGGTTTGCGCTGCCAGCCAACCTCAGTTGAGGCGCTCGACCAGCATCGCCTGGCCCATGCCGCCGGCGACGCACATCGACTCGATCCCGTAGGTCCCGTCGCGCGCCCGCAGGCCGTTGAGCAGCGTGGTCATGATCCGCGCGCCGGTCATCCCGAACGGGTGGCCGAGCGCGATCGCGCCGCCGAACGGGTTGAGCTTCTCGTCGGGGATCCCCAGCTCGTCCTTGCACGGGCACGATCTGCGCCGCGAACGCCTCGTTGATCTCGACGATGTCGACGTCGTCGATCGTCATCCCGGTCTGCTTGAGCAGCGCCTGGATCGCGGGGATCGGCCCGAGCCCCATGATCTCGGGGCGGATCGCCGCCACGGTGGAGGCGATGATCCGCGCCTTCGGCGTCCAGCCCGAGCTCGCGGGCCTTCTCGTCCGACATCACCAGCACGGCGGCGGCGCCGTCGTTGAGCGGGCAGGAGTTGCCGGCGGTGACGGTCCCGTCGGGCCGGAAGGCGGGCTTCAGCTGGGCGAGCACCTCCATCGTCGTCCCCGGCCGCGGGCCGTCGTCGGTGCTGACGACCGTCTCGGGCACGTCGATCTCGTTGCCCTCCTTGTCGGTGTCCGTGTGCGCGGGCACCGGGACGGGGACGATCTCGGCGTCGAAGTGGCCGGAGTCGCGGGCCTCGACGGCGCGGCTCTGGGAGATCACCGCCCACTCGTCCTGCTGCTCGCGGGTCACGTGGCAGCGCTCGGCGACGTTCTCGGCCGTCATGCCCATCGGGATGTAGACGTCGTAGAGCGAACCCTCGGAGCCGTTGAGCTTGGGGTTCTTGGCCTCGTCCATCATCCCCGCGCCGAGTCCCGGCCCGCGACACGGCCTCGACCCCGGCGGCGATGTACTGGTCGCCCTCGCCGGCCCGGATCGCGTGCGAGGCCATCCGGATCGTCATCAGCGAGGAGGCGCAGAAGCGGTTGACCGTGCAGGCGGGAACGTGGTGGTCGAGCCCGGCCAGCAGCGCCGCGTTGCGCCCCACGTTGTAGCCCTGCTCGCCGATCCCGGAGGCGGCGCCCATCAGCACGTCGTTGGTCTGCGCGAAGTCGACGCCGGGGTTGCGCTCGATCAGCGTCCGGATCGGCAGCGCCGCCAGCTCGTCGGCGCGGACGGTCTTCAGCGACCCCTTGACCGCCCGGCCGATGGGCGTGCGGATGGCGTCGACGATGACTGCTTCTGGCATGTGATCTCCTGGCTCTGGTTCTGGATGGGGGTTCGGGCAGGCGTCAGAGCCCGAGGCCGCGGACGCCCTTCTCGCCCCACCCGAGATGGTGGGCGAGCTCGTGGCGCACGCGTCCGCGTGACCTGGGCCTTGAGCAGCTCCGGGTCGTGGCCGAAGTCGCGCAGCAGCGTGTCGCGGAAGATCACGATCCGGTCGTGGAAGTAGTCGCGCGCGACGGTGTCGCCCTGGTAGAGGCCGTAGGCCCCGCGCTGGCGCCATGGCCGTCGAGCCGCCGTCGGAGACGACGATCGCGACGTGCTCCAGCGCGCGGTGGAACTCCAGCGGCAGCTCGTCGATCGCCGAGCGGACCAGCGCCTTGAAGTCCTCGTCGTCGGAGAGGTCGAACAGTCGTCGTCGTCGTCGGCCGCGCCCTCGGCGTCGTCCTCGCCCCACACGCCCTCGGCGGCCAGCCGCTCGGCGCGCTCCACGATGCGCGTCGAACTCCTCCTCGGACTCGGGGTCCCGCCACCCGGCCAGGTGGAGCATCGCCAGCACCACCGTGCCGCCGAGCGATCACCGCGCCGGCGCCGAACACCGCGATCCCCTGCAGCAGCCGGACCGGGAACGAGTCGCTGAAGCCGGCGATCAGGCTGACCACGCCGAGCCCGACGGTGAGCGCCGCCACCGCCGACAGCAGGATGCGGCGGATGGTCGGCTGTCCTGCCGTGCACGAGCGGTCCTACCTCAGCGTCCGGGCGATCACGAGCCGCTGGATCTCGTTGGTGCCCTCGTAGATCTGGGTGATCTTGGCGTCGCGCAGCATCCGCTCGACCGGGTACTCCTTGACGTAGCCGTAGCCGCCCAGCACCTGGACGGCCTCGACCGTGACCTTCATCGCCACGTCGGAGCAGAACAGCTTCGCCATCGCCGAGTACTTGCCGACGTCGGGGTCGCCGCGGTCGACCTTGGCGCACGCCTGGTAGAGCAGCTCGCGGCCGGCGGCGCACTGGGTCTCCATGTCGGCGAGCTTGAACTGGATCGCCTGGAAGGAGTTGATCGGCCTGCCGAACTGCCTGCGCTCGCGCGCGTAGGCGGCGGCGTAGTCGGTGGCGCCCTGGGCGATCCCGAGCGCCTGCGCGGCGACGCCGAGCCGCGAGCGGTCAAGCGTGCCCATCGCCACCTTGAAGCCGTGGTTGACCTCGCCGATCACGTTCTCCTCGGGCACGCGGACGCCGTCGAAGATCGGCTGGCCGGTCGGCGAGCCGCGGATCCCCAGCTTGTGCTCGAGCTTGCCGACGCTGAAGCCGGGCCGGTCGGCCTCGACCACGAACGCGGTGATCCCGCGCGAGTGGCCGGCCTCGCGGTCGGTGACCGCGAAGCACGACGTAGAAGTCGGCGATCCCCAGGTTGGTGATCCAGTTCTTGGTCCCGTCGATCACCCACTCGTCGCCGTCCTTGACCGCGCGGGTGATCATGCCGCCCGGGTCCGAGCCGGCCTCGGGCTCGGACAGCGCGAACGCCGGCGACCACTCGCCGCTGGCGCACCGCGGCAGGAAGCGGTCCTTGAGCTCCTCGGAGCCGAACAGCTTGATCGGCAGCGTTCCCAGCTCCTGGATCATCAGGATCAGCGCGGTCGAGGCGCACGCCTTGGCGATCTCCTCGACCGCCATGTTGAGCATCAGCGTGCCGGTGCCGGTGCCGCCGTGCTCGGTCTCGAACGGCAGGCCGAGGATGTCCTGCTCGGCCAGCAGCCGGCGCAGGTCGTGCGGGTACTCCGCCTTCTCGTCGATCTCGGCCGCCCGCGGGGCGATCCGCTCCTGCGCGATCTCCCGGATCGTGTCGCGGAAGTCGAGGTGCTCCTGCGGCACCGTGTAGAGCTCGGACAGCGCGGACATCGCTCTCTGGATCCTACTTAGCTCAAAAGCTCAGCCGCGATCTCGGCTGGACGACTCGGGCGCGGCCCGATTAAGCGAGGCCGGATGCCGAGCGGGCCGCGGCCCGAGACCGCGGCGTCGCTCTTAGCTTCTGGCGGTTGGGTTAGAGCCCGGAGGGATGGCGGACGACGTAGCCGCCGGTTCCGTCATTCAGGTTGCCCGACGGGTTTGTCCGCCACCGGGGCCCGGTGCCCGACGGGATGTCGGGGCCGCCGAAGTCCGCCGTGTCGAAGGCTCGTCCGGCGATGACGATCCAGGTGTGACCGGCGTTGGCGTAGATCGTCACCCACTTGCCAGGACCGGGGCTCCCGTAGGACTCAAGCCCGGTCGAGTCCTCGGACGAGGACAGCATGCCCGCGCCGTGGAGCACGTAGCTGACCGCGCCCGAGCAGTCGTAGCCGGAATCGTTCCAACGCGAGTGGCCACCGGCATAAACGTAGGGCTTGTCGATGATCTGGTTGGCGGCGTTGATCATCGCCACCACCGCGGCGGGGGCACCCGCGGGCGCGGTGGCAGTGCCGTCGGAGTTGATCGTCGCCTTGCCCGTGGCGCCCGGCGAGCTGGTCAGCGCTTGGGCAACGACCTGGCGCAGCACGGCCTGGACCGAGTAGGTGACCACGCCATTGGCGGTCAGGTTGTGCGCGGTCTGGAAGGCGATCACGTTCTGCTTGGTCGCCGGGCCGAAGTCGCCGTCGACGGTGGTGGCAAAGCCGACCAGCGTCAGGTAGCCCTGCAGCACCCGGACGTCGTGGCCCTGCATGCCCTGGCGCAGGGTGCGCTGCGCCCAGATGCTGTGATCCCCCGTTCTGGACCACGGCGTCGCTCTTTGCGCTCTTGCTGCCCTTCCGGCTCTTGCGCTTGGTGCTGGAGTTCTTCGAGGTGGACAGAACGACGTTGCCGAGGGCGGCGCCGCCGCTGACGTCCGGTGTCGCGGACACGGTGCTCAACGCGCCCAGCATCTCCTCGGCCACCTGGTGGCTGACGACGCCGTTGACCGGCAGCCGGAACTCCTGCTCGAACTGGCGCACACCGGCAGCGGTGGCGGAACCGAACTGACCGTTCGTCGGCGTCTTGAAGCCGACACGATTGAGGTCCTGCTGGAGCGTGCGGACGTCACTGCCGCTCATCCCTTTTCGAAGGACGCGACTACCGAAGCTGGGACTACTGGCGGAGGCGGTAGCGGGTAGCAACAGCACAGCGCTGAATCCCAGCACTGCACCAATACGAGGTACCGCTCCAAGGCGAACGTGGAATCACAGGCCTAACCCTTCTCTTTCGTTTGCCTTCGGGGTTAGCTGACGGGCTCGCGCTGAAAGAGTCGCGCTACACCGGAATTCCGGTGATTCGCCCCTGAGATCCAAGCGGGGGATCGGATCTCATCGGGTTCCCCGATCGCCTCGGCCGGCTGGCTTTGGCAATTCGGCTGGGTGCTGATTTTCGGTTCGGCACAGTACACGACCTGCAAGATCCCTGTCGTGTACCCATTTAATGGCGACTCGTGCAGGGGATTCTGCGAGAAGCCTGAACGCCGCCCCGCGCGCGCGTGCAGAGTCAGGCACCGGGGAGCGCACAGAGGCGGGGACTGGCACCCGTACCGAAGCCACGCTGAGCGGCGTACTAGCCTCCCAGGCGATGGCCGCCGACTACACCCCCCAGGAGGTCTCCGAGCTGATCGCGCGCGCTGAGATCCAGCTCATCGACGTGAGGGCGCCGGACGAGCACGAGGCCGGACGGATCGCCGGGGGACGCCTGGTGGAGCTGAGCCAGCCTGTCCGCCGAGGCCCACACGATCGATCGCGATCGGCCGGTCGTGTTCTACTGCCGCAGCGGCTCGCGATCGGCGATGGCCACCGAGGCCTTCGTCCAGGCCGGCTATGACGCCCACAACATGGCGGGCGGGATGCTGCAGTGGGAGGCCGCCGGGCTGCCGATCGAGCCCGACGGCGGCTACGTGGCCGAGCCGCGGGATTGTTGGTTGGTCGCAGGGATCGCCGGCGAGGGCGAAGATCACCGGCCGCGGACGAGTACCGGCCGAACGACAGCCGGGAAGGGGGCGGGCCTGAGCCACACTCGCCGTCGAGCGTGCAGAAGGCGACAAAACCGCGGACGCGGACCGGGTTTGTCGCAATCTCGAGGCTGAGCCTGCAGCTGGTGACAAATCGCCCCGGCGCCCGCGGGTTTGTCACCTCGTGCACGTCCGAAGAGGAACGACTTCCCTAGGGCCGCCGGAGAGCGGCCAACGCTGCGATCTCCCGGTCGATAGGGAAGTTGACCATGACATTCAGGGTCAACTTCCCGATGGATTTCCCCCACTGCCGGCCCTCCCTCAAAAGCCGCAGTTCGAACCCGACTAGCGCCCGAGCCTCAGGCGACGGTCCAGGTCTCGCCACCGCCGAGCAGATCGGCGAGCTGCTCTTCGGAGGCGGGCTCGCCGGCCGCACGGTGGTGAAAGGCGGGGCGGTCGACGTCGCGGAAGATGCCGATCGGCGTCGGCGCCGTCGGCGTCTCGGCCAGCTTGGCCAGCGAGAACGCCAGGCCGGGATCGGGCCGGGCGGGATCGTGGACCAGCAGCGACGCCCTCGCCGACCTCGGCCACGTCGACGAACTCGAGGCTGCCGTCGTCGCCGCGGATCACACCGTGCTCGAGCTCTGAGCCAAAGCGGATCGGCTCGCCCGCGGTCAGCCGGATCTGGTTTTGGTCCTTGACGTCCTTATCGGTCAGCGGCGCGAACGCCCCGTCGTTGAACACCGGGCAGTTCTGGTAGATCTCGACCAGCGCCGCGCCCTCGTGCTCGGCCGCGGCCCGCAGCACCTCGGTCAGGTGATGGCGGTCTCGATCGATGGTGCGCGCGACGAACGTCGCCTCGGCGCCGAGCGCCAGCGCGACCGGGTTGAAGGGATGATCGGCGACGCCGAACGGCGTGGACTTGGTGATCTTGCCCAGCTCGGAGGTCGGCGAGGCCTGTCCCTTGGTGAGGCCGTAGATCTGGTTGTTGAACAGCAGGACCTTGACCGGGACGTTGCGGCGCAGCGCGTGGATCAGGTGATTGCCGCCGATCGACAGCGAATCGCCGTCGCCGGTCACCACCCAGATCGAGAGATCGTCGCGAGCGGAGGCCAGGCCGGTGGCCAGCGCGGGCGCCCGGCCGTGGATCGCATGCATCCCGTAGGTGTTCATGTAGTAGGCGAAGCGCCCGGCGCAGCCGATCCCGGTGATGAACACGATCTTCTCCGGCGGGATCTCGAGCTCGGGCATGAACTGCTGCACCGCCGACAGCACCGCGTAGTCGCCGCAACCGGGGCACCAGCGGGTCTCCTGGTCGGACTGGAAGTCGGCCTTGGTCAGCGTGGCGCTCATGTCATCGACACTCCCTGGATCCCGCGTTGGTCAGCATCGCGGTCATTGGCGCTCGGCGATCTGCTCGGCGATCTCAGACGCGAACAGCGGCTGACCGCGCACCTTGGTGAAGGACTCGACGTCGACCAGAAAGCGCGACCTCAGGACCTGGACGAGCTGGCCGCTGTTGAGCTCGGGGACGAGCACGCGATCGAACGAACGCAGGACGTCGCCCGTATTGGACGGAAGCGGATTCAGGTGGCGCAGCTGCGCGCAGGCAGCGCGATCGCCGGCCTCGCGGGCGCGACGCACCCCGGCTCTGATCGCGCCCTCGCTGGACCCCCAGCCCAGGATCAGCAGGTTGGCGCCGGGCTCGGAGTCGACCGTCAGCAGGGGGATCTGATCCGCGATCCCGGCCACCTTGGCCGCCCGCAGCTCGGTCATCCGCTCGTGGTTGTCGCCGTCGTAGGAGATGTTGCCGGTGCCATCCGCCTTCTCCAGGCCGCCGATGCGGTGCTGAAGTCCCGGGGTTCCCGGAATCGCCCACGGCCGGGCCAGGTGGTCGTCGCGACCGTAGGGCAGGAAGTCCTTCCCGTTGGACGGTGCGGTGGCAAAGCCGGGGTCGATCTCGGGCAGGGACGCGAGGTCCGGAATCCGCCATGGTTCCGACGAGGAGGCCAAAAAGCTGTCGGACAGCAGGATCACCGGCGTCCGGTAGCGGATCGCGATCTGCACCGCCTCGAACCCCGCGTCGAAGCAGCCGCCGCACGTGCTGGGCGCGATCACCGGCAGCGGCGACTCCCCGTGGCGGCCGTGCAGCGCCATCAGCAGGTCAGACTGCTCGGTCTTCGTCGGCATCCCGGTGGAGGGACCGGCGCGCTGCACGTCGATGATGATCATCGGCAGCTCGAGCGTCACCGCCAGTCCGATCATCTCCGCCTTGAGGTCCATGCCCGGTCCGCTGGTCGCGGTCACCCCGAGCCGGCCGCCGAACGACGCGCCCAGCGCCATCCCGGCCGCTGCGATCTCGTCCTCGGCCTGAATCGTCGACACGCCGACGCTGGCGTGTCGCGAGAGCTCGTGCAGCAGCTCGGAGGCGGGCGTGATCGGATAGCTGGCCAGCACCAGCGGCAGGCCGCTGCGGACGCTGGCGGCGATCAGCCCCAGCGACAGCGCGGTGGTCCCGTTGATGTTGCGGTACGTCCCCGGGGGGACATCGGTGGCCGGCGCCACCCGGTACTGGACGTCCAACAGCTCGGTGGTCTCACCGAACGACCAGCCGGCGTTGAAGGCGGTGAGGTTGGCCTCCGCCACCGCCGGCGTCCGCGCGAACCTGCGCTCGATCCAGCGCTTGGTCACGTCGGTGGGGCGGCCGTAGAGCCACGACAGGACCCCGAGCGCAAACAGATTCTTGGCCCGGCTGGCGTCCCGGGTCGAGACCCCCTCGATCGCCTCCACCGCACGGGTGGTCAGGGTGCTCATCGGGATCCGGTGGACCCGAAAGTCGCGCAGCGAGCCGTCCTCGAGCGGGTTGGCGTCGTAGCCGGCCTTCTCCAGGTTGCGCTTGGTGAAGGCGTCCTCGTTGAGGATGATCGTCGCCCCGCGCGACAGCTCTGAGAGGTTCGCCTTCAGCGCCGCCGGGTTCATCGCCACCAGCACGTTGGGTGCATCGCCGGGGGTGAGGATGTCGCTCGAGGCGAAGTGGATCTGGAACGCCGACACGCCGGCCAGGGTGCCCGCGGGAGCGCGGATCTCGGCCGGGAAGTTCGGCAGCGTGGCCAGGTCGTTGCCCACCACCGCCGTGGCGTCGGTGAACCGACCGCCGGTCAGCTGCATGCCGTCGCCGGAATCTCCGGCGAAGCGAATGATGACCCGCTCCCGGTCTACGACCGCCTTCGTCATCTGGGAGCTCCTCCTCCGTGTGCGCACATCGCCCGCTCGTACGTCCTCTGTAGTTCGATACTAGCCCAACGACCGGCTGGGCTCGTTTGAGCATCGGTTAACCCGGTGAGACTGCCAACCATGGCCGAGCACGAACAAGATCCCGGGGCGCGGGCCGACGAGCTGGAGAAGGAGACCGACGAGCTCCAGAAGCGCAGCCAGGAGCTCGCGGAAGAGATCTCCGACGTGCGCACCGACTGGGAGTCCAAGCGGTCGGACCCGGGCGTGCCGGGCGCGATGGAGCCGTCCGACGCCGAGCGGGCCGATTCGGACGACGATCGGACCCGGGCGACGACAAGCCCAAGAGCGACGACAAGCCCGAGGAGCGAAGACAAGCCCGAGGGCACCGACGGCTCCTAACGGGGGTCGTCGCGGTCGACGTTGAAGTACCTCAGGGCGGTAAGTCGTTCGCCTTCGACCTCGGGCCAGTCCGCGATCACGAAGCGCACGATGGTGCGCTGTCCTCCCTCGTGATCGCCGTAGATCAGGTCAAGGACGATCGACTGCTCATCCAGGGTGGAACCCTGGAGCTCTTTGAAGATCGCCTCGCTTGGATCGCGTAACGCTCCGATCCAGTATCCGGACTCGCCGGCGGGGATGAACAGATCGATCTGCTGACGGCGAAACTCCTCCAGCTCCGGTGCCGTCTCCTCGCGCGCGCGACCGGTTTCGTTCCGGGGGATGACCGTCGGACGCTGCGTCACTCGCCAGCCGTGCAGGACGGCGAGACCCGAACCCCCGTTGCGCAAAGCCACCGCGAGGTAGATCACGTCCGGGGAGAACACCACCGCCGCCCCGTGGCCGGGCACGGTGACGAGCTGCCCGTCACCGAACCGGATCCGCTCCACCGGATCCTCCTCCCGTGACGGGATCAGCACCGGCCGCAAGCCGGCCATCAGCGAACGCTCCGCCACCCGGGCCGAGCGGTTTGCCGACCTGACCGAGCTGAAGGTGGCGACCGCCAGCACGAGCGTGCCGCCGGCGGTCGCCAGCGAGGAGATGGTCACCCAGTCGGCGATGGCGGCCCTCTCCCGGTGCCTTCAGCTTTTCGATACAAGGCTCGGCGTCACACGCCGAGCCCGCGTGGACGTCCTAGATCTTCTGGACGTTGATGGCCTTGGGGCCCTTGGGACCCGCCTCTTCTTCGTAGGACACCTTGGCGCCCTCGGCGAGTGACCGGTAGCCGTCGGCCTGAATGCTGGAGTGGTGGACGAACAGGTCCCGGCTGCCCTCATCAGGCGTGATGAAGCCAAAGCCCTTTTCGTCGCTGAACCACTTGACCGTGCCAGTTGCCATGGGAGTCTCCCCTCCGTATCTTCAAGTGCTGCTCGCGGAGGGATGCCACCCCGAGACCTGCACCCTGCGTGTCGCCGCCTTCTTCTAACGGCCTTGCGCGCGGCACGGTAGCACGCTACCCGGCTCCTGCCACTCCCCGGTGATGACCGTTCACCGACGGGACACAGGGCATCATCTGTACATCGTGGACGATCCAATGCCGATCCGTGGAAGTACCGCCATTCCCCTGCGGGAGGTGACGATCCGCGCCTCGCGCTCGACCGGCCCCGGCGGCCAGCACGCCAACAAGACCGCCAGCCGAATCGAGGCGATGTTCGACGTGGCCGCCTCCAGCGCCCTCAGCGAGGAGCAGAAGCGCCGTGTCATGGCCCGGCTCGGTCCCCGCGTGGTGGCGGTGGCCCAGGATGCCCGCAGCCAGAGCCGCAACCGCGAGCTGGCCCTGGAGCGCCTGCAACGGCGGCTGGCCTCAGCGCTCACGGTGGCACGCACCCGCCATCCCACCCGGCCGACGACCGGGTCGGTGACGCGCGCCCGCGCCACCAAGCGCCGTCAATCCGAACGCAAGCGCGAGCGCAGGCGCCCGTCGCTCGACGACTGACCCGATGATCCGCTGGTACATCGACGGCATGAACGTGATCGGCACCCGGCCGGACGGCTGGTGGCGTGACCGGGACGCCGCCATGCTGCGGCTGGTGGATCTGCTGGAGCGCTGGGCGGCCGCCGAGGGCGAGGACGTGGTGGTGGTGTTCGAGCGGCCTCCGCGACCGCCGATCCGCTCGACGGTGATCGAGGTTGCCAACGCTCCCCGCCCGGGCCGCGACGCCGCCGACCACGAGATCATGCGGCGGCTGGGCGCCGAGCCCACTCCAGGCCTCGTGCGCGTGGTCACCTCCGATCGCTGGCTGGCCGACCGGGCGAGCGCCGCCGGCGCCGCCGTCCATGGCGCCGAGATGTTCCGCTCGATGCTCGACGCCACCTGAGACGTCCCCTGAAGGCCGCCTCCCGGCCGCGGGCAGAAACGCGGAAACTCTTATAAGACCAGGGATCGCCCCTGCCACAATCACGGCATGCCGGATCCGCCACCACGGCGATCGAATCCTCCCCGCGACGGCGTCCAGCACCCCGCCCCGCGGACTCCCGGCTGGCGGGTAACGCCAGCCCCGGATGGCCGTCCCACGAGCACCGGCAAGGGCAAGCGGCCGTCTCCGCCGATGCCGAGCTCGCGCTGGCTGATCGCGCTGCTGATCGTCGGTCTACTGGCGCTGAACCTATGGATCTCCTCGCGTGCCCTGCAGCCCAACGCGCCGGTCCGCGTCCCCTACAGCCCGACGTTCCTGACCGAGGTCAAGAACGGGAACGTCAAGGAGATCTCGTCGACCGGCGACTCGATCCAGGGCACGTTCAAGAACGCGATCCGCTACCCGGCCGGCGATCAGAACGTCGAGCCCAAGACCAACTTCTCGACCCAGATCCCGTCGTTTGCCAACAACTCACAACTCTCGAGCGTGCTGCAGAGCAACGGCGTGACGATCGACGCCCAGGCGCCCAGCACCGGTCCGTCGGTGCTGGAGAGCCTGATTTTCGGCTTCGGGCCCACATTGCTGCTGGTCTTGCTGTTCGTGTTCATCGCCCGGCGGGCGGCCGGGGGCGCCGGCGGCGCGGGCGGGCTGATGTCGTTCGGACGCTCGCGCGCTCGCCGCGTCGAGGGATCCGAGCAGCCGGTGACCTTCGACGACGTGGCCGGGATCGACGAGGCCAAGGAGGAGCTGACCGAGATCGTCGACTTCCTCAAGACTCCGGAGAAGTACCTCAAGCTCGGCGCCCGGATCCCGCGCGGCGTGCTGCTCAGCGGCCAGCCGGGCACCGGCAAGACGCTGCTGGCCCGGGCGGTCGCCGGCGAGGCCGGAGCTCCGTTCTTTCAGATGTCGGCCTCCGAGTTCGTCGAGATGATCGTCGGCGTCGGCGCCTCGCGCGTGCGTGATCTGTTCCGCGAGGCCAAGGAGGCCGCCCCGGCGATCATCTTCATCGACGAGCTCGACGCCGTGGGACGCTCACGGGCCTCGAGCGGGGCCAACATCTCCGGCGGCCACGACGAGCGCGAGCAGACCCTCAACCAGATCCTGACCGAGATGGACGGGTTTGACCCGCGCACGAGCGTGATCGTGCTGGGGGCCACCAACCGACCCGAGGTGCTCGATCAGGCCCTGCTGCGGCCGGGCCGCTTCGACCGCCGGGTGGTGGTGTCGCCGCCGGACCGGGCCGGCCGCGAGGCGATCTTGCAGGTCCACACCCGCTCGGTGCCGCTGGCCGACGACGTCGACCTGGGTGCGATTGCCTCCTCCACCCCCGGCATGGTGGGAGCCGACCTGGCCAACGTCGCCAACGAGGCGGCGCTGCTGGCGGCCAAACGCGGCCACACGAAGGTCGGCCGCCAGGACCTGAGCGACGCACTCGAGCGGATCGTGCTCGGCGCCGCCCGCAAGGTGATGCTCTCCGAGGACGACCGCCGGCGCACCGCCTGCCATGAGGCCGGTCACGCGATCATGGGGATGCTGACGCCGGGCGCCGACCCGGTCCGCAAGGTCTCGATCATCCCCCGGGGCCAGGCACTCGGGGTCACCTTCTCGGCGCCCGACGCCGATCGCTTCAACTTCGACGAACGCCACCTGATGGCTCAGATCAAGGTGGCGCTCGGCGGCCGTGCCGCCGAGGAAGTGGTGTTCGGCGACCTCACGACCGGCGCTGAGTCAGACATCCAGCAGCTGACGCGGATCGCTCGCCACATGGTCGGGCGCTGGGGCATGAGCCGCACCATCGGGCCGGTGGCGGTGCTGCCCGCCGACGGGCAGAGCCCGCTGCTGCCCGGCGTCAGCGAGACCTCCGAGCGCACCCAGCAGCTGGTCGACGAGGAGGTCCGGCGGATCGTCGAAACGGCTCACGAGGAGGCGACCGACCAGTTGACCCTGCACCGCTCGAACCTCGACTCGTTGGTCAAGGCGCTGCTCGAGCAGGAGACGCTCGACGAGGCCGAAGCCTACGCGGCCGCGGGCCTCGATCGCAACCCGCGGGCCCAGCCTGAAGAGGCGCCGCCGGTCCTGCCGTAGTCCGGAGCCGCGCGGTCGCGCTCAGAGGGGGCGCCGGCCGGCGAACCCGGCCTCGGGTTCGTGCCAGAACCCGATCGAGTCCTCCTCGTCGACCAGCCAGCACAGGTAGATCTCCTCGCCGCCGCGCAGCGCCGGGAAGTCGACCAATCCACGATCGAAGTCACGCAGGACGATGTCGACGGCCTCGAGCTCGCCGACCGCCCGGCTCAGCTCCACCAGGGGCCGGGCCACCTCGGCGCCGGGATACGAGCCCCCGGCGTTGATGTCGAGCGCTGCCATCGCCTCGCGGGCTCCTGGTCCCAGGGCGACCAGACGGGCGTGGGCGTCGCGCACCCAACCGACCCGCTCGGCCACCCAGCCGCGCACGGCGTTGGCCTGCTCGAGGGTGTAGTGACGCTGATGGAGCATGGCACGGCCCCCCGCTCGGCCAGCCTGAGACCGCAGCTAGTCGCTGAGGCGCGTCATCCGCGCCAGCGCCTCGTGGCACTCGACGACGCGCAGCTTGACCGGATCGTCGTCGGGCCGGTCATGGACGAGGTCCCAGGTGCGATCGGCGATCTCGCGGGCGTTCTCGGCATTGGCGCTCTCCCACAGGCGGTTGACCAGCTTGAGCTCAAAGGTCTGGATCTGCTCGGCGGGGTCGCCGGGAGGCAGGCGCGGCAGCGGCTCGCCGGTCGCCTCGCGCCACATCCCGGTGGCAACGAGTAGGCGGTTGCGCAGCTGGATCGGATCCATCGCGACCTCCATCCTAATAGCGCGGAAGCTCCTGCCGGGTGCTGAGCAGACTTGCGAACAGGTCGCCGCGCTCGGCCACCCGCTCGAGCCCCTGTTCGGTGTCGAGACTCATCAGCTCGGGGTCGCGCGCATCGAGGCAGGCCTGGACCTCATCCCAGCTAACCGGGGCCGATACGAAGGGCCGGTCGCGCGCCCTGACCGAGTACACCGAGACGGTCGTCTTGTGCTCGTCGTTCTGGCTCCAGTCGACCAGCACCTTGCCCTCGCGCAGGCGCTTGGTCATGCGCGAGACGACCAGGTCGGGCAGCCGCTGCTCGAGCAGCTCGGCGATCCGGCGCGCAAACGGCTTGGTCTGCCGGTAGGTGAGGCCGTCGACGTTGAGCGGCACGTACATCTGCATCCCCTTGGAGCCGGAGGTCTTGACCACGCTCTCCATCCTGATCTGGGCGAACAACCCGCGCAGCACCAGGGCCACCTCGCAGCACTCGACGATCCCCGCCGGAGCACCGGGATCGAGGTCGAACACCAGCATCGTCGGCCGCTGCGGGCGGTCGGCCAACGCCAGCGAGGTATGCAGCTCGACATCGGCCAGGTTGGCCAGCCACACCAGCGTGGGGCGGTCCTGGCACAGCGTGTAGTTGACGTCGTTGATGCGGCGGATCTGGACCCACTCGGGCCGGTGCGACGGGGACTGCTTTTCGTAGAAGTACGGGGAGTCGACCCCGTTGGGGTAGCGCTTGAGCGTCAGTGCGCGGTCGCGCAGATGCGGCACCACCGCATCGGCTATCCGCGCGTAGTAGGCGATCAGGTCGCCCTTGGTGAACCCGACCTGCGGGAACAGCACCTTGTCCCAGTTGGTGAGCTTCAGCCGCCGGCCATCGGCGACCACGGCCAGCGCACCGTCGGGCAACCGCTGCACAGACTCGAACAGCGCCTCGGGCGAGGCCGGATCCCTCGACGGTGGATCTGACTCGGCGGGCGCGGCCCCAGCCGACGGGACCTCCCGGACCACCTGGACCGCGTCCTTGTCCTCGCGCAGCCCCTTGAACGACGGCGCGCGCATGATCCCGTCCGAGGTCCACTCGCGAAACTCGACCTCGGCCACCAGCCGCGGCTCCACGAACTCCGCGTTGCGCGGGAGCTTGGGCGCTCCATCCAGCCGGCACTCCGAGCAGCGCAGCGGGGCCAGCTTGCCGGCCAGATCGGCGAGCGTCCGCTCGGTGAATCCGGTTCCGACCCGTCCGGCGTAGCGCAAGCGGCGATTGTCCCCCTCGCCCTCGTACACCCCCATCAGCAGCGCCCCGATCCGCTCGCTGCGCCTCCCCTCCCCCGGGATCCAGCCGCCGATCACCAGTTCCTGGCGCTGGGTGTGCTTGATCTTCAGCCAGGCGCCGGTGCGTCGGCCCGGCTCGTAGCGGGACTCGAGGCGCTTGGCGACCACCCCCTCCAACCCCTGAGCGCGTGTGGCCTCCAGCAGCCGGGTGCCCTGGCCCACATGATTGGCCGGCGCCCGCCAGGCCGGGCCGCCCAGGCCCAATTCCTCCAGCCGCGCCCGGCGCTCGTGGTACGGCAACCCCATCAGTGAGTGGCCGTCCAGGTAGAGGAGATCGAACATCGCGTACACCACCGGGGTCGAGACCGACAGACGGCGAACGGCGCTGGGGCCGGTCACGTTCATGCGCCGTTGCAGGCGCTCGAAGCTCGGGCGCCCTTCGTCGTCGAACGCGACGATCTCGCCGTCGAACACCGCCTCGCGCATGCCGAGATCGCGCAGCAGCCCTCGGACTTCGGGGTAGCCGTCGGTGATCTCGCGCAGGTTGCGGCTCTCCAGCCGCAGCCGCCCCGGCTTGACATAGGCGACGGCGCGGATCCCGTCCCACTTGACCTCGAACGACCACGCCTTCTCGGGACGTGGGATGTCGGAGGACGACCCAGCCAGCATGGGGACGATCCGCTCGGGCATGGGCTCGCGCTGCGGATCCGCCGGCGGATCCATGCGGTGGATCATCCAGTCCTTGTCGGCGGCGGGGTCGCGGCCGATTGGGAACAGCCCGTAGCGACCGTTTAGCCGCTCGCCGTGGAAGGTGATCTCAACCTTCTTGTCGGTCCACAGGTGTGGCTCGAACGTGCCCTGGTCCCAGATCCGCATGCTGCCGGCCCCGTACTCCCCCGCCGGGATGTCGCCCTCGAAGTCCAGGTACTCGAGCGGGTGATCCTCGGTGTGAACCGCCAGCCGGTTCTCCGACGGGTCCGGGGGAATGCCGTTGGGAACCGCCCACGAGGCCAGCGACCCGTCGTGCTCGAGCCGCAGGTCCCAGTGCAGGCGACTGGCGTGGTGCTCCTGGACCACGAACCGAGGCTCGCCCCCGCCCGCGCCCGCGGCATCGTCCCCGGCCGGCTCGCTGGTGGCCGCGAAGTCGCGCTTGGCGCGGTAGTGGGTGAGCTTCTCGGACGGCATCAATCCCTGATCGCGGTACCGATGATCGTCGGCCGCACGGAGGGAAGCGAGCGCGGCTGATTTCCATGGGCCAGCGACTGCACGGCGAGCGGGGATGCGGCCAGCAGGCGCTCGGTGCGCCGGTTGGGGTAGCACCCGGCGGCGACGTAGCGGTGGGGCACCTCGACCAGGTCCTGAAAGCGTCCCAGCAGCGTGCCCTCGCCGGCGTGCACGTGCTCGAGGAATAGGAGGCGGCCGCCGGGGCGGAGCACGCGGGCGATCTCCTCGAGCGCGGCCGAGGGGTCGGGCACCGAGCACAGGACAAACGTGCACACCGCGGTGTCGAAGCGAGCATCGGCGAACGGCAGCTCTTGGGCCGAGGCCTGGACGAGCTCGACCGAGCCCACCGGAGGCCGCCGCTGACGCAGCGCTTCACGCAGGTGGGCGAGCATGTGCGGGCTGGGCTCGGTGACAACGAGCTCGGTGACGCGATCGGTGTAGTGCGGCAGGTTGATCCCGCTCCCAGCGCCCACCTCGAGCGTCGCACCAGTCGCCTCCGAGATCAGGCGGCGGCGAGTCTCACGCTGGCCGGCCTTCTCCGACCGCTCAATCAGGCGCGGGTAGTAAGCGGCGAACAGTCGCTCGTTCAGTCCCAGCGGATCACGCATCGCCTCCGCGACGGTAACAGCGGGCGGCCGGGATAGGGTCTACGCTGAATCCGCTGGTAAAGCGCTTCTTCACCAACGTTTACGAGCAGCGACGAAGATTTCCGTATGGCGCGCGTACTGGTAGTGGACGACGAGCCGGCCGTGAGGCGCGCCCTGGAGCGCGCGTTGCGGCTGGAAAGCTATGACGTGACACTTGCCGCCGACGGCGAGGAGGCCCTCGACGCGCTCGCCACCGAGCCCGTCGACGCGGTCGTGCTCGACATCCTGATGCCCCGGCTCGACGGCCTGGAGGTGTGCCGGCGGATGCGCAAGGCCGGCGACCGGACCCCAGTGCTGATGCTGACCGCCCGCGACGCCATCGACGACCGCGTCGAGGGCCTCGACGTGGGCGCCGACGACTATCTGGTCAAGCCGTTTGCCCTTCGCGAGCTTCAGGCCCGCCTGCGCGCCCTCCTGCGTCGCTCGGGTGATGGCGTCGGCGAGGGCGAGGTCCTGCGCTATGCCGACCTGGTCCTTGACCCGGTCGCCCACGAGGTGCACCGCGGCGACCGGCTGATCGAGCTCTCGCGCACCGAGTTCCTGCTGCTGGAGCTGTTCATGCGCCACCCGCGTCAGGTGCTGACGCGCTCGACGATCTTCGAGAACGTGTGGGGTTACGACTTCGGTCCGACGTCCAACGCGCTGGGGGTCTACATGGGCTACCTGCGCCGCAAGACCGAGGCCGGCGGCGAACCCAGGCTGCTCCACACGGTACGCGGGATCGGGTACGTCCTGCGCGATTAGGCCGGCCTGCTCGTGCCGCTCCGCCGACGACTCGCCCTCATCGCCGCCGCCTCGGTGGCGGTGGCGATCCTGTTCGCGGCGCTGGCCTGCTACCTGGTGGTCCGCAGCCAGCTTCGCAGCCAGATCGACAGCGCCCTGACCGCGCAGTCAGACGAGGTCCAGCGCTACCACGAGCTGGGCTCGGCGCTGCCGGGGATCCCGGCCACCGCCGGTGGGCCGGCGCAGTACGTCCAGGTCGTGCTCGCCAACGGTCAGACCGCCCGGCGCCTGGGCGGGATCGCGCTGCCGATCGACAACCACGTGCTCGCGGTGGCATCCGCGCAGGGGTCTCAGTACCTCGACGACGTCCATGTGGGCGCCGACCATCTCCGGGTGCTGACGATGCCGGTGACGATCCTGTTCAACGGCGGTCCCGTCCCGGCGGCGCTGCAGCTGGCCCGCCCCCTCAACGGCGTCGACCATGTGCTCTCCAGCCTGCGGCTGATCCTGGCCGTGCTGCTGCTCGCCGGCATCGCGGTGGCCGCCGCGCTCGGTCGCTTCGCCGCGCGCCGCGTGCTCGCACCGCTCAACGAGGTGGCCGAGGCCGCCCAGCACATCTCCGAGACCGATGACCTCACCCGCCGCATCCGCGTGCATGCCGACGACGAGGTCGGCCAGCTGGCCACCCGCTTCAATCTGATGCTCGACCGGCTCGAGGGATCGCGCGACGCGCTGGACGAGTCGGTGCGCGCCCAGCGCCAGCTCGTCGCTGACGCCTCCCATGAGCTGCGCACGCCGGTGACCAGCCTGCGTACCAACATCGAGGTGTTGCTGGAGGGCGGCGAGCTCGAGCCCGACGATCGCCAGCGCCTGCTGTCAGACGTGGTTGAGCAGAGCGAGGAGCTGAGCGACCTGGTGGCCGATCTGATCGAGCTTGCCCGTGGCGACCAGCCGGGGCCGGAGACCGAGTACACCCGATTGGACCGGATCGCCGCCGAGTCGGTGGCGCGGGCGCGGCGCAACGCCCCGGGGATCGAGTTTCGCTCCCACCTCGAGCCGTCGGTGATCGACGGCGTGCCCGAGCGGCTGGGGCGGGCGCTCAACAACCTGCTCGACAACGCCTCGCGTCACTCGCCGCCCGGCGGTGCGGTCGAGGTCACGGTCGACCTGGACGGGGTGGTGGTCCGCGATCACGGGGCCGGCGTTCCCCCTGCCGATCTGCCGTACGTGTTCGACCGCTTCTTCCGCGGGTCCGGGTCCCGCGGGCGCCAGGGCAGCGGGTTGGGACTGGCCATCGTCCGTCAGGTGGCCGAGCAGCACGGCGGCACCGTCTCGGCCGCCAACGCCCCCGACGGCGGCGCCGTGTTCACGCTGTCGCTGCCGGTCTCGCCGGCCAGCGAGTCGCTTGCTGAGTCCGTCCCGGTCGAGTTCGCGCGCACCGACGGGTAACGCCATAATCTCGCAGCGGTGGCTCGAGGGCGCACAGGACTCCTTGCCTCGCGCCTGCAGCTCGGCCTTGCGGGGGCGTTGGTGATCATTGCCACGATGACCGCGGTGCCGTCGAACGCCGGGGCACGAGCCCGAACCCGGTGGCCGGTGATCGGCTGCGAGGCTCCTAACGAAACCGTCGGCAACCACTTTGCCTGGAAGCACAAGCCCTCGGGCCTGTGCGGGATCGACGGCTCGGGCGCGACGCTGATCGGGATCGACCATGCGCACTGGAAGCATTGGGGACGCCGGCGGGCCACGGCCAACGGCATGCTCGTGTACGGCCTCGGATCCGAGTACCCGGCCCGGATCACCGTCTACGACCTGTCAAAAACCCATGACTTCCTGGGGCAGGGGACCTACTTCGCGTGGTACAGCATTCTCCACGTGGTTTCACGCGGGGGCTTGCGCCATGGGGTTCATCACGGTCCGTTTGACCTGACTCTCTACGTCGTTCCGCAGGAGTGAGTCGTCCGTCAAACCGTGCGCGCCGAGTGTGGCGGGCCATGTTGGCGGTCGGTGCGTTCGCGCTGGCGGCATGCCCGGCTAGCGCCAGCTTCCAGATCGGGCTTCAGGATCCGGCCTTCGGCGGAACCGCGAGCATCCAGCAGGCCGCAGGCGGCTACCGCGTGCTGCGGAGCATCGGCGGCTCGTACGTGCGGCTCAACGCCTACTGGTCGGCGATTGCGCGGGCCCAGCCCCCGAGCGCCTCGGCCGCCGAGAACCCCGCCTTCCCCGGCTATGACTGGACGGCCGTTGACGAGGGGATCCGGCGGGCGGCGGCTCACCACGTTCACGTGCTGCTGCTGCTGTCGGCGGCCCCCTTCTGGGCCCAGGGCCCGGGCCACCCCACGCTGGCTGAGGTCTCCGCCGGCGCGTGGGAGCCCAACCCGACCCTGTTCGGCGAGTTCGCCCACGCGGTGGCGGCCCGCTACAGCGGCAGATTTGGCGACCCTCTGCGACCCGGACACGATTTGCCGCGCGTCGCCGACTACGAGGTCTGGAACGAGGAGAACCTTCCCCTGGACCTCGCGGGACCGAACCCGGTGGAGCAGTATCGGGCGCTGCTGAACGCCGGCTACGGCGCCATCAAGTCCGTTAGCCGGGACGACCAGATCGCGCTCGGCGGCCTCGCCCCGGCCGCCGACCTGCCCCAGTCGGTGGCGCCGCTGCGGTTCGTCAGCGAACTGATGTGTCTGCGCCGGGTCGGGAGGCGATTCGTGCGTGCCGGTCACTGCCGTCCGGCCCGATTCGACGCCGTCGCCCACCATCCCTACACCCTCGCCGTCACCCCCACCGACCCCGGGGCCGCGTTCGGCGACATCCTCGTCGCCGACATGGGCAAGCTGCGCACCCTGATTGATACGGCCGACAGGCTCCACACGATCATCGGCGGGCCCCATCCGCTGTGGATCACCGAGTGGGGATGGATCACCAACCCACCCGATGCCAAGGTCGGCGACTCGTACGCCGCCGCGGCGCGCTACATCGCCTACTCGATCTACGAGATGTGGCGGGCCGGATCGTCACTCATCATCTGGCAGGGAATCCGCGACGAGACGCCCGCCTATCTGGCCGGAGGCGGACTCGAGACGCCGAGCGGCGTCCCCAAGCCATCGCTGCGGGCATTCGCGTTCCCGTTCGTCACCGTCGGGCGAGGCAGCCACGGCCTGGCCTGGGGACGGGTGCCCAGCGCGCGGCGAGTCCCGGTGAGGATCGAGGTGCGCCAGGGATCCCGGTGGCGGCCGGTGGGGAGCACGACTGCCAGCGACGCGGGCGTGTTCTCGGTCCACGTCCTGATCGTCAAGGGCGATATCTACCGCGCGGCCGCGGGCGGCGAAGTCAGCCTCGGTTACCTGGCCGTGCCGATCCCGCGGGAGGCCACCCACCGGTTCTGAGGCCCGGGCGCGGCCGTTACGGCTGGGTGGGCGGCGGAGCCGGCGGCCGAGCCACCCGGGCCTGCCGCGCGGTTTGGAACCGCCTGCGCAACAGCCAGAACAGCAGCGCGAACACCGGCACCACCACGATCAGCAGTTCGATGCGCTGCTTGGGCTCGCCGAAGACCGCGACCACTACCGCTTCGAGGGCCACGGCCGGGATCGCGGCCAGCAGCAGCGTGTGCGAGCGGTAGCCCGAGAAGTGCTCGCGGCCGGTGACCTCGACCACGCCCAGCACGCACACGATCACTCCGACGATCAACGCCGGGCCACCGCCGTTGAAGAAGCCGATCACCAGCGCGATGCCTCCGACCAGGATCGCGAACTCCGACACCGGCAGCCCACCGAACGGGCTCTCGGGTCGCTCACCCTCGCGGCCCAGCTGCCGGCTGCCGCGTCGGTTGTCGCGGCCGGCGGCGGCGGCCCGCTCGGCCCGCTCGTCGCGGCGCGTGGAGACCACGGCACGGGGAGCGGAGCCGGGGCTGCGGCGCTTGCGCGCGCGCTTCTTGGTTCGCTGGGCCACTCTGGCGCCTGAGAATAATGCCGACGCCTGCTGACTGCGCGTGTTACGGGTCCCGTGTTCAGCGGCCGCGCGCCCTCAGCATCTAACCTTGTCGGCGATGGCGACCCGGCTGGCCAGCGTCGTGTGCGCCCTGCTGGTGGTGGCGATGCTGGTGCCCGCCGCGGTCTTCGCCGACGGTGATCCGGCCAGCGACGTGCTGCTCGGCCAGAACGTCTTCTTTCCCTACCAGCCGCCGGTGTCCAGGTCGGTGGCCGCCACCCTGAACGCCGAGACCGCGGCGGCCAAGCGGGCGGGATTCCCGCTGAAGGTGGCGCTGATCGCATCGCCCGTCGACCTGGGCGTGATCCCGGACCTGTTCGGCAAGCCCCAGCAGTACGCCGACTTCCTGGATCAGGAGATCAGCTTTCAGGGCAAGCAGCCGCTGCTGGTGGTGATGGCCGCCGGCTACGGCGTGCAGGGGATGACCAGCCCCGGCAAGCTCGCCGTGGCCGCGCTCAAGCCCCCGGCCGGCAAGACCAGCAACGACCTCGCCAACGCGGCGATCGCTGCGGTGGCCAAGATCGCCGCCGCCTCGGGGCACAAGCTGACCGGCGTGCCCGGCGTGCCCGGCTCGGGCGCCAGCAGCAGCGGTAGCAGCTCCTCCACGCTGATCGTGGGCGTGCTCGCCGCCGCGGCGGTTTTGGTGGCGACGGCGCTGATCGTGCTCCGACGCCGCAACCCGGGGCGGCCCGCGGCCCGCCGCGGGCTGACACGCGCCACGGCTCGCACCCCGCCGGGCCTGACACCTCCGCCCCGGTGAGCCTCGCCTAAAAGTGGACATAGCTTCTCCACTTTTGCGTGCGCGATCGGCCAAGGCCAGCCTTGCTGGCAGCACGTTCCCCAGAACCGGCTCAGTCCCACCGGTGACGGCCGGCCCGCAGCTCCCGTAGCTCGGACACGGCCGCGGTCGAGTCGTCCGGCTCGCCCGGAGC
The DNA here is from genome assembly GCA_963754375.1 of uncultured Solirubrobacterales bacterium. Taxonomy (GTDB): domain Bacteria; phylum Actinomycetota; class Thermoleophilia; order Solirubrobacterales; family Solirubrobacteraceae; genus Palsa-465. The sequence goes on from CAVWFX010000024.1 coordinate 347,702, forward strand.
CCGCGCCCCCGGCAGCAGCTTGACCGGCATCGCCGCTCTCGATGACCCCACCGGCCCCGTCGCCGCTGACGCGGGTCACGCGCGCGCCCGCGCGCGAGGCCACGCAGGCGCTCAGCTCCCCGCCCTCGAACAGCACCGCAGCGCTGTTGTCGACGGCATAGCCGGCCGGCAGCGCCCCCGTGGCCACCGCGGCGCGGTACACCGGCCAGCGCTGAGGCTCGCCATCGAAGTGGACCGACAGACTCGCGTCCAGCAACCCCAGACCGTGGACGACGGCGGGGGCGCCGCCGCTGGCGCTGATGCCGCCGACGAACCAGCACATGGCGCCGGCGCTGAGGCCGGCCAGCACGATCCCCCGCTCCCAGGCGGTGCGCATCACCGCGTCGACGCCGTGCTCGCGCCAGACGGCCAGCATGTTTCGCATCGAACCACCGCCGACGTAGATCGCGTCCTGGGACAGCAGGTGCTCGCGCGGGTCGATGCGGTCGCGGGCCAGATGGAACAGCGACAGGATGCTGGGCTCGCAGGGCCACGCCGCGAAGCGCTCGTAGAAGCGGGTCGTCTGCTCGCGAGGGTCACCGCTGGCGGTGGGCATGAAGCAGATCTTCGGGACCGGCTTGCCGGTCAGCGTCAGGACCAGGCGATCGAGCGCGGAGCTGCGCTCCTCCATCGTAAATCCACCGCCGCCCATCGCCAGGATCCGGCGCCGCTGGTCAGGTTGATCGACCACCACCTGCCAGGATGGCGCACCGCCGCCGCCGGCGCACCCGCGCGGCCCGTCGGCGCACCGCCACCGCCCGCGCACCCGCGGTGGCCGGCCTCTCACGCGGCCAGGGCGGCATCCTCGGCCACCAGGGCAGGATGCCCGCGCCCAGGTAGCGCACCGCCAGCTCCTGCTCGCTGGCGCCGCCGTGCTCCGTCGCCGGACACGTATCGCGCCCGCGCGCCGGGCCGCGACGAGACGGCCTCGGCCAGTTCGGTGCCGACGAAGTGAAGCGCCGCCGCGTCGCCCACGCCGTAGCCCGGCGCCATCCCGCCGGCGATCGCGTCCATGAACGCCGTCCGCCGCCCGGGCTCGTCGTTGTAGTGCACGGCGTTGCTCCAGGGCAGGAAGCCCAGCCCCTCCAGCCGCCGCGGTGGTCCATCGTGAAAGCCCGACACGGCCTCGCAGAACCAGCACAGCGAACCCGCCGAGCCGCCGCACAGCAGGACACCGGCACGCCAGGCGTCGTGCAGCACCGGTCGAGCCCGTGCGCGCGCCAGGTGCCCAGCAGCGACACCAGACTTCCGCCGCCGACGTAGATCGCGTCCTGGGCGAGCAGGTGGGCGCGCGGATCGCCGACCCCGGTCTCGCGCCGGAACAGCGAGATGTGCGACGGCTCGCAGCCGGACGCGGGGAAGGCACGGTAGAAGCGGACCACGTAATGGTCGGCGTCGCCGGACGCGGTCGGCAGAAAGCACACCTTGGGATGATTGGCACCCGGTCAGCGCCAGCACGTGATCGTCGAGCAGCGGGTTACCCCACTCCATCGAGAATCCGCCTCCGCCGAACGCCACGATCTGGGGCGGGCGCGCGCTCATGGGCACAAGTTAGGAACAGCGCCTGGGAGCCGTCTTTGGCCGCAGGGCTAAAGCGACCGGCTCGCGACCGTCCAGCTGAACTGTTCAGGGGGCTTCTAGGCGAGCCGGCGTCCGCGGCAGCGCGGAGCGCGGGCGTCGAGGCGTCGGCCATCTCCCGGAACAGCCCGGTGACCACGAACACCACCTGCTCGGCGATATCGACGGTGTTGTCGCCGATCCGCTCCAGGCAGCGAGCCACCAGGATCATGAACATCGCCCACTCGCGCACGTCCGGGATCGTCACCGACGTCCACCGCGCGCCTGAAGATCAAGCGGTTGAGCGCGTTGATCTCGGCGTCCTGGCGAACCAGGTCCTGAGCCAGCTCGAGGTTGCGCGAGCCGAGGGCGTCCTTGGATTGCGACAGCTGCGAGCGGGCCGCCTGACCCATCTTCTCGATCGCATCGAGGATGTCCTTGTCCTTGGGCTGCTCGTAGCCCGAGAGGGGCACCAGCTTGGCGATGTTGACGCACTGGTCGCCCATGCGCTCGATGCAGCGGATCACGTGCAGCAGCGCGGCCACGATTCGCAGGTCGCCGGCTACCGGGGCCTGGCGGGCCAGCAGCGACAGGATGCCCTGGTGGACCTCCAGGTAGCGGCCGTCGATGCGGTCGTCGTCGGCGACGACCATCGCGGCCAGCTCGACGTCCTGATAGCTGACCGACTCCAGCGCGCGGTCAAGCTGCTGGGTGACCAGGTCGAGGCCGCCGAGGACCTGGCTCTCGAGGTCCTTGAGCTCCTCGCGGAACTGGTGGCGGGTCTCCTGCATCAGCCGAACTTCCCGGTCACGTAGCGCTCGGTACGTTCGTTCTTGGGGTTGGTGAAGACGTCGTTGGTGGGGGCGTGCTCGATCACCTCACCGTCGAGCATGAACACCGTCGAGTTGGCCACCCGGGCCGCCTGCTGCATGTTGTGGGTCACGATCACGATCGTGTAGCGCTCCTTGAGCTCGTCGATCAGCTCCTCCACCCGCAGCGTGGCGATCGGGTCAAGCGCCGAGCACGGCTCGTCCATCAGGATCACCTCGGGCTCCACCGCCACCGTCCGGGCGATGCACAGCCGCTGCTGCTGGCCACCCGACAGGCCGAGGCCGGGCTCGTTGAGGCGATTCTTGACCTCGCCCCACAGGCCGACGGCGCGCAGCGCCCGGTGCACCGTCTCGCGCAAGTTCTCGCTCTTGGTGCCGGTCAGTCGCAGGCCGGCGGCCACGTTGTCGAAGATCGACATCGTCGGAAACGGGTTTGGCTTCTGGAACACCATGCCGATCACCCGTCGCACCGAGGTCACGTCGACATCAGCGCCGTAGACGTCGAAGTTGTCCAGGGTCACGCTCCCCTCGGCCCGCGCCCCCGGGATCTCCTCGTGCATGCGGTTGATGCAGCGGACCATGGTCGACTTCCCACAGCCGGATGGCCCGATGATGGCGGTCACCTCGTTGGCCGGGAAGTCGATGTCGATCCCCTTGATGGCGTGCTGCTCCCCGTAGTAGGCGTGCAGGTCCGTGACCTGGACCGCGTGTCCAGCCCCCTCCTTGACCCCCAGTGCGGACAGGTCGGGGGCGTCCTGAGCCTGTTCCGGCGGTCCCCCAGAAGTTGACATTTGGTTCGGTTCCTTGGTATCGATTTCAGTCGCGTCCTTGGTATCGCTGTCGGGCGGGATCATGTCACGCTCCTTCGCGCGATCGCACGGGCGATCAGGTTGAGTATCAGTACGAGCGCCACCAGCGTCAGCGCGGCGCCCCACGCGCGGGCCACCACCACATCGCGCGGTGAGAGGATGTCGTTGTAGATCTGGAGGGGCAACGCGTTCATCTGTCCGTTGAGGTTGGCGGTGAGGCCGAACGCGCCCGCGGTGGTGAACAGCAGCGGCGCCGTCTCGCCCATGCCGCGGGCAATGGCCAGCAGCGAACCGGTGATCAGGCCCGGCAGAGCCGTCGGCAGCACCACTCGGAACATGACCCGCCACCGGGGCGCGCCCAGCGCCAGGGCCGCCTCCCGCAGGCTGCTCGGCACCAGCAGCAGCACCACCTCGGCCGACCGGATCACGATCGGCAGCATCAGCAGCGACAGCGCCACCGAGCCCTTCCAACCCGTGAACGCCGAGCCGCCCGTTTTCGCCAGCACCAGCGTGATGTAGATGAACAGGCCGAACACGATCGAGGGAACGCCGGTCATCACGTCGACGAAGTAGCGGACGACGCCGGCAAAGCGCCCGTCCTTGCCGTACTCGGTCAGGTACAGCGCCACCCCGATGCCGATCGGCACGGCAATCAGACTGGCCAGCGCGACGATCTCGATCGTGCCCAGGATTGCCGAGCGGATCCCGCCCGGGTTGCCGAAGAAGTTGCCGTTGGGGTCGGTGGTGAAGAAGCCCGAGCTCGTCCAACTCGACAGCCCCTTGTGCAGGAGGTAGTAGATCACCAGCACGAGCGGCACCAGCGCGATCAGCGTGCCGATCAGCAGCACGCCGCGCATGGTCCGGTCCTTGCGGTGGCGCCCGGGACTGACGGCGGCGAACGGGCTCGCGCTCATGCCTCGTCGGCTCCTGCCACTCCGCTCGCCGCCAGGCTGACCCCGGCGCCGCCGGCGCCGGCGCTCCGGTTACCGCGCTGTCCCCGGGCGATGTACCGGCGGGCCACGATGTTGACCACCAGGGTCAACACGAACAGGACCAACCCGGCGGCGAACAGCGCCGAGCTGTGGATCGGCGTCGCCGCCGCCTCGCCGAACTCGTTGGCGATCACCGCCGCCAGCGAGTAGCCCTGGCTGAAGATGCTGTGTCCGACGACGGGTGCATTGCCGATGATCAGCACCACCGCGATCGTCTCCCCCAGCGCCCGGCCCAGGCCGAGCATCGCGCCGCCGGTGATCCCGGACCGCGAGTACGGCAGCACGGCCATGCGGATCATCTCCCAGCGGGTGGCCCCCAGGGCCAGCGCCGCCTCCTTGTGCTCGGACGGCACGGTGGCCATCACCTCGCGCGAGATGGCCGAGACGATCGGCAGGATCATGATCGCCAGCACCAGACCGGCGACGAAGTAGTTGGGGATCGAGACCAGTCCCCCGACGAACGGAATGAACGAGAACGTGCTCGCCACCCACTTCTCGATCGGCTCGAGCTTGGGCGCCATCACGAATATCCCCCACAGGCCGTATACGACCGAGGGCACGGCGGCCAGCAGGTCGACCAGCATCGACAGCGGCCCGCGCGCCCGCCGGGGGCACAGTTCCGTCAGATACAGCGCCGCGGCGATCGCCACCGGCACGCCGATGATCAGCGCAATGGCAGAGGTCACCAGCGTCCCGAACAGCAGCGGGAACCCGTGGTAGATGTTGCGGCTGACGTCCCAGTCGTTGCCGAACACGAAGCTCAGCCCGAACGAGCTGAGCGCCTTCTCCGACTGCCCGATGAGCCGGATGAAGAAGTAGGCCAGCAGGGCGAGGATCGCCGCAGCCAGCGCGGTCAATCCCCACCTCAGGAGCTGGTCAGGAAGCCGACTGCCCGGCGACCGCTGGAAGACCGAGCGGCCGCCGGGCGCCGCGCTGGCGCCTGCTTCCACCTACACCCCCACTACGAGATCGGGGAGCCGTTGCAGGTCATCTTCGACAGCTGCGCGTTCGCCTTGGCGGCGATCGAAGACGGCAGCGGCGCGTACGGCAACTGGCCGGAACCCGCACCCAGCGTCTTCTGGCCGGGCCCCATCGCGTAGGTGAGCCACTTCTTCAGCCCGCTGGCCGTCGACGCACTCGAGCCCCCCGCCTTGCAGGGATCCTGGTAGGCGTCCAGGAACGTCTGCGAGACGATCGGATAGGCGGTCGGACCGCCGGCGTTGATGGTCGAGATGCCCAGGTCGGCCGGGACCGGAATGCCGACCGCGGCGGCCGAGGTGGCCGGGATCGTCGGCAGCACGTACTGGCCGTGCGAGTTCTTGACCGCCGCGTAGGTGAAGCCGTTCTCGATCGCGTAGGCCTGCTCGACGTAGCCGATCGCGCCCTGGGTCTGCTTGATGGCGGCGGCGACGCCGGAGTTCTTGGCCGCGCCGGTACCGGTCGGCCACTTGACGTCCTTGTCGGCGCCAACCTGGGACTTCCACTGCGAGCTGTAGTCCTCCAGGAATGTGGTGAAGCCCTTGGTCGTACCCGAGGAATCCGACCGGTGGACGACCGTGATCGCGGTGCTGGGCAGGCTCATGCCCGGATTCAGCGACTTGATCGCCGGGTCGTTCCAGGTCTTGATCTTCCCCAGGAAGATGTTGGCGATGGTTGGCCCGTCGAGCTTCAGCCCGCTCTTGACGCCGGGCAGGTTGTAGGACACGGTGATCGCGCCGAAGGCGACCGGGAACTGCAGGACCGGGCCCTTCATCTTGGACGTGTCCGCCGGCTTCAGCGCCGGGTCAGAGCCGGCGAACTGCACCGTCGCGGTCTGCAGGTCGGCAATGCCCGCCCCCGAGCCGACCGGGTTGAAGTTCACGGTCAGGCCCTGGGACTTCAGGGTCGACCCCCACTGTTGGTAGATCGGTGCGGCCAGAGTCGATCCGGCGCCGTCGAGGGTCGCCGACCCGCCGCTGCTGCTGCTGGAGCTTGATCCGCCGGACGCGGGCGCCGGGTTGCCCGAGCTGCTGCTACTGCTGCTGCTGGACCCACACGCAGCGATTCCGAGCGAGGCAGCGACCAGTGCTACGACCGCACCGATACGACTTGTAAGCACTTTCGTCTCCTTGTTGATTCGAATACGGGTCAGAGTCTCTGGGGCCACACGCCCGCCGGTGTTAACCGGTTGTGAACCGATTGTTGTCGGGTTGTTTCCGTCCCTCGGTCATCCGGTGGCCCGGCGCCGGTCGCTGCGCCTGGTTTCGCCGGCCGGCCGGCCTCGGTTCCGCCGTCAACCGGTAGCCAAACCCGAAATGGGTGTGGATGAAGCTCCAGGCCGGCAGGGCCGCGTCGAGCTTCACCCGTAGCTTGCGTACGTAGACGTCGACCGAGCGGTCGCCGGCGCGCATCTCCTTTCCCCACACCAGGCGAAACAGCTCCTCACGGGGCATGATCCGGTTCGCGCGCCTGGCCAGCTCGGTCAACAGCCGCAGCTCGCGGATCGACAGCATCAGCGCGCGCCCGTCGGCACGGGCGAGATGCTCTTCGGGCAGGATCTCGAGGGGGCCCGTGCGGAGCACCTCGATCTGTGTATTCGCCGCCAGCACCATCTCCGGCCGACAATCCTGCTGTCGGCGGCCCCGGATGGCGTTATCGCCTGGTGACGGGGATGTGAACGAGTTGTGATTGGCGCTCGGGCCCGGCCAGCGCGGAACGCGGCGGCGCACCGCGGCAGGCAGCCACGACCCCGCTCACGCGGTCAGCCGCTAGGGCGGTCAGCCGGCCAGGGCCGGGTCCAGCTCGGGGCGGTCGGTGTCGGGATCGGCGACCAGGTGCAGGTCGACCTCGGCCCCGGCCTCGCGCAGCCGACCCGTGTCGGCCCCGCCCTCGTGCGCCCCATCGGTCCCGCCGTCGCGCTCAGGGGTGAACCGGTAGCCGACCCCGAAATGGGTGTGGATGTAGTTCCAAGTCGGCGAGCCCGCTCGCAGCTTCTGGCGCAGCTTGCGGACGAACACGTCCACCGACCGGTCGCCGTGGGCCATCGCATAGCCCCACACCCGCTCGTAGATCTCCTCGCGCCGGAGCACCCGATCCGTCTCAGTGAGCAGCTGCAGGATCTCGAACTCCCGCGCGGTCAGCTCCAGGCTGACCTCGCTGGCGTACGCCTGGTAGAGATCGGGCCGGATCGTGATCTCGCCGAACCGGGTGGCCTCGGCCAGCTCGGGCATTTCGGCCCGGCGGTGCCGGCGGACGGCGGCCTCGACTACGCAGATCAGCTCCTCGGCGTGGCACGGCTTGGTGATCCACGCATCGGCGCCCAGTCTCAGCCCGCGCACCCGCTGGGCCACCGAGGACGGACCGGTGCACACGATCACCGCCAGCCCGGGGAGCCGGGCGCATACCCGCTCCAAGTACTCCCAGCCGGCGGGGCCGAGGACGGCGAGGTCGACCACCAGCGCGTTCAGGCGCATCGCCACCAGGGTGTCGATCGTGGCCGGCGCGGTCAGCGCTCGGTATTCGCATCCGAGCGCCGCGAGCCGGTTGGTCAGGACCTGCATGAAGCCGGGATCTCGATCCAGCACCGCCAGTCGGAGCCGGCCGTTCGGACGCTGCTGGGTGGACGGCCCCGCAGGCAGCGCCTCGCTTTGCTCGGGCGACATGGCCAGCACTCTATTGCACAGGTCCGATTGCCCAGCGCTCTCAATGACTCCGGTTACAGGATGTTCACGCGGAATTAGCGGCTATCCCGGCAACCGAAACGCTTTTCGGCTCGGGGCGGCATGATCAAGACATGAATCTCCCTCACGCACGCGTGCTGGCGCCGCTCGTCGCCGTGGCGCTGGCCGGCTGTGGATCCTCGTCTGCGACCCACAGCTCCACTTCGAGCTCGTCCACGGCTGCGGCCAGCAGCACCGCCCCGACATCCACCACGAGCAGCAGCAGCGCCGCCCCGCTGCCGCCGGCGGTCGATGAGCTGCCCGCCGCCGAGCACCCCAGCGCCGGCCAGTTCCCGGCCGCGCACGGGCGGTCGCTGACCACGCTCGGCGGGCTGGTCAAGTCAAGCGCCCAGCTCGGCGCCGCCACCGGCACCTTCATCCCGGGGCTACAGCGGGTCGCCTTCGGCCTGACCACCAGCTCGGGCGCGTTCGTCTACGCGCCCACCGCTCTCTACATCGCCAAGACTCCCCGATCCCCCGCCAAGGGTCCGTTCCTGGCCCCCGCCGACCCGATGTCGGTCGCCCCCCAGTACCGCAGCGCACAGAACTCCGGTCCCGGCGGCATCAGGGCGATCTATGCCGCCCGCGTGCCGGTCCCGCACTCGGGCACCTTCACCATCCTGGCGCTGACCCGCACCGCCAAGGGTCTGATCGGGTCCCCGGGCGAGATCGCCGCCACGGCGACCTCTCCGATCCCCAACGTCGGTCAGCGTCCGCCCGATATCGCCACTGACACGCTGGCCACCGTCGGCGGCAACGTCTCGCTGCTGACGACCCGCCGCCCGCCCGAGCAGATGCACTCCGTGTCGCTTAACCAGGTGCTCGGCAAGAAGCCGGTGGCGCTGCTGTTCTCGACGCCCCAGTTCTGCATCTCTCGGGTCTGCGGCCCGGTCACCGACGTGGCCGTCCAGCTGCAACATCAGTTCGGCAACAAGATCACCTTCATTCACGAGGAGGTCTACGCCGACAACCAGCCGAGCAAGGGCTTTCGCTCTCAGATGAAGGCGTTTCACCTTCGCACCGAGCCGTGGCTGTTCGCCATCAACCGCCACGGGGTGATCGTGGCGCGGCTGGAGGGCGCGTTCGGGACCACCGAGCTGACGCAGGCCCTCAAGGCAGCGCTCAAGTGAGCAGGTCACGCCCGGTCCGCAAGCTGGTGCCGGCGCTCGCCGCGCTGGCGGCGGCCCTCAGCCTGGCGGCCTGCGGCTCGAGCGCCGGGGGAGCGGTGACCGCGCCGCCGGTCCAGCCGGCGCGGGTGTTCACGCTCGGCGACTTCTCGCCCAATGGCACGATCCAGCCCCACCGTCCGGTGAAGATGATCTTCACCGTGCAGCTGCCGAGCGGCAAGCCCCTGACCCAGTACAAGACGGGGCCGGGCCCCCACACCGGCGTGCACCTGATCATCGTGCGCGACGACCTCGCCTACATCATCCACGACCACCCGCCGATCCCACCCAGCGGGGTGCTGCGCCAGACGGTGACCTTCCCGGCCCCCGGGCCCTACCGGGTCCTGGTCGACGTGTATCCGGACATCCCCGGGGGGCAGCCGAACTTCCAGCTGTTCCGCACCGTTCATGTGGCCGGCGCCTACCACCCTCAGCCGCTGCCGCCGTTCAAGGCCGACCAGACAGTCGACGGCTATCACTTCGACATGCAAGGGCAGCCCCACCTGCGCGCGATCCAGGCCGCGTTCCTGCACGTGAATGTGACCGACCCCCAGGGCCGGCCGGTGAAGTTCGTGCCATGGTTCGGGGCGTTGGCCCACGCGATCTTCTTCCACCAGGGGTCACTTGACTACTTCCACACCCACGTCTGCGCCCCCAACGCCCCCAACTGCGCCAGCGTCCTCGGGCCGACGCAGGATCACCGGCCGATCCACCGCACCCGGCAAGATCACTTTGGGGGTGCTGCTCCCGGTATCCGGGACCTGGCGGCTGTTTTTGCAGATGAAGCCGCATGGCCGCGTGCTGACCGCCCCGTTCACCTTACGAGTCTCTTAGCCGTCATCGGTATTCTCATGCCTCGCGGCTCTCCGGGAGACGTTCAGGGGCCGCGGATCTCTCAACCTCGATGGCCTCACGTAAAGACCAAAAGGAACAAGCACGCGCCCGGCGCCTGGCCGAGGAGCGCGCCCGCGCGGAGAAGGCTCGCCGCGACCGCCGCCTGCGCATGATCGGTGGCGTCGTCGTCGGTGCCATCGTTGTCATCGTGGTGGCAATCGCCGTATCCAGCGGCGGGGGCTCGAGCAAAGCCACCGGCCTGCAGAAGGGCACCGCCGCCAACAAGACCGCGACCTCGGTCCAGAGCCTGCTGGCCGGCATCCCGCAGTCCGGCGCGCAGCTCGGTAATCCCAAGGCGCCGGTGACGATGACCTACTACGGCGACCTCGAGTGCCCGATCTGCCAGGACTTCACCCTCAACGGCGGCTTTTCCCAGCTGGTGAGCAAGGACGTCCGCGCCGGCAAGGTCAAGGTCGTCTACCGCGCCTTCCAGACCGCCACCCGGGACCCGACCACGTTCAAGACCCAGCAGGTGGCCGCGCTGGCCGCCGGCCAGCAGCAGAAGTTCTGGAACTTCGCCGAGCTCTTCTACCACGAGCAGGGCCAGGAGGACACTCCCTACGTCACCGAGGCCTACCTCGCCGGGCTGGCCAAGCAGATCCCCGGCCTTGAGATCAGCAAATGGCAAACCGACCGCAACGACGCCGCCCTCGCCACCCAGGTCGCCGCCGATGGGCAGCAGGGCAACAGCATCGGCGTTTCGGGCACGCCCACTCTGGTGTTCCAGGGTCCGACCGGTAAGACGACCTCTCCATCGGCCAGCGTGCCAAGCTACTCGCAGCTTCAGCAATCGATCAACCAGGTTTCGTGACCACTACCGCCGTCGGCTCCGCCTCCGTCACCGCTGTCCGCAACCGCGACACGACTGACCGGCGCCTGCGGATCGCCATCCTGGTCCTGTCACTGATCGGGATCGGGGTGGCGGGCTACCTGACCTACGTCCATTACGAAGGGCTGAAGGTCCTGTGCCTGTCCAGCGGGGGCTGCGAGACCGTGCAGGCCTCCAAGTACGCCAAGCTCGACGGCGTGCCGGTCGCCCTGCTGGGTCTGATCGGCTACATCGGCATCGTCGGCTCGCTCCTGGTCCGCGGCGACCTGGGCAGGGTCGCGGGGTTCGGTATCGCGCTGACCGGGTTCGGCTTCAGCATGTATCTGACCTACCGCGAGCTGTTCACCATCAAGGCGATCTGTCAATGGTGCGTGTCCAGCGCGGTTCTGATGACGGTGTTGCTGATCCTGACCTTGATCAGGGTGCTGCGCGAGGATCCTGGCCCCGGCTGACGGCCGGACTCGATCTTTCTTGCAGCGTGCGGGATTGACGCCGCCCAACCGTCCGCTGCACCGCCCATGATGCAGCCGTGAGCTGGCGATCGACGCGGGCAGCCCGGCAGACGGCCCAGAGCCAACGCCAGGTGGCGGTGGTCGACCTGGGGTCAAACTCGTGGCGGCTGGTGGTGTTCACCTACGCCCCGGGGGAGTGGTGGAAGCGGACCGACGAGCTGTACGAGACGGTGCGGATCGGAGCCGGGCTGGGCGCTACCGGCGAGCTCAGCGAAGAGGCGATGCAACGCGGCCTGGAAACCCTCGGTGTGTTCGAGCGCTTCTGCCGAGCCAACCGATCTGGCGCCTGAGGACGTGCACGTCGTCGCCACCAGCGCCATTCGCGACGCCAACAACGGCAAGCGCTTCCTGGCCGACGCCGAGCGCGCCACCGGGCTGACCATCGAGACGCTGTCAGCCGAGGACGAGGCCCGTTTCGGCTACGTGGCCGCGGTCAACACCACCACGCTCACCGACGGCGTGGTGCTCGACCTCGGCGGCGGCAGCCTGCAGCTGATCCACGTAGTCGACCGGCGGGCGAAGGAGATGGTGTCCTTTCCGCTGGGGGCGGTCAGGGTCACCGAGCAGTTCCTGCCCGACCCTGATCCGGCCAAGAAGAAGGGGCTGGCGCGAATCCGTACCCACGTCGAGGAGGTACTCAGCGACCTCGACTGGCTGAGCGCTTCCGGGCGCCGACTGGTGGGCATCGGCGGAGCGGTGCGCAACCTCGCCGCCGCGGCTCAGGAGGCCGGCAGCGGCGGCCTGGACCTCGGCGTGCAGGGGTTCGTGATCACTCCCGAAGATGATGGCCGAGCTGGTCGCGCGGCTGGCGTCGCTGCCCGCCGCCGAGCGTGGCTCGGTGCCCGGGCATCAAGCCGGGGCGAGGCGACATCATCCTGGCCGCCGCCGTCGTGCTCCAGACCGTGCTCGCGCTCGGCGGCTTCGACGGCATCGAGGTCGACTGAAGGCCGGGCTGCGCGACGGGGTGTTCTTGGCCCGCACCCTGCTCGCCGGCTCCGAGCCGCTGCTGCCCGACGTGCGGGAGGCGGCGGTGCGCAATCTGGCCATCCAGTACGAGTCAGACATGGACCACGTCGAGCACGTCGCCGAGCTGTCGCTGCAGATGTTCGACTCGCTCGTGGCCGGCGGTCTGTTCGAGCCCCGCGAGGGCGAGCGCGAGCTGCTGTCGGCGGCGGGGATGCTCCACGACGTGGGCATGACGATCTCCTACGACGATCACCACAAGCACTCGCGCTACCTGATCGAGAGCGCCGAGCTGCCCGGCTTTGACCCCCGCGAGCGCGCCCTGATCGCGCAGATGACCCGGTATCACCGCAAGGGGGTCCCCAAGCTCGGCGAGATGTCGTCCCTGGCCCGGAATGGTGACGAGGAGCTGCTGGACCGCTGCTCGGTGATCCTGCGTCTGGCCGAGCATCTGGAGCGAGGCCGCGACCAGTCGGTCTCCACGGCGCGCCTGCGGGCCAACGGCCACGGCGTCGACTTGCATCTGGAGGCCGACGGAGACCTGACGCTGCAGCGCTGGAGCGTCGAGCGCTACGGAGACGGCGAGGCGTTCAAGCGCGTCTTCGGACGGCGGCTGCTGATCGGCTAGTGCAGCCCGGCAGCTCCCCGCGCCAGAACCTCCACATTCCTCCGCAGATCGCAGTATTGTGCCGCGGCCATGAGGAGTGGGTTCGCAGCGTATGGCTGGCTGTCGCGATGGTGGTCGGCGCTGCCGTGCCGGCCCTGGCGCCGGCCCCGGCCGTCGGCCGCCATCACCGTCTGCTCGCCGGCGCACACGGTCAGCGGCACCGCCATCACCTGCACCGCCCAGGCCGACGGGGTCCGCGTGTGCAAGGGCGACTACAGCTCCGCCGCGCCCGGACACCCGGCTGAAGAGCTTCGACGGTACGCCCCTGGCGCTGTACGTGATCCTGCCCCGGGCACCTGGCGTCACGCCAGGTCGACGGCAACTACCCGCTGGTGGTCCAGAGCCACGGCTGGGGAGGGCAGGCCGGCGGCCCCAGCGACACCCAGTATCTCGGGCCCACCGCCGATCAGTGGGCCAAGCAGGGATACGCGGTCCTGCAGCTGACCGCTCGCGGATTCGGCGACTCGTGCGGCACGGCCGCGTCGCGCGCGGCTGACCCCAGCCGGCTGCGCAGACGGCTACATCCGGCTCGACGACGACCGCTACGAGGTCCGCGACATCCAGTACGCGGTCGGCCTGCTGGTCGATGCCGGCATCGTGAACCCGAATCAGATCGGCGTGACCGGCGAGTCCTACGGCGGCGGCGTGTCGCTGCAGCTGGCCACGCTCCGCGATCGGGTGATGGTCGCTAATGGCGCGCTGATCCCGTGGACAAGCCCGAAGGGGACGCCGCTGCACATCGCCGCCGCCGCGCCGATGATCCCCTGGAGCGACCTCGTCTACTCGCTGATGCCCAATGGGGCGCACGCTCGACACCCAGGTCGTCTCGCCCACCGCCGACCTGTCGCCGATCGGCGTCGAGAAGCAGTCCTTCGTCAGCGCCCTGTACGCGGCCGGGGCCGCCATCCGGGTACTACGCGCCGGCCGGGACGCAACCCGCAGGCGGATTTGACCACCTGGTTTGCCGAGCTGAACAAGGGCGAGCCCTACGACAGCAACAAGACCGACAAGACGATCGTCACCACGATCGCGCAGTACCACTCGGCCTACTACCTGCTCGACGGCGCCTACGGGACGGCGTCGAAGCCGCCGGCGCCGCTGCTGATCGCCAACGGATTCACCGATGACCTGTTCCCCGTCGACGAGGCGCTGCGCTACTACAACCTCGAGCAGTCGCTGTACCCGTCCGATCCGATCTCGCCTGTTCGATTTCGACGGCGGACACCCGCGGGGGCAGAACAAGCCCGCCGAGCTCGCGCTGCTGTCCGACCGGGTCGCGGCGTTCTTCAACCACTACGTCAAGGGGACGGGAGCCGCCCCTACGACCGGCGTGACTGCGTTCACCCAGACCTGCCCGGCCAGCGCGCCGGCCGGCGGCCCCTATTACCGCCCCGACGTGGGCGGCGCTGCATCCGGGACAGGTCAGCTACTCGTCGGCCCCGGCCCAGACCATCTCCTCCGGCAGCCGGCAACCCCGCGATCTCGGCGGCGATCGACCCGATCGGCGGCAAGGGCGCGTGCGCCACGGTCAGCGCCGCCGACCAGGGCGCCGGCGTCGCCACCTACCGTCTGCCGCCGGCCACCGGTAGCGGCTACACCCTGTTGGGCGTCGCCGACGGTCACGGCCAACATCAGCATCACCGGGTCGTTCCCGATGATCGCCGAGCGCCTGTGGGATGTCGATCCGAGCCACGGGAGACCGAGACCCTGGTCGCTCGCGGCGTCTACCGGACCGGCCGGCAGCGGCACGGTCGACCTTCCAGCTGCACCCCGGGCGCCTGGCACTTCGCCGCCGGCCACATCGCCAAGCTCGAACTGCTCGAGCAACGACTCGCCGTACGTGCGCACCTCCAACGGCACGTTCTCGATCTCGGTCAGCGACCTTGCCGCTGCAGCTTCCCGTGCACGAGAGTCCCGGCGCCAGGGGCGCACCCGGGGGCGTGCGCAAGCCCGTACGCCGGACCGCTACCGGCCCGCAGGGCTGCATCGCGCTATCCGACCTCCCGGATCAACAAGCGCCGGCGTTCACGCGTCACCGCGGGGCGTCGCGGTCAACGGCACCGCCGGCGAGAAGACTGCCCCGGAGCCCGCACCGCCGATCCGTGCGCAAGGAGCGCGTCAAGCGCGTCCTGGTGAGCGTCTACCGGACCTACAGGCACGGGCGTTGCCGCTTCTTGCGGGCCAACGGCAAGCTCACCGGCAAGCGCGCGTGTGCAGCCGTCCGGTGACGTTCCGGGCCAAGGGCACCACCGCATTGGAAGCTGCGTCTGCGGATGCGTCACCACCATCGCATCGCCACGGGCCGCTACTGGCTGCGAGTCGACGCCGTCGACGGCTTCGGCCGCCACCAGCGGCGCAGCAACCGGCCTCGCTGGCCCGCGTCCGGGTCCGCTGAGCGGCCCGATTCACCTAACCGTCACCGCGCTCGCGACCCTGGCTCGCGTCAAAGTCACGCCGGACATGCCGGACGAATCGGATTTTGGCCTGCGGCCCGGCGGCGTAGAGTGCAGGGATGCTCTGGTTGCTTCGCCACGCCGAGGCTGCGGATGGCTATCCCCGACGACGAGCGCCCGTTGACCGAGCGTGGGATCCTCCAGGCCGAGGATCGCCGGCCGCGCGCTGGAGCGCCTCGGCGTCCACATCGACGCCTGCCTGTCCAGCCCCAAGCTCCGGGCGGTGCAGACGGCGGAGCTGGCCTGCGCCCCGCTGGGCGTCGAGGTCACGGTCGAGCGCCGACTCTCCGGCGAGCCGTTCGACGCCCTACGATCTCGCCGCCGGCCTGGGTGACGTCCTGCTCGTCGGCCACGACCCGTCGTTCTCGCTGACCCTGCACGACCTCACCGGCGCCCAGGCGCGGATGCGAAAGGGCGGCCTGGCCGCGCATCCCCAAGGGCGAGCTGGTCATGCTGCTGCGGCCCGCACGAGCTGCGCGCGATCGCCGACGCCGGAGACGGGTGGCGTGACCGATTCGGCGATCGAGCCAGGCGCGGCCCGAGTCCGACGGCGCCGTGAGCGCGACGGCGATGCAGACCGGGCGGCCGGTGCCGATCTCACGACCCTGACGCTGTACGTCAACCGCGAGCTCTCCTGGCTTGACTTCAACGACCGCGTGCTGCAGCTGGCCGAGGACGAGTCGCTGCCGCTGATCGAGCGGCTGAAGTTCCTGGCCATCTTCGTCACCAACCTCGACGAGTTCTTCATGATCCGGGTCGCCGGGGTCCACGACCAGGTCGACGCCCGGATCGACGCGCGCGGGCCCGACGGCCTGTCCCCGACCCAGGTGCTGGAGCGGATCCCGACCAGGTGCGCGAGCTGGACCGCCGCCACGCGCGCCAGTTCTCCGAGGTGGTCCGGCCGGCGCTGGCCGACAACGGCATCCGGATCGTCTCGCTGCGAGGAGTCCGGCGCGCCCGCCGAGCTGATCGAGCGCCACTTCCGCGAGCAGATCTTCCCGGTGCTCACGCCGCTGGCGGTGGGCCCGGGCCGTCCCTTCCCCTACATCTCCAACCTGTCGCTGAGCCTGATCGTGCGGCTGCGCGATCCGGACCTCGACCACGAGGCGTTCGCGCGCGTGAAGGTGCCCAAGGAGGTGCTGCCCCGGTTCGTCGAGATCGAGAAGGACACCTTCATCCCGCTCGAGGACATCATCGCCCGGCACCTCGACTCGCTGTTCCCGGGCATGGAGATCCTCAGCCTACGACCTGTTCCGGGTCACCCGCGACGCCGACTTCGAGGTCTCCGACGAGGCCGACGACCTGCTGCAGGCGGTCGAGGACGAGCTGCGCCGGCGGCGCTTCGGCGAGGTCGTCCGGCTCGAGGTCGGCGCCAGCATGGATCCGGCGCTGCGCACCCGGCTGATCGAGTGGCTGGGCGTCGACGAGGTCCAGGTCTACGACGTCGAGGGGCTGCTCGACATGGGCGACCTGTGGCAGATCGCCTCGATCGACGGGCATCCGGACCTGCGCTGGCCGTCCTGGACGCCGGTGCCCCAGACCGGGCTTGGCTCCTCCCACGCCCGACGGCGACGGCGAGCCCGACATGTTCCGCGGCCATGCGCGCCGGCGACGTGCTGGTCCACTACCCCTACCAGTCGTTCTCCACCAGCGTGGAGCGGTTCGTCAAGCAGGCCGTCGACGACCCCAACGTGCTGGCGATCAAGATGACCGTGTACCGCACCTCGGACGACTCGGCGCTGGTCCCGTCGCTGATCGAGGCCGCCGAGAAGGGCAAGCAGGCCGTCTGCCTGGTGGAGCTCAAGGCGCGCTTCGACGAGCGTCAGAACATCCACTGGTCACGGGCCCTGGAGGAGGTCGGCGCCCACGTCGTGCACGGCATCCCGGGGCTCAAGACCCACGCCAAGGCGATCCTCATCGTCCGGCGCGAGCGCGGCAGCGTGCGCCACTACGTGATGATCGGCACCGGCAACTTCCACGCCAAGAACGCCCGCCTGTACGAGGATTTCGGCTTGTTCACCGCCGACCCGGAGATCGGCGAGGAGGTGGCCAACCTGTTCAACACGCTGACCGGCTACGGCCACCCCGAGCCGCAGCGCAAGGTCCTGGTCGCGCCCACCTGGCTGCGCAAGCCGCTGATCCAGGAGATCGAGCGCACGGTCGAGGCCCATCGGGCCGGCGAGGACGCCCGGATCGTGATGAAGATGAACTCGCTGGTCGATCAGCGGATCATCGAGGCGCTGTACCGCGCCTCGCAGGCCGGCGTGCCGATCCAGCTCAACGTGCGCGGGATCTGCTGCCTGCTGCCCGGGCTGCCGGGGGTCAGCGAGACGATCGAGGTGGTCTCGGTCGTCGGGCGCTTCCTGGAGCACTCCCGGATCTACTCGTTCCACCGCGGCGACGAGCACGTCTACTACATCGGCTCGGCCGATCTGATGCCGCGCAACCTCGACACCCGGGTCGAGCTGCTGGTGCCGATCGAGCAGCCCGAGCTCCAGGCCGAGCTCGAGGACACGCCTCGAGCGCTGCCTGCACGACGACACGTAACGCCTGGACGCTGGACTCAGGACGGCTCGTGGACCCGCCGACAGGGACGCACCCGCAGCGTGCACGTCGAGCTGATGGAGCGGACGCTGGCCTGGGCCGCCAGCACCGCCAGCTGATCCTTTCGGACCGCAGCGCGTGCACAGCGACTCTGCTGCTCGTGATCGTGGTCGTCGCCGCGCTGGCGTTCGACTTCACCAACGGCTTTCACGACACCGCCAACGTCGTCGCCGGGCGCGATCTCCACGCGGGCGCATGGCGCCGCGGACCGCGATCGCGCTGGCCTCGATCCTGAACTTCGTCGGCGCCTTCATCTCGCTGAAGGTCGCGGCGACGGTCGCCACCGGGATCATCGACGCCGGCCAGGTGACCGAGACGATCGCCTTCGCCGGACTGATCGGCGCGATCATCTGGAACCTGATCACCTGGTCCTACGGCCTGCCCTCGAGCTCCTCGCACGCGCTGATCGGCGGCGTGATCGGCGCCATGCTGGCGGCCGTCGGCACCAGCGGCGTCAACGGCGTGGGGCTCGTCACCAAGGTCGTGATCCCGGCCGTGATCGCCCCGATGGCGCGCGTTCGTGGTCGCCGGGGTCGCCATCGTGGCCATCTACCGGCTGCTGGGCCGCCGCCGTCCCGGGCCGGTCAACCGCGGGTTTCGCCTCGGCCAGATCGTCTCCAGCT
Source organism: uncultured Solirubrobacterales bacterium (assembly GCA_963754375.1). Taxonomy (GTDB): domain Bacteria; phylum Actinomycetota; class Thermoleophilia; order Solirubrobacterales; family Solirubrobacteraceae; genus Palsa-465. Next base: position 366,338 of record CAVWFX010000024.1, read on the forward strand.
CGCTGCTGGCCCTGGCCCACGGGACCAACGACGCGCAGAAGACGATGGGCGTGATCACGCTGGCCCTGGTCGCCCACGGCTCGCTCAGCGCCACAACCCGCAGCGTCCCCGCCTGGGTGGTGATCTGCTCCGCCGTCGGCGATCGCCCTGGGCACCTACGCCGGCGGCTGGCGGATCATCCGCACCGTCGGCAGCCGGATCATCAAGATGGACGCCGCCCAGGGCTTCGCCGCCCAGGGCGCCGGCGCCGTCGTGATCCTGCGTCTCCTCGCACCTCGGCTATCCCCTGTCCTCGACGCACGTGATCTCGGGCGGCGTGATGGGCGCCGGCGCGGCCAAGCGGCTGTCGGCGGTCCGCTGGGGCGTGGCCGGGACGATCGCCGCCGCCTGGGTGGTCACCCTGCCGACGGCCGGCGCTGTTCGGCGCCGGCGCCTATGCGCTGGCCGTCGGCCTTCGGCAGCGGCGTGCTCGGCCCGCTGCTGATCACGCTGGTGGCGGCGCGGCGCGCGTCGGCGCATGACGCTGCGCGACCCGCCGGCGACGGCTGGGCGCAGGCGGCCGCGCTTAACGGCTCGGCCCCCGCCGATGTGCTTCCAGCGGGGGCCGCTTGCGCCGGGGCCGATTGGGGGTGCTAGCCGCCCTGAGGCGTCTGGGCCGGACGGATGCCGAGCTTGACCTTGATCTGTCTTGGTCTGGCCGCCGCGCTTGACCGTCAGCGTGACCGTCTGGCCCGGGCGCGTAGTTGTCGACGGTGGCGATGAACTGGTCGGTCGAGGTGACCGCCTTGCCGTTGATCGCGGTGATCACGTCGCCGGCCTTCAGGCCCGCGGCCGCGCCGGGCGTGCCGCGGCTGAGACCTGGGCGATCTGCGCGCCGCCGGCCGAGGTCGCCGCTGCAGCTCGACGCCGACGTAGGCGTGCTTGACCGGGCTTGCCGCCGATGATCGCGTTGGCGATCTGCGCGACCGTGTTGGACGGGATCGCGAACCCGACGCCGGAGCTCGAGCCCTCGCCCTGCGCGGTCTGGTTGTTGGTCTCGATCTGGTCGTTGAGGCCGAGCACGTGCCCGTTGGCGTCGAGCAGCGGGCCGCCGGAGTTGCCGGGGTTGATCGCCGCGTCGGTCTGGATCGCGTTGGGGATCGTGTAGTTGTTGGGCGCGGTGATGCTGCGGCCGGTCTGGCTGACGATCCCGGCGGTGGTCGTCTCGGGCAGGCTGAACGGGCTGCCGATCGCCACCACCGGGTCGCCGACCTGGGCGTCGCTGGAGTTGGCCAGCGGGATCGGGTGCAGCTCCGAGCTGGGCGCGTTGACGTGGATCACCGCCGACGTCGGTCGAGGGGTCGGTGCCCGAGCACCTTGGCCGAGTAGCTGTGGCCGTCCTGGAAGTTGACCTTGACCGAGGTGGCGCCGGCCACGACGTGCTCGTCGGTGAGGATGTCGCCCTTGGTGTCGTAGACGACGCCGGCGCCCTCGCCCTCGGTCTGCTGGGCTACGCCGCCGCCGCCGCCGCCGAAGAACCCGAAGCCCGGGCTCTGGCTCTGGCTGGTGACGACGATGTCGACCACGCCCGGGCTGGCCGACTTGTAAATCTGGTTGATGCTCATGCCCGTTGCCGTTGCTGAACGAGGCCGGCAGGGCCGGCTGCTGTGAGGGCCGAACGACGGTGGTGGTCACGGTCTGGGTCGAGCTGCTGCCGCTGGCGATGACCAGCGCGATCATCCCCCCGCAACGGCGCCGCCGATGATCGGCATCCATCGGCTCAAACTTCTCATTGGTGGCTTGTCATCTCCTGATGCTGGGAATGCCTGGATCTACAGATAGCAGTAGACCACCGGTCAGTGAGGAACCTTTCAGAGTCAGGGAAGAAGTCCGTAAGAGGTCGGGTTCCCCGCTCGGCCGCCGCTAAACGCCGATGTTTACGGGCTCTTTACGTTCGAGCCGCTGCAGGATCCGGTGCAACCGCTCCGCGCTCTCGCGCCCGGATTCTGGTGGCGGCGTTCCCAGCGTAAGGCGGATGGTCACGTGCTCAGCCTCGAGGGTGGCAGCGTCGGCGTCGATCATCTCGCCGCGTCTCAGGGCAACCGGCGTTCTCGGCGTGGTTGACGGCGCGGGCGAGTTGCTCGACGAGCGAGTGCGTGGCGCGATGTCGAGCGCGGTCCGGGCCGGCACTGGTCACACGGATGCCGCGTTGCCAGGTGATGTCCCGCGCGATTGCGACGTTCGAGCAACGATCGGACGTGATATGCCCGGGCGCCTACGGTGACCGGAGGCGATCACCTCAGAGGGCGTGGCGCCATTTGCCCATGTCCCACAGAGCGGCCCGGACGCATGGCTCAATACCGCGTCCTCGCCGCACGGCCAGCACCGCCGCGGCGGCACTGCCAAGGTGGTGAATCTTGGCCGCTATGCGTCCAACATCCGCCATCCACCCAGTTTTCCGCGCCGCCCGCGCCCCGGGTGCGGAAAGTCGCAGACTTATGACTCTTTCGCCAGCTCCACGAAGTAGTCCAGCGCCTCGGGGTTGGCCAGCGACTCGCGGCTGGCCGCCTGCTCGGGCGGCGTGCCGGTGAGGATCCGCTTGACCGGCACCTCGAGCACCTTGCCCGACAGCGTCCGCGGCACCGCGTCGATCTGGCGGATCTCGTTGGGCACGTGGCGGGGCGAGCAGTCCTCGCGCACCCGCCGGCGGATCGCGTCGACCAGCTCGTCGTCGAGCTCTGCCCGTCTCGCAGCACCACGAACAGCGGCATCCAGCCGTCGGTGCCCTCCCGGGGCAGGTCCACCACCAGCGCGTCGGTCACCTCGGGCACCGCAGCACCGCCGAGTAGATCTCGCTGGTGCCCATCCGCACCCCGCCGCGGTTGATGGTCGAGTCCGAGCGGCCGTAGATGATCGCCGTGCCCCGCGAGGTGATCTCGATCCAGTCGCCGTGGCGCCAGATGCCCGGGTACATCGAGAAGTAGGAGTCCCGCAGCCGCTAGCCGTCCTCGTCGCCCCAGAAGTAGAGCGGCATCGACGGCATCGGCTCGGTGATGACCAGCTCGCCCACCTCGCCGACCAGCGGCTTGCCGTCCGGGTCCCACGCCTCCACTGCCGCGCCCAGCGACCGGGCCTGCAGCTCGCCCAGGTACACCGGCAGCGTCGGCACGCCGCCGACGAACGCGGTGCACATGTCGGTGCCGCCCGAGGTCGAGAACAGCCAGGTGTCGGAGCCGAGCTGCGTCGTAGACCCAGCTGAAGCCCGTCCGGCGACAGCGGCGAGCCGGTCGAGCCGACCGCGCGCAGCGCGCTCAGGTCGCGCCCGCTGCGCCGGCTCGACGCCCGCCTTCATGCACGAGGCGATGAACGCGGCGCTGGTCCCGAAGCAGGTGATCCCGGCCTCGTCGGCCAGGTCCCACAGCACGCTCAGGATCCGGGTAGCCGGGATTGCCGTCGAACAGCACGATCGAGGCGTCGGTCAGCAGCACCCCGACCAGGAAGTTCCACATCATCCAGCCGGTGGTCGAGAACCAGAACACCCGGTCGCCGGCCTGGGCGTCGAGGTGCAGGTTCATCTTCTTGATCTGCTCCAGCAGGATCCCGCCCTGCCCGTGGACGATCGGCTTGGGCAGGCCGGTGGTGCCGGAGCTGTAGAGCACCCACAGCGGGTGGTCGAAGGGCAGCTGGGCGAACTCGAGCTCGCCGGCGTCGTCGGACAGGAACCCGTCCTCCCAGCCGCTCCCGTCCAGGTAGCCGAACCGCACCACCCGCTCAAGCGACGGGATCTCGCCCGCGATCCGCTCCACGATCTCCTCGCGGTCGAAGTCCTTGCCGCCGTAGCGGTAGCCGTCGATGGCCAGCAGCACCTTGGGCTCGATCTGCGCGAAGCGGTCGATCACGCTGCGGGCGCCGAACTCCGGCGCCGCCGAGGACCACACCGCGCCGATCGAGGCGCAGGCCAGAAACGCGGCCACCGTCTCCGGGATGTTGGGCATGTAGGCGACCACGCGGTCGCCCTCGCCCACCCCCAGCGCCCGCAGCGCAGGCGGCGATCGCCGCCGTCTCGGACCGCAGCTCGCCCCAGGTCCACGAGCGACAGCGGGCGCAGCTCGGAGGCGTGGCGGATCGCCACCTCGTCGTCGTCCTTGCCGCGGAAGATGTGCTCGGCGTAGCTGACCGTGGAGCCGGGAAACCACTGCGCGCCCGGCATCGAGCGATCGCCCAGGACCTCGGTCGCCGCCGGCGGAGAAGCGCACGTCGAAGAACTCGACGACCGAGCTCCAGAAGGCGTCGAGATCGTCGACCGACCACTGCCACAGCTCCGCGTAGTCGTCGAACTCGAGCCCCCGCTCGCGCTCCAGCCACGCCGTGTAGCGGGTGAGCGTGGCCCGCTTCACCTGTTCGTCGGATGGCTCCCAGAGAAGCTCGGGCTCGTCGCTGCTCATCGACCGCGAACAATAGACTCGCCGCCATGCAGCTGCTGGCGCCGTTCGCCGGGACCGTGATCTCGGTACGCCCGGCGGCCGAGGCCCCGGTCCGAGCCGGGACGCCCGATCGTCGTGCTCGAGGCGATGAAGATGGAGCACGAGCTGGTGGCCGAGCACGACGCCGTGGTTCGCCGGTTGGAGGTGGCGGTCGGCGACACCGTCGACGAGGGTCAGCTGCTGGCCGAGCTCGCCGACGCGACACCGGCCGGCGATGACGACGGCCCGGCGGCGGCGGCCACGCCGGACGGCGACTCCGACGTGCGCCCCGACCTGGAGCAGGTCCGCCACCGCCACCAGTTCGGTCTCGACGCCGCACCGGCCCGAAGCGGTGCAGACGCCGCCACGACAAGGACCGTCGCACCGCCCGCGAGAACCTCGCCGACCTGGTCGACCCGGGCTCATTCGTCGAGTACGGCCCGCTGATGTTCGCCGCCCAGGAACGCCGGCGCGCCAAGCAGGAGCTGATCGAGCGCACCCCGGCCGACGGCCTGGTGGCCGGCGTCGGCGAGATCGCCGGCGAGCCGTGCGTGGCCATGTCCTATGACTACACCGTTCTGGCCGGCACCCAGGGGATGCGCAACCACCAGAAGAAGGACCGCCTGTTCGAGGTCGCCGAGCGCCGGCGGCTGCCGGTGGTGCTGTTCGCCGAGGGCGGCGGCGGGCGTCCCGGCGACGTCGACATGCCGATCGTCGCCGGGCTCGACTGCCGCGCCTTTCACCTGTTCGCGCGGCTCAGCGGCCTGGTGCCGCTGGTCGGCATCGCGTCCGGCTACTGCTTTGCCGGCAACGCGGCCCTGCTCGGCTGCTGCGACGTGGTCATCGCCTCCGAGGACGCGAGCATCGGTATGGGCGGCCCGGCGATGATCGAGGGTGGCGGCCTGGGTGTCTATGAGCCCGGCGAAGTCGGGCCGATCGACGTCCAGTACCCCAACGGAGTCGTCGACCTGCGAGTCGCGGACGACGCCGAGGCGGTCGCGGCCGCCAAGCGCTACCTGAGCTTCTTCGCCCGCGCCGCCGGCCGCCGGCGCCGCCCCGATCCGTCGGCGATCCCCGACCAGACCCGGCTGCGCGACCTCATCCCGACCAACCGCAAGCGCATCTACGACGTGCGCGCGGTGATCGATGTGCTGTGCGACGAGACGCTCGAGCTCCGACGCGGCTTCGGTCCGGGGATGGTGACCGCGCTGGCTCGCATCGACGGCCGGCCGCTGGGGATCGTGGCCAACGATCCCTCCCATCTCGGGCGGCGCGATCGACGCCGACGGCGCCGACAAGGCAACCCGCTTCATGCAGCTGTGCGACGCCTTCGACCTGCCGCTGCTGTTCCTGGCCGACACGCCCGGGTTCATGGTCGGGCCTGAGGCGGAGCGGACGGCGACCGTGCGCCACTTCTCGCGCATGTTCGTCACCGGCGCCAACCTCGAGGTCCCGGTCGGGACGGTGGTGCTGCGCAAGGGCTACGGCCTGGGAGCGCAGGCGATGGCCGCGGGCGGGTTCAAGGCGCCGCTGTTCACGATCGGGTGGCCGACCTCGGAGTTCGGCGCCATGGGGCTGGAGGGCGCGGTCCGGCTCGGGATGCGCCGCGAGCTGGAGGCGATCGAGGACCCCGCCGAGCGCGAGCGGGCGTTCGACGCCGCCGTCGCCGCCGCCTACGAGCGCGGCAAGGGCATCAGCATGGCCTCCTACTTCGAGATCGACGACGTCATCGATCCGGCCGACACCCGACGGTGGGTCGGCAACCCTGTTCGATGACCGGGATTCAGGCTGGTGGGCGCGGCCGGGCAAGCGCCGTCCCGAACATCGACGCCTGGTAGCCACCGGTCCGCGGCCACCCGTCGCGGCGCTCATCGATCCTGCATCAGCCCGAGCACGTTGCCATCGGGGTCGGTCACGGTCGCCACCAGGCGCCCGCCACCGACATCGTGCGGGGCCTCGTTGACGGTGGCCCCCGCGGCCGTCACCTCGGCCAGCTTCGCCTCGATGTCGGGCACCTCCCAGAACGCCACCGGCGAGGTCATGCCCTGGGGTCCACCGCCCGGCACCAGCCCGATGTGCTGGCCCTCGGCTTCGTAGCCGACGTAGTAGTCGCCGTCGTGCTGCGGCGGCATGCCGAGCAGGGCGCTGTACACCGCCTTGGCCGCCGTCAGGTCGGTCACGGGATGCAGCACGATCTTGATTCCCTGCGTGGAAGAGCCGGTCATGGTCACTCCTGAGGTCGTGGGTCACGTCGACCCGGTGTGTCTGGTCGGCTTAGAGACGAACGGGAAGCCCGGAAATCGACAGCCCGATCGCCCCGGCGTCACTCTAGATGCGCCTCGCTCCGATGACGCGGATCTGGGACCGTGGACGGGGAGCGGCCCAGACACAGCACGGAAGGGGGCGGGCCCGTGGCTCGGTCGGCCTCGAGCATGCCGAAGCGTGACAAAGCCGCGCACGCGGACCCCATTTGTCGCAATCTCGACGCTGAGGCTGCACCTGGCGACAAATCGCGCGCGGCCCCCGCCGATTTGTCACGTCATGCACGCGCCCACGCGACCCCCGTCCGCCCGTCCGCCGGCTGGCAGCGCTTTCCCGCCAGATCTGAGCCGGGTATTCGGTGCAGCCAGCCACCCCCGGTGGGCGACGCGGCCTGCGCACCGACGACCCGGCTGCACCTCGCCCGAGGTCGAACTAGCTGCAGGTTCCGCAGTCGCCGCGCAGCAGGATCTCGTGGCTCTCGACCCGCACCCCGAGCCGATCCTGGAGTCTGTCGATGGCGATCTCGAGCGCGGGATCGTCGAAGGCCACCAGGCGCCCGCACTGGTCGCAGATCAGGTGGTGATGGTGATCGCCGCTGGGGTGCACCGGCTCAAACCGCGCCTGGCCCTCACCCACCACGACGCGCTCGACCAGGCCGTAGTCGATCAGCAGTTCGAGGATGCGGTACACGCTGGCCCGGGCGATCGGGGTCCCGTTGGCCCGCAGGGCGTCCTCGATCTCGATCGCGCTCAGCGCGCAGGACTGCTCGGCCATCACCTCGATGATGCGGTCGCGCGCGCCGCCGCGCTTCATGCCGGCTACGGAGAGCTGCTCGTGCACATGCTCGATCCAGGTCGGACCTCCGGCCGGTATGCGCACTTGCTGACTGCCCATCCCGGTCCAACAGTAGCGCAGCTTCCAGTAAGAATAAGAATAAGACTCATTCTCATTATTGTGGTACGGTGGGCGGCGTGTGTAGGTGTAGCGGCGCACGATGCCTCCTCGGAATCAGGGCTGGGCTTGTCTCACTGTTAGGCGCCGGGGCGCTCGTTCTCTCCCTGTCCGGATGCGGAAGCGTGTCCGCCGCCGAGACCGGCGGAGACGGCGTGCGGGTGGTGGCGGCGGAGAACTTCTGGGGCTCGATCGCCAAGCAGATCGGCGGCAGCCACGCGTCGGTGCAGAGCATCATCGTGAACCCGGCCCAGGACCCTCACTCCTACGAGCCGAACGCCAGCGACGCTCGCACCATGGCCACCGCGCAGCTGGCGATCGTCAACGGCGTCGGCTACGACCCGTGGGCGCCGAAGCTGCTGGCCGCCAACCCGGTCGACGGCCGGGTCATTCTCACCGTAGGCTCGCTGTTTGGGCTGCACGAGGGCGACAACCCGCACCGCTGGTATGACCCCTCCGAGGTGGAGCGGGTGGCCGGGGTGATAGCCACCGACCTGGCCAAGCTCGACCCCAAGCACTCGGCCTACTACGCGCGCCGGCTCAACACCTTCGAGACCATCGGCCTGGCCCATTACCACGCCCTCATCGCCCAGATCAACCAGCGTTTCGCCGGCGTCCCTGTGGGCGCCTCGGAGAGCATCTTCGCGCTGCAGGCCCCGTCGCTCGGCCTGAGACTCATCACGCCCGCCGAGTTTCATGAAAGCGATCAGCGAGGGCACCGAGGTGACGGCCCAGGACGCCGCCGAGACCCAGCGCCAGATCACCGGCCACCAGATCAAGGTGTGGGTCTACAACTCGCAGAACGTCACCCCTGAGATCCAGCAGCTGACCGCCCTGGCCCGTAGCCAGCACATCCCGGTCGCCACAGTGACCGAAACCCTGTCACCGGCCAGCGACAGCTTCCAGCAGTGGCAATCGGCACAGTTGGAGGGCATCGAGGCGGCGCTCCACCAAGCCACGGGTAGATGACCTCGCGCCCGGTGACGCTCGAGCCGCTCGCCGCCGCGGCGCCCGCCGTGCAACTCAGTCACGCGAGCGTCAAGATCGCCGGCCGGGCGATCCTCACAGACGTCTCGCTGGAGATCCGCGGGGGCGAGTTCGTCGCCGTCCTGGGTCCCAACGGGGCCGGCAAGTCGACGCTGATGAGAACGATTCTGGGGCTCATTCCCATTTCCGAGGGAGAGGTGAGGCTGCTCGGCGAGGCGCCGCAGCGCACCCGCGCCCAGGTGGGCTATCTGCCGCAGCGCCAGAGCTTCGACGAGTCCACCCGGGTGCGGGGCGTCGACCTGGTCGGACTCGGCCTCGACGGCGCCCGCTGGGGCGTCCCGGTGCCGCTGACCCCGCGCGCCCGGCGCCGCCGCCGGCAGGAGCGCGCCCGAGTGGACGAGGTGATCGAGTTGGTCGGCGCGAGCGCCTATGCCACCCGTGCCATCGGCGAGCTCTCCGGCGGCGAGCAGCAGCGGCTGTTGATCGCCTCGGCGCTCGTGCGCCGCCCGCAGCTGCTGATCCTCGACGAGCCGCTGGACAGCCTCGACCTGCCCAACCAGGCCGCGGTGGCGGCCCTGGTGCGGCGGATCAGCACCTCCGAGAAAGTTGCCGTGCTGCTGGTCGCGCACGATGTCAACCCGCTGCTGTCCTACCTGGATCGCGTGGTCTATCTCGGCGGCGGCCACGCGGTGGCCGGCTCCGTCGACGAGGTCATAACCGGTCCGGAGCTCAGCCGGCTCTACCACACACCCGTCGAGGTGCTCCGGACCACCGACGGCCGGCTGGTGGTGGTCGGCCAGCCCGAGGCCCCCCACCATCACGGCCACCGCCACGCCCCGTGAACCCCAGCCTGTCAGTCGACCTCGTCTCCGACTTCCGCCAGCTGACGGCGTTCCCGTTCATGGTCAACGCCCTGCTGGCGGGCACGATCGTCGCCGTGCTGGCCGCCTCGGTTGGCTGGTATGCGGTGCTGCGGCGCCAGATCTTCGCCTCCCACACCCTGTCGGTGATGGCCTTCCCGGGCGCCGCCGGCGCGGCGCTGATCGGCCTGCCCACCGCGCTGGGCTACTACGTGGCCTGCGCGACCGCGGGGCTGGCCATCGCCGGCAGTGGACGCGGGCCCCGGCGCGGCTACGGCGGCGAGACGGCAGTGATCGGCACCGTGCAGACGGTCGGCCTGGCCGCCGGATTCCTGTTTCTGTCGCTCAACCAGTCGATCCTCGGCGGACCCGAGACGCTGCTGTTCGGGACATTCCTCGGCATCACGCACTCCCAGGTGCTGGTCCTGCTGGTCGTGGCCCTGGCCAGCCTGGCCGCACTCACGGTGATCGCCCGCCCGCTGCTGTTCGCCACCGTGGAGCGCGACATCGCCAACGCCAGCGGCGTGCCGGTGGCGCGACTTGATGTGCTGTTCCTGCTCATCCTCGCGCTCGCCATCGCCGCGACCAGCCAGATCACCGGCGCGTTGCTGGTGTTCGCGCTGCTGGTGGCCCCGCCCGCGTGTGCCCAGCAGATCACCATGCGCCCGCTGGCCGGGCTGGCGCTGAGCATCGTGTTCGCGTTGCTGATCGCCTGGCTTGGGCTGGCGCTGGCCTACTTCACCGTCTACCCGGTCGGCTTCTACGTGACCTCGCTGGCCTTCGGCCTGTACGTCGCCATCCGAGCCGGACGCGCGCTGCGCCGCCGGACGAACCGCTGATGTTCGCCTACGAGTTCGTCCGCAATGCCTACCTGGCCGGAACCTTCATCGCGCTGGCGTGCGGCACGATCGGCTGGTTCGTGGTGCTGCGGGGACAGGTGTTCGCCGGCGACGCGCTCAGCCACGTGGCATTCGTGGGGGCGATCGGGGCTGCCGCCATCGGCGTCAATGAACGCGTCGGCCTGTTCCTGCTCACGCTCGCCCTGGCTCTGGCCATGGGCCTGCTGGGGCGCCGCGCCCAGGCCGACGACGTCGCCATCGGCACCGCGTTCGCCTGGATCCTCGGGGTCGGCGTGCTGCTGCTGGCCGTGCTGGCCACCAGCGCCGGCGGCGCCAGCGGGGTGACCACGGCCAACACTCTGTTCGGGTCGATCTACTCGCTCAGCGCCGGAGCCAGCGTGGTCGCGGCGGCGATCGCGCTCGTGGTCACGCTCGCGGTGCTGGGCAGCACCAGGCCCCTGCTGCTGAGCACCCTCGACCCCGAGCTGGCGGCGCTGCGCGGCGTCCCGGTCCGGGTGCTCGGTCTCGGTTTCCTCGCCGGGCTGGCCATCGTCACCGCCGAGAGCACCGAGGCGGTGGGCGCGCTGCTGCTGCTGGGTCTGATCGCCGCCCCCGCCGGGGCCGCCGCCGCGTTAACCTCGCGCCCTCTGGCCGGCATCGCCATCTCGGCGGCCGTCGCCGTCGGCGCCATGTGGGGCGGGCTCGCGCTCAGCTACGCAGTCAACGGTCTGCCACCGAGCAGCGCCATCATCGGGCTGGCGGCCGCGGGCTACGCCGTGTGTGCCGTGGGCGGGCGGCTGCGTCAGCGGCGCTGACGGCTGCGTCAGCCGCGCTGACGCCGCAGGCGGCGGGAGGATGCCCGAGGTCCGGCGGGCGTGCCCAGGCGGGAGTCATGGCCCAGGCCGCCGCCGGTACCCCGGGTAGCGGGGAGATGCCTCGCCCGCCTGCGACGAGGCGCACGTTCGTCGCAATCGAACGGCGTCACAAGGTCACGGGCGGCGAGACAGGGCGCGGGGATGCCTCCGTCGCGCCATCCGAGACCTCCGTTTCGGCGACACCAGCTCGACATGGCACGAGCGTAAGGCCCGCCGTGTCAGCTTTCCGTAAATCGAGGCTGAGGATCAGCTGATAGCGGAGGCGGGCGTCAGCGTCTTGACAACGCGCGGGCCGGCACCGTTCCCGCCCCCGACGGCGTCGCCGTCAGCGCCGGCAGCGAGATCTCGACCGCTAGCCCACCCGCGGACGGCGCCGTCACCGTGACGCTGCCCCCATGCGCCTCGGCCACCGACCGCACGATCGAGAGCCCCAGTCCGAATCCCGCCCCGCGGCGATCCAGGCGGCGGAACGGCTGGGTGAGCTGAGACGCCGCCATCGGATCGATCGGCGCGCCGCCGTTGTGGACGCGGAGCACGACCCGACCGTGGCGCACGCGCGTGCTGACGTCGAGGTAACCGCGGGGCACGTTGTGGTGGATGCCGTTGTCGAGCAGGTTGGCCACCATCCGCTCGAGCAGCGCCGGCTCGCCAGACGTCCAGGCCGGCTCGAGGTCGTCGCGCACCTCCACCTGCGCCTCGACCGCCCGGGCGTGCAGGTCGGTGATGCAGTCTCCGGCCAGCTCGGCCAGGTCGACCGGTTCTTCGGGGCCGGCGGCCGCCTGGCTGCGAGCCAGTACCAGGAGTCCCGCGATCAGCCGCTCGGACCGGTCGACCATCTCCCGCACCGCCTCGCCCATCGTCCGCAGCTCCTCGCCGCTGGCCTCGGGGTCGGCGAGGGCGACATCGATCTCGGTGCGCATGATGGCCAGTGGCGTGCGCAGTTCGTGCGAGGCGTTGGCGACGAAATGGCGCTGGCTGGCGAACGCGGCGTCGAGCCGGGCCAGCATGCCGTCGAACGTGTCGGCCAGTTCGCGCAGCTCGTCGTCGGGCCCGCGCAGCGCGATCCGCTCGCCCAGGTTCTCGCCCGAGACCCGCCGGGCGGTGGCGGTGATCTCGCGCAGGGGCCGCAGCGCCCGGCCGGCCAGCAGCCAGCCGGTGGTGATGGCGATCATGGTCGTCGCCGCCAGCGCGCCGACGTACTGCCACAGCAGCCGGTGCAGCGTCTGCGAGACGATCTGGTCCTGCACCGCGCGGACCAGCTTGGCCTCGTGGCCGCCCAGCGCCCGGGCCAGCACCTGGCCCTTGTACGACCCCAGCCCGAGCCGATCCAGCGACACCGAAAGGGTGTGCCGGGTCTCAAGGTTGTTGCGGACCAGCAGATAGCCGATCGTCAGCAGGCCGGCGCCGGTGACCAGGAACACGCCGCCGTACAAGAGCGCCAGTCGCAGCCGGATCGTCGGCGCTGGGCGCCACCCCCGGCCACCGGCGTGCACCGGGCTGTCGGTGCCGCTCACGGCTCCGACTCCCCCAAACCGGTCCCCGTCATCGGCACGGAGACCATCAGGACATCCTGTAGCCCACTCCGATCACGGTCTCGACGATCGGAGGGTCGCCCAGCTTCCGGCGCAGCGTCATGATCGTCATTCTGACGACATTGGTGAACGGGTCGGTGTGCTCGTCCCACACCCGCTCCAGCAGTTGCTCGGCAGACACCGTGGCACCGTCGGCCGACATCAGCACCTCGAGGACGGCAAACTCCTTGCGCGCCAGCTCGATCTCCCGTCCGCCGCGAGTCAGCCGGCGACGAGCGGGATCGAGCTCGAGCTGGCCGTGGTGCAGGATCGGCGGCCGGCTGGGCGCGGTGCGGCGGGCCAGTGCGTGGATGCGCGCCACCAGTTCGGCGAACCGAAACGGCTTGGCCAGATAGTCGTCGGCACCCATCGACAGGCCGTCGACCACGTCTTCCAGCGCACCCGCGGCGGTGAGCATCAGGATCCCGGTGTCGGGCCGCTCTCCGCGCACGGTGCGGCATACATCGTCGCCGTGCACGCGCGGGAGATCGCGGTCGAGCACCAACACGTCGTAACGGACCACTCGTGCCTTGACCAGCGCCTGCTCGCCGTCGGGGGCGAGATCGACGGCGATACCCTGACGCCTGAGCCCGCGGGCGATCGCGTCCGCCAGGCGCACCTCGTCCTCGGCGATCAGCACGCGCATCTGGACCTCAGCATGACTCGCTCACCGTAAGGCCACCATAAGCGACGCCCGTTACACCCCATACCGCTCGGTGCTGCAAAGTCCGGGACTTGCAGGCTATTTACACTCGAGGCGAGTTGATCGGGGCCCCACGGTGTTGCGCTGTCCGGCTGCGTTCGTTGACACCGCGTTGACAGCGGGCAATCGAGCTACACGTGTGCCGGAGGGCCCGTACTCCCACCCTCGCGGGTCCTCCGGTCGATTCTCGTAACACGCCGGTTGCGCTGGACCATAGGGTTGTGCTCGGAGTTGGGACAACCTGATGGGAGGTAGTGATGCGTATACGACTGGCGCGCCGGATGCGGAGGCCGTCGCCCGGGATGCTGGTGGCGTTGGTGGCGTTGTTCGTCGCGCTCGGCGGTACCGCTTACGCGGCGACCACGACGATCGTGAATATCGCCGATCCGACCACTCCTGCCAACAAAGCCAAGGTGACCGCGGGAGGAGAGCTTGAGACCAGCAGCGCGGTCTCGGGGTACGTCGGGCAGACGATCCCGAGAGTTCCGTTTTTTGGGTTTGCTGATCTAGGAGAACCGGATGCAACTCAGACGGTGATCGCGGCTAACAAGGCGACGGTCGCGCTCACCCGCCTGCAGTTCGATAACTATTACGGCCAGACCAATGGTGCGGCGATCTCGGCCTTCCTCTACGAGCAAGGTGGCAACGCAACCACGTGTGATGGCGACAGCGGGAGCGCGACGATCGGCCGATACCAGGTCCAAGCGGGCCAGTCGTTCTCTGACGCTATCCAGAGCCCGATCGTGCTCAAGCCGCTGGCGACAGGAGATGTCTGGTGCCTCGACGTCGAGCTCGCCGTTCAGGGCGACGGCAGCTTTTTCGATCCGACGATCGGGTTCAGCGGCTACGTCGCGGCCGGCACGCTACCCGCGGGCGCGATAGCGACCACCGCAGCCAAGCCCGGTGCGGCGCCGCAGACCACACGCAACCCCTAGCCGCGGGACGCAAGGCGGGGTCGCTAGCTGGGTTCGGTGATCCGGTGCAGCCGCGTGCGACGTATGAGGTTCGCAGGGGGTGCGCATGGAGCGGAGGGCCCGTGACCCCCTCGCGGGCCCTCCAGCGCACTGCCCGCCTTGGAGAGGGAAGCCGAGCGCGTCTGCGCCACACGTCCTGCCTGCCAGCCTGGCCGCTGACCCGTCCGCGCTCGGCGCGAAGAACTACCCGCCCGGTGGCCCGCTAAGCGTCCGGCCCGCGCATCCGGACCCGTGTGCTGCTGAACGCATGCCCGACCGAGTAGCCGCTCTTGCGCCGGTGGCGGTAGTGGCGACGGAACCGCGGGACCCAGGTAACCCAATGCCGGAGCGAGGACACGCTAGCCACGCTACCCCGGTATTTGGAGTTCTGACATGAGCTGGAGTTATCGCGCCAGTCGCGTCCGGCTCTTGCGCGCTAGGCGGGATCGACTGGCTTGGCCTGCCGCTCGAGGGCCCGGGCGAGCCGGTTGCTCGCCTGGGCGAGTTGCCGAAGCGCTGCGCCGAGGTCAGCGTCATTGCCGCCCGCCATTGCGGAGCTGGCGACCTCAAGCGCATCCGTCACTCCGCCTCGAGCCGCGGGGACAGGGTCGCCGGCAGCCCCTTCCCCACGCGACTTCCAGGTCCCGTCCAGGTAGGCGTCGAGGTCGCTCCGCCGGGCGGACTTATGGCCACCATAAGCGGGAATGCGCCGGCTTGGGTCTACCCTGCCGCTCAGCATTACATGGAACGACGTCACGTCAAGCTGTGATAACGTCCCTGCCGATGGCGGGGCAGCCGAACATCGCGGAACGATCCATGGCGGTCGGGTTGAAGGCGCTGAATGCGCTGGCCTCGTCGAGCACCATCGACCGCCTGGGGCTGCGTGACCCGGCCGTGCGCTTCCTGCACGGCGCCAGCAAGACGACCGTGCGGACCGCCGCCACCGCGGGACGTACCTTCGCCGCCGCTCAGCGGCTGAGCCGGCCGGCTCGCCAGCCCACCGCGCGGCGCAGCGATCTGTTCGACATCACGCCGTCCGACGAGCAGCAGATGCTGCGTGACTCGACCAAGGAATTTGCCCTGGCCAAGCTGCGCACCATCGCCGCCGAAGCCGACGCCGAGTGCGCGACCCCACCCGAGCTGCTGACCCAAGCCAACGAGCTCGGCCTGAGCATGATCGGTGTCCCTGAGGAGCTCGGCGGTGCCCTGGAGGAGCGCTCGGCCGCGACCACCGTGCTGATGAGCGAGGCGCTGGCCCAGGGCGACATGGGCATCGCCGTCGCCTGCCTGGCCCCCGCCGCCGTCTCCACCGCGATCAGCCTGTGGGGCGACGCCCAGCAGCAGGCGACCTACCTGCCCGAGTTCGTCGGCGAGAACGTCCCCGCCGCCGCGCTGGCGGTGATGGAGCCCCAGCCGTTGTTCAACCCGTTTGCGCTGACCACCACCGCCCAGCCGGCCAGGGGCGGCTACGTCCTCAACGGGGTCAAGGCGCTGGTCCCTCGAGCGAGCGACAGCGAGCTGTTCGTGATCGCCGCCGACCTGCAGGGCGAAGGTCCGGCGCTGTTCATCGTGGAGTCCAAGACCCGCGGGATCAGCCTCGAGCCGGATCGCGGTATGGGCATCAGGGCCGCGGCGACCCAACGCCTGATTCTGGACGACGTCCAACTTCCCGCCACCGCTCTGCTGGGGGGCGGCGAGCGCACCACCTACGCCGAGTGCATCCAGCTCGGCCGCCTGGCCTGGTGCGCGCTGGCGGTGGGCACCGGCCAGGCGGTGCTCGACTACGTCTCGGATTACGTCAAGGACCGCAGGGCGTTCGGCGAGCCGATCTCCAACCGCCAGGCGGTCGCCTTCACCGTGGCCAACATCGCCATCGAGCTCGACGGGCTGCGGCTGGCCACCTATCGCGCCGCCGGGCGCGTCGACCAGGGCCTCGAGTTCGCCCGCGAGGTCGCGCTGGCCCGCCGGCTGTGCGCCGATCGCGGCATGGCCATCGGCTCCGACGGCGTCCAGCTGCTCGGCGGCCACGGCTACGTCAAGGAGCACCCCGTCGAACGCTGGTACCGCGACCTGCGCGCGGCCGGCCTGATGGAGGGCGCGCTGCTCGTCTAACCACATGATCAACCTCGAGCTACCCAAGAAGTTCTCCACCCTGGTCTCGCAGTCCCACCAGGTCGCGACCGAGATCTTCCGCACCCACTCGCGCAAGTACGACACCCTCGAGCACGCCTACCCCAAGGAACTCGACATGCTGGCGGCGCTGATCGACGGCATGAACGAGAGCGGCGCCCTCGGCGGCGCCGGCGCCGGCACGGTCGGTGGCGGCGCCAACGGGAATGGCCGGCCCCTCGGCGCAAGCCGAGGACGGTAACCGGAACGGCACCAATATGGCCAGCCTGCTGGGGCTGATCGAGCTGTGCTGGGGCGACGTCGGGTTGCTGCTGGCCATGCCCCGCCAGGGCCTGGGCCAGGCGGCGATCGCGGCCGTGGCCGACGACGAGCAGCTGCAGCGCTTCGGCGGCAAGTGGGCGGCGATGGCCATCACCGAGCCCGAGGCGGGCTCTGACTCGGCGGCGATCCGCACCACCGCCAGACTCGACGGCGACGAGTACGTCCTCAACGGCGAGAAGATCTTCGTCACCTCCGGCGACCGCGCCGAGCTGATCGTGGTGTGGGCGACGCTTGACCGCGACCAGGGCCGCGCCGCCATCAAGTCGTTCGTGGTCGAGCGCGACAACCCGGGCCTGAAGCTCGACCGCCTGGAGCACAAGCTCGGCATCCGAGCCTCGGATACCGCCAACTTCGTGCTCGACGACTGTCGCGTCCCCAAGGAGAACCTGCTCGGCAGCCCCGAGATCGAGGCCAAGAAGGGCTTTGCCGGTGTCATGCAGACATTCGACAACACCCGCCCGCTGGTGGCCGGGATGGCCGTCGGAGTCGCCCGCGCCTGCCTGGAGCAGACCCGCGAGCATCTGCACGACGCCGGCATCGAGATCGACTACGACGTGCCGACCTACCTCCAGAGCGCGGCCGCCGCCGAGTTCATCGCCATGGAGGCCGACTGGGAGGCGGCGCGGCTGCTCACACTGCAGGCCGCCTGGATGGCCGACAACAAGAAGCCCAATTCGCTGCAGGCCTCGATGGCCAAGGCCAAGGCGGGCCGCATGGGCACCGACGTCGCCCTGCGGTGCGTGGCCCTGTGCGGCGCCACCGGCTACGGCGAGGGCGAGCTGCTGGAGAAGTGGGCCCGTGACGCCAAGATCCTCGATCTGTTCGAGGGCACCCAGCAGATCCAGCTGCTGGTGGTCGCGCGGCTGCTGCTGGGCAAGAGCTCAGCTGACCTGAAGTAGAGCCGTCAGCTTCCGTCTCGCATCGAGATCAGTCCGCCGAGCGTCCCCAGGTACTCGACGCCCGACCGGCTGAGCGCGATCCCGGCGTAGTTGTTGTTGTAGCCCACGCCGGTCCCGGCCAGCTGCTGGTAGACGACGCGGCCGGTGCGGAAGTCCAGCGCGGTCCAGTACCAGGGGTCCGAGCTGCCGGCTCCCTTGGTGTAGGTGTAGATCAGGCCGGCCCCGATCGACAGCTTGGGCACCACGGTGGGCGCGGCCACGCTCGAGTTGGTCCACACCAGGCGACAGCCCGTCCCCTGCGCGTTGATGTCGACGCGGGCGAGGCCGGGAGCGGTGACGCCGCCGTTCTCGACCGAGGTCGGGCCCGAATAGCCGTAGTTGTTCTCGACGATCATCGAGCGGCCGGCGGCCAGCAGTGAGTTCTCGGTGTCGCTGGCGCCGCGCTTGAACACCGGCATTTTGCAGACCATGCGCGGCAAAGCGGCCTTCCGCACGCGGCCGTGGCGTCGCACGCGTTTGCTTGGGTGCACGGCCGTCCGGTACACGACCACGTCCATGGGGTCGGCGTTGTCGGTGATGCTCACGTAGCCGCCCTGCATCACCGTCGGGGTGGTGCCGGTGCCGTCATCGACCTGGCCCGGCTTGGTCTCGAAGCTGTTGGGGTACCGGGCCTGCCAGCTGATCCGAGGCCTCCCGCCCGCACCGGCCACGAACCGGTACATCTTGCGGTTCGAGGCGATGTACACCCCGCCGCCGGCACCGGTCGCGAACGAGTTCTCGATCTCCCCCACCGAACCGTTCCCGATCCTCATCGTGTGGACCGCCCGGGTGGTGAGGTTGAGCGTCCCCACCACGCCGTCGGTCTTGGTCACGAACCACAGCAGACCGTTTGAGTCCGGCAGCGCCGAGGTGATCTCCTCCGACGAGCTGAGCACGCCGCTGAGGTCGTAGTCGCCGACCTGGGCGAAGCCGGCTGCCGCCGGGGGTCTCGGCGATCACGAAGATGTGCCGCGTGGTGGTGGCGGTCACCACCCGGTCGTGGGAGTCGAGATAGAAGTAGCCGCCCCCGCCGAAGTCCTGGAAGATCGAGCCGCTGGGCAGGCTCTGGCGCGGGGGCAGCATGAACGTGGCCAGGGTCGCCAGCGTTTGCGGGTCGAACATGTACAGCTCAGGCCCGGTGGCCCCGATGCAGATCGAGACCAGACGGCCCCGGGAGTCAAAGGCCATCGTGGCGCAGTCGCGGGTCAGCAGCGTCGAGGACAGCGACGGCGAGCGCCCCAGCGGCCCGGGCCACGTGTAGGCGTCGGTCTGCCAGGCGTCATCGTGGATCTCGGACTCGCCGTTGGGGGCCATGAAGGGGTTCTGCGGCGTAGCGGGGATGCCGGTGACAGGGTGCGCCCGGGCCGGCGCCCCGAGGTACGACGGCGAAGTGGGCAGCGAGGGGATCGGCGCGGCCGGGATCGGGGGCAGCGGCGGCAGCGTCGGGAGCGGGGGCACGGTTACGGCAGCGTTGGCGCCGGCGGCGCCCGCGCCACCCAGGGCCAGGACCAGCGCCAGCATCGACATCATCGCGATGATCAGATAACCGGTGTAGCGCCGCACGGGGCGCTGATCATAGGCGACCGGCTTCGCGCCGGAGCAGATCCCAGGCCTGGCGGACGTCCTCCTCGCGAGTGCTCTGCTGGCCGATCGCCAGCCGCAGCACGTAGCGCCCGTCCAGCACGGCGTGGGAGATGAAGATCTCGCCGGTGGCGTTGACGTCCTCCAGCAGTTGACGGTTGCGCTCGTCGTCGCCCTCCAGGCGGAAGCAGACGACCGAGAACCGCCGCGGCGCGCACACCTCCCACCCGGGCTCGGCTCGCACCCACGCCTCGAAGCGCTCGGCCAGCGCCACCCCGTTGCGGATGTGCTCCTGCAACCCGCTGGCGCCCGTAGCAGCGCAGCACGGCCCACAGCTTCAGCGCCCGGAAGCGGCGCCCCAGCACCGGCCCGTATTCGCTGAGCGACAGTGCGTCCTCGGCATCCGGCGTGCGCAGGTACTCGGGCACGACGCTGAACGCGGCCCGGAAGTCCTGCGGCCGGGCCGTCCACAACAGTGAGCAGTCCATCGGCGTCAGCATCCACTTGTGGGCGTTGACCACCACCGAGTCGGCCCGCTCGACGCCGGCAAACGCCCAGCGGAACTCGGGGCAGACCATCGCCGAGCCGGCGTAGGCGGCGTCGACGTGGAGCCAGGTCCCAGCCGCCTGGCAGGCGTCGGCGATCGCCGGCACCGGATCGACCGCCGTCGCCGCCGTCGTGCCGACGGTGGCAACCACCGCGGCCACGTCGCTGAGATCGCCGAGCTCGTCGGCTCGCAGCCGGAACTCGCTGTCGCTCGGAACCCTGCGCAGGCGCATGCCCAGCATCCGCGCCGCCTTGTCGTTGGCCGAGTGGCCCTGGTCAGAGCAGACGATCACGTCGCGGCCGGTGGCCTGACGGGCGGCGATGATCGCGGCCATCGTCGCCGTCGAAGCGGTGTCCTCGATGTGACCGTGCCACCCGTCCGGCAGCCCCAGGAGCTTGGCCGTCCAGTCCAGGACCACCCCCTCCAGCTCGGTCGACACCGGCGAGGTTCGCCATAGGATGGCGATCGAGTTCAGCGTCGCCGACAGCAGCTCGGCCAGAATCCCGGGCGGCGACGCCGAGGTGGCGAAGTAGGCGAAATAGCGGGGGTGCTGCCAGTGGGTGACGCCGGGGAGCAGGACCTCGTCGAGGTCGCGCAGCACGGCGGCAAACGGCTCTCCCTCCTCGGGCGCTGAGTCGGGCAGGCGAGCCCTGATGTCTCCCGGCGACACCTGGGCGAGCACCGGCAGCTCGGACACGCGCTCCAGATACGAGGCCGCCCATTCCAGCGCGGCGGCGCCGTCGGCGCGCAGATCGACCTCCCGGCGGGGGTCGACCTCGGTCACGCTGCCGCTGTCCGCCGCCGGATCGACTCCGCATACGCGCGCGGGCGAAAGCGCAACACGGGGTCATCGGAGCACTCGATCCCGTCCGTCACCCGCGACGGATCGAACACCAGCACGTCGCCTCCCCGCTCGCGCTCGGTGTCGCGCTCGACGATCTTGAGCGTCCCCACCGTCACCCGCCGTCGGTCCTTGGGCCAGGCGGCGCTGGGATCGTCGACCGGGTCGCCGGGCGCAGCGATCTGCACCTGGAGCGAGAACAGCACCGGTGCACGCCGAGCCCGCTCGACGATCTCCTCCTGGAGGTAGTCGCGGCCCCGCCGGCGAGCCTGCCACGGAGCGAGCCGGGAGCCGCGAGCGGCGGGCTTGAGCGTGTAGCGGACGTAGCGTTCCCCGCCGTCGGCATCGATCCACTTGAAGGCGTGCAGCGCGTAATAGGGGATGGTCGCGTAGCTCGAGGGCGGAGCGAGAGACGGGGCCGCCACCGGAAGCACTCCAATCGCCTCGCGGTGGTGAGCCAGGAACATCGGGAGCTTCCACAGCGCCGCCACCCCGGCGTCCTGGGCCTGCACCAGTTCGATGAAGCCCTCGGGGGTGCGGGTGGGAAAGCGCGGCGTGGACACGGCCACGATGTCGGTCCGCGAGCCATCGGGCAGGTAGAACTTGACGGCCAGGCCGCGAGGATCGGGGGCCCAGTCGGGCTGCTCGGGGTTGCCCGAGCCGTTGGAGAACCGAACCGTCACCGGCAGCTCAGATCCCTGCATGTGGGCGGCGCGGGTCAGCGACGCGGCGTCGGCGGTGGAGCAGAACGTCCCCGCCATCACCACCCCCTTGGCGTGCAGAGCCCGGAACCCGTCGTGGCGGCCGAACACCTCGGTGACGGTGTCGATCGCCTGCTCCGGGCTGACGGACACTTACTCGACCACCGCGAACTTGATCCCCGCGCTCTGCAGCCGGTCGATCAGCGACTGGCCCATGGCCACCGCCGGGGTGAGCTGGCCGGCACGTTGCTCGAGCGGATCCCGGGCCAGGCTGAGCGCCGATTCGGCCAGCATCTTCGACGTCTCGCCGTAGCCGGGATCGCCGCCTGAGACCTCGGTGATCAGTTCGCGCCCGCCGGACCGAGCGAGAAACCTGACCGTGAATGACGCCTTCTCGCGCTGCTCGGGCGACGGCCCCTCCCCCGGGTCCTTGAACCTGAGCAGCAGGTTGCGGGTCGGTTCGAGCTGGGCCAGCGCGATCATGGTGCCGGCGCCGGCGTAGAACCCCGCCACCATCGGCAGCCGTTTGAGCACCAGGTAGTGGCTGTAGCTGAAGTCGGGGCCGTAGCGATCAAGCGCCCGGGCCGAGCGCAGCACCGTCTGCGGGTCGATGGTGGGAAATGGGACCACCCAGCCGCCAGCCGTCTCGTCGTCGTGCGGGCGTCCGGTCACCCCGCGCACCTGGCGGTGTTCGGGCCGGGGTTCGAGCCGCCGGCGCTCCTTGGCCGCGCTCATCCCCTGGCGCAGGCGGCCCATGATGTGAACCGCGGAGTGATAGGTGCCGCCGGAGAAGGTGCCCCCGATCCGGACGAATCCCTCGATCGAGATCGGCTCGTCCTCGGGCAGCTGCGCCACCGTGTACAGCACGCCGAGGTCATAGGGGATCGAATCAAAGCCGCACGAGTGCACCAGCCTCGCCCCGGTGCGCTGCGCCTGGTCGTGGTAGCCCAGCCACATGCGGTCGACGAACTCGGGCTCGCCGGTGAGGTCGACGTAGTCGGTGCCGGCGGCGGCGCAGGCGGCCACCATCGGCTCGCCGTAATTGATGTACGGCCCCACGGTGCTGATCACGACCTTGGCCGACTCGGCCAGCGCGCGCATCGAGCTCGCGTCGGTGGCGTCCGCGGCGATCAGCGGCAGGTCCGCCAGCGAGGCGTCGACTCCCGCCAGCCGCTCGCGGACCGCCTCGAGCTTGCCGCGGTTGCGCCCGGCCAGCGCCCAGCGCAGGCCGTCGCCGCGGCGGGCCAGGTATTCCGCCGTCAGGCCTCCGGTGAACCCGGTGGCCCCGTAGACGACGATCTCGTGCTCGCGATCGGCTCGCGGCGTCGGATCAGTCGTCGCCGCTCACCTCCTTGGCCAGCCGGATCGCCTCGTCGAGCCCGAAGCCGGCCCGGGCCGCCAGCCAGCAGGCCACCGGCGCGGCGATGCGCTCCGATGAGTGGGCGGCCACGGCGGCGAGATCGAGCACGGCCTTGAGCTCGTCCTTGGTGGGTGGATCGGTGCCGAGCCGGTCGGCGTAGGCGGCGAGCCAGTCGGGAGCATTCATCGGGCGCGCAGACTACCCGCATTCGCTGGCAAGATCCCGCCTCCCACTCGTGAACACCAAACAAGGCGGTATGTAATGACAGTCCTCGATGGCAAGGTCGCGATCGTCACCGGCTCGGCGCGCGGCATCGGGCGCGCCACGGCCGAGCTACTGGTCGCGCAGGGCGCCAAGGTTCTGATCAACGATCTCGACGCCGACATCGCCGAGCAGACCTCCAGCGAGATCGACGGCGACACGATCGTGTTCGCCGGCGACCTGACCAAGCCCGGGGTGCCCGACGAGCTCGTGCAGCGGGTGGTCGACGAGTGGGGCAAGGTCGACATCCTCATCAACAACGCCGGCTACACGCTCGACGCCCCGATCCACAAGATGAGCGACGAGTGGTTTCAGCGGATGCTCGACATCCACTCGGTGGTGCCGTTCCGCATGTGCCGCGCGGTGGCTCCCCACATGCGCGAGCCGGCCAAGCAGGAGCGTGAGGAGGGCCGGGAGGTGTTCCGCAAGATCGTCAACGTCTCCTCGATCTCGGGCACCATGGGCAACGCCGGCCAGGCGAACTACTGCCTCGGGCAAGTCGGCCGTGGTCGGGCTGACCAAGACCCTGGCCAAGGAGTGGGGCCAGTTCAAGATCAACGTCAACGCCGTGGCCTTCGGCTACATCGAGACTCGCCTGACCGCCACCAAGGAGGACTCCAACACGATGGAGATCGACGGGCGAGACGGTGCAGCTCGGCATTCCCGAGCAGATGCGCCAGCTGGCCCCGATGATGATCCCCATGGGCCGCCCCGGCACCCCCCAGGAGGCGGCCGGCGGTGTGTTTCTGCTCTGCACCCCGTGGGCCAACTTCATCACCGGCCAGGTGCTGAGCATCACCGGCGGTCAGTTCAGCGGGATGACCTCCTAGCCCCTGCCCCGGGCGGGCCCGAGGGAAGCGACGCAGAGCGGGTGCGTGGCGCGCCGTGACGGTGCGGTGATCGCCGTCGCCTCCGCTAGCCTGCGGCCCATGGACTCGGCCCCGCGGCCCGAGCGCGAACTGGACGCGGCCCCGCCGACGCAGCGGTGCGATCCACTGGTGGTGGCTCACCGTGGCGATTGGAGCGCGGCGCCCCAGAACTCCCTGGCGGCCCTGGAGGGGGCGATCGCCCTGGGGTGCGACATGGTCGAGCTCGACGTCCGCCGCACCCGCGACCGCCGGCTGGTGGCGATCCACGACCCACGCATCCAGGGGGCCAGGGTCGCCGCCCTGGACCACGCCCAGCTCCAGGCGCGCCTGGGACCGGGCCAGGCTCCCGCCCTGTCCGAGGTGCTCGAGCACGCCGCCGGGCGGATCAAGCTCGACATCGAGCTCAAGGAGTCCGGCTACGTCGGCGAGGTGACCAGGACCGTGGCCGAGCACCTGGCTCCTGACGCCTATGTGATGACCTCGTTCCTGCCCTCGGTGCTGGCCACGGTGAAGGAGCAGGCGCCGGCGACCCGCACCGGGCTGCTGTTGAGGCCCGCCGGCGCGATGGCCGTGGAGCGGCGCCTGGAGCGCAGCCGGGCCGACTTCCTCGCTCCCCACGCCCGTCTGGCCCGCGCCGGCCTGCTGGCCTGGGCGGCCGAGCACGGCCTCGACTCCTACGTGTGGACCGTCAATGACCGGCGCGTTCTCCACGCCATGCTCGAAGACCCGAGGGTGACGGCGGTCATCACCGACCGGCCCGGACACGCTCTAGCCCACCTGGCCAGCCTCCGGGCCCTGCAGCGCGAGGCCTCGAAGGCCGCCTAACCCGGTCGGCCTCGCCCGCTCCCGCGCCGCCGTCAGATAAAAACCATTGAACATATTTGTGCAGAGCGGGTCGAGGGCCTAGGCTACGTTCGGCTGAGGAAAGCGACGTTGGAGGAGTAGATGCCCGAGAAGATGTGGAGTGGAGAGCCCTTCTGGGGACTCGGTTATGAGTGGGATCCCGAGTGGGTACTCACCGACCGCCAGCGGGAGCTGCGCGACCTGCTGATCGAGCTGTCCGAGAAGGAGATGCGCGCCAACGCGAAGACCTCCGACGACAACCTCGAGTACCCCCGCCGCAACCTCGAGCTGCTCGGCGAGCACGGCTTCCTGGCGCTGACGGTACCGACGGAGTACGGCGGGCTGGGCGAGAACCACATCGCGTTCGCGATGACCTGCGAGACGATCGCGCGCTACGGCTGCGCCTCGACGGCGATGTGCTACGTGATGCACATGGCCGCGGTCAAACGATCATGCTCCGTCCCACCGACGAGCTGATCGAGAAGTACATCAAGCCACTCAACAGCGGCAAGATCGGCACGTTGTCGTACTCCGATCCCGAGACCGGCTCGCACTTCTGGTACCCATTCTCGTCCGGTGCCGAGCGGGAAAACGGCGGCTACAAGGTCCGCAAGAAGGCCTCGTGGACGACCTCGGGCGGCTTCGCCGACTTCTACGTCATCCAGACCACCAGCCCGGACTTCACCGGCTACGACGACCTGTCGGTGTTCGTGATCGACGGCGACGAGGTGAAGTCCAACCCCTCCTCCTGGGACGCGCTGGGTCTGCGCGGCAACCAGTCGGGTCCGATCGAGGTCGACAACGTCTCGATTCCGGGCTCGCAGATCGTCGGCCCCGAGGGCGACGGCGCCGCCTCCAACGACGAGTCCGTCGACCCCTGGTTCCTGATCG
Source organism: uncultured Solirubrobacterales bacterium (assembly GCA_963754375.1). Lineage (GTDB taxonomy): Bacteria > Actinomycetota > Thermoleophilia > Solirubrobacterales > Solirubrobacteraceae > Palsa-465. The sequence goes on from CAVWFX010000024.1 coordinate 392,064, forward strand.
GCTCATCGTCGGTCTGGAACGGTCTGGCGCTCGGAGCGATCGACATCGCCAAGCGCCAGACGACTCGCAAGCGGCACGTCGACGTCGGCCTGCGGGTGGCCGACTACCCCACGATCCAGGACTACGTCGGCGAGGCGGTGATGGACACCAACGCGGCGCGCCTGTTCGTGTTCTCGGTCACGCGGGCGATGGACGACGCCACCGACAACAACACCCGCCAACTGCCCCCCGGGGAGTTCGCGCGGGCCAACTTCCTGCACTGGGCGTGGCAGATCAAGTTCGAGGCGGCCAAGAACACCGCTCACGTGGTCGACAAGATGCTGCACGCCTGCGGCGGCACCGGCTACAAGCGCGACATGGAGCTCGAGCGCTACCTGCGCGACGCCAAGGCCGGCTGGGTGATGGGCCCCACCAACGAGGTTCTGCGCCAGTTCGTCGGCAAGGCGGTGCTGCTCGGGTTCGACAGCCTCGACTACTGGAATCAGACCTACAACCGCCGCGCGGTTGAGAACGAGCTCAAGAAGCTCGACGCCGACGGCAAGCGCAAGCTCGCCGAGGAACTGCTCGCCGAGGTGGACAAGGCGTCGGCGCCAGCGTCGGCGTAGCCATGGCGACGCTCGCGCCATCGGGCCTCCTTGTCGCCGACCGCGCCATCGAGCGCTACCCGGTTCGGCCCGGCGGCGCGACCGTTGTCGCGCTCGCCGGCGACGACGAGTTGCGGATCATCGATCGCCATGGCGGCCAGGTCGCGGAGCTGACCGCCATCGGCGTGCCGTTCGGTCCTGCCCCGGACGCGGACGCCACTGTGCTGCGCAATCGGGGGACCCCGGTGGCCGGACTGGACCCGCACGAGGCTCGCTGCGTGCGGCTGTTCGGGCCCGACTCGGCGCCCGGCAGCGAGCTGACGTTCACCGCCATCGGCGACACCACCGTGATCGTGGGCGCGCCGGGCGGACGCGTGATCGACGGCGACTCGCCCGCCACCGAGCTCCAGATCCAGGTGCGGCGGGCCCGCCCGCGCGGGCGTGACGATGCGCCCCTGCCGCCGCCGCTGGCCGAGCCGCGGCTGGACTTCCGCATCGATCCCGCCTCGGCGCTCAGCTACGAGGTGCGGGCCGGCGAGTACATCCAGGTCATCGACGTCCGGGGCAAGCAGTGCTCTGACTTCCTCGCCTTCCACCGGGCCAAGCTGGAAGGCGGCGTCGAGCGCGGGCTCGACGCCACCGTAACCCGAACGCTGATGGGCAACGCCTACCCCCAGCCCGGCCTGCACGGCAAGTTCTACGACCTCGACATGGATCCGCTGGTGGAGGTGGTGCGCGACACCGTCGGCCGCCACGACACGTTCGCGCTCGCCTGCCAGGCCAAGTACTACGAGGACCTCGGCTACCCCGGGCACATCAACTGCACCGACAACTTCAACGGCGCGCTGCGAGGGTTCGAGATCGCGCCGCGCAAGGGCTGGGAGGCGCTGAACTTCTTCTACAACACCAGCTTTGACTGCGACATGCAGCTGGTCTCCGACGAGCCGTGGTCACGGCCCGGCGACTACGTGATGCTGCGGGCGATGACTGATCTGGTGTGCGCGTCGTCGGCCTGCCCCGACGACATCGACCCCTCGAACGCCTGGGAGGTGACGGATGTCCACGTCCGCGTGTATTCGCCGGAGAACCGCTTCTCGATGGCCATCGCCCGCCGCGTGACCGCCGACGCCGAGCCGGTGCTGACGCGAGAGACCGCATTTCACCCGCGCACGTCGGCGCTGACCAAGAGCTTCGTCGAGTACCGCGGCTACTGGCTGCCGCACTGCTTCAACAACGAGGGCGGGATCGCCGAGTACTGGGCCTGCCGCGAGCGCCTGGCGGTCATGGACCTGTCGCCGCTGCGCAAGTGGGAGGTGCTCGGGCCCGACGCCGAGACGCTGATCCAGCGCATCATCACCCGCAACATCCGCAAGCTGGCCGTCGGCCAGGTCGTCTACACCGCGCTGTGCAACGAGACCGGCGGGATGATCGACGACGCCACCGTGTTCCGCCTCGGCGAGGACAACTTCCGCTTCATCGGCGGCGACGAGTACGACGGCATCTGGATGCGCGAGGTCGCCGACCGGCTGGGCCTGAAGGTGTGGATCAAGCCGACCACCGATCAGCTTCACAACATCGCCGTCCAGGGGCCGCTCAGCCGCGAGGCGCTCAAGGAGTTCGTGTGGACCCCGCCGGCGCAGCCGTGCCTGGAGGAGCTGAAGTGGTTCCGCTTCCTGGTCGGGCGGATCGGCGACTACGACGGCGTGCCGATCATCGTCTCGCGGACCGGCTACACCGGCGAGCTCGGCTACGAGGTGTTCTGCCACCCGTCCGACGGCGAGGCGGTGTGGGACGCGGTGTGGAAGGCCGGCGAGCCGCGCGGCATGCAAGCCCGCTGGGGCTCGAGGCGCTCGACATGCTGCGGATCGAGTCGGGGCTGATCTTCGCCGGCTACGAGTTCGACGACCAGGTCGACCCGTTCGAGGCCGGGATCGGCTTCGCGGTGGCGCTCGACGACGAGGACTTCGTCGGCCGCGACGCGCTGCTGGAGCGCAAGGAGCACCCCCAGCGCCGGCTGGTCGGCCTGGAGCTGTCCGGCAACGAGATCGCCGGCCACGGCGACGAGGTGTACGTGGGCCGCCGGCGGGTGGGCGTCGTCACCAGCGGCACCCGCAGCCCCGCGCTGAAGAAGTAGATCGCGCTGTGCCGGATGGCGGTCCAGTACGCCGAGATCGGCACCGAGGTCGAGGTCGGCAAGCTCGACGGGCTGCAGAAGCGGATCCCGGCCCGCGTCGTACGATTTCCCTTCTATGACCCGGAGAAGAAGCGTCCGCGGTCGTGACCACTGTCTCCGACGCAGGAGCGCGGCTTGACTGAGCGCGAGGGCATCGCGCGGCTGACCCGGGTGGCCAAGGTGGCGCCGCCGGCCGAGAGCACCGGCCTGATGCCACCGCCCGGGCCATGCCGCCCGCGTCCGGCGCGGTCGCGCCGCGCGGGTCGGCGCCCGCCGGCCCCGGCCCGCGTCGGCGATCGAGCCGCCCACCGGCGTCGCCAAGCTGACCCCCAAGGCGCGCGCCGCCGAGGCGGCCGCCCGCGAGCTGCGCCACGGTGATGGGCCGCTTCGCCACCGGGGTCACGGTCGTCACCACCACGCACCGGGACACCATCCACGGCATGACCGCCAACGCGTTCCTGTCGGTGTCGCTGCGCCCGCCGCTGGTGCTCGTGTCGCTGGGGCGCTGCCGGATGAGCGAGATGCTGCCCGCGCACCGGGCGCTACGGCGTCAGCGTGCTGGCCTCCGACCAGGAGCACTTCGCCGCCCATTTCGCCGGCCAGCGCGTCTCCGACATCGAGCCCGAGTTCGTCTGGTACGAGCGACCTGCCGCTGCTCGACGGCGCGCTGGCCCACGTCGGCTGCCGGGTCGTCGACGTCCACACCGCCGGCGACCACGTGCTGTGGATCGGCGAGGTCGAGCACCTGCACCACCGCGACGGCGAGCCGCTGCTGTTCTACACCGGGCGGTTCGGGACCCTGCAAGGAGGTCTCGGACCGCTCGGACGCCGCCCGCCGCTAGCGCACCCGGCCGTCGCCGCCTGTCCACCGCCGGGCCGCCGCCGCGCTCAGCCGTCGGGGGCGATCCAGACCAGGCAGTCGGCTTCGTGGCGCACCCGCCGGGCGGCCCGGCGCAGGCGCCAGCGGGAGGTCCGGTCGACGTCGGGGCCGAACACCAGCAGCCCGGGCCGGCGCTCGCGGACGAGCTCGATCAGCGCCGTCAGCGGACGCCGGCTCGAGATGCGCAGCAGCTCGGTGGGGATCCCCAGCGCGCCGCCCGCGGGGCCGTCTCGCGGACCGCGTCGAGGTCCTCCTCGTGGGGCAGCGTCGCGTACTCGGGCGCGAGCATCATCGTCATCGGGTACGCGGGCATGCGGAGCATGTTGGCGAGATCAGCTGACACGCCGGCCTCGAGCGCGCTCTCGAGCGCCATCCGCTCGGCGCCGGGATCGACGCGCACCGAGAGCGTGGCCAGCACGACCGGGCGGGCCGGCCCTCCCGTCGCCGTCGACGCCGGGGTGCCCGCACGAGGGCGGTCAATTATCTGGGCCATCGCCGATGGCCACATGATACGCCCGGAATTTGCCGCGACTTGTACAAACGCTTCCAAATTGACCGGCCTTGTACAAAATGGTATAACCGCGCCGACAGCCCCTCACAGCGGTTTCGCATCCCCGCGCGAGACTGGGGAGTCGACTTCGAACCTAAGGAGAGGATGGGTATGGCTACAGCCGTCGTCGAGGAACGACAGCTCCTCAAGTCGCTGCGATGGTGGGACGGGTTCACCATCGCTCTGTGCAACCCGGGTTCCTGCTCGGCTTCGCTGCTGGGCGCGTACGGCGCCCTGGGCGTGATCGGCGCGATGTGCTGTGGGGCATCGCGGCCCTGGTCGCGCTCATGTCGGTCTGGATCTACTCCGAGCCGGCGATGATGTTCCCCGGCCGGTCGGGCGGGATCTCGCTGTACGCCAACGAGGGCTGGCGCAAGTACACGACGCTGGTCGGCCCGATCGCCACCTTCGGCTATTGGATCGGCTGGTCGGTCGTGCTGGCGATCTTCGGCAACATCATCGGCGCGCTGATCCAGGCGCAGTGGTTCTCCAGCACGAACTGGGACGTGTACGACGGCGTCGTGCACCTGAACCTGTTCAACTTCATCGGGATCGGCGGCATCATCGTCGTGTGGCTGTTCAACATCTTCGGGGTGCGGCCGTTCGCGTGGTTCACGTACGTCACCGGGGCGCTGCTGATGATCCCGCTGGTGTTCCTGATCTTCGGGCCGGCGATCGCCGGCGACTGGCACTCGTCACAACGTCCACTGGGCGCTCGCCAGCCACCAGTGGGGCGGCGTCAAGATCGCGCTGGTGTGGCTGTTCATCATGGCCTGGTCGGCGGATGGGGTCGAGGTCTGCGCGACGTTCACCCCCGAATACAAGTCCAGGCGCGACAGCACGATCGCGCTGCGCAGCGCCGGGCATCGTTCTCGCTGCTGGTCTACATCCTGCTGCCGCTTGGACTGGGCGGCTTCACCGGCGTCCCGTCGAGCCGACGCGATCCTGTCCTACTCGCCGTACGTGACCGCGATGAACACGATCATCGGCAAGGGCGCGACCGATTTCCTGCTGGTCTGCCTGATCCTCTCGTTCCTGCTCTCGATGGCGAGCTCGACCGCCGACGCCGGGACGCGCGCTGTACGGGATCTCGAAGGCCGGCCTGACGATCAAGCAGCTCGGCAAGCTCAACCGCTTCCACGTCCCCGGGCAACGCGATGACGCGTGGACCTGGTCGTCAACACGTGCCTGATCCTGTTCATCTCGAGCAACCTGGCGATCCTGTACATGAGCAACATCGGCTACGTGCTGTGCCACGTGCTCGCGCTGAGCGCCTTCCTGCTGCTGCGCAAGGACCGACCGAACTGGCCGCGACCGCTCAAGGTCGGCGCGCCCTGGGTGGCGGATGCCGCGATCCTGATGGTCTACAACGCGGTGATCCTGGTCGTCGGCGCCGGCGTTCGCCGACGCTGAACGGCTACGGCACCTGGACCGACTTCTTCATCGGCGTCGGGATCCTGGTCGCCTCGGTCCTGCTGTTCTTCTACCGGCGGATCGTCGAGGACAAGGAGAGCATCCACTGGAAGGAAGAGACGCCGACGATGCCCGAGGGGGCCGACCGCGACGCGTTGATCGCAGGTCGGTTGGACGTCCGACCGACACCGCGGCGGGCACCGTCGCCGACCGCGAGCTAGGTTCCGGAGGCGAACTGATGAAGAAGATCGTTCTCGGCTACGACGAGTCCGATGCAGCCAAGCGCGCGCTCGAGCGCGCCGCCGAGCTGGCGAAGGCGTTCGGCGCGGAGCTGATCGTCGACCAGCATCGCGCCGATCATGACCAGCATCGGGCGGTCGGCGGGGCCGGTGGATCCGACCGACCCGCCCTCGGAGCACGTCGAGGAGCTCAAGCACGCGCAGGCATATCTCGAGCAGCAGGGGGTGACCGCCGAGTACCTCCCGGCTCTCGGCGATCCGGCGGAGACGATCGCGGAGCTGGCCAAGGAGCGCGAGGCCGACCTGATCGTCGTCGGGCACCCACGAGCCCAGCGCGATCGAGCGACTGCTCGGCCAGAGCGTGAGCGACTCGGTGGCGCACAAGGTCCACTGCGACGTTCTGATCGTGCATCTGACGACTGAGCGCGGCACCGGGTCGCGCCACGACCGACGAGGTCGTCCTGACCACGTGTCCGCGCGACTGCTACGACGCCTGCGGCGTGGCCGTCGTCAAGCGCGACGGAGTCATCCGTCATGTGCGCGGGGACACGGGGCATGCGGTCAGCCGGGGGCGGCTGTGCGTCAAGTGCGCCACCGCCTACAACGGCGTGCTGCGTCGACCCCAGGCCGCGGCTGCTGACGCCGCTGCGGCGCAGCGGGCCCAAGGGCAGCGGGCAGTTCGAGCCGGTCTCGTGGGACGCAGGCGCTGGCCGAGGCCGCGGACCGGCTGCGGCGCGATCGTCGCCGACCCCGGCCCCGCGGCGATCCTCAACGCCCACTACACCGGAACCTTTGCCCTGCTCGGCTACTCCTTCGGCATGCGCTTCTTCAACCGCCTCGGCGCGACCGAGGTCGATCCGGACACGATCTGCAACAAGGCCGGCCACGTGGCCCTGGAGTACATGTACGGCACCTCGATGGACGGCTTTGACCCGCGCACCGCGCGCGACGCCGCGTGCATCATGGTGTGGGGCGCCAACCCGTCGGCGTCGGCGCCTCACCAGCACGAGCACTGGCTGCCGGAATCGCCCGCGCAAGGTGATCGTGGTCGACCCCGTGCGGCACGCCGACCGCGCGCGCGGCCGACCTTCACCTGCAGCCGTTCCCCGGCAGCGACGCCGCGCTTGCCTTCGCGCTGCTCGGGACCATCCGCTCCGACGGCCTGTGCGACCGCGAGTTCCTCGGCCCGCCACGCGGTCGGCTTCGACGAGCTCGAGCCGCAGCTCGCCGACTGCACGCCCGAGTGGGGCGAGCGCGTCACCGGCGTGCCGGCCGAGCTGATCGAACAGGCCGCGCAGGCTGTACGCCACCGGCCCGTCGCTGCTGTGGATCGGCCAGGGTTTCCAGCGCCAGCCACGAGGCGGCAACGCCGTCCGCGCCGTCGCGCTCCTCCCGGCCGTGACCGGAAACCTCGGCCGCGCCGGAACCGGGGTCCTGTACCTGAACGGCGGCGCCAGCCGCGCGACCTCGACGAGGACTACGTGGCCGGCGAGCGAGCTGGCCAGTGCCCGTCCGGAACCCGATCAGCCACATGGACCTCGTCGACGCGCCTGGAGGACCGCGACCGCGCCCGGGCTCTGTTCTGCTGGAACATCAACATCGCCGCCTCCAATCCGGAGCAGGCGCGGCTGCGGCGCGCACTGGCCCGCGAGGACCTGTTCACCGTCGTCATCGACCTGTTCGCGACCGACACCGCCGATCTGCGCCGACATCATCCTGCCCGGCGGCGAGCTTTCTGGAATGCAGACGACCTCGTCGCCTCCTACTTTCACCACAGCCTGTCGGCACAGGTCAAGGCGGTGCCGCCGCTCGGGCTGTCGCTGCCGAACTCCGAGATCTTCCGCCGGCTCGCCGCGGCCATGGGCTACGACGAGCCGCTGCTGCGCGAGACCGACCGCGAGGTCATCGACGAGCTCCTGCGCCGGGCCGATCTGGGCCTGGACTTCGACGCGCTGGCGGCCAGAGGGACCGTCTGGATCGGCGAGGAGCCGCGCGTGCAGTTCGCCGATCTGCACTTCCCAACCCCCAGCGGCCGCGTCGAGATCGCCTCGGCGAGCGCCGAGGCCGACGGCCATCCGCGCCTCCCGCTGGCCGTTCGCCGATCGCGCGGCCGCGCGGACGGACGGCTGCGGCTGCTGACCCCGGCCTCGCCCTGGCTGCTCAACGACAGCTTCGCCAACGATCCCAAGATCGCCCGCCGCCTCGGCACCGCGACGGTGGCGCTGCACCCCGACGACGCGGCCGAGCGCGGGCTGGCCGAGCAGGACGAGGCGGTGCTGGAGAGCAGACGGGTGCGCTCACCCTGTCGCGTCACGCTGTCGAGCGAACTACCCCGGGGCGTCGCCTACTCACCCAAGGGACGCTGGCTCAAGTCGGCGCCGGACGGCGCCAACGTCAACGTTCTCAATCCTGGGCTGCCGAGCGACCTCGGCGCCAGCACGACCGTGCATGGGGTCGAGGTGACGGTTCGCCCTAGTCGGCCTTGATGTTCCAGGTCCGGAAGGTTCTTGCCCAGCGACTTGCGGTAGCGCGCGCGAAAGAACGGGCGCCCGAACATGCCCCACGAGGCGAGCAGGAACGGCAACGCGACCAGGCCCGCTGAAGGCCCGGCCGGTGACGAAGAAGGCGATAAAGCCCGAGACAGCAACAGGAGCCCGGCGATCAGCGGGACCAGCCGGTAGCGCAGCTGAGTGCGGCGGATCGCCGCGTACTCTTCGAGCGGGATCTTCCCCGTGTCGAACCTACGACCGCAGCCCGTCGCACCGCCACTGCTCGCCGTAGCGCAGCTCCCTTGCGCTGGCCACACTCGCAGGTCACCGTGATCAGCGGTCCTCTTCCCACCGATCGCGGAATTTCCTGCTCCTGCTGGCCGTGGCCATCGGGTGAGTCTACCTTCGCCAGCGGGGCTAGATGACCGTCCGGCCGCCGTCGACCAGCAGGTTGTGGCCGGCGACCATGTCCGACGCCCGCGAGGCGAGGAACAGCACTGCGCCGACGATCTCCTCCGGCTGGCCGACGCGGCCCGGCCGGGATCGCGTCCATGATCCAGTCGCGGTACTCGTGCTGTGTCGAGGAACGGGGCGATCATCGGCGTGGCGAAGTCGCACGGCGCGACCGCGTTGACGTTGACGCCGTGCCGGATCCACTCCGGCCCGAGCGTCCGCGTGAGCTGCACGATCGCCCCCTTGCTGACGTTGTAGGCGAGCTGCTCGGGGACGCCGAGAAAGCCGTCGGTGGAGGAGAAGTTGATGATCTTGCCGCGCCCGCGCTCGAGCATCGGCCGGCCGAACCGCTGGCAGAGCAGGAACGTGCTGGTGACGTTGGTCCGCCGACCGCGTCCCACTCGTCGAGCGTGATGTCGACGGCGTCGCCGCGGATGAAACACGCCCGCGGCGTTGACGAGGATGTCGACCTGCCCGTGACGCCAGCACGCGCTCGGCGAACGCGACCGCCGCCCGGGCGACGGCCACGTCGGCCAGCTCCAGCGACGCGCTGCCGCCGGCCTCGCGATATCGGCGACCACCTTCTCGCCCCGTCCGCGGTCGCGCCCGCAGACGATGACCTTGGCCCCGGCCTGCGCCAGCGCCGACCGCGCTGGCCGCGCCCAGGCCGCTGGTGCCGCCGGTGACGACGGCGCGGTCGACCCGCTCAGGCCGAACAGCTAGTCCAGGTAGCTCACGCCGGCGTGAGCGCCGGGATCATCCGCTCGGCCGCGAGCCGCAGCTGCTCGGTGATCGGCGGAACGCCCTCGACCTTCTGGCCCGAGAACAGCTCGACCAGCGGCGCATCGGCGAGCGCCAGGATGATGTGGTTGATCCCGGCCGGCATCGATGTCGCGCTTGATCTTCTCGGCGCACTCCTCCGGCGTCCCGGCGACCGACAGCTTCTCGGCCATCTCGGGGCTGAACAGGTTGATCGCTTTGGCGACGTCGCCGGCCGCGAACGCGTCGAAGATCGGCTGCACGTCGGACTGCTCGATCCCGTGGCGGGCGAGCTGCTCGGGCGGCATCGACGGGATGTAGAACGCGACCAGGATCCTGGCCGCGCGCCTTCGCCGCCGCCGAGTCCTCGGACACGACGGAGACGATCCAGGCGCCGAGGTCGAGGTCCTCCCAGTTGCGGCCTGCGCGCTCGGCGCCGATCTTGACGTGGTCGACGACGTAGTCGTAAGCCCCGCGTGAGTAGGAAAGCGCGTGGTGGAGGCCGTCGGCGATCTCGCCCGCGGCCTCGAACGACTGCGGTCCCTTCATCCCGCCCATCTTCAGCGGGATCCGCTCCTGCACGGGGCGCGCGGCGGTGAACAGCCCCGTGTAATGGAAGAAGTCGCCCTCGAAGTCGATCTTGCCGTCGTCGAGGAACGTCCGCATCACGTGCATCGCCTCGCGCAGGCGCGAGAGCGGGCGCGCTGTGCGCCCAGTCGATGTGGTACTGCTCCATCATCGAGAAGTTGCCGGTCGAGACGACCGCCTCGGCGCGGCCGCCAGACGAGCTCGTCGAGCGTCGCGAGCTGCTGGCAGATCAGCGTCGGCTCGCGCAGGAACACGTGCGTGACGTTCGGGCCGAAGCGGATGTTGTGGGTCTTGTCGGCCGCTGCGGCGAACAGGCACCAGAGGTCCTTGTGCCACGTCTCGTCGACCGAGTAACAGGCGTAGTAGCCGAGCTCGTCGGCGACCTTGATCATCTCGATCGAGTCGGTGAGCGGGTAGTCGGGCAGCATGCAGTAGCTGTATTTCATGGTCTATCTCCTCTTCGGGTCCGCCGCCGAAGCCGGTCTCGGAGGCGAGGCCCGGCCCGAGCACGCTGTCGGCGAAGTGGTCGTGCATCCAGGCGAGGTGGTCCCAGCGGCTCTCGACGATCCGCTCGGTGTCCCAGACCGGCATGTCCTGCTGGCGGAAGTGCTGCATCAGCTCGCGGGTCGACCTCGTACACGTGATCAAGCGCATGACCACGCCATCGTCTGACCCGCCGCGGCTCCGGCGGGCGCTGGTCGCCCAGTCGCCAGATCGCTCATCAGATCGACCTCCTCGTATGCCTGGTCGAGCATCTGCTTGCCCGGGTTCATGATGTTGTTCGGGTCGAGGGTGCGCTTGATCGTCTTGACGACCTGCCAGGCGGAGCCCATCTCGGTGGGGACGAGCTCGGCGTCGCCGGCGCGGGTGGCGCCGTGGCAGGCGGTGATCGAGCCGCCGTGCTTGAGCGACACCTCGGCGATCTCCCGTTTGAGCTTGACCCACGCCGCCCAGTTCTCGTCGTTGAGCTCCTGCTCCCAGATGCCCGACGTCGATCTCGACCAGGTAGTCGCCCCACGGTTTGAACGCGCCGTTGGTGTAGGCGAACATCCCCCAGTCGTCGAAGATGTCGTACTGGTCCACGTACGTCGGCGACGATCGCGTGCCACTCCTCGCGCACCGTCGGGCAGCGCCGAGTACGGGATCGCGGCGTCCTCGCAGTGCCAGCACATCGGCACCACCTGGCCGTCGCGGCGGCGGCCGTGCAGCGGGGTCGCGTAGCGGTCGTGGCGTGAGGCCCAGTCGCCGGTCGAGATCTCATCGCCCGATGTAGCGGCCGCCCTCGCTGCGGCCCAGCTCCATCATCAGCTTGCTGGCCGGCTCGACCTCGGCCCGCGTGCCGTACAGCGCCACCGCCACCACCGCCGTGACGTCACTCGGGCTGCTCGATGTAGGCCTCGTCGTCGCGGCGCAGGTAGCGCGACCTTCCACTCGTCGAACAGCACCACGCCGGCCAGCGTCGCGATCCCGGAGCGGGCGATCCGGCCGTCGTCCGGTACGCCTTCATGTAGTCGTCGAAGGCGAAGAAGGCCGAGAACTCGCGTCTCGGGCCGGTTGACGAGCTCGAGCGTCGCCTCGGTCGCGATACCCAGCGTGCCCTGGTGGCCCATGAACAGCTGCTTGAGCGTGAAGCCGGTGGAGGACTTGCGCAGCTTGCGTCCGCCGCCGTCGCCGACCTCGATGATCTCGCCGGTCGGGAGCACGAACTCCATCGAGATGACGAGGTCACGGACGTGGCCGAAGCGGCCGCCGAGCAGCGACCAGCCGCCGGTGCCGATCCGCCCGCCGACGATCGAGCACGGGATAGGAGGCCGGATCGTCGGGATAGAAGACGCCGTGGGGTTGCAGCTCCTGGTTGAGCTTCAGCATGTTGATCCCCGTCCCGACCGTCACCGTGCGGTCGGTCGAGGTCGATCTCCTTGATCTGGTTCATGAGCTTGACGTCGACGACGATCCCGCCCTTGAGCGGCACCGCGCCGTCGGCCAGCCCGGTGCCGCCGGCGCGCGGGACGACCGGGATCCGCAGCCGGTTGGCGAGCTTGAGCGATCTCGCGACACCTGCTCGGCGGTGCGTCGGCAGCACCGCGACGTCGGGCAGGAACTCGGCCCAGCGGTGGACCGGGAACGGCGCCGGCGTCCGGGTCCGGTTGACCCGCGAGCTGATGTTGGGCAGCACCGCGTCGTCGTCGCCGATGATCGCGCGCAGCTCGTCGATGACGGCGTCGGTGACCGGTGCCTTGACCGCGACGCTCATCGTGCGCCCTCCTGCGCCAGCGGCGCGGTTCCGGTCGAGCCGCCGACCTCGATCCCGGCCGACTCGGCGACCAGCTCGAACAGGTCCATGACCTCGATTCCCTGCTGCTCGCCCGGCCGCCGACAGCGGCCGCTCGGACCACGGGCAGGCGCTGACCAGCGTGTCGACCTCCAGGTCGGCCGCCCGCTCCACCCGCCGGCGGCTGATCTCCGCGGTGATGTCGGGCTTCTCGACCGCCAGGCCGCCGCCTGCGCCCGAGCAGTACGACCACTGGGTGACGTGGTCGACGTCGACGAAGTTCAGCCCCGGGACGGCCCGCAGCAGATCTCGCGCGGCGCCTCGTGGATGCCCTTGCGCTTGTTCAGCCGGCACGGGTCGTGGTAGGTGACTGTCCGCTGCGACCGGGTGCTCGAGCTTGAGCCTGCCGTCGCGGACCAGCTCGGCGACCAGGTCGATGGCCAGGACGATCTCGAAGTCGTACGAGTCGCCGAAGTAGCTCGGGTAGTCCTCGGTGAAGGCGACGTAGTCGTGGGGGTCGGCGGCGATGATCCGCTTGGCGCCCGACGGCGCGCCAGTCGGCGACGTTGTGCTCGGCGAACGAGCGCGCCTGCTCGACGTATCCCATCTCGGCGGCCGGGCCGCCGCAGCACCACTGCTCGCGCATCAGCCCGAACTCGACCCCGCCGGCCTTCAGCAGCTGCGCGGTCGCGCGGGCATACGAGGTGCGGTAGAAGGCCGCCTCGCAGTCGACGAACAGGATCGTCTCGCCGCCGACCGGGAGGTCGAGCCCGTCGGCCCAGTCGGCCACGTGCTCCTGCTCGATCGGGATCTCGCCCGAGCACCGGCTCGCTGTGCGGCCTCGGTCAGGCGCTCGATCCAGCGCTGCCAGCCCGGCTGCTCGTAGCCGCGCTCGACCATCTGCGCGCGCACCGCCTTGACCAGCGCGACCGTCTGGGTCCGGTGGCGGTAGAAGTCGCCGGTGAACAGCGTGTTGGGGCAGCGCAGCTCGCAGGCGCCGCACTGCGTGCAGTGGACGTAGTCCTCGGCGACGTCCCCGATGTCGAGCAGCCCCTTCTCCATCGCCACGACGTTGGCGTGGAACGCGGTCGGGCTGTGGTTCTCGTTCCGGGTCACCTGGGTGACCGGGCAGACCTCGCGGCAGAACTTGTGGCCCGAGGAGTAGCAGCCGTAGGCCGCGTCGCGCCAGCGCGCTACGAACTCAGCGCGAGCCTGGCCGTTGGCGTCCGAGGATCCTGCCCCGGCATCGTCACCGTTACCGAGATGCTCAGTCATCCTCCGTCCTTCCTCTCTCTCGTTAGCTCGTATTCTCACCTAAAAGGCCCTCGGCGACCGGGTTTTCGTCCTCATTGGACAGCCCGCCGAGGCCACGTTCGACAGTCGCGCCAGCGCCCGGGTGCGAGCACCTCGCCGGCGGCGCGTGCGGCGCGGTGTCCGCTCTCGACCGCGCCGTCGATCCACCCCGCCCAGCCGGAGGCCAGATCCGATCCGGCGAAGGTGAGGCGGCCCTCCGGCCGCTGCAGCGCCGAGGCGTGGCGCATCACCTGGCCGGGCCGGTACGCCATCCAGGTCCCCTGGGAGAACTCGTCGGCGTTCCAGTCGTGCGCGTCGGTCGCTGACGACGTCGGCGTCGGGCAGGAACTCGCGCACGGCGGCCGCGACCGCGCTCGCCGTCGGTGACGTCGAGCTCCTCTGGAGAGGTGCCGAAGCCGACCAGGAGATCGCCCTCGGGCAGTCGCAGTACTCGGTGGCCAGCCACTTGATCTTCGTGTCCTGGCCGACGCCATAGAAGTTGCCACCGAGGTTGCGCACCAGGGCCCAGATCTTGATCGAGTGCCCGGCCATCCGCTCCGGTCGCCATGGCCGACTTGGCGGCGTCCGAGCGACGGAGGCGAGCGGCGAGGTCCGTGCCAGGTGTTGATCGGCGTCGCGAGCACGGCGGCGCGCGCCGTGTAGCGGTCGCCGGCTCGCGTCGTCACCGCCACCGCGTCGTCGGTCGATTGGACCGCCGCCACCGGTGCGCTCAGCTTGATGTCGGCCTCGGAATCCTCGGCCAGCGCGTTGATCAGTCCGGCGGTACCCGCGGCGAGCTTCTCGCTGACCGCCACGTACCAGGCGACGGCGCTGTTCTCGAACGCCGGCGACCCAGGAGAGGATGTGCAGGCCGGAGACCTCCGAGCAGGCGCGCCGAAGAAGAACCCGGCCCACGCCATGAGGAAGTCACGCGTCTTGGGCGGGAGGTCGAGGCCGCGCAGCCACGAGTCAAACGGCACGTCGAGGTCCTCGAGCCCCCGCTGGTCAAGCGGCGCCTCGCCGAACCGGATGCGCGCCGCGGTGTTGTCGATCGTCCGGATCGCCTGCTCGAAGGCCAGCCACTCCTCGACCGGAATCGGGTTCGCGCCGGTGGTCAGCTCGCCGCCGAGCGACCAGGCGAAGCTCGAGGGCATCGGGGCTCTCGATCAGCTCCGCCGAATAGCGCTCGACCTCGGCCCCGATGTGGGGCTGCCAGCGCGGCGCCACCCACGTGCCGCCGAACTCGATGGCTCTTGCCCGTATCGCCGGATACGGCTTGTACCACGTCCGTCCGCCGAGGCGGTCACGCCCCTCGAGCACGAGCACCGAATGGCCGGCGTCGTGGAGGTCCCGGGCCGCGGTCAGACCGCCGAATCCGCCACCGATGACTATGGCTTCGTAATCCACTCTCTGGTTCTCAGGCCTCTGCACTCCTGATTGCGAGAAAATTCACTCGGCACGTAGCGAAGCGCGAAAGTGTCGGTAGCGCAGCCGCGGCAGTGCTCGACACGGTGACGAACCCCGGGGGCGCCGTTGATCACGTCGGGGATCCGGTTGATCACCTGCGTGCAGGTGGCGAGCTGCGTGGGGACGTCGGTCGTTGCGCAGCCGCAGCTCGGCCGGCTCGCCGCGCACGACCCATTCGTTGAGATCGGACTGTCCGGGCCCGTACACGCAGCCGGTCTGCTCGAACGTGAACGACGGGCCCTCGCGCGATGGTGATCGTCGCCGTGTCGGTCACGCCGAGCATCCGTCCTGCCGTCGATCACCCGCCCCAGCCTCCGCGACGGCGGATCCGCCTGCGGCGATCACGGGCCGACCGCGGTCCGCACCTCGGCGGCGGTCAGGCCGGCGTCGGCGAGCGAGCGCATCGACGGTGTTGCGCACGACGAACGATGGCCATCCGTGGATCGCCACGTGGGACTGCGAACTGCTCGACCGTCGATCCGGCGTGGACGTGCTCGGCCACCTCGGGGCCATAGTCGTCGACGTTCCACCTCGTCCGGCCGTGCACCGAGTCGACTCGGTGCGCGGCGCCCATCAGCGCGCAGGGCAGCGTCATCCAGTAGAGCGTCCTGCGCCCCCGAGCCCATGATCGTGACGCCGTGCCGCTTGGCGAGCTCGTCCATCCGCCGGCCAGCGTCGGGCGCGGTCCACCACGGATAGAAGCTCTCCTCCTCGATCGTGACCACGTTGACGCCGTGCTCCAGACAGACGCGGAAGTGGTCGTACATCGGTCTCGAGATAGCTCGAGACGGCCACGACCGCGACGTCGGCGCTGGCGCGGACGCGATCACCGCGGCACGGATCGTCGCCCACGGTGACGCCCAGCTCGAAGCCGAGCCCGGCGACCTCGCCCAGGTCCCGCCCGACCTTCGACGGGCTGCGGCCACCGCGCCGACCAGCTCCGCGCCCTTCTCGACCAGCAGCCTGGTCATGATCGACCCCATCGCCCCGACGCCGTAGACGACGGCGCGCACCGGCCGAGCGCGTCGACCGTCGGCGGCCCAGCACCGCCGGGGGCTCGGTCACGGCGTCAGCGCTCCTCTCCGCGCCCGTGCCGATGCGCCTCGTCGATCGCCGGCCGCTCGTAGGGGAACCACCACTCCGGCGACGGCACCTGGCGCGAAGTCCATGTGCACGTGCTTTGGCTTGGGTGAACGCGCTGATCCCCTCGGAGCCGAGCTCGCGGCCCAGCCCGCTGAACTTCATCCCGCCGAACGGCGCGGCGTCGTTGTCCTTGAGCGGGTCGTTGATCCACACGGTCCCCGCCTGCAACTCGGTCGCGGCGCGCATCGCCGTCTCCAGGCTGGAGGTGTAGATGTTGGCTCCGAGCCCGAAGTTCGAGCCGTTGGCGAGCTCGATCGCGTGGTCGAGGTCGCGCACCCGCGTGACCGTGGCCAGCGGCCCGAAGATCTCGCTCTCGAACCGCTGGCGCTCGGGGTCGGTGAGCTCGATCAGGGTCGGCTCGAAGAAGTAGCCCTTGTCGAGGCTCGGCCGGCGCCTGTCCGCCGCGGACGACCCGCGCGCCCTGGCCCGAGATGTCCTCGATCACCCGCCCCACCTGATCGCGGGCCGAGCGCGAGATCAGCGCGCCGACGTCGACGTCGCCGAACGGATCGCCGACCCGCAGCGAGCCCATGACCTCGACCGGCCTGGGCCATGAACTCGTCGTAGATCGGGTCCTCGATGAAGAACCGCTCGGCCGAGGTGCACACCTGGCCGGCGTTGAGGAAGGCGGCGAACACCCCGCCCCGCGCGGCCACGTCGAGCTTGGCGTCGCCGAGGACGATGAACGGATCCGAGCCGCCGAGCTCGAGCAGGAGCTTCTTGATCCGCGGCGCGGCCGCCGCCATGATCCGCGAGCCGACCGCCACCGAGCCCGGTGAACGCGATCATGTCGGTGCCCGGATGCTCGACGAGGCGTGCGCGGCGCCGCCGCCCGGTGGCGGTGACCACGTTGAACAGACGCCGGCGGGCAGGTGGTCGAGAACACCTCGCCGAGGCGCAGGGTGGCCAGCGGCGTCTGCTCGCTGGGCTTGACGATGCAGGCGTTACCGGCGGCCAGCGCGGCGGCCACCTGCCAGGCCATCAGCACGATCGGGTAGTTGAACGGCAGGATGTGAACGACGACCCCGAGCGGCTCGTTGAGCACGAAGTTCGAGCTGGCCCGGCTTCGTCGCTCCGGCCACGCGGCCGCGCGACTAGCCCGGGCGACCTCGCCCAGGTGCCGGAAGGCGGTCACGCTCCAGTCGATCTCGTCGCGGTTCTCCTTGAGCGTCTTGCCGCCCTCGCGTGTGAGCAGGACCGCGAGCTCGTCGGCGTGCTGCCTCGAGCCGCTCGCGCGCACTGGTGCAGCAGCCCGGCCCGCTCGAGACCGTCGACCAGACGCCATTGGCGCTGGGCGCGGCGGGCGGCCTCGACGACGCGGTCGACGTCGGCGGCGTCGGCGTCGGGCACCTCGGCGATCACCTCCTCGGTGGCCGGGTTCTCGACCTCGATGCACTTCGCTCGACGGTGCTGTCGACGTATTCGCCGCCGATGAACAGGCTGCTCCATCAGACGTCTCCTCCTAGTGCACTCAGGCTGTTGCTGGCTGGCTGCGCCCGCCACCGGTCCGCCTCGTCGCATTCACGACGATGCCGCCGCGCCGCTCGAGCTCGGCACAGGAACTCGAGCGGCTCGTAGTACTCCTCGGGGTCGACGAAGCCCGGTCGCGGTGCGGCCATGGCGGGCGAGGAGCTGCGCGCCGACCGCGGCCGGTGATGCCCGGTCATCCGGGCCACGCCCTGCTCCCCCCAGTCGCGCTGGGTGGCTCACGTTATAGGTGCGCCTGACGACGCGTCTCCGTCGCGAGCTACCGACTGGCCTCGACGTTGACGTACAGCATCCACGGCGTCGCCGTCGCGCGCTCCCGCCCAGCGCTCCCAGATCGCCCGCTTGGTCGCGTCCAGCGCCGGCCCGGCGCAGCAGGCCGTAGCGCTGCGAGCACGCGCATGTCCTGCATGAGCTCGGGCCGCCAGCTGCCCCGGACGGCGCAGCTGTCGCAGCGTCGGGAAATGACGCGGGAAGCGTCGTGACCTCGGGGTGGGGCACGTAGTAGACGAACTGGCGGCCGACCGGCGCCGCGAAGTCGACGCATCCGCGAGCCCTCGAGAAACGCCGCGCGGTGGTGGCGGCCGTCGCGGTAGTAGCGGCGCGTCGCGCAGTCCTCCGACAGCTTCCCAGAGGATCGTGTCGAGCAGCCCCGGCGTGGGCGCGACCGTGCGCGAGCTGATCCACGAGATCTCGACGTCGTGCAGTTCGTCGAACTGCGTCGGCGGCATGGCGGACCAGCACGTTGGAGAGCCCGGGCGAGGCGCCCAGGCCGGAGATGGCGGTGATCCCGGCCTCGCTCGGCCGCGCGCGCTGGCGCTCGTCGTCGGCTCGGAGATCAGATCCGCGTAGTCGACCGCGCGCCGCCGACGGCCAGCGTCGAGCACCGCGTCGAACAGCGTGAAGCTGGTGCAGTTCATCAGCACGTTCGGCGCCCGTCGAGCGACTGCGAGCGCCGACTCGCGGTCGTGGACGTCGAGTCCGGCAGGCGCTCGACTCCCGGATGCTGACGCTCCGCGCGCGAGCATGGCGGCGGCGCGCGTCCTCGATCGACGTCGGCGATCACGAGCGACTCGATCTCCGGCGACGTGCGCGAGGTCGCGGGCCACCTCGGCCCCGACCTCGCCGGCTCCGCCGACGAGCACGACGCGCATCGAGCCGATTGTCCGCGCGCCCGGCGCGTCGCGCGCAATTCCGCAGTCTCGATGAAGTTGGCACATAGCCCTCATACAGTGGTATGAGACGGACGGTGGCGATCACCGTCAGGCAACTCGTCGAGACGCCGCACCTCGGCACCCGCTTTCACTGCCGGCCGAGCCGGGGGCGAGCAGGTGATCAACTGGGCGCACTCGTGCGAGATGCCCGACCCGTGGCATTGGCTCGAGCCGTTCGACATGCTGATGACCAACGGGCATCGGGGTGCCGGCCGATCCCGACGAGCAGGCGCGGCTACGTCGACCGTCTGGCCGACGCCGGCATCAGCGCGATCGCCGTCGGCGAGGACGTCGGCGGCGCCGGCGATCTCCGCGGCGATGGTCGCGGCCTCGGAGCGGCGGGCGCTGCCGATCCTGCTGACCGCCGTACGAGGTGCCGTTCGCCGCGGTGGCGCGGGTCGTGGCCGAGTCGCGGACCGACGTCGCGGAGCGGCCGCCGCCTGCATGAAGACGGCGCGCATCTACGAGTCGCTGCGCACGGCGACGATCGAGGCGTCGCGACGCCGTCGTCGCTGTTCGACGACCTCGGCGCCGAGCTGGGGTGCCGCCTCGAGGTGCTCGACGTGGCCGCCTGGCGCAACTGCGTTCGCGCCCGGCGCGCCGCCGCCGCCGCACGGTCCGTGACGTCCTGCGCGACACGCTCGAGCGCTGCGCCGGGCCACCTCCCGGCGATCCTGCGCCTCGACCTCGTCGGCCAGCGCCGCGCTCGCCGTGCCCGGTGCCCTCGCGCCGTCCCGCCGCCCTGATGGCCAGCCGCTTCACCGAGTCCGTGCCCGAGCTGAGCGTGCTCCAGCACGTCTCCGACGGTCGCCGCGCTCGAGCTCGAGAAGCTCGCCTCCGAGCGCGACGTCGCTGAGCCGCGCGGGCGCCGAGTTGCTCGGGCGAGCTGCTCGCCGGCCGCGGCTCGACGCGAGCGCCGACGCCAGAACTGCGGCTGCGCCGCCGCCGGGCTGGCCGGCCGGCGTCTGGTCGCTGGCGGCGTGGTCGGGACGTGCCGGCCGGCGGACGTGGCTCGACTGCATCAGGAGCTGTTACGCCCGCGGCGTGCCGCATCTGCTGCGGGCCGGCGACCAGCGACCACGGTTGGCGCTGGCCCTGATCCGCGACGACGACGTCCGGTCACGGCGGCTGCTGGTCGAGGCGTGGCGGCGAGCTGCGCGGTCGGCCTGAGCGCCACCGTCACCGCGCCCGAGGCGGCTCCCGACAGCTGCCCGCGAGGCGCGCTGGGCGCTGCACGGCGCCACGGACGCGCCACGCGGGTCGTCCGCTACGGCGAGGACGAGCCGGCGGCGTGGGGGTTTGCCCTCGAGCGATCCGAGGAGCTTGGTCGACCACGTGCTCGGCCGCCTGGTGCGAGTACGACCGCGCTCACCAGACGGAGCTCGTGCGCACGCTGGCCGTGCTGTTGCGCAACAACCGCTCGCCGAACCCGACCGCCGCGGAGCTGTTCATCCACCGCCAGACGCTGGTCTACCGCGTGCGCAGGATCGAGGAGCTGACCGCTCGCCGAGCCTGTCGCGCACCAAGGACGTGGTCGACCTGTGGCTCGCCCTGCGGGCGTTGGAGGTCGTCGAGGGGTCGAGTTTGCTCGATGCGCTTGACGCCCGGTTTATGCTGCGGCCGGTTTTGTCCCGAAATATGGTTGCCGCCGAGCAAAGGAGAGCGGTATGAGGCGGATCAAGGCGGTCGTCTACGGCGTCGGCGCGATGAACTCGATCGCGACGAGACTGATGCTCGAGAAGGGCGTCGACATCGTCGGCGCTCTGGCGCGCAGCCCGGAGAAGGTCGGTCGCGACCTCGGCGACGTCGCCGGACTGGGCTAGCGAGACCGGGGTGCTGGTCGAGGACGATCCCGAGCGGGTGCTGTCCACGCGGCAGGCCGACATCGCCGTGATCTCGGTGGCCAGCTACATGAGCGACATGTACGAGCACCTGCGGCGGTGCGCCGAGCACGGCGGTCAACGCGGTGACGATCTCCGAGGAGGCGCTGTATCCCTGGAACACGTCGCCGATGCAGACCGCCGAGCTCGACACGCTTGGCCCGGCGCAACGGCGTCACCATCACCGGCACCGGCCATCAGGACGTCTACTGGGTCAATCTCGTCAGCATGGTCATGGCCACCTCGCACCGGCTCGAGACGGTGACCGGCAAGGCCAGCTGGAACGTCGACGACTTCGGCCCCGAGGTGGCCAAGGACCAGCGCGTCGACACCACCGTCGAGGACTTCGACAAGTGGCTGGCCGAGACGGCCCGGCCGCCGAGCTTCGGCAAGAACACGCTCGGCGCGCTGGTCGACGACCTCGGGGTGACGGTGACCGAGCAGTCGAGCACGACGCGTCCCGAGGTGGCCACCCAGCCGGTGTCGTCCAAGTCGCTCGGACCTGACCGTCGAGCCCGGGCCGGGTGATCGGGTTCACCGACGTCGACACGGTGTCCACCGAACAGGGGATCACGCTCACCTTCGAGATGACCGGGCGCCTGTACCTGGAGGGCGAGGCCGACATCAACGACTGGACGTTCACCGGCGAGCCCGAGCTGCACCTCTCAAACCCCGCGGTGCCGACGGCGATGACCACGGTCACGCAGCTGGTCAACCGGATCCCGGACGTGATCAACGCGCCGCCGGGCTTCGTCACCGATGGAGAAGCTCCCGCGCCCGCGCTATCGGACCTACCCGCTCGGCGCCTACGTGATCGAACGCGGCCCGGGCCCGGGGAGGCGCCGCCGCGGTTAGCCGGTCGATTCGTGGAGCCCCTGCGCATCTCCCGGGTCGACTGGGGAGTTGACCTTGGGCATTTCGCGACAAACTTGCACTGCTCGCCGCCGGGCCAGTTACTCCAGCGGCACCAGTCCGGCCGGGGCCAGTCCGGCCAGCGCCTGGTCGATGGCTGACACCCTGCGGCCATCGTCCTGAGCGCGCTCCTTGCGGGCGACCGCGGCCCGCACCATCCGCCCGCCCAGGTAGCGGGCCGGCTCGGGAGGGAGGCCCCGCGGCGGCTCACGGACGAGCCCGCACCGCGACCACTCGTCGTCGAGCCCGAGCGCCAGCGACGCCAGGATCCGGCCTCCCAGCACCGACGGTCCCACGCCGTTTCCCGAGTAGCCGGCCCCGCACACGAGGTCGGGACGTCCCAGCGTGGTGAAGAACGGCAGGCCGTCGAGCGTGCGGTCGATCGGGCCGGTCCAGCTCGCCGCCGGCTGGTCACCGGCGAACGGATACAGCGACCGCAGCCACGCGGCGATCTCGCCCTCGATCGGCGATCGTCCCGCTGAACAACGCCCCGATGCGGGCTCCGTAGCCGAGGCGGCCGCCTCCCTGGCCCAGCGCGATTCGCCCGTCGGTCGTGGTGCGGTAGTAGTGGACCAGCAGACGCGAATCCGAGATGCTGGTGCCGTTGTTCCAGCCGCTGCGCTCGCAGCCCCTCCGGCACCGGCGGGCTGATCACGATGTCGCTGGAGACGACCACGAACGCCCGCCGCAGCTCGCGCACCTGACCGGCCCAGGCGTTCAGGGCCAGCACGACCCGGTCGGCGGTCACGCTGCCACCGGGAGTGCGAACCACCGGTGGCGTGCCGCGCTCGAGCGCCACCATCGGAGACCCCTCGAACACGGTGGCGCCGCGCTCGCGCGCCACGCGCAGCAGGCCGCGCGCGAGCAGCGCGGGCTGGACCGTGGCCGACGTGGGCTCGAACACTCCAGCGATGTGCGCTCGCCGAACCGGTGCGCTCTGCCAGCTGAGCCGACTCGACGGCGACGAACGGCGCCTCGCCGTGCCGCGCGGTCGCCGCCACCGTGCTCTCCCAGGACCCGAGCTGGGACTCGTTGGTCGCCGTCCACAACCAGCCGTCGTGGCGATAGCCGGCGTCGATGCCGTGCTCCTCGCAGAACGACCCGATCTGCACCAGCGCGTCACAGGACGCCCGGGCCAGGCGCAGCGCCTCGGCGCTGCCGCAGGCCGCCTCCAGGCCCTGGAAGTGATGCCAGAACGACATGGCAAAGCCGCCGTTGCGCCCGCTCGCGCCGCCGCCGCAGATGTCGGCCTCGACGATCGCCACCTCGGTTCCCGGCGCCTGCTCCAGGATCCGCAGCGCTGTCCACAGACCGGTGAAGCCGCCCCCCACGATGCAGACGTCGGCGCGCTGATCGCCTTGCAGGGCCGGCCCCGGGTCGGTTCGCCTCCGGTCGCGCCGCCTCCGGCGCCGGCCTCAACGGCGCCGGCTCTCAGCGCGCCGGCCTCGGCCAGCCACCAACTCCGCATGGACCGGTACCCCCGGACTCAGTGGGCGGGCGGTTCCCAGCCCTCGAGCACTGCCGGCTTCTAATCGGTGCCGACGGTCCGTGAACGCTGCACCCACGGGCCCAGCTCGGGCTGCAGGAACTTGCAGTAGCGCTCCTTGAGCATGATCCCGTAGGAGTTGCCGTCCTGCAGGTGCTTGATCAGGACCTTGCGGGCGATCTCGTCCTCGCGTCCGGCGGGGATCTCGAAGTAGATCTTGATGAACGAGTTGGAGTAGCGGTCAAACACGGCCGGAACGCCCTCCTCCTCCAGCAGGGTGACGTCCTCGAGCCAGTTGATGTCTTCACCGGGGGTGGCCGCGACCAGGTCGATGTCCTGCACCAGGCTCATGTCCTCCTGGTAGGGAAAGCGCTTGCCTGACAGGTACTCGGCGTCGATGGCGAACATCTTCTGGGGCTCGCCGGGAAGCTGGCGCACATCGCTCATGACTGACCTCCGGACCCGACGCCGGCCTGCTGTTCGGCGGCCAGATAGTCGATCGGGTTCTCGATGTGGCGTTCGAGCAGACGCTCGATCCGGGCCAGCGTTCGCTCCTCGGAGACGCCGGGGATGTAGTCGGTACCGGCCAGCGGCACCCGCGCCATCGCCGAGGCCTCGACGGTCAGCGCGCACAGGTCCTCGGGCTCCAGCGAGTGCACGTCGGTCTTCCCGCACGCCCGGGCCAGCATCTGGCATTCCAGGGTCAGGGTGTGCAGGAAGTTGTAGACGCGGTTGGCGGCCTCGTCGACGACCAGCCGCTTGCGCAGCTCGGGATCCTGGGTGGTGATCCCCACCGGGCAGCGGCCGGTGTGGCAGTGGTAGCAGCTGGCCGGCGGGGACTCCGATCGTCCCCTCGTAGTCGGTGACCCCCGGGATCTCCTTGTTGCAGTTCAGCGCCATCAGCGCCGAGTGGCCGAGCGCGATCGCGTCGGCGCCGAGCGCCAGGCACTTGGCCACGTCGCCGCCGTTGCGGATCCCGCCCGCGACCACCAGGTCGATCTCGTCGGCCAGCCCGACGTCCTCCAGCGCGCGCCGGGCCTCCGGGATCGCCGCCATCAGCGGGATTCCGGTCTCCTCGGCGGCGGTGTGCGGACCGGCCCCGGTGCCGCCCTCGGCCCCGTCGAGGTAGATGATGTCCGGGCCGCACTTGGCGGCCATGCGGACGTCGTCGTAGACGCGGGCGGCGCCCAGCTTGAGCTGGATCGGGACCTCGTAGTTGGTGGCCTCGCGGACCTCCTGGATCTTCAGCGACAGGTCGTCGGGCCCCAGCCAGTCCGGGTGGCGCGCCGGCGAGCGCTGATCGATCCCGGCCGGCAGCGAGCGCATCTCGGCCACCTGCTCGGTCACCTTCTGGCCCATCAGATGGCCGCCGAGCCCGACCTTGCAGCCCTGGCCGATGAAGAACTCGACCCCGTCGGCGAGCATCAGGTGGTGCGGGTTGAACCCGTACCGGCTCTGGATCACCTGGTAGTACCACTTGGTCGACAGATCGCGCTCGGGCGGGATCATGCCCCCCTCGCCCGAGCAGGTGGCGGTGCCGGCCATCGAGGCGCCCTTGGCCAGCGCCATCTTGGCCTCCAGCGACAGCGCTCCGAAGCTCATCCCGGTGATGTAGACCGGGATGTCGAGCTCGATCGGCTTGGCGGCGAAGCGCGCGCCCAGGACGGTCTTGGTCAGGCACTTCTCCCGGTAGCCCTCGATCACGAACCGGGTCAGCGTCCCGGGCATGAACATCAGCTCGTCCCAGTGCGGGATCTTCTTGAACATCGAGAAGCCGCGCATCCGGTAGCGCCCGAGCTCGGACTTGACGTGGATGTCGTCGATCACCTCGGGGGTGAAGATGCGCGAGTGCCCGAGTACGTTGCGGGCCGAGGGTGCGTTCTCGTCAGCCACTTTCGATCACCTCCGCCAGTTAGAGGACGAGCTTGCGCTCGGAGGGCTCAAGCGAGTCGTAGTTGTAGAGCTTCTTGCCACAGACGAACTTCTGAAAGGCCGGCGGGGAGCCGAGCCCGTAGATGCGGAACTTGCGCTCGATCAGCTCGGTGTCGGCGTCGGTCCACTCCCCCTCCACGCAGTCGATGCCCAGCGACTTGACCTTGCCGCCGACGTAGAGCACGCCGTCGTACATGGAGTCGCCCGAGCCCGGGACCGACGTTGCCGCAGATGATCTGGCGCCCGCGCTGCATCATGAACCCGGTCATCGAGCCGGCGTCGCCGAGCGCGATGATCGTGCCCCCCTTCTGATCGATGCCGGTGCGCGCTCCCACCTGGCCCTTGACCACCAGGTCGCCGCCGCGGATGGCGGCGCCGGTCAGCGAGCCGGCGTTGGACTCGATCACCACCACGCCCGACATCATGTTCTCGCACGCCGACCAGCCCACGCGGCCGGCGATGTGGACCTCGGGACCGTCGATCATCCCGAGCGCGAAGTAGCCCAGGCTGCCGCCGAAGCTGATCCGGCAGCGGGTCAGCAGGCCGGCGCCCAGCGAGTGGCGGGCGGCGGGGTTGAGCACCGTCACCTCGTGCACACCCTGCTCGTAGAGCAGCCAGCGCAGCTCGAGGTTGATCTGTCGCGTGGTCAGGTCGCGGGCGTCGAAGCTCGCCTTCTCGCCGTCGATCTCCGATACCCGCGGCACGCGGGCGTTGAGCTCGACCAGCCCCCGCGCGTCGAACAGGGGCTCCTCCTGCTGCCCTGAAGCAGAGGTCACCGTGTCCATACCATCACCGTGCTCTCGTAGGGGTCATAGGTCTCGATCTCGCGATCGATCACCGCCCGGATGGCCATCTCCTCGGAGGCCAGCGCCACCATGTCGTCGCCCTCGTAGAGGACCAGGGGCTTGGCGGCAAGCTCGTCCTTGGCCATGCCCAGCGCGTCCTCGGATACGCAGATGTAGGTGAACACGCCGTCGAGGTCCTCGAGGCTCTGATGCATCGCGTCCTCCAGCGAGTCCCCGTTGGCCATCCGGTCGGCGAGGTAGACGGCGATGATCTCCGAGTCGCACATCGAGGCGAAGCGGTGCCCGTGGGACTCCAGCCGCCGGCGCCACTGGTGGTAGTTGGTCAGCTGCCCGTTGTGCACCACCGCCACGTCGGAGAACGGGTAGGCCCAGTAGGGGTGGGCGTTGGCGATGTCGACGTCTGACTCGGTGGCCATCCGCACGTGGCCGATGCCGTGCGAGCCGAAGTAGTCGTCGAGGCCATAGAGCGTCGAGACCGTTCGGGCGTCGCCGAGGTCCTTGACGATCTCCAGCGCGTGGCCGAGCGACAGCACCTCGGTGTGCGGGCACCGACTCGACGTGGTCGGCCAGGCGTCTTGAGGTCGCCGTGGTAGACGACCGTGGCGCTGAACGTGTAGTCGTTGACGTCCTCGGTGCCCTTGATGTCGGCGCCCGCGGCCCGCAGCCGGGCCTCGACCTCACGCCGGCGGCGCCGGACGTCGTCGGCGAAGTCCAGGTCCCGCGGGGTGGTCGACTCGGCCAGGTTGATCCGGACGGTCAGCTCTTGGCTGGGCGCGTGGTACAGCGCGTACCCGGTCGAGTCGGGGCCGCGGTGCTTCATCGACTGCAACATGCTGGTCATGTCGCGGCCGATCCGGTGCGCACCGTTGCCGTTCTTGTAGATGATCCCAGCGATTCCGCACATCAGGGCAGGACCTCCAGGTACTCGTCGCGCTCCCAGTCGGTGACGGCGGCGAGGTAGCGCTCCCACTCGTCGCGCTTGTAGTGGTTGAAGACCTTGTAGAGCCGGCCCGGCATCGCGCTGCGGACCACCTCGTCGACGGCCAGCGCGTCCAGCGCCGCGCCGAGGCTGTCGGGCACCTTCTCGATCTCCTGACCCTCCTGCAGCAGGTCGTAGGTGTTGCCCTGCTGGGGCGGCCCCGGATCGAGCTCGCGCCGCACGCCGTCGAGCCCCGCGCGCAGCAGCGTGGCCACGGTCAGGTACGGGTTGCACGAGGAGTCGACCCCGCGGTACTCGAAGCGCCCGCCGGAGGCCACCCGCACGGTGGTGGTCCGGTTCTGCCAGCCCCAGTTCTTGTAGATCGGGGCCCAGAAGCCGGTGTCCCACATGCGGCAGTAGGAGTTGACGGTCGGGTTGCCGACGCACATCAGCGCCGGGAAGTGCTCGAGCATCCCGCCGAGGAAGTGGCGGGCGAACTGCGACAGCTGAGCCGGACCGTCGGGATCGTGGAAGACGTTGTTGCCCTCGTCGTCCATCAGGGTGAAGTGGTGGTGGTGGCCGTTGGCCGACACGCCGGTGAACGGCTTGGGCATGAACGACGGCAGCAGATCGTGCTTGCGCCCCACCGCCGCGCACACCTGGCGGTAGGTGGTGATGTTGTCGGCGGTACGCAGCGGCCGGTCGAAGCGGAAGTTGAGCTCCAGCTGGCCGGGGGCGTCCTCGTGGTCGCCGTAGCTCATGTCCAGGCCGAGCGCCTGGCCGTACTCGACCACGTCGAGCAGCACCGGTCGCAGCTGCTCGAACTGGTGGATGTGGTAGCAGTAGGGCTTGGTCACGCCCTCGGGCTCCTGGCCCGGCTCGGGGCGCTTGAGCCACATCATCTCGGGCTCGATGCCGATCAGGAACTGATAGCCCAGCTCCTGCTCGAAGTCGTGGGCGATGCGCTTGAGGTTCTGGCGCGGGTCGGCGTCCAGCAGCTCGCCGGTCTCGGTGTCGTAGCAATCGCAGTAGACGCGGGCCACCCGCGAGTCCCACGGCAGCACGGCGAAGGTGTCGAGGTCGGCCACGGCGGCAAGCTCTGACTCCTCCGGGCCGAAGCCGATGTAGTTGCCGTGCCGGTCGGTGAACAGGTTGGCCACCGCGCCATAGACCAGCTGGTAGCCGCGCTCGGCCACCTGCGCGAAGAACGTGGAGACGACGCCCTTGCCCATCACGCGGCCGGTGATCGACACCTGCTGGAAGAAGACGTACTCGATGCCCTCCTCCTCGATGCGGCGGGTCAGCGCCTCGATTTTCTCGCGGCGTCCGGGCGCGTTACGAGCCTCCTCCAGCGTGGCCGGCGCCGGCTCGATTCGCGGCGAGGAGAGCACGGTCTGAACCGTGCCACCGAGCTGCGGCTTCTCGGCGCTGCCTTCCGCTGCTGTCGCCATCTCCACTCCTCTCCTCGCTATCGCACGCGGCGAGAGAAATGGCCTTCGCGCGCGCCCCGGACTGAACAAATTGGTACAGGTCGCGTTATACCAACTGCCCGAGGGCAAGGCAAGCTGACGACAGCCACTGCGGCCGGGTGTCACACGCTATGCTATTGCGTTCTTGCCATTAGCATTGCGCTACTGGCAACGGCGTATCATCATAGAGCCTTCTCCACCGCCGCGCTACCCGTCCCGCCAGGAGCCGCCCCATGTCCGACCGCCTCCCCCCCTCCGCCCCGACGCTGGTGATCGGAGCCGGCGTCCACGGCCTGTCCACCGCCTGGCACCTGGCCCGCCAGGGTCAGCCGGCGCTGGTTCTCGACAAGACCGCGGTCGGGGCCGGCGCCTCCGGGATCGCCTGCGGCGTGATCCGCAACAACTATTTCCAGCCCGCCATGTCGGAGCTGATGGCGGCGTGCGTGGAGGTGTGGGAGTCAGACCCCGAGGCGCTGCATTACCACCCCAGCGGCTACGTCGCCCTGGGCCCACCGGCCCAGGAGAGCGACCTCACCGCCGTCTACGAGCGCCAGCAGCGGATCGGCTACCCGTCGGATCTGTACGTCGGCGAGGAGGAGGTCACCCGCCACATGCGCTCGCTGTACGGCGATTGGCGCGCTCCCGGGCTGACCGTCTGTCTGCACGAGCGCGCCGGCGGCTTTGCTTTCAACCAGGAGTCGATGCAGGGCCTGGCCGCCAAGGCCCGGGAGGCCGGCGCGGAGATCGTGACCGGAGTCGAGGTAACTGGTTTCACCTCCGATGCCTCCGGGGCGGTGACCAACGTGCAGACCAGCGCCGGCGACATCGCCGTCGAGCAGGTGGTGGTCGCGGTCGGGCCGTGGATCGCGTCGCTGTGGAGCGCGCTTGGCCTGCCGGATCACCTCGACGTCCGCCAGCCCGACGGCACGGTGGCGACCGATCAGCCGATGTGGACCTACTGGTACCTGCAGGAGGGCGAAATCGACTTCGATCCGGCCAGGTTCGTCACTGACGACGGGCGGCCCTCGCCGGTACTGCACGTCGACTCCGACCAGCCTCTGCGCGCCGACGGCGGCGAGCTGATCACCGAGGTGCCGTGGGGCGTCTACTTCAAGCCCGACCGTGCGACCGTCCAGGGCGGTGCCCAGCCGCTCAGGCTGGGCAACACCTTCCAGGTCGACCCCTACCCCACCGGCACCGTCGATCCCGAGTTCCCGGACATGTGGTCGGCGTCGCTGTCGCACTGCCTGGGGCGCTTCGAGGGCGCCCGCCAGCGCTATGTCCAGGCCCGCTCGGGCGGGGTCGGCGCCTTCACCGTCGACAACTTCCCGGTGTTCGACTACATGCGCCCGAACGTGTTCGTGGCCGCCGACTCAAACCACGGCTACAAGATGATCGCCGTCGGCCGCGAGATCGCCCGGGTGCTGACCGGCGAGCATTCCTCGCTGCTGCATCCGTTCCGCTACGAGCGCTTCGCCACCGGGGACCTGCACCCGGTCTCCCACAGCCCGTACCCGTGGAGCTGACGGTTACGACACCGTGATCGCCTTGGCCGCCGAGGCGATCCCGTTGGCCACGGCCACGATCGTGCTCGCCCCCGCCGGCGTTCCCGCCGGCACGGTGAACTTGGTCGTGGAGGCGGTGCCCGAGTTGATCGACACCGAGCTCCAGGCGGTCGTCCGGGCGTAGGTCACCACGCCGCTGGCGTTGTTGGTGATCCGCACCAGCGGGAAGTTGGTGTTGTCCTGAACGTCGTCGCCGTAGGCGGCGCCCTGACTCAGGCCGGCGAGCTGCTTGCCCGACAGGGTGTATGTCGAGCCGGGCGCGACCGTGGCCGGGACCGAGGTGATCGTCGGCTTCCAGCCTGCCTGCGGCGTGCCACCGGCGGTGTAGACGTCCATGGTGCTGCTGCCGTCGTTGAACAGCACCTGCCCGTTGGGCAGCGCCAGCATCCGCGTGTAGTAGGTCGAGTCGTTGGGAGCGTTCGGGGTATCGGCCACCTGGGTCAGCGTGTTGGCGGTTCGGTTGTAGAGGAAGAAGTGGGTCGGGGCCAGGTACACGCAGCGGCTGACGTCGAACAGGATGTTGCCGTCGGGCAGGACCGTGCCCGGGCCGTCGGCGCTGTCGAACTGGGCGCCGCCGATGGCGGGGATCTTCGGTCCTGCGGTCCACGTGCCCACCGTGCCCGCCTTGTAGTGGTAGAGCGCGGTGTTGGCGGCTGTCTTGACGCTGCACGCGGTCGAGCCCTGCGGCGGTGCCGCCGCGGTGCCCGCTCCGATCACCAGCGTGTTGCCGCCGGGCATCACCACCTGCGGTCCGATCTCCACCGCCGGATTGTTGACCACCTGGTTCGCCGTATTGCCGGCGCTCCCCCACGCCCCGGTGCTCGGGGTGTAGAGCTCGGTCTTGGGCGGGGTCCAGGTGTCAACCGTCAGCAGCTGTCCGCTGGGCTCGAGGTTCCAGCCCTCCTCGTCGTTGAAGTCGCCCTTACCGGTGCCGGTGGTCGTCCAGGCCATCGTCGACGCGTTGAGCAGCACCTGCGCCTTGCTCAGCGCACCGCTCGACGACAGGCAGTTCGGTGCAGGGCTGAGCCAGCATGAAGGTGCCGTTGGGAAGGACGTCGCTCTGGGCATCGCCGATGTTCATCCACCCCTTCGGCGGTGCCACCGTCTTCCAGGTGTTGGTCGTCGGGTCTGTAGATCGCGCCCTTTGTTCGTCCACGCCTCGGTCGCGCCGAGGTACTCGCCGCCCTCGACGATCATCCGCCCGTCGGGCAGGATCGCCGAGGCGAAGTACAGCGGGTCATAGCCGCCCGGCATCGCGGGCGATCTTGCTCCAGGTTCCGTTGACATAGCTGCCGGTCTTGTCGGGGGTGAGGCGATACCAATCGGTGGTGCCGCCCGCATTGCCCGGCTCCCGATGCACGAGCACGGTCCCGTCACTCTCCAGCAGCATCGTTCCGGGAGCGAACCCGGGTGAGCGGGCCAGCGGAGTCCACGGCGAGGCCGTGTTGGAGGTGCCGACGGAGGGTTTCTCACCCGATGTCACGGCATGCCGGAACGGAGTCACCCTGGGAGACCACCCACCGCTCGATCCGCTCACGCTGCTGGCTGCCTGTGCCGACGCCAATGGCGCGCACACGATCATCGCCGCCGACAGCGCGACGATCCGCGCCACATTCTTACCGAAAACGCCGAACCGCACCATACCCTCCCGCCTGGAGTTCTCCGATCCCAGCGGCAAACTATCACCCAGACGGTGACGTGTCACGGCTGCCGCCGAGCGCCCGGCCGAGGTCAGAGGCGGCGGCCAGCAGCGGCTCGCGCAGGGCGCGCCGGGTCGCCGCCGACAGCCGTGAGACCGGCCCCTGAATCCCCAGGATGGCCGCCAGTTGGCCGCCACGGCCGAACACCGGGGCCGCCAGCGCACCCAGATCCGGCTCGCGCTCGCCCAACGCCTCGGCCCAGCCGCGCTCCCGCACCGCCGCCAGCTCAACGGCCAGCGCCTCGGGGTCGATGATTGTGCGCTCGGTGAACGCGGCCAGCTTGGCATCCGGCGGCAAGCCGCCGCCGAAGGCCAGCATCACCTTCCCGGCGGCGGTCGCGTGCGGCACGCTGGGCCGCCCCACCCGCGCCATGCTGACCACGCTCGACGCCGCCGGCACGAAGTCGACGGTGATCGCCTCGTCACCCCCCGGGACCGAGAGGGTGGCAGTCTCGCCGGTCTCTGCCACCAACCGCGCCAGCAGGGGCCGGGCACGCTCGCGCACGTCGAGCTGATCCAGGACCCGGTCAGACAGCGCCACCAGCCTCAGCCCGAGTCGGTAGGGCCCGGTCCCGGTGCGCTCGACCAGGCCGGCGTCCTGCAGCGTGCCCAGCAGCCGCGAGGCGGTGCTGGCGTTGACCCCGATCCGCCGGGCCAGCGCGTTGACCCCGAGCCCGGAGTCGCTCTCGGCCAGAGCATCGAGCAGCGCCACCGCTCGCGCCACCGAGCCCACCGGGCGCCGGGACAAGGCGCCGCTCACCCGGTTTGCGTCCGCCGCACGGCTCCTCCCGTGCCCGCGATCCGCGCCGGCCGGGGCGAGTCGAGCGAGCGCATCACCATCACCTCGATCCCGCCCGGAGCGAACAGGTCACGGGAGTATGCAACCCGCTCGTCGCGCCCGGCGAAGATCAGCTCCTCGAGCTCGAGACCCGCGGTGGTGCGGCGGATTCCGAGCTGCTTGCCGGCCCGCTCGCGCCCGGTCAGTAGCGTCGGCATCACCCGCGTGCGCGCGAAGGTGACCGGGACGCCGAGGTCGATCAGCACGTCGAGAACCATCTGGCCGCGCTCCAGCGCCGCTCGCAGGCGGGCCTCGGAGGGCAGCTCCACCACCGGGTGGACCACGTCGAACATGACCGCGGCCGGCTCGCCGCTGGCCACCAGCGTCCGCGTTATGGCGGTGGCCTTCTCGCTCGCCCCCAGCCCCAGCGCATCGGCGGCCTCGCCGCCGACGGCGCGGCGCTCGATCCGCAGGTCCCGAGCCGTCAGCTCCAGGCCGCGCCGCTGGGCCACCGACGAGTACGGCTCCAGCCGCTCCAGGCGCTCGCCGAAGGCGGTCGGGACCGCCATCCGGCCCACGAACGTCCCGCTGCCCTGGCGGCGCACGATCTCACCGCTCTCCTCCAGCCGTCCCAGCGCGCTGCGCAGCGTCCCCCGCGAGATGCCGAGCATGGCCGCCACCTCGTGCTCGGGGGGCAGCCGGTCCCCGGGGCGGTAGCGACCCGGCGCCAGCCAGTTGCGCAGCGCCAGCTCGGCCCCGTCGACCAGCGAGGGCCGCCCGGCATTCCCCTCTGAGACGGCGTCCGGCGGCTGCAAAGGCTTCTCCCGGCCCCTTGACGACGCACCCCTTGCCATCTCAGCCTCTCCTCACCGTTCAAAGCCAATCGACGCGGCAATCCTATTCCCGCCCGCGGCTGGCGCGCCAGTGACCTGGCGGCGGCGGGGCTCGCCACTGCAGGGCGGAGCCGTCCGGTGGCGGCTCGGCGCCGCGAGGGCTTACGGTCGATTGGCGAGTTACCCATATGCGTGTCAGGTCGACCAACCTCCCCGAGCCGAACTACCACCCACCCTCCTGGCCCTGCTTCGAACGTCTGCGAGTTCGAAGCTCGAACCCAGCTACCGCTCGCGCGGCTGCACGTGCTCGAACCCGAACCGGCCCTTGATGCACAGGTTGCCGAGCGTGACGTCGTGGTCGGCCTCCGAGCTGACCTTGACGATGCGGTTGTCCTGCACGTGCAGGGTCAGGCTGCAGCCCACCCCGCAGAAGGCGCAGATCGTCTCGGTCTGGGTCTGGCGCGACTCGTCCCACTCCCCCGCCTCGCGCAGCTCGTACTCGGACACCGGCATCAGCGCGCCGGTCGGGCACACCGCGATGCAGTTGCCGCAGTAGACGCAGGCGGACTCGGGCAGCGGGTTGGCGTACTCGGTCGAGATGTGGGCGTCAAAGCCGCGCCCCGCCACGGTGATGGCGAACGTGTTCTGGTGCTGGTCGCCGCAGGCGTCGACGCACTTGTAACAGAGCACGCACTTGGAGTAGTCGCGCATGTACAGCTCGTTGTCGATCTTCGGCGGCCCGGCCACGGTGGCGGCGGTCTGGCCGTCGGGGATCTCGTGGCGGCCGGCCTGCTGCAGACCGCGCTTGGAATCCGGCGGCGCCGGGGGCCCATAGCGCTCGGGCTCGGCGCCGTAGCGCTCCAGGTAGACGTCGATCCCCGGGGTGGTCGAGAGGTCCACCGACGAGGCCAGGAACTCGAGCACCATCTTCCGGTTGAGCCGCACCCGCTCGGAGTCGGTCTTGATCGACATGCCCTCCTCGGCGCGCCGCGAGCAGGCCGGTACCAGCGTCCGCGCCCCCTCCAGCTCGACCATGCACACGCGGCAGGCATTGGCCGGCGACAGCGTCTCACCCCAGCACAGGGTGGGGGTGTCGATCTCCAGCGCCCGGCAGGCGTCGAGCAGCGTCGAGCCCTCGGGCACGCTCACCGGCTGGTCGTCGACCTTGAGCTCCACCATCCGCCCGCTGGCCGGCCGGTCGCCGTTGACCTTCAGCTCGATCACCTTCGCGCTCACCGCGTCACCTCCAGCTCGGAAAACGTGCCCAACCGGTCGATCGCCGACCCCACCGCACTCCACGCAGTCTGGCCCAGCCCGCAGATCGACGAGTCGCGCATGCACGCCCCGACGTCGCGCAGCAGGGCCAGCTCCTGCTCGAGCGAGCCGCGCACCGCGCCGGAGCGCAACCGGGCCAGCGCCTCCTCCTGGCGCACGGTCCCCACCCGGCACGGCGTGCACTGGCCGCAGGACTCGTCGCGGAAGAAGGCGGCGATCCGCACCAGGATGTCGGGCATCGATACGGTCTCGTCGAAGACCATCACCACGCCGGAGCCGAGCGTGGTGCCGGCATCGCGCACGGACTCGAAGGTGAGTGGCAGATCGAGCTGGTCGCCGGTCACGAACGACCCCGCCGCGCCGCCCAGCAGCACGCCCTGCAGCCCGCGGCCGCCGGCCACCCCGCCGGCGAGGTCGAGCAACTCGCCCAGGGTGGCGCCGAACGGGACCTCGTAGACGCCGGGCCGGGCGACGTTGCCGCACACGCAGAACAGCTTGGTGCCGGTCGACTTCTCGGTGCCGACCCGTGCAAACGCCGGCCCGCCCATCAGCATCAGCGCCAGGATGTTGTAGAGCGTCTCGACGTTGTTGACCACCGTCGGCTTGCCGAACAGCCCCACCGCCACCGGGAACGGCGGCTTGGCGCGTGGCTCGCCGCGGAAGCCCTCGAGCGAGTTGAAGATCGCCGTCTCCTCGCCGCAGATGTAGGCGCCGGCGCCGCTGCGGATCTCGATGTCGAAGTCGAAGCCGTGGTCGAGGATGTCCTGCCCCAGGTAGCCGTGGTGGCGGGCGACGTCGATGGCGTGGTGCAGCCGCTCGTGGGCCACCGGGTACTCACCGCGCAGGTAGATGTAGCCGTGCTCGCAGCCGGTGGCGTAGGCGGCGATCGTCATCGCCTCGATCATCGCGAACGGATCGCCCTCCAGCAGGACGCGATCCTTGAACGTCCCCGGCTCGGACTCATCGGCGTTGCAGATCAAATAGTGCGGGCGAGCGGGCTGCTGGGCCACCGCCTCCCACTTGACGCCGGTAGGGAAGGCGGCGCCGCCGCGTCCCATCAGCCCCGAGTCCTTCACCTCCCGGATCACCTTCGAGGCCCCCATCTCGATCGCTTTGCGCAGCGCCTCGTAGCCACCGGCGGCGCGGTAGTCGTGCAGGCTGCGCGGGTCGACCAAGCCGACCCGCCCCAGCAGCTGCAGCCCGGGCTCGCCGGCCTGCCGGACCTGCGGGGTCGGCGACCGGCTCCGGGCGCTCACCGCCGAGCGCGGCCACGGCCGCCTCGACAGTCGCCGGCGCCAGCACATCCTCGGTCGGCGACTCACCGGCGATGGTCAGCATCGCCGCCGGGCCGCGGTCGCACTGGCCCAGGCACGGGGCGCGCAGCCAGGCGGCGCCGTCGCGCTCCTCCTCCTCGGGCCCGAACCCGCTCTCCAGCGCCGCGATCAGGTCATCGGAGCCCAGGCACTTGCAGGCGATGTCCTCGCACACGTGCAGGACCCGCTC
Source organism: uncultured Solirubrobacterales bacterium (assembly GCA_963754375.1). Classification (GTDB taxonomy): domain Bacteria; phylum Actinomycetota; class Thermoleophilia; order Solirubrobacterales; family Solirubrobacteraceae; genus Palsa-465. The sequence goes on from CAVWFX010000024.1 coordinate 428,123, forward strand.
CGGCCGCGGGTTGACCGACAGCAGGCCGTAGAACGTCGCCACCCCGTAGGCGTCGGCCGGGGGCACGGTCAACCGCTCGCAGATGTAGTTCAGCGCGCCCTGGCTGATCCACCCGACGCGGGCCTGCACCGCCTGCAGCGCCGGCAGCAACAGGTGGCGCCGGTCGCGGGCCTCATGGCCGCCGTGAGCGATGCGCCCGTCCACCAGCTCGTCGTGCGGTGCCCCCGTCCCAACCCGAGGCGGGCGGTCCCAGCCGAGCGTCGACGGCTGCCTTCTCATCGTCGGTGGCGACGGCGAGCAGCAGCCTGAGGTCCATTCAGACCGTCTCCCGCGAGGACTTGCCGGCGCCGTTTCCGGCACCGTTGCCGGCGGCCCGGTTGCCACCCGCACCGTTGCCACCCGCACCGTTGCCGCCGCCACCGACGGTCACCGGCTCGCGCTCCTGCACGCCGTCGGTCCGCGCCGCCGCCTCGGTGACCGGGATCTTCTCGACCCGGATCGCCGCCGCCTTGAACTCGGCCGTGCCCGACCGGGGATCGGTGGCATCGATGGTCAGCACGTTGGTCTCGACCTGGTCGGGGAAGTGGAAGGTCATGAACGCCAGCCCGCGCCGCAGCGAGCGGTCGATCCGGACGGGCGCCTCCACCGAGCCGCGGCGGGAGAACACCCGGGCGATCTCGCCCACTTCCAGGTCCAGCTCGACCGCGTCCTCCGGAGACAGATCGAGCGTCTCGCCGCGGTGCAGCGGTGACCGGTAGCCCCCACTCTGGACGCCCGTGTTGTAGGACTCCAGCCGCCGGCCGGTGGTCAGCCGCATCGGGTACTCATCGTCGAGTCCCTCGACCGGCGGGCTGTGCGGGGTGACGCTGAACGGCGCCGGCGGCCCCTCGATCGGGTCCTTCCACAACCGTCCGTGCAGGAACTGCGAGCCGGGATCGTCCTCGGTGAGACACGGCCACTGCAGGCCGTCGTTCTCGGCCAGCCGTGCGTACGACATTCCGGCGTGCATCGGGCTCAGCGAGCGCAGCTCGTCCCAGATCTCCTCGGCCACCGGCGGGCCCCAGTCGTAGCCCATGCGCTTGGCCAGCTCGGTGATGATCCAGTTGTCGTCTCTGGCCTCACCGGGCGGATCCAGCGCCTTGCGGCACAGCTGCACGCGCCGCTCGGAATTGGTCACGGTGCCGCTCGCCTCCACCCACGAGGCCGATCCCGGGAACACCACATCGGCCATCTCGGCGGTCTTGGTCAAAACCAGGTCCTGCACGATCAGGCAGTCCAGCCCCGACAGCAGCTTGCGCGCCTTGGTCTGGTCGGCCTCCGACTGAGCCGGGTTCTCGCCGATCACGTACAGGGTGCGCAGCTCGCCGCGCTCCATTGCCTCGAACATCTGGGTCAGATGCCAGCCGTAATGGGGGTCGATCTCCACGCCCCAGGCGGTCTTGAAGCGCTCACGGGCGCCGGCGTCCTTCTCGATGTCCTGAAAGCCCGACAGCTTGTTGGGGATCGCGCCCATGTCGCCGCCGCCCTGGACGTTGTTCTGCCCGCGCAGCGGGTTCAGTCCCGAGCCGTACTTGCCGACGTGACCGGTCAGCAGACGCGAGGTTGATCAGCGCCAGCACGTTGTCGACGGCGTTGTGATGCTCGGTGATCCCCAGCGTCCAGCAGATCACGGCGCGGTCGGCGCGTCCGTAGGCGTGCGCCAGCTCGCTTGATGGCGTCGGCCGGGACCCCGGTCAGGCGCTCGCCCTCCTCGAGGGTGAACGGCTCCACCGAGGCGCGCGTACTCCTCGTAGCCGGTGGTGGCGCGTTCGATGAAGCCTTCGTCGATCAGGCCGGCGTGGATGATCTCGCGGGCGATGGCGTTGGACAGCGCGCAGTCGGTGCCGACGTCGATCCCGAGCCAGCAGGTCGGCCCACTTCGCCGACGCCGTCCGCCGCGGGTCGACGCGTATCAGCTTGGCGCCGCGGTGCAGCGCCTTGAGCACGTGGTGGAAGAAGATCGGGTGCGTCTCGCGGGCGTTCGAGCCCCAGAGCACGACCAGATCGGTCTCCTCCACCTCTTTGTAGGACGACGTTCCGCCGCCCGCACCGAAGACCGTCGCCAGACCGACGACGCTAGGAGCGTGTCAGGTGCGGTTGCAGGAGTCGATGTTGTTGGTGCCGCATCACCTGGCGCGCGAACTTCTGCGCCAGGTAGTTCATCTCGTTGGTCGACTTCGAGCACGAGAAGATCCCGAACGCGTGGCGGGGATCCTCGGCGGCACGGGCGCGCCGCAGGCCCTCGGCGGCGCGGTCGAGCGCCTCGTCCCAGGATGCCGGTACAAGCTCTCCGTCACGACGAACGAGCGGAGTGGTCAGTCGTGTCCGAGCGGGCATCTCCCTCTCCTTCTTTTGAACCAATAGGTGCAAGCAGCAATTTTACCGCTCAAGCCGCGGCCGCCGGTCCCGGCGGTCCGGAGGATGACTTTGGGCGAGGTGGGAGACGGACTCCGAGGGCCGGGCCGAAGGAGGGGAATCGGCCCGGCCCCCGCGGAGCCGGGGAGCGCACGGGTTGAGCGTGAGCGGGGTATCAGTGAACTGCTTTGTGGCCGGCCTCATTGAGGCAGCGCTTGCGCACCGGCTTGGGCGCGCAGATGGTCTCCTGGACCCGGGGCTGGCGCGACGCCGCCTGAGAGGACGGCGGCGCCGACGCTGCCGAGGGTGCCGAGCGAGAGAACATCGAGTACAAACGGCGCATCGGTGCTTTTCCCGGTATTTTCCTGGTTATCGGTCATTTCTCTGCTTCGAGTTGTGGCGTTTATGCCCGTTTTGATCAAAGATCAATCCCTCCTAATAGCAAAAATTTCTCGGCCTGCCTGCGCCGCCCGATCGGCCAGTTCGCGGGCCTGCTGACGGCGCGGATCGCCGGCCTCGGCGGCCAGGTTGATGGCCACCAGTTCAGCCGCCGCGCGGCTGGCGGCGGCGGCCAGCAGCACGCCCGCGATCGCGTCTCCAATCAGGTGCGGACTGCCCGACCCGCCGGCCACAACTCCCAGCTCGGCCAGCTCTGCACCGGCCTCGGCGACGCCCAGGGGCGGTTCGGTCGCCCGCGCCAGCGCCACGCCCAGCCGCTCGCCGCGGTCGGGCTCCGAGGCGGGCAGCCGCAGGGCCTCCAGCACCGGCCCGTAGGCCTGCAGGTCATCCTCGGCCAGTTGCAGGGCCGCGGCGCGCAGCTCGGCGGCGCGCGCGGCCACCGGGCCGGCCGGCGAGCCGGGGTCCGCGAACCGCGCCACCATCTCGACCAGAGCGGCGGCCAGGGCACAGGCCATGGCCGCCGAACTGCCACCGCCGGGCGCCGGCGTCCTGGCCGCCACGCGCTCGAGCAGTTCGCTCACCGGGAGGTCAGCCAGCGCCCCTTGCATGGCCGAGGTCGGCTTAGAACAAGCCGACGGTTCTCCCGTTCTCGTCGATGTCGATGTTCAGCGCCGCCGGCGTCTTGCCCAGGCCCGGCATCTGCACGATGTCGCCGCACAGCGGGACCAGCCAGCCCGCGCCGGTGTAGGCACGGATATCGCGGACCGGCAGGGTGAAGTTCTCCGGCGCGTTGAGCAGCTGCGGATCGGACGACAGACTCAGGTGCGTCTTGGCCATGCACACCGGGAAGTGGCCGAGCCCCTCGCGGGTGAACTGCCCGATCTTGGCCTCGGCCTCGGGGTAGTAGTAGACGTCCCTGGCCCCATACACGTTCTTGGCGATCGCCTCGATCTTGTCCTGAATCGGCTCGTCGTCTTGGTAGAGCTGGTGGAAGGTGTTGGGCTGCTCGCAGGCCTCGACGACGGCGCTGGCCAGGTCGGCGACGCCGGCGCCGCCCTTGGTGAAGCCCTCGTTGACCTCGGCGGCGAACGCCCCGGCCTCGAGCGACAGCCGCTTGACCAGCTCGACCTCCTCGTTGGTGTCACCCGGCCGGCGGTTGACGGCGACGACCGCGGGCACCCCGAACGTGCTGATCGTCTGCAGGTGGTGGCGAACGTTCGCGAAGCCGGTCTCGATCGCGTAAAGCGCCGCCGAGCGGTCAGCCCGCGGATCGTCATCGAGTCCGGCGTGGTGCTTGATCGCGCGCACGGTTGTGACCAGCACCGCCGCCGATGGAGTCAGCTTGCCGAACCGGCAGACGATGTCGAAGAACTTCTCCATCCCCATGTCGGAGCCGAAGCCGGACTCGGTGACCACGTAGTCGCCGACCTTCATCCCGATCAGGTCGGCGATCAGCGAGCTGTTGCCGTGGGCGATGTTGGCGAACGGCCCGCAGTGCATGAGCACCGGCTGGCCCTCGAGCGTCTGGACCAGGTTGGGCTTGATCGCGTCCTTGAGCAGCACGGTCATCGCCCCCGCCGCGCCGAGGTCCTCGGCGGTGATCGCCTTGGCGCCGTCGAACGAGTACGCGGCGGTGATCCGCGCGACTCGCTTGCGTAGGTCCTGAAGGTCACGGGCGACCGCCATGATCGCCATCACCTCGGACGCTGCGGTGATGTCGAATCCGGTCTCGCGCGGGTAGCCGTTGGCGCGCCCGCCGAGGCCGACGGCGATCTGGCGCAGGGCGCGGTCGTTCATGTCCACCGCGCGCCGCCAGCCGATCCGCAGGGCGTCGATCTTGTGCGGGTTGCCGTGCAGGATGGAGGCGTCGATCATCGCCGCCAGCAGATTGTTGGCGGCGCCGATGGCGTGGATGTCGCCGGTGAAGTGGAGGTTCAGGTCCTCCATCGGCACCACCTGGGTCAGCCCGCCGCCGGCGGCGCCGCCCTTGATCCCGAACACCGGGCCCACCGAGGCCTCGCGCAGGCACGCCACCGGGTTCTTGCCGATGACGCCGAGGCCTTGGGTGAGGCCGACCAGCGTGGTCGTCTTCCCCTCCCCGGCCTTGGTCGGGGTCATCCCGGTGACGCAGATCAGCTTGCCGTCGGGCCGGTCGGCCATGCGGTCGAGGACCGACAGCGCGATCTTGGCCTTGTAGCGGCCGTAGGGCTCGATCTCGTCGGGCTCCAGCCCGGCGGCGGAGGCGATCGTCTCGATCGGCTCGAGTACGGCTTCCTGCGCGATCTCCAGGCTGCTCTTCATGGTCGTCCTCTTTCCCTCTTTCAGTGACTTACGGCGGCGGCGGCGAGCTCGGAGACGAGCTTGTCCTCGTAGAAGCGCTCGAGCGCGAACGGAGCGATCAGCTCCGGCTGGCGCCCGGTCGCCACCAGCTCGGCCAGGGTCTTGCCGACGATCGGCGCTGCCTTGAAGCCGTAGGTGCCCCAGCCGGCGCTGACGTGGAAGTTCTCGACCTCGGTCTTGCCGAGGATCGGGCTGTAGTCGGGGCTGAGGTCGCACAGCCCGGCCCAGCTGCGCAGCAGTCGCGCCCGCTCCAGCTGCGGGAACAGCTCCATGGCATGGCGGCTCACGTCCTGCAGGAAGTTCAACGTCCCCTGCATGCGATACGTCGTCCACGGCTCGATCTCGGCCCCCATCAGAAACTCTCCCCGGTCGGTCTGGCTGAGGTAGACGTGCATCTGCGAGGAGACGATGACCACGTCCAGCAGCGGCTTCATCGGCTCGGTCACGCACGCCTGCAGGATGTGGGTGGTGATCGGCATCGGCACCCCGGCCATGTCGCTGATCAGGGTGCACCAGCCTGCGGTGCAGTTGAGCACCTGACCGGCGTTGATGGTCCCGCGGTTGGTCTTCACCTTCGTCACCCGGCCGTTCGAGCGCTCCATCCCCAGCACCTCGGTGTCCTGGTGGATCTCGGCGCCCCCCTGGTCGGCGCTGCGGGCCAGGCCCCACACCACCGCGTCGTGGCGGATGATCCCGCCCGGCGGGTGATACAGCGCGCCGATGATCGGGAAGATCGCGTCGGGGTTGTCGACCTGCATGGCCGGCGCCAGGCGCTTGATCTCGTCCGGGTAGATCAGCCGCGAATCGATCCCGTTGAGCCGGTTGACCTCGGCCCGGTTGGCCATCACGAACATGGCCCGATCGGAGTGGGCCAGCGTCAGGTGGCCGCATTGCGAGAACAGCAGGTTGAAGTTCAGCTCCTGCGACAGCCCCTCGTACAGCTTGACGCTGGCGTCGTAGAAGCGCGCGCCCTCCGGGGTCTTGTAGTTGGAGCGCAGGATCGTCGTGTTGCGTCCCGCCGCGCCGGAGCCGATGTAGCGCTTCTCCAGGATGGCGACGTCGCTGATCCCGTGCTCGCGCAGGTAGTGCGCGGTGGCCAGGCCGTGCGAGCCGCCGCCGACGATGACCACGTCGTAGGAGCTCTTGAGCTCGGGGCGCCGGCGCCACATGCGCCGCTTGCGGAAGATGTCAAGCACGCGCCGGCTCCGGCGCGGGCTCAGGGCCTGGCAGCTTCGCGAGCGCGTCGACGCCGATCGGCCGGCCGCCCAGGTGGTGCCCGGAATCGGCGACGACCGACCACACGTATTCGCCGGTGGCCCACCCGAACAGGTACAGGTAGCGATCCTCGATCTCGCAGATCACGATCCCCGGTTGGCGGGCAACCGACCCTGGCCGCAGCGCGCCGGCCGGAGTGACCTGTGGGCGCAGATCGATCGCGCTGAAGCGCGCGAACACCTCCCGCGCCAGCGGCCCGACGATCGTCAGCGCGGCGAAGTTCGTGGTCACGTCGACGACGTCGACGCCGTCCGCGGCGCTCAGCCGCTCGCGGATCGACGGAGCCGGATGCGCGCCGACGACGAGCGCTCGGGTCGTCGTCAACCGGCACCACCAGGCGCCATCCTGCCGCACGGCCGTCCCGAACGGGAGTGGGAAGCCGGCGACCGCTTCGATCGCCTCGCCGGAACCCTGCACCTCGAGCTTGGCGATGTGCGACATATCGGCCCACCCGGCGGTCTCGGTTGCGGTGGCCGCCTCGCTGTCGGCGCCCCGCCCGTAGCCCGCGGCCACGTTCCAGCCGTCGCGGACCTCGAAGCCGGCGCCGGCCGCGGCCGCGCTGCGCTCCATCGGCGAGCGCGCCACCGGGGCGCTGTCGCCGTCGGCTCCGGCCTGCGCCGCCGGGGTCAGAAAATCGAGGTTCACGAGCGCAGCACCTCCCCGTCGGGGTCATAGAACGGCTTGGTCTGGATCTCGGCGTCAAGCCGGCGGCCCTCGTCGGAGATGGTGATCCGGGCCCCGTCGTGGGCCACCGCCTCCGGCACCCAGGCCATCCCGATCGTGCGTCCCAGCACCGGCGAGTGCCGCGCGCTGGTCACCTGCCCGGCGGGGATGCCGCCGCCATCGACCACCACCGCGCCCTCGGTGGGCACGTCACCGTTGGGCAGCGTGAAGCCGACCAGCGTCGTGGCCGCGGGCCGGTCGGCGTAGTGCTCGAGCGCCCACTTGCCGATGAAGTCCTGCTCCTTGTCGAGCTTGACGATCCAGGACATGGCGGCGCCGAACGGCGTCGACTCCGAGTCGGTGTCCTGGCCGACGAGGATGTGCATCTTCTGCAGGCGCAGGATCCGCTGGGGCTCCAGGCCGAACGGCCGCAGGCCCAGCGGCTCGCCGGCGGTCATGAGCGCGTCCCACAGGTGCTCGCCGTAGGCGGCCGGGAAGTGGATCTCGTAGCCGACCTCGCCCACGAACCCGATCCGCAGGATCAGGCACTGGACCCCGGCGATCCGGGCCTGCTGGCCATCGAGGTAGGGGAAGGCCTCGTTGGAGCAGTCAAGGTCGGTGACCTTGGCCATGATCTCCCGCGCCCGCGGTCCGGCCAGGTTGACCGCCGCCAGCCCCTGGGTCAGGTCGGTCAGGTGGACCTGCTGGCCCCAGTCGGCCAGCCACCACGCGAACCACTCCTCCACCGCCCCCGCCCCGCTCGAGGTGGTGGTCACGTAGAAGGTCTCCTCGTCGATCCGGCAGATGGTGCCGTCGTCGACGATCCGCCCGGCGTCGGAGCTGATCACGCCGTACCGGATCCGCCCTGGCTTGAGGTTCGAGAACCGGTTGGGGTACAGCCGGTCCAGGAAGTCGCCGGCGTCGGGCCCCTTGACCACCAGCTTGCCCAGCGTGGAGACGTCGATCAACCCGGCGGCCTGGTTGACGGCCAGGGCCTCGCCCCCGGGGTCGCCGTAGTCGTAGGCGCGGCGCCAGTCGCCGGCCCACTTGACGGTCGCGCCCAGATCGCGGTGGCGGCCGTGGATGGAGGAGCGCTTGGCCGGCTCCACCGGCCGGCCCCCGAGAATGCCCATCGGCACCGACACCCACGGCGGCCGCGCCGTGGTGGTGCCGACCTCGGCCAGGCTCTGCCCCGTCTCCTGGGCCATCAGCCGCACCGACGGCAGCTGGCACATGCGGCCCTGGCACGGGCCCATGGTGACGGTGGTGTAGCGCTTGGACAGTTCGATCGAGTCATAGCCCTCTTCGATGCTGAGGTGGACGTCCTTGCTGGTCACGTCCTCGCACAGGCAGGCAAAGCACTTGCCGCGCCCGGACCCGCTCACCGGCGGCGCCACCGCCACCTCCGGCCGGTCGGCGGCGCTGAGCTCGGCGCGCAGCTCCGTCACACGCGCGCGCGACTCGTCTGAGTCGTGGCCGAGGGCGTGGGCGGCGTCGCGACCGGCCAGCTCCCCGGACATCGCCGCCGCCTCAGCGGTTTCGGCGCCGGTCACCTCGCCGGCGGCGTACAGGCCCTCGGGCAGCTCGCCGTCGAGCGCGAAGTGGCCGCGCTCGGCGTCGTAGGCGCTGCGCGCCCCGGCCTGCAGCAGCAGCGAGCTGGCCGGGATGGCGCCGCCGGAGACGACGACCAGGTCGCAGCCGAAGGTGTGCTCGTCGCCGCCGCTCACCGGCGCGATGACCGCGTCCGAGACGGCCTTGCCGCCGCTCGCCTGCACGACCGTGTGACCGGCGAACACCGGCACTCCGCCGCGGCGCAGCTCGGCAGCGAGCGCGCTCGGCGCCGGGCGCAGGTCGGCCACCGCCACGATCTCCACGCCGGCCTGCCGCAGCGCGGCGGCGGCGCTCAGGCCCCGGTCTGAGGTGGTGGCGATCACCGCGCGCTGGCCGGGCCGGACGGCGTACAGCGCCGCCAGCCGCTGGGCCCCGCCGGCCAGCATCACCCCCGGCAGGTCGTTGCCGGCGAACACGAGCGGCTGCTCGATCGAGCCGGTGGCGAACACGTGGCGCGGGGCCCGGATCTGGTGCATGGTGTCGCCCTGCCACACCGGCACCAGTCCGTCGAAGTAACCCAGCGCCGGGGCGCGGGTGAGGATCTCGACCCCGGCGGTGCGGGCGCGCTGGACCAGCTCGGCGGCGGCGGCGTGGCCGTCGGGCTCGATCAGCGCTTGGCCGCCCGGCTCGGGGCCCTCGTCGGCGAGCACGGTGTCGGCGCCCAGCTCGGCGGCGGCGATCGCCGCCTGCAGGCCCGCGATCCCGCCCCCGACGACCAGCACGTCGGCGTGGCGGCGGCGGTACTCGGTGCGCCACTCGCGCTCGGGCTGCTCGTGACGGAGCTTGCCCAGCCCGGCGGCGTTGCGCAGGATCTTCTCGTACAGCGGCCAGAACCTGCGTGGCCGGATGAACGTCTTGTAGTAGAAGCCGGGCGGGGTGAACGGGCCGCCGGCGATGTCGGTGGCGCGCATCACGTCGAACTCGAGCGACGGAACGGCGTTGATGTGCTCGACCTTGAGGCCCTCGCGCACCGGCTCGACGCAGGCCCGGGCACCGGGCGCCCCGTTCACAGAGCAGATGCAGTTCGGGCACGAACCCGACACACACATAAGCCCCCGGGGGCGATGGTACTTGAAGCTGCGGCCGAACGTGCGCCGTCCGGCGGCGTACAGCGCCGAGCCGATCGTGTCGCCCTCGTAGGCCTCGACCCGCTTGCCGTCGAAGGTGAACGACAGTTTGCTGCCGCGGTCGATGCGCTCGCCGGGCTGGGGCGCCAGCCGTCGATTCACGGTGCCTCCCCCGGGCGCGCCGTGAACAGGACCTCGTTGGTGGTGGTGTCGCGCTCGGCGATGAACCAGGCCCGGCACCCCGAGCGGTGATACCACCACTCGCGCTGGACGCCGGCGACGTTGCGGCGGAAGTAGTTGTAGGCGTTCAGCTCCCGGAAGCTGGGCCGGGACTTGGGGCGCGGCGAGATCTCACCCCCGAAGCCGAAGTCGGTCACCTCGCGGACGCCGCAGTTTGGGCATGTCAACAGGTACGACACCCGGCCACACGGTAGATCCGGCGCTTGATCGTGTCCAATATCGAGTTAAGGTCTATTGATTTGATTTTCGTATCACAGCCACGACGCGTCACCGCCATCGTCTAGAGGCCCATGGAGCTTCGCCAGCTGCGCTATTTCGTCGCCGTCGCCGAGGAGCTTCACTTCCGGCGCGCCGCCGCCCGCCTGCACATCTCCCAGCCCCCGCTCAGCCAGCAGATCGCCCGCCTGGAGGAGGAGCTCGGCGTCAGCCTGCTGACCCGCAGCCGCCGCCGGGTGCAGCTGACCCCGGCCGGCGAGGCGTTCCTGCGCGACGCCCGGTTGATGCTGGCCGAGCTCGACGTCGCGGTGGCCACCGCCCGGCGGATCGACACCGGCCAGTCGGGCCTGCTGCGGGTCAACTTCGTCGGCTCGGCACTGTTGTCGATCGTGCCCGGGATCGTGCAGCGCTTCCGCGGCGGCCAGCCCGAGGTCGAGCTCGAGCTGCGCGAGCGCTCCACCGTCGATCAGCTGCGCGCGGTCAGCGCCGGCGTGGTCGATGTCGGCCTGGTGCGCCCGCCGGTCGAGGTCGAGGACGACCTGCGCACCGTGGTGGTGATGCGCGAGCGCACCGTGGCCGCGCTGCCGGTCGGCCACCCGCTGGCGCAGCTGCGCCGGGTGCCGCTGCGCCGGCTGGCCACCGAGCCGCTGGTGCTGTTCCCCCGCCAGCAGGCTCCGGGCTTCCACGACCTGCTCACCAGCCGCCTCGCCGCCACCGGCACCTCTCCCCACGTCGTCCAGTACGCGCCCGAGATGCTGACCATCATCGGGCTGGTGGCGGCCGGGATCGGGGTCTCGCCCGTCCCCGCCTCGCTCTCGCGCCTGGCGCTGGAGGGCGTCACCTACCGGCCGCTGAGCGGCGCGCCCGACACCGAGCTGCTCGCCGTCTACCGTGCCGACGAGTCCTCGCCGCTGGTGGCGGCGTTCATCGCCGACGCCCGCGAGCACGGCCGGTAGTCGGGGCTCACTGGCCCAAGGTGGCTGGGGCTCCGGCGTAACGACAGCCAGGAGGGGCCGGGTACAGGCCGATACCCGCCCCGCGCGGGGTCGAACGACAGCCAGGAAGGGGGCGGGCACGAGCCGCCGCCGGGGGCCTTGCTGGGTTAGCTGCCAATATGGCAGCTAACCCAGATAGGCCCTCGCGGCCGCCCATACCTGGCCCCTTCCTGGCTGTCGTTTAACGCCTGAGCCCCAGCCACCGCCGAGACTCCCACGGGCTAAGCGGCCTGGGCCCGCGCGGCCTCGAGCGTGTTGCGCAGCAGCATCGCGATGGTCATCGGGCCGACCCCGCCGGGCACCGGGGTGATCAGCCCGGCCACCTCGGCGGCCGAGGCGAACTCGACATCGCCGACGAGCCCGGCGTCGGTGCGGTTGATGCCGACGTCGATCACGGTGGCGCCCGGTTTGACCCAGTCGCCCTTGACCATCTCCGGCCGGCCCACGGCCGCCACCAGGATGTCGGCGCGGCGGCACACGCCCGGCAGGTCGCGGGTGCGCGAGTGACAGGTGGTGACGGTGGCGTTCTCGGCCAGCAGCAGCGCGCCCACCGGCTTGCCGACGAGGTCCGAGCGTCCCACCACTACCGCCTCGGCCCCCTCCAGCGCAACGGCATGGCGGCGCAGCAGCTCGATCACCCCTGACGGCGTGCACGGCCGCAGGCCGGGCCGGCCCTTGGCCAGCAGTCCCGCCGACACCGGCGTCAGGCCGTCGACGTCCTTGGCGGGCTCGATCAGGGTGGTCAGGTAGGAGCCGTCGATGTGCGCCGGCGTCGGCAGCTGCAGCAGGATCCCCGACACCCGCGGGTCGGCATTGAGCCGGCGCAGCAGCGCCTCGACCTCGGCCTGCGAGGCCTCGGCCGGCAGCTCGTGGCCGAAGCTCTCGATCCCGACCTCGCCCGAGGCGCGGTGCTTGTTGGCCACGTACACCGCCGAGCCGGGATCGTCGCCGACCAGCACCGTGGCCAAGCCCGGCCGCTGACCGCCGGCCGCCACCCAGGCCTCGACCTCGATGCGGATCTCGTTGCGGACCGCCTGCGCGATCGCCTTGCCGTCGATGAGTTCCGCGCTCACCGGACGAATTGGTACACGATTTGCGTTACCGGCGCCGGCCGCACTCGCGCGCGGCCGGCGCCGGGAAGGCGTCGGGCGGCCTGCTACCTCGCCGCCCAGAGGGTGGTCACCTGGGCGGAGCTGAGCGCGGTCGGGAACACGGCCACGTCCTGCAGGCCGCCGAAGCACCGGGGCGTTGGTGAACTCGACGTCCTTGCCGATGATCAGCCCGGTGTTGGGCGCGGTGTTCAGCGCTGTGCCGAACGTCTGGGGTGCCCAGGCTGGTGTTGTCCACGTACACGGTGGCGTTGCCGGACGCGTCGACGCTGACCACGACGAAGTGCCAGTTGCCGTCGTTCATGTTGATGCCGCCGGTCGAGAAGTCGATCGGCTCGTTCCAGACATCCACCCGGATCGTGCCCGGGCACTCGCCGACGCCGAAGCCCTGCGTCGGAGGTGTTCCCGCCCCAGGCGACCAGATAGCGGTCGCAGCCGGCGTCGCCCGGCTTGACCCACAGCCGCCACGCTGCGGGCCGAGGCTGCCGGTCGGGCAGGACGTTGTTGGTGCCGTCGGGCACGTAGGCCGCGTAGTTGCTGCCGTTGGTGGTGATCGACGTGTTCGGGTCGGTCGGGAACGCCGGCGACTGGCCCAGGCTGACCACGCTGGTGTTGTAGTTGGCCAGGACGCCGTTGCCGGAGCTGTCGGCGGCGAGCGAGCCCGGTCTGCTCGCCGAGGCGGTAGTAGGCCGCCGGGCTGTCGGCGAGCACGTCGGAGGCGAAGGTGGTGGCGCTGCCGGTCGGCGTCACCGAGGAACGCGGTGGCCGCGCCGCCGGTCCCGTACGGGTCGACGGCCTGCACCTGGAACGTGTAGCGCGGTTCCGCCCTTCGAGGCCGGTGATGGTGGCGCTGGCCGGCCCCCGTTGGTGGCGACCGAGTTGGCCGGAGTGGTGCCGCCGACCAGCGCGGTGACCACGTAGCCGGTCACGGACGGTGTTCGGGGCCGAGGAATCGGTCCACTGCACCGTCGCCTGGTTGGCTCCGGCGGCTGGCGGAGACACCCCGTCGGCGTGGTCGGGCACCCCGTACCCGGAGGCCGAGAACAGCCCGCCGATCTGGCTGGCGCTAAGGGCCGTCGGGTAGATGGCCACATCGGCCAGGCCGCCGAGCCAGCGGCCGGCCGCATCCCCGGGCCCAGCCCCAGGTACAGGGTGGTGCCGACCGGGGTGTTGATGGTCGCGCTGAACTGCTGGGTGCCCAGGTTGACGCCGTCGACGTAGGCGGTGATGTTGGTGCCGTCGAATGTGACCGCCGATCTGGTGCCAGTTGCCATCGCTCAGGGTGTGGGTGGTCCCGAAGATGGCGCTGTCGTTGATGCCGGCGACCTGGACGCTATTGGGGCACACGACGACGCCGAAGCCCTGGTTGGTGCTGTTGTTGCCGTAGCCCATGGCATAGCGGCAGTTTCCGTCGCCGAGCTTGGTCCACATCACGATCGTGCGCGGATTGTTGGCCACCGGCAGGTTTGAGCCCGGCAGGGTGCCGTCAAAGGCGATGGCGTCGTTGCTGTTGGAGGACACCGTCTTGGCGCCGTCGTTGGGGACCGCGGGGGCGTTGCCGAACGAGGTCACCGACGCGTTGTAGGTGGCCAGTGTCCCGTTGCCCGAGGACTCGGCCGCGTATGGGGCCCCGCTGAGCTCGGCGAGCTTGTAGTAGGCGACCGGGTTGTCACCGATGACCGCCGAGGAGTACGTGGTGGCGGCGCCGGTCGGCGTCGCCGCCGCCGAGACGCCGGCCGGGCCGGGGCCGTAGCCGTTGTAGGCGACCACGTGGAACGTGTACGGCGTGCCGCCTCGCAGCCCGTTCAGGATCGCCGAGCGGGCCGTGCTCGAGGTGGCGATCGCGCTCTCCTGGTGGGTGCCGTTGAACGCGCTGACCACGTACGCGGTGACCGGGGTCGGCGCGGTGGCCGCGGTCCACTTGACCGTGGCCGAGTTGGCGCCGATGGTCGCCGACACCCCGGTGGGCGCCGCCGGCGCCCCCTGGCCCGAGGCGGTGAACTGGCCGGCGATGGTGGCGCCGTCAGCGCCGACGGGAACACCGCCACCTCGTCGAGCGAGCCGTTGAACGCGGTGCAGCAATCGTCGGCACCGGCGCCGAGCCACAGTGTGCTCTGCACCGGGGTGACCAGCGAACCGCCGGCGAAGCTCTTGGTCCCCAGCGACACGCCGTCGAGGTAGGCGGTCACCTGGTCCACGCCGCCGGTGTCGTTGTAGGTGGCGGCGATGAAGTGCCAGGTGCCGTCGTTCAGCGGACGCGGGGTCTGGAAGGACCGGGCGTCGTTGGACAGCGTCGACGATCACCTGATTGGGGCACTCCTCGAGGCTGAAGCCCTGATCGGTGCCGGTTGATCCGGTGCCGAGCGACATAGCGACAGAAGCTGTCGGTGGGCTTGATCCAGGCCTCCAGCGTGCGGTTGGAGTCCCCGGACGGGGATCAGCGTCGAGCCCCCGGCCTCGGCCAGGAACGGGCCGTTGGTCTGAGTGGCGCCGAGGTCGGCGGTGCTCTCGTGCAGGGCGCCGGTGACGCCGTGGGTCACGCCGCTGGTCTGAATAGAAGCCATGGGTCCCGTTGCCCGAGGAGTCCGCGGCCATCGGCCCCGACGCGTCGTCGAGGCGGAAGTACAGCGCCGGCTTGGCGCCGAGCATCGTGGAGGCATAGGTGCGTCGCGTTGCCGAGTCACGGTGGTCGCCGACGTGGGTGGTCGCTGCCGGGCCGGCGCCGAAGGTGTCATAGGCGACGACCTTGAACGTGTAGGACCCGGCCGGCAGGCTGTGCAGCGTGGCGGTGGTGCGAGGCGGTGGAGATGCTCTGCTCCGCCTTGCTGCCCAGCATCGCCGTGACCACGTAGTTGCTTACCGTGGTTCCCGGTAGCCGTCGACGCAGTCCACTTGACCACGGCCGTGTTGGCCGAGGCGGTGGTCGTGGGGGTGCCGGGGCCGTCGGCACCCGTTGTCTCCGACGCGGTCAGCAGCGCCGTGATCTGGGCGGCCGACAGGGCCGTCGGGTAGACGGCGGCGTCGGCGACGGCACCGAAGTAGCAGCAGTAGCTCGGCGTCGAGCCGATGGTCAGCCCGGTGTTGGCCGGCGTCTGCAGCGGGTTGGAGACCTCGGTGCCGAGGTTCTGCCCGTCCACGTACGCGGTGATCTGTTGCCCGTGGCCGCCGAGTAGGTGTCGGTGACGGTGACCAGATGCCAGTTGCCGTCGGCGAGGCTGCGCGGGCTGAAGAACGAGTGGTCGTCGTGATCAGCTTGACGATCACCGAGTTTCCGCAGTTGCCGACGCTGAATGAGCCGTCGGTGATGGAGTTGGTCCCGTAGCCCATGAAGTAGCGGCAGTTGGCGTCGGAGGGCTTGATCCAGGCCTGCACCGTGCGGGCTGAGGTCCCGGCCGGGAGCTTGGCCGAGTAGTTGACCGACGCGATGTTGTTGCAGGCGCTCGAACTGGCAGCCGGTGGCGGCGTCGTTGGCCAGCGGGCCGGCCACGCCCAGCGTCAGGCAGTTGCTGGCGTAGGTGCCGGTGAGGCTGTGGCCGGAGCTGTCGGCGGCCAGCGTCGACCCGGTGGCCTCGTCGAGGCGATAGAAGACCGCGGGTGGTCGGCCGAACACCACTGAGGCGTAGGTGGTCGCGGTGCTCGTGACGACGTGGCGCGGGGTGGTGGTCGCCGCCGCCCCGGTGCCGTAGGCATCCACGGCCATGATGATGAACGTGTAGGAACCCGTCTTCAGCCCGCTCAGCTTGGCGCGGTGGCGGTGCCGGGCGCGGCGATCGACTGCACCGCGCTGGTGCCCAGCTTGGCGGTGACGATGTAGCCGGTCAGCGGTGGTCCCGGTAGCCGTCGCCGCGGTCCAGTGCACCGTCGCCGTGTTGGTCGAGCCGGTGGCGGTGGGACTGCCCGGAGCCGTCGGGACGCCGTAGCCGGACGCGTTGACCAGGTGGTGACCTGGGTGGCGGTCAGCGCCTTGGGATAGACGGCCTCGTCCTGCAGGCCGCCGAACGCCCAGCTGTTGCAGCACTGGCTGTCATAGGCGCCCAGGCTCCAGGGTCCGCGGCACTGGTGGACAGGGCGTTGGCGAACTGCTTGGTGCCCAGCGAGCGGCCGTCCTCGTAGGCGGTCACGTTGGTGCCGTCGTAGGTGACGGTGATCAGGTGCCAGGCGCCGTCGGTCAGCGGCTCGGGGGTGCTGAAGTTCAGCAGGTCGTCGTAGCACGTCGATCTGGCACCGAATTGGGGCACTCGGCCAGGCTGTATCCGTTGTCGGTGCCGTTGACGCCGAAGCCCATCACCCAGCGGCAGTTGGCGTCGTTCGGCTTGACCCATGCCTGGACGGTGCGGGCGGCGTTGCCGACCGGCAGGCCGTTGGGCTGCGGCACCTGCGCGATCCAGGTCCCGTTGTTGTCGAGAACGCGACGTCGCTCCGGTGTCGGACGGCAGCGCGCCCGGTGGAGCCCAGCGTGATGCCGCCGGTGTTGTAGGTGCCGACGAGGCCGTGGCCGGAGGAGTCGGCCGCCATCGTCGTTCCGGTCGGCTCGCCGAGGCGGAAGTAGGCAGCCGGGACCGTCGCTGATGACCGTGCTGGCGTATGTCGAGCTGCCGGTCACGGTGGCGGCGGGCGTGGTGGCCGCGGCGCTGTTGCCGCACGAGCTCTGGGCGACGATGGTGAAGGTGTAGCTGCCGCCGGCGATGCCGGTCAGCGTGGCCGAGGTGGCGGCGGCCGGCTCGTCCTGGGCGTTCTGGTTGGCGCTGCCGTTGACGGCGGTGACCAGGTAGCCGGTGATCGTTGCCCCGTTGTTGCCGGGCGTCGTCCAGGTGACGCCGGCCTGGTTGGCGCCGCCGGTGGCGGCCGGGGAGCCGGGCGCGTCCGGTACGGCGCAGCTGGTGTTCGGATGGACGCTCAGCCGCTCGGCACCTGATGCCTCCGCCTGCTGCTTGGCCAGGGCACGCGCCCCAGCGGCCGAGATCGCGTTGCCCTTGGGGCCGCGCGGACCGGTGGGGCCGTGCTTGACCGCCCGGCGCGTCGAGTGCGACAGCCGGCTCAGCGCGTCCGCCTTGGTCTTGAGGTAGCCGACGCTTTGCAGCGAGGGGTGGTGGCGCACCGCGTGTCGCTTCATGTGCGAGTCGCTCTTGGCGAGGGCGGTGATGGTCACCAGCCCGGCGATCAGGATTGCGGCGCCCAGCACCGCGATCAACCTCAGTACTCGCCCAGCAGTCCTGTGCTTGCTCACGGTCCGCAACCCCTTAGTCATGTGCTCGGCAAGGCCGTGCCGCGCGTTCGGTCCAATTGGTAACCCCTCGTCCTCGCCGACAACCCCGCGAGGATCCAAATAATGGCGCGAGAGCTTATGAGCCTTCGTACAGAAAAGTCAAGGCTCAGCGTCAATTCTTTGCGCGAGCCCCAACATGGCGGACGCATGTGCTGCCCCCGCGCACCGAGGCTCGAGTCGGTCGGTTCCTCGTCGTTCGTTCGTTATTCAGGTGGTACGTATGTGGTACCTTGCGTATCGTGAGTACCGCGAACGGAGCTCCGCTCCCCACCGAGCCGGAGGCGCGTTGTCTGCTGGTCGGGCCAGAGTCGGTGACCTGGCGCCACGCCAGCGACGCTCGGCTGTACCTGGTCATGCTTTACCCGCTGCTGCTGCAGGTGGCCCATCCCACGGTCAGCGCCGGGGTGCGAGATTTCTCTGACTTCGAGCGCCGGCCCTGGGACCGGCTGCTGCACACGCTCGACTACGTCAGCCTGCTGGTCTACGGCGGTGAGCAGGCGATCGCCGCCGGGCGGCGGCTGCGCGAGATCCACAAGGGCTTTCAGGGGGTGCGCGCCGACGGTGAGCGCTACTACGCGCTGGAGCCGTCGGCCTACGCCTGGGTGCACGCGACCCTGCTGCACTCCTATGTCGCCGGCCATCGGCAGTTCGGAAGCCCGATGCGTCCAGATCAGGTCGATCGCTTCTATCGCGAGTACCGCGCCCTGGGGCGGCTGATCGGGGTCAGGACCGAGGAGCTGCCCGAGACCTGGGACGGCTTCGGTTCCTATTTCGCGCGTGTCTCCGAGTCGGTGCTGGCCCCCACCGAGTCGCTGGCGACGGTGCTGCGCTCGGTCCGACATTCGGCCGCGCCGCTGCCGCTGCCCCAGCCCGTCTGGAACCTCGCCCGCGTCCCGGCCCGGCGGTCGCTGTGGCTGGGCGGGATCGGCCTGCTCGAGCCAGGGCTGCGCCGCCGCCTCCAGATTCCGTGGAGCGACAGCGACGAGCGCGCCTTCCAGGCTCTGGGCCGCTTCACCCGCGGTCTGACCCCGGTGATGCCGCCGGCGCTGCGTGTCATGGGCCCGGGCCAGTTGCGCTTGCGCCGCCGGGCGATCGCACGGGGCCCGCTCGGCCCCGATCTCCCGTCCGATGGCCACCCGGTAGCCGCCAGCGCATAAGGTGGTCGCCATGGCTGCCAGCGAAGCCGCGCGCGTCCTCGCGCTGGCGCTCGACCCCGACGTCGCCCCCGCCGCCGACGAGACCTCGAACCGGATCCTCGACGCCGCGCTCGCCCTGTCGGCCGCCTCCGGGCTGCGCAACCTGACCATGGACGACGTCGCCCGGCGCGCCCGGGTGGGGCGCATGACCGTGTACCGGCGCTTTGCCTCCAAGCCGGCGCTGGTCGACGCGCTGACGGTGCGAGAGGCCCGGCGCTGCCTGGCCCGGATCGCTGCGGCGATCGATCCCGCCGAGCCGGCCGACGAGCGCCTGGCGGCGCTGTTCACCACCACCCTGGCGGTGATCCGCGAGCACCCGATGCTCGAGCGGCTGGCGCGTTTGGAGCCCGAGGCGCTGCTGTCGGAGCTGACCCGTGACGACAGCGCCGCTTTCCGGCTGGTCCGCGAGTTCCTGGTCGGCCTCGTGCGGCAGGGCCAGGCGGCGGGCGAGGTGGCCGAGGGCGATCCCGAAGTGTTGGCCGAGCTGGCGCTGCGCCTGGGCGCCTCGTTCGTGCTGATTCCCGACAGCGTGCTGCCGCTTGATGACGAGGCGGCCACCCGCGAGCTGATCCGGACGCTGGTGGCGCCCGTGCTGCAGCCGCGCTGACCGCGGGTTCAGCGGCGGCGCTCGTCCAGCAGCAGCGCCAGGGTCGGACAGGCATCGGCGGCCCGCCGCGCCAGCTTGAGCAGCTCCGGCGGCACGTCCGGCGAGTCGAGGATCGGATAGCCCCAGTCGTCGAGACGGATCAGCTCGGGCAGCAGCTCGGCGCACTGGCCGTGGCCGTCACAGGCGATCGGGTTGACCCGCAGCCGCGCGCTCATCGCGGCGCTCCTCGGTCGGCAAGGCGCTGCTTGCTCAACGGCAGACCCGCGGGCATCGCCTGGCAACGTCTGAGGCGGTGGGACTCGATCTCGTCGCCGAACACGGCCACCGCGCTCTCGACAAAGCGGGCGGCGCCATCGGGGTGGTGGCAGGCGCCCCGGCCGCGGACCTCCGCCGTCCAGCGCAACAGGCGGTTCAGCTCGTTGGCGTCGGACACGCCGTCGGCCAGGTCGGCGACCGAGTCGGCGATCGCGGCCAGGCCGTGGACGCAGGGTCCGCACTGGCCCGCGGACTCGCCGGCCAGAAAGTCGATCACGCGGGCGCTCTCGTGCAGCCCGCAGGCGCTCTCGCCGAGTGCGAACAGCACGCCGGAGCCCAGCGCGCATCCCACCGAGCGCAGGTCCTCGCGGGACAGACGCAGACCCAGTGCGCGTGAGGACTCAACCCAGGTCCCGAAGTAACCGCCGACCAGCAGTGCCCGCAGCGGCTCGCTGGGGCCGTCGGCCGCGGCGAGCAGATCGGTCATCGACGTCCCGAAAGCCAGCTCGTAGACCCCGGGGCTGTTGACCGCGCCGGAAATCGTGACCAGCGCCGACCCGGGATCGGAGTCGCTGCCCAGCTCGCGAAACCAGTCGGCGCCGTAACGCGCAATCAGCGCCAGCTGAGCCAGCGTCTCGGGGTTCTGAACCAGGGTCGGACGTCCGCGGTAGCCCCGTTCGAACGGCCGTGGTGGAACGAAGGTGGGCTTGGCCACCCCCTTGGCCAGGTACTGGAGCACCGCCGTCTCCTCGCCCGCGACGTAGCCCTCCGCTCCGGTCACCAGTTCGAAGCTGACCCGCTCCTTGGCCCGCACCGCCAGCGCGCCGTCGAGCGCCTGCACCACCGGTGCCAGCGCCTCGTCGACCTTGATGATCGCCCGGTCGGCACCGACCGCCTCGGCGGCAACCGCGGCGCCGTCGAGCACGAGGTGCGGCAGCCGAGTGAGCAGCAGGCGGTCCTTGCCGCTGGCCGGTTCGGTCTCTGAGCCGTTGACGACCAGCGCGGCCGGCCCGCGGCGCCGGCCGGCGACGGCGCGCAGCTTGACCGCGGTGGGGAAGTCGGCGCCGCCGCGTCCGCGCAGCCCAGCTCGCTCGACGGCGGCGATCAGCTCGGTCGAGCGCATTCTCGGCAGGGGGCCGTGCACGGCGTGATGCTCGGCGAGCGTCATGGTGGCGCCGACGCCGTCAAGGCCGGCCAGCAGCCGGGGCAGGCCGGCCGGTCCCTCGCGAGTCAGAGGGGCCGGGGCGGGGGTGGCGCGGCGCCTCACGGAGTGCCTCCGGCCGGCTCCACGTCAAGGGTTCCGCTGACGTCGTTGGTGTGGGTGTCGATGTGCAGGCGCGCCCGTACGGCCAGCGCGCTGCCGCCCCCATGAAGCTGGGCCAGGAACTCCTCGCCGCGCAGCGAGAGGATCTGTCCCCGCATGACCGCCGGGAGGCCGTCGGCGATCAGATCGACCTGGCTGCCGGTCATCGACAGGCCGCCGCCCGCGATCGGGGTCCCGCCGAGGCGGACGCGCAGTCGGCCGCGCCGGCCGCCGGCCAGCCGCAACGACAGATTGACGATCGCCCCGTTGCGCTCCGAGGTCTGGGTGACGTGGCCGGTCAGGCCGGCCGAGAAACTGGCGGACGCGACGCTGTGGTGTGAGGGCCGCCCGGCGGCGTGGACGATCGGCCGGGACGACGATCGGCGACCGGCCAGTAGCGAGGTCGGAGTCCCGGCGCGGCGCGCCCAACCCGGCTGCAGCGGACCGGCCAGCGTGAATACGGCCAGGCCGGCGGGAATCACCACGCTCATCAGCGCCGCCGGCACCCGCAGCCCGGACTCCTCCGGCGCGCTCCGGGCCAGTCGGGCCAGGATCGCCCCGGCGACGACGGCCACGCAGGCGGCGGTCAGGGCCAGCATCCACCACACCTTGGTGTCGCTGCCGGTGCCGAGGCCGTGCAGGACGGCGACCGGCCAACAGGCGTAGGCCAGCCAGTGGATGGCGCGCCAGCGCTGGTAGCCGAGCCGGCGCCGAAGCACGCTGGTGATCACCAGCGCCAGCAAGATGTCGAACGACAGCGCCCCCAACCCCAGCCACAGGGGGCGGTAGCTCGAGGCGAAGGGGATCACCGCGTCGGTCAGCGCGATCGGGGCAAAGCCGTCGAGCACGCTGGTGACGATGTGGACGACGAGCAGGACCATGACCAGCAGCGAGACGTCGCGGTGAATGGTGTCGACCGCGAACCGGGGCCAGCGCTGGCCCGTGAATCGCAACGAGCCGAGCACGCCGATGACCACGCTCGCGGTCAGCAGCACCAGCGCCACCGCGCCGGTGCCGCGGGCCAGGTACCAGTAGGCACTGGGCGCGATGCTGGCCACGCCGGTCATGCCCCCGCCTGAGCCGCATTCGCGTCACGCAACGGCAGGTCCTCGCCATCGGCGGGCCAGCCGCCGACATGGACGGCGTGTCCGTGGTCGTCGACCAGGCGGGCCGCCAGCCCCAACCCCAGCAGCCACTCGATCGCCGGCTCCCCGCGCACGATCGCCGCCGTGCTGGCGATGTTGGCGTCAAGGCAGGAGGCAGCGGCGACCGTGACCGTCCGCCAACCGCTGCTGACCGAACGCAAGCTGGCCGGGTCCAGGAGATGGTGGACGGTCTCGCCGCCGTGGCGCCAGCGGCGGCCCACCGTGCTGGAGGTGGCCAGGCCACCCCCGGGGATGGTGATCCACTGGCCCGGCGCCTCCAAGCCGCTGCGGTGATCGTCGGTGACCCGCACGCGCCAGCCCCCGGCCGGCACCTGACCGGCGGTGGCGATGTCCCCGCCCAGGCTGACCAGCACTCCGACTCCGCAGGCCTGCTCCGCCGCCGCCGCGGCGCGATCGCTGGCCAGCGCCTTGGCGGTGGCCCCCAGGTCGAGCGCCACGCCGACGCCGACGCTGATCGTCTGCGCCCGCCGGTCAAGGCGGATCGTCCGCCAGCCCGGGACGGCGGCAAACGAGATCTGCGGCCGCGTCGCTGCCGACTCAACCGCACCCCGGCCTCCGTCGGCGCCCGGATCACCCAAACCCAAATCAAAATCCTTGTCGTAGCCGAGCGCGATCAGCGCCGCCCCCAGCGACGGGTCGACGTCACCGTCGGTTGCCTCGGCGGCGCGCACAGCGGCCGCCACCGCATCCAGCAGCACCGGACTCGCGCTCACCGCGTGCCCGGGGGCGTGGTTCAGCGCCGACAGTTCGGAGTCGTCACGAAAGCGCGAGCAGGCGCGGTCGAAGGCGTCAACGGTGTTGCGGACCGCCGCCACCGCGTCGGAGAGCAACTCCGCGTTGGTCGTCGCCACCGTCGCCGTGCTCCCGAGCGCCGGAAAGCTGGTCTGGGCGGTCAAGACCCTCCGGACACCACACCGCCGCCGCCCGCGGGGGCCGACTGTGGCGCGGCCGGTGCCGGCTGGGGGGCCGGCGCCGGCTGCGGGGCGGGCTGCGTCGTCGAGGGCGACGGCTGCGGGACGGGCTGCGTCGTCGGGGGTGCCGGCTGCGGGGCGGCCTGCGTCGTCCCCAGCCCGAGCTGCGACGCGGTCGCCGGAGCCGGCATCAGCAGGGGCCGGCTCCTGGTCTGGCGCGTGGTCCTGGCCGCCACGCCGGCGCCGGCGGGCCGGGTTGTGGTGCTGACCGTCCGGCCCGGTGCCGCAGCGGCGACGGCCGCCGCGGCGGCGGCCGTCAGCGCGCCGGCGCCGACGATCGTCATGCCGCGCACGCGTCCGACGCGCCGCAGCGCGTCGTCGCGGTCGCGCTGGGCGTCGATCAGCTGGTGATTGCGCCTTTCAGCCATGGTCTGAAGCTGCCCAGAGTCGATCAGAGGTTGCTAAGAGCAACATGAGAATTCAGTCACCGGAGATCGGCAGCTCCAGGGTGAATTCGGGGCCGTCGACTCCAATTCGCCCCCCGTGGCGTGCCGCGGTCGCGGCCACGATCGAAAGCCCGAGTCCTGACCCCGGCCGCTCGGCGGCGTCGGGCCCGCGCCAGAAGCGCTCGAACAGCCGCTCGCGTTGAGCCGGGTCCGGCCCCGTCCCCTGGTCACGGACAGCTACCCGGGCGATGCCGGCCTCGTGGCTGAGGGCGACGCTGACGGTGCCGTCGGCGGGTCCGTGCACCAGCCCGTTCTCGATCAGATTCGAGACCGCCCGCCGCAGCGCCTCCTCGTCGCCCAGCACCGTGACCGGGTCAAGCCCCCCGACCGCTATCCGGCGCTGGTCGTGCTCGGCGGCCGCCGCCCGCACCAGCTGATCGAGCTCGACCGGAGCCACCACCGGAGACGCCGCGCCCTCTCGCTCCAGGGCCAGCAGCGCGTCGACCAGGTGCGCCAGGCGCCGCGCGTCGTGGCGCAGGTCGTCCAGCACCTCCTCGTCGGCGCCGTGACGGACCGCGTACTCGACATTGCCCAGCAGCGCGGTGACGGGGGTGCGCAGCTCGTGCGAAGCGTCGGCGAGGAACCGGCGCTCGCCGGCCCGGGCCTGCTCCAGGGAGGCCAGCATCCGGTTGAGGACTCCGGTCAGCTGTCCGAGCTCGTCGGCGGTGGCGGGCGTGGGCAGGCGCTGCGCCGGGTCGGCGGTGCGCTCGATGTCGGCCGCCGCCAGCGCCAGCCGTCGCAGCGGGCGCAACCCGCGCCGGGTCAGGATCGCCGCCCCGAGCGCGGCCAGCAGCACGACCACGATGCCGCTCAGGACCACCGACAGGACGAGCTTGGAGATCGTGTCGCTGATGTCGCTGGTGTCTGAGGCCACCAGCACCGCGCCGCCGGCCGCCGGCCCTCCGGCGTCGGCGATCGGCGCCGCGTACATCCGGTAGGGGTGGCCGCCGAGCTCGACGTTCTCCACCCCGGTCCGCCCCTGGCGGCGGGCGGCGAGCGCGAGGGCGTCTTCGGGCAGCAGCTGGGCGCCGAGGGTCAGTGACCGGGCCACGATCCGCCCACGCGCGTCGATGACCTCGACCGCGATCTGCCGTCCCGAGCCCGGGCTCTCGAGCGCCCCCGGGTAATCGAGCACGGCCGGCGCCGACACCGCCAGCTGGGCCACGTCCTGAGCCCGCTGGCGCAGCGATGAGTCAAGCGACCCGCGCAGCTGCTGGTCGACCACCACCACCGTGACCGCCGCGAACACCACCACGGCGGCCGCGATCGCCACCACCGCCGCCGCCGTCAGCCGCGCCCGGAGAGTCCTCAGCACCCGCATTGAGCCCGACGGAGGGCGATCACGGACCCCATCGCCCCTCTCTAAGAATGGGGGCCCCGCGCGGGCCGCCGCCAACGCCGCTGCCTGTTTCGCGATCCCTGATCGGCGTAGATGTATCCATTTGGGCTGTCAAACCTCCCAAACTTGTGTTTTCATCATCAAAGGTCGCTATAACGGTGCAGAACGCTCAATAATGAGACACGGAAGTCTGCCTGCAGCCCAACAGGGCGTCACCGGCGGCCCCGCCAGGGTTCTGCTCGTACAAGAGGACCCTCGCACGGCGATGCTGATCGGCGAGATGTTGCGCGCCGCCTGGAACCAGGGCGTGGTCATCGCGCACGCCCAGCGCTTCGCCGACGCCGCCCAGGAGCTGCGCGACCACGGGGCCACCTGCGTGCTCTCGACCTGCCCGGCGACGGCGACCCGCTGGCGCCGCTCGAGCATCTGCGCAGCGTCGCCCCCGATGTGCCGATCATCGTCCTCTCCGACCAGCCCGACGAGGAGACCGGCCTGGCCGCGGTCAAGGCCGGCGCCCAGGACTACCTGCTCAAGGCCGAGCTCAACCCGGCGCTGCTGGCGCGCGCCGTCCGCTACGCGATCGAGCGCAAGCGCTCTGAGGTCGAGCTCGCCCATCAGGCGCTGCACGATCCGCTCACTGCGCTGCCCAACCGCGCCCTGTTCATCGACCGCCTCACGGTTGCGCTGGACCGCTCGCGCCGCACCGAGGCGCCGCTCGCCGTGCTGTTCCTCGACGTCGACAGCTTCAAGCAGATCAACGACTCGCTCGGACATGCCGCCGGTGACCTGCTGCTCACCGTACTCGCCGACCGCTTCCGCGAGATGCTGCGCCCGATGGACACCGTGGCCCGCTTCGGCGGCGACGAGTTCACCTTCCTGTTCGAGGAGCTCGGATCCGAGCGCGAGGCGCTGCTGATCGCCGAGCGGATCGCGCGCTCGGCCGGCGAGCCGCTGATCCTCGATGACGGCGAGCACGCGGTCGATGTCAGCATCGGCATCGCGATGGTGACCGACCCGTCGGTCGCCCCCGACCAGGTGATCCGCGACGCCGACGCCGCCATGTACCGCGCCAAGGAGCACGGCGGCGCGCGGCTGGAGCTGTTCGACGAGTCGCTCGCGTACGCGCGCCACCGAGCGCCTGGAGCTCGAGGAGGCGCTGCGGGCGGCGATCGCGCGCTCGGAGCTGCGCGTGCACTACCAGCCGCGGGTGTCGCTGGCCGGTGAAACCGGGCTGGTCGGGTTCGAGGCGCTGGTCCGCTGGCAGCATCCCGACCCGCGGCCTGATCGCGCCCCGCGAGTTCATCGAGGTCGCCGAGGAGACCGGCCTGATCGTCCCGATCGGCGACTGGGTGCTCGGCCAGGCGCTGCAGGACGTGGGCCGCTGGCGCCAGTCGCGCCCGGAGGTCACGATCTCGGTCAACCTGTCGGCCCGCCAGCTCGAGGACGCCGGGCTGGTGGGGCGGCTGACCGACGCCATGCAAGCCAGCGGCGCCGACCCCAGCGTGCTGTGCCTGGAGGTCACCGAGGACACCGTGCAGCACAATCCGGACGCTGACCGGACGCATGCTCGAGTCCCTCAGCGAGATCGGGGTGAAGCTCGCGATCGACGACTTCGGCATGGGCCACTCCTCGCTGGCCAGCCTGCGGGACCTGCCGGTGCAGACGCTCAAGATCCATCAGAGCTTCGTCGCCAGCCTCGGCCGCCGGACCGATGAGGCGGCGCTGGTCGGCGCCGTGGTCGAGCTCGGCCACGCCCTCGGCCTGAGCGTGGTCGCCGAGGGGGTCGAGACCGACACCCAGCTCGCCCACCTGCGCGACCTCGGCTGCGACGGCGCCCAGGGCTACCTGTTCAGCCGACCGGTGCCCGAGGACGAGGTGCACGAGCTGCTCGATTCGCGGTCGGTCTCGGCCGTGTCCGAGTGACAGCCCGCGGCCGAGCGGCCGATCAGGCCCGCAGCACGAAGCCGGCACCGCGCTGGGTCCGGATCAGCGGCGGGTCGCCGAGCTTGCGGCGCAGCCGGGTCACGTAGCGGTCGACGACGTTGGCCTCGGCGGCGCCGTCCCAGATCTCGTCGATGGCGCGCTCGCGGGTGACGGTGTGGCCGGGCTCGCGCAGCAGCAGCTCCAGCAGCGCCGCCTCGCGGCCGGTGAGCTCGATCGGCCCGGCCGCCGCGGGTGGCGACCCGGGTGGACGTGTCGAGGGTCAGGTCGGCGTAGGCCAGCAGCGCGTCCGGCTGCTTGCCGCGGCGGGTCAGGGCGCGCAGCCGGGCGATCAGCTCCTCGACCGCGAACGGCTTGACCAGGTAGTCGTCGGCGCCCGCCTCCAGGCCGGCGACGCGGTCGGCGACGGCGTCGCGGGCGGTCAGCATCAGGATCGGCGTCGGCAGGCCCTTGCTCGCGCAGCCGGCGGCAGACCGACAGCCCGTCGATCGCCGGCATGGCGACGTCGAGCACGATCACGTCGGGCGCCGAGCGCTCGGCGGCGACCAGCGCGGCGCCGCCGTCGGCGGCGACCGTGACCTCGTAGCCCTCGGCGCTCAGCGTGCGGGCGAGCATCCGCCGCAGCGGCGGGTCGTCGTCGACGACCAGCACCCGGTCGCCGGACGGTCGCGCGCTCAGCCACCGGCGACGTCACGCCGCACGAACACCAGGAAGGCGGCGGTCAGAGCGCGGGACCGCGTACAGCGCGCACACCCAGACCGCCTGGACGATCGGCGCCCAGTCGATCGGGCGTTCGCAGCAGGCCCTGCCAGGCGTTGAACTGCGTGCTGAGCAGGTAGGGCTGCAGCCCGCCCAGCCCGGGCAGGATCCCGATCAGCTGGATCAGCAGCGACACCATCAGCGTGCCGACCACCGCGGCCGCGCTGTTGCGGGTGACCGTGGACAGCAGCAGCCCGATGCAGACGATCGCGGCGATCGGGATCAGGTAGACGAGCAGGCTCACGTACACCAGCTCGAGCGCCTTGGGCGCCGAGACGATCGTCCCCGACAGGCTCTGCAGCGAGTTGAACCCCGACTGGATGCTGCCGGCGATCACCGCCACCGTGCCGCACAGGAGGATCGCCAGCACCGCGTAGGTGGCGGCAGCCAGCGTCTTGCCGGCGAAGATCTGCCAGCGCTCCAGCGAGCGCGTGAAGATCGTCTTCAGGGTGCCGTTGTGGTCCTCGGAGGCGAAGATGTCGCCGGCCACCAGCGCGGTGATCAGCGGGAACAGCCACACCGCGCCGAACAGCAGGACCACCAGCGGGACGGCCAGCCCGCTGCGGTCCAGGTAGGCCGAGAAGGCGAAGTCGCCGCCGCGGCTGTGGTGGCGGAAGTGGATGGCCAGCACGAACAGGATCGGGACGAGGATCGAGGCGCCCAGGCCGAGATAGGTGCGCTTCTGGTGGCGCAGCTTGAACAGCTCCCAGCGGTACACGGTGGCGACGCCGGGCATGCGGCCGGTGCGGACGGTGGTGGCGGGGGCGGTCGCGGTGGCCGCCGACATCAGCGCGTCGCCGCCGCCGGCGAGACGGGCTCGGCGCGGGGACCGCGGCCGGGGTCGCGGGTCGTGCCGTCGCCCTCGGTGAAGGAGAAGAACAGGTCCTCGAGCGTGACCGTCTGCGGGGCCATGGCCCGGATCAGCGCGCCGGCCTCGACCAGCGCCTGCGAGAGCTCGGCGGCGGCGGCCTCGTCGGCGGTGAAGGTGATCCGGCCGTGCTCGTCGAGCCGCGCGTCGGCGATGCCCGGCTGGGCCCGGCAGACCGCCAGCGCCCGGTCGTCGTCGGTCGTCTCGCAGCCGGTAGGAGGTGCCGGCGCCGCGCTTGAGCGCCGCGATCTCGCCCTCGTAGACGATCGACCCCGGCGCACGATCGCCACCCGGTTGCAGACGTCCTCGACCTCGGTGAGCAGGTGGCTGGACAGCAGCACGGTCATCCCCTGGTCGGCGAGCCGGCGGATCAGCAGGCGCATGTCGCGCATGCCGGCCGGGTCCAGGCCGGTGGCGGGCTCGTCGAGCAGCAGCAGCTTGGGGTCGCGCAGCAGCGCGGCGGCGATCCCCAGCCGCTGGCGCATCCCGTGCGAGTAGCCGCCGACCCGGTCCTTGGCCCGGTCGGTCAGCTCGACCGTCTCCAGCGCCTGGTCGATCCGGTCGCGACGCGCCGCCGCCGTCGTAGGCGGCCAGCATCTCCAGGTTCTTGCGGGCGCTGAGGTAGGGGTAGAAGGTCGGCGCCTCGACGAATCCGGCCACGCCCTCGAGCGCGTCGAACGCTCTCCATCGGGTCGCGGCCGAACAGGCGCACGCTGCCCTCGGTGGGCCGGATCAGGCCCAGCATCATCCGCAGCGAGGTCGTCTTGCCGGCGCCGTTGGGCCCCAGGTACCCGTACACGTCGCCGGTCTTGACGGTCAGGTCGACGCCGGCCACGGCGGTGAGATCGCCGTAGCGCTTGACCAGCCCCCGGACCTCGATCGGCGCGGGGCCGTCGGTCATAGGCCTCGCGCCGCCGCGTCGGCCGCCGCCGACGGCACCGAGCCGATCACCGTGTAGGCGACCCCGTCGCGGGTGAAGCGGACCATCGTGCCCAGCGCGGTGTCGAGCTCCTGGCCGGTGGCGCCGTTGATCGAGACCGTGGGCAGGCTGAGCGCGCTGCCCTGACCGCCGCTCGGGACCTTGAGCCGGCCGTTCTGGCCCGCTGTCGGCGGCCTGCTCGATCACCGCGATGCCGCCGAGGTTCTGGCCGTAGGTGACCAGCGCGGCCGGCTTGCCGCCCATGTCGAGCAGCTCGACGCCGCGGCGCGGCAGGCCGACCAGCGTGCTGGGCGCCGACGGCGTGAACGGCAGGCGGCTGGCGACCGCGGCCAGGCCGCTGACCTCGGCGGTGGTGGCGCAGCTTGGCGCGCGCCGCCTTGCCCTTGGCGCCGTGGAAGGCGCTCGTCGCCGTGGCCGTCTTGGCGCTCGAGATCTTGACCACCTTGGAGCCGGCCGGGGGCTGGATGGCGAACACCGACGCAGGACACCGGGCCGTAGGAGATGTTGGTCGCCTTGAGCTCGATCACCGGGCTCGAGTCGTTCTTGGCGTAGATCGCGAACCGCAGCGGCACGCCCTTGACCGCGTCCCAGGCCAGCTGGGCCTGACCGAGCAGACCGCCGTCGTGCTTGGGCGAGACGCTGACCGTGTAGGCGGGCCGCCCGGCCACGTCGGTCGGGGGCGGCGCCGGACAGGTTGACGTGCTGGCTGAGCTGGTTGATCTGCTTCTGGATCTCGGCCAGCGTGGGGATCGCGCCGGCGGCGGAGCTGGACTTGTCGCTCTTGTCGGCCTTGCCCGTGTCGGCCGGCAGCGTGCCCTCGTAGACCGTGTGCGACATCGGATCGGAGATCCAGAACGAGTGTTGTTGACCACGACCTGCGAGTCGCCGTTGTCGGACTGCAGCTCCAGCCGCAGCTGATGGTCGTTGGACAGCCACAGCCGGCCGGTGGCGCCCTGCAGGATCGGGTCCGTGCTGCCCGAGGTGAAGTCGGAGGCGTCGATCAGCTTGTTGGTGAACGAGATGTCGGCGCTGATCCCGGTCACGGCCGGCGCGGCCAGCGCCTTGTGGACCGCGCCGGCGAGCGAGCTGGGCGCCGGGACCGGGCCGGGTCCGGCGGCGGCGACGGCGATGGCGGTGCCGGCGGCGATCGCGATCAGGAGGCCGACGATGCGTGGCCAGCAGACGGCGGTTGAGACTGTGCGAATGAATTTCATCGGGACTCCGCCTTTCTCGGGACGAGTCCAAGTTCGCAGACAAGCTTGAAATTACTCTGACAGATGCCGGTCCTCCGCCAATCAGGAGCGCGTGAGGTCGCGGGCGACCTCGTGGGGGTGGTACATGATGCGGTCGTGGGTGAAGCGGCGACGCGGTAGCCGGCGATCTGCAGCTTGACGTCTCGTTGTTGGTCGTTCTCAACCGCGCGCTTGGTCTTATGACGCGTCCGCCCGTCGACCTCGACCACCAGCCGGTGCTCGGGCCAGAAGGCATCGACCAGCATCCCGTCCACGAACTGGTTGAGCAGCGGGCGTCGGGCAGGCCCGCCGTTCGTGTCAGAGTCCAAGAACGCGTCCTCGAGCTCGGACTGCGTCCAGGGCGGGTCGTCTCTGAGGCGTCCGAGCGCGTGGGTTAGCGGCTTGATCCCGTGGCGGCCGGGGCTGCGAGCGAGGACGGCATCGAAGGAGTGAAGGTCGAATAGGTCCTGGCGCTGGATGTTTTCCAAGATCGTTTCCAGGTAGCGGGGTGCGAGCGTTTCGGCGATGTCGAGACAGAGTCGTGGGATGGTGGTGACCGGGATCCGTCGATGATCGTGTGGTCGTCGGGGTGAAGGCCACCGCGGGCGCGATGGCAACGGATGCCATCAACCGTGCGGGCTGGGCGCGGTCACGTCGATCACCCCCGAATGGCGGTACAGACCGTGGAGCGCCGCCGCCATCCACCACCCCTCGCGCGTCAGACGCGTGTGACCGACCGCATACACGCCGTGCTGCCCAAAAGCCAGCCTCGCCAGACGTGGGTCATCTGGCTCGGCATATAGACGAGTAGAACGAACCACCCTCAAAGAGAGGCGCGAACGGGGCCAAACCCACCCCTCCCTCGTTGCTGTAGTTCGGGCCCCAGCTACCCGAGGCCCGACAACGGCTGAGGCGGCGGCTGGTGCCGGGGCGGCGGATCGGCCGCCACCAGCTGCGAGACCGTGACCATGTGATACCCGCGCCGCCGCAGCCCGCGGATGATCTTGGGCAGCGCGGCCACCGTCTCGGAGCGATCGCCGCCGCCGTCGTGCATGAGGATGATCGACCCCGAGGTGGCCCCCGACATCGCGGTGTCGACGATCTTGTCCACGCCGGGGCGGGCGTAGTCGCTGGTGTCGACGCTCCACAGCACCATCAGCAGCTTCTGGGAGCGCAGGATCGACAGCGTGGTGGCGTTGAACGATCCGTACGGGGGGCGGAACAGGACCGGGTTGGGCGCTCCGGCGTGCATCACCGCCTCTCGCTGGTCCTCGATCTCGTGGACCTGCTCGGCCGGGCTGATCTCCTGCAGGTAGGCGTGGGTCTCGGTGTGGTCACCGATCTCGAAGCCGTCGCGGGCCTCCTCGGCGATCAGCGAGGGGTAGCTGCGCACCGCATAGCCGATGGCGAAGAAGGTGGCCTTGACGTGCATCCGGGTCAGGATCCGCAGGATCTTCGGCGTGTAGGGCGAGGGGCCGTCGTCAAACGTGAGCGCGACGTCGCGGTAGCGGTGCGGCAACAGGCGCACGTACGACGTGTAGCCCAGCACGCGATTGGTCACGTGGGCTGCCTGGCTGGCCTCGGCTTGCACGGCGCGCGCCGTCTGCACCTGCGCCCGCGCCTGTTGACTATGCCGGCCGCCGAGGGCGCTCGGCTGCCCGGCGACGCGAGCTGGCAGTCGGCTGATCCGGGTTGCGCGCCAGCGCGATCGCTGCCACCACCCCCAGCACGAGCAGGCCGGCGACAAAGGCCAGCCGATGCTGGTGACGACGACGGCGTTGAGCAGCGCGACGGGCGCGGAGCTCCGTCGTGGAAAGTGGCACCCAGGGCCCTCCAGGCTCCTGCGTCTGCTGCTCGCCCCGCATGGCGCTCCGATTCTGGCAAGGGGCCCCCTTCCGTCACCACAAAGATAGTGAACTTGCAGTGAAAAAGCGGGTAGCCGCCGAGCCCAGCTCGCCGGTGTGGCAGCATCGGGCCTGCACCGATGACCGCTCCCATGCCACCGGGGCCGCGGGTGCCGCGGCTCGTTCAGACGTTCGGCTTTCTGTTCGGCGGAGCTCGCTACCTCCAGCGCTGCCGGCGCCGCTACGGCGACGCGGTCACGTTCGGGACGCTGTTCGACAAGCAGTTCGTGATGGTCTTTCACCCCGAACTGGTCAAGCAGGTCTTCAAGGGCTCAAACGACCGGTTGCACGCCGGCGAGGCCAATGCTCTCCTGGGCCCGATCTCGGGCATCGCTCGGTGCTGCTGCTAGACGGCTCAGAGCACCTGCGCCACCGCCGGCTGATGCTGCCCGCCTTCCACGGTCAGCGGATGCTCGCCCACGCCGAGACGATGCGCGAATCGACCGATCGCGAGATCGACTCGTGGCCTGTCGGCGAGCCGTTCACGATCCTGCCCAGCATGCAGTCGCTGACCCTGCGGGTGATCCTGGAGGCGGTGTTCGGCTACCGGCCGGGCCCCGCACAGGATGAGCTCCGCGGGCGGCTGCGGGCGATGATCGAACCGCTGTCGCGGGCGCCGCGGCCTGGCGATCGATTTCAGCCCTGATGCGCGGACGCGGCGACGGCCGGGCGGCCCGGGAGTTCGAGGTCCGCAAGCGCGCGGTCGACGAGATCGTCTACGCGGAGATCGCCCGCCGCCGCCAGCAGCCCGACCTCGACCAACGCGACGACGTGTTCTCAGCGCTGCTGCTGGCTCGCGACGAGGACGGCGGCCAGCTCTCAGACCGCGAGGTGCGCGACGAGCTGCTCACCCTCCTGCTGGCCGGCCACGAGACCACCGCCACCGGCCTGGCCTGGACCTTCGACCTGCTTCTGCACAGCCCGCGGGTGCTGGCCGAGGCCTCGCGCGGCGACGACCGCTACCTGGACGCGGTCGTCAAGGAGTCGCTGCGGCTCCGCCCGGTGATCGCCGGCGTGGGCCGGGTGGTGCGCGAGGAGCCGTTTGCCCTCAACGGCTACGAGGTGCCGGTTGGCGTCGAGATCAACCCGTCGATCCGCACCATCCACCGCCGCGCCGACCTGTACCCCAATCCCGGGACATTCAGGCCCGAACGCTTCCTGGTGCCGGATCCGCCCGACACCTACACCTGGGTCCCGTTCGGCGGCGGGACCCGCCGCTGCCTGGGCGCGAGCTTTGCCCAGACGGAGATGCGGATCGTGGTCGGGCGCGTGCTCGAGCGCGCCGCGCTGGCGGCGGCCGATCCCCAGGTGGCAAAGGCACAGTTCCGGACCATCACCCTGGCGCCCAAGGGCGGCGTGAAGGTGATTCAGCGACGCGCGCCGCTGCCCGCCGTCGCTGCGGTCGAGCCTCAGCGCGAGCCGGTCGCGTAGCGCAGCACCGACGCGTCGTTAACAAACTCTTAGTAATGCTGATCATCGCGGTCGAATAGGTTTACCCGCCTATGGCTGATGGACCAGCCCGGGGCATCGAACCGGCCACCCTGCCTGAAACCCTCTCGCGCGCCGGCAACGCCGGTCGGCTCGGCGGCCGCGTCCCGTTGATCGTTGCCGGGCTGATCGCGGCGCTGACGCTGGGCGTGGCGGCGGTGCTCGCCGCGGGTGGTGGCGATGTCCCGGTGCTCAAGCAGTCGGCCGCTTCCGCGGCGGCGGGCCCCTCGGCGGTGAGCCTGGCCGCTTCACGAGGCGTCGGCGCCGATCAGCGCGCCTTCTGGGCGCGCGGAGCGCGCAACCGCCTGCTGGCCGTGAACCGCGCTCAGCACATGCGCGCCACGTTCACCGCGCGCGGCGTCACGGTTTCGGTTCCCGGCGGCAGCGTAGGGCTGTCGCTGAAAGACGTGGGACGAGCCGGTTCGATGGCTGCGGTGCCGGCGGCGAGGCCGGTCGCGCACGCCAACCGCGCCACCTACGCCCGCGGCGCGCTGCAGGAGTGGTATGCCAACGGGCCGCTTGGGCTCGAGCAGGGCCTGACCCTGCAGAGCGCGCCCGGCGGGTCACGCGCCGCCGGCGAGCTCAGCCTGTCCTATGGATTGAGCGGAGCCACGGCGCAACTGCAGGGCGGCCAGCTCACGTTCCGCAGCGCCACCGGGAACAAGCTTCTGCGCTACAGCGGTCTGAGCGCCACCGACGCGCGCGGGCACATCCTGCCCTCGCAGATGCAGCTCGACGGCAACCGGCTGACGCTGAAGGTCAACGACCAGGGGGCCCGCTACCCGATCACCGTCGACCCGCTCATGCAGGCGGCGACCCTGACCGCCAACGACACACAGCAGGCCGGCGAGTTCGGTTGGACCATCGCCGTGTCCGGTTCCACAATGGTGGTGGGCGACCCGAACGCCGACGCGCCCTCCGGCGGCGGCACGGCGGCCGGAGCGGCCTATGTGTTCACTGAGCCCGGATCGGGGTGGGCAAACGCCACCCAGAACGCCAAGCTCGTCGCTCCGGCATCCGCGGGCAGCATTCTCCTGGGGTCCGGGGTCGCCGTGGAGGGGCAGACGGCGTTCGTGGTCGGCGACCAGTCAAATGGGGACGAGGGGGCCGTGTGGGTGTACACCGATTCGTCGGGCAGCTGGAAGTTCAGCAAGCTGCTGACCCCCTCGACCGCTACCGATCTCGTCGGCTTTGGCGTGGCCGCGATCACCGTTTCCGGAACGAACCTGTTTGTGGGCGCGCCCGAGCTCGGAAGCGGCGAGGAGGGCGGGGTCTACGTGTTCACCGAGCCGTCCGGCGGCTGGGCGGACGCCAAGCAAACGGCGACACTTACCCCCAAGGACAGCAACCTCGACTGGATGGGTGCCTCCGTGGCGATATCGGGCAGCACGGTGGTCGCAGGCGCCCCGTTCGCGGGTGCCAGCGACGCGACGGGCGCCCTGTATGTGTTCACGGAGCCACCCGGCGGATGGAGCGGCACGGTAAACCAGAGTGTCGTGTTGAGCGCCCCGACCGGATCCGACAGCAATAGCGGACAGCTCGGCGATAGCGTCGCGTTCTCGGATGACGGCTCGACGATCGCCGCCGGGGCACCGGTCGCGACCGACGGTTCCACGCAGGCCGGTGAGGTGGACGTGTACGCCAAGTCGGGGTCGGCATGGACTGCCATGCACCCCACCGCCGTGCTGACGCCATCCGCTCCCGCGTCCCGGGAGTTCTTCGGCCTGCGGCTCACATTCGGTGCGTTCCCGACATCCGCCGCCGATGGCCCGTCAAGCGCCGGCGCTGCTGACATCAGCAGCCCGCCGACCGTGGAGACGATCTTCGTCGGCACCGGCTCCGGCTCAGGGGTCTACCGGTTTGCCGAGCCGGCGGGCGGCTGGTCAACCACCAGCGGACCTGCGGCGATGGGTCTGGCGAGCGCTTCGTCGTTCTCGCTCGCGCTCGGCGGCGGCTACCTGATCGAGGGCAACGACAACAACGGCGAGACCGGGACAGCGGCTAGTCAGGTCAACGTGTTCAATGCCGCCGCTGAGAGCACGACCTCGGTCGCCTGCACGCCCAGCTCGGTGACAGTCGGATCGGCGACGTCGTGCACGGCGACGGTGACCGACGTCTCGGTCAGCGCTCCGGCGGCACCGACCGGCACCGTCACGTTCACGTCCACCGATAGCGCCGGCTCGTTCGGCGGGTCTCCGTGCACCCTCGTGGCCGCCTCGTCGAACACCTCGACCTGCTCAGTCACCTACACGCCGACGGCGACGGGAGCGCCGGCGATCACGGGTGCCTACAGCGGCGACAGCAAGCACGCTGCCAGCAGTGGCACCACCGGCCTGACCGTCACCAGCAGTGGTGGTGGCGGCGGTGGCGGTGGCGGCGGTGGTGGTGGCGGCGGTGGCGGCGGTGGTTCTGGTGGCGGTGGTTCTGGTGGCGGTGGCGCCGGCGGCAACCTCCCGGTCAACGTCACACCGCCGTCGGTGTCGGGCAACCCGCTTCCCGGTCAGCGGCTGTCCTGCTCAACCGGCAGCTGGACCAACAGCCCGACACTGTTCTCGTACAAGTGGCGGCGCGGCTCGAGCGTGATCGCCGGCGCCGGCAGCTCCAGCTACATCGTCCAGATCCTCGACGAGGCCAAGAGCCTCAGTTGCGTGGTCACCGCATCCAACGCCGCCGGCGCCGGCTCCCCGGCCACCAGCACCGGACTTCTGGTGGCCGTCAAGGGCACGCTGACCTGCCCCAAACCCTCCGGACGCATAACCGGCAGCCGACTGGGGCCGCTGGCGCTGGGGATGACCCGTGGCCACGCCCGCCACGTCCTTAAGCGCTTCGCGGTCACGCACAACCGCTTTGACGACTTCTGCCTGTTCGCCGGCTGGGGCATCCGCGTCGGCTACCCCTCCACCAAGCTGCTGCACGAACTGCCCGCCGTCCAAAGCCGCAAGCTCGCCGGCAAGATCGTGCTGGCGCTGACCGCCAACCCGTTCTACGCCATCAAGGGCATCACCCCCGGCGACACCCTCAAACAGGCCCAGCGCCGGCTCAAGCTGTCAAAGCGCCTCAAGATCGGCCTCAACGACTGGTATCTCGCCAGCGCCGGCAAAGCCACCGCCGTCCTCAAAGTCCGCCACAGCGTGATCCAGGAGATCGGCCTGGCCAACCGCAGCCTCACCCGCGGACACAAGAAGCAAAAGCGCTTCCTCTCAAGCTTCAACGGCGGCTGAACAGCTGCCTGGCGAGGACTTGTCGACCTCACCTGACGCACTCCCCCGGAGCGGCACCCCGGGTCGTCTTGGTGACCGTGGTCTGCTGGCGCTCACCGCCCTGCTCGCCGTCGCGGCCCTCGGGATCGCGGCCGTGCTCGCCACGGGTTCGCCCGGCGCGTCTGGCCTGAAACGGTTTGCCGCCGCGCAGCCGTCCGGCCCCTCGGCGGTGACCCTGGCCGCGTCGCGAGGGGTCGGCGCCGGTCAGCGCGCCTTCTGGGTGCACGGAGCCCGCAACCGGCTGCTGGCCGTCAACCGCGCCCAGCACATGCGCGCCACCTTCACCGCCCGCGGGGTCACCGTTTCGCTCCCGGGCGGGAGCGTCGGCCTGTCATTGCAGGGCGTCGGGCGTGGCGCTTCGCTACAGCCGACCTCGCCGGTCAGGCCGGTGGCGCAGGCGAACCGCGCCACCTACGCCCGCGGCGGGCTGTCCGAGTGGTACGCCAACGGGCCACTCGGGCTCGAGCAGGGCCTCACCCTCCGCGCCCCGCCCTCACCCAGGGCTCCACCGGCGAGCTCAGCTCGTCCTACGCGCTCAGCGGCGCGACCGCGCAACTGCATGGCTCCCAGATCGTGTTCAGCGCCACCAACGGCCACCAAGTCCTGCGCTACAGCGGCCTCACCGCCACCGACGCCCGCGGCAGGACCCTCCCCTCCCAGCTGACACTGGACGGCGACCGCCTGCAGCTGCACGTCAACGACCATGGAGCGCACTACCCGATCACCGTCGACCCCCTCATCCAGGTGGCCACGATCAGCGCCACCGAGGCGGGAATGAGCAGCTTCGGCTTCCGTGTCGCCGTGTCGGGCACGACGATGGTCGTCGGCGACGGCGACCCCGGCGGCACACCGGCCACGACGGGCACGGCCGGCGCGGCATTCGTGTTCACCCGAGTCCGGCGGCAGCTGGTCGACGACGACCACGCCCGCGGCCGAGCTGACCGCGCCGAACGTCGACTACCTCGGGGAGTCGGTGGCCGTGTCGGGGAACACCGTCTTCGCCGTCGGCTATGACGGCACGACCGGCCTCGGCGACGTGTACGTCTACACGATGCCGTCAGCCGGCTGGTCGGACATGACCACCCCGACGGCAGTGATCAGCCCCCCGTCGAACAGCGACCGCTTCTCGTCGGTTGTCGTCTCGCCGTCGGCGAGCGGCGACACCCTGTTCGCCCTGTCACCGGGCGTCGGCGTGTTCCTCTACCAGGAGCCGGCCGCCGGCTGGACCGCGAGCGCGACCGGTGAAGCCGACGCCCGCGAGCTCGCGGCTCCCTGACGCTCGGTGAATTCATCGACGGGTCGATGGCGGTGTCCGGTCAGTACTTTGTCGTCGGCGGCGCGCCGGCGGCGAGTCCGGGGGGAACGACCGGAGCCGGCGCGGTGTACGTGTTCAAGGAGCCGTCCACCGGCTGGGCGGGCTCGCCCCCGGCGGTCGCCACGCTGACCGCGCCAGACGAGGAGGACGGCGATCTCCCCGAGACGGTGGCAATCGACAGCACCACGATCGTCGCCAGCGCCCCCGGTGCGACGGTCGACGGGGTCCTGGGCGCGGGCGTCGTGTACGTGTACTCCGGGCCGGGATGGACGAGCACCGCGACGCCGAGCGCGCAGCTGAGCCCCTCGGGCGAGCCTGCGGACAGCACCGGTTATCACA
Organism: uncultured Solirubrobacterales bacterium; assembly: GCA_963754375.1. Lineage (GTDB taxonomy): Bacteria > Actinomycetota > Thermoleophilia > Solirubrobacterales > Solirubrobacteraceae > Palsa-465. The sequence continues at coordinate 467,027 of CAVWFX010000024.1, forward strand.
ACTTCGGCGCTGCAGGTCGCCGTCGGCCAGGTCAACACCGGAACCGGCACGGACACCAACGAGGAGGTCTTCGTCGGCACCGGTGACGGGACCGGCGTGTACGAGTTCTCAGAGCCGCCGGGCGGCTGGTCGGGGAGCGTGTCGAGCCCCGCCGTGGCGGGCTTCGCCGACGCCTCGTCCTACTCGTTGGCCGTGGTCGGAAGCACGCTGTACGAAGGCGCCGACACCACCGATTACAGCTCGTCGCCGGAGTTCGGTCTCCCGAACAGTGGTGTGGTCAATGTCCTCGTCGCCCCGCCCGGTTCCGG
>CAVWFX010000025.1:0-53361 GCA_963754375.1 uncultured Solirubrobacterales bacterium
CAAGCCGAGCCGGGCCGAGCAGCAATCTTCGACGACGACCGCCAAGAAGGCCAAAAAGAAGAAAAAGAAGAAGCACAAGGCCAACCACAAGAAGTCGTCCCAGCAGGCGGCCAAGTCGCCCAAGAAGTCCTCGCCGAAGCTGCCCAACGGGCAAGGGCGTGCCGACGCCCTCGAACCCGACCTACTCGCTCTCGCTGCCCGGCCCGGCGCCGATCGGGCGTGCCGAACTTCTTCATCGACTCCTTCCAGATCCCGCCGTTCCTGATCCCGATCTACCAGGCGGCCGGGATCGAGTACCAGGTGCCGTGGCAGGTGCTGGCGGCGATCAACGAGATCGAGACCGACTACGGCCGCAACCTGTCGGTGTCCTCGGCCGGCGCGGTCGGCTGGATGCAGTTCCTGCCCTCGACCTGGAAGGCATGGGGCGTCGACGCCAACGGCGACGGGGTCGCCGATCCGTACAACCCGGTCGACGCGATCTTCACCGCCGCGCGCTACCTGCACGCCGCCGGCGCCTCCAAGAACCTCTCCAGGCGATCTTCGCCTACAACCACGCCGGCTGGTACGTGCAGTCGGTGCTGCTGCGCGCCAAGCTGATCGGCGGCATCCCGATCGCAGCTGATCGGCGCGCTGACCGGCCTGGTCGCAGGGTCACTTCCCGGTCGCCGCGCCCGCCAAGTACGCCGACGACTCGGTCGTCGACGCTCGCCAAGCACAGGGTCAAGGGCGCCAACGCCGCGATCGCCGATCGACTCCAACCCCGACACCAAGGGCACCTCGATCTTCGCCAAGCAGGGCTCGCCGGTGATCGCCGTCAACGACGGCAAGATCGTCAAGATCGGCGACAACGCCGCAGCTCGGGCACTACATCGAGCTCCAGGACGCGACCGGCAACATCTACACCTACTCGCAGCTGGGCTCGGTCACCAAGACCTACCCGGTGCCCAAGCCGGTCAAGATCACCGCCCGCGACATCGCCAAGGAGCTCGCGCGCGCCCGCCGGCAAGCGCCGAGGCCCCGGCCAGCCGCCGGCTCGCAGGCCAGCAGCTACCCCGGCGGCGCCTCGAGCGGCGGCCACAGACCGCGGCCACCAGGCTCCAAGACCGCACGCCGCCAGCCGTCCAGCCGTCCAAGGCCGCGCCGCGCCGCTCAAGCTGCCGGTCAAGCCCGCCGCCAGGCGCGGCCAGCCGCAGCAGCCACCGCGGCTCGGCGCCGATGGTCAAGGAGCGGCTGTTCGCCAACCCGTCGCGGCCCGGCCTCCTACGCCGCCGGCGGCGACCTGCAGCTCAAGAACACCACGCCAGCAGATCACGAGCTTCCAGAACTACTTCTCCGACGCCCTGCACCTGGGCCGCAACCAGTACACGCTCAAGCCGCTGAAGGCCGGCTCGATCGTCGTCGCCGGCACGATCCTCGGCCGGATCGGCGGCCCATCGCAGAGCGCTCGCCTCGCACCTGTACTTCACGATCCAGCCCGGCCGGCAAGAACGCGCCGCTAGATCGATCCCAAGCCGATCCTCGACGGCTGGAAGCTGCTCGAGGCGACGGCGGTCTACCGCGCCGCCGGCGTCGATCCGTTCTTCGGCCCGGGCGCCAAGAACCCGACCGTCGGCCAGGTGCTGCTGATGTCCAAGGAGCAGCTGACCGAGCGCGTGCTCCAGGACCCGCACGTCCAGATCTACGACTGCGGGCGCCGCGACATCGCAGGCCGGGCTGATCGACCGCCGGGTGCTGGCGACGATCGAGTTCCTGTCGGCCTCGGGCCTGGACCCTACGTCTCCGGCCTGGAGTGCGGCCACAGCGTCAACGGCGTCCACCGGCGTCGACGCCGCCGGCGCGACCGGCGCGAGCGTCGACATCTCCAAGATCAACAACATCCCGATCCTCGGCCACCAGGGGCCGGGCTCGATCACCGACATCGACGATCCGCCGGCTGCTCACGCTCCAGGGCGCGATGCGCCCGGACAGATCATCAGCGACGATGGCCTACAAGGGCCAGACCAACACGCTGGCGCTGCCCGACCACAAGAACCGGATCCAGATCACCTTCACGCCCGACTTCGGGACCAACAAGAAGCTCTCCGCCCAGATCAAGAGCCTGCTCCAGCCCGGCCAGTGGGTCCAGCTGATCAACCGCATCAGCCAGATCCCCGAGCCGGTCGTCCCGATCGCGCCCAGCAAGTACGCGATCCGCACGCACGCGGGCTGAGCCGCTCCGACGGCGCGCGCTCTGCGGTGAGCGCCACGTCGCCCCTGTTCCGCTTCGTCCAGGTCGAGCTGCCGTGGCCGCTCGGCCCGCCCGACGGCCGCTACCTGCTGCGCGCCCCCGGCCGATCCCGACGCCGACGCCGGCGCACGTGATCGTGTTCGCGACGCTCGGCGCGCCCGAGCGCCGGCGGCTGGCCGCGCGGCGCCGCACGCGCGAGGCGCCGACCCGAGCCCGACCCCACGCCGGTGACGACCGGGCGGGCGACGGTGATCGACGTCGGCGACCCGCTCCGACACCGAGCGAGGCCCGCGGCGTGGCTCGGCGCGCGCCGGCGAGGCCGAGCTCGACGCGGGCCTCGGCCGTCCTCAACCGCGCGCTGCACGCCTTCCGGCTGGTCACCGCCGACCCCTACCTGCACACGGTCGGCCGCGCGCCAGGCGCTCGTGGCCCGGGTCGGGTTCGGGGCCGGCGAGCAGGTCGCCGACGGGCTGTGGACCGACGCCCGCGAGCTCGTCGCTCGCCGACGGCGCGCCAGCGCCGCGTCGCGGGTGCTCGCAGCCCCAGGCCCGCCTGGCCGCCGTGCTCGGCGCCCGCGAGCGGGCGCTGGCCTGCGAGGAGCTGGCGCTGCGGGCCCGCCTCGACCTCGACCACGGCCGCGACCGCGAGGCCGCGCTGCAGCTGCTGGTCGCGCTCGACGCCGCGCTGGCCGAGCTGCCGCCGACCCGCCGCGCCGGCGCTCGCCGACCGGCTGACCGAGCTGCGCGGCCAGCGCGAGGCGGTCGCGGCGGCCGCCCAGGCGGCGCTCGGCGGGCCCGCTCGGACGCCGAGCGCGAGGCCGTGGCGTTCACGCTGGGGCGGATCGAGGCCGCGCTCGCGCGCGCGCGGCCGCGGCCAGCCTGAGCCGCCGAGCGGCCTCGCTCAGCCCAGGCCGAGCGCCTCGAGGACCGCGCTCGAGCTCGTCGCACGACATCGCCGCCGCAGCGGACCGCCGCGCGGCGGTCAAACGGCGTCGCGCCCTGGGTGACGATCGCGATCTGGCCGCCGGCGGCCAGCGTCATCGCCGGCAGCTGCGGCCACCGGGTAGACCTCCAGCGAGGAGCCGATGCACAGCATCAGATCGGCGCTCGGCGGCCAGCTCCTCGGCCCGCTCGAGCGCGTCGACGGGCAGGTACTCGCCGAACAGCACCACGTCGGGCTTGAGCGGCCGCGCCGCAGTCGCAGCGCGGCACGCCGCCGGCGTCGGCGCGCCTGGCGGGCCCGCACCTCGGCCAGCGGGTAGCGCGCGCCGCAGCCCAGGCACGAGGAGTGGTCGATCGTGCCGTGCACCTCGATCAGCTCGCGCGTGCCGGCCTTGCGCGTGCAGGCGGTCGATGTTCTGGGTGATCACGGCGTCGAGCAGGCCGGCCTGCTCGAGCTTGGCCAGCGCCACGTGGGCGCCGTTGGGGTGCTTGTGCTCGAGCGTCTGGAAGCGGTCGCCGTAGAAGTGCCAGAAGCGCTCGGGGTCGCGGCGGAACACGTCGATGTGCGCGACCTCCATCGGGTCGACGTTCGTCCCACAGGCCGGTTCCGGGCGAGCGGAAGTCGGGGATCCCGGAGGGCACCGAGATCCCGGCGCCGGTCAGCGCCACGACCGAGCCGGCGTGCGCGGATCAGCTCCGGCCAGCCGCGCAGCGGCGCGTGGTCATCGGACGCGCGCTCACTTGCCCTGAAACCGGGCGGCTGCGCTTCTGCAGGAAGGCCGAGATCCCCTCGCGCGCGTCCTCGGAGCCGAACACGGCGCGCGAAGCCCTGCTTCTCGGCCTCGATCCCGGCGTCGAGGTCGCCGGCCGCCGAGACCCGCTTGATCTGCTGCGACCGCCAGCGGCGCCTGGCCGGCCAGCTTGCGCGCCCAGGCCAGCGCGGTGTCGAACAGCTCGTGGTCGGGCACCACCCGGGTGGCCAGACCGAGCTCGTAGGCCTCGTCGGCGCCGATCGGATCGCCGGTCAGGTTGAGCTCGAGCGCCTTGGCCTCCCCGACCAGCCGCGGCAGCCGCTGGGTGCCGCCGAAGCCGGGGATGATCCCGAGGTTGATCTCGGGCTGGCCGAAGCTGGCCGACTCGGCGGCGATCCGGAAGTCGCAGGCCATCGCCAGCTCGCAGCCGCCGCCGAAGGCGAGCGCGTTGACCGCGGCGATGGTCGCGACCGAGCTCGAGCGCTCCATCTCGCGCAGGAGCCCGTGCATCTCGTTCACCAGCTGCCCGGCCGGCGGCGTCGTCCATCGTCGTGAACGCCTTGATGTCGGCGCCGGCACAGAACAGCATCGGGTTGGCCGAGGCGAACACCAGCGCGCGGGTGCCCGCGCCGGCGGTGATCGGCATCCCAGAGCTTGCGCAGCGCGTGCACGACCTCGGGCGAGATCGAGTTGGCCGGCGGTCGGTCGAGCCAGGCGATGGCGACCTCGTCGCGGGTCTCGAGCTTGACCGGGCTCTCGCTCCCAGCCCGCGTCGGGCTGGGGGTAGGGGAAGAAGCCCTGGCCGGCTCTTGACGCCCAGCCGGCCCTGGGCCACCAGCCGGCGCAGGATGGTGGGCGGCTCGAAGTTCTCGCCCCACTCGCGCGGCGGCGCGCTCGAGCCTGGCCAGCACCTCGTCGAGCCCGGGCTGGTCGGCGCGCGGCAACGGCGGCGGGACGATGCCGGCGCCGGCCATCATCCCCAGCTCGATGTCCTTCATCGCGGCGACGCCCTCCTCGAGCACCAGGCAGCTCTCGACCAGCGCCTTGAGCGTGAAGCGATCCAGATCGGGGATCGGTCAGCGCCGTGCTCATAGAAGCCCTTCCCGTCTTGCGCCGAGGTCGCCGGCTCGACCAGCTCCGCATCTGCCGGTGGACGTAGAAGCGTCGCCGTAGGACTCGCGAGGTGCTCGGCCGACGTGACCACGGTGTCGAGCCCGAGCAGGTCGGCGATGGAACGGACCCATCGGCGCGCCTTGACTCGGCACGGCCTGGTCGATCTCGAATCGATCCCGTCTCCTCCTGGAGCGCCAACTCCGAGACTCGAGTTGAGGATCCGGTTGACCACGAATCCAGGCGCCTCGCCGCATCGGATCGGCATCTTGCGGATCGCCTGGGCGAAGTTGCTGGCCGCCTGCGCGGTCTCGGCCGAGGTGTCCTCGCCCTCGACGACCTCGATCAGCCGGATCCTCGAGGCCGGGTAGAAGAAGTGAAAGCCGACCACCCTGTCGGGGCGGCTGGTCGCCTCGCCCATCTCGGTGATCGACAGCGACGAGGTGTTGGAGGCCAGGATGGCGTGACCGGGGGTCGCCTCGTCGAGCTCGGCGAACACCGCCTGCTTGAGCTCCATGCCGCTCGGGCACGGCCTCGATCACGAAGTCGACGTCGCCGAACTTGGCGTAGCCGGTGGTGCCGGTGATCAGGGCCAGCTTGCGCTCGAGCTCGGCGGGCTCGAGCTTGCCGGCGTCGACCCGGGCCTGCCACAGCGACCGGCCTTCTGGCGCCCCTGCTCGACGAGCTGCGGATCGACGTCCTTGAGCACGACAGGGATGTCGGCGGCGGCGATCACCTGGGCGATCTCGCCGCCCATCGTGCCGGCGCCGACCACGGCGGCCTTGAACACGAACATGAGCGTGCGCAGTCTACGTCGCGCGCGCGCGAGGCCTGCAGCTCGGCCCCGAACCGCGACACCGTCGTGCTCCAGCGAAGCCGCCAACGCGCGCCGGATGAACAGCAGATCGACCACCGGGGTGACGGGGATTGCGCCGGATGAGCTCGTACCGCAGCGAGAACGCAACCTCGACGCCGGCGTCAGCGGCGTGAAGGTGACGCTCTGTGTTGCCGCGGATCGAGCCGTCCTCGACCTCGAGTGTCTGGCCGCGCAGCGGCTCTGAACGCGACCACCCGCTCGGTCACCCGCCCGCGGCCGGCGGGGCCCGACTCCCAGGTGACCACGGCGCCGACGTCGGGCCACCCGCCCTGACCGACTCGACCCGCTCGAGCCCATCGATCCAGCGATCCCAGCGGGAGGTGTCATACCAGCACTGTTCGGCCTCGGGAACCGTGCCCGGGAACACCTGCTGCGCGCTCACGGTCCTCATCAGCGGGCATTCTCGCGGCTCGAGGCTCGGCGGGAGTAGGCTCAGGCTGACCGAGCGATGACGGCCAATCTTCCCGCAAGCGCTGGAGCCGTACCCCGAGATCTCCTCGAAGGCCTACGAGCACCCCGCCGACCGCGCCGCCACCGCCGCCCTGAAGTCGGTGCCGATGCTCGACACGGTGGTCCGCAGGCTGGTCGAGTTCCGCTACGAGCGCGCCCTGCGCCAGTTCTACCTCGGCAACTCGGTCAAGGTCTCCGAGCGCCAGCTGCCTGAGCTGTGGGCGTCGTATCGAGGGGTCCGCCAGATCCTCGACATGCCCGGGGAGTACGACCTGTACGTCAGCGACCTGCTCCAGGCCAACGCGCACACGATCGGGTCCAAGGCGCCCGATCATCGTGTTCGACGCCACTCTGCTGGAGCGCCTGGGGACCGGCGAGCAGCGGGTCGTGCTGGCGCACGAGCTCGGCCACATCCTCTCCGACCACGTGCTCTACATGACCGCGCTGGACATCCTGCTGCGCGCCGGGGTCAACCTGCCCAGCGTGCTCGGGCTGCCGCTGCGGGCGGTCAGGGCGGTCCTGCTCGAGTGGAGGCGCGCCGCCGAGCTCAGCTGTGACCGCGCCGCCACGCTGGCCGTCCGCGACCCGCGGATCGTCTGCCGCACGCTGATGGTGACCGCGGCCGGAATGCCGGCCGACCGGCTCGACCTCGACGCCTTCATGGCCCAGGCGATGGAGTACGAGAACTGGGATGACTCGAGCGACCGCGTGCGGCGCTTCTTCTTGGAGATCGGCGCCACCCATTCCTACGCCGTGCGCCGCGTGTCCGAGGTGATGACCTGGGTCCGCAGCGGCGAGTACGACCGCATCATCCGCGGCGAGTATCGCCGCCGCGGCGACACCCGGGACGTCCGCGAGGAGGCCGGCGACGCCATGGAGTACTACGCCGAGCGCTTCCGCAGCCTGTTCCGAGAAATCGGCGACAACGTCACCACCTTCGGCTCCCAGATGGGCGACGTGAGCCAGCAGGTGTCCGACTGGCTGCGGTCGCGCGCCGGCGGTTCCGGTTCCTCCTGAGCCGCTGAGTCGGTCATCGCCCACCGGCCCAGCGCGGCGGGCCGCCAGCTCAGCCCGACGGCGTCCGGGCCAGCCCAGTCCGACGGGCATCCGGGCCAGCCCAGTCCGACGGCACCCGGGCCAGCCCGGCTGGCAGCACAAACCCGTCAGATCTGACGGGAAAGCGCTGCCAGCCGGCCCGTCTGGCCGCGCCTCCGATCAGTCGCTTGACAAGCGACGGTACCGATATATCGTTGACGCATCGTGATACACACAAATGGGAGGAAAACCCAACATGAGTAGTTATTCATTCGCAGAGGAATGGCCCGGGCGAGGAGCCCGGGGAGGCAAGCGCCACAGCCGCCACGGCGAGCCGGGCGGCGGACATGGCGAGCCCGGCGGCGGACACGGCCGTCACGGCGGCAAGCGCGGCGCCGGGCGGCAGGGCTTCCCGATGGCCGAGGCCGCCGAGCTGGCCGGCTGGGCGCTGGCCAAGGGCCGCGCGGGACGGGGCCAGCGCCCCACGCCCGAGGAGGTCGAGGAGCTGATGGCGCTGCGTCGCATGCGCGGCGGACCGTTCGGCGGTCCGGGCGGCTTCGGCCGTGGTCCCAGGGGCCGCGGACGGGGTCGCGCTCGGCGCGGCGATGTCCGGCTGGCGCTCCTGCGCCTGCTCGCCGAGGAGCCCCGCAACGGCTATCAGCTGATGCAGACCATCGAGGAGCGCTCCGGTGGCCGGTGGCGCCCCAGCCCAGGGTCGGTCTATCCGACGCTGGCCCAGCTCGAGGACGAGGGGCTGGTGCGGTCGACCGAGGCCGACGGCGCCCGCAGCTTCGAGATCACCGATGCCGGCCGCGAGCACCTCGAGTCCCGCTCGGAGGAGCCGGTGCCGTGGGAGAGCGACGACGGCGAGGAGATCTCGCCCCGGGACCTGAAGGCCTCAATCGGCGGGATCGCCGCCGCTGCCTGGCAGGTCGCCTCAGTCGGCGACGAGCGCCAGCGCGCTCAGGCCGTCCAGGTTCTCGCCGAGACGCGGCGCAGCCTGTACCGGATCCTCGCCGACGAAGCCGCCACCGAGGCCGGGGTCGAGACCCCGGCCGACGACGACGTCGACGACCCGGAGGCTTCGGTCGAGTGACCGGCCGGGTTCGGTGGACCGCGCGGCTAAGTTAATGGCAGCGATGTCAGTGACGAACGGAGCCACCGTCCCCGCCATCGCCGTCCGTGACCTCGTCAAGAATTTCGACGAGGTCCGGGCGGTTCGCGGGGTGAACTTCGAGGTCGCCGTCGGCGAGGTGTTCGGCTTCCTGGGCCCCAACGGAGCCGGGAAGACCACCACCATCAACATGCTGTGCACGCTGGCCACCCCCACCTCGGGCGAGGCCCGCGTCGCCGGCTTCGACGTCGTCCGCGAGCGCGACGACGTGCGCCGGCACATCGGCCTGGTGTTCCAGGACCCGACGCTGGACGGCTACCTCACCGCGGCCCAGAACCTGAAGCTGCACGCCGAGCTGTACGGCGTGCAGTCGGACCTGGTCCAGCCTCGCATGCGCCAGGTGATGCAGATGGTCGGGCTGTGGGAACGCAAGGACTCCGTCGTCGGCACCTTCTCCGGAGGGATGCGCCGGCGGCTGGAGATCGCCCGCGGCCTGATGCACTCGCCGCGGGTGCTGTTCCTCGACGAGCCGACGATCGGGCTTGACCCTCAGACGCGCCGCTCGATCTGGACCTACATCCGGGAGCTCAAGGAGCGCGAGGAGATCACCATCTTCATGACCACGCACTACATGGACGAGGCCGAGTGGTGCGACCGGATCGCGATCATGGATCAGGGCGAGATCGTCGCCCTGGATCCGCCCGAGACACTGAAGGCAGGGATCGGCCACGACCGCGTCACGATCCAGACCGACGACAACGACGCCGCGATCGCGGCGTTACAGGAGCGGTTCGGAGTCGAGGCCCGGGTGTCCGAGGGCGCGGTCACCTTCGGCGTCTCGGCCGGCGAGGCGTTCGTGCCGCGGCTATTTGCCGAGTCGGGGATCCCCATCCGCGCCGTCAGCGTCTCGCGCCCCACCCTCGACGACGTCTTCATGTCCTACACCGGCACCACCATCAGGGACGCCGAGGAGGACCAGTCCAAGCATCGCAACCGGGTGATGATGCAGATGATGACGGGAGGTAGACGGTGAGCACCACCACTCAGCCGACCCCGACCGGGACCGTTGCGCCCCAACCGACCGAGATCGTCCGCGTCAGCGTCCCCAAGCGCAGCTGGCGCTCAGAGCTGCGGGCCATCAAGATCGTCTGGCGCCGCGAGCTGATTCGCTACCGCTCGGACCGGCTGCGGATGATCACCACGCTGGTGCAGCCGCTGCTGTTCCTGTTCGTGCTCGGATCCGGGCTGCAGCAGCTGTCGAGCGCCAGCACCCACGGCGTTGATCTGAAGACGTTCATCTACCCCGGCATCCTGTGCATCTCGGTGATGTTCACGGCGATGTTCTCGGCCGCCTCGATCGTGTGGGACCGGGAGTTCGGCTTTCTGCGCGAGATGATGGTGGCGCCGATCCGCCGCAGCTCGATCGTGATCGGCAAATGTTTCGGCGGTGCCACCGTGGCCAGCTTCCAGGGCGTCATCGTGATCGGCCTGGCCGGGCTGGTGAGCGTGCCCTACAACCCGGTGATGATCATCGAGATCTTCATCCTGCAAGTGCTGCTGGCGTTCTCGATCACCGCCTTCGGGGTCATGATCGCGGTGCGGATCAAGCAGATGCAGTCGTTCATGGGCGTGATGCAGATGGTGATCACGCCGATGTTCTTCATCTCCGGCGCGCTGTTCCCGGTCAACAACCTGCCGGCCTGGCTGACCGTGCTCAACCGCCTGGATCCCCTCACCTACGCCGTTGACCCGATGCGGCGGATCGTCTTCAGCTACCTCGACATCTCCCCCGCCGCGCGCTCGGCGCTCGACCCGGGGGTCACCTGGTTTGGCTGGCGCGTGCCCACCCTGCTGGAGGCGGCGATGATCGTCGCCCTGGGCCTGATCATGCTCGGCATCGCCATCTGGGAGTTCAGCGCCACTGAGTGACGGGCCGGCGGGCCGCTCACCGGGCCCGCTAACCAGGCCCGCTAACCCGGCCCGCTAACGAGTGACGCGCGAACCCGCCGCAGCGCTGCGCCCGGTCACGAGTAATGCTGGGCCAGCGGGATCGGGACCGTGCGGTCGAGCACCCCGGTGGCCAGGCACGCGGCCGCCGCGGCGCAGGAGACGGCGCGCAGGCCGTCGGCGCCGCTGCCCTGCGGCTGCCCGAGCGTCTGCTCGGTCCACGCCGAGCCGTCCCACCCCGCCGCCGTGTCGGCCCCCACCGCCTCGCAGGCGCTGGAGCTCCCGCACGAGACCGAGAGTGCGAACAGATCACTCGGAACGGGCTCGGGTGCCCAGGTCGTCCCCGCGAGCTGCTCCGCCGACGAACCCGCCCCCGGGGTTTGGCCCACGCCGGCACACGCGGTCAGCGCTGCGCACGAGACCTCGAGTACGGTCTCATCCAGGTCGTGGGCCGTCCAGGCACCACCGGTCGAGCGCTCGGCCACCGACGGGCCGCTGGCGCCGCTGCCCAGCGCGACGCAGCCGCCGGTGGTGCAGGAGACCCCGGTGAGCACGAAGTAGGTCGAGCCAGCGGGCGCCGTGATGCTCTGCTGCGACCAGGTGCTCCCGTTCCAGCGCTCGACCAGGGGCAGGGTCTTGGCGCCGGAGGTGTAGTCGCCCACGGCCGTGCACGCGTCCGCGGCGGTGCACGACACCGCCGCCACGGTCACGATCGTGGCCCCCGAGGGGATCGGCATGTCGTTGAGCGTCCAGTGGGCGCCGTCCCAGGTCGCGGAGAAGTTCACGAACTGATTGACGTCGTAGGTGCCGATCGCCATGCAGGCATTAGCGGCGCTGCAGGACACGCCGGTCAGGAAGCTGTCGGTTTCATGCGGTGTGTCCGGTACCGCCTGAACAGTCCAGTCGGTCCCGTTCCAGCGCTCGGCCAGATTGCGAAAGGCGCCCGTGGTTGGGCTGAAGTAGGTGCCAACCGCCGTGCAGGCGTCCGGGGCGCTGCACGACACGCCCCCGTCGAGATCGCTGGGGGTGGCGCCCACCTGGTTCACCGCAGTCTGCTGCGACCAGGTCGACCCGTTGAACCGCTGGACCAGGACGGTGCCGTAGACGGTCGCGGTCGCGGCGAAGGCAGGCTGCGTCGCGGCGACGCGAGGCCGGCGCGCGGAATCGAACGGCATGACCACCGCCGCGCCCACGGCACCGACCCCACCCACCGCGGTGCAGGCACTGGCGGCGGTGCACGAGACCCCGCTGAAATGACCTCCCGGTCCAGGCGTCGGCGTCTGCCGGCGAGTCCAGGCAGTCCCGTTCCACGTATCGGCCAAGGTGCGTTGCCGGCCGGTCTGGTCCCCGTCGTTGCCCACCGCGGTGCACGACGTCGCCGTCGGGCATGAGATTGAGGCCAGCGAACCCCCGAGGCTGGGGGCCGGCATCGACTGAAGCGCCCACGAGTTGCCGGTGCGCCGCTCGGCGAAGAACCGCGTGACGAAGTCGCTGGTGAGGTAGTGCCCGACCGCCGTGCAGGCGGTCGTGGCGCTGCAGGCCACCGCGTCGAGGTCACTGGAGGCCGAATCGGCCGGCAGGGTCAGGCTCGCCAGGTGCCAGCTCGAGGCCGCGAAGGTCTCGGCCAGCGCGGTGTCGGCGTGCTGCGCGCTGACCGAGCCGCCGGACGCGGTGCAGGCGGTGGAGGCGCGGCACGACACTCCGGTCAGCGACCAGGACGCGGCCCCCGGCGGAGCGGCCGGGGTCTGGAGCGTCCAACCTGTCCCATCCCACCGCTCGACCAGGCCGGCGGTGCTGCCGCTGGAACCGCTCGTGTAGTAACCCACGGCGGTACAGGCAGTGGCGGCGGTGCACGACACCGCCGTGAGGACCGGGGCGGCGCCACCCGGGCCGGCGGCGACCGGGTCGCGGGTCCAGTTGCTGCCGTTGAACGCCTCAGCAAGCGAGCCGCCCCCGCCCGCCGATGTCGCGTAGGTGCCCACGGCCATGCACCAGCCTGCAGCGATGCACGAGAGGGCGCCAAAACGCGCCGACGTCGCTCCCGGCCATGCCGCGATCGTCTGAGCCGACCATCCGGTTCCGTGCCAGGCCTGCGCCAGCGGAAGCTGCCAGCCCGTCGAGCTCACATAGGAGCCGACCGCCTCGCATGAGTCGGCCGCCGGGCACGAGGTGGCCTCCAGCTCGCCGTTGGCGGTGGGCACGGTGGGCGGAAGCTGGCCCACCCAGCGGGCCGCGCCGGCCGATGAGACCAGGATCAGGCAGGCCGCGATGACCGCGCCGGCGCAGAGCCAGACGCGTTTCAACCCAAACCCTGACCGCTACCGAAGACCTGCCTCAACGCGCGAGCAAACCTAACAGCCCACTCAATACCGCGTCAAACCTCGCAATCGCGGCTTCGAGACTGCAAGCCGCGACGCTGGGCCTCGTCGGCCGGCGGCAAGCTAAGCGCCGCTCATTACTGAATCAAACCTGATCGATCCCCCGCGGACGGTGCCTCGAAAAGACTAAGCGTGTTCACATCTAGATCACAAGCGGAGGGCGATCTGAGGGAAGGCTGCCGTCATGGGATCGGACCTAATTCTCGTCATGGTCGTCGTCACCGGGGTGGCCTTCGACTTCACCAACGGCTTTCACGACACCGCCAACGCGGTCGCCACCTCGATCGCTACTGGCGCGCTGAAGCCCCGCGTTGCGGTGGGCATGTCGGCGATCCTCAATCTGGTGGGCGCGTTTCTGTCGATAAGCGTCGCGGCCACGATCGCCAAGGGGATCATCAACCCAGCGCTGATCAAGGGCAACACCGGCCTGCTGATCGTCCTGGCCGCCCTGATCGGCGCCATCCTCTGGAACCTGGTCACCTGGTACTTCACGATGCCCTCGAGCTCGAGCCACGCGCTCATCGGTGGGGTGATCGGCGCCACGCTGGCGGCGGCGGGAACCAAGGCGGTCAGCTTTCACGCCCTCGCCCAGACCGTGCTCGCGCCCGCCGTGCTGTCCCCGTTCATCTGCCTGCTGGTGGCGGCACTGGGGACCTTCTGCGCCTACAGGCTGATCCGGCTGCTCACCGAGGATTTCGCCCGCCGCGGCTACCGCTACGGCCAGATCGGCTCGGCCGCGCTGGTCTCGCTGGCCCACGGCACCAATGATGCCCAGAAGACGATGGGCGTGATCACGCTGGCCCTGATCGCCGACGGCAAGATCAGCGCCGCCCACTTCTACGTGCCCTTCTGGGTCAAACTGATCTGCGCGTGCTCGATCGCCGCCGGCACGTTCATCGGGGGCTGGCGGATCATCAACACGATGGGCAACCGCATCACGCCGCTCGAGTCCCCCCAGGGGTTCGCCGCCGAGGCGGCCAGCGGCGCCACCATCCTCGCCTCCTCCTACTACGGCTATCCCCTATCCACCACCCAGGTGGTGTCGGGCGGCGTGATGGGCGCCGGGCTGGGCAAGAAGCTCGCCAGCGTCAACTTCGGCGTCGTCGGCCAGATGGTGACCGCGTGGGTGTTCACGATCCCGGCCGCCGGCCTGATCGGCGCCGGTGCCTGGGAGCTCACCAACCTGTTCGGCGTCCACGGCGGCGTTGGATCAGTGGTGGTGGCAGCGATCACCGCTGGGCTGGCGGCCGGCGTGTGGGTGCTCGCCCAGCGCAACAAGATCACCCCCGACGAACTCGATCGCACCCACGTGAGCCCGCTCGACGAAACCGGCGCCCCGAAGCCCGCGATGGCGGCCGGATAACGCGATGGTTCTGCTCGCTGCCCCGCTGGTCAAATGGGACGACGTGCTGAAGATCTTGCTGGCCGGTCTCATCGGAGCCGTGGGTGTTGTGGTCGTCTACGGCTTTCTCCTGCTCGCCGTCTCCCGTGCGCGCAGCACCACGCGCGAGTCGACGCGGATCATCGACTACGCGATCGCCGGCCTGTGTGGGGTGCTTTGCGTCGGCGCAGTGGCGGTCGGCATCATCGCGATCATCCACAAGCCCAAGTCATCGTCATCGTCCTCCAAGGGCAAGGCGAAGATCGCGCTCGTGACCCGCAGCGGCGCCCCCGACTCGCGCTGATCGCCCCACCGGCCGGGATCATCTGGGCCGGTTGGTAGCGTCCCGCCGGTGAGCTCGGGCGATCCGCACGCTCCCCAGGAGGGTGGGCTGCGGGTTCCGTGCCTGGTCAACCCCAGCGGTGAGGAGGTCGACGATCACCTCAAACGCGACGGCTATGTCTGGTTCGACTACCAGGACCCCAGCGACGAGCAGATCGAGAGCCTCGCGAAGAAGCTCAACCTGCACCCGCTGACCGTCCAGGACGCCCGCACGTTCGGGCAGCGCCCCAAGATGCGGGAGTACGAGGGTTACCTGTTCATGGTCGTGCACGGTGTCGACCCCGGAACCGAATCGGGCGGCCCGCTGCTGCGCGAGGTGCACCTGATCATCTCCGGCGAGTACGTGGTCACCATCCACCGGCGGCCGTTCGACGCTCTCACCGAGCTGCGGGCTCGCTATGACAACGAGCCGATCCGCTCGGAGCAGTTCCTCATCTACACCATCCTCGACGCCGTCACCTCGACGTTCGTGCCGGTGCTCTCGCGCATCGACGACGAGATCGACGACATCGAGCAGGCGATCGTGTCCGATCCCACCGAGCAGTGCCTGCAGCGGATCTTCTCGCTCAGGCGCGACCTGGTGGCTTTGCGGCGCGTGGTTACGCCGATGCGCGACATGTTCGCGCGCAATGCCGAGCGGATCGCGCAGCTGCCCGGCATGCAGGCCGACGATCGCCTCTACTACCGCGACCTGTACGACGGCCTGATCCGGATCTCCGACCTGGTCGACTCCTACCGTGACCTGGCCAGCGGCGCCACCGACCTCTACCTGTCGACGGTGGCCAACCGGCAGGGCGAAATCAACAAACAGCTGACCCTGATCGCCACCATCTTCCTGCCGCTGACCTTCCTCACCGGGTTCTTCGGCCAGAACTTTGCCTGGCTGGTCGGCCGCATCAACAGCCTGTTGGCGTTTCTCGTCTTCGGGATCGGGCTGCTGCTGGTCTCGGTGGCGCTCCTGGCGGTGTACTTCAAGCGCAAAAGCTGGTTCTGACCCCGCGCCGCCGGCGGCCACGGCGCCGGCTGGTGCGATCTGCTTTGCGCCTAGGCTCTCGGGATGTCCCTCGCTCGCCAGACCGACCTGGCCCTTCGGCGTCCGACGACGTCGCCGGGCAGCGGCGCACGACGATCGTCTCGATTCTCGCGGCCGCGTTCCAGATGGTGTTGATGCTGGGGGCGGGCCTGGTGACCGGAAGCCTGGGCCTGGTGTCGGCCGGAGTCGAATCCACGGGCGACGTCGTCGCCGCGGTCGTCACGTTCTTCGCGGTCCGGCTCGGGCGCGCGTCCCGCGGACTCCTCGCATCCCTACGGCCATCGCCGCGCCGAGAACCTGTCCGCGCTCGCGGAGGCGACGATCCTGGTCGGCGGCGGCCTGTTTGTCACGATCGAGGCGATCAGTCGCCTCGTCGCGGCGGCGAGTCGCTGGACGCCCAGTGGTACGTGTTCGCGGTCATCGGCGTCGCGATCGTGATCAACGTCAGCCGGGCGGTGCTCTTGCGCCGGAGCGCGCGGCGGTATCACTCGGCGGCGCTGCGGTCGAACTCGTTTCATTTCGCCAGTGACGTGGCCGGCTCGGTCGCTGTGCTCATCGGTTTGATCCTCGTCCGTGCCGGCTTTCCCGACGGCGACCCGATCGCCGCGTTGATCGTGGCGGTGATCATCTTCGCGGCGGCGGGCCGGCTGATCTTGGAGAACGCCCAGGTGTTGATGGACACCGCCCCCGCGGGCGCTGAGGCGATCGCGCGGGAAGCGATCGTCGCTCTCGGCCCGGAGATCGAGCTGGAGCGGTTGCGGCTGCGCGAATCGGCCGGACGCTATTTCGCCGACGTGGTCGTGGCGGTCCCACCCGGCCGAGCGGTCGTCGAAGGCCACGCCGCCGCCGACGAGGTCGAGCAGGCCATCGAGCACGCGCTGCCCAACAGCGACGTCGTCGTCCACGTCGAGCCCCGTCGCCGCGGGCTCACGCTCCGCGACCGCGTCCTGGCGATCGCGCTCAGCGAGCCGGCCGTCAGCGAGGCGCACGACATCACGATCTTCGAGCACGGCGATCAGGTCAGCGTCTCGCTGCACCTCAAGCTCCCCGCCGACAGCTCCTTGCAGGAGGCCCACGACGTCGCCGAGCGCGTCGAAGCCGCGATCCGAGCACTGCCGAGGGTCAGCGATGCGCTCACGCATCTCGAGCCGCTGGAACGACCGATCGCGGCTGACCCGACGGCGATCCACGATGATCGCCAGCACCCTCGACGAGGTCAAGACGATCGTGCGCGAGCAGACCGGGACGCCGGCGCGCGACGTCCGCCTGCTCCCCACCGATGCCGGCATCGTCCTCTTCATCACCGTGCCGGTGAGCGCCACCGACTCCCTGGCTCACGCGCACCAGGTCGCCAGCGAGCTCGAGGAGGCACTGCGCCAGCGGATGCCTGAGATCGCCGACGTCGTTGTCCACACAGAACCGTGAAGCTTGTGTCCAAGAGGCCGTCGTGGTGGGCCACCAGCGCTGTCCCGTACCGGTTCTTCTGGCTGCTGCCGTCGGCCGGAGCGGTGCTCGGCCTCGCGGCGGCAATCTAGTTCGGGGTCCCCGTCTGGCTGGGTTTCGTCTGCGGTGAGATTCCGGCCCTGGCGCTCGAGGCGTGGTGGCGCCACCAAACCCCTTCTTCCGACGACGCGCCCTAGCAGCTAGCGGGCCGGCGCAGTCTCGACACACGCCGACACGGACTCGTCACAGTCCGGGCCCGGCGCCGACCACCACCGCCGCGGTGCTGATTGCCGCGACCACTTAGCTAGCTGGCGGGCGGCCCGGCGCGGCGCCGTGTCAGTGAGCGATGGCGAGAGCGATATGGCCAACCGTCGATGCCACGTACACCGCGCCGAGGAGATGGCGGAACCAGTTGACGCCATCGACGAGCTCTTCGTAGGCCCAGATCGTCATCGCCGCATACGACACGGCGGCCGCTTCGCCATGCCCGACGCCGTGAATCGCGGCTGCGGCTTGCCCGCTCGCGAACGCCGCCAGCAGCGGCACGTTGGGAAACTGAACAAGCGGAAAGTCGCGCGGCCAACTGAGCTGCATCACGCGTCTGACACGACTGGTTAGGAGCGCTCGGTCCATGACCTCCAGACCCCGCCGACCGGTGATTCCTTCCGGTCGGCGAGCCGCAGGGCTCGCCTCCGGGCGCAGGCAAGCCGGCGGCGTGCAACAGGCCGCCACGGGCCGCCCTCTCGAGGGCGGCCCCAAGCTTCGTCGCCGTTATACGGCGGCCGGAGCCCTCTCCTCGATATGGCGCGGGAGCAACGTCTCACGGGCGATGACCAGCCGCTGGATCTGTGCGGTGCCCTCGTAGAGCTGCAGGATCTTGGCGTCGCGCATCAGCTTCTCGACCTTGTACTCCTTGATGAAGCCGTAGCCACCGTAGACCTGGACGGCGTCGGTTGTCACCTCCATCGCGGTGTCGGCGGCGAAGCGCTTGGCGTGCGAGGACTCCAGGGTGTTGCGCTTGCCCTGGTCGAGCAGCACCGCCGAGTTCCAGGTGGCCAGGCGCGCCAGGTGCACCTTGGTGGCCATGTCGGCGATGATGAACTGGATCGCCTGGTGCATGGCGATCGGCACGCCGAACTGGACGCGCTCCTTGGAGTAGTTGATGGCGAACTCCATCGCCGCGCGGGCCACGCCGACGGCCATCGCCGGCCACGCCAGGACGGGTGCGGTCGAGGGTCATCATCGCGATCTTGAAGCCCTTGTTCTCCTCGCCGACCAGGTGGTCGAGCGGGATCTCTACGTCGTTGAAGGTGATCGTCGCCGTGTTGGAGGCCCGCTGCCCCATCTTGTCCTCGTGCTTGTCGACGACCACGCCGGCATCACGCGGCACGATGAAGCAGGAGATGCCGCGATGTCCGGCCTCCTTGTCGGTCTTGGCGTACACCGTGTAGTAGTTGGCGTACTCGCCGTTGGTGATGAAGCACTTGGAGCCGTTGATGACCCACTTGTCGCCGCGCGGGTCGCGGTGGTCTTCATCCCGGACACGTCGGAGCCCGCGTCGGGCTCGGTCAGGCAGAACGAGGCCAGCAGCGGCGCCTCGCTGAGGCGCCCCAGATACTCCTTCTTGAGCTCCTCGGACGCGGCCAGACTGATGGGCGCGGTCGCCAGGCCGTTACAGGAGAGCGAGGTGCCGATGCCCGAGCAGCCCCAGGCGATCTCCTCCTCGATGATCGCGCCGTCGAGGTAGCCCAGGCCGGGACCTCCGTACTCGGACGGGAGGTGGCTGTTCATCAGCCCCAGCTCCCAGGCCTTCTCGATGATCTCGCCGGGCCACGTCCCGTCCTTGTCGTAGTCCCAGGCGACGGGCCGGATCTCTTTCTCGGCGAAGTCATGCGCCATCTCGCGCATGCTCTTCTGCTCGTCGGTGAGCGTGAAATCAACCACGGTGGGTTTCTCCTTGAACTCTCGATTGACTAGTCAGTCAATCCTCTGTCTAGAGATTACCCCATCCCGTCGACGCAGAATCCGCCTCCCGGGCGTCGAGCCTGACCCTCCCGGGCGTCGAGAGCCTGACCCGCCCGGGGCCTCGAGCCTGCCCTCAGCGCAGCAGCGGGCGCTCGATCCGGAAGCGCAACCGCTGGACCGCCGAGCTACCGGCGGAGTCGGCGGCCGACACGGCGGCGAGGTACCGCCCCGGCGCCAGCACCCGGCCTTGAACGCGGCCGCTGAACGAGAGCCTGTTCAGGCCCGGCTGGCCCTGGTCGGTCAGCTTCCCGACCGGGATGGTGCGGGCACAGCGCGGCTTCTTGGCCAGCTGCGGCGCATCCGGCCGGCAACGGTGACCGACGAGCCGTCCGTTGGTCAGACGCGCGATAGCGACGGTGATCGTCGCCG
Source organism: uncultured Solirubrobacterales bacterium (assembly GCA_963754375.1). Lineage (GTDB taxonomy): Bacteria > Actinomycetota > Thermoleophilia > Solirubrobacterales > Solirubrobacteraceae > Palsa-465. The sequence goes on from CAVWFX010000025.1 coordinate 19,425, forward strand.
CCCGGTCGAGCCGGAACGAGAACACCGTGCCTCGTTTGAAGTGCCGGCGGCTTGCCTGAAACGCCTTTTTGGTCTCGGCCAGCGCCGAGAGGGTGGCGAGCGTGGCCACGGGCGGCGGCGGTGAGCCTGTCGGGCCTGGGGCGGGCGGAACTGGGCTCGCGGCCGCGTCACGGAAGGCGTCGAAGATCAGGGCGTAGCCGGCATCACTGGGGTGGAGCCCATCGGAGAAGCAGGCGACGGTCGCACACGCGCTCTGGAACGGGTCATAGGCGTCCACCGGGATGGCGCCCTTTTGCCTGGAGATGCAGTTGATGGCGTCGTTTAGCCCGGTCTCAGCGGTCGTTTCCGACCCGACAGTCGCCGATGGCCAAGTCGCTGCCCAGGAGGAGGCCGGCACTGCTCGCGTCCTGGGAGGCGTTGCCGAACGGGTTGTCGTGGTTTGGGTTGTAGTACTCGAGCCACTCGATCACGTGCGGGCCGGGACGCGTGCTCAGGGCAGCGTCGAGCCGATCGAGAATCACGCCCGCGTTGGCGGTGAACGGGCAACCGGAGCCGGTTATCGGCTGGCACCCGGGTGAGCCCAAGAGGTCGTTGCCGCCCAGGATGATGGTGACGACCGGCGTGTTCGACGACGACTCTATGTCGGTGACGGCCTGGTCGACCATGCCGCCGTCCAGCGCCGATTGGGTGGTGGCACCTGACTGCGACTCGTTGACGCACTTGTCGACCATCGAGCCGCCGGCGGCCGATTCCAAATAGGCGCAGTAGAGGTCGAAGTAGCTATGGCCCGGCGAAGCGCCGAATCCCGCCCCCACCGAGTCGCCCAGCGCGACGTAGGTGCTGTCGGCCGCGGCCGGTGCGGGACCGGCCAGGGCCACGAGCGCAGCCACCACTGTGCCGATCAACGCGCTGCGCCGGCGGACAACCCCGCGGAGGTGGTGTGTGCGCACTCTGCTTCCCCCACCTGCATCGTGACCGATCTCCGCGTGTCGCGGGGATTTTTTAAGCCGGGGCGAGGTGCGCAACACTTAACCGGTGCAGAGCGCATTTCCGATCGTGGTCTTCGGCGTGGCCATCGTCGGCGGGATCGGCGCCATCGTGGCGCTGGTGATGAGCCACGGGACCTGGGCCGACTACGGCAAGCACCACCTCGTGCTCGACTCCGAGCAGCCCCGGCAGGCCGGCCCGCGGCCTCGGCGGCTACCACCGTCGAGCGCGACGAGGAGATCCGCCAGATGCTCGAGGCCCGCAACGCCCGCCGTCGCCGGCGCGGCGAGCCGAGATCGACGTCGAGCGGAATGCGGCGGTTGACCGCCCCGGCCCGGATCGACGACGAGCTGCGCGAGGAGATCCGCGACCTGGTGATCGCCCGCAACCATCGGCGCGTCCGTCGAGGAGAGCCGGCGCTCGACGTCGAGGCGGAGATCGAACGCGAGATCGCCGAGCTGCCCAGCGGCGTCTGACAGCCGAGCTGAGCGGCGCGTTCGCTGTAGGCTGAGCGCCCGCCATGGCAGACCCCGCAGCGTTCGAGCTCGACGAACTCCTCAACCGTCCCGGCACCTACTTCAATCCGCAGACCGAGATCCTGATGGTCGTCGACGACTCGCCGAGCTGGACTCCGAGATCTTCAACATGGAGGAGTTCGAGGGCGCGGAATGGGTGCTGATCTCCGACGAGGTGCCGCTCGACGAGCAACAGCGCGACGAGCTGCTCGAGGCCTTCCAGGTCCAGCTGCACGGCGGTGCCGCCGAGGAAGAGGACGACGAGGACGTGGACACGACGACGAGCTTGAGGCCGACGACCAGGAGCCGGGCCGCGAGTAGTCGCCGGTCCCGGCGGGGCTAGCTCCCGCCGGTTGGTCGCGCGTCAGCCGCCGTTGCAGCAGCGACGCGCACTTCTGCATCTTGGTCACGTCGCCGGTGGCCTTCTGGATGCACGGCGCTGTACTTGTTGACACTGTTCGCGGTCGGGCGTGACCCGAGCTGCCGGCGCGGTGGCGGTTCCGCTGGCCGAGTCGCGGTCTGCGCCCCGAGCGCTGCCTCCGAAGAGCTCTGGCCAGCTGCAGGACCGCCGTCTGCAGCTTGGCGGCGAACTGGCTGTACGGCTGGACGTTGGTCGGCGCGGCGACCGTCTGGGGCTGATTGAGCTTGGAGTACTGGAGCGTGAGGCCGATGCCGGCCGAGGTCAGGCCACCGAGCTAGGTCGAGATCTGGCCGCTGACCGGGACGTTCAGATTAGGGCCAGCTTGCGCAGCGTCGTAGTCGTTGTTGCCGGTCCACACATCGACGGTGGCGTTCTTGACCTGCGGCGGCGATCTTCTGCTGGGTGCGGGCGGGATCTTGGTCGGAACGCTTGGATGCGGCGCTGGCCGGCGGTTCTGCAGGAAGGTGTTGAGATCGGACATCAGCGCGGTGACGTCACGCCGGCCCGGATGTGGGTGGTGGGCGCGCCGTCGACCGTCTCGGTGCCGACGACCATCGGGTTGGTGAGCCAGTGCCAGCGGGTTGATGCCGAGCTTGGCCAGCGCCGCCGGCGCTGCGAGCCGCCGTTGGACGGGGAGGAGAAGCTCTGCTCAAGCTTCTGGAAATCGGCGGCGGGCAGCTGGTAATGCGTACCCCTGGAGGCTGACGTAGCCGCCGGTGCCGGTCGAGATCACGCCCAGCTGAGCCGTGCTGGCCCAGCGCGCTGAGCCTGATGGTGAAGTTGGATTGGCCGGCAACTTGCCGCTGCCGCGGCTCTGGAACGGACCGCTCAGGCTGAGCGTGATCGGGCGTTGCAGCGTGCTGGAGCCGGTCGGCGTGAGTGTCAGCCGAAACCGAGCACGCCGCTCTTGACCTTATGCGACCGCTGGAACGTCTGCTTGAGCAGGGTCTGCGCGCTCGCGGAGGTGGACGCTGCGTGCTCGATCCGCAGGCGGCGAGGGCGGCGGGGCGACCGCAGCGATCAGGACACGCCAGCCCGCGCGCCAGAGCCTTTCCGATGCCGCATGCACTTCCTCCTCAGCGTGACACGGTAAGTCGGGCGAATGTAGCATCGGACCAGTGCGCAGGAGCCTGTTAGCCCTGCTCGTGTTGGCTTTGTGCCCGAGCAGCGCCGCCGCCGCGCCCGTGCTGGTCCTCGGCCAGCACGGGGCGCGCGACATGCGCAACGACCCGTTCGTGACCGGGCCGGCGGTCACGCCCGCGCCGCCAGGCTCGGGCCTGCGCAGGCCGACGGGCACGGCGGGCTCGCGCGCGGCGCGCCGCCGGCAGCGGCGGCCGCCGCGGCCGCGAGCCAAGCAAGCGCGTCGATCACCGTCACCGGCGAGCTGGCCCGCATCTACCACTCGGGCGCGATCAGCCAGGCCGCCTACCGGTCCTACACCGGGACCTGGAACTCGCGCGCTGGCGGCCGAGAAGCACCTCACCGGCACCCGGCTCACCGAGCTGGAGGCCGTCACCGCGATGGTGCACCAGATCGCCACCGCCCAGCAGCTCAACGCCTCCCGGCTGCCGGCGCTGTTCGCAGACGTCAGCCGCAACCGCCAGTGGTGGACCACCGGCCCGATCCCCTCCACCTATCAGCGGGTCGAGTTCGCCGGCTCCCAGCTGGTGTGGGAGTACTACCCGGGCCAGGGGATCCAGCTCCAGGTGCTGGGCACGTTCGGCAAGGCCAACGGCCTCTACACCGGCCGGGACGCCGCCTACGGCCAGATGGAGCAGCTGCTGTCGCAGATGATCCCGATGGCCGCCCGGCGCGGCGGGGGCCGACGTGGGAGTACTACTTCCACTTCGACGGCGGCTCGCCGCCGTGGACGAGCGCGATGTCGCAGGCCACCGCGCTTCAGGCCCTGACCCATGCCTACCAGGCCACCGTCAACCCCTACTACCTGCAGGTGGCCGCGCAGGCGATGCCCGTGTTCTCGACCGCGCCGCCGGCCGGGGTCAACGTCAAGACACCGCTCGGAGCGCGCTTCCTGCAGTACACGTTCACCCCTAAGACCGACATCATCAACGCGTTCCTGCAGACCCTGATCGGGCTCTGACACTTACGCCAAGGTCAGCGGCAACCAGACCGCAGCCCAGCTGTTCGCGGCCGGCAACGCCGAGGCCCTAGGCGAGCTGCCGAGCTTCGACACCGGCGCCTGGTCGCTGTACCAGCCCGGGGTCGAGGACGACCTCTCCTACCACGAGCTGGTCACCGGCTTCCTGCAGCAGCTGTGCAGCATGACCGGCGCCCCGCTGTACTGCTCGACCGCCGCCCACTTCCAGTCCTACCTGAAGACCCCGCCGGTGCTGACCCAGCTCACCTTCAAGGGACGCGCCCGGCGCTCGCTGCTGCTCCGCTTCCGGCTGTCGAAGATCTCCCACGTCGGGATCGTGGTCCGCGCAGGGCGCGACGACCAAGTTCCTGACCAGCGCCAACTTCCCCTACGGGGTTCGCAACTTCACCGTCCCGAGCCTGAGGCCGGGCACGCTACTCGGTCACCCTGACCGCGACCGACCTGGCCGGGAACTTCACCGGATCCGGGCACGTCACCGGAACCAGCTGCGCCGCTGGCGGCGGGGTACGCAGTCTGCTCGCGGTCCGCACTAGACTCGGCCCGGCATGGGGCCCCGCACCATTCTCTACACAGGAAAAGGGGGCGTCGGTAAGACCTCGGTTGCCGCCTGCACCGCCAGGCGCTGCGCCGCCGGCGGCTAGCGGACCCTGGTCATCTCCACCGACCCGGCCCACAGCCTGTCGGAGTCGCTGTCGGCGGAACTCGGCTCCGAGCCGGTCCAGATCGGCGACAGCCTGTGGGGCCAGGAGGTCAAGGCCCAGGAGGAGATGGAGCGCCATTGGTCCGGCGTTCAGGAGTGGCTGGGCGAGCTGCTGGTCGAGCGCGGCGTCGACCGCATCTCGGCCGAGGAGCTGACCGTCCCGCCGGGCATGGACGAGCTGTTCTCGCTGCTGCGTCTGCAGGCCCACCACGAATCGGGCCAGCTGGGACACGATCATCGTCGACTGCGCCCCCACCGGCGAGACCCTGCGGCTGCTGTCCTTCCCCGACGTGGCCCGCTGGTGGATCGACAAGGTGTTCCCCTATCGAGAAGCAGATCCTGGCCGCGGCGCGGCCGCTCGCCCGCTCGCTGCTCGATATCTCACTGCCCAGCCAGGCGGTGTTCGCCGACATCGAGCGGCTGTCGCAGAAGCTGATCGTGATGAACGAGATCCTCCGCGACCGCCGCACGTGCACGATTCGTCTGGTCATGAACCCCGACAAGATGGTGATCGGGGAGGCGATGCGGACCTTCACCTACCTGAACCTGTACGGCTATCTGACCGATGCCGTGGTCGTCAACCGGCTGTTCCCGGCCGGGGTCGGCGACTACTTCGCCGCCTGGCGGCGGGTGCAGGAGGAGCACCTGGAGCTGGTCGACTCGGCCTTTGCGCCGGTGCCGGTCCTGCGCGCGCCCTACTTCGAGCAGGAGGTGGTCGGGCCGGGGATGCTCGACCGGCTCGGCGGCGAGCTGTTCAACGGCCACGACCCCGCCGCCGTGCTCCACGACGCGCTGACCCAGGAGCTGATCGTCACCGACGACGGCGCCCGCCTGCGGCTGGTGCTGCCGTTCGCCAGCAAGGGCGACATCTCGCTGAAGAAGATCGGCCTCGAGCTGATCGTCGCGGTCGGCGGTCAGAAGCGAACGATCATGCTCCCGCCCGCCCTGGCGGCGCTGCGGCCGACGGCGGCGACGTTCGAGGCCGGCGCACTGGAGGTGCGGTTCGAGGGGAAGCCCGCGGCGACTTCAGGAGCCGACACGTGACCAGCGGATCCGAAGAGCCGGGCCGGTCCGCGCCCAGTGAGCCCGACCCCAGCGAGGAGGCCCTGCGCCGGCTGGAGGAGCGGCTTGACCGGGCCTCGGAGGTGGCCGAGAGGCTGATCGTCGAGGCCGCCGCCCGGGCGGCGCGGGCGCCGGCGCGGCGGTGCGCAGCTGGGCGCGCCGCCCGCGGCGAACCGGAGCCTGACCAGCCGCAGGCGGCGCCCAAGCCGCCCCCCGCGGGGTGGCAGCGGCGCGGCGAGGGCCCGTCCGATGGCTCGGCAGCCTCCGCCGCCGCGTCGTCCTCCCGGAGCGAGCTCGACGTCCTGCTGCAGATCCTCGGCGCACTGCGCGACCGCATTCCCCCGGAGCTTCAGCACCGCCTGGGCGAGGCGCTGCGCGAGGTCCTGCTGGCCATCCGGGCCCTGATCGACTGGTACCTGGAGCGGACCGAGCGCCGCCGAACGCAGTCGGTCCAGGTCGAGGACATCCCCATCATCTAGGCGGCCAGGGCGGCAAGAGCCCTGATATCGGCCAGGACGGCGTCGGGAGCCGTCTTGAGGCGTCGGCGCGTGATCCTGAGGATGCGGATGCCGAGGCGCTGCACCCGCGCGTCGCGGATGCGGTCGGTCTCGAACTGACGTGGGGTCAGGTGGTAAGCGCGGCTATCCAGCTCGACTACCAGGCGCCATTCGGGCCAGTAGACGTCGACGGTCATGCCGGCGATCTTCGTGTTCAGCTGCGCCTTGGGCAGACCGGCCTCGGTGATCAGGGCCAGGAAGTCCCGCTCGAGCCGTGACCTGGTGTTCGGAGCCTCGGTGTACTCGTCGATGATCCGGCGCAGGTGGGCGACGCCCTTGACCATCGGGCGGCGGTCGATGGCGCGCTGCACGGCTGCGAAGTCGAGGATCTCCAAGCGGTCAGCCTCCTCGATCACCTCGAGGCGTTGCTGGGGCCTGAGCACCCCGGCGAGGTCCACTACCGTGCGGGCCAGAGAGGTGACGGGGATGCCTCCGATGGCAGCGATGTCCTCGGGATCCAGGTGCCTGGTGCGATGCACGCGGATGCCGGACTGGGATTTGCGGCTGGTCCCAGGAACGGTGACGTCCGTCCTGGTTTGAGCGGTGGCCAGCAGGTTCCAGAGGGCTCCGGCGCTCATGTGGCTCAGTACCGCGGTCGGGCCGCAGGCGAGAACGGCAGCCAGCAGATGGCCGCGCGGGGTCAGGATCCGATGGCCGACCGCGTAGACCCCCGCGTGGATCGGAATAAGCCGCCGCTGCCTGATCCAGCGGTCGATGGTGCGCTCTGAGACCCCGAACGCGAGCAGTTGAGCCCGGGTCACGACGCCGTACTGGCGGCCCGCGAGCCGCTCGATCAGAGCGGTGATGTGCATGCTCATAGGACCAAGAGGCCCGCAGGCAGCACTTTCCCCCCACATCTGACGGATTTGTGCTGCCACCCGGGCTGCGGCCTGCCGGCCAGTCGCGCGCTTGACGCGCCACGGTGGCCCCGGCCGGCTGGCAGCCCTTTCCCGCCACATCTGACGGATTTGCGCTGCCACCCGCGCTGGGGCCCCCAGCCAGTCGCGCGTGACGGGCCCACCGGCCGGCTGGCAGCCCTTTCCCGGCAAATCTGACGGGTTTGTACTGCCAGCCGGGCTCGCCGGCCGAGGGCCGGGGCCGCGGACGGAGGGCGGGACGAGAGCCCGACGGAGCCGGGCGACCGCCAGCCGGGCTCGCCGGGGCAAAGGCGCAGGGGCGGCCGGAGCGGCGCTTACAATCGGGCGCGTGCCCCAGACCTGGATCCTCACCGGGTCGCCGGAGAACTATGCCGCGACCCGGAGCCGAGATTTCAGCGTCATCGGGCTGAAAGAGCGCAATCGCAACCGGGCGCTGGAGATCGAGTCAGGCGACCGGATCGTGCTGTACCTGACGCGGGTGAAGGCGTTCGCGGCCAGCATCCGGGTCGAAGGCGAGCTATACGAGGATGCAACCAAGGTCTGGCCGGGTAAGCCTGGAAAGGTGGACTCCTATCCGTGGCGCTTTCCGACCTCCCCGGAGCTTGTGCTCGACGAGGCCAACTGGGTTGCTGCCGAACAACTCGCCGACGAGCTCGAGCACGTGGCCAAGTGGCCCCGCGAGCACTGGACGCTCGCCTTCCAGGGCCAGATCCGGGCGGTGTCCGAGCACGATGCCGACGCGCTCCTGGCGCGGATGACCGCCGCCGCGGCGGCGGGCCCGGGCGCAGCGGCGGGCCCGGCGCGGCGCAGCGGCGGGCTCGGGCGCGCGCGTATGAGCGCCCCCGGCAGCGGGGGAGCCGCGGCGCCGCATCGGGCGTCACCACCAGCCCGCGTGGCCCGCGTGTGGAAGGACCTCCCGGACGACCGGCGACTGGCCGTCGGGGCCGCCCTCGGCCTGGTCGTGACCCTGTTCCTCCCCTGGTATCAGGAGACGGTGATCGCCAGCGGCCCATCGGCGCTGCGGTCGGCCAGCGCGTCGCTCACCGGCTGGGGCGCGTTCTCGTTCGTCGAGGCCGCGGTCCTGCTCGTCGCTGCCGGTGTGCTCGTGCTGCTGTTCATCCGCGCTGAAGGCGGGGTCTTCCACATCCCGGGCGGCGACGGCGGCGTCATCACCGCAGCCGGGGTGTGGACCTGCGTGCTCATCCTGTGGCGGATGTTCGACAAGGAGGGGACCAGCGTGCACGGGCAGTACACGACCACCTCGGGGATCGAATGGGGGATCTTCGTCGCGCTGGCCGTGGCCGGTCTGCTCACCTACGCCGGCACGCGGATCCGCATCGCCCACCAGCCCGAGCCGCCGCTGCCGGGCGAACCGGGGGCGGCCGACGCCCGGCGCCGCGAACGTGGCCGTCGCCGTCGCGGTGGGGCCCAGCCTCCGGACGCCGCTCCCGCTCCTCGGCGTGTTCCCCGTGCCCCGGAAATGGAGGCGGACGAGACCTGGGTCCAGCACCCCGACGCGCCGGCGGAGGCCACGCCGGGCGCCCCACGACGCAAGCGTGCGGCGGCGTCACCCCGTTCGGGCTCGGACTCCCGACTGGACGTCCACGAGATCCACGAGCTCGACATCGCCGAGCCGCCCACGAGCCCGCTCGGGCACTTCGAGCCGCCGACCGAGCCGACCGTGCCAGACGAGCCGCCGACCGAGCCGACCGTGCCGGACGAGCCCCCCACCAACAGCACCGCACGCACCGAACGCGCCCCACGCACCGAACGCGCCGCGCGCACCGAGCGCACCCCGCGGCTCGACGATCGCGACTGACCTGACCGGTCACCTCAGGTCAGGTGGCCGACCCCGAAGGCGAAGTAGGCGCTGAACCCGCCGACGATCGCGATTCCGGTCACGATCAGCAGCTTGACGTTCCACAGATGGCCGATCACGCCGATCAGCAGGCCGACGACCACCACGGCGATCCAGGCGTCGATCTGAGACTGCTGGGAGGCGATGAGGAGGACCATGACGAATACGAACCCTATATTTGGGTCCAGGGCGGCACGCCGCTTGCCTCCAACCATGGATACCACTGTTCAGCAACCAAGCTCCGTCGAGGACGTCGCCACCGGGCTGCGCGAGGCCGGCTACCTGGCCGGCCCGTCCACCGCGCTGGTGTCATTCCTGGCCGCCAAGCTGGGCAAGCCGGTGCTGGTGGAGGGCCCCGCCGGCGTCGGCAAGACCGAGCTGGCCAAGGCGCTGTCGCGCTATCTGGGTCGCGACCTGGTGCGCCTGCAGTGCTACGAGGGGCTCGATGAAGCCAAGGCGCTGTACGAATGGAACTACCGCAAGCAGCTGCTCCGGATCCAGACGGAGGCCGGCGCCGCCGGCTGGTCGGAGGTACAGGACGACATCTTCGGCGAGGAGTTCCTTCTCCCCCGCCCCCTGATGCAGGCCATCGCGTCGGCCGAGCCGGTGGTGCTGCTGATCGACGAGATCGACAAGACCGATCAGGAGTTCGAGGCCATGCTGCTCGAGCTGCTCAGTGACTTTCAGATCTCGATCCCGGAGCTGGGGCGGATCGAGGCGCGCACACAGCCGGTCGTGCTGCTGACCTCCAACAACACCCGCGAGCTGACCGAGGCGCTCAAGCGGCGCTGCCTGTACCTGTGGCTCGACTACCCCGAGCTCGAGCACGAGCTCGCGATCGTCCGCCTGCACTCTCCGGACCTCGATGAGACGGTGGCGCGCAAGCTGGTGGAGATCGTCCAACAGGTCCGCGAGCTCGACCTCAAGAAGCCGCCCAGCATCGCCGAGTCGATCGACTGGGCCCGGGCGCTGATCCTGCTGGGCTCGAACGAGATCGACGCCGAGACGTTCCGCCAGACGATGAGCGTGATCGTCAAGCACCGCACCGATCTCGACACGGTCGCGGCCCGCGTGGGGGTCAAGCTCGAGCCCTCGGCCAGCGACGCGGCTGCCTGAGCCGCCAGCCGCCGTGGCCGGGCCCGACCGCACATCGTCCTCCAAGCTCTACGCCCGCATTCCCGACCGCGGTCCCGGCGGGTTCGAGGGACAGCTGCTGGCCTTCGGCGAGGAGCTGCGCGAGGAGGGCATGGCGCTCGGAACCGCCGAGCTGCTCGATGCCTTCGAGGCGCTCGAGGAGATCCACTGGACCGACCGCGACAACTTCAAGGAGGCACTGGCGGCAACGCTGGCCAAGTCACCCGACGACCGGCGGACGTTCGAGCTGGTGTTCGAGCGCTTCTTCTTCCGCGCCGTCGAGGCCGAGGCCACCCGGCAGCAGGTCAGCGAGGCGCCGGCCGGCGAGGGCCAGAGCTTCGAGGTCGACCTCGAGGCGCTGCGCCAGCAGATCGCGGCGGCGCTCCGGGAGGGCTCGGACGCGTCGCTGAGCGACCTGGCCCGGCTGGCCATCGCCGCCTTCGGACGCGGCGAGGGATCCGGTGTGCTGGGGGTGGACGTCCAGCGGATCCGCCGGGCGCTGGGCCTGCGCACCGAACCCCAGCCCGACCTGCCCGAGGATGACCCACGGCGCGACGGTGTGCCCCGGGATCAGCTGCGGCGCTTCGAACAGCATCTTCGTCGCGAGCTCGAACGGGCGATGATCGAGCGGACCGAGAGCCTGCCGCCCAAGCGGCCGCTGACCGAGCTCGACCGCGCGCTGCCTACCGGTCCGATCCAGGATCTGGCCGCGGTGCACCGGGTGGTGGCCCAGCTCAAGCGCCGCCTGGCCACCCAGGGTCACGAGCTCAAGGGACGAAAGCGCCACGCCCACGTCGACTTCCGACGCACGATGCGCGCCTCCCTGCAGACCGGCGGGGTCCCGATCGAACTTCGCTACCGGCCCCAGCGTCCCCGCCGGCCCGAGATCTTCGTCCTCTGCGATGTCTCCACCAGCGTCACCAGCGCCAGCACGTTCTTCCTGAGCGTCCTGCATGCGCTGCACGACTCGTTCCGCAAGCTGCGCTCGTTCGTGTTCATCGAGCGGATCTCCGAGGTCACCGAGGTGTTTGAGCGCGAGCGAGACTTCCGGGCCGCCAGCGAAGCCGTGTCCAAGGACGCCGGCGTCGCCGACATCTCCGGATACACCGACTACGGGCGCGTCTGGACCGAATTCCTCACCCTGATCGAGGATGAGCTGCACCCTCGCGCCACGGTGATCGTCCTGGGCGATGCTCGCACCAACGGACGACCGCCCCGCGACGACGTGTTCGCGGCCATCACCGCCAGGGCCGGGCGCACCTTCTGGCTAAACCCCGAGCCGCGGCTGTACTGGAACTACGGGGACTCGGTGATCGCCGCCTACGAGCAGCACTGCACGGCGTTCGAGTGCTGGCGCACCGACCAGCTCGAGGATTTCGTCAAGGCCCTCACGCAGCCCGTCGTCGCGTAGAGCAACGGGGCTCCGGTAGCAGTCCTGACAAGACGCCCTGGCGCGCGCGACATTGTCACGTTCTGCATGCTCGACGGCTACGGAGGGCCCGGGCCGCCCCCTTCGGTGCTGTCTTTGAGGCTGGCGCCCGTCCCCGACGGGCCGCTGGGCGTAGCCGCGTGCTGGCCGCGGGCGCACCAGCGTGGGTTGCATTGAACAGCCGACCGGCACGGTCGACGTGCTCGAGCCCCTGGCGGATCGCGGCCACGGCACGCTCGAACTGGTAGTCGTCGCCTGACTTGCCCAGCCGCCGCTCGGCGTCCTGGTAGCACTCGATCGCCTTGGCGTACTCGTCCTTGCCCGGCGCGCTGGCGCCCGGCATCGAGCTGTCGATGTCGAGCGCCCCGATCTCATCGCCGAGCTTGCCGAAATCGGTGGTCGCCTGCTCGTGGGCGTCGGCGTTCTCCTCGCGGCGCCGGTGCGACGCGCGCAGCGACCGCCGCGTGTACCGAACAAAGATCACGGCGCACACGATGAGTGCGATCGCGCCGAGGACCACCAGGGCGATCACCCCGGCGTTGCTCGACCCGCCACCGCCGGCGGAACCCACCTGACCGCCACCGGTGCCGGTGCCAGCCCCGGTGAGCTGGCCGCTGCCGCTGGCCGTGCTCAACTGCGGGTGACCGGCGGCGGCATCGCCGCGGGCGAAGCTCTGGATCGCCAGCCGCAGGTCGTCATACAGCGACCCCTGGCCCTTGTGAAAGCCGTTGATCACGTCGTTGAGCTGGTTCTCCGCCGTCGCGCTCTGCTCCCACGACGAGCCGACCCAGAAGTGCGTTGTGCTCGCACTCTGCCGGTCGTCGGCGACGCCGAGCAACGTCCCGGCCGGAAGCTCGCCGAACACCGGCCCGGCGAGGCTGCCGAGCGCTGACTGGCTGCGGGGCGAGACGATCAGGATCCAGATGCGTCCCGGATCAACCCGCCGGATCTCGGCTCGCAACGAGGCCCATCTGCGCCCTGGACAGAGCCGAGAACGACGACCGCGGCACGCCGAAGCTCTGGACCGGGTCGCTCTGCAGCGCGGACGCGAGCGATTGGGGGCTGGGCGTCACCGCGCGCGCCACCGCCGCGGTCATCGTCATCACGACGACGAGCGCTGCGGCGAGCCATGTCGTCAAGCGCGTTGCCAAGGTCGGTCCCGTGTCCTGCGGTCTTGCCGGAAGCTGCGGGCACGATACCGCGCCGGCCAGGTCATTCGCTAGGGCCGCCTAACGCCCAGGCATCCGCCTTCTCGCTAGCATCTGGCGAGCAACCAAACCCAGGGGGGCTGGCGGGAAAGCCGGCTGAGATAGCGCCCTGCGCAAGCGATTGCGCCCCGGCGTTGACCCTTCGAACCTGTGGGGTAATGCCCGCGGAGGGAGCGAACCGAATGACGATCGAGGCTCCTGAACTGGAGCCTCGCGAGCTTGAGGGCACCGACGGGGTGCAGCTGGAGCTCGTGAGCCGGACCTTCTCCACCAAGCGAGGACCGGTCACCGCGTTACAGGACATGTCCTTGCGTGTGGCGCGCCATCAGGTGGTGGCCGTGGTCGGTCCCAGCGGCTGCGGTAAGACCACGCTGCTGGAGCTGATCTGCGGCCTGCAACGACCGGACGCCGGGACGGTCAGCTCAGCACCTGCGGCCCTGATGCCCCAGCGTGATCTGCTGCTGCCGTGGCTGGGCGCCCTCGACAACGCCGCGCTGGCCCTCAGAGTCAAGGGAACCGACCGGCGGACGGCTCGCGGCAAAGCGGCGCCGTGGCTGCAGCGCTTCGGCCTCGGCGGATTCGAAGACACCCGCCCGGCGGCACTGTCGGGTGGGATGCGCCAGCGGGTGTCGTTCCTGCGCACCCTGCTGGCCGGCAAGCCGGTGCTGGCGCTGGACGAACCCTTCGCGGCTCTGGACGCGATCACGCGCGCCGAGATGCAGGGTTGGCTGGGCCATGTGCTCGACGACGAGCCGCGCACGGTGGTGCTGGTCACCCATGACGTCGAGGAGGCCTGCGTGCTCGCCGACCGGGTGGTGGTCATGTCAGCGCGGCCCGGCCATGCGGTCGCCGACATCGAAGTCCCCGGCCGGCGTCCACGCCGCCGCACGGACCCGCAGGTGGTGGCGCTCCGAGAGCGCGTCCTGCGCGATCTGGGGGTTCCCGAATGAGACGCCTGCTCAAAGGCTGGCGCCCGCTGGTCCTGCTGATCGCGCTGCTCGGCCTGTGGGAGCTGTACGTCGATCTGGGCGGCGCCGATCCGCTCATCCTGCCCGCCCCCCACGCGGTGGCGCAGTCGCTGTACGACGATCGCTCGCTGCTGTGGAGCAACTTCCTGGTCACCGCCGAGGAGGTGGTGCTCGGGATCGTGCTGGCCGCGATCGCCGGGCTGGCGCTGGCCGTGCTCATCCACCTGTCCTCGACGCTGCGGCGCGCCATCTACCCCCTGCTGGTGGCCTCGCAGACCGTGCCGGTGCCGATCGTGGCCCCGGTGCTGGTGCTGTGGCTGGGGTTCGGGATCCTGCCCAAGCTCGTGGTGATCGCACTGGTGTCGTTCTTCTCGATCGTCGTCACCACGCTGGCCGGGTTCGCCTCGGTCGACCCCGACCTGCTCAAGCTGATGCGGACCTTCGATGCGCCGCGGCTGGCAGACGTTTCGCCGGGTCGAGCTGCCGACCGCGCTGCCAAGCGTGTTCACCGGCGCCAAGATCGCCGTCGCGGTGGCGGTGATCGGCGCCGTGTTCGCCGAGCAGGCGGGCGCCAACTCGGGACTGGGATACCTGTTCGAGCAGTCGATCCCGCAGCTGCTGACCGCCCGCGCCTATGCGGCGGTGGTGGTGCTGTCGCTGTTCGCGATCGCGCTGTTCTCACTGTTGACCCTGGCCGAGCGGCTGGCGCTGCCGTGGGCCCACCAATCGAACGGAGACACATCCCGATGATTCGCAAGCTGGCGCTGTTGATGGGGGTGGCCGCGCTCGCGGCGCTGGTCGCAGGATGCGGGGAGAAGAACGACGTCATGTCGGCCTCCGGAGCCCCCACCCAGTCGCTGACGCTGATGCTCGACTGGTTTCCCAACGCCGACCACGTCGGCATCTACAAGGCTCAGGCCGACGGCGACTTCGCCCGGGCGGGCCTGGACGTGCACATCCAGACCCCCACCGACCCGGCCACGCCGCTGCAGCTGCTGCAGGCGGGCAAGGTCGACGTCGCCGTCTCCTACGAGCCAGAGCTGATGCTGGCGCGCGACAAGGGCGCGCCGCTGGTGGCCATCGGCGCGATCGTGCAGCGGCCGCTGACCGCGATCGTGTCGCTCGGCTCCAAGCACATCACTTCGCCCACGCAGCTGCGGGGCAAGCGGGTCGGCGACGCCGGCATCCCCTACCAGCACGCCTACCTGCAAACCATCCTCCAGCGCGCCGGCGTGCCACCCAGCTCAGTCAAGGAGGTCAACGTGGGTGACAACCTGGTGCCGGCCATGCTCTCCGGCCGGGTCGACGCCACCCTCGGGGCCTACTGGAACTACGAGGCCATCCAGCTTCGCCAGGCGGGCAAGCGGCCCAACGTGATCCATATGGAGAGCGCCGGCGTACCCGACTACGACGAGCTGGTGCTGGTCACCACCGAGGACGAGATCGCCAACCGCACCAACGTGCTGCGCCGGTTCGTGCAGGCGGTCGGCCGCGGCTATGCGGCGGTGCGCAGCGACCCGCAGGCGGGCGTGGCCGCTCTGGTGAAGGAGAACCCAGCGCTGTCCACCAAGCTCCAACTGGCCAGCGTACGAGCCACGGTGCCGTACTACTTCCCGGGTGGGGGCCATCCGTGGGGGTGGCAGAACACCCGGCAGTGGAACGCCTACGGCCAGTGGATGCTGGCCCACCATCTGATCTCAAACCCGGGCGCGGTGGCCGACGCCTCGACCAATCAGCTGCTGGCCGGCCAGGGGCCGTGAACCGTCTCGGCGCCCCTCAGGCGGCCATCTTGAGCCCCGCCTTTGACCCGGCGCCGGTGAGCGCGTGCAGGCCGGCGAGGCCCTTCCACGGCTCGTAGGAGTCAAAGAAGCGCTCCACCTCCTCCTCGCTGGCCCGCGCGCGCGGGTCGTCGTGGCGCAGACGGCCGACCAGCTTGATGTAGCCCAGGTCGCCGGCCGGAAGCTGGTCGAGCCGGCCCTGGCCGGTCAGTGCCAGCATCTGCACCGTCCAGCTGCCGATGCCGCGGATCCGCCGTAGGCGCCGCCAGCCCGCCTCATGGTCGGCGGCACCGAGGTCGACCCGGCCGCAGGCGATCTCGCGGGCAGCACGGACCACGGTCAGCGCCCGGCCCGCTGCCAGATCGAAGGACTCCAGCAGCGCGGGCGCCTGTCCGGCCAGCACCGCGGCCGTCGGAGCATCGCGCAGGCCGCTGGCCGCACACCGGCGCCCCAACCTGGCGATCAGGCGGCGCTGGATAGCGGCCGCACGCTCGTACTCGATCAGCTGTTCGCAGATGGCCCACACCAGCGCCTCGAAGGGATCGGGCCGGCCGGCGGCGCGCAGGCCAGGGTTCGCCCTCACCGCCGGACCGATCAGCGCGTCGAAGCGAAACCGCTCGTAGAACGGCCGCAGGTCCTGGTCGATGCCCAGCGCCAGTCGCATCCGCTCGATCCCCCACTCGCCCAGGTCTCGGTTGGCGGCGCGGGCCCCGAACAGGACCCGGTCGGGGCTGAGCTGGGCCACGCGCAGCCACACCGGTTCCTCGCCGGCGTGCAGCAGTCGGTGGTGCACGCCGCCGCGGATCTGGGTCAGGCGATCGAGTCCGACGCGCCGGGACAAGCGGAACACCCATCGCGGCCGGACCTCGCGCCTGACCTCGACGGCGTAGCCCCCGGCGGCGTGGCTCGCGCTCACTCTCCGGGCTTGGACAGCATGTGGATGTCGACCAGAAACGAGCGAGTCCCCACGATCGGCAGGCCATTCAGGCTCTGACGGCGGCTGACCCGCGCCCGGGCGGTGCGCCGGCCGGTGATCAGCCGTACCAGGGCCAGCGTCGCCGCCCCGGCGACAAACCCGGTGGCCGCGGCCGCGGCCGTCTGGACGGCCGGGACACCTGCCACGGGCACCGGCTCCAGCGTTCGGACCTCGGTGAGAACCGGCAGGCCGTCGACGACCTCTAGGTCGTCGTCCTCGGCCTCGTCGGCTCCCTCGGCGGCGAACTGCTCATCCCTCGACATGGACCGCACATGGTGACAGCGCGGGCGGTCGGCTGCCAGGGCCATTAGCATGCGGCTCATATGCGGACTACCGTCGACGTCTTTGCCAAGGCCCGGGAGAACGAGCGGATGCAGCAGTTGCGGACCGCCCGTGAGCTTGACCTGGTGCCCTACTTCCGAGTGCTCGAGGGCCCCACGCTGCCGGTGGTCGAGATGGAGGGCCGCCCACGGATCATGCTGGGCTCCAACAACTACCTGGGGCTGACCGGCGACGAGCGGGTCCGCCAGGGCGCGCTCGACGCGGTGGCCAAGTACGGAACCGGGCTCACCGGCTCGCGCTTTCTCAACGGCACCATCGACCTGCATCTGGAGCTCGAGGAGGAGTTGGCCGATTGGTTTGGCACCGAGGCGGCGCTGGTGTTCACCACCGGCCATCAGGCCAACCTGGGAGCGCTCGGCACGATCCTGGGCCCGGGCGACACGGTCATCGCCGATTCCGGCGACCACGCGTCGATCCTGGACGGTTGCATCCTGTCGCGGGCGAAGCTGCGGCCCTTCCGTCACGGTCGTATCGACCGCCTCGAGCACGCGCTCGAGCGGGCGGTGAACGACGGTGGCGGGCATCCTGGTCGTCGTCGACGGCGTGTTCTCGATGGAGGGCGACGTCGCCCCGCTGCCGGAGATCGTCGAGCTGTGCGAGCGCTACGGCGCGCGGCTGATGGTGGACGAGGCTCATGCCCTCGGAGTGCTGGGCGCCAGGGGCGCCGGGACCTGTGAGCTGTTCGGGGTCGAGGACCGGGTCGACCTGCGGATGGCCACGTTCTCCAAGTCGCTGGCCTCGTGCGGGGGCGTGATCGCCGGACCGGCCGAGGTGGTCGAGTTCCTGCGTATCCAGTCGCGGCCGTTCATGTTCACCGCATCGGCGGTGCCGGCGGCCGTGGGCGCGACGCTGGCAGCGGTTCGCATCTGCCGCTCCGCGGAGGGCCCGCAGCTGTTCGCCCGGGTGCTCGAAAACGCGCGTTATCTGCATTCAGGCCTGAGCGAGCTCGGCTTCCGGGTGGTAAAGCCGACCCGGCTGGAGGACGGCACCGAGATCGTCACCACCGTGGTGCCGGTGGTCGTCGGCGATGACTGGAAGGCCGCGTTTCTGTGGAAAGGGCTTTACGACGCCGGCGTATTCGTCAACACCGCCCTGCATCCAGCGGTTCCGCCGGCGGGCGCGCTGCTACGCACCAGCGTCATGGCCACCCACGATCGGGCGGTCCTCGATCGCGCCATCCAGATCTTCGGCGAGGTCAAGCACAGCTTCGAAGCCGAGCACGGGCCGCTCCCATCTGGCGAATAGCGCGGCCGCGCTCTTGTCCACTACCGCACAAGACTGAGAGCACCACAAAAAAGGCGCTCTAAGCGCACGCACAGCAAATGTAACGTTGCTGTGACTGAGCCCCGTTCGCTAGTTTCTACCCAGTCGAACGGAGCCGCAACCGAGCGACACGATCGGGTCCCGGGAGGGGGGAATGCCAGCCTCTGGATCCTGATCGATCAGAGAGCCGAAGGGCTCGCCATAGCTGCAGGAACGGTCGGGTGTCCGGCGCGGTGAGCGCCGCTGCCTGCCGATAATCGTCAACGTCCGCGTGAGCGGAATGACCCGCAGGGAGAGAGTTGAGCAGCAACATGATGCAGACCGCCGCCGCGCTGCCCCGCCGATGTCTGACCCCCAACGGCTTCGCGCGCTGGAGCGCGCGAACCAGATCCGGCTTGCGCGCGCGGGACTCAAACGGCGCATTGCCACCGGTGAGATCTCCGCCGCCGAAGTGATCCCGACGCCGCCGAAGGAGGCGGCCAGCTGGGCCGTGGGGGAACTGCTGATGAGCCAGCGGCGTTGGGGCAGCACCAGGTGCCGCAAGTTCCTGTTTCACAACCAGATCCTGGAGACCAAGCCGATCGGCACGTTGACCGAGCGCCAGCGCCGAGTATTGGCCACCGGGCTTGACGGTCTCGTCGTGACACCGCCGGTCCTGGATCGGCCTGCCGTGCCAGAGATGGCGCTGGCAGTCTGAAGGACCCAGAGCCAGTGCCCCCCGGGCCGCCCAGCACGGGCGGAACGGGACGCCGCCGGATACCGTCCACGGGCTCGCGGACGGGTCCGGCGGCGTCGACAATCCGGGGGCACCGCCAGGCCGCCGCGTCAACTAGATGTGCAGCCCGATCGGAACCGGGCTGGCGCCGGCCAAGAAGAAGAACCAGATCACGAACACGGTCAGGGTGAGGCCGGCGCTCACCACCAGCACCGACTCCAGCACGCTGTGGCCCGGGTCAGGAAGGCCGCGGGCGACGCAGTTGGCCCGGTAGACGTCACTGAGGCGCGCCAGCAGCGAGGCCAGCACGGTGATCTGAATCACCACGCCGACGAACATGGCCAACAGCGCAGCGCTGACCGACTGGGTGGCCCCCTGGATCTGGGAGCCGACGTACAGCCACAGCAGCGGCGTCCCGACCCACAGGCCGAGGCTGCCGATGAACATGATCAGCACCACCAGCACGGCCCCGGCGCCGTTGCGCATCATGGTCCGCATCAGTGTCTCCGGGGCCGACCGGGGCCGGTTACCAGTCGCCGAGGCTCGGGCCGCGGGAGCCGTCCCACGGCCCCCGGCTAAGGGACAGCCGGAGGAGAGCTTGACCTGCCACCAGCCCATCAGCATGCCGATCAAGCCCAGGCGAGGCCGCACTTGCCAAACTCCGCAGCCGGGCTCGCCGAGCTCGCGGCAGGAGACCCTCGCGAAGCGGTGGGAGGCGGGATCGAGCAGCATCCGCTCCAAAAACAGCCGCTTCTCGGCCTGCTCATCGGCGCGCTGGGTGATCCGGACGCGGGCGGCGTGGAGCCGCTCGGCGAGATCGTCGCGTACCACCTCCAGCTCACCGAGATCGAGCATCCGCGGCTCGGTGAACGTCTCCGGGGGCTGATCGAGACCGCCCATCGGATACGCGGTCACGAACGCGTTGCCCAGCTCACGCTCGAGGCGGGCGATCTGTGCTCGCAAGCTCCGGCGCGCGGCCTGCTCGGCAGGCTCGGCGACGCGGTCGCGCAGGACCAGGGCTGCCTCCGGAGAGGCATGATGCGGCCGCCCGGACACCTCCATTGCACCCATCGAAGGGGACCTTAGCAATCCGTCGCCTTCGGTCGGACAAGATTCTTCGAGCGATCGGGGCGGTGCTCACGCGGTCAGCGCAGGGCCTCCAGGCACGTCCACAGCGCCTCCTCGACGTGGATCGCCGGAACGCCGTCCACGCCCACGGAGTACAGAACCACGCGCCGCGTCCTGGGTCCGACCGCGCGCCCCGTGGCGTGCTCGCCGAACAGCGCCGCGTGGACGGCGCCGCGGTCGCCCACCACCAGGCTTCCCGGCGACAGCCGCAGGCCGAGAGTGGCGTCGTCGGACAGGTCGTCGGCGGTGGCGGTGCGGATGCCGAGCCCGCCCTCGTCGACCACGTCGGCGTCGAGTGCCCACACCGGGACCCCGGTCTCGATCAGGGCCACCAGACAGGCGTCGGGAATCAGCCCCACCGAGCGAAATTCCCCGTGCAGCAGCCGCGCGACGGCGGCCGCTTCGCTGGGAACCCGGGTGACGTCGGGATCGAGCCCGATGTGGCGGAAGAAGATGCGGTAGGCCTGCGGAATCGGCTTGGTCCGCATCGCCACCACGCTGGCGCCGCGGTAGCCGGCCGACAGCGCCCGCAGGCGGCGATGCAGCGCCGGCGGGCTGTGGCGGGGGCGCCCGGCGACGGTCAGCCAGTCGAGCCTGAGCCCGGGGAACTCCGCCTGCAACTCAGGCTCGACGAAGCCGGCGGCCGGGCTCAGCGCGACCTCGTCGGTCATGCCGCCGGAGGCCTGGAGTTCAGCAACGCCCGCACCTTGGGCGCCAGCGCTCCGCTGGTCTGCCAACGGTCGCCGATCAAGCGAGCGTTCACGATCCCGCCACGATAGGCCAGCTCCAGCATCGGGCAAAGCGCCACCCCGTACAGCCCACCGACCGAGCCGTCGCGGTCGTAGGCGACGGGGATGGTCCAGTGGTGAGAGCGGATCAGCTTCGCGGTGGCCGACCGGCTCGCCTGCACCGCCACCGCGGCGAACTGCACCGAGCCGGGGGCGAACCGGCCCGAGGTGGCCAGCTGCTGCAACGCGTCGACCGACCGGCGGCACTGGCCCGAGCCGGTGACGAAGAAGGCCAGCACCAGCGGCGCCCGCTTGACGTCGAGGCAGACGTTCAGCGCCCGGGGGTCGTGCTTGGCCTCGGTACACGGCGGGTCGAGGTTGGGATCGCCGATCAGGTTGGAGTTGGCCAGCGGAGCGGCGAAGTAGTGAAGCCGCTGCCCCGCGGGCACTCCGGTGGTGCCAACTCCGTGGGTCGCGAACTGGTAGATCGACACCACCACCACCAGCGTCAGCCCGAAGATCCCGATCATCCAGCGGTAACGGCGGGTGTCGACCACCGGGGGCCGCGCGGTCGACTCGGGGGCGATCGGGCGCGGCGCTGACTCGGGCCTGGGCTCGGCGACCCGGTCGGGATCAAGACGGCTGAGAACGTGGGGTTCGGGTGCCTGCGGCGGCCCCTCGCCCGCGTCGTCGGCGGGTTCCCCGTCCCCCGCGCGCGGGGGCGAGCTCACGCCACCCGCGGCCGGCGCCGGATCCGCGCCGTCACCGCCGCCGCCACCCCCGAGAGCGAGCGGACCGACTCGACGGCGCCACGGCGCTCGAACCGCGCCAGGACGGCGGGGAGCACCAGCAGCACACCACCGAGCGACACCGAGAGGTCGACCAGGGTCACGAACCCGAAGTCGCGCAGCATGGTGATGTTGGAGAAGATCAGCACGCCGAAGCCCATGATCGCGGTGATCCCCGAGGCCAGGACCGCGGTGCCGGTGGAGCGGTAGGTTCGGCGCAGGGCCGCATGCAGGTCGTGGCCGGCGGCGCGCTCCTGGCGGAAGCGCTCTGACAGTAGGACGCTGAACTCGGTCGAGATGGCGATCACCAGCGTCCCCAGCGTGGCCGACATCGGATTCAGCGGGATGCCGATCAAAAACAGGATCAGCGCCGACCAGCCGGTCGCGAAGGCGATCGGGATCATCGGCACGATCGCCCGCTGCACCGAGCGGAACACCAGCAACAGCACCAGCGCCACCGCCACCAGGCCGGCGACCAGGGTGAGCAGACGATCGGAGACCGAGGACAGCGAGGCGTTGGCCTGCGCTGCCAGCACCGGGATCCCGGCCAGTTGGGCGGTGATGCCGGGCGGCGGATGCAGCTGCGAGCGCATGTAATCGATCACGCGCTGCTGGCGCGAGAGGGGCATCAGCCGGATGCCGAACGCCAAGGTCGCCTCGCGATGGTCGGGGGTGATCACCGCCTGCGAGAAATAGGTGGGGACCGCGGCCAACAACTGGTTGATCTGGGACTGAGTGAGCTTGGAGGCGGAGGCGCTGTTCCCGGCCTGGGAGCCGCTGTCGAACAGATCGGGCAGTGACAGCGCCGGGCACAGGGTCGAGGCCGAGCAGCCGCGCTCCTCCAGATAGCCGTAATGGCTGAGCAGCTTGTTCTCGTAGTTGATCATCCAGCCGACGGTGGCCGGCGAGGCGACGTTGGACCCCCGGACGGTCACATCGATCTCCCCGGAGACCCCGGTCACCCGCTCCAGGGTGCGCAGGTTGGCCAGCGCCGGCATGTTGCGCGGCACCAGCTTCGTGACGTCGGACTGCACGGCCATCTGGGTGTCGGCGACCCAGCCGGCCACCGCCAGCACGGCGGCGAGGGCCAGGACTCGGCCGGGGCGCCTGGTCACCGCCGCCACCAGCCGTCCCGGTGCACCGGCCGGATGCCCGGCGGCCAACGGCGCGCCACGCCGGCGCCGGCGGCCCACGCGGGTCCCGAGCGCCTTGAACGGGGCCGCGAGGGCGCGCCCGGCCGCAGCCAGGATCTCGCGGGCGCCACGCACCGAGGGAGTCAGGATCTCGCCGGCGCCGCGCAGCGATGCGCCGACGATGCCTCCGTCGCGGTCGCCGAGAACGAGGGCCGCCGAACCGGCGGTGAGCGCGCAGGCAAGGGCGACGAAGATGCCCACCACCAGAATCAGACCGAAGCCCTGCACCATCGGGACCGGCGACAGCAGCAGTACGAGAAAGCCGGTGGCGGTGGCCAGGGCGGCGGTGGCGATCGTGGGGGCGGCGCGGCCGGCGGCCTGGGCCACGGCCTCGCGGGCGCTGAGCGCGGCGCGCCCCTCGCGCACAGCCACCTCTCGCGCCTCCTGGGCCCGAGCCTGGAACTGGATCCCGTAGTCGACGGCCAGCCCGATCAGGATCGGCAGCACCGCGATCGAAGCCATCGTCAGCGCCACCCCCAGCACCGCCAACAGTCCGAAGGTGATCCCGGCGGCGGCCAGCGCAATGGCCAGCGGCAGTAGCCGCAGGCGGCTGCGGAACACGATCAGCAGCGTCGCCGCCATCACCAGCAGGACGGCGATCAGCAGGCCGGCGATCGACCCGGTGATCTCGCTGGCGAGGTCGTTCTCGACCACGGGAACCCCGGTGACGGTGTAGGTGGCTCCGTACTTGGAGCGGAACATCGGCATCCTGATCGCCCGGCGGATCAGCGTGATGGCGTGTGCCTGCTGGGCGTCTGAGAGCGAGGACTTCAGCCGAACCTGGATCAGGGCCGAGTCCTTGGTGGGGAACAGGTAGGCGAACCGCGCCTTGGGCTGGTTGACGCCGCGGGTCTGGTCGAACACCACCTGGGGGATGAACTGCGGCGAGTCGATCGACGGCAGCGAGGTGATCCCCGAGTTCAGCGCCAGGCGCTCGAGCGTCTCCAGTTGCTGCTGGTACTCGAGCTGCCCGGCGGCGGTGGCGTCCTTGAGCGCCTCCTTCTTGCTCAAGCCCTTGCCGACGGCCAGCTTGTAGGCCTCGTACTCGGCCGCTTTGACCGATTGGGTGACGCCCTTGAGCATCCCGGTGATCTGCGTGTTGACCGCGGCCACGGCGCGGTTGAGGAACGTCCCGGGGCCGTACACGACCTGGGCCGACTGCATCTTCATCAGCTGGCCGCAGGGGCTGCTCCACCCACCGTAAGGGGCGTGGTTGGCGACCGGGGTGAACGCGCGCAGGGTGTTGTTGGCGGTCACGTACTGGCCGGCCAGGCACGCCTCGAGCTGGGTGACGGTGGCCAGGTCCTTGGTCTCGACCAGGTTCGGCAGCGACTCCTTGATGAGGATGACGACCGCGTCGTCGCCGAAGTGGCGCTCGTCGTCGGCGGTCGCCTTGTAGCTGGACGTGGAGCGGCCGACGAAGGTGTCGGTGCCAGCCGAAGGCTTGAGCCCGAGCGACAGCAGGCCGCCGGCGATGGCCAGGGCGGCCACGATCGAGATGGTCAGGACCGGCCGGCGCGCGGCCGCACCGGCGAGTCGTTCGAACCTCTGCCTCACCGCCATGCCGGCCTCACGCTAGCGGCCGCGCCCACCGAACGCGCTGGTATCTGGCGCGTTTCGGGCGCCCGCCTCAATCCATTGTCAGCGGGCCCTGCGACTCGCCGGACAGGAACTGCCGGATGAACGGATTGTCGGAGTTGAGCATGTCTTCGGCCGGCCCGGCCTCGACGATCCTGCCCTTCCACAGCACGTTGATGTAGTCGGCCACGCGCCGGGCGCTCATGATGTCGTGAGTGATCACGCAGAACGTGGGCAGGTGCTCGCGCTGCTTCTCCTTGGCCTCATCCATCATGTCGCGGTGGATCTCGAGGATCAGCTCGCCCAGCAGCGCGGTGCGGACCGGGTCCAGGCCCGAGTCGGGCTCGTCGAACAGCACGATGTCGGGTTCGAGCACCAGCGCGCGGGCAAACCCGGCGCGCTTGCGCATCCCGCCCGAGAGCTCGTTGGGCATCTTCGTCCGGGCCGACGCGAGGCCGACCTCGTTGAGGCGGCGCATGACGATGTCCTCGATCTCGTCCTCGCCCTTCTCGGTGTGCTGGCGGAGCGGGAAGGCGACGTTGTTGAACAGGTCCATGGAGCCGAACAGCGCTCCGTCCTGGAACAGCAGGCCGAACTTCTTGCGCATGTCGAACAGGTCGTCGTCGGGCATGTTGGGCACCGACTGGCCGTGCACGAGGATGTCGCCCTCATCGGGATACAGCAGCCCCACCATGTGCTTGATGCACACCGACTTCCCGGTTCCCGAGGGCCCGAGGATCATCGACACCATGCCCTCGGGCAGGCCCATGTTCAGGCCTCGCAGGATGTGCGAGCGGCCGAACGACTTGTAGAGGTCGATGAACTCGACGGCGTCGGGCCGACCCGACGGATACACCTTGTAGGTGTGCCACTTGTATTCGTCGTCGCTTGAGCCGTCCGGCGGCTCCGGCCGCGGCTCCTTCTCGTCGACGACCGAGACTCGTGACGAGGACTCTTCGCGCTCGCCCTCGGCGTCGCCATCGTCCTCCGCGCCCGGCCACTCCGGGGTCTCTTCGATCTCGCCGTCGTGCGGCGCCGCGCTGGTGACCTGCTCCTCGCGCTCCTCGGGGCTGAGCTCGACCTGCGCGTTGCGCGCCTCGGCGTTGTGCTCCTCGGTCTGATCGCCGATGTTGCGCGGGTCGTCCTCGGAGCGCTCGGAGTCGTCTGAGTCCTCGCGACCGCGCTCGCGCTCTGGTTCGTTGTCAGCCATTTAGCCTCCGATAGGAGCTCTCGGGTTCGCACCCCAGAAGAGCTGTGTTCCAAGCATGCCGATCAGGTGGACCGAGACCAGGTTGAGCACCATTGACTTGGCCGTGGCCGTGCCCACTCCCACCGGACCTCCGCTGGCGTTATACCCGTAATAGCAGCCGACGATAACGATGACGATCGCCATCGACATCGCCTTTATCAAGCTGTATAAGAGGTCCGGCGGATTCTGGAATTGCCAGAAGATCAAGAAGAAGCCGCCCGAGGACACGTAGCCGATCTGCTGCACGACCGCCAGGTAGCTGGCGAAGAAGCCGGCGCCGATCGAGGCCAGGTAGATGAACGGGAGCACCATCAACGCTGCCAGCAGCCGGGTGGCGCACAGGAAGCGCATGCCGCTGATCCCCATCACCTCGAGCGCGTCGATCTCGTCCGAGATCCGCATCGAGCCGAGCTCGGCCACGATCCCGGTCCCGACCTTGGCGGCCATCATGTAGCCGAACACCAGCGGCACCAGCTCGCGCAGGTCGCACCAGGCGGCGAACACCCCGGAGTAGGCGGGAACGCCCTGGCCGTAGGTGAAGTACGCACCTTCGATCCCGCACTCCAGCCCGATCACGAACACCAGGCCCCAGATCACCAGGGTCGAGGACACGATCAGGATGCCGGCCTGGCGCAGTGCCTCACCGAAGAACTTGAGCACCCGCAGGGTGGCCACGTCACGGACCATCTGGCCGCCGAACTTGACGATCTCGCCAAAGGCCTCGATCCAGCCCTTCGGCGTGAGGAGGAGATCGTTCACGAGGGCTGCCCCTCAGCCAGGCATGTGGTTGCCGCGGTCAGCACGGTGCTCACTTGATGATCGTGGTGATCTCGGGATGCGTGGCCAGCAGGGTCTGGGTGAACGCGTAGTTGAAGGCGAACACCCCCATGAACGCGATCACCACCGCCTGGTTGACGGCGCGCCCCACCCCCTCGGCGCCTCCGGACGCAGTCATCCCCTTGTAACAGCAGACGATGGCGATGATCGCCCCGAACAGAGTGGTCTTCAGGACTGAGCCCCACAGGTCGGTGGTCTCGGCATTGTTGAAGAAGGTGGCGAAGAACGGGCCCAGCGGCGCGTTGTTGACCAGCGTGGCCAGGATCCCGCCGAACACGCCGAAGATCAGCGCGTAGATGTCGAACAGGCCGGTGAGGATCATCAGGGCGAGGAACCGCGGCACGACCAGGTTCTTGATCGGGTCCACGCCGAGCACCTGCAGCGCGTCGAGCTCCTCGCGGATCTTGCGAGCCCCGAGGTCGGCGGTGATGGCGGTTCCAGCCACTCCGGCCATCACGATCGCGTCCACCGTGGGCGCGAACTCGCGGATCGAGGCGAGCACGAAGAAACCGCCCAGGCGGTCCAGCGCGCCGAACAGCACCAGGAAGTTGGCCGCCTGAAGCCCCGGCGCCTCGTAGCCGAAGGCGACGGTGGAGATCAGCATCGGGAACCAGCACAGCTTGACCGCGAACAGGAATTGACCGACGAACTCGCTGCCGTACGGGTACGGAGGCCTGACCGCCGAGAAGATCGTCTTCCCGGTCAGGATCATCATGTTGCCCACTTCCTCGAGCAGGCTCTTGATGGGCAGGAACCCTCGGTCGGCTACCGCTCTGATCAAGTGGTCTACTTCCTCCCAGAATCCGATGGCCGCACGCGCGGCCGGGCGCGGTAAGCCTACGACACCGGCGTCCGGAGCACCAACTTTCAACCGTCGCGCCGGCGCCCGGTATACCGGCGTTCCTCCTGGATCCGGCGTGGTATGTTCCCGGCCGCATTGAAGGGCTGGAGATTGAGGAGTTGCGGAATCCTCGCTGGGGTCGCGATGTCCCTGGCGGTCGCTGCATGCGGCTCTGGGCAAAACCAGGCCGCCAGCGAGCCACACGGCAACTTCCCGGTGCAGATCACCGCCCAGTCGTTCCCGCCCTCGCAGCGGCTGGCCCAGTACACGCACCTGGTGATCGTGGTGCGCAACGCCGGCCACAAGACCATCCCCAACGTGGCCGTTTCGATCTGCAACGTCACCTGCTCGGCGACGGCGGGGTCGGGCGAGGGCACCAGCGCGGCCGCGTTCGCACAGAACCTCGACCAGCCCTACCTGGCCAACCCGTCGCGCCCGGTGTGGATCATCGACCGGCCGCCGGGCCCCTGCGAGTACAGCTGCCGCAACGGCGGCCAGGGGGCCTGGGTCACCGCCTACTCCAACACCTGGGCGGCCGGCTCGCTCAAGCCCGGCCACAGCGCCCGCTTCGACTGGGGGGTCACCGCCGTCGCGCCCGGCCAGCACGTGGTCGCCTGGGAAGTGGCGGCCGGGCTGAACGGCAAGGCCAAGGCGGTGCTGACGGGCGGCGGGCGCCCGCAGGGGACCTTCCAGGTGCACATCACCCGGGTGCCCCAGCGGTCCTACGTCAACAACAACGGCCAGGTCGTCACCCAGTAGCTGGTGATGTCTTAGGCCGACTGGGTCAGGCGTCGCTCGAGCGGGCCCAGATGTTGATCTGGCCGTCGACCGCGTAGCGATCGATTCGCTCCAGCTCGGCGTCGTCGAACTCCAGCCGGTCCAGGGCGGCCACGTTCTGCTCCAGCTGCTCCACGCTGGAGGCGCCGATCAGCGCCGAGGTGACCCGCTCGTCGCGCAGCACCCAGGCGATGGCCAGCTGGGCCAGCGACTGACCGCGTCCGGCCGCGATCTCGTTGAGCGCCTGCGCCCGCTCCACGTTGTCGGGCGTGATCAGGTCCTCCGACAGGGAATCGCTGCGCCGCGCGCGCGAATCGTCGGGGATGCCATTCAGGTAGCGATCGGTGAGCAGCCCCTGGGCCAGGGGCGAGAACGCGATGCAGCCGACCCCCTCGCGGGCCAGCACGTCGAGCAGCTCGGGTTCGATCCAGCGGTTGAACAGCGAGTAGGAGGGCTGGTGGATGAGCAGCGGGGTGCCGAGCTCCATCAGGATTCGCACCGCCTCCTCGGTTCGCCGCGGGCCGTAGGACGAGATCCCGACATACCGCGCCTTGCCCTGGCGCACGGCGGTGTCGAGCGCGCCCATCGTCTCTTCCAGCGGCGTCTCCGGGTCGTAGCGATGCGAGTAGAAGATGTCCACGTGGTCCAGGCGCATCCGTCGCAGGCTCTGGTCCAGGCTGTCGAGCAGGTACTTGCGCGACCCCCACTCCCCGTACGGCCCTGGCCACATGTCGTAGCCGGCCTTGGTCGAGATCACCAGCTCGTCGCGCCAGCGGCCCAGGTCCTCGGCCAGGATGCGCCCGAAGTTGATCTCGGCGCTGCCGTACGGCGGCCCGTAGTTGTTGGCCAGATCGAAGTGGGTGATGCCCAGGTCGAAGGCACGCCGCAGGATCGCCCGGCCGCCGGCCAGCGGACGGTCGTCGCCGAAGTTCTGCCACAGCCCGAGCGAGATCTCGGGGAGCTTGATCCCACTGCGGCCGCAGCGGCGATACGCGATCCGGTCGTAGCGACCAGAATCAGGTATGTAGACCGACATCGGCCCGCGTTCGACAGGTATGGTCACGAGTCGAGTATCCCATCTACCCGGCGGGCTCAAACCTGCGCCGTCGGGCGAATGGTTTGAGAATCCGTTTTGGACATTGGGATAGTGACCGTCGGCCGGTGGTGGCCTAAATTTGGCGCTCACGCCTCCGAGGAGGCGACATATTTCCGTGGCCCCGGCCGCCGAGGGCCCGACAGGAAGGAACGACGACACAGCATGGCTCGGATTCGACAGCAGAATGTCTTGGCAGCGCAATGGAGCCCCAACGGGGGCACGATCGGAGCGCCCGACCTCACCTCCCCCGACAACCAGGTCTTCGGCGCCAACGTGTTCAGCCCGGCGATCCAGCGCCAGCGGCTGCCCAAGGACGTCTACACGCGACTGTCGAAAACGCTCGCGCGCGGCGACGCGCTTGACACCTCGCTGGCCGACGCCGTCGCCCTGGCCATGAAGGAGTGGGCGCTGGAGCGGGGCGCCACCCACTACACGCACATGTTCCAGCCCCTGACCGGGCTGACCGCCGAGAAGCACGACAGCTTCTACGCCCCCACCGGCGAGGGGACGGCGCTGGCCGAGTTTTCGGGCAAGGAGCTGATCCAGGGCGAGCCGGACGCGTCGTCGTTTCCCACCGGCGGCATCCGGGCCACCTTCGAGGCGCGCGGCTACACCGCCTGGGATCCGACCAGCCCCGCCTTCATCCTCGAGAACCCCAACGGGGCGCTGCTGTGCATCCCCACCGCGTTCGCGTCCTGGACCGGCGAGGCGCTTGACCACAAGATCCCGCTGCTGCGCTCGATGGACGCCCTGTCCAAGTCGGCGATCAGCGCGCTGCGGCTATTCGGCAACACCACCTCCTCGCGGGTGTTCACCACGGTGGGGCCGGAGCAGGAGTACTTCCTGATCGACGAGCAGTACTACTTCGAGCGCCCTGATCTGGTCACCACCGGGCGGACCCTATTCGGGGCCAAGCCGCCCAAGGGCCATGAGCTCGACGATCACTACTTCGGCTCGATCCCTGAGCGCATCCTGGCCTGCATGCTCGACACCGAGCGCGAGCTGCAGAAGCTCGGCGTGCCGGTCAAGACCCGACACAACGAGGTCGCTCCCAACCAGTACGAGATCGCCCCGATCTTCGAGAACTCCAACGTCGGCGCCGACCACCAGCAGCTGACCATGCAGGTGATGCTGAACGTGGCTCGTCGCTACGGGCTGGTGTGCCTGCTGCACGAGAAGCCGTTCGCGGGCGTCAACGGCTCGGGCAAGCACAACAACTGGTCGATGGGGACCGATGACGGCGAGAACCTGCTCGAACCGGGCGACACCCCGCACGAGAACCTCCAGTTCCTGTTCTTCTGCGCCGCGGTCATCCAGGCCGTCAACAAGCACCAGGGGCTGCTGCGGGCGTCGATCGCGTCGCCGGGCCAGGATCACCGCCTGGGCGCCAACGAGGCTCCGCCGGCGATCATCTCGATCTTCCTCGGCTCCGAGCTCGAGAAGGTGTTCGGCGCGATCGAGCAGGGCGAGGTGGGCGAGTCCACACCCGAGTCGTTTTTGGGGCTGGGCACCCCGGTGCTCCCGCCGCTGCCGATGCACGGCGGCGACCGCAACCGGACCAGCCCGTTCGCCTTCACCGGCAACAAGTTCGAGTTCCGGGCGCTGGGTTCGAGCATGTCGCTGTCCTTGCCCAACACGGTGCTGAACACGATCGTCGCCGAGGCCGTCGACTACCTGGCCGAGGAGCTTCAGGATGCTCTGGAGGACGGTGCCGAGCTCGAGGCGGCGCTACGGCCGATCCTCAAGCGCAGCTACGCCGCCAACAAGCAGATCGTGTTCGGCGGCGACAACTACTCCGAGGAGTGGCACGCCGAGGCCGCGCGCCGCGGCCTGCTGAACCTACGCGCGACCCCGGATGCACTGCCGTACTTGATCAGCGATGACACCGAGTCGCTGTTCTCCAACTACGGAGTGCTGTCCAAGCGGGAGCTGGACTCCCGCTACGAGGTGTTCCTCGAGCAGTACGTGACCAAGCTCAACATCGAGGCCGAGACCGCCGCCTCGATCGCCCGCACCATGCTGCTGCCGGCGGCAGCCCGGCACGTGGCGGAGATGCTGAGCGCCCAGCTACCGGAGCTGGCCAGCGAGGTCGGGGACTTCATCTCTGGCTTCGTGGACGCGATCACGACACTCGAGACCGCCAACCTGGCCGAGAACCAGCCCCACGACGACATCCTGCGCCACGCCGAGTACATGCGCGACGTCACCATCCCGGCGATGGAGAGGGTCCGGGCTACCGCCGACCGGCTGGAGAAGGTGGTGGCCGACGACCTGTGGCCGCTGCCCAAGTACTCGGAGATCCTGTTCATCAAGTAGCTGGCGAATCGCCCGGAGGGCGATTCGCTTGGGGGTAATCGCCCTGGGGGCGATTACCCCGGCGGGGCAGCGACGGCGAGCCGGCGGGCGATCGCCCCTTAGGGCGATTGGCCCGGCCCCTTAGGGCGATTGGCCCGCAACTTGCGGTCGGACCAGGGGTTCTCCGCTACGGTGACCCGTCGTATGGTCGAAGACCGCGTGCCGGCTCGCCGGTTCGGGGGTTCTCGCCGTCTGCGCAGCCTGCTGACCCTCGCCGTGGTGCTGGCGAGCGTGGCGGCGCTCGCCAGCGCAGCGATGGGCGCCTCGGGCGGGGCGCCCATCGGGGGCCCGGGCAAGCCGCGCCCCACTAAGCCGCGCGCCGCTAAGCCGACGCGCCAGACCACGCCCGCCCAGGTCGCCGCGCAAGCAGGCCCCCCGGCGGCGCGGCCGCGGCCATGCCACCCGGGCCGTCAACCCGCTGGCCGGGCGGGCGATGTGGATCTGGGAGCTGCCCTACACCAACAGCGGGGATATAGCTTCGATCCTCTCCGAGGCTAAGCGGTACGGCGTCGGAACACTGCTGATCAAGAGCAGCGACGGCACCAACCTGTGGTCGCAGTTCAACTCCGGGCTGGTCTCAGTCCTGCACCACAACGGCCTGCGGGTGTGCGCGTGGCAGTACGTGTATGGCAACCATCCGGTGACCGAGGCCTACATGGGCGCGGACGCCGTCCGCGACGGCGCCGACTGCCTGGTGATCGACGCCGAGAGCGAGTACGAGGGCAAGTACATCGCCGCGCAGACCTACATGACGCGGCTGCGCAGCCTGATCGGGGCCAACTACCCGGTGGCGCTGGCCGGTTTCCCCTACGTCGACTTCCATCCCGGCTTCCCCTACTCGGTGTTCCTGGGGCCCGGCGGCGCCCAGTACAACGTGCCGCAGATGTACTGGAGGGACATCGGAACCAGCACCGATGCCGTGTTCGCCCACACCTACGCCTACAACCTCATCTACGAGCGGCCGATCTACCCCCTGGGCCAGGTCTACTCAAATCCGCCCGCGCAACAGATCTTCCGGTTCCGCGAGCTCTCGCGGGTGTACGGCGCGCCGGGGCTGAGCTGGTGGGACTGGCAGGAGGCGCCGGGCTACGCCTGGACCGCGGTGTCGCGGCCGGCCGGGTCGCTGCCCGGCTATGACCCCTACAAGCTGATGGCCCCGATCGGCAAGGGCTTCAACGGCGACCTGGCCGTGTGGGCCCAGGAGCACCTGATCTCGGCGGGCTTCCACGTCGGCGTCGACGGCGGCTTCGGGGCCCAGACGCAATCCGCGGTGATGGCCTTTCAGCAGGCGCACGGGCTCACGCCGGACGGGGTCATCGGCCCCGACACCTGGCAGGCGCTGCTGCGCTACCCGCCGGCCCGCATCGTCTGGGGCGCCACCCGAAACTCGGTGAGGGGCGGCATCGCCCGGGTCCGGGGCCGCGCCGACGTGTACGTCGCCCCGGTCCCGCAGTCCGCGTCCAAGCCCGCCAAGCGCAACGAGATCCCCCCGGTCGGCGCCGGCGGCGTCTCCGGCGGCGGCCGGCTGCCCGGCGGCTGAGTCCCGGGGTTACCGGGCTCGGCTAAAGACAGCCAGGAAGGGGGGCGGTCCCTGTCGGCCATGGCGCGCCCACGCCATCGCACCTCCAGCCCAGCTGGCAGTACAAACCCGTCAACTTTGGCGGGAAAGGGCTGCCAGCACGTCCCGAACCCCACCCTCGGCCCACAGCGAGTGCGGGCCAGAAACGCCCGCGCTGAGCCGACGCTCTCGGTGAGTCGGCAACGCCTGGGGCCTCCGCAGCTGCCATGCTCGCGTCGCCGGCGCCCACTCAGACGTCCCGCACCCAACAAAAGCACCGCAGGGCAGCTGCGGAGCGCCCCAGGCGTCAGCCAGGGGCACATCCCTAAGACAACCCATGCTCCCGCGCATAGGCAACCAACTGAGCCCGTGACGAGCGTTGCGTCTTTTGCTGGATGTGGGCCCGGTGGGACTCGACCGTGCGCACGCTGAGGAACAGCTGCTCGGCGATCTCGGTGTTGGTGTGCCCGAGGGCGATCAGGTGCAGTACCTCCACCTCACGGGCGCTGAGCCCGTCCGGGGGCCCGGGGGGCCCGGGTATCTCGGCGGCCAGCTGGGCCCCCAGCTCCGGGTTGAGGTAGGTCCGGCCCTCGGCGGCCAGCCGCACTGCCTGGATCAGCTCGTGCTCGGCCGCCTCCTTGAGCACGTAGCCGGTGGCCCCGGCCCGGAGCGCCTCGCGGGCGAGCTCGGCGTCGTTCTGCATGGTCAGGACGACGATGCGGGTGTTGGGTGCGCCGTCGAGGATGCGGGGGATCGACGGCAGGCTCGAGCCGCCGGGCATGTTGACGTCGAGCACCAGCACGCTGGGGTGGTAGGCGGCCACCCGCCGCTCGGTGAGGGCGACGTCGCCGGCCTCGGCGACGACCTGGAAGTCGTCCTCGGCGTCGAGCAGCATCTTC
>CAVWFX010000026.1:0-9132 GCA_963754375.1 uncultured Solirubrobacterales bacterium
CGCCACCAGGTAGGTCTCGTAGGTCACCCCGGCGGCGGCGCGGGCGCCAACGCTGATGAACACGCCCTTGTTGACCCATCCCAATGAGGGCTCCCCGGTCTCGATCTGCGTCGCCGCCCGGAACGTGTACTCGTGCGGGTCGACAGGTTCGCCCGCGGCGAGGCGGGCGAGCACCTCGGCGCTGCCGTGACGGATGCTGCGTGACCGGACGTCGAGCAGGTGACCGGCCTCCGTTCGCAGCGTGTATCGGATGTCCCCGAGCGCGGTGCCGTCGGCGAGGACGGTCTGCCAGTCCGCGCTGACCCCCGGGACGAGGAGTCCCGAGCCGAGCGATGCGCTGTCGAAGGAGCCGGCGGTGAGCGGAACGATGCGCCGGCGACCCTGGGCGGTGTCGCCGAGCTCGAGCGGCTCCCCGACGCTGGCTTCCAGGCGATAGATCCGGGTGAGGCGGGGACGCGGAAGCTCAGCTCCGTTCACAGCCTCCGGGTCGTTGGGATGGGGCGACAGCGGCGTCACCGTGACGTGCATCCAGTCCGACAGCGGCAGTGCGCCGAGCAGGCCATCGAGCTGCGCGTCGTCATCGGCGCGGTACAGCCCGACCGCCCGCGTTTCGCCAGGGGCCACGGGTTCCCGCCAGAGTCTGACCAGGTGGCCATCGCGAGCCAGGGCCGCGGCGGCGAGCGCCTCGGCGCGGTTGCGCTCGTCGACGACCTCCGCCGGTGTTCCCTCCGGCACGGTGACGTCGAATTCGACCAGGAAATCCATCTGATTCGCTCCTTATTCCACGAACTGTTGGCCACCATCGATGTCGAACGTGGCGCCGGTGATCGCGGTGTTGACCATGATCTGGATGGCCAGCCGCGCGACGTCGTCGGCCTGCACGACCCGTCTGATCGGCAGGGTTGCGCGTAGCTGAGCGCGCCGGGCGTCGAGCTGGTCGCCGAGGATCGTCGCCGACAGGCCGGTATCGACGAACCCGGGGGCGATCAGGTTGATTCTGACCGGCGCGAGCTCGAGGGCGAGATTGGCGATCAGCGTGGGCAGCGCCACGATCACCGTCGACGCGGCTCCGGTCCCGAGCGCGGGGCGGCGGCCGCCGGTGCCGCCCATGAACAGGAGTGTGCCGCCGGGCCGCAGTCGGCCGGCCGCCAAGCGGGCGACCTCCACCACTCCGGCGAGGCGCTGGCTGAACGCGCTGTGGAGCTGGTCGGTGTCGAGCTCCATCAGCTGTCCGTAGTGGGGTTCTCCGGCGGTGACCAACACCTGGTCGAGCGGACCGTCGAGCCCGTCGAAGAAGCCGCGCAGCGCTGCGGCGTCGTTGGCGTCAAAGGCGGCGGTGGCCCGAGCGTCGACCTGACGGCCGGCTGCCTGGAGCCGCTCGGCGTTGCGCGCGGTCAGGATCACGTCGGCGCCCTCCTGCCGGGCACGGATGGCGGTGGCGAGGCCGATCCCGGCGCTGCCGCCCATCACGAGCACGGTCTGGTCGTGCAGCTCGGCCGGGCGGTTGCCGGGTGTGGCGGTGCTGGTGCTCATGGCTCTCTCAGTGGTCGACGGTTTCGACGGGAGTTCGTGGTTAGCCAGCGGCGATCGTGTGCCGTAGCGCCTTGACCGCCGCAGCCACGATCTCCGAGAAGCTGGGGAACGGCTGGATCGTGTCGCGCACGACCTCAAGCGGCACCTGGGCCCGGATCGCCAGGGTGATCTGCTGCATCCATTCCCCGGCCTCGGGACCCAGGCCGTAGGCTCCGGTCAGCCGGTTCCCATCGCTCAGCAGCGTGAGGAAGCCGTTGGACTCGGCGTAGGCATGGGTGTACGTCGCTGTCTTGGCGACCTCGGACAACATCGCGGTTCCGCTGAACCGATCTTCGGTCGCGCCCACGCATGCCGCCTGTGGGTCGGTGTAGGTGACGCGCGGAACGGCCTCGTAGTGGGCGGTGCGCGCTTCGCCGAGGATGTTGGACGCCACCACCTCGCCCTGGTACTCGCCGACGTGGGTGAGCTGCAGGATCCCGGTCACATCGCCGATCGCCCACAGGCGCTCGCCGGCGCGCAGCCGATCGTCGACCGGAACGCCGTGCGGATTGACCGTGATCCCGACCGTCTCCAATCCGAGGTCATTGACGCGCGGATGCCGGCCCGTCGCCACCAGCAGCCGGTCTCCGCGCAGGTCGCGCCCGTCGTCGAGCGACAGAACGAAGTCGTCGCCCTCACGTCTCGCGGCGGTCGCGTGATGGCCGACGATCACCTCGATCCCGTCGCGTTGCAACGCCGCGCCGAGCGCGTCGCCGACCGGCGCGGCCTCCCGGGACAGGACCCGTTCGGCACCCTCGACGATCACGACCTCGGCGCCGAGCCGATGCGTAGCCTGGCCGAGCTCGACGCCGGCTGCCCCGCCACCCAGCACGACCAGGCGCCCGGGCACGGCTTTCATCCCGGTCGCCTCTCGCGTGCCCCACAGACCGTCGAGCTCGCGCAGGCCCTGCACCGGTGGGATGAATGGATCGGCTCCGTTGGCCAGGATGACGTCCTTGGCCGTGTAGCGCGTGCCGTCGACGTTCACGGT
The DNA here is from genome assembly GCA_963754375.1 of uncultured Solirubrobacterales bacterium. GTDB lineage: Bacteria > Actinomycetota > Thermoleophilia > Solirubrobacterales > Solirubrobacteraceae > Palsa-465. Next base: position 2,564 of record CAVWFX010000026.1, read on the forward strand.
CCCGACGCCGTCGAGCCGGCCGGACCCGCGAACCAGATCGATGCCGCGGTCGGCCAGCCACTTCTCCTGCCCGCGGTCGGAGTAGTCGCTGACCATGAAGTCCCGCCACGCGAGCGCCGCGGCGACATCCACCTCGGCGGACCCGGCGGCGTCGCGCGCACCCTGCGCCGCCTCGCCCGGGCGTAGCAAGGTCTTGGACGGGATGCACGCCCAGTAGGAACACTCGCCCCCGACCAGAGCACGCTCCACCACCAGCACGCGGAGCCCGCCCTCAGCGAGCGCGGCGGCACAGTGTTCCCCCGGAGCGCCTCCGCCGAGGACGATCACGTCGTAATCAGTGCCGATGTCGCTGCCCTTGCTCAATGGACTCCTCGGTTCGGTTCGCTGTCAGTGAGTAAGCCTCGCGCACGCAGACGCCGGTCGCGCCCGTGTTGGTCCCCGGTCGATCCCTGGTGTGAGGCGTTGGTTTTAGGGGCCCCATCATCGGCGGTCACGATGAACACCGCAACTGCGGTACCTGAGGAGCGGCCCGGGCGGTGAGCTGCACCTCCGGCGGAAAGCTCAGGACGGACCCCCGCCATCAGGGGTCGGCATGGCGGGAGTCTCCTCGGCCCGCAGCCGTCGGGTTCCAAGCCGTCGGCTCATATGCACAACCGCGGAGGTGCCGTAGATCTCATGCGTGTCGTCCGGCCGATGGCGGCGCTCCGAGAGATGTATGAGATCGACAGCCAGGAGGATGCTCAGTGAGATAGCTGGCCACAGGCCGAGCACGAGCAGTGGGTGCGCGAGGTCATGCCCATTGAAGTAGATGACATCCCGCGCGCCGCGGACGATCGCATTGTTTGGCAGCCACGGTGCGATCTGACGGAAACCGTCGGGTAGGAAGCCGACCGGCACTGATCCACCGGAGACGGCGTTGCCGACGAAGATGAACGCGACTGCCGCCAGGGCGGTGCCGGGCAGCCCGACCACCGCTTGTAGCGCCGCGACGAACAGCACGAACGAGAGGGCGCCGAGGAATCCGATGCCGATCAGCGCGCCGCCGGCGCCGGTGAGCGCCCCGAGCACCGTGTCCAAGGCCAAGACGCCGGCGCAGGCGGCGAGCAGGGCGAACAGGGTCGCGGCTGCGACGCGCCACCACAGCCGTAACCGCATGCCGAGCAGAAACACGCCGACGCCGCCGATCACGCTCGGAAGGAGCAGCCCGAGACCGAAAACGAAGCTCGACAACCCGGCGCGGTCGCCGGTTGGCAGCGGGGCGACGTCGAGCGATTTCGTGGGACGACGGATCGACTGTGACGCCGCGGTCAGCGCGGCCGTGATCGCCTGCTGCTGCAGGACCCCTTCGGCGCCGGCGGTCACGATCGTGGCCGCGCCGCTCGGGGGCACGATCAATGCCCCGGCGCTCGCCTGCGAGCGTACGCTCTGCGTCGCCGCCCGAGCGCTGGGGACGCTCACGAGATCAAAGCCACCCGGCTCGGCGTGCTGAAGCCCGTCCGCCAGCTTGGCCCGTACCGCCGGTGCGGCGGCCACGCCAAGCCGGACCCCGTGCGGCCTGGGGTCATGGTCGGCATAGCCAAACGACAGGGTGATTGCCAAGCCCCAGCAGGGCGGCAAAGACCGCGATCGCGAAGAGTCGTCGCGGGCTTGCAGCCGTCGTCGGGCCGCGGCTGCCGGGCGGGGTTCCGGGACGGTCTGCGTCGGGATCCGACGGGGATTGCGATGTCGCGTTCATGAGGCGTATCCCGGCGGTTCCTGACCGCGTACGACCTCGACCGCACGCCCGATCGTGGCCACGACGACGGTCACCCATGACGCGAAGGCGATCCATACCCACACCCGCGCGAAGCTTGTGAGCGCGCCCGCATGGGCGGCGGCCCCGACGGCGAAGCTGCTCGCGGCGAACATCCCGAGCGGGAATACGGTCGACCATCGCGCGGGCTCGATCGAAAGCCGTGGCCACCGTACCTCCGCCAACAACAGCACCACGAGCCAGAGGATCATCAGGACCCAGAGCCCTAGGGCAATGTCCTCGAGCGCACGCCCCCGAACTCCGGCGATGCCGAGCGCCCTCGCGCCGTCGCCGATCGTGGCCGCGGCGAGTGCTGCGATCCCGAGCGCGCCGCCGGCGATCCAGTGGTCGCCGCGGCCAACGGCAAGCTGACGGAGGTCAAAGTGGGAGATGATGAACACGTAGAGCCCGAGCCCGAGCCCGAATGGCGCGAGCGCGGCGATCAGGAGCCAGCGCGCGGGCTGCGACGCCGCGACCGTGGCAGCAAGCACGGCGAGTGATTCGACGGAGACCGCCAGCAGCAATGACACGCCCACGGTCGGTGACTTCCAGCCGGCCAGCACCGGCCGGCAGCACCGCCGCGAACAGGATGAGGGCGATCAGGAGCGTTGCCACCCCCGCCCACGCCCACCCGAGCAACGTCAGCCGAGTGCCAAGCACGGCGGTGGCCACGGAGGCAGTGAGGGCCGCCGGAGTGCGCGCATCGGCCCGGAAGCCGGCAGGATCGCGTGCGGCCCGCAGCGGGAGCAGCACGGCGAGCGCGATCCAGATTCCGGCCGCGATCACGAGTAACGCGCGCGAGAGTGTCTCCTCGCCGTCGAGCGACAGCGCGATCGAAACCACCCCGGTGGCCATCACGTCGGCCCCAACGGCCGGTGGGATCGAGTCGAGCGTGCGCCCGAGCACGCCGGCGGTTAGGCGCGGGCTGACCATCGGCCCGCGGGTGAGGGTGGTTCGGCCATCGGGCCACGATCCGGTCAGAGATCGAGCACGATGTCGTCGCGGGGCTGTGAGCAGCAGATGAACACGCTTCCGTCGGCGGGAGGCTCAACCGGGTCGGGGCTGTAATCGACGTCCCCCGCGATGAGCGTCGTCTCGCAGGTCTGGCAGACGCCGGTGCGGCATGACCAGCGGACGGGTACGTCGCAGGACTCGGCGAGTTCGAGCAGGGTGCCGTAGTCGCTGCTCCACGGGATCGTGAGGTCGCTGCGGGCGAACGCGATCGTCGGGCCGTTTCCGGGCTGGCCGGCGGGTGGGTGGGGCGCCCGCGCCGGCTGTCGCGGCGATCCCCGGCGTCTGGCTCGCCGCCGGCCCGAACGGTTCGGTGTGGATGCGGGAGGCATCGAACCCCAGGGCGGCCAGACCCGCGCTGATGTCGTCCATGAAGGCTGTCGGGCCCACACAGGTATGCCTCGGCATCGGAGGGTGGCTTCAGTTCGGCGAGCAGTGACGCGGTGAGACGTCCCGCGCTGTCGAAGTCGCGGCCTTCGAGGTCATCCGGGCCGGGGCGGCTGTAGTACACGTGGGCCCGTGCGTTCGGCAGCGAGGCGAGCAGCGCCCGGGCCTCGGCGGCGAACGGGTGCTCGCGGCCGTTGCGTGCGCCGTGCAGCCACCAGATCTCTCGGTCAGAGCGCTCCTGCGCCAGTGCCTGAAGCATGGCGAGAACGGGGGTGGCACCGATCCCGGCGCTGATCAGCAGCACCGGCGCGTGCGTCTGGTCGAGGATGAACGTGCCGCGCGGTGCGGCGATGTCGAGTTGGTCGCCGACGGCCAGACGGGTGTGCAGATAGCCGCTGGCGACGCCATCGCGTTCGCGCTTGACGGTGACCCGGTAGTAGCCCGCCCCGGGTGGTCCGGAGAGCGAGTAGTTGCGCAGCACCGCCCGCTGCCGCTTGTCGGGCTGGACTCGCAGGGTGAGGTACTGACCTGGGCGGGCCGCCGGCAGCGGAGCGCCCGTGGGGTCCTCGAGGCGGATCGAGATCGCCGAGTCGCTTTCGCGCGTGATCGCCGTGACGGTCAGCTGACGGAAGCCGGGCCAGGCGGGAGGCGGGCTCGTCGACCGCAAGGCCGGCGTTGCCGCTGCCGGGTTCCTCATCGAGCAGCGCTCGGAACGAGCCCTGCCAGCCGGGGCTGAGGGCGGGAATCCGGAGCGCTCGGAGCAGCCCTTGGCGCGTGTGCCCGGGGAGGTAGAGCAGCGCGTCGACGTCGGCGACCGTCATCTGCTCGGGTCCCGAGGAGAGCTTGATGATCTCGTCTCCCGCTTGTACCTCGCCCTCTTCGAGCACGCGGAAGTAGAAGCCCGGGCGGTGGTGGGAGACGAGCAACGCGGGAATCCGCGGATCGTTCATGCGGATCCCGACGCGATAGCAGGTGACGCGAGGCTGCGTCACCTCGAAGATCGCGCTGCCGATCTGGTAGCGATCGCCGATGCACACCTCGTCGTCGCCGAGTCCTTCCACGGTGAAGTTCTCGCCGAACTGTCCGTACACGAAGTCGTTTCGTCCCAGCTCGCGTTCCCAGTACCGATACGAGTCGATCTGGTAGACGAACACCGCACGCTGCTCGCCGCCGTGCCCCGCCAGATCGCCTTGACCATCGCCGTCAACGTTGAGCCTGCCGACCCGGCGGGGACCGGTCACCGGGTCCTTGAAGACCCCGGTGAAGACGGTCCTCCCCTGCCAGGGCACGTCCTTCGGCAAGCCGACGTTGACCGACAACAACGTCCCCAGCGGGCTGGTCTGACTCAGCTGCTCCTGCAGCGTGGAGCGATGCCGATTTCCCCACGCTTGGCTCAGCCGGTGCCTGCGGTCACGGACTACCTCCCATGACCTCCATCAGTCGTTCTTGGTCCAGGCCGTAGCGTGCGAGGATCTCCTGGTCGCGCTGAAGGTCGATCGGGTCGGGCAGCTGACCGAGCACCTCAGCTGATGAACTCATCCGGGTACCCCGCACGGCGGAGGAACCGGGCGGCTTCCTCGTGAGATCGGAGCGCCGGATCGGAGGCCACGCGGTGAGCATACGCTCACGATCCCAGGCTCGGGGCGTCGCGATCGCGTCGGTCGGCTGCCAGCGTTATGAGTTGTAAGACGTCGGCGTCGACTGAGGGGCGCGCTTGTCCCATCCGTGAAATGGCGCGTAGTCGCCCGCGTCCCACGCTTCGCGCAGCCCGGGCTTGCTCAGATCCCAGTCGGGGCGGATCTCGCGGGTCACGGTCCGCAGGTCGTGCCAGAGATCGACGAAGGAGGGGCGTCCCCAGAACCAGTAGCCGTTGTAGACGCTGTGGATGATCAGCCCGGGCTTGAGCACGAGCGTGTGGGGGATCATCGGGTCGTGCTCGGGGTCGGTGTACTCCTGGATCTCGAGGTCCTTCTGGACGGTCCGATCCGGGTCGGAGAGGAAGGGCCACTGGGCGCCGGTCGACGCGCGGAACTCCTGGCTGGAGTGATGGGTGTCGGTCGAGATGGTGGCGACCTTCGTGTAGGCCACAGCGATCTTGGGGTAGTTGGCGGCGAGCTCGAGGTGCTGCTGGTGCTCCTTGGGGCAGTAGTTCCCGCGCGCGAGCGTGAGGATCAGCGGGTCGTCGCCCTGGATCTCGCTGAGCTTTCGAGGAACGTTCTCGTGATCGGGCAACTCGTAGTCGGGGAAGGTGCCGCCGGGGGCGATGTCGCTGCGCATGATCTGCTCCTGTCGATGGTTGAGGAGTGACGAGAACGATGGCCGCCGTCCCGTCCACTCGCGCCAGGTGATCCACGGGTCTGGACCCTGGTCTGCGGCACGGGTGTGAACCAGTGCTGACCCGGGTCGCCAGCGGCGCCTTTCGGGTCCACAATGAGCCTAGTCAACCGGCGCCGCGGGCGCCAGAAAGGGGCCATCCCAATGAGTACCCACACGCCGGTGTGCGAGTTGCTGGGGATTGAACACCCGATCGTCGAGGCGCCGCTGGCTGCAGATCCCCGCCTGCCCGCCGCGGTCTCAAATGCCGGCGGCCTCGGCAGCCTGGGGCTGTCGTGGTCCGATGACGCCGGAGACGTGGTTCGTGAAACGGCGGCGCTCACCGACCGGCCGATCGCCGGCAACTTCGTTCTCACCTCCGATCAGCACCGTCGAGTCGATCAGGCCCTATCCGCTGGCCTGCGGATCGTGTCGTTCATCTTGGGCGATCCCCGGAGCTACGTCGACGTGGTGCATGACGCCGGAGGGCTCGTCATGCACACGGTCGGCAGCGCCGAGGAAGCGCGGCGCGCCGTCGGATCTGGAGTGGACATCATCGTTGCGCAGGGCTGGGAGGCCGGCGGGCACGTGTGGGGTGGCGTGGCGACGCTTCCGTTGGTCCCGGCGGTGGTCGACGCGGTGGCGCCGGTGCCGGTCATTGCGGCGGGTGGGATCGGCGACGCTCGAGGAGTCGCGGCCGTGCTCGCCCTCGGCGCGCAGGCCGCCTTGCTGGGCACGCGGTTCCTGTTGGCCGATGAAATGCCGATCCACGACGAGTACCGGCGCCGCCTGATCGCCGCGACCGAGACCGATGCCGAGTGGTACCCCAACCTCTACGAGGTGGGATGGCCGGACGCGCCGCACCGCGCCATCCACAACTCAACCGCCGAGATGTGGGAGGCCGCGGGCCGCCCGGCGCTGGGCAGTCGACCGGGAGAGGGCGAGGTGATAGCGCACTTCGCTTCAGGCGATCCGATCCTTCGATATTCCCCCGCGCCGCCGATGGTTGGAACGACCGGTGAGATCGAGGCGCTGTCGCTGTGGGCCGGACAGAGCGTTGCGCTCG
>CAVWFX010000027.1:0-191301 GCA_963754375.1 uncultured Solirubrobacterales bacterium
CGTGCACGATCTACTGGATGGGAGCGACCAGCACCGATTGGGCGACGGCGACGAACTGGTCGCTGACCAATGGAGGCCCGTCCGCGGGACGGCTTCCAGGAGCTTCTGACTTCGTGTGCATGTCCACCTCGCCGGCGAGGGCGTCGGTCGTGCTCGCCAGCGGCGAGACGGCGACTGTCGGCGGGATCAAGTGGCCGCGGGCGGGCTCGGTTACTCCGACGCTCGAGGTGGGTGGGACGCTCCAACTCGGCGACTCAACGATCGTCGACGCCTCGACGCTCAACCAGGTCACGGTGACCGGCACGCTGACCAGCTTTACCGGAGAGACGCTTACGACCGGCAATCTGACGTTGGACGGTGGGTTTTTGGTGGGTTCGGGGACGGTGGCGGTGACTGGTCCGGCGACTGTGGAGGGTGGCGGTAGGTTAGGGTATACGGGGGACGGCGGAGCCTGTGCATGTGATTTTGGAGGGCGCGAGCTCGTTGAGCGGCGCCGTGTACTTCTATGGTGGGTCGGAGCTTGAGAACGAGGGGGTGCTGACGCTTGGGGCGGGTGTGGATCTTGTCAGCCAGGACGGCAACGCGAGCAATCGGCTGGTGAATGATTCGGGTGCGACGGTGACGTTCGCGACCAGTGGTCAGGGCGCGACGGTGGGGGTGACGGCGACCAATGGTGGGACGGTCAGCGCGACCAGCGGCACGCTGACGTTTGGCGCGGGACGTTGGGCGTGAGTAATACGGGCACGTTCACGGTGGCGTCGGGCGCGGTGCTGGATGTGGGCGGGACGTGGACGGAGGCGGCGGGCGCGACGGTCGCCGGCGCGGGCACGGTCGATATCACGGGCGCGGCGACGTTCAGCGCGACGACGACTCTGGCGCATACGGGGAAGTTTGAGGTGGACGGGACGTTGGTGGCGCCGTCGGGTGTCACGCTTACGACCGGCAATCTGACGTTGGACGGTGGGTTTTTGGTGGGTTCGGGGACGGTGGCGGTGACTGGTCCGGCGACTGTGGAGGGTGGCGGCAGGTTGGGGTATACGGGGGACACGGCGGAGCCTGTGCATGTGATTTTGGAGGGCGCGAGCTCGTTGAGCGGCGCCGTGCACTTCTCATGGTGGGTCGGAGCTTGAGAACGAGGGGGTGCTGACGCTTCGGGCGGGTGTGGATCTTGTCAGCCAGGACGGCAACGCGAGCAATCGGCTGGTGAATGATTCGGGTGCGACGGTGACGTTCGCGACCAGTGGTCAGGGCGCGACGGTGGGGGTGACGGCGACCAATGGTGGGACGGTCAGCGCGACCAGCGGCACGCTGACGTTTGGCGTCGGGACGTTGGGCGTGAGTAATACGGGCACGTTCACGGTGGCGTCGGGCGCGGTGCTGGATGTGGGCGGGACGTGGACGGAGGCGGCGGGCGCGACGGTCGCCGGCGCGGGCACGGTCGATATCACGGGCGCGGCGACGTTCAGCGCGACGACGACTCTGGCGCATACGGGGAAGTTTGAGGTGGACGGGACGTTGGTGGCGCCGTCGGGTGTCACGCTTACGACCGGCAATCTGACGTTGGACGGTGGGTTTTTGGTGGGTTCGGGGACGGTGGCGGTGACTGGTCCGGCGACTGTGGAGGGTGGCGGCAGGTTGGGGTATACGGGGGACGGCGGAGCCTGTGCATGTGATTTTGGAGGGCGCGAGCTCGTTGAGCGGCGCCGTGTACTTCTATGGTGGGTCGGAGCTTGAGAACGAGGGGGTGCTGACGCTTGGGGCGGGTGTGGATCTTGTCAGCCAGGACGGCAACGCGAGCAATCGGCTGGTGAATGATTCGGGTGCGACGGTGACGTTCGCGACCAGTGGTCAGGGCGCGACGGTGGGGGTGACGGCGACCAATGGTGGGACGGTCAGCGCGACCAGCGGCACGCTGACGTTTGGCGTCGGGACGTTGGGCGTGAGTAATACGGGCACGTTACGGTGGCGTCGGGCGCGGTGCTGGATGTGGGCGGGACGTGGACGGAGGCGGCGGGCGCGACGGTCGCCGGCGCGGGCACGGTCGATATGCACGGGCGCGGCGACGTTCAGCGCGACGACGACTCTGGCGCATACGGGGAAGTTTGAGGTGGACGGGACGTTGGTGGCGCCGTCGGGTGTCACGCTTACGACCGGCAATCTGACGTTGGACGGTGGGTTTTTGGTGGGTTCGGGGACGGTGGCGGTGACTGGTCCGGCGACGTGGAGGTGGCGGCAGCTTGGGGTATACGGGGGGACGGCGGAGCCTGTGCATGTGATTTTGGAGGGCGCGAGCTCGTTGAGCGGCGCCGTGTACTTCTATGGTGGGTCGGAGCTTGAGAACGAGGGGGTGCTGACGCTTGGGGCGGGTGTGGATCTTGTCAGCCAGGACGGCAACGCGAGCAATCGGCTGGTGAATGATTCGGGTGCGACGGTGACGTTCGCGACCAGTGGTCAGGGCGCGACGGTGGGGGTGACGGCGACCAATGGTGGGACGGTCAGCGCGACCAGCGGCACGCTCGATATTGAGAAGCTGACGAACCTCAGTGGCGGTGGCGTCTCACGGGCGGCACCTATGACGCGGCGGGCGGCGTGATCTCGCTGCCGGTCGCGATGACCACGAACGCCGCCTCGATCACGCTGGGGGCGAGCCCGTCGGCGTTCACCGTCGGCGGCAGCGGCAATGCGCTTTCCTCGCTCACCAGCAACAGCGGCACGCTCGATCTCCAGCAGTCATTGACGGTGTCGGGCGCGCTCGCGAACTCGGGAACGTTGACGGTGGAGGGCTCGGGGACGCTGGGGGCGAGCCCGTTCAGCCAGTCGGCGGGGACGACGACGGTGGTGGGCGGCTCGACGCTTCAGTCGGGTACGGGAACGAGCAACGTGACGATCAGCGGCGGCACGCTGGCCGGGACCGGGAAGATCGAGGGTGATCTGCTCGGGTCCGGGAAGGTGTCGCCGGCCGGGACGGTCGCGGGGCCGATGTCGGTCACCGGCACGTACAACAACTCGACTGGGACGTTGACGATTCCGGTCAGCGGGAAGACGAACCCTGGGACCGACTACGGTCAGCTGTCGGTGACGGGGGCGGCCACCTCGGCGGAACGCTCACCCTGGCTACCAAAGACGGCTTCTCGCCGCCCATCGGGACGCACTACACGATCCTGAAGGCGTCGAGCATCACGGGCACGTTCGCAACCGTCACCGGAGCGTCGCTGAGCGACCGCCACTATGTGATCTCCTACACCGCGACGAGCGTGGTAGCGACGGTCGAGCCGTCGCCGGCGGTTACGGGCGTGAGCCCGAGCGCCGGACCGACAGCGGGCGGGAACACGGTGACGATCACAGGCTCGAACTTCACCTCAGGTGCGACGGTGACTTTCGGCACCGCCGCGGCGAGTTCGGTGTCGTTCGTCTCTTCGACCGAGCTGATGGCGACCGCACCGGCGAACAGTGCCGGACCGGTCGACGTCACTGTCACCACATCGGACGGGACGAGCGAGACCTCGCCCGCGGATCAATACACCTACGACGCACCGCCGACCGTCACGCGCGTGAGCCGGAACCAAGGCTCGACCAAGGGCGGCAACACTATCGCGATCACCGGCACGAACTTCACCTCCGGCGCGACGGTCAACTTCGGCACCACCGCGGCGGGCTCGGTCACGTTCGTTTCCTCCACCTCGCTGACCGTAGTTGCCCCGACGCACTCGGCTGGCACCGTCGACGTGACGGTAGCGACGCCGGGTGGGACGACCCCGACCTCCTCAAAGGACAACTACACCTACTACAACCCGGCGACCATCTCGAGCGTCGTTCCCAACACGGGACCAACCGCGGGCGGGAACACCGTGACGATCAACGGCACGAACTTCTTATCTGGTAAAACGACCGTGAAGTTCGGAACCGTGATGGTTCCCTCTACCCAGGTGACGTTCGTCTCGACCAATCAGGTGACGACGGTGGCGCCTGAGGGCCCTGCCGGCAGCGTAAACGTGGCTGTGAGCACCCCGGCGGGGACGAGCGCCGCGACCGCTGCGAGCCTGTATGGCTATGGCGCGCCTACGGTCAGCTCATTCATCCCGAGCTCGGGCATTACGGGCAGGACGGTCACGATCACCGGTACCTCGTTCGTTGCGGGCGTGACGGTGACCTTCGGCGCGCTCTCCTCGCCGAAGGTAGCGGTGACCTCGCGGACCAAGCTCACCGCTGTGGTGCCGAACGGCGACGTGGCGTCGACGATCTCGGTCGCCGACGCTCAGGGCACCGGAACCAGTGCGGCCGAGTTCACGCCGACACTGTCGATCACACGTCAGCCCCGGGAGCGGGACGGTGGGAACAGTGGTGGAGATCGACGGGGTGGGGTTCAACAGCGGCTCGACCGTGAAGTTCAACGGCGTCGCTGCGACGGCGGTGACCCATGACTCCTCGACCGTGATACACGCGACCGATGCCCACCGCGCCACCAGCGGGCAGATCACCGTGGCCAACACCACATCCCCCAACGGGAACCGTCACGAGCCCGTCAAGCTTCACCGTGATGTGAGCGGGCGCCAAGCGGGAGCGGCCGGTCCTCTTACGCCAATGGATAGCGTCGGTTATGGCCATGACCGCTCCACCCGATAGCGCGGCTGCGCGCGGCGATCGGCGTTCGGCGCGGACCGACGGCCTGGCGGGAGGTCACGCAGGCGAACATCGACTCGTTTGCGCAGATCACGGGCGACCACCAGTGGATCCACGTTGATGTCGAGCGGGCGAAGCGCGAGTCGCCGTTCGGCGCCACGATCGCGCACGGCAACCTGACGCTGAGCATCATCGACGGTCTGCGCGAGCAGCTCTCGAACGGGGACGAGTTCGATCTGGAGCAGGTCGCGTTGGGGGTCAACATGGGATGGAACCGCGTGCGGTTTCCGGGCCAGTGCTCGCGGGTGCAAAGGTGCGTGCGTCCGCGCAGCTCGATTCCGTCGACGAGAAGGGCGGGGGATGGTGGGAGCTCGTCGATCGCTTCACGGTCGAGGCGGATGGGACGGAGAAGCCCGTGTGCGTCGCTGACAGCGTTGGCCGGATCCTGCTCCGCTCTCAGCATCCGTCATCTCGCCCATAGCTATCCGAAGTACGGCTGGTCTCCCGTGCCGCTTGGCAACGGCCATTGCCGTCTCCACCGTGCAGCAGGCGTGGCTACGAGAGGGTGCGCAGTCAACAGAGCGGCGCGACCGCTTCGCTGGTCGCCTGCGTGGTCTATTTTGCTGGGGGTTGTGCGGCCGCTCTGCGTCACGTAGTGAAGGTCTCTCGAAGATTGTGCGGGGTTGGTCGATGGTCTGCCGTGCAGCGTAGTTGCTGCCTGTTCCTTGCTCTGGTTGCGATCGCGTGTGCTGGCATGGTGGCGGGCTGCGGCGGTGGTGGCGCTCGGTTGCGTGTCGCCCATAGTGGGTCGTTCCCAGTCGTGAGGGTCAGTCCTGATCCGGTTGGCGTCCAGATCCCGGCGGGGTTTCTCGGTCTATCGATCGAGTGGTGGGCCGTGGAGGCGTATGCGGGCAGGGATCCGGGCGCGGTCAATCCGGTCCTCGTGCGGTTGGTCCGTAATCTGATGCCGGATCAGACGGGGGTGCTGAGGATCGGTGGTGTGACGACGGACAGCACCTGGTGGCCGGTTGCTGGCGTTGCTCGGCCTCGGGGTGTCCACTACACCGTGACTGCTCAGCGGCTAGCGGTGATTAGAGCGTTCGCGGAGGAGGTAGGCGCCCGCTTGATTCTCGGTGTCAATCTGGAGGCTGACAGCACGATTGTGGCGCGCGCTGAGGCGACCGCGATGCTGGCAATCATCGGCTCCAGCCGAATTGCTGCGTTCGAACTAGGCAACGAGCCGGAGCTTTACGGAAACCCAGCCTTTGCCTGGTACCGGCGCAAAGGAAGAAGCGTGCCGGGACGCCCCCCCGACTGGGACATGACGAAGTTGACCACCAATTTCGCGAACATCGGCTCCGCGATTCCACGGATTGGCCTTGCTGGTCCTGCCGCTGGAGCGGCGGAGTGGCTGGACCAGCTCGGTCGGTTCATCGCTGGGCAGCGGCGGCTGGCGATGATCACGGTCCACAGCTATCCATTCGAGGCATGCAGCGCGTCTCCGGCCATGCCGTGGTATCCGACAATCAGCCGGTTGCTGTCGCCGGCTGCTTCCATCGGGCAGGTCAAGACTTTTCGGCCCTATCTGACTACTGCCCACGCGCATCATCTTCCGCTTCGGATCGACGAAACAAACACTGTCTCGTGCGGCGACCCCCCGGGGATCGCGAATACGTTCGCGATGGCGTTGTGGGCGATCGACGGCCTTTACGCGGATGCGCAGGCGGGTGTCGACGGCGTCAACGTCCACACCTGGCCAGGAGCGATCTATCAGCTGTTCACCTTCAAGCACTTGAGCTCTGGATGGCAGGCGCTCGTCGAGCCCGAATACTACGGGCTGGTGATGTTTGCGCGGGGAGCGCCAGCCGGGTCGCGCCTGCTAAACACATCGAGCCCCTTCCAGACAGTGCGTGCCTGGGCGACGCGGGCTCGTGACGGGACTATCCGGATCACCCTGATAAACGACGACCAGGCCGCGGCTCATCGCCTCGCCGTGCAGGTACCCCAAGCGCGCGGTCCGGCGAGCCTGGAACGCCTAATCGCGCCCAGCGCCGGTGCCACCAGCGGAGTGACGCTCGCCGGGCAAAGCTTCTCCAAAACCGGTCAGCTCGGCGGTCCGCTGCGCATCACCACGATCACACCGACCGGTGGCGACTATCGACTCTCGCTGCCACCAGCGAGCGCCGCCCTGCTCACGGCTGAGCTGAGCCATACACCAGCAAGTCTTATTGTCCGGTGTGCCAGCGCCCAGGCGGGAAGCAATCCCGGAAGCGTCTGCCCAAGGCGCGTCAGTACCGCGGTTAGGCCAGGACACAGGAGTGCCGACGAGCTAACGCGCACGACAGTGAGTGACAGGTGGCCTCGTCGTGCTCCACACAAGCGGCTCGGTGTAGGTCCCTGACCTCGACCGTGAAGGCGAAGCTCGCACCGTGCATCGGCTCCTGCTCGATCCCGTTCACTAGCTTGGCCTCGGGGCGTCAAGCGCGTCCTCTCCAAGCTTGACCTGCGAGACCGCATTCACGCCGTCGTGCTCGCCTACGAAACCGTCATCGCCACCCCGGACAGAGCAACCGCGACGCACGGTAGCGCCCGTCGGACGGTGCGCACCGGGCTATCGCGCGGCAAGCAGCCCCTGCACCCGCCGCTCGACCTCGACGCGGCGAGCATCACCGTCGACGTCAGTCGGCAGTTCGAGCACCGCGTCGTTCCCCTCGATCTCGATCCACACCGGAAGCGATGGGGACGAGGCTCTCCCGGGAACCTCGATCACCGATCCGTCCTCGAAGTGCTCGATCACGCGCGGGTCGATATAGCTACTCCGTGCGACCGTCGGGGTGTTGCCGAGCGCGGTGCTGACCTCGCGCACGGCCCGGGTGACCGCCCGCGGACCGCGCTTGCCGTCGGCGTGCTCACGGGCGAGGGCAACCGCGGCCAGCACCGTCGCCGCCCACGTGCGGAACTCTTTGGCCGAGTAGGGGCCCTCGCCCCAGCAGCGCAGTGTGTTATTCACGTCCGGCGCGTGGATCCGTCGCCAGCCATGCGGTGAGCGGTACACGAGCAGTTCCGGCGGCGCGCCCCGCCTCCGCTTCAGCGCCGCCAGGGCATGCACCGACTGTGAATCATGCACGGTCATGCGGCGTCGCTTGCCTGATTTGGCGACGAAGTCAAAGCGCACCTCCTCATCGCGGAGCGTGGCGTGCTCGCGGCGTAGCGTCGTCAGACCCACGTGCCCGTTGTCGCGCGCATAGCGATCCCAGCCGACCCGGAACAGTCCTATGTCGAGCAGCCGCGTGGCTAGGCCGAGGGTGCGCGCGCGGTCCACGTGCTCGGAGGCGAGGGATTGCCGCGCCCGCTCCCGGATCCTCGGCAGCTGGCGCGCGAACGCGAGCATGTCATCGAACTTCTCCTCGTCTCGCCGAGCTCGCCACAGCCGGTGATAGAGGTACTGTCGCCGTCCCTTCGCATCCAGACCGGTGGCCTGCAGATGGGCGTTCGATTCCGAGGCTATCCAGACGTCGGTCCACGCCGGCGGGATGCGCAAAACCCGCACCCGCTCCAGCACCTCGTCGTCGGTTACCGGCTCGCTGTGCGCGTCGACGATCACGTCCTCCACGCCGTGCCGCTCGCGGCGCAGCCCAAGCTCGCCGCCGTGGACGTAGATGAGCGGGTCGCGCTCGGTCGTTCCCAGCCCGGCAAGGCCGGCCGCAGCGGCCGTCAATCCTCCTCCTCGGCTGATTGCCCGTAGCGCTCTGCCCACAGGTCCGGTTTTTCGATTTCGCCCTCCGGTCCGCGAAGCCAGGTCTGGACGTCAACGTCGTGCGACGCCTCGTTGACGGCATGCGTTTGCACCGCGATCCCGCTCACAACACCCCGCCACGCTCCCTTCATGACCGCCGTGAGGATCGCAACCCGGTCGGGCTCGGGCAGGTCTGTCAACGGCTCGGACAGCCGCGACTGCAGTTCGGCGAAGACGTCGTTGAAGATCTCATCGACGAACGGAGCGATATCGATTGGATCGTCGTTGCTCACTCGCGGAGTCTCCCTCAAACGCCCGCGCGACCCAGAGCCAGCAGCGACGGCCCCCGTAAGATCGGTGTTCGGATGGCATCTAAGCCGCTTTCGGTGTTCAAAGAGCCTGGGCGGCGCCGCCACCGGCAGTGGAGACCCGCACTGCACGGCTTCGCTCTCTTCCTATTCGTAGCGCTGGCCATCGTGGGCCTGATCGCCGTGGTGCTGCTCTTCCTCGGCCTCCTGGACGTGGGTTTTGTAACCCGTCATTTCAACATCCACTAGCCCAGCCGCCGTCGCGTCAATCTCGGGCCAGTGCTGCCACCCGCCCCGGCGGTCCTTCGACTCATTCAGGGTCGCTCTCATTCGTATCCGGTGAACGGCTCTGTCTCGAACCGATCGCCCGTCTCGCGATTCTCGACAAGATGAGTTATCCGAACGGCGGGACCGACCCGCTCGACCCGGCTCTGTACGAGTTCGAGGTTGGGGTCCTCGCCCAAGCCGAGTTCGTTCAGCCGCTCGGCCTCGGCCCTGCAGACATCACCGGGGGTGGGATTGCTCTCCGGGTAAACGTCCGTATGGTGCCGGACGAGGGCGTCCCAGTACTCATCACCCGCCCGTTCGATCGACTCTCGAATGTCTTGCCGAGTGAATGCCATGGTCCGCAGCCTCCTCACCTTGCGGGCAGGTCCGCTCGCGTCAAGGCTACTCGCCGCGTTCGGCTCAAATGCTACGGGCGGCAACGCTTAGGATGACGCGCGTGACCGAGAACCCTGAAGAGCGACCGTCCGACGCCGCCGAGCGGACTCGGAGGCGCGCGTTCGTGGCCGAGCACCGCGCGGCCGTGTTCGGCTATCCGCGCCAGGACGACGGGCCGTCGATGTCGGTCGTCTACTACGTCATGGACGGCGACGATCGCATCCTGGTGTCGACGATGCGCGAGCGCGGCAAGGCGAAGGCGGTCGCCCGTAACCCCAAGGTCTCGTTGTGCGTGCTTGACGAGCAGTGGCCCCTGACCTACCTGCTGGTGTACGCCGCCGTTGAGGTTGCTCCCGACCTGGATCGGGCGACGGACCTGATGATGCGGATCTCGGAAGTGATGGCCGGTCACCCGATGCCCCCCGAGGCGCGCGCCGACGTGGAGGAGATGTGCCGCCGAGAGCAACGGGTGGTGCTGACGCTGTCGCCGTACGCCACCTTTCAAACGCCCCCGCGACATGTTCGGGAGGCAGCCGACCTCAAAGGGCTCACGCACTGGACCAGCAAGAGCTTGCCGTGGTAGCCCGCCAGCGGCCGAAGCCCCCCAGAAGGCACCGGCGGTAGGGTCCCCAGAACTTCGTTTTGGCCTAGCGACGGCCGCGGTCGCCGTCGGCACACCTCGTGATCGCGTCGCCCTCAGCCGGGCAAGTCTTCTGGTCGCTTCTTGGCGAGCTGCCCGTGGAGCACCCCGGTGGCCTGGCCGACTTCGATCAGGTAGCCGTCGGGGTCTCGCATGTAACAACGGATCTCAGCACCGCGATCGATGGGCGGGGTGACGAACTCGGCCCCCTTTGCGCTCCACTGCTCATAACACGCCTGGATGTCGGCGACGCGCAGGTTCATGAAGCTCGAGACCGTGTTCCCGGACTCGTAGTTGACGACCGAGATGTCGGGCTTGTCGGGAGTCGGGGGACCGCCCGGGTTCATCAGCACCCATGAGTTGGCGAGCTTGACGATGCACGGGTTCTCCTCCAGAACCACCTGGCCGCCGAGGATCTCGGAGTAGAACGCGCGGGACCGAGCGACGCTTCGTACGGTGATGAACTGGGTGACGAGAATGCCCTGCGTCGGGGCGGGCAGGTTCTCGTAGTCGATGAATGGCGCCTGCTCGTGTGCTTCGGTGCCGCTCATGGCTACCTCCTGGTTGCGTGAGGGAAGACCTCGATCGGTCCTCGTGGGGTGACGGACTGTGCAGCTAGCCGAACGTGAACACGTACGCCTCGGCGCCGGACTCATGGAAGGTGATCTCGAGCGTCTGCTCGCGGACCCTGTCATGCTGGCGTACGAGCTGGTACAGGCGGCCCTCCCGAAGCACGCCGTTTCCTTCCTCGTCGACGTCGACGCCTGCTGACGGGCCCGGAGCCTCGCCATCGAGCGAGTACGCGGAAGGGGATCGGCGCTCGTGCTCCGGCGGATAGCACGAGATGCGCGTCGCGCGCGTGAAACCGGAAGGCGATGCTGCCACCAGCCTGGTCAAGGACGACGTTCTCTCTCCCGATCGTCCAGTCGCCGGCGAGCGCCCAGTGGTTGACCGGCAGCCGCTTGGTAGCTCGTAGGCGCGGGGCTCGAGCGTGGCACCGTCGGCTGGCGCGAAGCGCTCGCTGCGCCCGTAGCCGAGATATGTCTCGGGCGTCCGGAGGTGGTTCCAGTCCGCTGGCGCCTCGACGCCGCGTCCTTCGACGGAAACGAGTTCGCGCTGCACGCCGAGCAATCGCTGAATGATTCGCTCGGATTGGTCGTAGCCTCCTTCGCCGAAGTGGTGGTCGCGGATGATGCCCTCCTTGTCGATGAAGTAGAGCGCCGGCCAGTAGTGGTTGTCGAACGCGTTCCAGATCGTCGTAGTGGTTGTCGACCGCGACCGGATAATCGATCTCTCGCACCTTGATCGCCGGCCGGATGCGGTCGATCTCGTGCTCGAAGGAGAACTCCGGCGTGTGGACCCCGATGACGACGAGTCCGTCGTCGCGGTAGGCCTGCGACCACGCGCGAACGTACGGCTCCTGGCGCAGCCAGTTGATGCACGTCAGCGTCCAGAAGTTCACCAGGACGACATGGCCGTCCAGCTCGGCGGGGCCGAGTGGCTCCGAGTTGAGCCACTCGGTCGCCCCGGCGAACGGAGGCATATGCAGCCCCTCGACCATCGAGCGCTAGCGCAGCGTCCGGAACGCCGCACGAACTTCTTCTGAGAACAGTTGCGGCTCGTAGCGAACGAGTTCCCGAAAGCCTCGCGAGCGGCGATCCCTGGATCTCGTCATCGACCGTCTCCTTCTCCGGCCAGCGCGCCGCGGTGATGCGTCGACGCAACTCGCCGACCTCCGCCTGCGGGATCTCGACGCGGAACGGCCGGACTGCTGTGGCACCCGCTGGCTTTTCGCGTGCGGCAGACATGCAGGTCTCCTTGCTTGCCGACGGCGCCAAGCGTGGTCGCCTCCGATCCACGCCGCGCCCGTACTCCCTAGTTTGCTCCCTGGTCTCCCAGATTGCCAGGGCGGTCTCGGGCGCGCGAGCCCGACAAGCACCGGCTCTTCTGCATCCCGAGTGGCTTGGCTTCAGTTGGTCAGGTTGAACGGTCGCTGGATGGGTCGATGAGGTATTTCGTCGCGGTGCTGCGGCGTGCGAGGACGGCGAGGACTTCAGGCTGAAGGACGTCGCCTAGCCCGATGGTCTGCGCGTAGTACGAGGCGAACGTCGTCTTTGCCTCGGCCAGGACGCGGGCGCGCATCCGCCCGATCGCTTCGCCGCCCAGGCGCGCCAGCGCGGTCGTCAGGAGGTATCCGCCGATGCTCCAGGCCGTTCCGAACTTGCGATCGATGACGGTTGGGGAGAAATCGAGCGAGCCGTAGATGTAGACCTGCTTGTGCACCGTGGTTCCGTAGGGCGTGTACGACGTGAGCGGCGGCTGCGCGCGTTCCATCGCGGTGAGGATGTCGCCCGCCAGTGAACCGCCGCCGATGGCGTCGAAGGCCAAGGTTGCGCCGGTATCGCGGATCGCGTCGGTAAGCCGGCCGGCGAAGTCCGGCTCTGAGGAGTCCACGACATGGACCGCGCCGAGGTCGCGCAGCACTTGGGCGTGCTCGGCACGGCGCACGATGTTCACCAGGCCGATGCCGTCGGCGACACAGATCCGCACGAGCATCTGACCGAGGTTGGAGGCAGCGGCGGTGTGGACCAGGGCGCTATGGCCCTCGGCGCGCATCGTCTCGACCATCGATAGCGCAGTGAGCGGATTGATGAACAGCGCTGCGCCCTCGGCGGTGCTCACGTCGTCGGGTAGCTCCACGACGGCGGCTGCGTCGACCACGCGATAGTCAGCCCACATCGACCCGCCGAACAGCGCAACGCGACGGCCGATCAGCGTGGCCGCTTCCGGGCCCGCCGCGACCACCGTGCCGGCACCCTCGTTGCCGACAGGCAGCGGCGTGTCCAGTCGATCGCGATATAGCGGGAGCGCCGCCTCTGGAACTGGTGCCCACGAGATCCGGCCCGTCGGGCCGCAGCGTGCCAGGCGCGACCGCGCCCAGCAGCACGCCGAGATCCGAGGGGTTGATCGGCGACGCTTCGACCGCTACGACCACCTCACTGCCGCCCGGTTCGGGAACATCGCACTCGGCCAGTTCCAGCCGCAACTCGCCGCTGGAGGAGATGGTGGATCGCAGACTGCGACCGCGATTGGTGGTCGCGTCGGGAGACATCATGAGAAGCCTTTCGAGTCGGAGATCGCAGCCTACCGAGCAAGCGGACATGTCCTCGTGCACAGACCGACGCCGGCAGCGTCAGGCAGAGCGTCGACCCCCCGGCATGGGCATCGTGAGGCTCGGGGTTGACGGAGCGTGCAAGGACTCGTCCGTCACGACGTCTAGGGCGACAAGTGGTCCGCCTGGGCTGACGGTGATCGCGAGGGCCGGCGAACGCGGTGAGGTGTGAAGGCGATCAGTTCTGCTCCGCGAACACGGCGGCTGCAATCTGGTATGAGTCGAAGGCACGGGCGGCGCCGGCGTATGCCTCGAGGTGGATGAACAGCTCGACGATCTCGTCTCTGCTCACGCCGTTGTTCAGCGCAATTCGAAGTTGTCCACGCAGCGGCTCATGAGTGCCGAGCGCAGCGGCGATCGCCACCGAGATCAAGCTGCGCGTGCGGGTGTCGAGTTGCTGGGTGTGGGGCGCCGACCCCGCGCTGCGCCGGCTCCCGAACACCACGGGCGAGCAGATGATGCACGGGCTGGAGTTTCAGTGGTTCGCCGTTCTGGAGGGGCCGTTGCTCACGGCCCTCAGCCAGTGAGAGGGCCTGCCGGCGAGGAATGAGCAAACGAATCACGCGAAGCCTTGACGCGCGAGTATGATCGTGGTTCGGTCATGTGACAGGAAGATCGGGGAAGGCAATCCATGGATGGAGCCGGGTGGAGGGCGCGTCGCTTGACCGCCGTGAAGGCAGTGGCTGTGCTGGTTACGGGCGGAATGTTGTTATTGGGGCCCTCGGCCTGGGGATCGGACTCCGGTAGTTCGACGCGGCGGCCGACGAACACGGCTTCGTCTGTCGCGACTAGGCAGGCCGATGCGGCGGGCGAGGAAAACGGTCCGCCGCTACCGGAGGGCATGGAGCTCGTCTTCTCGGACGAGTTCAACGGGCCACGCGGGGACCCTCCGGACCCGAAGAAGTGGACCCCCAAAGTCGGCCCCATCGACAGCAACTCCGAACTCCAGTACTACACCGACAACGAGAACGCCGCCCAGGACGGCGAAGGACACTTGGTGCTGACTGCGAAAAGGGTGGCACCCCTGCCAGGGACATCGTGCCGTGAGACCCGGGACGATCCGAGTAAGTTCGGGGAATGTGTGTGGACGTCGGCCAGATTGTCGACCAAGGCGGCGTGCCCCGTGGACGAGAAGTACACCGAGGCGGACGGCGCAGAGAAGTGCAAAGTCGACGCCGGCTACAACTTCAGCGCGGGCGGGATGGTTCGCTTCCAGGCGCGCATAAAGCTGCCCGAGGGCCAAGGGGTGGTTCCCGCGTTCTGGCTGCTGGGCGCCAACGGCGAGAAATGGCCCACGCAGGGGGAGATCGACATTTTCGAGGCGATCGGCGAACGGGACAAGACGTATGCGTTCATCAAGTCTCACGACTGGTTCCCGAGAGCCGCGGACAGCCCAGACATTCACAGGATCTGGGACCAGAAGAAAAACTTCACCGGGGAGTTTCACACATTCACCTTCGATCAGAACCCAGAGACGGGCACGATGACCTGGTACATCGGCGACCAGAAGATTTGGGAACAAAAGCGCGAGAACGCGCCTGACGAGAAGGCGAAGGCGATCTTCGGCCAAGCGTGGTATCCGGTCCTGAACATCGCAGTCGGCGGGAACTGGCCGGGAGATCCAAACCCCGATTCGACGTTCCCTAAAACCATGACCATCGACTGGCTTCGCGTGTACCAAAAGAAAGCACAGCCCTAACGGATCGCGACTCGCGGAATCGGCGGCTCGCGAGCCACGCCGCCGCCACTCTCATAAGGCGGCACGCCCGCAAATGTGGCGAGCAATTCGGATATCGCTCGCGATCTAGGTTGCGCGCACATTCGGCGCAGCCGCCCCGGCTAAGGCCAGGAGGTGCGGGCCATGGCTAGGATCGGGCCGATGAGCTCGCTCGACGGTGATGCGCTCGTCGACGAACTCGAGCAGGTAATCCACACACACGTAACTGCCGCCATGTCGCTCGATCAGAGCGGCGAGCTCGCGGCGATGGAGCTGGCGAATTTGCTGATCACCTACTGGGTGTGGATTGGCCGGCTCATCCCTGCACGTGCCACGCGTCGTGCATCAGTCCCGCGAGATGCTCGCCGGCCCGAAGGCAGTCGAGCACGGCACCGACCTCGAGCACGGCGCAGCGCGAGCTCGTCGGGCTGGAAATCGGGGGGCGCGAGCGCAGGTGTATGGCGCGGTTGTGGCCGCTGTGTGGGTTAGCGGTTTGCCGGCCTGCGGTGGGCCGTCGCGTCCTGGTCCAGCGAGTTGACGGACAGGCCGGCCATGATCCCGCGGGTCAGGACGGTGTCCGCCTTCCTGAGCGCTTCAGGTGTGTTCTCGCGCTGGATGGTCTGCCAGACGGTGCGCATGTAGGGAAGGTCCAGATAGTCGGCGGCGGGACCGGCGGCCAGCTCGTCGAGCGCGTCCTCGACCTCACCGTGGCAGGCGCGGAGCCGCGGAACCAGGTCGCCCGCCTGAATGCCCTTGACCCGGTTGAGG
Source organism: uncultured Solirubrobacterales bacterium (assembly GCA_963754375.1). Taxonomy (GTDB): domain Bacteria; phylum Actinomycetota; class Thermoleophilia; order Solirubrobacterales; family Solirubrobacteraceae; genus Palsa-465. The sequence goes on from CAVWFX010000027.1 coordinate 15,625, forward strand.
CGCACCGCATCGGGGAGGCGATCGCGCATCGATTCGCGGATCAGCCAGCGATCCAGTCCTGTGACCGGGTCGATGAACACCCGGTCGGGCACCGACAGCGCGAATTCGATCAGGCGGACATCCGACGTCGGGTCGCTCACCGCCACGCCGAACGCTGCACCGAACTGAGCCCAGAGAGCCCCGATCAGCGTTCGGCCGGGTTTGAGAATCCTGAGTCGCTCCTGAAGTGGTGTGGCGGGGAACGTCTCGGGATCGGCGAGCCGCCGCTCGGCCAGGTGCAAACGCCGGGCGAAGTCGGGGTGGATCGCGGTGCCGCGATGCCACCCGGGGTTGATCCGGCGCCGGGCGTGGCGGACGAGGAGTGGTGGCGGGAGCGCACGCTTCACGCGTGCCTTGGCCCATCGCCGCGCGCCGAGAGCGTGGAGCTGGTAGGCCAGCGGTTGCGAGAGCGGGTCGCCGGTCCAGGAGATCACGGCATTGCCGAGCTGCCCGGTGAGAAGCACGTTGCACCCCGACGTTGAGGCCAGCTCGAGCAGGTCGAGGATCCAGAACGCGTTCGAGGCCGTATGCATCGACTCGCCGAAGATCTCCAGGGCGCGGCGGATGCCCTGGATCGGGCTGATGCGCTCTGAGGTGAACGTCTGTAGGTCGACGTTCCCGGCCGCCGCAGCGGTCGCCGACGCGAAGGGCAGCTCATTGCCGAATCGAGCGCCAGTAAAGGCGGTGGTGTCAGTGAACGGCACCCAGGTGAAGGCGGGCAGGCGACCGCTGCGGCGCTTTAACGCTAGCGCGGCGGTCGCCGCCACCGCCCCGGAGTCGAGGCCCCCGCTGAGCGTGACCCCGACATCACGGCCGGGAGGGATCCGGGTCCTCACGGCTCGGTCGAACACTTGGCAGAAAGCGTCCACGTAGTCGGATCGGTGAGCCAGCCTCAGCTCGGACGCCTCTTCCATGCGCCAGTAGCAGTGCACGTCGAGTCGCTCGGGCGAGAGGGTGAGCACGTGGGCGGGCGGCAGGCGTCTAATCGAGCGGTCGATCGTTCGTTCTCCGTGGTAGGCCGTCCACGAGATCAGCTGCTGCGCGAGGTAGAGCTCGTCCAGCGCGGGAGGAGCGAGCCCCAGCTTTCGGAGCGGCTGCGGTGAGGAAGCGAACGCGAACACATCCGCGTCCGCGTAGTAGTAGAGCGCGGTGTGACCGAAATGATCTCGCGCGAGAACCAGCCGGCGCTCACCCGGATGCCAAGCCGCGAACGCCCAATCTCCGAACACCCGCGCCGGGGCCGACTCGCCCCAGCGGCGGTAGGCGGCCAGCAGCAGCTCACGATCGCCGGCCTCCCAGAGTCCCCCCGTCCGATCCGGACCGAGCTCGCGGACGAGCTCCTCGCGGTTGTCCAGCCGTGCAGTGGCGGCGAAGGCAAATCCGCCGTCCCGCTCGTAGAGCGCGGGTGCCTCGAATTCAGAGGCCGGAGCGGATCGGAGGGGAACCTGACCGAGCGCCGCAGCGCCTTGCACCCATTCGCCGCGCGCCCGCGGTGCCGACGGCACGGTCTCCTCCAGCATCACGGCGATGGTCGAGGCTTCGACGGGCGCGCCATCGCGCCGCACAACACCGAGGATGTGCGTCACGTCGCGCGGGCGATGGCGTGGGAGTACTAGGCTGAACCGGTAAGACCGTCTCGAAGACTGCCGTGCACGGCGAGCGTCTGTTCGAGCCCGATCCGGGTGATCACCGGGCTCCGCCAGACCGGGTGCTTCTCGGTGCCGCCGGAGAGCTGACCGGCGTAGCCGTCCTGCCTGCCGCCACCGAGCGGTGGCACTCGGTCACCTTCGTCGGAACCGCCGCGCTTCTCATCCATCGCTACCTCCCTCTCTGGTCATGCCGCCCTGCCGCGAGCGACTATCTATCTACGTGTGCTGCCGTTACTGCGCATGTCGGTGGAACTCCCGCGGAAGAGCCCCTCTGTTGTTGTTCCCGCTGGACCCGTCGGACCCGCCGCGCCCCCGACGACGCGACATTCTAAGCAAGTGTGGCGCGGAAATCAACGATCGGTGCCCGGTTGCGACTCTCCCGACGACCGCTTTCGAGTCCGGTCTGGACACCAGCCTGCGCCGTGTGCGCCAACTGCGCGGCGCTCCACCCGGCGGTTCCGCCTGGTGAATTGGAAACCGCCGTCAGGTTGACGAGGGACTGCCGGGTTCCTGATGAGTGGTTTCGCAGCTCCGCTTGCTCTCTTGGGGAGTGATCGCTCCGGCGACGAAGGGATGGGCGGCTCCGGGGGAAGCGGGCGAGCGCTTTCGCCCAGGAGCGATCACGGCTTCACTGCCCCTAGTCGTCCCGAAGCGGAAGTGAGGCGTAGGTCGCGGAGTAGCCTGTGGCGATGTTTGACGGCCCGGCCGATCCGCCGCTTCCCGAACATCCGGAGCTGCGGCAGTTTGCTCGGGCGATGGAGGGCGCGGGCGTGTCTGGTGACATCGTCGACGCGCGCTGGCAGACCGTGTTCATCTCCACCGAGCTGGCGCGGCTCGCCGGGGTCGCCCCGGAGGACGTGTCGCGCTACTACGGCAAGTCGATGATCCGCCGCCATCACGAGGATTCCGAAACCTGGGCGGTGACGGATGTGAGCGGCGTGACGTGGTGGCGCGAGATCGTCCCGATCATGCGCCACTATCTGCGTCCGGAGGACCCGGACTACGAGGCGGTTTTTGGGCCGCTGTGTGACGCGGCCACCCGCGTCAGGCCGGTCGCGGTCGCTCCCAGGGCTTGGCAGCAGTCCTACGAGTTTCGTCCCGAGAACGCGTTTGGGAGGTCGCTACGCAGTGAGATGAGGTTCATTGAGTGGCGGGTCAGCGACGATTCCGGGACGTTCATCGGCGCTGTGCGGCTAGTCCGCGCGACGTTGCCCGACGGCCTCCTCTCGCGGCTGGGTCGCGGAGACGCCAGGCTGTTTGAGCGGATGGATCGCGTCAGCGAGCCGGGGCGGCGGCCGGCATGCATCCTGTTCGCCGACCTCGAGGCGTCGGGGGCGCTATCGCGGCGGCTTTCCTCTCGGGGATACTTCGACCTGATCAGCGCCCTCACGGATCTCATCGACTCGTCTGTCATCGCGCGCGACGGGATCGTCGGTAAGCACGCCGGGGACGGGGGTTCGGCCTTGTTTCTGGTCGCTGATTTCGCTGGCTCGGAATCGGGCGCCGCGCGCGCGGCGGTCGAGGCGGCGCGCGCGATTCGTGATGGTGCCGATCAGCTTGGCCCCGACGAGATCTCGGTAAAGGTGAACGTCGGGGTGCACTGGGGGGCGACGCTGATGATCGGCCAGGTCGCCACCGGCGGGCGACTGGAGGTCACCGCACTTGGTGACCAGATGAATGAGGGCGCACGCATTGAGGCCGCCGCCACCCGTGGTTCAATTCTCGCCTCCAAGGACGTGATCGAACGCCTCGACGCAGCCGACGCGGTTGCCACCGGAATCGACCCCGATGCGGTCGCCTATACGACACTTGGCGAACTCGACGGCGTCAGCGACAAGGCGGTCCGGGACGCAGGGGCGATCCCGGTCGCCAACATCTAAGGGAGCCGCTGTCCCTCAGCGACAGTCGGTGGTGGTGCTTTCGCTTGCGATAGCTACTGGCCGCGGAAGGTCGGCTGGCGCTTCTCTGCGAAGGCCGCGGCGGCCTCGCGGTGGTCCTCAGTAAACGCGGTGCGTAGGTGGTGGGTGGCCTCGAGGTCCATGCACTCGCCGAGTTCGTCGCCGTTCTCGGCGCGGTTGAGGTTCTCCTTCATGTACCCGAGCGCGATGCGCGGTCCGGCGGCGAGCCGTGCCGCGAGCGCGTGCACCTCCTCCTCGAGACGCTCGTCGTCGACGACGCGGTTGATGATCCCGAGCCGCTCGGCGTCCTCGGCCGAGAGCCGCTCGGAGAGGAAGTAAAGCTCGCGGGCGCGCGCCGAGCCGACGAGCCGAGTGAGAAACCAGGTGCCGCCGTAGTCACCGGCCAGGCCGACCCGCGCGAAGGCGGTGGTGAGCACGGCGCCCCGCGCGGCGACGCGCAGATCGCACGCGAGCGCGAGCGCGAGCCCCGCGCCGGCCGCGGCGCCGGGCAGCGCGGCGATCGTCGGCTTGGGCATCGCGTGCAGGCGGCCCGAGGTCGCCCGTTGGCTGCGGCGTTGAATGGCCACCAGCGCGTCGTAGTCAAGCTCCGCGCTGTCGCTCTCGGCCATCGCCTTGACGTCGCCGCCCGCGCAGAACGCGCCGCCCGCGCCGGTGAGCACGACGCACGCGACGTCGTTGCTCTTCTCGGCCTCCTCGAGCGCGTTGGCGAGCGCGTCGAGCATCGCCGGCGAGAGCGCGTTGCGGCGCTCGGGACGGTTCATCGTGAGGACGGCCACACCGTCCTCGACGCGGACGAGAAGGTCCTGAGTGCCGGTCTCGATCGCAGCCACGGGCGTAGGGTATGGATGTGCCCGGATCGCAGTCAACCGGCGTTCGCCTCCGCCAGGCGGTGCTCGTCGCCCGCGACCTCGAGCCTGCCTACGAGCGCCTGCGCTCAGCGCTCGGGCTGGGTGAGCCGTTTCGCGACCCGGGAGTCGGCCTGTTCGGGCTGCACAACATTGTCTGCGCCCTGGGCGATGACTTCCTCGAGATCGTCTCCCCAACCCAGGACGGGACGGCAGCCGGGCGCCACCTCGAGCGCCGCGGCGACGGCGGCTACATGCTCATCTTCCAGCTCGACGATCTCGCGGGCGCGCGCGAGCGCGCGCAGGCGCTCGGGGTACGAACCGTGTGGAGCGCCGACCTCGACGACATCTCCGCCAGCCACCTTCACCCCGCCGACCTCGGCGGCACAATCGTCTCGATCGACCGGCCGATGCCGGCCGAGAGCTGGCGCTGGGGCGGCCCTGACTGGATCGGCCACGGCGGCCAGGGCGCTCCCGGGCGGCTCGTCGGGGCGACCGTGCGGGTACCCGACCCCGATACGACCACGAAGCGCTGGGCCGAGGTGCTCGGGCTCAAACCCCACGGAACGACGCTGCACCTCGACCGCGACCAGCACGTCGCCTTTGAGCAGGGCGACGAGGGCCTCGCCGAGATCACGGTCGAGCTGCCCGGCGGACCGGCCGCACCGCTCACGTTCGGCGCGGCGCGCGTCGTGCGGGCCTAGGCAACAAACGACGGGGCCACCTCGATGAATCGGCGACCTTCGACCTACTCGCCCGGATGGGAGCCGTAAAAGTGGAAATAATGAATAGTGGCCACTTTTACGCCGGACATCGGCTGTGCCGCAAGCCAGCGGTCCCTGGATGTGAGGCTCGCACTACTGCCCAGCGTTTCAGCCGTTGTCAGTAATTGATAACGACCCACGCCCACCCGGGGTCTACGCGACACCCTCCGTCCATTGCTGTAGCCGGCGCTGGCCGGGTCGGGCGGGTGCTTTGACGCGAAGGCGTTCGCTCGGCGGTGTTCGTCCTGACGAGTGCGTTCGTGGCGAAGCGCTCGCCTGTCGACGGCCGCGCGCGTGATCGCCTCGTCGCCGGTCCGATAGCAGTCGCGCTGAGCAGCAGCGAGGCATTGGCGTCGTGGCTCGCTCGCGGGGGTTGGGCGAGGTCGCGTGTTCAGTCGGTGGTGCGACGGCGGTAGAGGTGTGTCGCGAGCGGCGCGAAGATCGCGAGGATCGCGACCGACCACAACAGCGAGGCGAGCACGGGGTGCTGCATCGGCCAGGCGTGGATCGTTGAGGACGGGTTGGGGTTGCCCCATAGTCCGCGGGCTGCGGCCGTGACGGCGCTCACGGGGTTCCAGTTGGCGATCGTCCGTAGCACCAGCGGCATGTGCTGCGTCGGAACGAGCGCGTTGGAGATGATCGCGAGCGGAAAGAAGATCACGAGACCTGTCCCCTGTGCGGACTCGGGGCTTTGGCTCACCATCCCGAGGCACGCGCACGCCCAGGACAGGGCGTAGCTGAAGAACAGGAAGATCGCGAACCCGGCGATCGTCGATCCGATGTCGCCTTCCGGGCGCCAGCCGATGATCAGGCCGGTCAGGGCGACGAACGCGGTGCAGATCCCGGCCGTGAGCAGGTCCGCGAGCGAGCGTCCGACGAGCATCGCCGGGCGCCACATCGGGAGCGTCCTGAAGCGATCGATCACGCCGCTGCCGAGGTCGGCGCTGAGCCCGACCGCTGTGCCCATCGCCGAGGTGGTGAGGTTGAGCGCGAGCAGGCCGGCGATCGCGTAGTCGGTGTAGCTGCCGCCGTCCGGAAGGACGACGCCGGAGCCGAAGATGTAGACGAACAGCAGCGTGAACAGCACCGGTTGGACGGTGACGTCGGAGAGCCGCAGCGGCTCGCGCGCGATGTGGACGAGGTTTCGCCCCGTGAGCACGACCACGTCGAGGAGCTGGCGCACGAGGCGAGGCGAGCGCGGCGGCCGCGCGAGCGGCACGCCGGAGGCATGCGTCGTGGCGGTCATCGGTGGGCAACCTCCAGGGCTGAGTCGGACTGTTCGGAATCGGCATCGACTCCCGCCTCGTCGGTTGCGTGGCCGGTGAGGGCGAAAAACACGTCGTCGAGCGACGGGTGGTGAACGTCGATGTCATCGACGGTGATCCCGGCCGCGTCGAGAACGCGCACGACAGTCGTCGCGAACCCCGCAGCACTCTGTACGGGGGCACCCAAGCGGCGCCCGTCGTGGCTAACCGTGATCTCGCCGGCGACGTAGCGCTCGAGCGCGGCAGACGCACCGGCGTCGGGCTCGCTGAGCGTGATCTCGAGCCGCGCGCCGCCGGTCTGCGCCTTCAGCTCCGCGGCGGTGCCACCGGCGATGACACGCCCGTGGTCGACGACGATGATCCGGTCGGCGAGCTCGTCGGCCTCGTCGAGGTACTGCGTAGTGAGCAGCAGCGTGACGCCGTCGGCGACGAGCTCGCGGATCACATCCCACATCCGCACCCGGCTCGTCGGATCAAGCCCCGTTGTCGGCTCGTCGAGGAACAGCACCGCTGGTCGCGTCACGAGTCCGGCGGCGAGATCGAGGCGCCGGCGCATCCCGCCGGAGTAGCCCTTCAACACGCGGTCCGCGGCATCAGCGAGGTCGAAGCGGTAAAGCAGCTCGCTCGCCCGAGCCTTCGCCTCAGCGCGCCGCAGTCCACTGAGGCGCCCGATCATCACGAGGTTCTGGCGGCCGCTGAGGATCTCATCGAGCGTCGCGTCCTGCGCGGTGACGCCGATGCTGCGCTGCACGCTCGGCGCTTCGTGCACGACGTCAAAGCCGGCGACACGCGCCGAGCCGGTATCTGGCAGGGACAGCGTCGTGAGGATCCGAACCGCTGTCGTCTTGCCGGCACCATTCGGGCCGAGCACGCCAAGGATCGCCCCGGCCGGGACCTCGAGGTCCAGACCGTCGAGCGCAACGGTCGAGCCAAACCGCTTCGTCAGGCCTTCGGCCTCGATCATCAATGCGTTCGCCACAACAACTCCTTACGCGCTGGCGAGCCGTTACTCGACAACTTCGACGATGCCTGAGGGCCGCATCCAGGACGAGTCAGCGCTTACGCGCGTCTCCGGCTGCACATCGAGCTGCCGCGCGTACGCACGCAACAAGTCGGCTACACCCCCGGTCAGATGGAAGGGATCGGCTACCAGCGAGCCATCGTTCAGCGACAAGGCCGCGCGAAGCTCACCTCCGACCTCAGCGACCACCACGGGCTGACGTGGAGGCTGGGAGCTATCAAGCGCCGCCAGGCGGGCAAGCGGATCGTGGTCCTCGGCCGAGTAGCACCGCAGTGTCAGCGCCTGCTCGAGGGTAGCCAGCTCGGTCGCCAGACCGGAGCGCCGCTGACCCCATGCCCTCGCGGATGGACGTGTTTTCGCGGCTCGTCGGGCTTCCGCCGCCCGTCGCGCGACGGCAGCGTCTCTGTAGAGATCGTCCGTGCGAGCCCGGGCGAGCAGCATGTGCAGATATGGATGACTCATGAGCCGAGGATCGGACCGTGTGGGATCCGGCGGAGGCGAGACAGTGCTGATGTGCTCAATGATCGCTCCGTTCGACTGATGGCCGGAGTGCACATTGATGGCGCCGTTCGATTGATTGTGATTCGCGACATGGCACGAACGTAGGTCAGCAATGGCTCTCTGAGAAGGTCCAATCGCGCCGTCGGGAGGGGAACCAAGTCGAACGGAATCGCTGATTGGCCTTGACGGGCACTGGGTCTACGATCTCTGTTGGGAGACCAATGGACCTCCACCTCGTCCTGGACCGGAAGGCGCCGCTGCGAGCCCAGCTCGAACGCGAGTTGCGCGACGCGATCCGTTCAGGTCGTCTGCGGGCGAGGTCAAGGCTTCCTCCCAGCCGCGTACTTGCCGACGAGCTCGAGGTTTCGCGAGGGGTGGTCGTCGAGGCGTATTCGCAGCTGATCGCCGAGGGCTACCTAGTCGCGCGTCCCGGCGATGGGACGCGCATCGCTGACGCGATCGCGCAGCAGCCACCGGCGCCGCGAGCGCCTGCGGCTCCGGCTCCGCGAGTCCGTTATGAGCTGCGTAGTGGGATGCCTGACCTGTCGTTCTTTCCGCGCCGGGAATGGCAGGCGGCGCTCGCGAAGGCAGTGCGCGAGCTGCCCGATGCTGCCTTGGGCTACGGCTCACGTCGTGGGCTGCGGCAGCTGCGCAGCGCACTGACGATCTACCTCGCGCGGGTGCGGGCGGTCGTCGCTGAGCCCGAACGGATATTCATCAGCGCGGGGTCGGCCCACGGTCAGAGCATCCTCTGGCACGCGTTGCGCGAGCGCGGCGCTCGGAGAATCGCGGTGGAAGACCCGGCCTGGCTGCGGATTCCCGAGACTGTCGTGCAGGCGGGGCTCGAAGTCGTCGCAATTGGCGTCGACGCCCAGGGCCTGATCCTCAGCGAGCTCGAAACGGCGGACGCCGATGCGGTGGTTCTCTCTCCCGCCCACCAGTACCCCACCGGCGCGGTGCTGAGTCCTGGACGTCGCGCCGACCTGATCGCCTGGGCTCGCCGGCGGGGTGCGCTGATCGTGGAAGACGACTACGACGCCGAGTATCGCTATGACCGCGATCCGGTCGCGTCGCTGCAGGGCATGGCGCCTGACTGCGTCGTGTACGCCGGCACGACCAGTAAGACACTGGCACCGGGCTTGCGGCTGGCCTGGATGCTGGTTCCCAGTCATCTCGTCGGCGAGCTGGCTGCCCAGCACGGCGTCACCTACGCCGTTCCGAATGTGATCGTCCAGGCGGCCTACGCCACGCTGCTGGACGGCGGCGAGATTGACCGCCACCTGCGACAAACCCGTCGCCGCTACCGTGCCCGCCGCGATGCCATGGCCGGCGCCTTGGTCCAGCATCTGCCGGAGGCCCGGCTCGGCGGTGCTTCGGCGGGCTTGCACCTGATCGCGTGGCTTCCCGACGGCGCAGACGAGCAGGCGATTGCCGATCGCGCCGCCGCACGCGGGGTCGCGATCCACACCCTGCACCGCGACTGCTTCGTCGTCGCGCCGATGAATCCCGCCCTGCTGCTCGGCTACGGCTTGATCACCGAGCGGGCAATCCCCCGCGCCGTCGCGGAACTGGCAGACGCGGCGCGCCTGTAGCTGCACGGCTCGAGCGCCGACCAGCCGTCGCCGTGCGGCATTGGTCTCTTGTTGGCGCCGTCGATTGGTGCTTCTCAGGACAGCAGCGGCCGCCTACCTTCGCGGTCATGCATCCACCCGGCAACAAGCAAGTGCTGGTGATCGGAGCCCAGGGAGTCCTGGGAGCGCTCGTCGTCGGTGCTTTTCAGGATCAGGGATGGGCAGTCCGGCGGGCAGCTCGCCGACCGAATCTCGGCGGGGTGTTCATCGACCTCGACCAACCCGAGACGGTCGCCGCGGAGGTGAGCGAGGATGAGCTGGTCATCAACACCGTCGCACATCGTGGGTTGGTGGCCGAGCGGACCGTCCTTGAACGCGGTGGTGCGCTGATCAACATCTCGGCGCTTCCCGCCGCGTCGGGCAGGGCGCTGCGCGCGATTGCCGGTGACGCCCGCGGGACCGTGTTGATGAACGCGGGGCTGGCGCCTGGGGTGACCAACCTGGTCGCCGCGGAGTTGCTGACCGGCTACCCGGAGGCTGACGAGCTTGAGATGGTGTTCATGGCTTCGGCGACGGCACCACGTGGACCCGCGAGCGCGGATTACGTACATCGCGGCTTGACGAGCAGCGCTCGACATCGGACGGCGTTGGTCCCGCTGCCCGAACCGTTTGGCGAGCGCTGCTGCCTGGGGTTCAACGAGAGCGACGCCGGTTGGCTGGGCGGCCTCGCCGAAGACCGCGTCATTCGCCCCTACGTCTACATCGCCGAGCGTGAGGCGCACCAGCGCATGCTGGCGCTCAATGCCCGCGGCGAGCTGAGCAAACTCCCCCGCTCAGCGTTTGCCGCCAAGCCGCCGGCACAGCCGGGCAAGGCAAGTCAAGAGCCTGTCGTGCACTGGGTCGCAGCGTCGCGCCGTGGCCAGCGACTGGCCGCGGTCACGGTCGAATGCGAGGGCGACTTCGTCAACGCCGCCCGGAGCACCGTCATCTTCGCCACCGCTCAACTCGGACGGCGAAGGCAGCCGGGGTGCTTTGACCCCGAGGAGGTCTTCGTTCTGAACGACCTAGAACCCGGGCTGCACGCAGCCGGCGTCCGGATCGTGCGACGGTCGCGGCACGGAACCCACCGAGCAACTCCCGCTGACTCGTGAACTTGGCCTCTGCGATCCGGATCGAACACGAGCTGATCTAGAAATGGAGACCGCCAAAACCCTGGATGCTCAGGTTCGCCCTGACTTGATCGACCGGCTGATCGAGCTCTATTGCGACTGGCGCGAGGAATGCGCCGAGGTGCACGCCGCCTACGAGCGCTTCTCGAGCGCGGCCGCGGACAGCCGAGCGCTTGCGTTTGCGGCATACACAGCCGCGCTCGATCGAGAGGCGACCGCGTCCCGGTCCTACGCAGATCAGGTCAACCGACTGATGCCTGATGCGCGTAATGCGCGCGGCAATGTCCCCAAATCCCCCCCTTTTTCGAGTAGGAGTCACGCAATGTTGAAGCTCGCGCGCTGGTGCATATCTCATCGTCGTCAGGTCGTCGTGGGCTGGGTGGCGATCGCGGTCGTGACCACGCTCCTGGCCGGGGCCGTGGGACGTCAGTACGCGACTAACTTCAGCCTGCCGGGGACCGAGTCCCAGCGCGCGAGCGACCTCCTCCAGCACGAGTTTAAGACCCAGAGCGGGGACCTCGACACGATCGTCTTTCATGTCTCGCATGGGACCGTCGCGTCGCCGGCGGTGCGTGCGGCGATCACGCCGTTCTTGGGAAGGGTGAGCAGTTTGCCGCACGTGGCCGGGGTGGTGAGCCCCTACAGCTCGCGCGGCGCCCTGCAGGTGTCGCGCAACGGGATGACCGCGTTCGCGGCGATCTACTACGACAAGCGGGCCAACCTGTTGCCCAACAACGCCGGCACACCGATCCTGGACGGGATCAAGGCGATCCACGTGCCGGGCCTGCGGGTCGCGGCCGGCGGTCAGGTGATCGAGCAGGCCGAGGGGTTTAGCATCGGTCCGGCGACCGGGGTCGGGGTAATCGCGGCGCTGATCATCTTGCTGTTGACGTTCGGCTCGCTGACGGCAGCCGGGATGCCGCTGATTACCGCGGGTCTTGGCCTGATCACCGGAGTGGCGCTGATCGGGCTGGCGACGCATGTCACGAGCATGTCCAACGTCGCCCCCCAACTGGCGCTGATGATCGGCCTGGGGGTGGGAATCGACTATGCGCTGTTCATCGTGACCCGCTTCAAGGAGAACTACCTGAAGTTCGGAGACGTGCAGCACTCGGTGCAACAGGCGATGGATACTTCGGGGCGGGCGATCCTGCTGGCCGGCAGCACCGTGGTGATAGCGCTCTTGGGCATGTTCGCCACCGGGGTGAGCTTCATGTACGGGCTGGCGATCGCCTCGGTGCTGGCGGTACTGCTCACGCTCGCGGCGTCGCTGACGCTGCTGCCGGCGCTGCTGTCGCGCTTCGGCGCGCGGATGGTGCGCCCGCGCGGCGAGGGCCGACGCCGGCTTTCAGTCCTTCGCCCGGCGCCGGCGCAGACCAACGCCGCCGGCGTAGTCGTGGCGCCGCGAGCATCGGCGTGGCGACGGTGGAGCGAGACGGTACAGAAGCGGCCCTGGCCGCTGGCAATCGTCTCGCTGGCGGTGATGGTCGCGTTGCTGGCGCCGGTATTCGCGATGCGCCTTGACACCAGCGACGCCGGAAACGACCCGGCCAACGTCAGCTCCCACCAGGCCTTTGATCTGCTGGCCCAGGGCTTCGGTCCGGGGTTCAACGGCCCGCTTTCACTCGTCGCCGAGCTGGGTCACCCCGGTCGGGCGCCGGCTCTTGCAGCGATGCGGGCCGCGGTCCGAGGCACGCCTGACGTGGCCGCGGTCACCTCGGCGCGGATCGGGCCATCGGGCACCGTCGCGGTGATGGAGGTCTACCCCCGCTCCGCGCCCCAGGCGCCCGCCACGACGAGCCTGGTCAACCACCTACGCCAGACTGTGCTGCCGCCGCTGGAACACCAGACGGGCGTGCGGGTGCTGGTCGGCGGGTTCACCGCCGGGTCGATCGACTTCTCCCACGTGCTCGCGAGCAAGCTGCCTTTGTTCATCGGGCTCGTGGTGCTGCTATCGGCGCTGCTGCTGCTGGCCATCTTCCGCTCGATCGCGATTCCCATCCAGGCCGCGGTCATGAACCTGCTCAGCATCGGGGCAGCGCTCGGGGTGACCGTCGCCATCTTCCAGGACGGACTGTTCTCCGGCGTGCTCGGAATCCAGAAAGGCCCGATCGAGCCGTGGATACCGGTACTCATGTTCGCCGTCGTATTCGGCCTCTCAATGGACTACGAGGTGTTCCTGATCTCCCGCGTGCGCGAGGAATGGGTCCGCCGGGGTGACGCCTCCGCCGCCGTGGGTGACGGGATCGCGTTCACCGGCAAGGTGATCTCAGCCGCCGCGGCGATCATGGTGTGCGTGTTCCTGTCGTTCATGGTTGGCGACCAGCGCACGATCAAGGAGTTCGGGTTCGGGCTCGCCGCGGCCGTATTCCTCGACGCCCTCGTCGTGCGGTGCGTGATGCTCCCGGCCGTGCTCGAACTGCTCGGCCCGAGCACCTGGCGCCTCCCGCGCTGGCTCGACGCGGCACTACCCCACATCAACATCGAAGGCACCGCCGCGCGCGCGCTGGCCGAGACTGACGACATCGAGCTCGACGATGCCGCCGAATCAGAGCTGGCGCGAGCGTAGAGGTAATGCACGTGAGCACCCGCCTCGAACTCTGAGCCCCGGCCTAGCCGAACCGAGAAGAGCCGGGAACGAGGAGCACGATGGCGGTCCGGGCGCCCGGGATCACCCCGCGGCGCAGGGGAGCGCTCGCTTATCGACTAGAAGTTCGCATCCGGGTCGCTCCCCGTGCCGTTCGCCCCCGGGGCGCTGTTGACTCCCGTCGCCCCGTTCTTACCGCTAGGCCCGGTGGCGCCGACAGCAGCCGTGGTGGTCCCGTCGCCGTTCTCGCCGGGGGTGCCGCCGCTTCCGCCGTGTCCACCACTGCCGCCCGTGTTACCGCAGCCGCCGTGCGGGGTGGCATTGCCGTCCGAAGGGCACGTGCGCGAACCGCCGGCGCCGGGGGTAGCCGAGTCGCTGGAATAGGTCACGCCGGACGCACTGCTGACGGCGGTCGCGTAGATGGCTCCACCGGTGGCGTCGCCGCCGTTGCCGCCGTCGCCGCCCGCACCGCCCTTGTCGCCGGCAGGGCTGGCTGCGCCGTTGCCGCCGCGAGCGCCCGCGCCGTCTGGGCTGCCACCGTCCCCGCCGGGACCGCCGGAGCCGCCGCCGATGCTGGTGTAACCAGCAGAGCCGACTCCGCCGCCGTTCGCTGCCGCGCCCGAGAAGCTGACCGAGCTCAGGCTCAGCCCGGTCGTGTCGTAGGCGCCGCCGCCCTGAGCGGTACCTCCTGCGCCAGCGTGACCCCCCATGGCGCCGGCGACGGGGGCGCCGGACGCCGCGGCGCCGCTGCCCGGTGCTCCAGCCGCCCCGGGGGCGATCACGCCGTTGCCATTCTGGCCACCGCTCCCTCCGTTGCCGCCCACGCCGCCGGCTCCGCCCAACCCGCTGTAGCTCTCTCCCCCGCCGTCGTACCCGGCCCCGCCTGCCCCGCCCTGGGCGCTGTTGTTGGTGAAGGTGTCGTTCGCGAGCGTCAGCGTGCCGGTGCCGACATGCCAGACCGCCCCGCCCTGCGCCGCGGCGCCCTTGCCTCCGGCGCCGCCCAGTCCGGGGTGACCGGACGGAGCGGCGGCTCCAGCGGCGCCCGGGGAACCGGCCGGCCCGCCGGTCCCGCCCGAGCTCAGAGTCGAGGAAGTGTTGCTCCCAGCGCCGCCGTTCCCGCCCCCGCCGTTCCCGCCCCAGCCGCCGGAGCCACTCGCATCGGCCGGCGCGCCCTCTTCTCCGTACCCGCCGTAGGCGTGGTCGTTACCAAACTGAGTTGAGGTGATCATGGCGCTGGTGGTGGTGGCCAACGCTCCGCCCGCTGCCAGCCCGCCGGCACCGCCCCCGCCCCGGCGGCGCTCTGGTTGCGGGCGACGCTGTGATCCGGAAACGTCAAGCTCTGACAGACGCGCGGCTGTCGGTGTGGCAGACCCCGTGAGCACGCCATGGTCACGGACATCGACGAACGCGGAGTGACAGTGACGGTCGGGAGGCCCCGCGGATCATTCGTGGCGACCGTCACCTGGCCACCCGTGAGCGACGGTGCCCATCAGATCCTCGCGGTGGAGGCGGCGCTGACGGCAACAGCGTCGGTCTGGTCGACCGGCACGGCCGAATAGCCGCGCCTGCCGCGTGCGCAGCGCGGCATGTGCGCGGCCGTTGGTAGCGGCCCGCGAGCCGCTACCAACGCCGCGCAGTTACCTAGTGAGAAGCCTGCACCGTCATCTGTCCTTTGTGAGTCGACCCGCCGGCGGTCGAGCCGAAGCTGTAGCCGCTGGAGCAGTGCCCACCGGCGGGGCAGGCGGGGGCGCCAGTGCCCTGTGACGTCGAGGGGAACGATTGTGTGGCTTGCCCGGCGGCGGTTGACACGCTCGCCGTGGTCGCGCGCGCGGTCCCCGGCCACCAGGCCAGGTACCAGCCGCCGGACACCGTCGCCTGGACAGAGCCGGCGTCGCCGCGGTCGATCGTCACCGACGTGACACCCGCGCCGATGCGGCCGTCGACGAGGGTGAGCGCCTGACCGGAGGAGTTCTGGACCCCAGATCCGGACAGCTGCACATGCCCAGCCGCGACATCAGCCTGGGCTGGTCCGCTGGTGGTCGAAGCGATCGAGAGCGACTTCCCCTGCAGGCAGAGGTGGCTGCTGGTCGCGTTGGCGTAGATCGAGACGGTGTATGGCCCTCGGGTGTCGGTCAGGACGGGCGTGCCAAGGTTGGCGCTGCACTGCTGTTCGGCGGCCGCCAGCTGCCCCGCTGCCGGCGGCGTCGGCGTTCGCGACCAGCCGGCGAACGCGGGAGCCGCGCTCGAGCCCAGCGTAACCGCGGCGATCGCGGCCACGGCCGTGGCGCTGACGCCGACTGCGCCAAGCGCCGGGAGGGCGGGCACTCGGCGCCGGCGGGGGCGGTAGTCGATCGCGCGTAGCCGCGCGATCGCTGCCGGATCAATCTGCGCCGCGCGGGTCGACAGCGTCTCGCGGATGTTCTGTTCGAGCCGGTCACTCATATCTCATGCTCCTGGGTCGCGTTCGAATAGGTCGCTCATGCCTCAGCACCTCTGGGTTTGGGGCGAGGAGAGCTCGAACACCTCGCGCAGCCGCGCGAGTCCGCGGGAGGCGTTGCTCTTGACAGTCCCTGGCGAACAGCCGAGGAGTTCGGCGGTCTGGGCCTCGGTCAAGTCGTGGAAGTAGCGAAGGACCAGCACGGCGCGCTGGCGAGGCGGCAGCTGCCCAAGCGCCTCGACCAACTCCGCATGGGTGTCCAGCGCCGCCAGCGGATCGACCGACCGCTCGGCGCCGCCCTCCGACGGCGGCTCGAGCTCGACGCGTCGCCGGGCCCGGCGACGAGCGCCATCGGTCGCGAGATTGATGAGGATCCGCCGCGCATAGGCGCGCGGCTGGTCCATCGAGCGGACTCGCGGCCAGCGCCGGGCGACCTTGAACAAACACTCCTGGACGAGATCCTCAGCCTCGACCTCGTCCCATGCGATCAGATACGCGGTCCGCAGCAGGTCGTTGACATGGGCGGCGACAAACTCGTCAAAGTCGGCGTCAGTGCGTGCCATCAATCCATACAACCCCAACGGCGGTCCGAAAGGTTGCTACCCCAGGGGCGATGCCCGAGGCCGAGCGACGCGGCGCGCGGCCGCCACCGCCGCAAGCGGATATGGTCAGGTGTTGATCCTCTGCTTACTGCCGTGCGCGAAGATCCAGGGCCTCATGGCGAGCGACTGATACATGACAAGTGGTGGCCGCGGCCAATTCGCGGAGAAGATGCGGAGGCTGCGGCTGACCTGGCGGGGAGCCGGTCTGTTGGTGATCGGCGCGATCTCGACCGGGCTCCTTTTTCTGGTCGCGCCACCGGCGGAGGTGGTTGCTCAGATCGATCACATGAGCTTGGCGTGGCTGGGGATTGCTGTTGCCCTGGAGATCTTCTCGTGCCTGAGCTATGTGATCGTCTTTCGCTACTTCTTTCCCGAGCCGTCACGACGGGACACCCGCCGGGTGGCGTGGATCGCGATGGGCGCGGGCGCGATCCTTCCCGGCGGGAACCTCACCTCGGTGGCCGCGACCGGCCTGGTGATGCGCGGCAACGGTATCGGCATGAGGCAGCTTCTCGGCCGTAGTGGGGCGCTGCTGTGTTTGCTGGTCGGGGTCGGGTTTCTCGCCAACGGCGTGGCGGGCGTGTTGCTGCTCGCGGGAGTCCCCGACGGTCCACTCGATCTGAGCCACACCGGCATTCCAATCCTCGTGTCGGTCGCGGTCCTTTCCAGTGCCACGCTGATCGTCCTCCTCAGCCGCCGCGGCGGTGAACGGACACCACGGGCCATTCGCGCGTTGACCGTCTGGCTAGAGGGCGCCTGGGTGGCGGTCCGGCATCCAACCTGGCGATTGCTCGGCGCGGCGGGCTTCACGTGCCTCGACGTCGCAGCCCTGTGGGCGGCTTGCGCGGCGACTGGCCATCGCCTCGGCTTCCTGGCGGTTCTGATCGCTTGCTGCATCGGCTACCTGACCGCAACCATTCCGATGCCGGCCGGGCTCGGAGTGCTCGACTCGGGCCTCGCCGCCGCGCTGGTCATCTATGGCCTTCCCCCAGCGGCATCGATCGGAGCAGTGCTCGCGTATCACGCAATCTCGATCTGGGTGCCAGGATGCGGCGGCCTGATCGCCTTGCTCTCCAGCCGGCGAACACCGCTCACCGACCAGGGGTCGGTCACGGCCCCGGCGCTGACCGGAATTCAACCTGCCGAAGCTGCCCAAGCGAACGCCTGATTGTCGGCGCGTACCGTGCTGTTAGCCCCGAGGTCACAGCGAACGATTGCTACGCGCTCGGCGGGGTCGTAGTGCGACTTGCGTTGAGATTCGCGCTCGTGTCGCTGGCGCTGAGCGCAGCGGCTTTGACTGCTTACATTGCCTCCGCCTCGCCTGCGGTCGTCGCTGTTACCGACCGGGTTACGGCCCTTCCGGTACTCGGACGGGTCACCCAGCCCCAGTTCGCCGGGTATGCCTCGGTCAGCGCTGCTGAATGCTCGGACATACTTTGTTCGCGCCAGCCTGGGCTGTTCTACTGGCTCGTCGGGCAGTCAGCCGACTACCGGACCCGGCCGACGCTGTACTGGACCAATGGTGGGCCCGGCGCGAGCAGCATGTATGGGTTCTTTTCGGAGAACGGGCCCTACAAACTTAATGCCGCGGGCCATCTCGTCCCGAATCCCGATTCCTGGAGCAAAGCGGCGAACTACCTTGTGTTCGACCATCCGCTCGGAGTGGGGCTGTCGTTCCCAACTGGCGGCGATTACCCGCGGAACCTCAACCAGGGAATCGACCAACTGCGTACGGCGCTTGGTCATGTGCTCAGTCGCCACGGGATGCAGCGCAGCCCGCTGTTTCTCTCCGGCGAGTCGTACGGAGGAACGTACGTGCCAGTGCTCGCCAAGCAGATCCTGGATGCGAACCGGCGTGGGCATCAGCACGTCGATCTGCGCGGGATCATCATCGTCGACGGTTGGGTCGATCCCGAGGTTCAGGTCTCCACGACGGCCACGTATGCGCTGACACATGGCCTGATCACCGATTCTCAGAAGACTGCGCTCGATCGCGTCTTCGCCCAGTGCCAGCGCGCAATGCGAGGCGGACCGCCATCGTCGCTGCGCGCGGGGCGAATCTGCCAATCGATCCAGGACAAGATCGCGACGATGAGCGGGCGCTGGCTCGGGAACATCGGCATGACTGGCGACATCAACTACACGCCGATCGAGAAATATCTTAACCGCCCCGACGTCCGCACGGCTATCCACGCCAAACCCGGCGGCAGGTTCTCATTGGGATCAGATGAGATCAGTCGGATCTACGCCCGGGGAGTCATGGATCCGTACGCCGACGTCGTCGGCGAGCTGCTGGCCCGACATCTTCCCGTGATGGTGATCTCCGGCCTCAATGACGCCAAGGACGCAAACTTCCTCGGCACCCGAAAATGGTTGGCCACGCTGCGATGGCGAGGTGCCACCCGCTACCGCGCGGCGGTACGTAAGCAATGGAAAATCAAAGGCGTCGTTCTCGGCTACATCCGAACCGGCGGGGGGCTGACCTCGGTTGAGGCGCTGAACACCGGGCATCTTGCACCGCGTGATCAACCCAAGCTGATCGACCTGATCCAGCGGTTCATGGCCCGTCACAGCTGAGCGGTCACCATGTCTTACTACTCCAACATCGTCATCCCGCCTGCGTAGGCCGCGGCTGCGGGCCCGGCGCCGAGTAGCCACTTCGCGCACGCGCTTTGGGCGGACGGAGACGCCGGGCAGCGTCCGTTTTCGCGCCGAAAAGAAAGCCCATATCGCTTTTGAACGTTGGTACGCTCACCGCGCTGAGGCGACTCCAGTCGGGGTGGAGCACAGCTTCGAGGGGTTGCAATTTCAAAATCCGTAGGGGGTAAGATGAGAGTTGTTTCTCGGAGTCTGGCGGTACTCGTCGCTCCATTGGCCGTGATGCTTTTCGCGGCGCCGTTCGCGTCGGCGGCGACGTACGCCAAAGCGAAGTTCCTCTGTAAGCCCGCGACGAAACGGCACGCATCGTGTTTCGTCATCGAACGTGTCCCGGTGCAGGCGGGCACTTTCGGTGCGAAGGCCTACACGCCGGCACCGGCCAACGTCAAGCCGTCGGTCCTGACACGCGGCCCCGCCGGCGGCCTCACGCCAGCCGACCTGCAGAAGGCGTACGGCCTGACCAGCCTTGTGTCGAAGGACGGCGCGGGTCAGACGATCGCGATCGTTGACGCGTTCAACGACCCGAACATCAAGAAGGACCTGACCACCTTCGACACCAAGTACGGGCTTGCGGCTCCACCGAGCTTCAAGGTCCTGAACCAGACCGGCGCCACCTCGCCACTGCCTCCGAACGACACCAGCGGGTGGTCGGTCGAGGAGTCGCTCGACGTCGAGTCGGCGCACTCCATCTGCCCGAAGTGCAACCTGGACCTCATCGAGACGACGGACAACAGCTTCGCGAACCTCGAGGCCGGGGTGGACGAGGCGGCCACGCTCAAGGTCAACGAGATCAGCAACTCGTACGGCGGCCCGGAGACCGGGACCACCTCGACCGACCGGGCGGCATACAACCATCCGGGCATCGTGATCACGGCTTCGGCCGGCGACCAGGGTTGGTATGACTACGAGGACGACCTGGCGGGTGAGGGTCCGGTCAACGCGCCGAACTACCCCGCGTCGGATCCGAATGTGGTGTCGGTCGGCGGGACCTCGCTGTTCTTCACGCAGGCCGGTGCCTACAACTACGAGTCGGTGTGGCAGGACGACGGTCCCCAGGGCGGCATTGCCTTCGAGACCGGCGCTCTGCTCGGCGCGAGCGGCGGCGGCTGCAGCACCCTGTTCACGGCTCAGTCGTGGCAGACCAGCGCCGCCAACTGGAAGTCCACGCCGTGCGGCACCAAGCGGCTGAGCAATGACGTTTCCGCGGTCGCTGACGAGTTCACCGGGTTCGACCTCTATGACTCGTTCAACTGCGGGTCTGACTGCGGGGGCGCGGCACCTGGATGGATCACCGTTGGCGGCACGTCGTTGTCCTCGCCGGTGATCGCGGCGGTGTTCGGTCTCGCCGGCGGCGCACATGGCGTCAACTATCCGGCCCAGACGCTGTACTCGCATCCCACGCTGTTCCATGACGTATCGATTGGCGGCAACGGCATCTGTGACGGCCAGGGCGCGCCCGAGTGCGGTAACTGGAACAACTCCGGCGATGGTGCGGAGGACTGCGATTACAACATCCACGGGACCGCGGTCGCCTCCGGCAACGTCCAGTGTGCGGCCGTGGAGGGATACGACGGCCCGAGCGGGCTCGGAACGCCTAACGGCATCACCGCGTTCCAGCCGTAAACAGCAATCGGCGCCTGAGAGCGCCACGTCGTGCGACAGCCCGGTCTCGGCCGGGCTGTCGTGCGTCGTTGGCCTTGGTTGGGGTCAAAGAGCGGGCGGCCCGTTATTGACCCGCCGCATTACCGCCGCCAACCGATCGAGGTCATCGCCGGTCTGCAGCTGCCGCTCGTCCCACCAGGTGGCGCCCACATCGGCCAATGGAGCGATCTGCTCACCGGCCTGATCGGGATCGTGACGGGTGGCGCCGCCGAGGACGATTTCAAACGGGCCGGTCGCGTCGCGACGTTCCTGGTTGATGAACGCCACCAACTCTCGGACCTCCTCGACCGGTGGGATCACGCCGTGCCGGGCGGCCATGAACAACGGCGCGGCACCGTCCCAGCGCGCCGCGCGGCGCATCGGGCGACGCTGCGGCCAGAAGCCACCGATCCAGATCGGCGGATGCGGGCGCTGCACTGAGGCGGGCAGCAGGCTGACCTCCCGCACGCGATAGTGCTCGCCCTCGTGGTTGACAACCTCGCCTGACCAGTAGCGCCGCAACACATCCAGGCCCTCGTCGAAACGCTCAGCCAGCACACGGGGGTCGGTCGTGTCCCCGAAACTTCCGTACTCATCCTCGATCGGCCCGCCAAGTCCGGCGCTGAAGATCACCCGCCCGCCGCTGAGTGCATCAAGCGTCGCGACCTGGCGTGCGAGCTGCTCCGGTCGTCGGCGCGCCACCGGCGTGACCAGCGTCCCCAGCCTCAGCCGCGACGTTGTCAGCGCCGCGGCGGTCAACAACATCCACGGATCTCCGAACGGCCGCCCTCGGCGCGCCTGCTTGTCATGAACCACGTGGTCCCAGACGAACAGCCCGTCCCACCCAGCCTGCTCAGCGGCGGCGGCCACCGCCGCGACGTTACGGGGGTCAGCAAAGTCCCCGAAATTGGGGATGTTGATCGAGAAGCGCATGACCATATCTTCGCCGAGGTACGGACGATGTCCATCGGGCGGTTTGTGCGTCAGGATGCAGATATAACACAAATTTGTGTGATTTGAGCGATGTGTGCTATAACTGGGACATGCCACGCGATGAAGAGATCACCTACGCCGACCACATGGGCCGCTTCTACGCCCACCGCTACGCGTATCCGCCGATGGTCGGACGCGTGCTCGGCTACCTGCTGGTGTGCGAACCCCGCGACCAGACGATTGCCGAGCTGAGCGAGGCGCTGCTGGCGAGCCGCAGTGCGATAACCGGCGCGCTGAACGTGCTGGAGCGGACCGACGCGGTCCGGCGCTCCCGGGCCGCCGGGGAGCGGATGGACCGCGTCCGGATCGACCTCTCCTCGGCGGAAGCGCGGGGCTTTGACACTTCGGAGTACCAGGAGCTCGGTGATCTGGCGAGAGAGGGCCTCGAGGTGCTGAGCGATGCGCCGCCGGAACGCCGGACGGAGCTGCTCGAGCTGGTGGCCTTCGCAGATTTCCTGGTCGAGAGCACCCAAGGGCTTCGAGAGGAGTGGGAGGCGCGTCGTGACGCCCTCCGTGCCTCGGGCGAGTTGCCCTCATGAGCTTCGTCCCCCTCCGACCGCGTCAATCAAGAGTTTCGATCGGAAAGAAGCCATGAAAGATCAACCCTCACCGGCCATCACCGCGATCGATGTGCGCAAGTCCTTCGGCGACAACGTCGTCCTCGACGGACTCGATCTCACCGTCGAGCAGGGCAGCGTGTTCGCGCTGCTGGGACCCAACGGAGCGGGCAAGACGACGATGGTGCGGATCCTCGCCACCCTGCTCGAGGCAGATCACGGCACGATCCGTGTTGCCGGACACGACGTGACCCGCGAGGCGGATGCCGTGCGCGACGTGATCGGCGTGACCGGCCAGTTCTCGGCCGTCGACGAGCTGCTGACGGGTCGAGAGAACCTGGCGCTGATGGGCGACCTGCACCACCTCTCGCGCGCGCCCGCGCGAGAGCGCATTGATCAGCTGCTCGAGCGGTTCGAGCTGACCGATGCCGCCGACCGGATCGCCATGACCTACTCGGGCGGGATGCGTCGCCGTCTCGACCTGGCGATGACGTTGATCGGCGCGCCGCAGGTCATCTTCCTCGACGAGCCGACCACCGGCCTTGATCCGCGCAGCCGTCGCACGGTGTGGCAGATGGTGCGGAGCCTGGTCGACGACGGCACCACGGTGTTCCTGACCACGCAGTACCTCGACGAGGCCGACAAACTCGCCGACCGGGTGGCGATCCTCGATCGCGGACGGCTGGTCGCCGAGGGCACCGCGCAGGAGCTCAAGCAACGAGTCCCCGGCGGCCGCATCGATGTCCACTTCGCCGACGCCGAGGCGCAACTCGTGGCCGGCGACGCTTTGGGAATGCCGGTCACCGACCAGGACCCGCAGAGCTTGCAGATCCCCACCGACGGAAACGTCGCCACCCTGCGTCGCGTTCTCCGCGACCTCGACGAGGCCGGTGTGGACGTCGTCGATCTCGCGATTCACACCCCCGATCTCGACGACGTGTTCTTCGCCCTTACAGGCCGCGATGCTGACGCAGCCGAATCGAGAACAGAAGAGGAGGTCTACCGATGACCAGCACGTACGCCCTACGCGACTCCACGACCATGCTGCGGCGCGACCTGCGCCACCTGCAGCGCTACCCCGGGCTGTCTCTG
Source organism: uncultured Solirubrobacterales bacterium (assembly GCA_963754375.1). GTDB lineage: Bacteria > Actinomycetota > Thermoleophilia > Solirubrobacterales > Solirubrobacteraceae > Palsa-465. The sequence continues at coordinate 38,935 of CAVWFX010000027.1, forward strand.
TTTCCGATTCTCATGCCCGTCGTCTTCCTGCTGCTGTTCGTGTACGTCTTCGGCGACACGCTCGGCAACGGAATCACGGTCGGTGGCGGCCGCGCCACCTACATCAACTTTCTCACCCCCGGAATGCTGCTGTTCGCCGTCGCCGGCGCCGCTCAGATCACCGCCATCTCCGTGGCCAAGGACATGACCGAAGGCCTCATCGCCCGCTTCAAGACGATGCGGATCTGGCGACCCGCCGTGCTTGCCGGTCACGTCTTCAGCAGCCTCATCCTGACTCTGATCAGTCTCGCCCTCACCATCTCCATAGCGGTGCTGATCGGCTATCACTCCGCCGCCGGCCCGCTGCGCTGGCTGGCCGCCCTCGGCGTCCTCATGCTGGCTGCCGTCGCGTTGATCTGGCTATCGGTCGCTCTGGGCTTGGTCGCCAAGAGCGTCGAGACCGCGAGCAACATACCGATGTTCCTCACCCTCCTGCCGCTCCTTGGCAGCGGCTTCGTGCCCGTCGCCTCGATGCCCGCCGGCCTACGCTGGTTCGCCGAGAATCAGCCCTTCACGCCGATCACCAACACCGTGCGCAGCCTGCTCGCCGGCCAACATGTCGGCGGCGCCGGCGTCAAGGCGATCGTGTGGTGCCTCGCGATCGCCGCCGCCAGCTATCTATGGGCCAGGTATCTCTATAACCGCCGACCCGTCCGCTAGACGCCACGCGCGACGGCAGGTTGTTGCGCAGCACCGACGTCTGGAGCGCTCGCAGCACCTGCCACGGCACTAAAAGTCCAGGCGGAGGGAGATTCAGTTCAAGTCTGGGTGCCATCTCCCGACAGGAGACGTGCCAACAAGTTATCCGCCGGGCTCGGCCAGCCCCCATTGGGAGGTGCTGTCGTGTCCGATCTTCAATCGGTGTCTCGCGGTCGCGACTTGGTCCGGGCGCTCAGCCGTGGATCCTCGGAATCACACGCCGGGGGCACGCGCGGTACCAGGCTGCTGCGCTTCGTAGTCCTCGCTGGGGCCCTGCTGACGGCAAGCCTCGCAATGGCCGTGCCGTCCGCCCTCGCTGCCTCGACTCCGACGGTGAATCTCGGCCACGCCTCGACGTACGCGGTGCTGAGCGGGGCCTCGGTCGGCAACACCGTTAGCGCGCCCGGCGCGCCGTTCACCACTTTGCGTGGCGACCTCGGCGTCAACGCGGCCACGCAGCCCACCGGCTTTCCGCCCGGCGTGGTCACCGGCGCGACCCGGGTGGGGGCCACGGCTGGACCGGGGTATAACGATCTCGTCTCGGCGTATAACGAAGTCTCCGGACGCAGCGCCGGCACGGCGATCGCCGGAGATCTGGCCGGCGTCACGCTTACGCCAGGCTTGTACTCGGCCGCTGGCGCCGTTGCGAACACCGGGACGCTGACCCTCGACGGCGGGGGCGACCCGAACGCTGTCTTCGTCTTCCAGGTCGGGGGCGCGCTCAATATGGCCGCTGGAGCCAACGTCGACCTGGTCAACGGAGCCAGCGCGTCGCATGTGTTCTGGCAGGTCAACGGCGCGGCTGCGGTCGGCGCGGGCGCGCAACTTCGCTGGGACCGTGATGGCATTGAACGCAATCGCGGTCGGCGCTGGAAGCACGGTCAACGGCCGTGCCATGTCGCTCGGGCGGCGCGATCTCGCTCGACTCGAACAACTTCTACAGTGCCCCGCCCACCGTCACCATTGACGGGGGCGCCACGGCGATCACGAATAACAACACCCCGACGATCAGCGGCACGACAGATGTCGCGCCACCAGGGGTTGTGACCGTGAAGATGGCTAACCAGACCCTCACCGCGACCCCCGCTGGGGGCACGTGGTCGGTGACCTCAGGTCTCGTGGCGAACGCCACCTACCCGGTGGTCGCCTCCGTGATCGACGGGGCCGGGAACACAGGGACCGCCACACAACAGCTGACCATCAACTCGGTGCCGCCCGTCCTCACGCTCGACGGCGGAGCGTCGGTGCTTACGAATGACCCCACACCGACGATCTCCGGCGAGAGCAATGTCCCGGTGAGCACGATTATCCACGTGACCGTCGACTCCCAGAACCTGACCGCACTCGTGCAGTTCGGGGGCACATGGAACGTGAGGGCGAGCAAGATGACGGACGGCACCCGCACCGTCGTCGCATCCGTCACTGACACCGCCGGCAACACGACCACGGCCAGCCAGTCCCTGACCGTCGACACGGTCCCGCCCGCGGTGAGTATCGACGGCGGTGCCGCCAGGCTGACCGACGATAAGACTCCGCTCATCTCGGGCACCGCGGCCGTGGCGTTCGGCACACCGGTGACGGTGACCGTGGCCGACCAGACGCTGGTCGGGACGGTCAGCCGCACGGGCACCTGGTCCGTGACCCCGGACGCCCTATCCGACGGCCAGCATCGCGTGACCATGTCGGTCTCCGACGCCGCCGGCAATCAGGCCAGTGCGACGCAGCTCCTTACCGTCGACACGGTGCCGCCGCTGGTCACAATCAACGGCGGGCCTACGGCTACTACGGCCAGCCTCGCGCCGACCATCAGCGGGACCTCGAACGCGATCCCCGGCACGACCGTCACGGTCACGATCGCAGGCCAGACCATGACCACCCTTCTGCAGACCAGCGGCACGTGGAACGCGACCCCGTCGTTTGTCGGAGACGGGAGGTGGCAAGTCGTCGCCTCGGCGCCCGATCCAGCCGGCAACGTGGGGACCGGCAGGCAGACGCTGACCATCGCCGCCCCGCTCACGCTGAGCGCATTCACGCCGACCAGCGGACCGGCCGGCACGCATGTGACGATCACCGGCGCCGACTTTCGATCGACATCGACGGTCAAGTTCAACGGCGTCGCCGCCACGGTCGTGAGCCCAGTCCTGCCGAGCAAGCTGGTCGCGGTGGTACCGGCAAGCGCGACCAAGGGGACCATCACGGTAACGAACACGACCGCGCCGGCCGGCACCGTCACGAGCTCTGGCTCGTATACGGTCACCGCGAGCCATCCACCGACGCTCACATCGTTCACGCCCGCCTCGGGGATCACTGGCAGTTCGGTGACCATCACCGGCAGCTTCCTCAACGGGGTGAGCAGCGTCAGTTTCGGGAAGCTCACCGCCGCGTATGTCATCGTCTCACCTAGCCAGATCACAGCGACCGTCCCCAGCGGCGCGACCACCGGCAGCATCTCGGTCGCCACCGCCGTCGCGACCGCGACGAGCTCGGCCATGTTCACGCCCACGCTGTCGATCCGGGGGCTCAGCCCCGCCAGCGGCCCGACCGGTACGCACGTGACGATCACCGGCATCGGGTTCACACCGACCTCGAAGGTGAAGGTCAACGGGATCGCCGCGACGGTGTTGACCCGCACGCTGTCGACGAGCCTGGTCGCGGTTGTGCCGACCGCCGCTACGAGTGGCCCGATCACGGTCCAGAACACCACGACGCCGACCGGGACCGTCACGAGCCCAGGCTCCTACATGGTCACCCCGCACAGCCCGCCGCAGATCAGCTCGTTTACGCCGACGTCCGGGGCCACCGGCAGCCAGGTCACGGTTACCGGGAACTTCTTCAACGGCGCTAGCAGGGTCGGGTTCGGCAACCTCTCGGCCGCCTATGTGATCGTCTCGGCGACCAAGATCAGCGCCACCGTTCCCAACGGCGCGAAGACCGGGAAGATCGACGTCACCACCGCCGCGGGGACCGCGGCCAGCTCGGCTCCGTTCACGCCGACGCTGTCGATCACGGGATTCACTCCCGCTGGAGGACCGACCAATGGGGATGTGACGATCACCGGGGTTGGGTTTACACCGGGCGCGACGGTGAAGTTCGACGGGGTGGCGGCCAGCGTAGCGAGCCGCACGGGGTCCACGAAGCTGGTCGCCGTGGTTCCGGCAACGGCGACAACCGGCAAGATCACGGTCACGAATACGGCGGCGCCGATCGGCACTGTCTCGAGCGCGACCGACTACAGCAAGTCTTAGCCGACCCGAACCAGACTCCTCCCGCCGTCCGCTCGGCCGCTCATAGATCGAGTGCTGTGTCGCCGTGCGGCTGTGAGCAACAGATGAGCACGCTCCCCTCTGCGGGCGGCTCTACGGGATCGGGGTTGTAGTCGAGCTCACCGGCGATCAGCGTCGTCTCGCAGGTGTGGCAGACGCCGGTGCGACACGACCAACGGACAGGTACGTCGCATGCTTCGGCAAGCTCGAGCAGGCTGCTGTAGTCGTTGCTCCAGGGGATCGCCAGGTTGCTGCGGGCGAACTCGATGGTCGGGCCGTTTCCCGGTTGGCCGGCGGGCGGGTGTGGCGTCCGCGCGGGGGTTGCCGCGATGCCCGGCGTCACACTCGGTGCCGGCCCGAACGGTTCGGTGTGGATGCGTGAGGCGCTGATCCCCAGCGCCGCCAGCCCGGCGCTGATCTCGTCCATGAAAACGGCGGGCCCGCACAGGTATGCCTCGGCATCGCGGGGCGGCTCGAGTTCGGCGAGCAGTGACCCTGTGACACGGCCCGCGCTCTGGCCGTCGGGACCTTCGAGGTCGGTCGGATCGGGACGGCTGTAGTACACGTGGGTTTGTGCGTTCGAAAGCGAGGCCAGGAGACCGCGAGCCTCGGCGGCGAACGAGTGCTCGCGCCGGTTGCGTGCGCCGTGCACCCACCAGATCTCGCGATCGGAATGCTCCTCGGCCAGCGCCTGAAGCATGGCGAGAACTGGGGTGGCACCGATCCCGGCGCTGATCAGCAACACGGGGGCATGGGTCCGGTCGAGGATGAAGGTGCCTCGCGGCGCTGCGATGTCGAGTTGATCGCCCACGGCGAGCCGGGTGTGCAGATAGCCGCTGGCGGCACCGTCGGGTTCGCGCTTGACGGTGATCCGGTAGTAGCCGGCGTCTGGCCGTCCGGAGAGGGAGTAGTTGCGCAGCACCGACCTCTGCTGCTTGTCGGGCTGGACCCGCAGTGTCAGGTATTGGCCTGGGCGGGCAGCCGGCAGTGCTGCGCCCTTTGGGTCATCGAGGCGTATGGAGATCACCGATTCGCTCTCGCGGGTGATTGCGGCGACAACCAGCTGGCGGAAGCCCGGCCAGGCCGGAGCCGGGCTCGTCACCGCAAGTCCGGCGTTCCCACTACCGGGTTCTTCCTCCACCAACGCCTGGAACGAGGCCCTCCAGCCGGGACTGAGGGCAGGGATCCGGAGCGCTCGCAGCAGCTGCTGGCGCGGGTGCCCAGGCAGATAGAGCAGGGCATCCGCCTCAGCGACCGGCATCTGTTCGGGGCCGGCAGCAAGCTTGATGATCTCGTCACCCGCTTGTACCTCGCCCTCTTCGAGCACACGGAAGTAGAAGCCCGGGCGATGGTGTGAAACGAGCAGGGCGGGAATGCGCGGGTCGTTCATGCGGATCCCGACGCGGTAGCAGGTGACGCGGGGTTGCGTTACCTCGAAGGTGGCGGTGCCGATCTGGTAGCGGTCGCCGATGCAGACTTCGTCGTCACCAAGTCCCTGCACGGTGAAGTTCTCGCCGAACTGTCCGTGGACGAAATCGTTTCGGTCGAGCTCGCGTTCCCAGTACCGATACGAGTCGAGCTGGTAGACGAACACGGCGCGCTGTTCACCGCCGTGCCCCGCCCGATCGCCTTGACCGTCGCCCTCGATGTTCAGCTTGCCGACTCGGCGGCGACCGCTGACCGGGTCCTTGAAGACGCCGGTATAGACGTTCTTCCCTTGCCAGGGCACGTTCTTCGGCATGCCGACGTTGACCGACACCAACGTGCCCACAGCCTGGGCGGCGCGCTGTCCCGACTCAGTGGTCAGGGCATTCCGAGCCGGGTCTGAAAGACCCTGCGATCGACGTGGTGAGTCCACAGGACCTCGGCAACGTCATCGGGCTCGTTATCGGCTCCGGGTGCGATCCGGCCGGCGATCGCGGTGTGGGCGACGTGAATCCCCTCGTCGCGCAAAGCGTCGTGAAGCATCCGCGCGTAGGCGACCTCGCCCGCAAACGAGATCCCGACACCGGCACGGGCCGGGTACGGGCTCACCGCCGCCCCGCCGGTTGTGAACAGGATCGTCCCATGCCCGGCCTCGCGCATCGGCCCGATGACCGCCTGGGTAGCGGCCACGGCGCCGAGCACACTGAACTCGAGCGGACCCCGGACGTCTGCGACGGTCGTCTCAAGCACCGGCTTCATGAACTCAGGCGCGGGCAGCGGCGAATACTCGAGGACCTCAACCGGACCGAGCTCGGCGGCAAGCCTGGCGATGGCGCCCGCCAGCGCGGAGCTGTCGCGGATATCGGCCGCCGCGGCGGCCACGGTGATCCCATCAAGCCCAAGCTGGGCGGCGAGTTCGACCAGGCTGGACTCCCTACGCGAGATCAGGCCCACCGCGAAGCCTTCGCGCCCGAACCGCCTGGCCACGGCCAGACCGAGGTTGGGCCCGGCACCGACGATCACCAACGACATGCCCACAGCCTAGTCGTGGCGCGAGCTGTCGTCATTGCCCACGATTGCGTCCACCGCCGGGCCGCCGCGGCGTTAGCCTGAACATGTGCTATCTGCTGAGCCCGTGCGATTCGCGATCTCAATCCCGCAGTACGCTCGCGACAGCCGCTTCGACGATGACGCCTTCCGCGCGCATCTTCGTCGCGTCGAGGAGCTGGGGCGGTTCGAGAGTGCCTGGGTGCAGGAGCAGGTGATCGGCGCGGGCGGCAGCCTCGCGCCGCTTCAGACGCTGACCTACGCCGCGGCGTGCACCGAGCAGCTGCGGCTGGGTTGCGCGGTGTTCGTGCTCCCACTCCATAACCCGCTGCATCTGGCCAAGGCGATCAGCTCGCTTGACTGCCTCAGCCACGGCCGAGTCGAGGTGGGTGTCGCGACCGGCGGGAGGGGCCGCCCGTTTGACGCCTTCGGCGTTGACGCGGACAAGCCCGTCGCCCGCTTCAACGAGGCGCTGGCGCTGATGAAGGCGTGCTGGACGGAGCCTGAGATCAACTTTGATGGGCGGCTGTGGAAGCTCCAGGGCGCGTCGATGGAGCCCAAGCCAGTGCAGAAGCCGTACCCGCCAGTCTGGTTCGGTGGCAGTGCGCCGGCGGGGATGCGGCGCGCGGTCCGGCACGGAGATGGGTTCATGGGCGCCGGCTCACAGACGGCAGCTCAGTTCGCCGAACAGGTCAGGGTGGTGAGAGAAGAGCTGACCGCGCAGGGACGCGACCCCGAGACGTTCCGGATCGGCAAGCGCGTCTACGTCCACGTGGAGGACGACGCCGCGCGCGGCCGCCAGCGACTCGAGGACGCGCTCACCCAACACTACGGTCGGGGTGGCTGGTCGGAACACATCCTCGCCGGCCCGGCCGAGGAGTGCACCGCCGGCATCCGTGCGGTGGCGGACGCCGGTGCGGAGTTGATTCTGCTCAACCCGCTCGTCGACGACGCCCAACAGCTCGAGCGCCTCGCCGCCGAGGTGATTCCGGCGCTCAGCTGAGCTCGGCATCGAGCGGCCCGCACGCCACACACCGGGCCGTCCATCCGAGGGGAAGCACCTGAACTGCGAGTTTGCGCCCGCACCGGGTGCAGTAGCGCGGCGGATCGCTCAGCCGTTGGCGCTCACGACAGCGCTCGTGCCCGGCGTACCCGATGGGTCGACCACACCCCTCGCAGTACGGCGGTCCCGCGTGCTCGGTCAGAGCGTTTCCGACAGGGCCTTGACCGGCATCGAGAGCTCGGCCAGGAGGTCGAGGTCCCGCTCGGGCGAGCGGCCCAACGTGGTCAGGTAGTTGCCGACGATCATCGCGTTGATCCCACCCAGCATGCCGTCCCGCGTGCCGAGGTCCCCCAGGGTGAGCTCCCGACCGCCGGCGTAGCGCAGGATTGTCCGCGGGAGCGTGAGACGGAACGCCGCGATCGCCCGCAGCGCATCCTGAGTGTCGAGGAGCGTCAGATCGGAGAAGGGAGTGCCGGGGCGAGGGTCGAGAAAGTTCAGCGGAACCTCGTCGGGCTCGACCGCCGCCAGCTGGGCTGCGAACTCCGCCCGCTGGGCCAGGGTCTCGCCCATGCCGACGATCCCGCCGCAGCAAACCTCCATGCCGAGCGCGCGAACCAACTCCAGTGTCTGGACCCGCTCCTCCCAGGAATGGGTGGTCACGACCATCGGGAAATGAGACCGAGCGGTTTCGAGGTTGTGGTTGTAGCGATGCACGCCGAGCGCCGCCAACTGCTCGGCCTGGGCGCGGGTGAGGATCCCCAGCGAACAGGCGATGTTGATCTCCACCTCGGCCTTGATCGCGGCGACCGCGTCCCCTACCTGAGCCATGAGGCGGTCGTCGGGCCCCCGGACCGCGGCCACCAGGCAGAACTCCGTGGCGCCGGTCCCCGCAGTCTGGCGTGCGGCCCGCACGAGCGCGGGAACATCAAGTCGAACCGCGCGCACCGGCGTCTCGAACCTGCCCGACTGCGAGCAGAAGTGACAGTCCTCCGGGCAGCCGCCCGTCTTGATCGACACGATCCCTTCGACCTCGACCGCCGGGCCACACCAGCGCATCCGTACCTCGTGGGCAAGCGCGAGCGCGTCCGGTACCCGCTGGTCGGGCAGCTCCAGGATGGCCAACGCCTGCGATTCGTCGAGCGGCACACCACCCTCCAGCACCTGGTCGCGGGCCACGCTGAGGATGTCGCTCATCTGGGGTCTCCATTCATGGCCGGTCATTCTCGCCGAGAATCCACCGACACGGGGAGAGCTAGCCAGCGTCGATGCCGAGCTCGGCGATGAGGGTGGCGGCGCGAACCCCGTTCTCGCCAATCCGCTCGGGGACCGACGCCCCAGCTGCGAGCAGCAGCCTCACGATCTCGGCGTAAGGCTCGGTGGGGATCTCGTCGACGGTGCCCATTGTCGGGCCTCCCTCGGGGTCATGGCAGTGCCGTGAGCCGTGCAGGGCGGCGCCGATCGCGCTGCCGCCATCGCGAAAGGCCAGGGCGGCGCCGCGCTTGACGAGCTCCCGCGCCATCGCCACCCGCCGTCGCCAGCACGCATGTCCGAGCGGGATCTCGGCGCTCTTGGGATCGCCGTCGACTCGGGCGCCCGCGTCCAGCAGCCGTAGCATCGCGTCAAAGTGGCCGCCCTCGATCGAGAGCATCAGCATCTCGTCGAGCATCGAGAGCGCGATCTGGGGCGGCGCGCCTCGGTCTTGGTCAGACAGGTACGAACCCAGCGCCCGGTCCTGCTCGGTGACCGCGCCCGCGTCGGCGCCGTGGTCATGCAGGACGGTTGCGACGTCCAGCTCGCCCCAGCGTACGGCGATCTGCAGTGGGGTGAGGCCGTGCTCGTCGGGCGCGTCGATCGGCGCTCCGGCATCGAGCAGGGCGGCGACCGTCCGCGGCGGGCGCCGACGCCAGACCGCTTGGTGCAGATGGCCCGCTGATGCCTGGGCGCCGTGTCCGCAGAACATCTCGACCATCTCGGGGTTCGGGAAGTTCAGGGCCCGGCCGAGGTCGTAGTCGACAAGGTCTTGGCGGGCGCCGGCGTCGATCACGAGCATCGCGCAGGTCGGGTCACCCAATTCAGATGCGTGGTAGAGCACCTCGTTGCCGTGGTATCCGTCGCGCTCGTCGGTCGGGTCGGCCCCCGCGGCCAGCAGCATCCGCGTCAACTCCGGGTCACCGTTGATTCCAGCCGCTCCATAGAGCGCGACCTGCAACCAGGCCCCGTCATGGATGAACCACGCGTTGGGATCGGCGCCGGCGGCCAGCAGACGCCGCACCACCTCCCGGATTTGGGGCGCTCGGTCCGGATCGGCGCGCAGGAGCCGCGAGAAGCAGGCATAGAGGATCGGCTGCCAGCCGTTCGGGCCGGTCGGCTCGCTGACCGCCGCCGGCCGCGCCGCGAGCCGCCGTGAGACTTCGTCCACCTGGCCGGTCGCGCATGCGCACGCGAGGTCGTGGCGGGCGACCCCCGGGTCGGCATCAAGGAGCGTCCGCGCGCTACGCAGATTCGCCGAGGTCAGCGCCGCGATCAGCGCGACCGCACGCTCAGACGCATCGAGCGTGAGCTGGGCCTGAGGCCGTTCCCGTGAACCGGAGGCGTCCTGCACGCCCCGCGACGGTACCGCACCAGTTGCGCACAGGCCGCTTGAGTCATCACAATCGCGTGCGCGATGAACGAGACGATGACGGCGACTCTGATCCGCGAACACGGCGGGCCCGACCGGCTGCTGCTCGAGACGGTCGAGCGCCCCCACCCACAAGCCGGCGAGGCGCTGGTTCGGGTGGCGGCCTGCGCCCTTAACCACCTCGACATCTTCGTACGCCGCGGAACTCCCGGAATCGCCGTGCAGCTGCCGCACACCGCCGGCGGGGACATCGCCGGTTGGGTGCAAGAGCTCGGTCCGCAAACCGCCGGGCCGCGGATCGGGGCGCCGGTGCTCGTCGATCCCGCAGTGTCGGCCGGGACGATCGGAGAGAACGTCCCCGGCGGCCTGGCCGAGTACGTCCTGGTGCCGGCGGACAACCTGATCGAGCTCGACGAAAGCGACCGTCTCGTCGAGGCGGCGGCGCTTCCGATCGCTTACGGGACCGCCCACCGCATGCTGCTGACGCGGGCGGCTCTGCAAAGCGGCGAGACGCTGGTCGTAGTGGGCGCCAGCGGCGGGGTCGGCGTGGCCTGCGTGCAGCTCGGCAAGCGCGCGGGGGCGCGGGTGATCGCGTGCACGAGCAGCGCAACCAAGGCCGAGCGGCTGCGCAACCTCGGCGCTGACGAATGCGTGGTAGCCGCGGACGGGGCCTACTCGCGGCAGGTATGGGATCTGACCGGCCGCCAGGGAGCCGACGTCGTCGTCGACTACTCCGGCGTCGACACCTGGCCGCAGTCGCTGCGCTGCGTTCGCCGCCACGGACGGCTGGTGACGTGCGGCGCGACCAGCGGCTACGCCGCGGTCACAGACCTCCGCTATGTGTGGGTGCGCGAGATCGACATCCGTGGCTCAGACGGATGGACCCGCGACGATCTCCTCAGCCTGCTCGAGCTCGTCCGCGCCGGCGAACTACGTCCGGTGATCCACGCCGTCCATCCCCTGTCGCGCGTGCACGACGCCGTCGGCGAACTCGAGCAACGTCGCACGTTCGGCAAGGTGCTCGTCGTCCCTGATGCTCTCTACCCGGAGGTGGCAAACGATGTCCATGACTGAACACCAGCGTCGGTTAGGCGACTTCAGCGAGGAGTGGGTGCTGGAGCGCGCCCGCCAGCAGTACTCAGACGGGCAGGCGCGGATGGGGATCGAGCCGGGGCGGACCGCGCTGCTGGTGATCGACATGATCGACGAGTTCGTCAAGCCCAACTGGTCGCCGTACTGGGTGCCCGATGCCACCCGCCAGGTGCCGACCATCCGAGGGGTGATCGACACCTTCCACGCGGCCGACTGGCCGGTCATCTTCCTCGCCTACGAGGTCGGCGTGCAGGGGCGCAACTTCCCCATCACCGAGACGCTGGTGCCGATCGGAGAGGACGTGGGCAACTACGCCGACTGCATCCTCCAGGAGGTCGCGATCTTCGAGGATCTGGCGCCGCAGGAGCGCGACCTGGTGGTGCTCAAGCACTGCTACTCGGGCTTTCACGGCACCGAGTTGGATCTCGTCCTGCGTGGACTCGACATCTCCACGCTCGTCATCTCGGGAACGATGACCAACTTCTGCTGTGGCGCGACCGCGCGCGAAGCGTTCTGGCACGGGTACAAGGTCGTGTTCGGCTCGGATATCAACTCCACCGACGATCCTCAGCTGCACGACGCCGAGCTGCAGACGTTGCGCCGCGGATTCGCCCGGATCATGAGCTCCGACGAGATCGTCGATGCGGTCAGGCGATAACGCCGGCCCGTGGCGCGCCGAGCTGGACGGTCGCCGCGCCCGGGCGCGTGAGCTGACCGCCGCGGCCGGCGCCGACGCGCTGCTCGTGTTCGGGTGTGACCGTCACGGCCAGGCATTTCGCTACCTGACCGGCTTTGAACCCATCCTCGGCGACATGTGGCTGGTGCTCGACGACGGCGGCGCTCGCTGTGTGCTCACATTTCAATGGCAGATCACCGAGGCCGTAGCCGCGTCGGGGATCGAGCGATGGCAGGCGGCGTTCGACCCCGTGCCGCTCGTCGTCACCGCCGTGCGTGACACCGGCGCCAGCCGGTTGGCCCTGGCGGGGCTGGATCGGATGCCCGCGCCCGCCTACGCCGCCATCCAGCATGCCGCCCCCGGCCTGCAGCTGATCGACGTCAGCGCCGAGCTTGCCGCCCTACGGCGACGCAAGAGCCCGCTCGAGATCGAACGCCTGCGGACGGCCGCAACCGTCACCGACCGCATGCTCGACATCGCTCGTGAACAGGCGAGGCCGGGAGTGACCGAGAACGAAGTCGTGGCCGCGCTGTCAGCGGTCCTGCTGGCGGCCGGCGGCGCGCATGCCTTCGATCCGTCGGTGGTGTCCGGCACCGACGAGCCCATCCCCATCCGCCGTCCGACCGACCGGCCGCTTCAGGTCGGCGACACGGTGATGGTCGACATCGGGGCCGAGATCGACGGCTACCAGGCCGACGCCACGCGAACGTTCGTGATCGGAGAAGCCGGAGAACGCCGACTGGAGGCGTGGGAGGTCGTGCTCCGGGCCTATCAGGCGGCGGTCACGCTGGCGCGTCCAGGAGTGCCCTGCCAGGAGCTGCACCGGGCGGCCAGCGAAGTGATCCGCGGCGCCGGGTTCACGGTCGAGCACCGGATCGGTCACGGGATCGGGCTGGCGACGTCGTACGAGTGGCCCAGCCTCGACACCGAACCGGCGCCGCTTGAGCCGGGCATGACGATCTGCATCGAGCCGGGCGTGTACTCGCCGGGCATCGGCAACATGAAACTAGAGGACGACTTCGTGATCACCGAGGAGGGGTGCGAACCGTTGACGAGCAGCGACGCAACGCTCGAGGTGCTCCCGTGATCGCCGGCCGCCCCTGGATGCGCGCCGCCAACTTCGCGCAGGTGGCTGACCCCGCCGTTGCGCTGCGCCCCGACGAGGCCGCGGTGATCGAGGGCGACATCGCGCTCACCTACGCCGAGCTTGACCGGCGGGCGCGGCGCTTTGCCGCCCTGCTGGCACAAGGCGGAGTCGGTCGTGGCGACGTCGTCGCCCTCGCCACCGGCAACCACTGGCGGTTCGTGGAGGTATTGCTCGGAACGCTGCGCCGGGGAGCGATCGCGTTGCCGCTCAACGTGCGGCTGGGCCGTGACGTGCTCGCCTACATCCTTGATCACAGCGCGGCCAAGCTGGTGATCGCGACCGAGGAGCAATCGCAACGCATCGGCGACCTCGACCGGATCATCGTCGGCGACGCCTACGAGGAGGCGCTGGCCCAGGCCGGCCACGCGAGCGACATCGAGGCAGGGCCCGCACCCGTCGAGCCCGTCGGACTGGCGATGCTGCTCTACACCTCGGGCTCCACGGGACGACCCAAGGGCGTCATGCTGAGCCACTCCAACACCTGGTGGCAGGCGCGCTCGATGGCCCGGACGATGCTGCACGACGAGCACGACCGCGGGCTGGCGATGGGGCCGCTGTATCACGCCAACGCGCTCTGGCTCATCCTGCTGCCGATGCTCTACACCGGCGGTAGCGTCGTCGTCCTGCCGGAGTTCGACGCCGGCGCCGCGCTGGCCGCCATCGCGGCGCACGGCATCACCTACACGTCCGGGACGCCGTCGATGTACACGCTGCTGCTATCGCATCCGGAGCTCGGGCGCTCTGACCTGGGCAGCATCGAGCTGCTGGAATGCGGCTCGGCGCCGGTGCCTCCCGAGCTGCTGCGGCTGATGGTCGAGCACTTCGGCTGCCAGCCGGTCGAGACGTACGGGCTCACCGAGGGGGGAGCCAATGTGCTCACGCCACGCTGGGGCACCAAGAAGCTCGGCAGCACCGGGCTGCCGGTGCCCGATGTGCAAATCCGGATCGTCGCGCTTGACTCCGACGCCTCCGACGCCTCCGAGCCCGACCGCGAGCCCCACCGCGACTGCGAGCCGGGCGAGGTCGGCGAGCTGTGGACCCGGTCGCCGGCGAACGCCCTGGGGTACCTCCGCGACGCGCAGACCACGGCCGAGCGGTTCCTGGCCGACGGCTGGCTGCGGACGGGCGATTTGATGCGCCGCGACGAGCAGGGCTACTGCTTCTTCTGCGGGCGCACCGACGACATGATCAGCGTCGGCGGCGAGAACGTCTATCCCAAGGAGGTGGAGTCGGTGCTGCTCAGCCACCCCGCGGTCCGCGACGCCGGAGTGGTGGCCGCACCGCATCCGATAAAGGGCGAGGCGCCCGTGGCGTTCGTCGTCCTGAAGTCCGGCCTCTCCCCGACCGAGAGCGACCTTCGCCAGCACGCGCTCGAACACGGCCCCGCCTACGCCCATCCCCGGCGCGTGTTCTTCCTCGACGCGCTCCCGTTGAACGCGACCAACAAGCTCGATCGCGGCGCGCTGGAGCGCCGCGCTGCCGAGCTGCTCCCAGACGGCCTGACTCCCGGCCGCGAACCCACAGCGCCATGACCGCGACCAAACCCGCAGCGCCATGACCGCGAGCGATTCCGCGCCCCCGCTCTCCCGAGCAGACGCCGAGCAGCTCCTCCTTGACTGTCCGCTGCACGCGGCCATCGGGCTCGAGCTGGTCGAATGGGAGCCCGGCCGCACCAGATTTCGCTTCAAGCCCCCGGCGTTGGTGCGCACCGTGGACGGAGGGCTCGTGCACGGTGGCGCGCTGGTCACCGCGCTCGACGTCGCCGCCTGCTTCGCCGTCATCGCCCAGACCGGGCATGACTGCTCCACGGTCGACCTGCGCACGGACTTCCTGCGACCGGCGCTCGACCCCGCCTTCGACGTTGCCGGCACCCTGCGCCGGGCCGGGCGGCGCCTGGCCTGGGCGGACGCCACGGTGCAAACCCTCGACGGACGGCTGCTCGCCAGCGCCAGCGGGGTCTTCACCTGGTGATACGGCTACCGGGATTTGTGTCGAGGCCGCCGGTGCGGGGGCCTGTGGATGGTCAGCCGTCCTCGCCCCGCGGCACCACCGACGTCGGCCGCGGACACCGCCTGCACGGTGGCGGTCACGCGGTCGGGCGCCAGTACCGGCGACACCGTCACCCGGCGCCGGTTGGCGGCCTGCTGGAAGAAATCCCGGCGACCGTTGGTGTCGTGCACGATGACCAGGTAGTCGCTGGCACCAGCGGCGCGCGACCAGGTCACGACCACTCGGCCGCCCCGGTGCACCAAACTGATGCGACGGGGCGTTCCCGGCCGCCCTCGGCTCGGCGGCCTGAACTTGGCCCCCTTCAGAATCGCCTGCGGGAGACCGTTGATCTCGACCACGACCCGGATTCGGCGCAGGCTGGTCGTCCCGTCACTGGAAGGGGCGAAGGTGACACTGCCACGCGCCTTGGAGGTGTTGGCAATGGCCGCTGAGGTCCGGGCTCCGACCTCGGAGAACGCCAGGGTCTCGCCTGGGACGTTGGGGGCACGCCACGTCAGCTGTTCGTGACGCCCCCGGCGCCGGACGCGGGTTACGACCGCGAGCTTGGGCGCGCTCAACGCGACGCCGGTGCTGGTCACCGGAGCCGAGCCGGGCGCCGGAACCAGCGTCCAGATCCCGGGGGTGGGCCTGGCCAGGACCACGTCGGTGGCCTGGCGATCGGGGTCTTGCAGCCACAGGTACCCGCCGTGATCGATGGGCCCGTCCGTGGGGCCGGCCGAACTGATCACCGCGCCGCTTGGAGAGCGCAGTGAGAAGGCTGGGTAGGCCCCCAGACCGGTGGCGCTGACCAGCGTCTGTCGCTGTCCCCGCGGAACGTCGAACGTGGTGCCGCCTCCGGCGCCGTGGGCCACGCTCGAGCCCGCTGCCGTCTTGAAGGCCAGCGCGCCGCAGCTGTCAAACCAGAGGCTGGGCAAATCGTCGCCCCAGCGGTAGCCGAAGCCGAGCAGGACATTCAGCGGCCCGGCGCTGAATATGCCGCATGATGTAACGCCCTTCTCGGACAGATAGCCGAACGCCTTGACGTCGGAATGGCCGGGCAGCGACAGCGCACCGTTGCCGTAGAAGCCGAAGCCCTTCTGGTTGACCAGACCCGAGCCCGTGAAGTTGACCGACGCCCCGGCCAGGCTGAAACCCGCCGTCCCGTCGAGCGAGAGCTTGTTGGGGATCGTCCAGACCGCGTGCGCCTGGGCGAGCTGGACGTCACCCGCCACCGTAATGTCGCCGGTGGCGGTGAGCACCACCGGCCATCCGAAATCAGCCTCCAGCGTCGCGTTGAGGCCCACCGCTGCGGCGTTGACCACCGGCAGCTTGGGTCCACCGGTGAGGCCGATCGAGCCCGTGGCGGTGAAGTGCGGGCTGAACCCCAGATCCAAACCGAGGCTCTGTAGGAAGACGATCTCGCCAATGGGCTTGTTGATGCCAGAGGCCGTGGCCCCCACATCGGCCAGCTGGCCGTTGAGGATGCTGAGCGTGGCATCGATCGCCGGCAGGTTGTCCGGGAGCTGCACCTTGACGTCACCGGTCCACTGATCGCCTCCGGACACGCTCTGGTAGGTCAGGGATGCGTTCTTGATCACCAGCTGCTTGAACGGCAGGTTGCCGAGCCCCAGCCGCAGTTTCTTGAGGTCGAGCGAGCCGTCGTTGTCGACCAGCAGGGTGAGGTTGCCGGTGAAGCCCTTGACCCCGGCAAAGGCGGTGACCTGCATTCCGTCGGGGGTGGGCGAGAGCTGGAAGTTGCCCGAGATCGGCAGGCCCTTGATCTTGACCTTGCCCTTCTTGGCGATCGAGAAGCTGCCGGCCAGCGAGAGGTTGAGATCCCCGTTGTAGATCGGGATCGAGCCCAACGACACGGTGACCGGTCCGGTGGCCGTCACCGACTCTGCCAACGGCGAAACGGTGACGGTCGTGCTGCCCTGGGCGGCCACGCTCACCCCGTCGATGCTGATTGAGCCGTGCGCCACCCACTGAGCCCCGTCGCGCTTGAAGCAGGTGGCAGTCAGCTTGAATGGCCCCACGCCGAGACTCCCGTGGCACGGGCCGGTTCCGTGACCGCCTGAGCCGCCGCCCGGTACGAACTCCTTGGAGGCGGCATCATAGGTCCAGGTGGTGTAGGTAACGTGGCCCTGAGCGCAGTCCGGTTGACAGTCGTTGGCTCCGGACTTGATCTGGTTCCCGGTCACCGACGCGTACGTCAGCTCGGTCTGGCTCTGGCCGTTGCGGACGAACGGGACCACGCGCCAGCTGCCGCCGGCATCGCTGACCACGGCACTGAGTGGAACGTCGGCGGCCTCGAGGTCGACCAGGAAGTCCGTGGCCCCGGTGAGCTGCTCCGGCGCGGGAGGTTCCGACACCACCGGCCCGGGACTGTTGACCCCGAAGTCGACACTGCCGATCTGCTGCCAGGCGCTACCAGACCACTTGTAGGCCTGACCGACGCTGTGGGACCCGACGCCGTAGCGATAGTTGTCGGTGAGCTGTAGGGCATGGACGACGAGCCCGGTGTCGCCCTGAGCGGTATGGGCGATCGACGACGCCACGCCGCTGGGTCCTTCGCTTGCGGCGATGGCGTTCAGCTGGTCCTGCTCGCTGGCGGCCGCGTGGGCACTCCCGACGGCAACGCCGAAGACAAGCCCCACGATGAGTGCCACCTGGAGCACGCTTCGCCGCAGCCGGGTACCCGCCCACGGCGATGACCAAGCCCTCTCTGCGCCCACGGCGCCAATCGTAACTCCTGCAACGAGCGCGCGGGCGAGCTTTCCGCTACGAAAACAATCGCCTAACACTTGGTACGGCCGACACCCGGGGCAGCCAGTGACCAAGTGAGACTGACAGTGTCATTACTTGACACGCGAACCGGCACAGCTAGCTGCTGCGACAGTTCGCCAGAGTCGACAAGTCTCGCGAGGGTTCCGGCCCGCGCCGGGGACGTGGTTCGATCTACTCGCCTATATGCCGAGTCAGACGACCCACGCCTGCTGTTGGCCCGCCGATCGCGAGACCCTCCGCTTGCCCAGGCTTAGCCTCGTCTTAGTCGCGCCGTTATTTCGGCGCGGTACCTTCATGCCGTTGTGGGTCCGCTGAGCGCGGTGATCGGGGGCCGATGTCTTCGGTTGACCGGAGGCTGGGTCGCGACGCTCGTCCTCGTGCTGGCGTGCGGCGGCTGTGGCTCCAGCGCCTCGAGCACGGCCACGGCCAAGACCACGTCCACCACCTCCACCGCCTCGAGCTCGGCGTCCGCGGCGGCCGCCGCCGCGAGGCCGCCGATCATCGATGGGTCGTTCTACTCCCACGCTGTCGATGGGACCCTCCACTACTCGATCGCCCTGCCGCCGGGCTATGACTCGAGCAGCAAGCGCTACCCGGTCATCTATTTTCTGCACGGCCTGCCGGGGACGGCCGAGTCATACAAGAACATCGGCGGGTACGCCGACACGCTCGCCGCCACCGGCAATCACGTGATCGTCGTCGGCGCCCAGGGCGCCCGGCCCGGCGACACGGACCCGGAGTGGCACAACTGGGGGCCCGGCCGCGACTGGGAGACGGCGACCGAGTCCGAGCTGGTGTCCTGGATCGATGACCATTACCGGACGATCGCGCGTCGGTCGGCCAGAGGGATCATCGGCGTGTCCGCGGGTGGATACGGGGCGACGCTGATCGCCATCCACCACCCCGGGACCTACCAGGTCATCGAGTCCTGGAGCGGCTACTTCATCATCACCAAGCCCGATGGCGAGCCTCTGGATCTGGGCTCCGCGGAGGCCAATGACGAAGCCAGCGCCCATGCCAGCGTGCCGCAGCTCAAGGAGAAGTTCACCCCTTACGGCGAGACCTTCTTCGGCTTCTACATCGGCGCCCAGGACCCCTACCCCGGGTTCGTGCAGGACAACGAGCGCCTGGACGAGGAGCTCACCGACGCGGGCATCCCCCACG
The DNA here is from genome assembly GCA_963754375.1 of uncultured Solirubrobacterales bacterium. Lineage (GTDB taxonomy): Bacteria > Actinomycetota > Thermoleophilia > Solirubrobacterales > Solirubrobacteraceae > Palsa-465. Next base: position 57,886 of record CAVWFX010000027.1, read on the forward strand.
TCTTCAGGCTGTACCAGGGCGCCCACGATGAGGCGTTCTGGAGCCAGCACCAGGACCAGTGGCTCGAGGCCGCCGTCGATCATCTCAACCCGCCGAGCTAAAGCCGCCGCCCGGCCGGGTCGGTCCGTGGGGCCGGAGGCCGGCCCGCCGAGGGCGCGACCGGTTTGAGATGATTGGCGCGATATGAACGCCAACAAGCTCTTGCCGGTGGGCGGATTGGTGGCAGTCGCGTCGGGGATCGCGGCGATCCTGGTCATCGCCCTGGCCACGGTGCTGGTGCTGGCGCTCAACGTGTCGGGGTCAGGCGCCGCCATCAGCGCGGTGGCCACCGGCTCGTTCGGGGTGATCGGGTCGGTCGTGGGTGCCTACCTCGGGGTCAAGATCGGCACCGACCAGACCAGCAAGCTGGCCGACAGCGCGGCCGAGGCCCATGCGGCCGCGGCAGTGTATGCGGCGCACGTCCCCTCCGCGGATGCACCGACTGCCAACCAGGCGGCCAGTGACGCAGTAGCAGCCGTGCGCGCCCGGCCCAATCCGTGATCCACCCCGATGACTAGCCGCCCGGCAGCGGGATGCCCACGGACCCGTACGCGGCCTCCCAGGTGAGGTTGCCCAGATAGGCGCCGGCCAGCTCCCGGCGCTCGCGATCCTCGAGATGGGGGGCGCTCTCGGGCAGGCTGCCCACGAGCTCCTCGGCCCCGCCTCCCGTCACGGGCCGATCGGACAGAAGCAGCGTCGCCCAGGCGCGGTCCTGCGCGATCTGGCGCGCCGCCTCCAGATCGCGGACCAGGACCGAGTGGGCCGGATACCACTCCGTGGCCGCGGGCACGACCGCCGAACCAACCGCCTCGATCGTCACCACCAGTCGGTTGGTGATCAGCACGCAGTCAAGCGTGGCCATCTCCTCAAAACGCCACCATTCGCGAGACAGCGCCGAGCGGGACCGCAACAGCTCGCGGGCGCGCTCCTGCGCCCGCCCCTGCGCGCCCGGCGGCTCGTCGTAAAGCAGCGCCCGGCGCAGCAGCGTCGTCTCCGCCGAGAGCTCGGCGCCGTCCGCCCACCACAGCCGATCCGGGTGGTCGATGAACCAGCGCAGCAAGCGCCGGGACGGCGCCGCCCGGTGGTCGAAGCAGACCCGGCGGCCGCCGGCGCCGCGTACCGCGATCGAGATCGCCAGCCGGCCGGGCTCGTCCACCAATTCGCCAAGGCAGTCCCGCCCCCGCGGTGCCGCCCGGAGCAGGTCTGAAAGCCACCCGCGTCCCGATGGGTCACGCGCGAACAGCGCCTCGAAGAACGACTCCACCCTCCTCGTGGCTACCCGCCCGTCGGAGCCGCCACCGACGCGTAGACCGCCTGCTCAAAGCCGAGCACGGTCTCGACCACCTTGGCATCAAAGAACGGGAGGACCTGGGTCAGGACGAGCCCAGCGATCCCGGTGGCGCGATCGATCCAGTAGTAACAGTTGGCCAGGCCGGCCCAGTCACCGGTGCCGGCACGGCGCATCTGGGGCACGTCCTCGAGCACGAGGCGAAACCCAAGTCCCCAGCCCTGCTCGTAGGGCCACGCCGGGGATGTCGTTTGACAGCTCCGGGACCGCGGAATGCGTCGCTTCCGGCAACGGCGCCCCGTTGAGATGGTCGGTGAACGCGAGCTGGACGGTCTCGGGGGCCAGCACGCGCTCGCCGTCGAGCTCGCCGTCGCGCAACATGGCGCGCAGGAACCGCATGTAATCGCCACCGGTTCCGGACGAGCCGGCGCCGGCGGAAAAGAACTCGGGCTCGGCAGGCATTCCGAACGAGGTCGTCACCAGTCCACCGTCGGGCGTGCGCGCGTGCACCGCCATCGCTCGCGACGCTTGCTCGCGGTTGGGGGTGAAGGTGGCGTCCCGCATCCCGAGCGGGGCGAATACCCGCTCGGTGCATGCCGTGGCCAAGTCCGTGCCGCTGACCGCCTCCACCACCTGACCCAGCCAGTCGGTGTTGGTGCCGTACTCCCACCGCGTGCCGGGATCGGCAACCAGTGGAACATCGTGAAGCGCAGCGATTGCACACGTCCCCGGGTCGGGCACGCCCGTGATCTGGTGGTAACGCAGAAGGTCGGCGTTGGCGAACCAATAGCCGGCACCCGCGGTATGCGTCAGCAACTGGCGGATCGTCGCCTGCCGCAGCGGAGCCCTCAGCCGTGGCGTGTCGCCGTCGAACCCGTCGAGGACCTGAAGAGCGCCGAAGGCGGGAAGGACGTCGGAGACGGGCTGCTCGAGCTCAAGCTCGCCGCGTTCGATCAACTGCAGCGCCGCGACGCTGACCAGCGCCTTGGTCATCGAGGCCAGCCAGAACATCGTGTCGGGCGCCACGGCCGCCTCGCCGTCCACGCTGAGCCTGCCGAAGGCTCCTTCGTACAGGACCCCGTCGCGATCTCCGACCATCGCGACGACACCGGGCATCGCGCCGCTCTCCACGGCTCGTTGCAGCAGTCCGTCAAGCGTCGCTGCGTCCATCACTCACTCCCCCGTCGAGGTGGCTGGAGCCTTCACGAGCGAGCACGATACGGGGCCTACCTTGGCCCCGTCAATGGAGCCGACCCGTCAGCTGGTCTTGCGGACTCAGGGCCCCTATCCTCCCGGCCCCATGACCCCAGGATTCGAGCACACCCAGCAGGTCCAGCTGCGATGGCGCGACATGGATATGCTCGGCCACCTCAACCAGTCCGTCTACCACGAGCTGCTCGAGGAGGGCCGGGCCGCGTTGATGATGGAGATCGGCACCCGGGTCGGCCGCGACGGGACCCCGGGCGGCTTCGTCCTCGCCCACGTCGATCTCGACTACCACGCCGAGGTGCGCAAGGACCACGGATACGCCGAGGTGGTCGTCGCGCTCGAGCACGTCGGGAGCTCCAGCCTGCGGCTACGACACGAGGTGCGCCTGCCCGACGGCACCCTGGCCGCCTCCGGAACCACGGTGCTGGTCGCGTGGGATCCGGTCACCCGGGGCAAGCGGGCGCTCAGCGACGAGGAGCGAGCGGCGCTGTCCTGAGCCGGGCCGCGGTGTCACTTACCCTGGCTACCGCCGCCGCACGGTCACTGACACACGCCGGGCTCCCGGCTGTGCACTGAGCTCGAGCAGCGCCGACCGCTTGGGTGACACTACCCTGGCGCCGGTCACGCGCACGGTGTAACCGCGGGGATAGGTGTAGGGCGGCAGCTCGATCTCGGTGGCAGCGGCGATCTTCGGCACCAGGCCGTACGTGTACCTGAACGTACCGGTGGTGGGGTTGAACGACTGCGGTCCCGGCGTGCCGGCGGTCGCCCATGGATACGGCACCGACACCGCCCGTGCCTGGCTGGGAATCGGCTTTCGGGTCAGCTCGTTCAGGAGCCCCTCGTAGGCGTCGCCGGCGGTTGGGTCATCAAGTTGCAGTGCCGCCCAGTAGGCCCAGCTCAGGTTGGTGCTGTCCGCCAGCGAGACCGTCTGCGCCGTGGCCGGCGAGTAGTTGGAGGCTCCGAACTCGTCCATGATCGAGGGCGGCCCACCCGGCTGCTCGGTGCGCGTCTCGTAGCGCTCCTCGGCGGTCTCGCGCAGCTGGTCGGGCGGATAGCCGTACACGTGGAAGGCCAGAGCGAGGTTCTTGAAACGCAGCGGCTCGGCGATGCCGATCGTCTCGGACACTCCGAAGTCGGTAGCACCGCTGGGCTCGAACAGGACCACGTGGTCGGGGTCGGCCGCCTGGATGGCACCGATCAGGCCGTCGCGCAGAGCGGCGGCGTGGCTGGCCCGGCAGGAGCGCGGCTCGTGGACCGGACCGCCGTAGTCGCACTGCAGTTCGGGGTCAAACGACTTGGGCCGGAAGTCGTTGGGCTCGTTGATCACCTCGTAGCCGAGCACGTCGGGGTTGCCTTTGTAGTGCTTGGCGACCGCCGTCCATACCCGGGCGAACTGGCCCTGAAGGTCGGCACGAACGTCGTTGGCCCAGAAGTGGTGAATGGCGGCTTGGACCGCCGGCGCCTCGTAGCCGCTGCCCCACCCGACCGGTGCGTCGAAGGCCAGGCCGTCGGTGCAGGTGGCCCACGGCGGTGCTCCCTCCCCGCTCCACGGGGTGAGGCCGAGCGGATACTGGAACGCCGACCCCCAGACGTCCTGGTGCATGTCGAGCACCACCCGAATGTTGGCCCGGGCCAGCAGGTCGACGATCCGGTCGGTGCGTCCCAGGTACGCCCGCACGGTGTCCGCGTTGTAGGGGTCGGCCGCTCCCAGCGGCGAGAAGTGGGTGCCGTAATGGGGCGCGCAGTAGCGGGGATCGTTGGGGCCGACGTTCGCGGGCCCGGGCTCGAGTCCCTCCCAGATGATCCCCAGCCGCACCGTGTTGAAGCCGAGTCGCACCAGGGTGCGCGCGTCGGCGGCGGTGAACCTCCGGGCGGGGTCGCGAGCCGTGGGCGACAGCACGTAGGCCAACCGCGGCCCCTGCGCCGGTCCCACGCACGGCGTGCCGGGAACATCGATCGGCACGGCGCCACCACCGCACTTGGCCACCAGGTTGACGCCGTGCAGCTCGAGTCGCCGCCCCAGGGCGTCGGTCAGATAACGCCCTCCCAGGGCCTGCACGATCCCCGCATGGGTCCAGCCGCCCTCGTCCGCACTGGCCGCCTGGGCGCCGGCCAGTGTCGCCGCCAACGCAAGCAGGAGAGCCAGGAGGCGGCGCCGATGCACGCCGGAACTGTAATCGCGCCCCGGGCCGACGTGTTCCGCACCGGCCGGGCGGCGGAGCCGGCGACTCGGTCGCCTGCACCGCTACGCGCCGCTGTAGAGCGCGCGCCAGAACGCGTTGTAGTACTCGGTGGCGCGGTTGCTCTCCATGGCGCGCTGGGTGAACAGCGCCCCGATCAGGCCGGCGCCCGGGTCAATGTAGGCCGTCGTCCCCGAGCCACCCATCCAGCCGAAGCTTCCCGGCCCCAACGACGACTCGGGCGCGCGCGCCAGATAGACCTCGACCATGAAGCCCCACGAGCGATCGGGCCCGAGGAAGAGCTGCGCCGATGCCCGCTGGCCGTCGGTGAGACGATCGCCGGCGAGCAGCTGTACCGACTCGGCGCTGAGGACAGGGCCGCCCCCGTCGGCGAGCATGGCCAGGAAGGCCAGGTAGTCGGGGATCGTCGAGACCAGCCCGGAGCCCAGCGCCTCGAACGTCGGCGGCCGGGCAAAGACGCCGTCCGGCGGGTCCAGCAGCTTGAGGCCGTCGCTGCCGGGGCGGTACGCGGTGGTCGTGTGAGCAGGATCGCCGGTGAAGAACCCGGTCCCCGACATGCCCAGCGGCTCGGTGATGCGCTCGCGCACCAGGTCGGCGAGTGGTTGCCCGACAGCCCGGGAGAGGAGCACCGACAGGACATCGGCAGCCGTGTGATACAGCCACCCCTCGCCCGGCGCCTGCGCCAGCGGCAGCGCGCCGAGGCGGGCCATGAACTCGTCGTGGGAAACGGAAGGCGGGAACGGTCCCGGCGCCAGGTCCGCCGTCGCGATCGCTTTCTGCAGCGGGCTGAGACCCATCATTCCGAAGCCCGCGGTCATCGCCAGGAGATCCCGGACCAGGATCGGGCGGCGGGCCGGCACGGTGTCATCAAGCGGCCCGTCGATCTGCCTCAAAACGCGCGGTTCCGCGAGCTCGGGCAGCCAGCGGGCAACCTCGTCGTCGAGCGTGAGCGTGCCCTCCTCGACCAGTGTGAGCGCCAGCACCCCGCCCACCGGCTTGGACAGCGAGGCGATCCGAAACACCGTGTTCTCATCCATCGGGTCGCTGGGCTCGATCGCGAGCGTCCCGCCGGCGCAGATCCGGGTCTGGCCGTCTCGGCGCCAGCCCGCCACGTAGCCAGGGAGATAGCCCGAATCCACGAGTGGATCGAGCGCGGAGCGGACCGCGGAGGTGCCATCGCTGGCGCTCATCGTCGCGAGGCTATCGCCGGCTCGGCCAGGACCTAGGAAACCCCACAGGCCACGCACAGCCGCTGCAGTTGCTCCATCGCCTCAGCCGAATGTGCCGGCAGCGCGTCGAGCGCTGCCGCGGCCGCGCGCAGGTCACGGATCGTCACCGCGCGCGCCTCCAGCGCGAAGCGGCCCAGCCACCGCACCGCGGCGCGGTCATAGCGACGGCGATCGCCGTCGCGCAGCACCAGGCAGATGCGCAACGCGTCGTCGAGGGCCACCTGCGGCAGCTCGCGAGCGGCGGTCAAGACCAGCAGTTCGTTGCCGGTCTCCAGGGCCCGGCGAAAGCGGGCATAGGCGCTGCCGTCGCTCGTCATGCGAACATATGTTCGCACGGACGTCAACCGCACGCGACGGTTGTTCGCGGGCGCTGGGAACGGGTAGCACCTGCTCAGGGAAGGTGAAGCGAGCCGGGTGATTGACAGATGCTGGATCGGCTCGCTGTCTTGAAACCCACACGGAGGAGCATTCGATGGTTGGTGGTCTGATTGGCCTACTGGTCCTGGTAGCGATCGTGCTGGTCCTGCTGAAGGTCGCCCTATTCGGCGGCATCATCGGTTTGGTGGCGCTGGTTCTGCTGGTTCTGCTGCTCCTCGGTCGTATATGACCGGCTGAGCCGCGCGGCGCTGACCGTAGTCAGCCGTCGTCCTGATCGGCGTCGGCCTCGGACTGCTCTCGCTGCTCGAGCTTGCTGCGCAGGTACCGCGCCTTGTCGGCACGCCGGCGGTGACGCTCGGCGTCGGCGTCGGTCTCGGAGCCGGCGAGCTGCTCGCGTTCGAGTTGCTCCTGTTCGAGCTGACGCCGCTTCAGTTCAGCCGTATCGGGATCGTCGTCGGCCATGTCGTTGACCTTACCGCCACCGACGGCGCTCGCTGCTGTCGCATCTGGCCTATGCTCGGGCCGGGTGGCGCGCCGTGTTGCGGCGCCACGCTCACGACAGCGCACACCTCGAGTCTGGAGACATCGCTTTGACGAATCGGGCACTGATCGTCGCCATCGTCGTGCTGGGAATCGGTCTGGCGGGCTGCGGGAGCAGCAAGACCACGTCGTCCTCGAGCACGGCCGCCACGACCAGCAGCTCGACGGCGGCCGGAGGCACGGCCGCGTTCAAGGCCGCGTTCGTCGCCGACCGCACGCAGTTTCGCCAGCTCGGCAATAGCCTGGCCAAGGCGCTGACCGGAGCCGGCAGCAAGACTGACGACCAGTTGGCAACCCAGTTCCAGGGCCTGGCCGTGAAGGCCAAGGCGGAGGCCACCAAGCTCTCCCAGCTCTCGCCTCCAGCGCAATTCAAGCCGACGCTGGACAAGCTGGTCACGGCCCTGAACAACGTCGGGGACAAGCTGCAGAAGATCGCCACCGACGCCACCAACCACAACGCCACCACGGCTAAGACGGACACGATCACGCTGGTGCAGCAGGCAGCGGCAGTCAAGGCCGCCGACACCACGCTGTCCAGCGGGCTCAAGCTGCCGGCCGGCGCCTAGGTGGCGCCGGTAGCGCCGTAAGCCGCCCGGTACCGCCTTTGGTGGGCGGCCGGGGGCTTGCCTCGCCAGCTAAACTTGATAAAGTCAATTGACTTACCCTAGTTACTGGTGATTCCGCGCGGAGGAACCTCAGCCTGATGCAGATCGACATCCACCAGCACATCTGGACCGAGCCGCTGCTCGACGCTCTGTCGGCCCGCCGTCACCTGCCGTTCGTGCGTCGCACGGACGAGAAGCTGACCGTCCTGCATTCAGCGAGCGAGCAGCCGTACGTGATCGACTTGGCCGCGGAGGCGCCGGCAGCGCGCGCCAGGCTACTGCAGGCCGACCGGGCCGACCGGGCGGTGATCGCGATCTCGAGCCCGATCGGGATCGAGGGTCTGCCCCATGGCGAGGCGCGCCAGCTGATCGCGGCGCATCTCGACGGCGTACTCGAACTCGGAGACGGCTTCGCCGCCTGGGGGCCGCTCGCCATCGAGGAGCCCGATCCGGCCGACGTCGACGAGCTCATCGCCCGTGGCTGCGTGGGTGTCTCACTACCCGCCGATGCCCTCGCCGGGGCCCGGGCCCTTGATCGACTTGGCCCCGTGCTCGAGCGGATTCAGGACCGCGGCGTGCCGCTGTTCATCCATCCCGGCGGGACCGCTGCCCCGCACGCGGTCGAGGCCTCGCTGACCGAGCCGCTGTGGTGGCGTGCCCTGACCGACTACGTCTCCCAGATGCAGGCGGCCTGGCTGACCTTCGCCACCCACGGGCGTCGGGAGCTGGGTCGGCTCCCGACCGTGTTCGCGATGCTGGCCGGGGGCGCGCCGCTGCTCAGCGAGCGCCTGGCCACCCGGGGCGGCCCGCCGGTGGACCTCAAGGATCCGCTGACCTTCTATGACACCTCGAGCTACGGCCCGCAGGTGGTGGAGGCGATGGCACGCTGGGTGGGACCAAGGCAGCTGCTGTACGGCTCAGATCGCCCGGTGATCGAGCCGCTCAGGACCGGGCGCGAGGTCGAACTGATGAGCAATGCCGGGCAGCTGCTGGAGCCGGTGGTGGTGCCGGTATGAGCCTGACCCTGGCTCAGCTCGAACGCTTCGCCGCCGGATTGGCCGCGAGCCCCGGCCGCTGGCGCCACTTTGTCCACCACGCCGACGACGCGCGTGTGTATGAGCAGATCTGGGACGACGACGAGGTCAACGCCTGGGTGATCTGCTGGAGCGAGGATCAGGACACCGGCTTTCACGACCACGACGTGTCGGCGGCTGCGATCACGGTGATCTCAGGCCGGGTCCGGGAGGACCGGCTGACGCTGAGCGCACCACCGCGTACCCGGGTGCTTGCCGCCGGTCAGACGTTCACGGTGCCGCCGGTGGCGATCCACCGCGTGCTCCACGCCGGCGGTGGCCCCGCGGTCACGATTCACGCCTACTCGCCGCCCCTGCGCCGCACCGGCGCCTACCGGCTCGGCCCCGACGGCGAGCTCGAGCGTGAATCCCAGGATTACGACGCCGAGCTCCGGGCCGAGCCGGCGCTGGCCTGAGCGGCACGCAGCGCCGGTGGACTCCCGGGCCGGCGCGATGCACGGCGCCAGAGCGGCTGGACGCGGAACGCCACCAGGCTCAGCGCGGCAGCGCCGGCGGCGACGGCGATCAGCAGCCACCCTCGCTCAAACACGGCCAGGCGGTCATGCTGGCCGCTTGAGAGCAGCACCACCAGCAGCGCGATTCCAACCGCGCTGCCGACCTGGCGGGACATGTTCAGGACCGCGCTGCCCGTCGTCGTCCGATGGGGCGCGAGCGTGCTGGCGGCCGCGAACAGCGGCGCCTGGGTGAGCCCAGCGCCCATTCCGCCCAGGATGAGGGCCGGCAGAAACGTGGTGGCGTAGGCCGGTCGCGCTGTGGCCATCGCCATCCAGAACAGCCCGGCGGCGCCGATCGCCAGGCTTCCGATCACCGCCGGCACGGTTCGGCCGAAGCGACCGGTGATGCGCCCGGCGTTGAGCGCGAACACCGCGGCGGTCATCGGCCCGGGGGCGATCGCCAGCCCGGTCTCGAGCGCCGAGTAGTGCCACTGATCCTGGAGGAACAGGACGGTTATCAGCAGGAAGGCGGCAAAGGCGATGAAGAACAGAAACAGGGCCACCGTCGCCGAGGTGAACTCCGAGCTCTCGAACAGGCCGAGCTCGATCACCGCGCGAGGGTGGTGCAGCGTCCGGCTGACCGTCACCGCCGTGGCCACGGCGGCGGCGAGGAACAGGCCGAGCACCGGGGCGCTGACCCAGCCCCACTCCGGCCCCTGGACCAGGCCGAGGATGAACAGCGTGACCGCCGCCAGCACCGAGACCACCGAGACCGGGTCTGGCAGCCGGGCGCCGGGCCGGGCACTGATCTCAGGCAGGATGCGGCGGCCGGCGATCACCGTGCCGATGCCGATCGGCACGTTGACGATGAATATCCAGCGCCAGTCGAGCGCGACCAGGAGACCGCCCAGGGGCGGCCCGGCGGAGGCGGCCACCGCGGCGACCCCGGCCCAGATGCCAACCACCAGGCTGTGCTGCCGCGCCGGGAAGGCGGGCAGGAGCAATCCCAGCGAGGTGGGCACGATCGCGGCCGCGCCCGCCGCCTGCAGGGCCCGCCCGGCGATGAGGACGTCGAGTGTCGGAGCCACCGCGCACAATGCCGACGCCGAGATGAAGAGGACCACGCCGGCCAACAGGAATCGCCGGCGGCCGTAGTGATCGGCCAGGCGGCCGGCGGGTACGAGCAGAGCCGCGAACACGATCGCGTACCCGTTCAGCACCCAGGACAGACTCGACAGGCTGGCGCCCGGGAACGAGTCGCCGATGGCGGGGATGCCGACGTTGACGATGAACAGGTCAAGCTGGGCCATGAACGCGACCGAGGCCAGCACGGCCAGGATCGCCCACCGTCGGGGGTGGCCGTCGCCGGCCGCGTCGCGCTCGTCCGCCTCGGTGCTGCGCTCAGACTCCACAGTCGCCATTCGCCTGCCTCCGATCCTGGTTCGTTCACTGAACTGATCCGGCGGACGGGACCCTAGCACATATAGTTCAGTGAATGAACTCTTAGTGGTAGGCTGTGGTCCAAACGACGTGAGCAAGCGCCCAGGAGAGAGAACGGACATGACCGACCTGACCACCGCCAGCGAGCTGATGAGCCTGCTGGAGATCGAGTTCGACCAACGCACACCCCAGCTGGTCATCGGGACCATCGCCGCAGACAGCCGCCACCATCAGCCTTGGGGGGTCATCCACGGCGGGCTATACACGGCCGCGATCGAGACGTTCGCCACCACTGGCGCGTTTGAGGCGGTTCGGGGCGAGGGGAAGACCGCGGTCGGGGTGACCAACGTCACCGACTTCCTCCGGCCCCATCGGGAGGGACGCCTGCGGGTCCAGGCCACGGCAGTGTTTCAGGGGCGAACCCAGCAGCTGTGGCAGGTCGAGATCAGCCGACCGCAGGACGGCAAGCTGGTCGCCCGCGGTCAGGTGCGGCTGCAGAACATCGAGGGCTGAGCGCCCCGCTACGGTTGCAATCGGTGTACAAGACCTTCGTTCACGACGGCGTCAGCGACCAGGTGGCGATCGAGGACCCGCTTGAGATCCGCGTGGACGGCGAGGCGCTGGCGGTGACGATGCGAACCCCGGGCCAGGATGAGGAGCTCGCACTCGGCTTTCTGTACGGCGAGGGGCTGATCGACGGCGTGCGCGAGACCGGGCTGACCGAGGACCTGGCCGCCAACATCGTCGAGGTCGCGGGCCCGTTGACCCGCGACCCCGGAGCCCGGCGCTTCTACACCACCTCGTCGTGCGGGGTGTGCGGCAAGGGCGCGCTCGAGGAGGTGGCCGTCCACAGCGCCCCTCTGCCCGACGGCCCGACGCTGCCCCGCGACCTGATCGTCGAGCTTCCGGCCCGCCTGGAGCAGCCGACGTTCGAGCGGACGGGGGGTCTGCACGCCACCGGGCTGTTCGACGCCGCCGGGGAGCTGCTGTTCTCCCGCGAGGACGTCGGGCGCCACAACGCGATGGACAAGGTCGTCGGCCGGGCCCTGCTCGACGGGATGCTGCCGCTGGGGGAACGGGTCCTGTGCGTGAGCGGCCGGCTGTCGTTCGAGCTGGTGCAGAAGGCGGCGGTGGCCGGCGCCCCCATCCTGGTCGGGGTCGGGGCTCCCAGCTCCTTGGCCATCGAGCTGGCCGAGGACCGGGGCCTGACGCTCTGCGGCTTTGCCCGGCGGGGCAGCGTCAACGTCTACACGCGCGCGGAGCGGATCGCGGACTGAGCCGACCGCCCGCCGCGCTCACCGTCAGGGGGCGGCGACCCGGACCAGTGCGGCCAGCTCCTCCTCCGAGGACCAGGCGCCCACCGACGCCCGCACCAGGCCGTGCGAAGGGATGCTGCGGACGACGAAGCCGGCCTCGCGCAGCCGCGCTACCTCGGCGTCGGCGTCTTCGGCCTCCCAGCCCACCAGGGTCGAGCGTCCACGCGGCCACACCTTCAATCCCCGCTCGGCCAGCTGTGACGCCAGCGAGGCGGCCAGATCGACGGCGCGACCCTGGACCCACTCCCAGCCGGCGCTCTCGAACACCGCCAGCGAGGCCAGCGCCCAGGCGCTGCGCATGCCCGACGGGAAGCCGTGGTCAAAGCGCTTGGCGGTCTCGGCCGGCGGCGAATTGAGCGCGTCTTTGGAATCAGCCAGTGAGCCGTAGCCCGGCCACGGCATCGACAGATCCTCGAGATGGTCGGGGTGGACGTACAGGCTCCCGCTGCCCTCGGGGCCGCACAGCCACTTCTGACCGGAGCCGGCGTAGAAGGCGCAGCCGAGCTCACGGACTTTGGCGGGGAGGGCGCCGATGCTCTGAGCGGCGTCGAGCAGGACGGGCACGCCGGTCTGGCGCAGGGCGGCGCAATCGATCACCCGGCCGCTCACCCAGGAGACATGGGAGACGGCCACCAGGCGAGTGGCCGATGAGACCGCGCCGGGGACCTCGGCGAACGGCACCACGCGGACCTCGACCCGGCGCTCGCGGCGCAGCCGGCCCAGCGGAGCCAGCAACCCCGGGTGCTCCTCGTCGCTGGTGATGACCTCGTCGCCGGCCCGCAGGTCGAGCCCGGCCAGCACGGTGTTGACACCGTCGGTGGTCGAGCCGGTGAGGGCCACATCGTCGGCGTCGCAGCCCAGCACGTTGGCGTAGCCGGCGCGCAGCTGGGCGGCCAGCTGCATGATCGACTCGAAGTACGGCCGTCCGCTGCGCCCCTGGGTCACCTCGAAATCGATCCGCTCCCGGACCGCCTCGGCGGCGGCGCGGGGCAGCGGTCCCTCCGTTCCGGCGTTCAGATAGGCGGCGCGCTCCAGAACCGGGAACTGCGCGCGAAACTGGTCAGGGTCGGCCACGGTGGCGGCTATGTTAGGGACGGATCGCGACCTCCGGCCAAAGGACCCGCCATGTGCTTTGCCTTCGACGCCCGTCCGCCTGCCCTTCCCGCCGACCTGGAGCGGGCCCCGATCGCCGGCGGCGCCGGCCCTGAACTGCTGGAGCTCGACTCCGAAGACGGCGCCCGCTTCAGCGCCGCGCTGGCCGAATCGCCCGCCGCGGGCGACGTCGGCGTGGTGATCCTGCCCGACGTGCGCGGGCTCTACGGCTTCTACATCGAGCTGGCCGAGCGGTTCGCGCAGGCCGGCCACCCGGCGATCGCGATCGACTACTTCGGGCGCACCGCCGGGCTGGGTCAGCGCGACGAGGAGTTCGAGTACATGCCGCACGTGACCAAGCTCAAGGTCGAGGAGGTTCAGCTCGACACCGGCGCCGCCGCCAAGATCCTGCGCGAGCGGACCGGCGTGGAGCGGGTGGCCACCGTCGGCTTCTGCCTGGGCGGCATGGAGTCGTTCCTGGCCGACACCAACGATCGGCTGGGGCTGTGGCGCGCGGTCGGGTTCTACGCGGCGCTGGATGGGTCGCGGTTCGGCATCGACGGGCCGCTGCAGCGAGCCGCCGACATCCGGGGGCCGATCCTGGGGCTGTTCGGCGGCGCCGATCAGGCGATCCCGGTCGAGCAGGTGGAGGACTTCGACGCCGCCCTGACCGCGGCCGGCGTCGAGCACGACATCCACGTCTACCCAGGGGCGCCGCACTCGTTCTTCGATCGGCGCTACGAGGAGTACGCGGAGGCGTGCGAGGACGCCTGGCGTCGGACGCTGGGCTTCCTGTCAGCCGACGGGTAGCCCGGCCTTACGGCACTCGATGCTCAGCGAGCGCGCCGCCCCGCCGGTCGTCCCGCCGGGTTGGTTGACCGTCTGGCACAGGTTCCGGGCCGCGTCGCCGCAGCGGTAGACCTGGGCGCCGCCGGTCGAGTAGGCCAGCCCTACCGACACACAACCGTGCCCCGACTTGTGGCCGGCGGTGGCGAACGAGATCACCAGCACCACGGCCAGGGCGGATACCAGCCCCAGCACGCCCCCGATCATCCACTTCTCGCGGCCGCTGAGGGTGCGGCGCTGGTTGAGGGTCTCGGCGTGGCCGGGCGGGAGGACCATGATCGCGCACGAGTCTACGAGGAGCCCGCCCGGGGTCCGTGCCGATTTCAGGCACAGACCCCGGGGCAGGCACAGACCCCCGGGGGGTCCGCTGGTGGTCTAGAAAGCGCCGGTCCCGTCAGGCGTGCCCAGCCCGGTGGGGCCGTCATAGCCCGGGCCGGCGGTGCACAGATAGGACGGCGAACAGCTGCCGTTGGAGCCGCTGGTGACGTCGAACAGCGAGCTGGTGTGCGAGTACGGGTAGCTGCCGTAGGTCACCGACCCGCTGTTGCCGGCCAGCGCGTAGACGGAGGCGGTGAGCGGCGAGCTGAGGCTCGTGCCTCCGACCTGCGCCCAACCGTCCAGCCCCTGCACGGCGCCGAGCTCGATCAGGTAGTCGCAGAACGAGCTCGAGCCACAGCTGTTGTAGGTGTCGTAGACGCCGAGGCCGGAGTTCGGGTCGGCATCCGCCGACACGTCGGCGACCGTGCGCTTGGCGCAGCCGGTGTCCGTCTGCCACGCCGGCTTGGGCTCATACGCCGAGCAGCCGCTGCCCGCGTCGGACCATGCCGTCTCGGTCCAGCCGCGCGCGTTGCTCGCCTGGGTCAGCGTGGTCCCGCCAACGGCGGTCACGTACCGCGATGCCGCCGGGTACTCGACGCCGTAGCCCGAGTCGCCCGAGCTCACCGTGATGGCGATCCCGGGATGGTTGTATGAGCTGTCGGTCGACAGCTCCGACGAGGCCTCCGAGCCTCCGTAACTGTTGGAGATGGCGACCACTCCGGGGGCCTTGGCGGCCGTGTTCTCGGCGGCGGCCAGATCCGACGTCGAGTCCGAGCTTGCTTCCACCAGCAGGATGTCGCAGGTGGGACACGCGGCCGAGACGGCGTCGACGTCGAGGCTCTCCTCCTCGGCCCAGCCATAGTCACCCGAGGGCAGCGGGCTGCTGGCTCCGCTCTGGTTGACCTGCTTGAAGCAGCCATTGGCGATCGTGCAGGCCGGCAGGCCGTAGGCCTTGCGGTAGGTGGCCAGGTCCGAGGCCGCGTTCGGATCGTTGTAGGCGTCGACCAGCGCCACTGTCCGGCCGGCGGCGTTCAGGCCGCTGAGCTTGTAGGCCGACTCGATCTGGGACGGCCCCAGCCCGGTGGGCCCGGACATGATCTGCGGCCCGGCCCGGCCGGCGCGTCCGACCGCCTGCGCGAAACAGCGCAGCGCACCGCCGAACTTCACGTGGGCGGCGCTCAGCACGTCGCCGGTGAGGCCGGCGTTGGCCGGGTTGGCACAGCCAAGGTCCACGAAGGGACCGGCCACCGGAAGCCTGGGCGCAAGGCCGAGGCCCGGCCTGGCGCTGGCTCCGGGGACGCCGAACGCCAACCAGGCGCCGGCACACAGCAACATCAACGCGGCTTTACGCGCGGCGCGCGCAGCACCCGTCTTCTCCATGACTACGACCTCCCGCGGTCAGAAATGGACGCGGGCCAACCTAGCGCACCGGAAAGGCGTGTGTCGCGCCGAGCGGGAGCCGCTACTTGTCTTCTTTGGCCGCCGCCTTGGTCTTCTGACCGCTACCGGAGGAGCCGTTGCCGCTCGAGGCGTCCGACGAGTCCTCGCCCTCCTCGGCCTCGCCACCGGCGTCGTCGCCGTCCTGCTCCTTGAGCTCGCGCTTGAGGACCTTGCCGGTGGGGTTGCGGGGAAGCTCGTCGATGAACACGACCTCGCGGGGGACCTTGTAGCGCGCCAGGTTGTCCTTGACGTAGCCCTTGACATCGTCCTCGGTCAGCTCTTTGCCGTCGCGCAGGACCACGAACGCCTTGAGCCGCTGGCCGAACTTCTCGTCGTCGACGCCGATCACGGCCACCTCCTCGACCGCCTCGTGGCCGGCGAGCAGCTCCTCGACCTCTCCCGGGAACACGTTCTCGCCGCCGGAGACGATCATCTCGTCGTCGCGGCCGTCGATGAACAGGCGGCCCTTCTCGTCGAAGTGGCCGACGTCGCCGGAGGACATCAGGCCCTTGATCTGCTCCTTGGTCTCACCGCCGGTGTAGCCCTCGAACTGGGCCGAGTTGCCGACGAAGATGCGGCCGGTCGTCTCCGGGCGCCACCTCCTCGCCGTCCTCGTCGAGGATCTTGACGATCGTCCCGCGCACAACCCCGCCGACGGTGGTGGGCTCCTCCTCGAGGTCCTCGGGCGTGGCGATCGTCGCGTAGGCGACCTCGGTCGAGCCGTACAGGTTGTAGAGCACCGGACCGAACGCCTTCAGACGCCCGCTTGGCCAGCTCGACCGCCCAAAGCCGAGCCGCCGACGAAGATGATCTTCAGCGCCGACAGATCGCGGTCTTTGACCTTGTCCTCGCCGAGGTCGAGGATCCGCTGCAGCATCACCGGCACGACGATCAACGCGGTGACCTCGTTGTCCTGCGAGGCTGTCGAGCGTCTGCTCGGGATCGAAGCGGCGGCGCACGACGAGCGTCGAGCCGAGCGCCAGCCCGAGCGCCATCAGCGCGAAGCCGAGCGCGTGGAACATCGGCACGCATAGCTCGGTGGTCTCGCGGGCGCGGAACGGGACCTTGCTGAGCAGGCCGCCGACCATCGCCAGCGACTCGCGGCTCGCCGCGCGGCGCGCCCTTGGGGGTGCCGGTGGTGCCGCTGGTGAGGATCACGATCTTCGGGGCCGACATCGGGCTTGGGCGGGTCTGTCGAGCGACCCCTCCGCGATCAGCGCTCGAGCGTGTCGTCGGCGCCGCATTGGCGTCCTCGTCGGCCCACGCCCGGAAGCGCCCGACGGGCAGCTCGACGCCCTCGAGCATCTCGGAGTACTCGTCGTCGTAGACGAGCAGGTCGGTGCCCTCGCGCTCGGCGACCTCCCGGATCTGGGGACCGGCGAACGAGGTGTTGAGCAGGATGATCTTGGCGCCGCACTTGGCGGCGGCGAACACGGCGTCGAGGAAGCCGCGGTGGTTGCGCACCAGGATGGCGACGCCGTCGCCCGGCTTCAGGCCCCGCTCGCGCCAGGCGTTGGCCAGCGCGTTGGAGCGCTCGTCGAGCTCCTTGTAGGTGACGTCGCCGCGCTCGTCGCGCAGGGCCACGCGATCGCCGTTGCGGATCGCGCCGATCGTGATCGCGCCGGCCAGCATCCCGTAGCGCTCGAAGGCCAGCAGCATCTGGGCCACGCGGTGGGGCAGCTCGGGCCGGACCAGGCCGCTGCGAACGCACAGAGCGGCAAAGTACGCCTCATCGCCGAACCGCTCGACGAGCTTGAGACCGCCTCCAACGAGGCCTTTCACATCGAGAACATCGACGATCTACGATCGGGATCCTCCTCAGGAGCCGTGGCCGACACTACGCGATCCGGTGTATCCGGGTCGCTCGTCAGGTTGAATACCCATTTGTCGGGTAATACCGACGCCATGGCTCGATCGATCGTCGGCTTTCCCATCCGCGTGGGCTTGCGCGGCGCCAGTATCGCCGTCGATGGGGCCGATGGCCGTCGCCGGCCACGCCCTGGGGCTGGCCGGCCGCCTGGCCGAGGTGTTGACCAAGGACGGCGGCCCCGATCTCGATATCGACGGCAGCGAGTCCGAGCCCAGAAGGGAGCGCGAGCGCAGGGCGCCTGCCCGGCCCCGCCCCCGGCCCGCTTCCGCTCCCGCTCGTCCGCCAGCGGCCACAAGCGGTGCCGAGACCCCAACGGCCACGATCGACGCCGAGACCCCAACGGCCACGATCGACGCGGAGACGCCGGCGGCCACGATCGACGCGGAGACCCCAGCGGCCACGATCGACGCGGAGACGCCGCCCGCCGCGCTTGACGAGACCCCGCCCCACGTCTCAGAGGAGCGCGTGTTGGTCGATGAGGTGGCCGAACCCGGCGCCGAGGACGGTGCCGGAGCCGAGGTCCACGTCGACGAGCCGTGGGAGAACTACGACCTGCTGGGCGCCGCCGATGTGATCGACCAGATCACCGGCGCGCCGACGGCCGTGCTGGCGGCGGTGGAACTGTACGAACAGTCACACCGCCGCCGCAAGACCGTGCTTGAGGCCGTGGAGCGTCGAGCTCCAGCAGCACTCGTCAGTAGAGCGTAGACCGTCACCCCTCCGGCGCCGCTGCTGTAGCTATAGCCACCATCGCCATAGCCGTAGCCGCCGCCATCGCCGTAGCCTGAGCCGCCGCCGTAGCCCGAGCCGCCGTCGCCGTAGCCCGAGCCACCGCCGTAGCCGTAGCCCGGATCGCCACCGCCGTAGCCGTAGCCCGGGCGTCACCGGATCCGTCGCCGACCGCCGCTGCCATTCCCGCTCAGCCGCCGCCGGTGCTGGTCGGCTCGCGCGCCCGAGCGACGAGTACGCCACCGAGAACGACGAGCCGTCCGCCGACAGCGATGACGGCGTGGTCGCCGCCCCGAGCTGCCGGTGGAGGCGAACTGGCGCACCGCCGCCGCATGCCCGAGCGACGGTCGCCTCGGGGTTCAGCTGGACGGCGGCCGCCGACCAGTCGGAGTCAGAGATGGTGCCGGTGTGACCGTCGGTGGTGGTGGCACTGGCACCGGTGAAGTTCACCGTGCCGAAGTCGCTGAGCGGCAGCGGCGTGCAGTTGCCACTGGCTGATCGCACTGCGACGGCGCCTCGGCGATCCACTCGGCGCTGGACACGTCGGGGTTGCTCATGGGGACTGTCTTGGTCGAACGACTGACCGGTGGTCTGGTTTGACATGTCGACCACCATGATGCTGCCGCTGACGGTGACCTCGGCTGGTGATGTGGTCACCGGCATGAACGGCCAGGTCCAGCCTGACCGGCGCCGCCGGCACCAGCTCGTACCAGGCGAAGTAGCTGGCCGCGCCCGCTGGCTGGAGCAGTCGGCCTCGGTGCCGGCCTGCTCGAGCGAGTCCGACTGGCTCGAGGACCGCCGGACTGCCCGATGCTGGATGGGCCCCCGAAGCCGGCGCCGTCACCGGACACGGATCCGGACCCGCCCGACTCATCAGCACCGCCGAGCCCGACCCAGAAGGCCGAGTAGTCACTGGCCGCCGGCGCACTTGGCGGTCGGGCTGCACCCAGCTGCCCGACACGCTCGTGAACTGCTGTCCGGAACGCTCGACGAGGAGACCGCCGACCACGTATCCGGACCAGTTCTCGCTCGCGGCCTGCTGGACGTCGGCGGAGGCCGCCGACGTCGCAAGCCGGCACCGCGCCGAGCGCGCAAGCCGCGGTGGCGGCGGATATGGGGATGAGTCTCTTCGCGTTCATACCGAACGACTGTGCGCCCGGCCGGTAAGAAATCGCCGTGACCGGGCGAAGAGACGGTTACGAACTCGGCGAAGAGATTGATCAGGCCGACGTCATGCGTTAATGGCCGCGCGCGTACGCGCCAGGCGGACCGCCTTGGACAGCGTGTCGATGTCGTAGGCGCCCTGATGGCGGTGGCCGTTGATGAAGAAGGTCGGCGTGCCCGACACGCCGCTCAGGTCGGCCGACTCCACGTCCTCGGCGATCCGGCCGGAGCCCTTGCGCTTGCGCAGGTGCTCGCGGAACAGCTCCATGTCGAGTCCGAGCTCCTCGGCGTCAGCCGAGGATGTTCTTGCAGCGTCAGGTCGTCCTGGTGGGCGAGCAGCGTGTCGTGCATCTCCCAGAACTTGCCCTGCGCCGCCGCCGCCTCGGCCGCCTCGGCGGCGAGCTGGGCGTGCGGGTGGACGTCGTTGAGCGGCAGGTGGCGCCACACGTAGCGCAGGTCGCCGAAGTCGGCCAGCAGCTCGCGGATCACGGCTCGGCCCGGCCGCAGTACGGGCACTCGAGGTCGCCGTACTCGAGCAGCGTGACCGAGGCGTCCTCGGGCCCGCGGATGTGGTCGCGCTCGGGATCGACCGGGACCGCCAGGTCGACGATCGACTCGGCGCTCCCCAGCAGCGCGCGGGCGCCGGCCTGCGTGGGCAGCCGCCGGGTCACCTCCCAGCACCACCCAGCTGAGCCAGCGGCGCCCCGACCAGCGTGGTCAGCACGCCGAGCTTGGCCTCGTCGAGCTCCTGGCCGTGGAAGGCCAGGGTGGCGATCAGCAAGCGAGACGGTGAAGCCGATCGCCGGCGATCGCGCCGCCGCCGAGCACCGAGGCCCAGCCGACCGGCGGCCGGATCTTGCCCCGGCTGAGCTGGGTGACCAGCGCGACCGCGCCGCGTGATCCCGATCGGCTTGCCGATCAGGTAGGCGACGATGATCCCCAGCGTGATCGCCGAGGTGTAGGCGCGACCCAGGAAGCTGCCGCTGATCACGATGCCGGCGTTGGCGAGCGCGAACAGCGGCACGATCACGTAGCTGGTGAACGGGTGAAGCAGCTGCTGGTAGCGCTCGTTGGGCGAGATCGCCGGCCGCAGCCCGGCGCGGGCCGACTGGGCCAGCTCGGAGGTGGGCTGCTCGCGGAAGACGCGGAACAGGTCGGTGGCGCGCTCCAGGTCGGCCCGCGCGGCCGGGTAGGCGATCGTCAGCAGCCCCATGGCCAGGCCGACGACCAGCGGATCGATCCCGGACTTCAGGAACGCCACCCAGGCGGCGACGCCCAGGGCCGCCTACACCGCACCGTTGTGAACGCCGATCCGACGGGCGATCAACATCACCACGAACATGCTCAGCCCGACGGCCAGCGCCACCCCCTGCACCGCGGTCGTGAAGGCGATCGCGATCACGACCAGAGCCACCAGGTCGTCGACCACGGCCACGGTCAGGATGAACGCGCGCAGGCTGTCGGGAAAGCGGCGTCCGACGATGGCCAGCATCCCCAGCGCGAACGCGGTGTCGGTCGACATCGCCGCGCCCCAGCCGCCCGCGAGAACCTGGGCGCCGTTGAACACCAGGTAGATGACGACCGGAACGATCATCCCGCCGAGACCGGCCAGCAGCGGCAGCAGCAGCCGGCGGCGGTCGCGCAGATCGCCGAGGTCGAACTCGCGCCGCGCCTCCAGGCCGACGACGAAGAAGAAGAACGTCATCAGCCCGTTGTTGACCCAGTGGCGCAGGTCCTGGGAGATGCCGGCGCCGCCGATCTTGATGGTGAGCGTGGTGTGCCACACGTGCTCGTAGGAGGTCCGACGTTGGCCCACACCAGGGCGGCGACGGCGGCGGCCAGCAGAATGGCGGCGCTGCCGGTCTGGGTGCGCAGGAAGTCGCGCAGCGGCGCCTCGAGGTTGCGCGCCCACGCGGTGCGGCCCGACAGCGGGCCGGTCTGCGTCTCCCCGGCTGGTCGAGGCATCGAGGGGAACGTCGGCGGCGCTCACGTAGGGCTCAGCTTAGAAGCGCCGGCCAACCAGGCGCCAGCCCTGGATTCAGCGAGCGCAGTTTCACCCCACAGGCGAACACGTGATCGCTAGGATGAGTGGTGAATCCTCATTCACACGTGCGAGAAAAGACCACAAGGAGCAGACCATGGCAGCCACTGAACCTCTCCTCTTCGACGCCATCCGCACCCCGCGGGGAAAGGGCAAGGTGAACGGGTCGCTGCACAGCACCAAGCCGGTAGATCTGGTGGTCGGCCTGATGCACGAGATGCTCAGCCGGCACCCTGACTTCGATCCCAACCGGGTCGACGACGTGGTCCTCGGCTGCGTCTCGCCGATCGGCGACCAGGGCGGCGACATCGCCAAGACCGCCGCGATCAAGGCCGGGCTGCCGGACACGGTGTCCGGCGTGCAGCTCAACCGCTTCTGCGCCTCGGGCCTGGAGGCGGTCAACATCGCCGCCCAGAAGGTCGCCTCGGGCTGGGAGGACCTGGTCCTGGCCGGCGGCGTCGAGTCGATGTCGCGGGTGCCGATGGGCTCCGACGGCGGGCCTGGGCGATGGATCCGGAGACCAACTACGAGACCTCGTTCGTCCCGCAGGGGATCGGCGCGGACCTGATCGCCACCATCGAGGAGTTCGGCCGCGAGGACGTCGACGCCTACGCCGCGCGCTCCCAGGAGCGCGCCGCCACCGCGCAGGCCGAGGGCCGCTTCAAGAATTCGGTCGTGCCGGTGCTCGACATCAACGATCAGGTCGTCCTCGACCGCGACGAGTACATCCGGCCCGGCACGACGGTCGAGACGCTGGCCGGGCTGAAGCCGTCGTTCGCCGCCATCGGCGAGATGGGCGGCTTCGACGCCGTGGCGCTGCAGAAGTACCACTGGGTCGAGCAGATCAACCACGTCCACACGCCGGGCAACTCCTCGGGCATCGTCGACGGCGCGTCGCTGGTGGTGATCGGCAACGAGAAGACCGGCGACGAGCTCGGGCTGCGCGCCCGGGCCCGGATCCTGGCCACCGCGGTCTCGGGCGCTGACCCGACGATCATGCTCACCGGCCCCGCGCCGGCCAGCCGCAAGGCGCTGGCCAAGGCCGGGCTGACCGTCGACGACCTCGACCTGGTCGAGATCAACGAGGCGTTCGCCGCGGTGGTGCTGCGGTTCGTCAAGGACATGGGCCTCGACCTGGACAAGGTCAACGTCAACGGCGGCGCGATCGCCATGGGCCATCCGCTCGGCGCCACCGGGGCGATGATCCTGGGCACGCTGGTCGACGAGCTCGAGCGCCAGGACAAGCGCTACGGCCTGGCCACCCTGTGCGTCGGCGGCGGCATGGGCATCGCCACCGTCGTCGAGCGCGTCTGATCGAGACGTCGCCGCCCGGTCCGCAGACACCCTTCCGAACCAAGAAAGAGCCACAACATGAGTGAGAGCAGCACGATCCGCTGGGACAAGGACGACGACGGCGTCGTGATCCTGACCCTGGACGACCCCAACCAGTCGGCCAACACCATGAACGCCGCCTACGCGGCCTCGATCAAGGCCACCGTCGACCGCCTCGAGGCCGAGACGCGACGACATCACCGGCGTGATCATCACCTCGGCCAAGAAGACGTTCTTCGCCGGCGGCGACCTGAACGACCTCAAGCGCGCCACCAAGGACGACGCCGAACAGGTCGCCCAGTTCGTGCGTGAGAACAAGGCGGTGCTGCGGCGGCTGGAGACGCTGGGCAAGCCGGTGGTCGCGGCGGTCAACGGCGCGGCGCTCGGCGGCGGCCTGGAGATCTGCCTGGCCTGCCACCACCGGATCGTGGTCGACGACCCCAAGATCCAGCTCGGCTTCCCGGAGGTGCAGC
Organism: uncultured Solirubrobacterales bacterium; assembly: GCA_963754375.1. Classification (GTDB taxonomy): domain Bacteria; phylum Actinomycetota; class Thermoleophilia; order Solirubrobacterales; family Solirubrobacteraceae; genus Palsa-465. Next base: position 80,967 of record CAVWFX010000027.1, read on the forward strand.
TCGGCCTGCTGCCCGGCGCCGGCGGCGTCACCCGCACGGTGCGGATGATGGGGATCGTCAACGCGCTCATGCAGCTGTTGCTCCAGGGCCAGCGCGTGCGCCCGCAGAAGGGCAAGGAGATCGGGATCGTCGACGAGCTGGTGTCCAGCCCGGACGAGCTGATCCCGGCGGCCAAGAAGTGGATCGCCGCCAACCCGGAGGCTCAGCAGCCCTGGGACGCCGACAAGAAGTACAAGATCCCCGGCGGCACGCCGTCGCACCCCGGCGCTGGCCCAGAACCTGCCCGCCTTCCCGGCCAACCTGCGCAAGCAGCTCAAGGGCGCCAACTACCCGGCGCCGCTCCACATCATGGCGGCGGCGGTCGAGGGCGCCCAGGTCGACTTCGACAACGCGTCGGAGATCGAGGGCCGCTACTTCGTCGACCTGGTCACCAGCCAGGTGGCCAAGAACATGATCCAGGCGTTCTTCTTCGACCTGCAGCGCGCCACCGGCGACCGCGGCCGCCCCAGCGAGATCGAGCCGTTCAAGCCCACCAAGGTGGTCGTGCTCGGCGCCGGCATGATGGGCGCGGCGATCGCCTACGTGTGCGCCAAGGCCGGCATCGAGGTCGTGCTCAAGGACGTCTCCCAGGCGGCCGCCGACCGGGGCAAGGGCTACTCGGAGAAGCTGGTGGCCAAGGCGGTGGAGCGGGGCCGCTCCACCCAGGAGCAGGGCGACGAGCTGCTGGGCCGGATCACCCCCACCACCGACCCGGCCGCCGCCGAGCGGCGCCGAGCTGGTGATCGAGGCGGTGTTCGAGGACCCCGGCGGTCAAGGCGCAGGTGTTCAAGGAGATCGAGCCCCATCTGGCCCCGGACGCGCTGCTGGGCTCCAACACCTCGACGCTGCCGATCACCGGCCTGGCCGAGAACGTCAGCCGTCCGGCGGACTTCATCGGGCTGCACTTCTTCAGCCCGGTGGACAAGATGCCGCTGCTGGAGATCATCAAGGGCGAGCAGACCTCCGAGGAGACGCTGTACCGCGCGCTCGACGTGGCCAAGCTGATCAAGAAGACGCCGATCGTCGTCAACGACAGCCGCGGCTTCTTCACCAGCCGGGTGATCGGCACCTTCATCAACGAGGGCATCGCGATGCTGACCGAGGGGGTCCCGGCGCCGACCATCGAGCAGGCCTCCTCGCAGGCCGGCTACCCGGCCCCGGTGCTGCAGCTGTCCGACGAGCTCAACATGAAGCTGATGCGCAAGATCCGCGACGCGGCTCAGAACGCCGCCGAGACGACGGCCAGCGGCTGGGACGAGCATCCCTCCGAGCCAGGTCATCGACCGCATGCTCGACGAGTTCGACCGCCCCGGCCGGCTGGAGGGCACGGGCTTCTACGAGTACGAGGACGGCAAGCGCACGCGGCTGTGGCCGGGCCTGCGCGAGGCGTTCCCGCCCGTCGACGACCCGTCGAAGATCGCCCTCAAGGACCTCGAGGAGCGGATGCTGTTCATCGAGTCGCTCGAGACCGTCAAGTGCCTCGACGAGGGCGTGATCGAGTCCGTGGCCGACGCCAACATCGGCTCGATCATGGGCATCGGCTTCCCCGGCTGGACCGGCGGCGTGCTCCAGTACATCAACGGCTACGACGGCGGCCTGCCCGGCTTCGTGGCCCGCGCCCGCGAGCTGGCCGAGACGCTACGGCGAGCGCTTCGAGCCGCCGGCGTCGCTGGTCGAGAAGGCCGAGCGCGGCGAGATCTACTCCGACGAAGAGGCGCTGGTCAGCACCGGCTGAAGACCGGGATGAAGAGCGCGAGTCTGTAAGACTCGCGCTCGCCATGAGCCAGCCCCTGGAGCAGCTGTTCGGCACCGCAAGCCGCTGATCGCCATGGTGCACGTCCCGCCGCTGCCCGGGACGCCGCTCTACGACGCGCGAGCGGGGTAGCCGGACTGATCAGCGCCGTCCAGCGCGACCTCGAACTGCTGCTGGCGGCCGGCTTCGACGGCTATTTGTTCTGCAACGAGGGCGACCGGCCCTACGAGTTGCACGCCGGCCCGGAGGCGGCCGCAGTGATGTCGCGGGTGGTGACCGAGTGCGCCCCGCGTGACCGCCCCTTCGGGGTCGACTTCCTGTGGGATGCGCGCTGCGCGCTGGCCGTGGCCGTGGCTACCGAGGCCGGCTTCATGCGTGAGGTGCTCACCGGCGCATGGGAGTCGGACATGGGGCTGTGGCAGGGCGAGGCCGCGCACGTGCTGCGCGAGCGCCGGCGTCTGGACGCCGAGCGAGCTGACGATCATGATGAACATCACGCCCGAGTTCGCCTCGCCGATCGGGCGGCGCAGCCCGGCCGAGGTGGCGCGCTCGGCGGTCGTCTCGAGCCTGGCCGACGTGATCCTCGTCTCCGGCCCGATGGCCGGCGCCGAGCCGGACCGGGCCACGCTGACCGACGTCCGCGAGGCGGTTGCGCCCGAGGTCCCGGTGCTGCTCAACACCGGCGCCAAGGCGAAGACGATCGCCGACCACCTGCGGCATCGCCGACGGCTGCATCGTCGGCAGTGACCTGAAGGTCGACGGCTACACCTGGAACCCGGTCGACGCCGAACGGGCCCGGCGCTTCGTCGCGGCGGCGCGCGAGGCCGGCGGCGACCTAGCCGCGACCTGGACAGGCGCATGCTGCTCGGCATCGACATCGGCTCCTCCGGCGTCAAGGCTGCGCTCGTCGACCCTGATGAGGGCGTTCTGGCCATCGCCCAGGAGGAGGTGCCGCTGCTCTCGCCGCGCCCGGGATGGGCCGAAGCCGATCCGGACGACTGGTGGCGCGCAGTGTGCTCGCTGGTCCCCCGCCTACTCGAGGAGACCGGACGCACGAGCCAAGACATCGAGGCCGTAGCCAGCGCCGGAATGGTCCCCGCGGTCCTGGCGCTGGACAGCGCTGGGCGCCCGCTGCGCCGAGCGATCCTGCAGAACGATGCCCGGGCCACCGAGGAGCTCGACGAGCTGTCGGCGCTGCTGGCCGACATCGACCTCCTGCAACTGACCGGTTCGGCGCTGACCCAGCAGTCGGTGGCGCCGACGCTGCGCTGGCTGGCCCGCCATGAGCCCGACGTGTTCGGCTCAACTGCGTCGGTGGCCGGCTCCTACGACTGGCTCGCGCCGCGCTCTCGGAGCGCGACCGCATCTGGAGCGAAACTGGGCGATCGAGAGCGGGCTGTTCGAGCTTGGCGGCGAGCGTCTGGACGAGGTCCTGGAGCGGGCCGAGATCTCCGCCGAGTTGCTGGGCGACGTCCAGCGACCCGGGCACGGTGGTGGGAGAGGTCAGCCCGCAGGCCGGGGCGGCTACCGGGCTGCGAGAACGGACCCCGATCGTCGTCGGGCGGCGCTGACCACGTCACGTCCGCCTACGGCGCCGGTCTGCTCGAGGACGGCGACTGGCTGGTCAAGCTCGGCGGGGCCGGCGACATCCTCGTGGTCAGCGGCTCTCCGCTGGTGGACTCGAGGCTGTATCTCGACGCTCACCCGGCCGGCGGTTGGCTGCCCAACGGTTGCATGGCGACCAGCGGCAGCCTGATCCGGTGGTTGGCCGCCGTCAGCGGCGGCGCCTCGTTGGATGAGTTGGACGCCGAGGCGGCCGCGACCCCACCGGGTGCCGGAGGCGTCATCTGCCTGCCGTACTTTCTCGGCGAGAAGTCGCCGCTGCACGACCCGGCCCAGCGTGGCGCCTTCGTCGGCCTGCACCTCGGCCACGAGCGCGGCCACTTGCATCGGGCCGCGCTGGAGGCGGTGGCTTACGGCTTTCGCCACCATATGGATGTGTTCGCCGAGCGCGGGGATCCGCCTGACTGGGGCGAGAGTGACGCAATGGAGGCAGCCGATCGACGCTGTGGAAACAGATCCTCGCCGACGTGCTTGACGTTCAGCTCTGGCCCGTGCTCGATCATCCCGGCGCCTCGTTCGGCGCCGCGGTGGCCGCCGGGGTGGGCGCTGGGCGCCGTCGAAGGCTGGGAGTCGATCCGTCCGCTGGTCCGGCTGGCGGACCCGATCGAGCCCAGACCGGAGCTTCGCGCGCGGTACGACGAGCTCTATGCCGTGTACCGATCGGCCGAACCTGCGCTGCGACCCATTTCCCATCGCCTCGCCGCCGGAGACTGGTCATGACCCGGACGACCGGAGGGTGGCCGTGGTCACCGGAGCGGGCTCGGGCATCGGCCGGGCGATCGCTCGCGAGCTCGCCGGGCGGGGCCTGCGTCACGGTGGTCACCGATGTCGACGAGGCCGCCGCGCGCGCGGTCGCCGCCGAGATCGGCGGTGATGCGGGCCTGGAGCCAACCGGCCTCGACGTCACCGACGGCGGCGCCGCCGGCCGGGTCGCCGACGCCGTCGCGCAGCGCCACGGGCGCCTTGACGTGTGGGTGTCCAACGCCGGCATCTCCCACATGGCCCGATTCACCGACATCGCCGAGGCCGAACTCGACCGCACGCTGGACGTGAACCTGAAAGGGATCTTCCTGTGCGGCCAGGCGGCGGCCCGGACGATGCAGCGGCTGGGCCGCGGCGGCGTCATCGTCAACACGGCGTCGATGGCCGGCAAGCAGGGACGGGTCCCGTTCCTGGCCGACTACGTGGCGTCCAAGTTCGGGGTGGTGGGGCTGACCCAGGCGATGGCGTTCGAACTGGCCGCCGACTCGATCCGCGTCAACTGCGTGTGCCCCGGCTACGTGGCCACGCCGATGCAGGATCGCGAGCTCGCCTGGGAGGCGGAGCTGCGGGGCGTGCGTCCCGAGGACGTCAAGCAGCTGTGGGTCGAGGACACCCCCCTGGGCCGGCTCGAGCAGCCCGAGGACGTCGCGCGGGTGGTGGCGTTTCTGGCCAGCGAGGACGCCGAGTTCATCACCGGCGAAGCGGTCGCCGTCAACGGCGGCGCCTTCATGGACTGACGCGCGGGCCGTGGCCGGCGCCGCCCTAGACGCCCAACGACCGGCCGATGATCTCCTTCATGATCTCGGTCGTGCCGCCGTAGATCCGGGTCACGCGGGCGTCGACGAAGGCCCGCGCGATCGGGTACTCGAGCATGTAGCCGTAGCCGCCGTGCAGCTGCACGCAGCGGTCGATGACCCGGCCCTGGAGCTCGGTGGCCCACCACTTGGCCATGGCGGCGTCCTCGCGGGACAGCTCGCCCCGGTTCAGCGCCAGCACGGCCTGGTCGACGAAGGTGGTGGCCAGCTCGACCTCGGTGGCCATCTCGGCCAGCGCGAAGCGCGAGTTCTGAAACGACCCGATCGGCTGCCCGAAGGCCTGGCGCTCCTTGACGTACTCGACGGTCATGTCCAGCGCTCCACGCGCCGCGGCCACGCCGGCGATGGCGATGCTCAGCCGCTCCTGGGCCAGGTTCAGGGCCATGTAGCGAAAGCCCTGGCCCTCCTCCCCCAGCCGGTTCTCGACCGGAACCCGCACGTCCTCGAAGAACAGCTCGGCGGTGTCCTGGGCGTGCATCCCCACCTTGTCGAGGTTGCGGCCGCGCTCGAACCCGTCCATCCCGCGCTCGAGGATCAGCAGCGAGATCCCGGAGTGGCGCTGGCTGGGATCGGTCTTGACCGCGGTGATGACCAGGTCGGCGTTGATCCCGTTGGTGATGAAGGTCTTGGAGCCGTTGACCACGTACTCGTCGCCGTCCCGGAGCGCGGTGGTGCGCAGACCGGCCAGATCCGAGCCCATCTCCGGCTCGGTCATGGCCACCGCGGTGATCTTGGTGCCGTCGGCGATGCCGGGCAGCCAGCGCTCCTTCTGCTCGTCGTTGGCCAGCGCCAGGAAGTACGGCAGGCAGATGTCGTTGTGCAGCGTGAGGCCCGAGGCCGCTGCCGGCGTTGCCGGCCAGGCTCACCTCCTCGGCCGACGATCTGGTTGAAGCGAAAGTCCTCGACACCGGCTCCGCCGTAGCGCTCCGGGACCTGCATGGCCAGCAGCCCCTTGCCGGCCGCCTTGGCGAACAGTTCGCGCGGAACGATCCCCTCGTGCTCCCACTCGGCGTGAAACGGCGTGATCTCCTCGGCCACGAAGCGGCGTGCCGACTCGCGGAAGTCGACGTGCTCGGGCTCGAACAGGGTGCGTCGCATCAGCTCCTAGCGCGGCGCCATCCGCAGGGCGCCGTCGAGGCGGATGACCTCGCCGTTGAGCATGTCGTTCTCGACGATGTGAACCGCCAGCGCGGCGTACTCGGCCGGCTCGCCCAGCCGCGCCGGGTGCGGCACCGAGGCGCCCGAGCGACTCCCGCGCCTGCGGCGGCAGCCCCGCCATCATCGGCGTGTCGAACAGCCCGGGGGCGATGGTCATGCAGCGGATCGCGCTGCTGGCCAGGTCCCGGGCGATCGGCAGCGTCATGCCGACCACCCCGCCCTTGGAGGCGGAGTACGCCGCCTGGCCGATCTGGCCGTCGAAGGCCGCCGCCGAGGCGGTGTTGATGATCACCCCGCGGCTGTCGCCCGCCGGCTCGTTGGCAGCCATCGCCGCCGCCGCCAGCCGGATCACGTTGAAGGTGCCGATCAGGTTGATCTCGATCGTGGTGGTGAACTTGTCCAGTGCCAGCGGCTCGCCCTTGCGAAGCACGCGCCCGGCGGTGCCGATCCCGGCGCAGTTGACGGTCACCCGCAGCGGCCCGCGCCCGGCGGCCAGCGCCACCGCCTCACCGACGGCATCCGGGTCGCGGACGTCGGCGCCGGCGAAGGTGAACCGGCCTGCCTCGGCGCCGCTCGCGCGCCTGCGGCAGATCGAGCACGACCACATCGGCGCCGCGCTCGCGCAGCGCCTCGGCGGTGGCCCGGCCGAGCCCGGAGGCACCGCCGGAGACCAGCGCCACCGCTCCGTCAATCTGCATGTGCACGCCCCTCCGACAGGGCCGCGGACACGGGCGCGGCCGGTCGCTGAGACGAACCCGAACAGATGCCCGGCCACGGTCCGGATCTGGATCTCCTCGGCTCCCTCGGTGATGCGGTAGCGGCGATGGTGGCGGTAGATGTGCTCGAACTGGAGGTGGCGGCTGTAGCCCATGCCGCCGTGGACCTGCATCGCCCGGTCGGCCGCCTCGCAGACCAGCCGGTTGGCGCGGAAGTTGCACATCGACACCCGGTCGGCGACGTACTCGCCGGCGTCGAGCCGGTCGGCGGTGTCGAGGATGTAGTGGCGGATCAGCTCGCAGTCGGCGTGCAGTTCGACCAGCGGGAACTGGATCGCCTGGCGCTGGGCCAGGGGCGAGCCGAAGGTGACGCGCTCGCGGGCGTAGCGGACCGACTCGGTGATGCAGTAGCGCGCCGCGCCGGTGCCGCTGGCCGCCTGGCGGATGCGGTTCTCGTTGACGAAGGCGCGGGTGACGTCGAGACCGCGGTCGACCTCGCCGAGCACCGCGCTGTCCGGAACCCGCACCCCGTCGAGGTAGAACTCGGCGTGGTCGGTGGGCATGTTGAACGCCCACAGAAAGCTCGGCGAGCCGAAGCCGGGCGCGTCGGTCGGACCAGGAACGCGGTGAGCCCCTCGGCGCGAGCCGTCCCGTCCCGAGGTCCGGGCGAACAGCAGCACGTGGTCGCGCCACGTGCATGTTGGAGATCCAGCGTTTGGCGCCGGTGATCACCCAGTCGTCGCCGTCGCGCTGCGCCGCGGGTCTCCAGCCAGGTGGCGTCGCTACCGTGGTCGGGCTCGGTCAGCGCGAAGGCGAGCTCGGCCTCGCCGGTGATCGAGCCCTCCAGGAAGCGCTCGCGCTGCTCGTCGGATCCGAACCGGTGCAGCAGCATCGGGAACACGAGGTTGCCGACCACCGACGCCTCGGTCTGCAGGTCGTTGTGGAGGCCCAGACCCTTGGCCGCCAGGTGGTCGCGGATCGTGGCCATCTCGTAGTTGGTGCCGTCCTGTCCGCCCAGCTCGGCGGGTAGCGCGAAGCGCAGCCATCCGGCGGCGTCGGCGCGGCGGCGCATCTCGCCCAGCAGCTCGGTCCACTCGCGGCGGGGAGTCCCGCCGGCGTCCCAGTCGGTGCGGGCCTGCTCGCGGCGGTGGTCGAAGTACTGCGGGTGCTCGGCCTGCAGCGGCGCGATCTCGCGCTCGATGAAGTCGTCGAGCTGATCCAGGACGAAGGCGATGCGATCCGAGGCACCCCCACATGATGGAAGATCTGGCCGCGCCCCGCGTTCTTGCCAGGCGCGACAGGCGGAGGGACCCGGTGGCTCGAGGTGGCCCGTATCCACGTCTCGTTACCACCAGGCCCGCGTCCGCTCGAAAGTGGGCGGCGCCGGCCAGCGAACCCACTTCCACTCAGCTGGCCGCGCGCGGCTCAGCCAGTCAGCTTGCCCGAGGCGTTGACCGCCTTCCAGGTGCCGCCGAACTGAGAGACGCCGACGTAGGAGGTCGATCCGGGAGACGTGTCGGCGTGTAGCTCGTACAGCGGATGGCCGCCATAGGTGACCTGGGTCTTCCCTTGACCTTGATCGTCCCCAGCATCGAGCTGTTGACCCTTTGCCGGCCTTGGGCTTGCCCTGGGTGGTGAACAGCGGCCAGACCCGGTGCATCCGCTGCGCTTGACGCAGTTGTCCTTGTTGTGCTTGTCGGCCGAGGAAGGCGTACAGGGTGAAGCCGTTCTTGGTTACCAGGATCTTGCCGATGCTGGTGCTGCCGAGATTTACGGTGGCCGGCTTGGCGCCGGCGGCGATGGCCGACGGGTTCGCCGATGCCGCACCGACAGCGACACCAGTAACAGCCGCCGAGGCGAGCACGGCGGCGGCGAGGGCCGCGGCGCCGGTTCGGATCCGGTTACGGGACATGGTGGCGTAGACCTCCTGCTCGGGGATAGGGCTAAAGCGACGCCGGCCGTCGTCCAAGCGGGCACTGTTCCCGCCGCTCAGCCATAGAGACGGCCGAGTGCCCGATTCCTTCCCGCTGGCGTCGTTGGCCACCTGACGCCGGGTCGCGCGTAGGATTAGCCCCTGCTGGTGCACGCTGCCGACGCCTAACCAATGCCGCCCCTGGATCCCACGACCCTCGGTCAGCACCTGGACGTGCTCTACCGATCCGCGTGGGCGCTGTGCGGATCGCGCGAGAACGCCGAAGACCTGGTGCAGGAGATCTTCGCCCGCGTCCTGGCCCGCCCCCGGACCGTGAACGAGGGCGGCGAGCGCGCCTACCTGATGCGCGCCCTGCGCAACACGTTCTACTCCCGGCTGCGCAGCGCGTCCCGGCGGCCGCGAGAGACCGACACCCTCGACGAGGTCGACCGTTGCCGAGACCCGAGTGACCGGCCAGCCCGAGCGCGCGGTCGAGGTGTCGGAGATCTTCGACGCCATCGCCGAGCTTCCCGACGATTTTCGCCTGGCTATCGTGGCTGTGGACGTTCTCGGTCTTTCCTACGGTGAGGCGGCGGCGGCGCTGGACGCCCGCGAGGCCACGATCACCACGCGGCTGTACCGGGCTCGCCAGCGCATCGCTCGGCAGCTCGGCGACGCGCCCGATGCGGCCTCAGCACGGGAAGGATCGGGGCCCGACCGGAGTCTTACTCGATGACCGATCCCATGGCTAAAGACCCCAAGTTTCCAGAGGCCGAGCTGGCGCGGCTGGCCGACGGCTCCCTTGACACGGCGCGCCAGGAAGAGCTCCGCGCCCAAATCCGGAATTCTCCGGCGCTGGCGCGCACCCTGGCCGAGCAGGAGCGCGCGGTCAAGCTGCTGCGGTCGACGTCCGAGGTCACCGCGCCGGACGCCCTGCGAGCGCGGTTGGACGCCCTCATCGCCGAACCGAGCCAGCCCGCGAAGCGCGAGCGCCGGTGGCCCCGTCTGCGCCTGGGCTTCGCGCTGCCGGCGATGGCCGCGGTCGCGGCGGCGGTGGTGGCCGCGGTGCTGATCATCGGCGGCAACGGGAGCTCCGGCCCCACCTTGCCCCAGACAGCGCGAGCCGCCCTGTCGGCGTCAACGCTGCCTGCGCCCGCGACCAGCGCCACCAACCCCGCCCAGCTCGACGTCAGCGTCGGCGGGATTCCGTTCCCTGACTGGAGCCGCAACATCGGCTGGCGCACGGTCGGTCAGCGCAACGACACGCTGGGAGGCCGCCGGGTGGTGACGGTGTTCTACGCTGGCCACAAGGGAACCCGGGTCGGCTACGCGATCGTGTCCGGGTCTCCGATCAAGGTCAGCGGCGACACCAGTGTGCACGAGGGCGGAACCACCTACACGCTGTTCAACCTCGGCAGCGCCCGAGGGATTACCTGGCGCCGCGACGGCCACACCTGCGTGATCGCCGGACGCGGGATCAGCAACGCCAGACTGCTGGCGTTGGCCGGCGCCGAGAGCGACCGGACCGTCGCCAGCTGGGATCGCTCGCTGCCGGCGTGAGATACCTGCGCGGGCTCGCGCTGCCGGCGCTCGGCGCCGGAGCGCTGATCATCGCCGGATGCGGCGGGTCCAGCACCACCAGGAGCGACGTGATCGCCCGCGGGAACGCGATCTGCGCCGGCGCCCTCAGACAGGTCCGGGCGACGCCCTCGCCGGCGGTCGGGGCCGGCTCGCTGGCCGGCCTGTCGGACTACCTCAAGCAGGTGGTGCCGATCATCGACAAGGAGATCTCCGCCATCCGCGCCCTGCCGCGACCGTCGCCGGACGCAGGCCCTGCTCGATCGCTACATCGCGGCGATGGCGGCCACGAAGGCCCAGTACGATCGCCTGGCCGCCGCGGCGCGCAACGGCGACAGCACCGGCACGGCCCAGGCGCTGGCGGCCCTGCAGGCGAGCCCCGCCCCGGCGCTGGCCAAGCGCTACGGGCTGTCCGCGTGCGCGGCTCCGACGGGCACGTCCGTGTCCTGACCACCTGATCTGCAGGCGGCACTTTCGCCTACGCAGTACCTAAGTACAGCCTCTATGCTGGCGAAATGATCGAAACTTCATCTCACGCCCGCCGGGCTGCGGGACGGCGGCTCCGTCAGCCGCCCCCGCATTCGGCGGCGCCTCGTCACCGCGCCTGTGCTCGGTCTGCTGACCGCAGCGGCGCTCCTGCTGACCCCCGCCCTGGCCAGCGCCGACACCTCGTCGACGCTCACGGTCATCGGGACCAGCGATGTCAGCGACTCCGGCCTGATCCCGAACGTGATCCAACCCGGCTTCGAGAAGGCCTTCCCCCAGTTCACGTTCAAGTACATCGGCACCGCTAGCGGGGCCGCGATCGCGTCGGCTGAGTCCGGCTCGATGGGGGCCAGCAACCTGATCGTCCACGCGGCGTCGCTGGAAAATCAGTTCGTGGCGAATGGTTACTCCTACGAGCAGTACGGCCGCGCGCTGTGGACCAACAACTTCCTGCTGGCCGGATCCCAGTCGGACCCAGCCGGGGTAGCGACAAACGCGTCCAACAACATCGCCCAGGCGTTCGCGGACGTCGCCACCGCCGGGATCAACGGAGGCAACACGCCCAAGGCCACATTCGTGTCCCGCGGTGGCACTCCCGGCACCACCGTGTCAGAGCACGGCATCTGGCAGCTCGTCCAGAACTCCGGACTCAGCCCGTCGGGCCTGCTGTTGTGCGCGGTGAGCTCCGCAAACGGCGGAGGCCTGACCCCGATCGCAGCCGGTCAGGGCGTCACCGCCTCCGGACAGCCGTGCCCCGGGGGCGGCGCGCTGCCCAAGGGCGCGGCCCTGCCGAGCTGGTATGTGGCCACCGGGCTGACGCAGGGGCCCAACGTCCAGAACGCCAACGCGTGCAACGGCTATCCCAGCGGACCCAACTCGTGCTACGTGTTCAGCGACAACGGCACGTATCACTATCTGGCGTCCGGGACCGATCCGGCCGGCAGCATTCCGGCGCTGAAGATCGTCTCCGAGAACAACGCCGCCAATGCTCCCGGGGGCCAGTTCGAACTGGTCAACTACTTCCACGGCTACATCATCAATCCGAGCAAGCCGAACCAGACGGTGAATCTGCCGGCGGCCAAGGATTTCCTCAACTACATCACCTCGCCGTCGGTGCAGGCCCAGGTGGGCGCCTACCTTGCCAACCAGGGGAAGCCGTTTACGCCGACGGCGTCGCCGTTGCTCACCCCTCCGAAGATCCCGTCGACCTTCGTTGCCCGATCGGGGCGAAAGATCACCCTGTCGGGAACGCTGACCAACGCACAGCTGGGATTCCCGGTGCTGTCCGGCGAGCCGGTCCAGGTCAGCAAGATCGTCAACAACCTGCCGGTGCAGGTGGCAACAGGCAAGACCGACGGCTCGGGCAACTACAGCGTCAGCTTCGTTCCCCCGACCAACGGGTCCTACGCGGTCACCACCAACCAGATCGCAAAGGTTGAGGAACCAACCCTCAACCCGGTGTTCGGCGACCTGCTCTCGCCGGCCTCGACGACGCCCGCGAAGATCACCGTGCACAGCATCATCACCACCCTGAGCAATACAAATCAGGGAGGGCAGGCGCTGATCCGCTCGCAGGTCAACCCGGGAACCGGCCACGTCAAGGCGACAGCGACGCTGTTCGCCAAGCAGTTCAAGTCCAAGAAGGGCTTCAAGAAGGTCGCGACGGTGAAGCTGGCCAGCAGCGATGCCAACTTCGCATCGGCTCTGACGAAGCTCGCAAAGGGCACCTGGCTGATCCGGGCCCAGTACTCGGATCCGGGCCAGGTGGTGGCGGCGCCGAACCGCACCATCAAGATCAACGTGGGCGGCAAGCCGAAGACGAGCATCAGCTTCAGCTCGGTCAAGGTCGGCAAGGGCGGAAAGATGACCGTCTCCGGCAAGATCAAGCCCGGCGCTCCCTCCGGCAAGGCCACGATTGAGGTGCTGGCCATGAAGACCGCCGGCGGACCGCCGAAGTTCGGCGAGAAGACCAAGGTCAAGGTGAGCCGCGGCAAGACGAAGTTCACGGCGCACTTCAAGCTCGGCACCGGATTCCGGTGGGTGCTGCGCCTGACGAACAAGCAGAAGGGCCAGTCCACCAGCGACACCGGGCTCAGGACGGTTAACGTCAAGTAGGTGCCGTTGCGCTCAACCGAGCGACGAAGTTCCGCCGGCCGCCGCCCCAGGACTCACCTGGGGCGGCGGTTGGCGTTTGTGCCCGCCATCGTGGTCGCGACGGCCTTTGCCTGCGCCGGCCCGACGGCGGCCTTCGCCCAGGACGTGGTGAGCGCCACGTTTTATTCGTCGACGCAGGGCACCGTCACCCATCCCACGGTTGGAACCGATGCTCTGGCGTCCTGTCAGACGTACGACGGACCCAACCCGATCGACCTGTACCCCGGCGGGAACACTCCCCCGCAGCCTTTCCAGTTCACGCCGACGTCATGGACGCTGTCCACGGTGCTCAGCTGCGGGTTGGGGCTGCTATCCAGCGACGTCTACGGCGTCGAGGTCCTCAGTGCCAATCACCGCTTCGAGGATCTGCTCTCCAACGCCGACCTCAATGACCAGAGCCTTTACCAGAATTCCGGCGCCCTGCCCGCGATCTCCGTCGATGGGAACGAGAACCTGACCACTTACGTGCGCCCGTACCGGGGTCCGGGCGACGCCAACGCCGGCGACGAGGTGACAGAGACCGGGAGCCCGATCACGCTCGTGGTGTACGCCAGCGCGCCGCTGCAGGTCACTCCGTCCTCCACGACGCTGTCCTCGACTGCGACGGCGACCACGGCACAGTTCAACGCCGTCGTGAAGACGCCCGAGGGCGTCACGGTCCGAGCGTCCAACCTCAGCTGGACCTGGAACTTCGGCGATGGTGGCACCTCGTCGCAGGTAAGCCCCAAGCACCGGTTCGCCGCCGGCAGCTGGCCCGTGACCGTCCAGGTGAGCGAGGTCAACGGCGGCAACGGGGGCACGGGGAATCTCCTGTTCCAAACCCCCCACAAATCGACGTCGGGCAAAACGAACCAGCCCGGGGGCACGAAGCCGACGAAGTCCAAGTCGCCGACGGGCACAGAGAACGGCAAGCACAGCAACCACCAGGGGGGTGAGGGCGGCTCGCACCAGTCCGGCGGCTCAGGCAGCGGCGCATCGACAACCCCGTCACAGTCGACCACGCCATCGACGACCACGGCAACGCAATCGACGACGGGGACCGCCTCCGCCGCGACCCCGCTCCCGGGGGCGACGACGACCCCGACGACGACCACACCGCCGCCGCATCACACCACCCCCCGCCGGCCCAAGCGCGCCACTCCGACGGCGCCCGTCGGGACACTGGTGACCGGACGCCTGGTCAGCGACGTGATCACGCTGCCGGCGAGCTCCAGCCCGCTCGTCCGCGCCACGCCGGCCGCTGCGGCGCCACCGCAGGTTCGCCAGGCGACGAGCTCGCGAAGCCTCGCCGCGCCGGCCGCCGGCCTCGCCGTGGCCCTCCTGCTCGGACTTGGCGCCTGGTGGGAACTGCGTGGCCGCCGCCGCTGGCGAGCCGCGTTTGCCCGCCGCTGAGACCCTGCCCGTGCCACCATCGCCGACGTGCTCGTGATCTTCGCCCTGACCACCCACGACATCGACGAGGTCATCTTCCATGTCGCCAGCGTGCTGGAGGTCCCGGTGCTCATCCTGGCTCTGCTCGCCCTGGCGCTGGTGATCTTCGAGCTCGGCAGTTACATCGTTGAGGTGATTGGCCGGCGCAAGCGTCGGTTCCGCGGCCTGCTGGAGGGCGCCGATCACGCCCGCGCCGCCCTGCTGACCGGAGATCGCGCGGCGGCCGAGCGGGCGGTCAGTGGCATCCCGCGCAGCCCCGCGATGGCGTCGACGCTGTCGTTCATCGTCGCCCACGCGCGGACCGCCGAGGGCGACCACCAGCTCAACAAGGCGCTGGCCGATTTCGACTTCGACTCCCAGCGGCGACTGGGCCGGACGCGGCTGCTCGTGCGCGCGGGCCCGGCGCTTGGCCTGATGGGGACGCTGATCCCGTTGTCCCCGGCGCTGAGCGGACTCGCGAACGGCGACACGGCGGCGCTGAGCGAGAATCTGCGCTTGGCCTTCAGCGTCACCGTCGTCGGGCTGCTGATCGGGGCCGTTGCCTTCGGCCTCTCGCTGTCGCGCGACCGGATGTACGGGCAGGACCTGTCGGACCTCCAGTACGTCGCGGCGATCCTCAGCGATCCGCGCCCGGCCGGAGGCGACGGATGATCTCGGTCACGCCCAACGCCCGCAGCCGGGAGGACCGCGCCGGCGACCCGCTCGACGGCCTGGTGAACCTGTTCGACCTGGGGATCGTGCTGTCGGTGGCCTTCCTGCTCGCCGCCCTGTCGTCGCTGCACCTGAGCTCGACGATCACCAGGCACGGGCTGCACACAACCGTCCCCTAACGAGATCCGCATCCAGCCTGGTCAGAAGGTGGCCCCGCTGCCCAAGCCCGGTCAGAGAACGATCGGGCGCGGGACCCAGGCCGGCGTGGTCTACCGCCTCGCCAACGGACAGCTGGTCTACGTCCAGAACGCGCCATCAGCCAAACAGCCCTGAGATGGGATTCATCTGGCACGAGATCCGCACCGCGATCCCGCTCATCGCCGGCGGGAACGGATACATCCTGGCGGTTGCCAGGGTCACGATCCGTGTCGCGGCGGTGTCGACCGCGGCGGCGCTCATCATCGGGCTGCCGATCGGGCTGACGATCGGACTGGGGCGCTTCCGCGGCCGCCGGGCGCTGCATATTCTCGCCAACGCCAGCCTCGCCCTGCCGCCGGTGATCGTCGGTGTGTTCGTCCTGCTGTTCGTGCTCCCGCAGGGCCCGTTCGGATCGCTGCATTACGCATTCACGATCAACGCGGTGTACATAGCCCAGACATTCCTCGCGCTGCCGTACATCGTCGCGCTCACGGCGGCGGCGATCCAGGGACTCCCACCCGGCGTGCTGGCCCAGGCGCGGATCCTCGGCGCCGGCCGGCGTCATCTGTCGGTCCTGGCCCTGCGCGAGGCCAAGATCGGCGTGCTGGCAGCGATCATCGCCGCGCTGGGCGCCTCCCTGTCGGAGGTCGGCGCGGTGATCATCGTCGGGGGCAACGTCCAGAACTACGACCAGACGCTGGCCACCGCCGTCGTCCAGCAGGTCAATGACTACGCCAATTACCCCTACGCGGTCGGCATCTCGCTCGTGCTCCTGGCCCTGATCCTGGTACTGATGGCCATCCTCACATTCGTCCAGCAGCGCGCGGGCGGCCTGCACCTGCGCTTCCGCACCGCCGTCTGATGCCAGCGGGGTCCGTCGAGCGATGAACCTGCTGTGGGAGGTCCTCCAACGCGCGGTGCCGCTGATCACCCACGGCGACCAGGACGTGATGATGGTCATCTGGTTCACCATCCAGGTGGCGGCGATCGCGACCGCCGCGGCCGCCGTGATCGGGCTGCCGATCGGGCTGGCGATCGGGCTGGGGCGCTTTCGCGGCCGCGGGGTGCTTCAGGTTCTGGCCAACGCCAGCCTGGCGCTGCCGCCGGTGGTGGTGGGGCTGTTCCTGTTTCTGCTGTTCGTGCCCCAGGGCCCGCTGGGCCCGCTGCACCTGAACATCACCAAACGCGCCGTCTTCGTTGCCCAGACGGTGTTGGCGCTTCCGTACGTGGTGGCGCTGTCGGCGGCGGCGGTTCAGGGACTTCCCGCGGGGCTCGTGGCCCAGGCCCGGCTGCTCGGCGCCGGTCGGCTGCAGGTCAGCGCACTGGCCCTGCGCGAGGCGCGGATCGGCATCGTGGCGGCACTGCTGGCGGCACTGGGAACCGGCCTTGCCGAGGTGGGGGCGATTGTGATCGTGGGAGGCAACGTCTACGGCTATGACCAGACGCTGGCCAGCGCCGCCCTCTACGAGGCCAACGCCGCGCATTACGACGAGGCCGTCGCTGTCTCGATCGTGCTGATCGGGTTGATCCTGATCATCATGGGCATAGCCAGCCTGCTCCAGCACCAGGGGGGCGGCATCCGGATGCGCTTCCGTTCCGCGACGGGATCCGCTTGACGGACACGCCAGCCGCCGGGCGAGCGCTGCTCGAGTGCCGGCACGTCAGCCTGCGCCGCGGCGATCGGGAGGTCGTGCATGACGTGAGCTTCGAGCTGCGCGCGGGCGAGCTGGTCGCGTTGCTGGGGCCCAACGGTGCCGGCAAGAGCACCCTGGTTGACGCGCTCGGCGGAGCGTTGGCCCCGACGCAAGGGGAGATCGTCCGCCACGGACGGGTCGCCGCCGCCCTTCAGGCGCCGGATCTGGCCCGGCGCAGCGTGCTCGACAACGTCAAGCTCGCCCTCGCCTGGTGGGGCGTGCCGCGTGCCGAGCGGGCACGGCGAGCGTCCGGGGGGCTGACGACGATGCGGGCCGGCCACCTGGCCCAGCGCGCCGCCGCGACGCTGTCGGGAGGCGAGCGGCGTCGCGTTCACCTGGCCCGCGTCCTGGCGCTGGCGGCCGATGTGCTGCTGCTCGACGAGCCGTTCGCCGGGCTCGACGCCGAGGTCCGGGGTGCGCTGCTCCAGGACTCCGTCTCCGCCCTGCGATCCGATACCCAGGCGACGCTCGTCGTCGTCCACGACCGCGCCGAGGCGTGGGCGCTGGCCGACCGGCTGCTGATCCTCATCGGGGGCGAGCTGGTGGCGGTCGGCCCGCCGCGGGAGCTCCTGGCGCTGCCACCGACGCCGGCGGTGGCACGCTTTCTCGGCTACAACGGCTGGCTGGCCGAGCGGGGCGAGACCGTCTTGACGCGCCCTCCCGACGTCGTGCTCGACCCCGCCGGCCCGCTCGAGGCGCGGGTCGCGGGGGCGGTCGCGCTCGAGGACGGCTTCCGCCTCGAACTGGAGCTCGCCACCGGTCGCCTTTTCACAGTCGCCGCCCTCCCGGCGCCCAGGGTCGGGGACACGGTGCGCCTGCGGGTCGACGGCAGGGTCCGGTTCCCGGCGGCGCAGGTGCCCCTTGACGACTTTGCGATGCTGAAACCATGACCTCTTCTGGCGTGTCCTGCACGCACCTCAACACCATCACCGTCACCGAGCTGCCGCCCGCCGTCGACGGCTGCGAAGACTGCCTGCGCGAAGGCGGCGTGTGGCTTCACCTGCGCATCTGCCTTGAGTGCGGCCACGTCGGCTGCTGCGACGACTCACCCAATCGACACGCCAGCCGCCACGCCGCCGGCAGCGAGCACCCGCTGATCCGCTCGCTGGAGCCGGGCGAGGACTGGAGCTGGTGCTTCGTCGACGAGGTGGCGATGATCATCCCCGAGGTGACGGGGTCGACGCGGATTCCGCCGTCGCCGATGCTGTCCTGAGGCACCACCTTGGGGCCAGTGGAACAGCGACGGGCGGCGATCCTGGCCGTCGACGACGAGCCCGCGGTGCTCGCCGCCGTGGCCCGGGATCTCCGGCGCGGGTTCGGCGAGAACTACCGGATTCTGCGCGCCAACTCGGGCCCGGCGGCGATGGAGCTGTTGGGCGATCTGCGCCGTCGCGGCGACCCCTTGGCACTGATCATCGCCGACCAGCGGATGCCCGGCATGGAGGGGACCGAGTTCCTGGTCCAGGCACGCAAGCTGTTCCCTGATGCCAAGCGCGTGCTGCTGACGGCCTACGCCGACACCGAGGCGGCGATTGCCGCGATCAACGAGGTCTCGCTTGACTACTACCTGCTCAAGCCATGGGATCCGCCCGAGGAGCAGCTGTTCCCGGTCGTCGGAGATCTGCTCGAGACGTGGGAGGCGGGAGCGGCGCTGGAGGCGGGCGGCGTACGGGTCATCGGTCACCGGTTTTCCAAGGACACGCACGACCTGCGGGACTTCCTGGCCCGCAATCGCATTCCCGGCCGCTGGCTCGACGTCGAGCGCGACAGCGAGGCACGCGAGCTGCTCGCGGTCGCCGGGGTGCCCGATGAGCGCTTGCCGGTGGCGCTGTTGGAGGACGGTTCGGTGCTCGAGCGCCCGACCGTGCTCGAGCTGGCCGAGCGGCTCGGAGTGGTGAGCCAGCCGGTCGCCGATCACTACGACCTGGTCATCGTCGGCGGCGGCCCGGCGGGCCTGGCGGCCGCTGTATACGGCGCCTCCGAAGGGCTGCGGACGGTGATGGTCGAGCGCGAGGCACCCGGCGGTCAGGCCGGTCAGTCGAGCCGGATCGAGAATTATCTGGGCTTTCCCAACGGGCTGTCCGGATCCGACCTGGCCCGGCGCGCCACCACTCAGGCCCGGCGCCTGGGCGCCGAGCTGCTCAGCGTCTCCGACGCCGTTTCGCTGCGGGCCGAGGGAGCCGGGCGAATCGTCGAGCTGACCGGCGGCGTTCAGCTGAGCGCCAACTGCGTGCTCGTCGCCTCCGGGGTCTCCTACCGGCGGATGCCGGCGCCGGGCTTCGACGACTACACCGGTGCCGGGGTCTACTACGGAGCCGCGCTGACCGAGGCGCGATCGTGCGCGCAGCAGCACGTGGTGGTGATCGGCGGCGCCAACTCCGCCGGCCAGGCGGCCGTCTACTTCAGCGGTTACGCCAGCCGCGTGACGATGGTGGTGCGCGCCGACTCACTGGCCAAATCAATGTCGCACTATCTGATCGATCAGATCGCGAGCTCCGAGAACGTCGAGGTGCTCACGCAGACCGTGGCCACCGGCGCCGAAGGCGAGGACGGCCGGCTGAAGCGGCTGCGGCTCCGCGGGCCCGACGGCGAGGAACGCACGGTAGACGTCGATGCCTGCTTCGTGTTCATCGGCGCCCTGCCCCGAACCGACTGGCTCGACGGAGTTGTCGCCCGCGACGAGCGCGGGTTCATCCTCGCCGGCGCGGAGGTACGCGAGCACGGCTGGCCACTGCCCCGCGAACCCCGCCCGCTCGAGACCAGCGTGCCCGGCGTGTTCGTGGCCGGCGACGTGCGGTCACGGTCGATCAAGCGGGTGGCCAGCGCCGTCGGCGAGGGCTCGATGGCGGTGTCGCTGATCCACGAGTATTTGGCCGAGGCATGAGCGAACACCCCTCGGTGCAGGAGCTGGCTCAGTTTGACCTGTTCGCCGAGCTCGATGCCACCCAGCTGCAGAAGTGGGCCGACGCGGCGGACATCTCGCGGCACCCCGCCGGCGTGACCGTCCGTGAGGCGGGGCAGAGCTCGCACGGGGTCATCTTGCTCCTCGAGGGCACGATGGAGGCGCTGCTTGACGACAGCGGCACCCTGGCTCCGGTTTCCGACCACGTGGCACCCACCTGGATCGGGGCCATTCCCACGCTGATGGAGACGCCGCTGGGCGTCACGCTGCGAGCGCGAACCGAGGTGCGCCTGGCCACCATCGCCCCCGATGCGTTCGTCGAGCTGACCATTGCCCACCGGCCGGTGCTGCGTCGGGTGCTGGCCCAGGTGCGGCCGGTGATCGGGCGGATCACCCAGATGGAGCAGAATCGGGAGCGACTGGCCTCGCTGGGCACGATGGCGGCCGGCCTGGCCCACGAGCTCAATAACCCCGCCACCGCGGCCCGGCGGGCGGCCGACGACCTCGCTAAAGCGCTGGAGGTGCTCAGCTCGACCATCGGCTCGTTCGTCGAGTCAGGGCTGGAGCGAGCCGAGGCCGCACGATTGGTAGATCTGCAGCGCCAGGCGCTCGCCGTCGCCGACCAGCCTGACCTCGGCGAGCTCGAGCGCGCCGACGCCATCGACGAACTGTCCGACTGCCTGGATGAGGTGGGGGTGGGCGAGTACTGGGAGCTTGTCGAACCGTTGGCCGCCGCCGGCGTCGACCGAGCCTTCGTGGACCAGATCCGAGAGATCGCCGGCCCCGCCACCGAGGCCACTGTCCGTTGGATCGCCGCGTCCCTGTCGGCGCGCCAGCTCGCCGCCGAGCTCACCGAGTCGACCGAGCGGATGACCAAGCTCGTCACCGCGGTCAAGACCTACGCCTACATGGATCGCGGTGGGATCGTGGAGGCCGACGTGCGCGAGGGGCTGGAGTCGACGGTGACCATGCTCGGCCACAAACTCAAGCACACCCACATCGTGGTCGAGCGCGATTACGACCCCTCATTGGGCAAGCTCACCGCTCACGGCGCCGAGCTCAACCAGGTGTGGACCAACCTGCTGGCCAACGCGATCGAGGTGCTCGGCGACGAGGGGCAGATAACGATCACCACTCGCGCCGACGGCGACTGCGCCGAGGTCGACATCGCCGACAACGGCCCCGGAATTCCCGACGACATCCGCGACCGCGTCTTCGACCCGTTCTTCACGACCAAGGACGTGGGCCAGGGCACCGGGCTTGGGCTGGATACGGCGCGACGGATCGTGGTCGAGCGCCACCACGGCAGTCTGAACGTCGACTCGCGTCCCGGGCGAACCGTGTTCCGGGTCCGGGTGCCGCTCAACGCGGCGGCACGCTGAGGTGGCCTCCGGCTCCGAGTCGGTGACTGGCGGCACCCGGCCCTCGGCCGGAGCCAGCGCATCGGTCAAGCGCCTCTCGTTGGTCGCGTCGATTCTGGCCTCGTCGATCGCCGCCGTCGACTCCTCGGCCGTCAACGTCGCCCTGCCGGCGATCAGTCGGGACCTGGGCGGCGGCTTCGCCGCTCAGCAATGGGTCTCGAACGCCTATCTGCTGACCCTCAGCGCGCTGATCCTGCTGGCCGGAACGCTGACCGACCGGCTCGGCGAGCGCCGCGTGTTCACCGCCGGCGTGGCCGGGTTCGGGATCGGCTCGGCGCTGTGCGCGGCCGCGCCGACGGTCGGCGTGCTGATCGTGGCCCGAGCGCTGCAGGGGGTCTCGGGCGCGCTGCTGACCCCGGCTGCGCTGGCCATCATCGTCGCCGTCTTCCCCAAGGAGGAGCGCGGTGCTGCCATCGGAAAATGGACCGCGTGGGGCGGTATCGGGATTCTGGCCGGACCCCTGATCGGGGGCCAGATCGTGGACTCGGCGTCGTGGCGTTGGATCTTCTTGATCAACGTCCCGCTCGTGATCGTGGCGCTGATCCTGGCCCGGGCGGTGCCCGGCCGGGCCAGCTCCGCGGTCGGCGAGCGCATCGACTGGATCGGCGCGGTGCTGGCCGCCGCCGGGCTGGCGGGGATCGCGTTCGGGCTGATTGAGCAGCCAGTGCTCGGCTGGTCAGACCCGGCGGTCTTGACGGCGCTGTTCGGCGGCGTCGTGGTGTTCACGGGCTTCATCGTCTACGAGTCGCGGGCGCCGGCGCCGATGCTGCCACTGGCCCTGTTTCGCCGGCGCAACTTCTCGGTGGCCAACGCGCAGACCTTCGCCATGTACGGCGGAATCGGCCTGCTCGGCTTCTTCGTGACCATCTACCTGCAGGAGGTGGCCGGCTACAGCGCGCTGAAGTCAGGTGTCACCGGGGTGATCCCCACCGTGGTCATGTTCCTGTTCTCGGCCCGGGTGGGCAAGCTCGCCGACCGCTTCGGCCCCCGGCCGTTCTTGATCGTGGGCCCGTTCATGGTCGCGGCCGGGTTCGGCCTCATGCAGCGCTACGGGACCTCGGTGTCCCTGGTCGGCGATGTGCTCCCCGCCATGCTGGTGTTCTCGTTCGGGCTGGCTCTCAGCGTCTCACCGCTCACCGCCACCGTCCTGGCCGACGTCGATGAGGCCGACGCCGGCATCGCCTCGGCGGTCAACAACGCCATCGCCCGGACCGCGGCGCTGATCTCCGTGTGCGCCGTCGGCGCCATCGTGTCCGGCTACTACGCCCAACTGCTCGATCAGCGCCTCGGCGGCCGCCTGCCCGCCTACAGCCAGCCGGCCGTCCTGCAGGCCAAGCGGCGGACGTTCGGCCGGGTCAGGCCCAGCGCCGTGCCGCCCTCGCAGCGCCAGTTCGTCTCCCATGCCGCCGCCGCGGCTTCCGAGGATGCCTTTCATCTGGCGATGGGGATCGGCGCCGGGCTGCTGACGGCGGCCGGGTTTGGCGGTCTGGCTCTGCAGGGCCGGCGGAAAACCGAGGTGACCGCGGAGAGCTGTGCGGCCGGTGCGCTGGTCGGTGCGCCGTTGGCCGCGGGAGACTGCGATCCTGTTGAGGCCGGTGCCGCCACAGGGTGAATAGAGGACGAGGACAGAGGAGGAAGGGATGCAACCACGGATGAGAGCTGAGAACAGACTGAGCCGCGGTCGGCGGCTATCGATGCTGGTGGCGCTGGCGGCCGGGGTCGCGGTCTTCGCCGGCGGCGCCTCCGCCGCGCTTGCCACCACACGCACCGCACCCGCGCGGCTGGTGCCGGCGGTGACGCCGCGGACGCCGGTGACGCGCGGATCGGGCTACGTGGCCCTCGGCGACTCGGTGACCTTCGGCTATCAGGAGGCTGGGGTGCAGCCGACGCCCAACTATCACGACGCCTCCAGCTTCGTCGCCTACCCCGAGCAGCTGGGGGCGGCACTCGGCCTGAAGGTGACCAACCTCGCCTGTCCGGGAGAGACCTCGGAGAGCCTCATCAACGAGAAGGACACCCTCGCCTGCGAGAACGGATACCGCAAGGACTTCCCTCTGCACGTGAAGTACTCCGGCTCGCAGCTGAACTACGCGGTCTCGTTCCTGCGGGCACACCCGGGGGTCAGGCTGGTGTCGCTGATGATCGGCGCCAACGACGATTTCCTGTGTGAAGAGACGTCCAAGGACGGCTGCAGCTCGGCGGCGGAGCTCAAGGCGCTGGCCGCCGAGATCTTCAAGCACGTCACGCAGACGCTGTCGGCGATCCGCAACAAGGCGGGCTACTCGGGCCAGCTGGCGATCGTCAACTACTACTCGCTGAACTACGCCAGCCCGCTGTCGAATTCGCTGTCGCTACTGCTCAACCGCACCCTCGACAGCGCCGCCAAGCCGTTCCACACTGAGGTCGCCGACGGCTACGGGATCTTCCAGACGGCCTCGGTGCGCTTCGCGAACCAGCCCTGCCTGGCCGGACTGATCACCCAGCTCAACGGTCAGGTCGGCAACTGCGGCATCCATCCGACGTATACCGGTCAGGCGCTCTTGGCCCAGGCACTGCTCAAGGCAATCCGGGTGGGCAGCCGGACCCCGCCGGCGCGGGTGGTCAGGGTCCCGGCGCCGGCGCCGCCGACGTCCGGGCTGGGATAGGCGGTTGAGTGCGGGCGTGACACTCCGGGGCTGAACCCGGGACGTGGGTCAGAGCCCGAAGCGCGCGCGGCTGGCTTCGGGCACCAGGTCCCGGTACTCACGGTGATCCACGATGTAGGCGCGCACGAAGGGGCAATACGGGAGCACCTGCAGACCCCGCGCGCGGGCATCGTCGAGGGCGAAGCCGACCAGCTGTGACCCGAGCCCGTGCCGCCCCACCGCGGGCTGGATCTCGGCGTGCATGAGCGCGAGCTGGTCGCCGTCGAGCCGGTAGCTGAGCAGGCCGACGCGCTCGCCGTCGGCGTCGATCACGTAGCGGGCGGCGGCGGGATTGTCGGTGACGGTGACGTCGGAGGTCACGGCCAGGATGCTAGCCCGACCCAGCGGGCCCGAATACGCCACCGGCCAGGCCGCGATCGAGGACGTCGATGAGGCGCTCGTAGCTCTCCTGCACCGCCAGCGGGATCCGGAAGCCCTGCTCGCGTTCGAGCGAGACGAACCCGTGCAGCGCCGCCCGCACCACCCGCACGGCGTGGATCGCCTCGTCGCCGGCGATGTCGTATCCCTGCAGTACGGCCACGATCACCCCGACCAGCTCGCGCCCGGCAGCCGCCATCTCGCCGGCGTCCTCGTCGGGCGCCCGCTGCATGGCGGCGTAGGTCCCGGGATGGTCGCGGGCGAAGCTGCGGTAGGTCTCGGCCACCGCGTGCAGCGCATCGCCACGGGCCTTGCCGGCGGCGGCGACGGCCAGCCCCTCGGCGAGGCTCCGGGCGCCGCGCGCGGCCAGCCGCCGTCGCAGATCGCCCAGGCCGTTGACGTGAACGTATAGCGACGGCGAGCGGACCCCGAGACGTTCGGCCAGCCGTGCCAGGGTCACCGCTTCCAGGCCCTCGGTGTCGGCGAGCTCGGCCGCGGCGGCCACCACCGTCTCGGAGTGAAGGCCCGCGCGCGGCATCAGCCGGCGGCCCGGGCGATGGCCGCGTCCATCGCCGCCGCGGGCGTGCGGACGGCCTGACCATGGCCGACCACCATCAGCGCCGGGTCCAGCGCCCGCAGCGCCCGCGCCGATTCCAGGTCCTGGGCCTTGTTGAACGTCGCCATCGCCGCCAGCGGGAAGCGCCAGTAGAAGTGGTTGGACACCGCCACCGAGCCGATCGTCGTGAACACGTCTCCGGCGATCAGCGTCCGATCCCGGGTGTCGATGAAGGCCACGTGGCCTGGCGAGTGGCCGGGGCTGGGGACCACCTCGAGGCTGCCGACCCGGTCGCCGGCGGTCAGCGTCGCGTCCGGCCGGGTTTCCACCTTCGGCCAGCTGCCGGTGACCTTGCGGCCGTCGATCACCTTCTCGCCGGCCAGGATCCGCGCGTCGAGCTCGGGCATCAGCACCTGCACGTCGTCGCCAAGGCTGCGCTTGAGCTCGTCAACCGAGCCCACGTGGTCGCCGTGACCGTGGGTCAGCGCGATCCTGCGAATCGGCGCTCCGGCCTGCTCGGGCGGCCGCCAGCAGCGACTTGCCGCTGCGCGACACGCAGGTGTCGACCAGCGTGAAGCCATCGTCCTCCCGCACCAGGTAGGCGTTGACGAAGCTCAGCCGGGTCAGCTGGGTGAGACGGTCGTTGATGCGAGTGGTCTTCATGGTCGGTTCTCCGTTCTTCGCGGGGTGGTGGCGGTGGATTCCTAAGCTGCTTAGGAAATTACCTAAGGATCTTAGTTTTGTCAAGTCACGGCAAGGAGAGGAGCAAACGTGCCGGCGGCGGACCGGGCACAAGCCGCGCCTCAACCCCCCGCAGCCACCAGCGCGTCGGTGAGCTTCTCGATCCCCGCCAGCCGGCCGGCCAGCTCCTCGGACAACTGGTGGCGCGCGGCCAGCGCCGCGGGCGCCAGGTAGCTCACTTTCGTCTGGCCGCCGTCATCCCACACCAGCACCTTGAGCGGCAGGTCGAGCGCGGCCAGCGGCGCCGCCGCCATCACCGGGGTGCCGGCAACGGGGCTGCCGAAGATCACCAGCTTGGTGTCGCGCAGCTGGAGCCCGCTGGCCTCGGCCTCGCCGCTGTGGTCGACCACCGTGAACAGCTTGAGGCCGTTCCTGGCCACCAGGTCTGACAGCCGGGTCACGGTTTCGTTCACCGAACGCGGGCTGTCCTTGGTGACGATCTCGTCGGCTGCGCTCATCTCACCGTCTCCATTTCCTCGGGTTGGGGACCCGTCGGCGAGGTGATTCCGGCGACGATGTCAATCGCGGGCAGGAACCGGCCTCGGACGAGCTCGATCACGGATCGGGCGGCGATCACCGCCACCAGCAGACTCACGGCGGGCTGCCGTAGGAGTCGGCCATCAGACGCCAGGTGTAGGCCAGCCCGGCGATGCCGAACGGGATCGAGAAGAAGCTGATCGGCATCCGCAGCAACCAGCTGAGCTCGGTATGCGGCCGCGGTCGGTCGGCGGCCCAGGGGGCCGGGACGGAATCTGGCGTTGGCTTGACGGCGTCTGACGGAATGGTCGCCTCCTTGTCACGCCGGCCGCTCATTCCTCCTCAAAGCGGTGTCAGCACTATGACGTAGCCGCCCTCGGATTAAAGTCTTTGGGCGGGAGGCCGACGCTTGTCGGACACGCTTGTCTGTGACATAAGCCAGTTTTCGTTGTGCGTATAAGAAGACTCATTCATCACCCGCCGCCCTTCCCGGCGGCACGACGATCGGGGGGCACCGCTGATGACTGACCAGTCCGCCGCGACCCACGGCAGTAACTCGCCGGCTCACCGGGGCGCGGCCAACAAGAACCTCGTCCTCGCCGCGATGGTGTTCGCCGTCGCGATGACCTTCATCGACCAGACGATCGTGGCGATCGCGATCCCGAGTCTTCAGAAGGACCTGTCGCTCACCGCGACCGGATCGCAGTGGATCATCAACGGGTACCTGCTGGCCCTGTCGGCGCTGTTCGCCTTCGGTGGCAAGCTCGGCGACGTCCTCGGCCGGCGCCGGATGGTCGTGATCGGCGTGATCGGGTTCGCTGCCGCGTCCGCGTTCTGCGGCTTCACCCCCACTGGCAGCATCGCTCAGGCGTGGATCATCTTCTTCCGCGTGGTCCAGGGCGCGTTCGCCGCCCTGATGTTCCCGGCGGCGGTCGGGATCGTGGTGGCCTCGTTCCCGCTGCGGGAGCGCGGCAAGGCGATGGCCATCTTCTTCGGCATCTCGGGCGGCCTGACCGCCATCGGCCCGATCGCGGGCGGCTATCTCACCCAGTGGACCTGGCGCTCGATCTTCTGGATCAACATTCCGGTGGCGCTGATCGCGCTGTTCTTGATCTGGCGCTCGCAGCCCGACAACGTGCAAAGGCCACAGAAGCTGGACTACAGGGGCACGGTGCTGATCACGGGCGCCATGGGCCTGATCGTCCTCGGCCTGCAGGAGTCGGGCGTGTGGGGCTGGTCAAGCGCGGCCACCTGGGCATGCGTGATCGCCGGCCTGCTGCTGATGGTCGCCTTCGTCGCCTGGGAGCAGCGCACCGACTCCCCGCTGCTGCGGCTGCAGATCTTCCAGAACCGGGCGTTCGCGGTCGAGAACATCGTGCTCGCGCTGATGTCCGTGGTGTTCGTGCCGTTCTTCTTCTTCGGCAGCGTCTACTCCCAGGTGTCGCTGGGCCAGAGCTCCTCCAACGCCGGCCTCTACATCCTGTACTTCTTCATCGGATTCGTGATCGCGGCTCAGATCGGCGGCCGCATCCTCGACAACCGCGGTGCCAAGCCGGCGGTGGTATTGGGCTGCGCGATCAGCGCCGTGGGGTTCTTTCTGCTGGCGGGCAAGCTCACCGACCTGTCGGTGAGCGCCCAGGCGCTGTACATCGCCATCGCCGGCGCCGGCATCGGCCTGATGCTGGGAACGGCCAGCACCGACGCGGTGAACCGCGCCCCCAGCTCGAGCTACAGCGAGGTCACCGGCATCACCCAGACCTCGCGCAACTTCGGCGCCAGCCTGGGGCTGGCGGTGCTCGGCGCGATCCTCGTCACCCAGGACACCACCAATGTGACCAAGGCGCTGACCAAGCACGGCGTCCCGTCGAACGTCGCGCACGGAGTGGCGTCCTCGCTCGGGAGCAGCGGCGCCGGATCGCAGTCGAGCGGAGGCCCACAGCCGCACGCACTGGTTCACGACGTGCAGCTCGCCTTTGCCCACTCGACCCAGACCGTCTTCTACATCATGGCCGCGGTGATGGCCGCAACCTTCTTCGTCGCCATCCGCGGGCTGCCCAGCGGCCGCGTGGAGACGCCTGAAGAGGTGGAGGAGGTGCCGGCCAGCGCCGTCACCGCTCCCCGCGTCTGACCGGCTGGGAAGGTCGCCCGGGACCGGTGCCCGGGCGACTCTCCCTCAAGGCCTATGGCTTCGTGCAGGGCTGACTGTCGGTGGCGATCAGCGGCGGCTCTCACACCGGATACAGGCGCTTCAACCCCGGAGCCAGCCAGGAGGGCAGATTCTTCTCGGCCGCCACCCGGTCCAGGAAGCCGGGATCATCCGCGACGGTCAGCGAGTCAAGCGTGATCGGCTCGAGCAGCGAGGAGATCGGCACCGCCGCGGCGGCGGCCCGGTCGGTCGGTCCGGTGGCGACCCCGTCGAGCGGCAGATGCGGGCGCTGGGTGAAGTCGGTGTGCTCGAACTCGTCGAGGGCCAGTCGCGGGCCGTCTCCTTGTAGGGCGGCCCGCGCCGCCGGCGGAGCCTTGAGCCTGGCCTCCTGCTCGAGCCGAATCTGTTTGATGTTCTGCAGGGCGTCCTTGAGCTGTGACTGCGCCTGGCCGTAGGTCACCGCCGCCACATCGGGATCTTCCTGTTCCTGCTTGAGGTACAGGACGCGGGCCTCCCCACCGATCTGGATCTGCTCCAGATCCGGTCCGTCGGCGGCGAGCAGCTGCGCCGTTCCGTAGCGAGGCGTCCCGTCGATGACCACCAGCTGCACCCGGCGCTCATCACCGGAAAACGCCTGCGCGTAGGGAGGATCCGACTGACCGGACAGCACGGTCAGATCGGCGCGCTTGCCGGGCTCGATCGTGCCGAGCTGGTCCTGCCAGCCGAGGATGTGAGCGCCGTTAACCGTGGCCAGCCGCACGATGTCCTCATCGCTGAACACGTTGCCGCTGTTCTCGCTGTAGACGCGCGCGACCTTGAGCTCGGCTAACAGGCTGCGGCTGCCGGTCGGCGACCAGTCCGAGCCCAGCCCGATCTTGAGCGGCGCGTCTGGGGCTCCGGCCTGCCTGGCGGCGGCCACGTCGGCGGTCTGGCCGTAGAGCAGCAGGTTGCTGAACGGCGACCACACCATCGAGGCGCCGGCCGCGGCCATGATCGTGAAGTCAGCGGCCTTCAGAGCCACGCAGTGGATTCCGGCCAACGATGGGGTGATCGCCCATCCACCCCCGGGGAGCTTCAACGCCTGGAAATGGGCGTAGGCGGCGGCATCGGTGCCCTCGCTCAGATGCAACAGAAAGCATTTGTGCTTGCCCAGCTCGGCCATGAATCCCTGCGAGTCACGGGCGTCGACATCGGCGATGCGGGCGGCAGCCGCGGGCAGCGCAGGATCGCGGGTCTCCTCGACGTTGCGCACGATGCCGCGGTAGTAGCGGATCAATCCGGGGGCACTGAACAGGGGTAGGCCCTGCGTGGTGGTGACGCCACCGACCAGCGCCTTGACCTCGACGTAGCGCACCAGGGCCGGCAGCAGTTCCTTCGCCTCGCCGATCGTCTCCATCGGAGCCGTGACGAGCCTGTGGTAGTCGGCACTGTTGCCCCAGACGTCGCGGTTGGTGAACTGCGACGGCACCGACCACAGCGGCAGGATGTCGTAGGCGAGGTGGTTGTGCAGCTCGATCAGCCCGGGGAACACGGTTCCGCCGGTGTCAAGCGGACTCACACCGTCAAAGCCCTCAGGCACGGCGTTGGCGTCGGTGGTGATGGTGGCGATGGCGCCGTCATTGATCCACACGGTCCCGCGCGCGATCACCGTCGAGCCCGAGTCCATGGTGACAATCCGCCCCGTGATCGCCCACCGTGGACTGCTCGCCGGATCTATCGGCGCACCCCGGTCCATACGGGTAAACCGTAGCCGATTTGGGCCCGCCGGTTTGACTGCCCGGCGGCGATCGGGGAGCATCGGCCGATGGACCGTCTTTCCGGCAAGGCGACGCTGATCACCGGCGGCGCCGGCAGCATCGGGCTGGCCACGGCGCGCGCTTTCCGGGCCGAGGGTGCGCAGGTGATGATCACCGACGTCGACGAGGCAGTGCTGGCTGACGCCGGTGGCGCCGTCGGCGCCGAATGGATGGTGGCCGACGTGACCAGCTCGGAGCAGGTCGAGGCCGCCGTCGATGCGGCCGTGCGCCGATTCGGGCGGCTGGACGTGGCCTTCGCCAACGCCGGCGTGTTCGGCACCGTGGCCCCGGTGACCGATTACCCCATTGACGTGTTCGAGCGGGTGATGGCGGTCAACGTGCTGGGCAGCTTCCTGGTGGCCAAGCACGCGCTGGCGGTGATGGGAGCCTGGCGGTAGCCTGATCATCAACTCGAGCGTGGTGGGGGTGACCTCCGATCAGGGGATCGCCGCCTACGCCACATCGAAGCACGCGGTGGTCGGGCTGATGCGGACCGCGGCGAAGGAGATGGCGGCCAAGGGCGTCCGCGTCAACTCGCTGCATCCGGGCCCCACCGATAACGAGTTCCAACACGCGATCGAAGTCGAGGCCATCGGCCAGATCGCGCGAGGAGTCGGCGAAGGTCTTCGAGCAGATGATCCCGCTGGCCCGACACGCCACTCCCGACGAGATCGCCCAGGCGGTGGTGTTCCTGGCCAGCGACGAGAGCGCGTTCATGACCGGACACACCCTGGTCGTCGACGGCGGGCTCAGCATCTGAGCCGTTACACCCGCTGCGGGCGCCTCACCGTACCTTGACCGGAGTCCGGGCGGTGGTTAAGTTCGTCCCAGATCATCGGAAAAGGGGAACCGAGATGGCGCTTACATGGCCGCTGGAGCAGGATGGTTCGACGGGTGAGGACGTCAAGAGCGTCCAGTACCTGGTTACCGCGCACGGACACTCGACCAACGTGGACGGGATCTTTGGTCCGAACACCAAGGCGGCGGTGGAGGCGTTCCAGTCCTCCCAGGGGCTGGGCGTCGACGGGATCGTGGGACCACAGACGTGGCCGAAGCTGATCATCCAGGTGCAGCAGGGAAGCAACGGTGATGCCGTGCGCGCGGTTCAGAGTCAGATCCACGGCCGGGGCGATGGTCAGGTGCTGGCGGTCGACGGCAGCTTCGGACCTGACACCGACGCCGCCGTGCGCGCGTTCCAGCAGCTGCTGGGCCTGAGCGTCGACGGGATCGTCGGACCAGACACCTGGAACCACCTGGTCAACGGGTATCTGCGCCGCGCCCGACCCACAGACGGCAGCCAAGGACGTGTTCAACGCCTGGGAGTCAAACAACCGCCAGCAGGCGGGTAAGAACGCCACGCCGCAGGGGGTCAACGAGATCTTCGCTCAGAGTCCAACTCAGGGATGGAGCTTCGAGGGCTGCCAGGGCGCCCTCGGCCACACCTTCTGCAGCTGGAAGCGATCGGGCCATGAGCTGACGATCGGTGTCATCAACGCGGTCGAAGGCCCGTACTACGCGGCCGACCAGGCGAGCTTCACCTAGTTGTCACTTAGCCTCGCGGACAACCTCGCGAGCGGCTTTGTCGTCGCGTAGGCCCTGGAAACGAGGGTGGCGCACGCGGCCGTGGCTGGTCCACTCGGTGAACCCGATCTCGGCCACCAGCTCGGGCTCGGTCCAAGTCACGCCGCGAGACGGGATATCGGCCGCGTCGGCGAACGGCGAATCGGAGCGGCGCAGCGCTCGCAGCCGTCGGCCGAGATCCTTCAGCGTGACCTGGTCAAACCCGGTGCCGACCTTGCCGGCGTAGCGCAGCTCGCCGTCGGCGTAGTAGCCGAGCAGCAGGGCTCCGAACTCCGTCCGGGAGCCGCGCGGGGCGGTGAAGCCACCGACCACCAGCTCCTGACCGGACTCGCATTTGAACTTCAGCCAATCACGCGAGCGCGAGGTCGTGTAGACGCTGTCGGCCCGCTTGGCGATCAGCCCCTCCCAGCCTTTGCGACAGGCCTGCGTGAAGAATGCCTCGCCGTCGGTATTGCGGTGGGGCGTCAGCCGTACGGCGTCGTGGAAGCTCAAAGACGTCCGCAATAGACGCTTGCGCGTTCGCAGCCCGAGTCCGCGCACGTCATAGCCCTCCAGCCACATGAGATCGAACACGTAGAAGAACACCGGCACGTAGTGCTGATGACGGGCGGCGAGGCGGGCGAAGCTGGTCTGGCTGCCCTCGAAGGCCACCACTTCCCCGTCGATCACGAACCGGCGGCAGGGCTCGCGCTCCAGCGCCTCGGCGACCTCCGGATAGCGCCCGTTCAGCGACAAGTCGTTGCGCGACAGCAGCCGCACCTTCTCGCCGTCGCGGATGGCCACGCACCGCACCCCGTCGAGTTTGCGCTCGAAGATCCACGCCGGGTCGCTGAACCTCTCCTTGGTCAGCACCGCCTTCATCACGGCCGCCTGGGTGGGGGCGGGCGCCTGCACGAGACGCTCGCGCTCGGCCACCTTCAGGGCGTCCAGCGCCCGGGCCGCGGCCGTCGCCCGGACCGGCTGACGCGCACCGCTCACTCCTCGGCCTCGTCCGCGGCGACCTGCTCCACCGTGCGTCCGGTCTTGACCGACTCCGGCTGCGTGCTCTCGGGGTTGCGACGGGCGTCGGCGGCCTCGTCGCGGCGCTTGATGATCAGCCACTGCGGCTTGGCGCCGCCGCGCGTGCGCTGCAGCGTCCAGCCGCCGTCGAGCTTCTTACCCTCGAGCCAGACCTTGACATGCCCGGCGTCGATCGCCTCCGCCATCGAGTGCTCGTCGTCGAGATTTCGGTATGTGCCGGCATCCCAGACGATGACGGCGCCGGCCCCGTAGTTGCCCTCCCCGATTCGCCCCTCGAAGTCGGCGTACTCGAGCGGGTGATCCTCGACCTCGACCGCCAGCCGCTTGGCCCGCGGGTCGGTCGAGAGGCCCTTGGGGACCGCCCACGATCGCAGGGTCCCATCCACCTCGAGCCGAAAGTCGTAGTGCAGGCTGGAGGCCGCGTGCTTTTGGATCACGAACCGCGGTGCGTTGCCTTTGCCCCGCCGCTTGCCGCCCGGCGACCGCCGCACGCCCGGTTCGCGCGTCCGTGTGGCGTCGCGCTTGCCGCGATAGCGCTCCAGGCGGTCGCTCATGCCCGCAAGCTACTCGTCCGCGGGGTAGGTTTCGACCATGACCACATACAGCAAGGTAAACATCACCGAGGTCAAGGACCTCGCCCCTGACTTCGGAATGTCCGACATGGGGCAGGCACGCTTCGCCCGCCAGGCTCTGGGAGCCGAGAACATCGGCCTGACCCATTACCAGATGAACTCCGGACGTCGCGTCGGGTTCGGTCACCGCCATGAGCATCAGGAGGAGGTGTACGTGGTCCTCGCCGGAGCCGGCCGGTTCAAGGTCGACGACGAGATCTTCCCGGTCGCCGCCCACGATGTCGTGTACGTCGCGCCCGGCGCAATGCGCGAGTGGGAAGCGGGCGACGAGGGCCTGGAGATGCTGGCCTTTGGCGAGCACCGCGAGAACGACGCCGAGATGCAGCCCGGCTGGTGGACCACCGAGGACGCGTGACGGCACCGATCACGGTGGCGGTGGCGCAGCCGCGTTGCGTTCCCCACGATGTCCGCGCCAACGCGGCCGCGCACGCCGATGCCGTGCGGCGAGCGCAAGCCCGCGTCGTCGTCTTCCCCGAGCTGTCGCTGACCGGCTACGAGCTCGACGCCGCTGCCGTCAGAGTCGACGACGAGCGCTTGCTCCCGATCGTCGAGGCGTGTGCACGGACGGGTGCGGTGGCCCTGGTCGGCGCTCCGGTTGACGGGGAGGCGGGCCGCGCTCACATCGCCATGCTGGCCGTCGACGGCGATGGCGCCCGCGTCGTCTACCGCAAGCTGTGGGTGGCCGACACCGAGGCCGAGCGCTTCGCTCCCGGAGACGGGCCGGCCGCGGTGACCGTGGACGGACACAAACTGGGCCTGGCCATCTGCAAGGACACCTCGGTGGCTCAGCATGCCGCCGACACCGCGGCCCTCGGCATCGACGCCTACCTGGCCGGCACCGTGATGCTCGCGGACGAGGCCGCTCTTCAGGACGAGCGCGCCGCTAGGCGGGCGGCAGAGCACGGCGTGGCGGTGGCGGTGGCGAGCTTCGCGGGCCCCACGGGCGGCGGCTATGACGAGACCGCCGGTGGCTCGGGCATCTGGGACGCCGACGGAACGCTCCTGGACCAGGTTGGCCCGGAGCCGGGCGCGATCGCGCGCGCCACCCTGCGTGCGCGCCGGCCCGCACGGGCGGTTCACGCAGGCCCTCGAGGGTTGAGGAGTCGTGTGGGAAGTTGACCTACTCATGGTCAACTTCCCACTGGACCGGAGATCGCGGCGCCGCGACGGAACCCGTGAGCCCTAGGCGCTACAGAGCGGATCCTGCTCGAGCGTGCTGGAGGCGGTGGCCAGCGACAGCGGGCCGCCCGACGGGATCATCTGGACGTGGTTGACCTCGGTGTTGCCGGGATCGTCAGAGGGATCGAACGGCCGGTAGAGGCCAAAGCGGCCCAGCTCGGCCTCGCTGATCTGAGCGGCGCTTGAGCGAAGCAGGCTGTTGACGCCGATGTCCTCGGCCTCGCCCTTGGTGTGCGGATCGTCGGCATAGCCGCCGACGGCGACGGAGTGGGCCGGGGTGCGGTAGCCGCTGATCCCGTAGATGACCACGCCGAGCGCCTTGCCCAGCGCGTTGAGGCGGGCGGTCAGCTCGGGCAGCTGTCCCTCGGTCTGCTGAGTGCCGGGGTCCGGGGTGAACCCGGGGCCGCTTGACTTCACCAGCGGACTGGCGTCGGCGCCGTTGGTGACCCCACCGCACAGGTTCAGCTGCTTGAGCTCGCGCTTGACCTGCGCCAGCGCCGGCGCGTGGGCGTTGACGTCCCCCACCACCGTCGGCGCGGCCGCCGGATCCCCGGCCGCCGCCTGCATCCCGGCGGTGGGCTCGACCGCCTGCGGGTGCGCCTGCGGCCCGGCGGCACCGGCACCGGCGCCCGCAGTCGTCGAGGCGCCGGAAGCGGCCTGCCCCGCGGGCGCGCCCTGGCTGCTCGAGCCGCAGCCGGCGACGGTCAGCGCCAGGGCCACAAGAGCGGACGTGAGTATCGAGAGGCGGCTCATCAAGAGGGTCCGTACTACATGGATCGTCCGGCCGCACCGGTCGCCTCACGTTAGCGGCCGACGACGATGGGCGGTGACGGGCTCGAACCGCCGACCCCGTGCTTGTAAGGCACGTGCTCTACCAGCTGAGCTAACCGCCCGGGCCCGGGGATGGTAGCCAGCGGGTGCAGGCCCGACGGGCCGCCACCGCACACGTAGTACCGTCCTAGTGCATGCCTAGAGACTTCGGGTTTGATGCCCAGCGCGCATTGGAGTTCGTCAAGCAGTCAGTGGCTGACGCTCCGGCGCAGCTGGCCGAGGGCTTCGGCAAGTTGCTGCGGGACGCGCCGCCCGAGCGGGTGGAGCAGGTCATGCGCTCACCGGCGCGCAAACCGATCCTGGACGCGATCTTCTGGCAGATGCCCAAGCAGCTCGACGCCAAGCAGGCGGGGGATGTGAACACCACCATCCGCTGGTGCATCACCGGCCGCGCCGACGGGGGCGTCGACACCTACGGGCTGCACCTAGAGGGTGGCCAGGCTCGCATCATTCGCGGCACCGGCGGCGCGGAGCCGCGCCTGACCATCACCATGGACGGTCCGGAGTTCCTGCGGCTGGTGAGCGGCAACTCGGATCCGATGCGGGCCTACTTCACCGGTCGGATCAAGCTGGCCGGCGACATCATGGTCGCGGCCAAGCTGGCAACGCTGTTCCGGATCCCCGGCTCGGACGCCGGGAACGGCGGCGGCCAGACCAGCCGGAACTAAACCGGCCGCCGCGCTCCGCAACTCCAGCGCTCTATTTCGTCTCGCGCTCGAGGTTGGCGGCCTCCTGGGCCTTCTCGTCGGCGCGATCCTGCGCGCGCGCGGCCTCTTCCTTGACGTCGCCCTTGCGCTCCTCCTTACGGCCCTCGCGGTGCATCGAGCGGTCGCCGAGGATGTCGCCGACGGCCTGCTTTGTCTTGCCGCTGATCTTGTCCGCAATATCGCTCATCGGTCCTCCGTGGAATCGTGGGGTGTATCTCATCCCTGCCCGCACAGAGCGGTTGCAAACACCGGAAACTTGTGGCTTGTGCCACGCAACCGCCCCGGCCTCAGTGTCCGAGGCGCCCCGAGCGGGGTGCGCAACTTCTCGCTGGGCACGGTCGGACCGGCCGACCTGGTCAACATCGGCGTGTTGATCTTGTTTGCGGTGCTGATGTGGCGGCTCGCCGTGTGGCGGCTCGAGGCACGGCTGATCGACTGATCCATCTCCGAGCGTCGTCGGCCGCGGGCCACCCGGAGCTGCCTTGATTGACGTGGGCCGAGCCCGTAGCATCGAGGCAGAGCGCGCCGCATCTGGGGCCGAGCGCGAGTGAGGATCGGAGATCCGTGAGGGCGGGAGCCATACGGCAGTGCCTGGGTGATCGGAGCGGCCGGTGAGTTCGCCCTTCCTCGGCGAGCTGCGGCTGTTCGCATTCGAATTCCCGCCGCAGGGCTGGGCGTTCTGCGACGGACAGCTGCTGCCCATCAACCAGAACCAGGCGCTGTTCGCGCTGCTGGGCGACACCTACGGTGGCAACGGGATAACCAACTTCGCGCTGCCAAACCTTCAGGGCCGCGTGCCCATGCACTTCAGCAGCACGTCGCCGCTCGGCACCGCTCAGGGCGAGGAGGTGCACACGCTGGTTGTGTCCGAGCTGGCCACCCACACCCATCCGCTGCGTGGGACCACGGCCGCGGCCTCCACCACCGATCCCACCGGGAACCTTATGGCCACCGGTGCCGGCAAGCTCTACGGCCCGGCGGGCGGATCCACCGTGCACCTGGCCCCGGCAACCGTCGCCACCGCCGGCCAGGGACAACCGCACGAGAACCGGCAGCCGTTCCTGGTGACCAACGTCTGCATCGCGCTCCAAGGAATCTTCCCCTCGCACGGCTGATATGTCAGAGCCCTTCCTGGGAGAAATCAGACTGTTCGCCGGCAACTTCGCCCCCGTGAACTGGTCGTTCTGCGACGGCCGGCTGGTGGAGATCACCAGCCGCCCGGCGCTGTTCAACCTGATCGGAACCATCTATGGCGGCGACGGGCGTCGGAGCTTCGCCCTGCCTGATCTTCGGTCACGCGTTCCCGTCCACCAGGGCACCGGCTCGACCGGCACGCCCTACGTCATGGGACAGGACGGCGGCGCGGAGACGGTCGCGCTCGCCGGCTCTCAGATCCCATCCCATACTCACGCCTCGGTGGCCCTCCCGGCGGCCGGCACCAGCGCCTCGCCGGCCGGCGAACTGCTGGCCGGTGGCACCACCGTGTCCCGCTACAGCGCGAAGGGGCCGGCGACGGCCATGAGTCCGTCATCGGTCGGACCGGTGGGAGCGGGGCAGCCTCATGCCAACGTCCAACCGTTCGTGGCGCTGAACTTCATCATCGCCCTCGTCGGCATATTCCCCACCGAGTCCTGAGGCGGCCCGTGACCGATCAGTTCCTCGCCGAGATCCGGATCTTCCCCTTCAACTTCGCGCCGCAGGGCTGGGCGCTGTGCAACGGTCAGCTCATCCCCATCTCCCAGAACACCGCCCTGTTCTCCCTGCTCGGCATCACATATGGCGGAGATGGGGTGCATAACTTCGCCCTGCCGAACCTGCAGGGGACGGTGCCGCTTAAATTCGGCCAGGGCTCCGGTCTCTCGGCATACGCACTGGGCCAGACCGGCGGCGTCTCGTCGGTGGCCCTGACGCAGGGACAGCTGCCGGTCCACTCGCACGCCCTGAACGCGTTCACCGGCGCCAATCCGGCGCCGCACGCCAATCCACAGGCG
Source organism: uncultured Solirubrobacterales bacterium (assembly GCA_963754375.1). GTDB lineage: Bacteria > Actinomycetota > Thermoleophilia > Solirubrobacterales > Solirubrobacteraceae > Palsa-465. The sequence goes on from CAVWFX010000027.1 coordinate 118,979, forward strand.
AACAATTCGCTGACGGCCAGCCAGGGGGGCTCGGCCTACGCCGTCCGCGGCGGAACGTTGACGACGATGAACGCATCACAGCTCGCCGCAGCGGGCGCAGGTGCCGCGCACAACAACCTGATGCCGTCGCTGACGCTGAACTTCTGCATCGCGTTGACCGGCATCTTCCCCGCGCGTCCTTGACGTCCCCGGTAGACGTGGTGGAGATCCGTCCGGTGCGGGCCTCCGACGAACCGTTCCTGCGCGGTCTGTACGCCGGCCTGCGCGCCGGTGACTTTGCCGCGCTGGGGTTGGAGGCGCACGCGGTGGACTCGCTGGTGGCGATGCAGTACGCCGCCCAGGACTGGTCCTACCACCAGCGTCACCCCGCGGCGGACTTCGGCCTGGTGCTGGTCGCCGGTCAGCCCGCAGGCCGGATCTACGTCGACCGAGCCGCCACCTCGATCCACGTCATCGACATCGCGCTGGCACCCGAGCACCGCGGCCACGGAATCGGTACCCGGCTGCTGCGGGGGCTGCTGGGCGAGGGGTCTGATTCGCAGCGGCCCGTGACCCTGAACTGCGCCCGCGACAGTCGTGCCCTCACTCTCTACCGGCGGCTTGGTTTCACCGTCTGCGGCGGAGATGACGTGTACGTGGCGCTGGAGTGCCGCCCACCGGAGGTCAGCTGAAGACGGCCTGGTAGCGCGCGCCGTGTACATCCGGCGCCAGCGCAACCAAGAACAGCTCGAGGGGGCCGAGCCCCTCGTGCTCGAGCCGGTATGTGCCCTGCGGCTGGATGTTCTCCGCCGGCCCGCTGAAGACGATCGAGAACGGCGCTCGCAGTCCCGGCGCGGCCTTTCCCAGCGCGGCCGCCTCGGATAGGCGCAGCTCGACGGCCGGAGTCTCGACGCCGGCGCCCGCGGCCACCATCTGGAATCGTTGGCCGATGTGGCCGCTGAAGCTCTCGAGCGTGAGCTCGGCCAGCTCAGCCATGGGTGCGGTCAACGACCGCGTAGAACGGCTGACTCGAGCCCGACCTCGCCCCCGGCGACAGGAACATCGAAAACGTTCCCACCGCGGGGTGAGACAGGGTGGGGAGATCCGGCGACAGCACGGTGCCGTCGAGAGCGCTGAACACCAGCGTGAAGGCGCTGTCGCTGCCGGCGGCACGATGGGGCAGATCGCGGATGTCCACCAGCTTGACCGGCGAGCGGTGGCCGCGGACGGCGAATGATTCGCCGATCAGCGGCACGTAGGTCGACCGGCTCCAGATTCGCTTGGCCGCCGCCGCGCTCGGCCCCGTCAGCGCGGAGGCGACGCCGCCCCCGCTCAGCGTCAGCACGACGCCACCGCCCAGCCCAATCAACGCCCGGCGCGTCAGCCCGGCGGTCCCGTCGTCAGTGGTGTCAGAGCCCCGTTTCACCACAACCGTTGCCAGCATACACCCGCGCGGGCGACGTTAACCGGCGCTCAGCAGGGCTTCCAGGAGCTCCGCAGGGAGCCCCGGCTGAGCAGCTTGCCCGACGGGAGGGTCAGGCGCACGTGTGAGTAGTAGCTGCGCGACCCGCACCGCCGGATCCGCGAGAGCTGAATCAACACCCGGGCGTGGTGGTCGGGCGCGGCGGCGCAGTCCGGAGTGCACCCGTGGTACTCGGCCTGCCCGCGCCCGCTGGCGGTGGCCCCTCCCCACGAGTTCCAGTGGACCTTGAAGACCTCGAGCGTGCCGTCGGCGCTCAACACCAGGTTGCGGGGCTTGACGTGGCGGCCGCCGGCGGCGCCGGCGAAGTAGACCGTGCCGGCGGCGGTCGCCGACGCCGCGAAGACGAGCCCCACAACCAGCGAGACGAGAAGGACCGAGCGCCTCACGCCGCTCATCATAGGTGTTCGGCGCGCCCCCAGGCACGGGTGTCTGACCAATCGTCTAGTCGAGCTCCTCGTCGCGCAGGGGCGCGGTGCCGGCGACCAGCCGCGCCATCTGAGCCGGGGCGCTGAGCCGAGCGGGCGAGGGGTCGGCGGCCGCCTGGGCAGCGATCCGGTCGAGATCGAGCCGTGCCCGGCCCGCGACCACCACGGTGTTGCCGGCCCGGCCGCCCAGCGCCCAGACCTGCGGGTAGGCGTCGGTCAGCGCCGCGGCCACGGCGCCCACCGCGCGGGCCGAGCGGTCGTCGAGGACGTTGATCACCGCCAGCGGGGCCACCCGGGCGGCCTCCGCCAGCGCCTGCACCGTGATCAACCGTGGTGGCACCGCCGCGCCCACGAAGGCATCGATCGCGATCGCGTCCCAGCTGGCGTCGGGCTGAGAGGCGATGAACGCGCGGCCTTCGACATGACGCACCCGCAACCCTCGCGCGCGCCGCAACCCGAGGTGCTCGCGCGCCACCGCCAGCACCCCCGCGTCGACCTCGCACACTTCCTGGCGCCCTCCCGGATCCTCAGCCGCCATCGCCCGCGGCAGCGCACACGCTCCGCCACCGACGTGCACAACGCGCCGCGCCCGGGCGGCCCGGAGCACGATTCGCATCCAGCGCATGTAGTCGAACTCGAGGTGAGAGGGGTCGGCCAGGTCGATGTAGGAGGCGTCAGTGCCGCCCTGGCGCAGCAGCCGTCCCGATGGCCGCAGTCGATCGCGCTCGACGACGAGGTCGCCGGCGCGGGTCACAGGCGTCGCCGGAGCGCGCCGGCGAGACAATCAGCAGCCGTCGGGGCCGCAGGCGTCGCCGCCGGTGACGATGCTCACCGGCGGGCGGTTGGCCCAGCCCTGGCGCAAGAGGCCGAGCAGCTGCTCGGGCGGGTGCGCGCCGGAGGCGCCCAGCGCGCGGTCGACGACGAACGTGGGCACGGCACTGATCCCGAACTGCTGGGCGGTCGCCTCCTCGGCCCGGACCTCGTCGGCGAAGCGGTCACTCTCGAGCGTCGCGCGCGCCTCGTCCTCGGGTACGCCCACCTCGACGGCGAGGCGGACAAGCGTCTCGTGGTCGCCGATCAGCTCGCCCTCGCTGAAGTAGGCGCGCAGGAGTCGCTCCTTCATCGCATCCTGCAGACCGTGCTCGCCGGCGAGGTGGATGATCCGGTGCCCGTCGAAGGTGCAGCCGCTGCGGGCGACGTCGAAGTGGAAGTCGAGCCCCTCGCCGGCAGCCACCTCGGTCAGGTGTCGCTCGGCGCCCTGGGCCTGCTCGAGCGTCATCCCGTACTTCTCGGCCAGGCGCGCGGCCCGGTCACCCTCGCGCTCGAGCGGCGCCGAGGGGTCGAGCTCGAAGCTGCGCCAGGTCACCCGCACCTCGTCGCGGTGCTCAAACCCTGCCAGGGCCGCCTCGAAGCGACGCTTCCCGATGTAACACCAGGGGCACGCGATGTCAGACCAGATCTCGACGTCCACAGCAGATCGCTCCTTGGTTGAGGGGGCAACTAAGAGTGTAGCTGCGCCATCTGGCAGTCCCAGGCATGATTTGACCCGAGGAACGACGATGGGTTTCTTCCGAGACGGCGGAGAACCTGACCCGGCTCAAGCGGAAGCGCTGGCAGCGATCGAGGCCGGCGGGATCCCGCCCCGGGCGCGTGAGCGGCTGGGCGCGCTGGCCGCCGAGGGATCCCTGTTCACCAGCGGGCTGTCGGTCAACGAGTTCGCCCTGCTCAAGCGGCTCGGCCCCAGGCCGCTGGCCCAGGTCATGGGCGCCAGCGTCGTCCGCATCGGGTGGCAGTACCTGCCGCCGCTGCCGCCCGGCATGAACCTCATCAGCGGCTGGTACCAGCCGGCGAACGTCGACCCGCGAGTGACGCGTCCGGCCGAGGCCTCGCCGGCCCAGGTCCGCAGCTACCAGTGGCACAGCGAGGTCGTCTGCGAACTCGATGCCATCACCGAGGCGTGGAACATGGCGCGCCGCCGGGCGCTCGACCGGCTCAGAGAAGAGGCGCTCCAGGTCGGTGCCGACGCGGTCGTCGGCGTACACCTGCGGCGCAGCGAACATGACCTCGGCAAGCGGACGATCGAGTACGTGGTCACCGGCACCGCCATCCGGGTGCCCGGCGGTCTCGGGACCTCGTCACCTGTCCTCACCGACGTGTCGGTCCAGGACTACTGGCGCCTGCACAGCGCCGGCCACGAGCCGGTCGGCTTCGTGGCCACGACCGCGGCGGTGTTCGCCTCGCCATCGCGAGCCACCCGGGTCCGCCGGGCGCGGACCCAGGCACGCAACCAGGAGCTGGTCGAGCTCAGCGACGGGTTTCACGCCGCGCGCGAGGCGGTCCGGACCAGGCTCGGCGGCCAGGTCTCGGAGGCCGACGGGGTGGGCGCGGTCGGAGTCGAGTTCGCCCACTCGGTTCATCGCGAGAGGCTGTCGGTGGGGTCGTCGCTGCACACCCTGGACCGGCGGGGCTGGCACCGGGGCCGGCTGGGACTGCCCTACCGCGTCACCGGCCGTGGCGACCCCGAGCGCAAGGGCTGGGTGATCACAATGCATGCGGCCGGCACCGCCATCCGCCGCCGGCACCGAGCCGCGCCGGACCCGGTGAAGACGACAATGCGCCTGGGAGACCGATGAGCGAGGACGATCCACACCGCCCTATGAGCGACTACGACCCTCACTCGCTGGAGGGCGTGCCGGAATCAGGACGGGAGCGCCTGGAGCAAAACCGCGAGGGCCTCTACACCTCCGACCTCAGCGTCAACGAGTTCCTGCTCGTAACCGAGGCCGGCTTCGATCCGGTGGGGCTGGTGGTGGGCAGCTCGATCTTCCACATCGGCTTTCAGGTCGCCGGTCCGAGGTCAAGCCGCGAGCTCGACGTGCTGTCCCAGGCCATGTACAGCGCGCGGCACCTGGCCATGACCCGGATGGAGGAGGAGGCCGACCAGCTCGGCGCCGACGGGATCGTCGGGGTCAGGCTCGAGATCGGACGCTATGAGTGGGGTCCGAACATGGCCGAGTTCATCGCCATCGGGACGGCGGTCCGGCACCGCGAGGGCGTTCTGCACCGCGCTCCCAACGGGCGGCCGTTTCAGAGCGACCTGTCGGGCCAGGAGTTCTGGACCCTGCTGCGGACCGGCCATCGGCCGGTGGGAATGGTGATGGGCAGCTGCGTCTATCACGTGGGCCGCCGCGGACCGTTGCAGGCGATCGCCCAGACCGGGCGCAACGTCGAGCTGCCGAACTTCACCCAGGCGCTCTACGACGCCCGCGAGCTGGCCATGCAGCGCATGCAGACCGAGGCGCAGGAGCTGGGTGCCGAGGGCATCGTCGGGGTCTCGCTGTCGGAGAAGAGCCACGGCTGGGGCAGCCACGTGATCGAGTTCTTCGCCCTCGGGACCGCGATCGTGCCCACCGATTCGGGCGCCACCATCGAGCCGCCGATCCCGGTGCTCGATCTGAACGACAACTGACGCGCGCCGATCTCGTCGTCGGCGCGTGCACCACGTGTCAAACCCGCAGGGGTCACGGCGATTTGTCGCCAGCTGCAGGCTCAGCCCCCGGGATGTGACAGATCCGGGCTGCGGGCGCTGATTTGTCACCTTCTGCATGCGCGACCGCGCCGACCGCCGCCCGCGACCGCGACCGCTGCCCGGGCCGCCCGCCGCCCGGCTCGAAGCCAAAAAGCTGGCCAGCCGGCAGCAGAAACCCGTCAAATCCGTCGGGAAAACGCGGCCAGCGGACGCCCACGCCTGGCTGATGTCCTGGTTGGTCTCCCCCCACTCGCCCCACCCGCCCTGACCACCGTCTTCGCGGCGCCGTGGGCCGGCTAGGGCCGCGTGATCCGCGGCACGGCGAGCTCGTTGTTGTCGACCACGATCGTGGCCCGGGCCACCGGATCGACCGCGGCCAGGTAGATCCGGGCCGCGGCGTGGTAGCGAGCGTCGTACAGCGCCTCGGTGGCCTCCTCGCCGCCCAGGGCGGCGGCGTCCCGCTCGACGCCGCGCCGGCGGGCCGTGCTCAGGTCAGTCTCCAGGAAGATGCGCTGATCCCACAGCGACGCCACCGGCGGGCGCTGCATGAAGCTCCCGTCGACGATCAGCACCGCGGCGGCCGGGGCAAGGCGCGGCGCCTCTTCGACCGCCTCATCGCCGGCCAGGTCGATGATCCGGGTGCGGTAGCGCCGGTCGCCACCGGGCCCCAGCGGGATCAGCACGTGCTCGGCGAGGGCGTCGAAGTCGTAGGCGTCTTGGTAGTAGCCCTCGGCCGACATCCGTCCCTGCCGGTGGCGACGGGCCCGCGGGTGGTGAAAACCGTCCATGGTGAGATGGATCGCCGGTCGCCCGCGCGCGGACACGGCAACGGCCAACTCGGCGGCGAAGGTCGACTTGCCCGACGCGGTCACACCGTCGACCGCGGTGCGGACCGGATGACCGAACTCGGTCGCGCAGACCAGCGCCGCGACCTCGTCGATCACCGTCTCACGGGCGGACAACATCGCGCGGCACGATAGTCCCGGACCAGCGGCGTGCCAGAGCATCGCCGAAGCGCCCACCTACAATCGTGACCATGAATCGTGATGAGCTACGGGCGCTGCAGGCCCCACTGAAGGAGCGCTACCGGGCCGAGCCCGAGGCCGGGCTGGTGACACTGTCGGCCAAGGGCGCGCTCGGCGAGGGCGTGTCGTGCTCGGTGCAGACGGGCCGGGCCTTGGCCCAGGCGGGCCTTCACCCCGCCACCGGCGGCGACGGCTCTCTGCTGTGCTCGGGCGACATGCTGCTGGAGGCGCTGGTGGCCTGCGCCGGCGTCACGTTGAGCGCAGTGGCGACCTCGCTGGGGATCGAGCTGCGTGACGGACAGGTGCGAGCCGAGGGGGACCTCGACTTCCGGGGAACCCTGGGCGTCGATCGCGAGGCCCCGGTCGGCTTCAGGGCGATCCGGCTTTCGTTCGAGCTCGACACCGACGCCGACGAGGAGCAACTGCAGACACTGCAGCGCCTGACCGAGCGTTACTGCGTCGTCTACCAGACGCTGGCCGCCGGGCCGAGCCTATCGGTGAGCCGGACTACGTCGCCGGCACGAACGGCAGATAACGCCGCGCGGTGACGTACTCATCCCCCCGGTCGGCCAGGGGGATGATGTGCACCCAGCCCGCGGAGTTGGGCGACTCGATGATCCGCCCTTCGCCCACGTACATGGCCACGTGGGTGATCGCCCGCGAGGGCGGATCGGTGGCGAAGAACACCAGGTCGCCGGGCCGCAGCGCTTGTCTGGCCACCGGTCGGCCGGCCAGCGCCTGCAGGGCCGCGGTGCGTGGCAGCAGCAGCCCGAAGGCGTCGTACACCGTCGAGGTCAGCCCGGAGCAGTCAAAGCCGAAGCCCGACGTGCCTGCGTACAGGTAGCGCACGCCGAGGAACTTCTCGGCGGCGGCCACCAGCTGCGCGCCGGTCGGTGACGGGCGCGCCGTGCCGGGCGCCAGGACGGTGATGGCCGCCGACGAGATCAAAGCCCGCGCCCCCGCAGGCGTCTGCACGACCGTCCATCCAGGCGTGTGGCCGAGCACCGGCAGCCTGGTGTTGAAGCTGAGCTGCAACAGGCGCGGTCCGGCGGTCTCGCTCGCAGTCGGCTGATACAGCCAGGCCGAGCGTCGCGTGACCAGGGCCACCGGCGGGGTGGGCGCGGGCGCCGGCGTCGGAGTGGTCGTCGGACCCGACATCGGCGTCGGCGTGGTCGTCGGCGTGGTCGTCGGCGTCGTCGTGGTCGGCGGCGGGGGCGTGACCAGCTGGCGCTCGGGCAGCCATCCCGGGTAGCTCAGGTGGCTGGGCGTCGGTTGTCCGGTGAGCGACACCTCGGTCCACGCCCCCCGGCGCGCGCGCACCAGCGCCTGCTGTCCGTACAGCGCCTGATCCACCAGCCGCCCGACCAGCCAGCGGCGCTGGAGGGTGCCCATCGCGTTCAGCCAGGTGCTCAGCCGGACCGGATTGGCCAGCGAGGGCCCGTCCAGCTGGCGAGTCTGATCCGGGTGCATCCACAGCGTGGCCACGGACACGTTCACCAGGGCCAGCGAGCCGACCGCCGGCGCGGCTCCACCCGCCGTGTGCGGTACCGCCGCCGAGGCACGCCCCGCCGCCGACAGGGCGGCGAGCACCGAGACCACGAGAGCGATGACGACAAGCCGGCGGGGCATGTCCGAGCGGACCATTGTCCCGCACCGGGCCGTGGCCGCGGTCGAGCTCACCGCCCGGGGCGGTCGAGCTCACCGCCGGCGCGGTGTCAGCCGCCGGCGGTCACCGCCGGCTCGTCGAGCGCGCGCCTGAGCTTCTCCACCAGGCCCTCGAACATCGGGTAGGTCCCCGGCCCGTAGACGGCGTGCAGGGCGGGTCTCCACATCTCCCAGCGCTCGATCAGTGTGCGTCCCAGCATCAGCTTGACCAGCTCGAGGTCGAAGGCGCCCAGGTGCTCTAGCGCCGCCAACTGTTCGAAGAAGTCGGGCTCTCGGTAGAGCACGTAGGCCTCGGGGGCGTCGGTGGCGACGTAGGCGGCCAGCGCGTCTCGAAGCTCCTCGGCGGACTTGAACCGCGCCACCAGACGTCGTGTCTGGACCAGCGCGTCCTCGTTCCAGCGGCGAAAGAACTCGGCCGCCATCTGCGCCTCGCGGCTGCGCCGCGCCTCCTTCACCTGCTGGGCCCCGAACACCGCGGCCCCGAAGCCGCCCAACAAGCCCAGGGCCAGCACGCACGTCGCGAGCGCGGTGACCTCGCCCCAGTCCACTGCCATGGTCAGCAAGTCGTCCTCCGATCCGTTTCCCGCATCGATCCGACCCGTGACTTCACCACAGAGCACGACGGAACCGACATAACGGCGCGGTAACGGCGTTACGTCGCGGTTACCGGCGGACGCGTACAACCCGCCGGGTGACCGCACGGCCCGTCCATGCCGGCACCGTGCTCGCGGCGGCGGCCTGCGCTCTGGCCCTCGCCGCGTGCGGTTCCTCGTCGCACAAGCCGACCGTGGCCCTCGTCTCGGTCGCTACCGGGCTGAAGTTCGCCGCTTGCATGCGGTCGCAGGGAGTCACGAACTTCCCTGATCCCACCACGGGCGGCTCCGGCTTCCAGTTCAAGCTCAATCCCGGAATGAGCCCGCAGGCGCCGGCGTTCCAAAGCGCCCAGCAGGCCTGCCGGCGCTTTCAGCCGGGGGCGCTTGTGCACCCGGCGCCGTCGGAGACGGCGAGACTCAGCATGCTCGCCTTCGCCAGGTGCCTGCGCAGCCACGGGCTCACCAGCATTCCGGACCCAACGGTCACGCCCCCCACTCCGGGAAACGGAATCGGAGACGTCATCGGCCGCGGCGGAGTGTTCCTCGCGCTGCCGACCGGGACGGTGCAGTCACCCGCGTTCCAGCAGGCGTCCAAGGCCTGCGGCTTCGGACCGGGGTAGCGGCCCGGCCCCGCCGTCCGGTCCGGGGCGGCGGCCATAATCGCCCGCGACCGTGGAGTCTGAGGCTGGCAAGCCGCCGGTGGCACGTCTGCTGACGGCAGGAGCGAAGGGTGCCGAGCGAGTGGCGCAGGCCACCGGCGTTGACCGGGCGCTCGACCAGGCCGTCGAGGAGGCGCTGGTGCGCGCGCTGCGCAGCCCGGCCATCGGACGCGCCATCGAGCGGGCGATCGAGGACAACGCCGCCGAGGCCGAGTTGCGCAGCGACGACATCGCCCAGGTCGTCAAGCGCGCGCTCGAGTCCAAGGTCGCCGAGGAGGTCTGGATCGAGGTCCTGGCCAGTGAGCAGGCACAGAGGCTGGTCCAGCGAGTCGCCGACGCGCCCGAGGTGCGTGCCGCGATCGCCGCCCAGGGCGCCGGGCTGATCACCGACATCGGACTCCGCCTCACCAAGATCACCGAGGCCCTCGATGACGCGCTCGAGCGGCTCGTCCGCCCCCGCGACCCCGACTCGGAGACCAACCAGGCCGGACTCGCCACCCGGGCGGCAGCCGCCACCGTCGACATTGCGCTGCTGGTCTTTGCGTACTCCCTGGCCTCGGGGGTGTTCGCGTCGGTGATCTCGTTCACCTTCGGCGCACAACTCTCGCTGGCCGCCGCGATCGTCCTCGGGGTTCTGGGCTTCATCGTCGCCGCCGGCGTCTTCTCCGCGTTCTGGGCCCTGGCCGGGCAGACGCCCGGAATGCGGTTTCTGTCGATCCGGGTGACGCAGCACGGCGCCCGGCACCTCACGGTGAAGTGCTCGATCCAGCGGGTGTTCGCGGTCATCCTGAGCCTGATACCGCTCGGTCTCGGCTACTTGGTGATCCTGCGCGATCCGCAACGGCGCGCCTGGGCCGACCGCATGACCGGGACGAGCGTCATCTATGACCCCGTTCAGCGCAGCGCGCCCTACGCCCGTGCCCGTCTCGAATCCGCCTCGGACCACCCGACGCAGACCGATCCGCTCCGCACCGCGCAGCAGCAAACCGGTCGCTGAGCTTCACTGAACAGGGCGTCGGGGACCGCTGGGCTCCCCGACGGTTAGTCCGCGTGCAGACGGGAAGGAGCCTTCCATACCGATTTCTGCTCTGTTGCTGGCGCTGGCGGCGGCGGTCGTCCACGCCACCTGGAACCTGTTGCTCGCCGACGCACGCGACACCTACAGCGCCACGGCCGTCGCCGTCGTCACGGGCGTGGTCCTGTTCGCTCCGGTGGCGGCCCTGACCTGGCACCTGCACGCCCAGGCGGTGCCGTACATCGTCGCCTCCAGCACGCTGGAGGGCGTCTACCTCGTGCTCCTGGCCACCGGCTACTCGCTGGCCGCGATGAGCTTCGTCTACCCGATCGCCCGCGGCTCAGCCCCGGTGCTGGTGCTGGTCATCAGTGTGGTCGTGCTCGGCGCCGCGGTGTCGCTGATCGCGGCCATCGGCGTGTTGTTGGTCGCTCTCGGGATCGTGCTGGTCCGGGGCCTGCGCACCGCCGGAGAGCTGCGGGACCTGTTGCTCGCTCTGGCCGTCGGACTGTGCATCGCCGGCTATACGCTCATCGACAGCCGTGGTATCCGATACGGGTCGCCGGTCTCGTATCTGGAGCTGGTATTCGCGGGCACCGCCACCGGCTATCTGGCCGGCGCCTGGCGGGCGCGGGGCTGGGCGGCGCTGCGCGCGGCCGTGACCCCGTCCTCACTGGTGGCCGGGATCGGCTACTTCGGCTCCTACGCACTCGTGGTGGCGGCTCTGAAGCTGGCGCCGGCCGCCTCGGTGGCCGCCGTCCGCGAGACCAGCGTCCTCATGGCCGCCGTGTACCTCGCCGTCCGTGGCCGCGAGCGGGTCACCGTCGAGCGCCTGGCCGGCTCGGCCAGCGTGCTGGCCGGGATAGTGCTGATCTCGCTCGGCTAGTCCGGCCGCACGAACACGGATGGCTCGGCGTGGCAGCCCTTTCCCGCCAGATTTGACGGGTTTGTGCTGCCAGCCGGATCTGGCCGGCCGAGGGTCCGTCCTGCCTCTCTTCAAAAGCGGTCGTTTACGCCGGCTCGCCCGCGCCCGCGACACGGACGACCTGGGGCCGCCGTTCCCGGGGCTACCGTGCGGTTCGATTCCGGGGGCGGCGTTTGCCTGCCAGCCAGGCCTCGGCCGCGGCTAAGCTCCCCGGACACGAAAAGGAGCTGATGATGACCGGCAAGGCTGACTACAGCGAGCAGGAGTGGCATCTGATTTCGGAGGGACCGCCGACGGCCGGGATGATCGTGATCACCGCCCAGCGGGGCGGGACCATCCGCGAGACGTTCGCAATGGCCAAGGCGTACACAGAGGCCCGCAAGCAGCACGGCCAGAGCCAGCTGCTCGACGACATCGTGGCCTCCAAGCCCGAGATCGACCACACCCATTACCACTCCCCCGAGGAGCTGCGCGACAACGGCCTGCAGCACCTGCGTGACGCCACCGCGCTGCTGGGGCAGAAGGCGTCCCCCGACGAGGTCGGGGAATATGGGAAGTTCGTGCTGGCGCTCGTCGAGAGGGTTGCCCACGCCCACCGCGAGGGCGGTACCGAGGTCAGCGACGCCGAGCAGAAGGCGATCGACGAGGTCACCAGCGCGCTCGGCGTCACCCAACAGTGATCGCCTGAGCGTCGAACCGGTGCCGGCGCGGTGATCTAGGGTCCCGCCCGTGCCGTTCACCGTCGTGCAATTCACCGACCCGCACCTCGGGGCGGACTGGAGCCAGGACCCGGCCGCGGCGCTGGCGGCCGTCATCGTCGCCATGAACCGCACCCTCCCCCACGGGCCGGATGCCGTGGTCGTCACCGGCGACGTGGCCGGCACGCCCACGGACGGCGAGTATCAGCAGGCGCGGGAGGTGCTGGCCAGTCTCAGCGCGCCGGTGTACGTGCTCCCCGGTAATCACGACGACCGCGACGGTCTGCGCCGTCACTTCGACCTGCCGCCCACCGACGGGGCCACCCTCAGTTACGTCGCGGACCTCGGCCCTGTGCGGCTGGTGGCGCTCGACACCCAGAACCCGGGATACGGCGGCGGCCGGATCGACGGCGGCCGCCTGGAGTGGCTCGAGCGGACGCTTGCGGACGACCCGGCCACCCCGACGCTGCTGGCCATGCACCATCCACCGCTGGTGACCGGGATCCCGGGGATGGACGCGATCGGAATCCCAGAGCGCGACCGGATCGGAGTCGCCGAAGTGGTCTCCCGCCACCCGCAGGTGCAGGTGATCATCGCCGGCCACGTGCACCGCGCCATCGTGGGCCGGCTCGGAACCACGCCGGTCGTGGCCATCCCCAGCACCGACGTGCAACTGGTGCTCGACTTCGATACCGACGAGCTGCGCTTCGTTGCCGAGCCGCGCTACTTCGCCGTCCACGTCCTCGTCGACGGACAGCTGGTGTCACACATCGAGCCGGTGTTGTCCGAACGAGTCGATGGTGGGAAAGCCTGAGCTCTCGTCGAGGCAGGCGCGCAGGTAGAGGGCGACACCGATGTCGCCGGTGAACAGGCTGTAGCGCCCGCGCCCGAACTCCGTCCGCGTCCGCTGCACCTGCTCGATCGCGTGCATGGCGAACCGGCGGGCTCGCTCGAGCCACACGCCATCCTCGGTCAGCTCGTGCAGGCGCAGGAACGCGAAGCCGTTGCCCGCCGTCCCATGACAGAGCCCGGGACCTTTGCGCAGCGGCCCGGCTCGCCAGGTCAGCTCGCCGCCCCCGACCGCCAGCTCGAGCGGCATCAGATCGCCGAGCGTCGCGACGAGCCCGGGGGCCCCGTGACACCACTGCACCCGAATCGACGATGCGAACTCGCTCACGGGCGCGTCCATCGGCGGCCAGTTGACCAGCTCGCCATCTCTACCGGCCGTTCTCATCAGCAACCTGGTCACGCGAGCACGCAGCACGTCCTCGTCAACGAAACCGCGGAGGGCGTGGACGTTGCCTGCGAACCCGTGGGCGGGGCCGAGGTAGGGCTGGACTCGCCCGTAGAGGTCGTGAGTCCACATATCGGTCGTCTCATCCCACCGGTCGAGGAGCAACCCGGCGCTCTCGCGCCATTCCTCGTGAAGGCCGACCGCGCGCGCGGCCAGCATCGTCCCCGGCGAGCCCCACATCAGCTCCCAGGTCAGGTGCCGGCGGTTGTCGAGCACCAGCTCCCGGAGCCGGCGGCGGTCGAATGCCCGCGACCCGACGACGGCCGCCACCACCATCAGCCCTGTCTCGCCCATCCACAGGCTTGGTGGATGGGCCATCTTGCCGAAGTCGGGCAGTAACCGGTAGCGCTCCAGGGCAGCGGCGCCGGCCGACCGGCAGTCAAATGAGGACCCCAGCCGCCACAGCGCCCACGTAACCCCGGCCCCACCGAGGTACAGCGAGCACAGGCGGTCGTCGTCGCTCAGGTCGTCGAGCGGGTGCCCGGGCCATAGGCCATCTCTCTCTGCCTGCACCGCGTCGGCCGCGATTGACGCCACCGCCTCGCGCGCGGCCTGCGGATCCCAGAGCCGCTCGGTCACCGGCTCGTGCTCCTCGTCACGCCACAGGATTGGCAGCGTCATCCACCCCCAGTTTCAGCGGTCACCTCGGTCTCTCACAGCGGCGCCGCGCGGGCGCCGATCGCATAGCCGATGACATTGATCGGCACATGTACGGCGAGCACCACCGCCGACACCTCAGTCGCCTCGCGAGCGGTCATCCTCCACACCGGACGCAGGAGCAGGCACGCCGTTGGAACCCAGTCGAACTGGTCCACGAGCGAAATCGCCACACCGGTCGCGGAGCGCCGTTGCTGACCGGGCGCGATTCCGATGCGGCGCTTGGCGAAGCTGTTGGGGAGCTCGCCCAGCCACAGCGCGGTGCCGAGCAGCGCGCCGATCAGCACCGGGTTTGCGGCCGCCACCGCCGGCGGAAGACGTCGGCGATACGCGGGTAGCCGGTGCAGCGCGGTGGCGGCCATCACGGTGCCGGCGGTCATCACCACCGCCCCGCGCCAGGTCTTGTTGGCCCCGAACAGGCGCCCGCCGATGGGACGTTTGAGCCCGGCCAGGAGGTCGTAGCGGAGTACCGGGCCGTGGACCAGGGGGGCGCCGATGGCGGGAAGGAAAGCCCATGCAGCCCGAGCATCTCGTCCAGCGTCAGGGTGTCGATGCTTGTCTACTCTTCTCATTGTGGTCGAACGTGATCACACCGTCGGCGAGGCCGGCCCGACGATAGAACGTGATCCGGACCCGGGCCACGCCGGCAGCGCCGGTCACGAGCGTGCCGGCCGATGCGTGAAGCCACGCCGTCACTGACCGCGCAGCGGGTCGCCGCCTACCGCGGCGGGTTCGACCGGCTGCCGGCGCCGTTCGGCGATGTCTCCGCCGACGAGCGCCTGACGCGCGACGTCGCCGCCTCGCGGCCGTTCGCTGCGGACGAGCGCATGACGCGCTACCTGCAGGGTCGCACGGCGTTCTTCGATCGGGTGGTGGTCAACGGCCTGGAGCGGGGCGTCACCCAGGTGGCAGCGATCGGCGCCGGTTACGACGGCCGCGCACTGCGCTACGCCAAGCCCGGCGTGCGCTGGTTCGAGGTCGACCACCCGGCCACCCAGGCCGACAAGCGCCAGCGGCTGGATCGACTCCAGGTCGACACCTCGGCGGTCGCCTTCGTAGGCCTCGATCTCGCCGACGGCGGCACGGCCGCCGGCCTGCTCGACGAGGGCTGGCTGGCCGACGCGCCGGCGCTCATGCTGTGCGAGGGGCTGGCCGTATATCTCGAGCCGCGGGTGCTTGAGACCCTCCTCCAGGACCTGCGGTCCCTGGCCACGGCCGGGACCAGGCTGGCCATCTCGCTGTCGCCCCCGGGCGCCGATGCCGAGCGCCGCTCGCGGCGGTTGAGCTTTCGCGAGTCGATTGCCGCGGTTGGAGAGCCCGCCCGCAACGACCTCACCGCCGAGACCGCCGTGGCGCTTCTGGCCGCGACGCACTGGCGCCCCGCCGAGCTCTCGGAGCGGGCCCGACGGGCTGGGTTCACGGTCGCGGGTCCGATTTGGGAGCCCGCCGCCGACCCCGCGCCGAACACCGTGGGCCGGATCGGCCGGTACCTGGAACAGCTTTATTACCGGCGCGGAGTCGAGGGGCTGCCCCAGCACCTACGCGACGCCTACGGAATCGTGGTGACGGACGTCAAGCAGCTCGATGCCGGGGTGGTTCGCATCCATCGCGACGACGGGCCGGCCTGGATCGCGCGCGTGCTTCCGGCCCACCGGCCCGCCGAGGCCGCGGCCGGCGACGTGGAGATTCTTCGCTTTCTAGACCGCGTCGGCTACCCCGCTGAACGCTGTGCGGCCGCCGAGCCGCTCACCACCTACGAGGGGCAGGCGGTCCTGGTCACCGAGTATGTCAGCGGGTCTCGGGTCAAAGGCGCGCCTGGCTATCGCGCGCTTGGCGAGCTGATGGGACGGCTTCATGCGTTGCCGCCGACTCTTGATGCCGCGACTCGCCTTGGCGGCGGCTGGCATCACCTCGTCTCCCAGGGCACCCCCGGCGACGAGATCGCGGCGGCGACGGCACTGCTCGACAGCGCCGCCGCACGGGTATCCCGCCAACGGCGCGACGACTACGACAAGGTGCGGGCGGCCCTGGCCGGGGCCGAGGATTGCGACGGGCTCCCGCAGGCCCTGATCCACCCCGACTTCGTGCCCGCCAACGCCGTCGCACCGCCCACCGGGGACCCCGTCCTGGTCGACTGGACCGGAGCCGGGCAGGGCCCGCGCCTGTGGTCGCTGGCGTTCCTGCTGTGGGCCGCGGGCTATGGCCGCCTGACCGGAGTTGACGCCGTCATCTCCGGCTATGTGACCCACGTCGAACTCGAGCCGGCCGAGCGCCAGCGTCTGGTTGCGGCCGTTGCCGCGCGGCCGCTGGTCTTCAACGCCTGGGCCTTCGCCACCGGACGCGAGTCGCTCCCTGTCGTGGCCGGGAAGCTCCCGACGCTCAGGGCTCGCGCCGAGAAGATCGCGGCCCGCGCACTGCACGCCCTCGATCAGCAGCGGTGACCGCCGGGCGCTCAGACCAAGCTCTCGCTGAGCGGAAACGAGTCGACGATCACATAAGCGCGGAGGTGGCGCGGCAGCCGGGTACCGCGCGGGATGGCCAGGCGCACCCCGTCGATCCCTCCGCGCCGGGTGGCGGCCAGCGACGTGTCGGCCTGGTAGTCGAGGGTGACCGGCTCATCGGTACGGGCATCGGTGAGCAGGATCGCCGCCACATGGTGGCGGATCGACGGCAGCCTGCGTCCGGTCAGACGCACCCGAGCCACGCCGGCCGCGCTCG
The DNA here is from genome assembly GCA_963754375.1 of uncultured Solirubrobacterales bacterium. Classification (GTDB taxonomy): domain Bacteria; phylum Actinomycetota; class Thermoleophilia; order Solirubrobacterales; family Solirubrobacteraceae; genus Palsa-465. Next base: position 135,641 of record CAVWFX010000027.1, read on the forward strand.
CCGTGGGCCGAGAGACGGTGACCCGTCCGGCGCGAACGCCGGCGGGCCTGACGTTGGCCGTCCCGTGGTAGGCGCTGGAGAGGAAGGTGCCGCTGGCGGCGAGCACGCCCTTGGGGTTGCAGATCCCGGTGAAGGTCAGCTCGGCGCCGTAGTTGGGGACGGTGGCGCACACCGTCTCGGCGTACAGGTTGGCGGTGGGCGCGAAGCGCAGGTCCGGACCGAGTTGGCCGCGCAAGGAGAAGCTGCGCAGCGGGACCGGCCCGAAGCTGAACTGGAGTGAGACCTTGGGGCTGTCCAGGATCACCGCGCTGCCCTGGTAGCGCCCGGCCAGCGGGAAGGCGAAGGCGCTGCGGGGCTGGACCCGTTCGTGGCCGGAGGCGCTGCGCGTCGCGCCGATCACCCACAGCAACAGCCGATGCCTGGTCCGGGCGATGGTCGAGGCGATCCAGTCGTAGCTGTCGAAGCCGATCTGGTTGACCGACGGCAGGAACGCCGGCATCGGGACGGACAGGCGGCTGATGGTCATGGCGCTCACCCGGGTCCGCCTCACCCGGAGCGGCAGCGGCGCTCCCTGTCCGGCCGTCCTCACCGAGAGCGTCTGGGAGAACGTTCCGGCGCGCCGTCCGCGCGGGTTGAAGTTGCCCATCTTGGAGCCGTTGTCGGTGTAGGCACCACCGATGCGGAGGCGATACACGGTGTCCGGCCGCAGGAAGCCGCGCGGCACGACGTACAGGTAGTGCCCGTCGCCGGATTCCTGGGTGGTGAACGGGAAGGTCGGTCGCGCGTGTACGACGTTGGCCGGGGTCGAGCATCGCGGCGTTGACGGTTCGCCCGTGGCGGCGCACGATCAGGCGCAGGTTCAGCATCGCCGCGGTCGACGAGCCGTCGAGCCCGCGGCTCGCCGCGACGTTGCCCCCCACATCCACTCCGAACACCCGGCGCTCGTTGGGACGCAGATACGCGGGTTGTCGCCGCGAGCAGCGGGGATCGGAGCGATGCAGGCAGTAGTCGTATGGGACGTAGTAGACGTAGCCGTCCTGGCCGGCGATGTAGATCCCATGACGCCCCAGCGCGGGCGACGCGTTGAGGTTGTTGCGCACGCCCAGGTAGGGGTCGGCGGGCGTGGTGTCGTAGGACCATCGCAGCCGCCCGGTGGCGGCGTCGAGCGCGTACAGCCGGCCGTTGGAGGAACCGACGTAGACGATCTGGCCGGGTCTGCCGGGCGGCATCCGGCCCAGCGTCGGGGAGGAGCGGACCGGCGCGCCGGTGTCATAGCGCCACAGCACCCGCCCGCTCGGGGTCAGCGCGTACACCGACCCGTCGGTCGAGGCGATGTAGATGGCGTCGGTGCGGCCCGCGCCGTCTTCGCCGAGTGCCGGCGAGGCATAGATGTGGTCGCTGGTCGCAAAGCTCCACCGGACCGTCCCGGTGGTCGGATCAAGGGCGTACAGGTGCGAGTCGAACGAGCCGACGTACACGGTGCCGTCGGAGCCGATCGCCGGCGAGGAGATCACGTACCCCGGGGTGAATGTCTGCCACAGCGACATGCCCGACGCACTCAGGTGGTAGACGTGCAGATCCAGCGAGCCCCAGAAGCTTGAGCCGTCGGGCGCGAACGCGGGAGTCGTCCACACCGAGTTGCCGGCCGTGAACGCCCACAGCCGTTTGCCCGCGGGGCTGATGGCGTAGGCGCTGCCACCGGTGTTGCCGGCGTACAGCACCCCGTCGGGGCCCACGGCGACGTTCCCCTCCCACCAGTCGACCCGCTGGGCAGGCACCGGCGGCACGTCGGCCCGGAACGTCCACACGATCCGAGGCCGCCCTCGGCCCGGCGTGGTGACGTGGTACAGCTTCGCGTCGCCGGACCCGAAGGTCAGGGGTGAGGATCCGAGCTGCGTGTTGTAAGCCGACAGAGCGCCGGCAGCGTCGATCAGGCCCCCGGTCTTGATCCGCCACCGCAGCCGGCCGCTCGGGGCGATGGCGTAGAAGTAGGTGTCGGCGGACCCGACGTAGACCGTCCCGTCGCCGCCGATCACCGGCGTCGAGAACACCCCGCGACCGGTGCGGAACGCCCAGGGCCGATCACCGGCGTAGCGCGCCGCGATCGGGCTCGCCCCGGTGTTGCGCGAGTCGTGGCGCATCTCGGGCCACGGCGACGATGCGTCGAGCGGCATGGTCGCGGTGGCGGCGGCCCGCGCCGGCCCGACCGGCCATGCCACGGCAACGAGGCAGAGCAGGACCGCGGCCACCGCCGGCCAGCGATGACACCAGTCAGGTGCTGTCATCGGTGCGAGGCTAGCGGTGGATCGGACCCCGGTGAGACACTCCCGGTGTCCGGCGACGGTCGAGCCGCCGTCCCCCCAGAACCGAGCGTAAGCCCCTCGGGGCGGGCGGCCCGCCTGGGATTGCGGATAAGGTTGCCCCACGGGGGAGGCGCCTTCCAAACAACGGAGGGCCAATGCACCTAGCTTGGATCACTCACGGTTTCCTGGGATCGTCGCGCCGCCGGCTCGCCGCATCCTTGACCATCGCCGGCGTTCTCTCGCTGACCGCGATGGCCGGCGTCAGCTTCGCCGGCTCGCTACAGGTCGGCAAGAAGAACAAGAGCAAAGGCCAGACCACCCTGACCTCGAGCTCGAAGAAGAAGACCGCTCTGGCCGTCTCCAACACGGCCGGGGCAGCCGCCGCCAGCTTCAGCGTGAAGAAGAACAAGACCCCGTTCACCGTCAACTCGACGACCAAGGTCAAGAATCTGAATGCTGACCTGCTCGACGGGCTCGATAGCTCGCAGTTCCAGACGCGGGTGGGCGGCACCTGTGCGGCAGGCTCGGCGATCCGGATCATCAATTCCAACGGATCGGTCGTTTGCCAGCCGGTGCTGACGTCGGTTCCACCGGTCGCGCTGGCCTGGAACCTGACCGGCAACGCCGGAACGAATCCCGCCACCGACTTCCTCGGCACGACCGACAACCAGCCGTTGGTTATCAGGACCAAAAACACAGAGGCCATGCGGGTGACCGCGGCGGGCGCGGTTGGAATCGGGACTACCACTCCGGCCGCCCAGCTGCAGGCGATCAGCACCTCGCAAAACGCCATCGCAGGCACCGCCAGCGGCAGCGCGGCGTGACGGCGTGGCCGGCAGCAGCGCCACGGCAACGGGGTCGACGCCAGCGGCGCCCAGAACGGCGTCAGCGCTAACGGCAACCAAAACGGCGTCTTTACCAACGGCGGCCAGGACGGCGTCCTCGCCCGCGGCAATAAGGATGGAGTCGAGGCCAGGGGCATCGGCATCGGGGCTTCGGCGGCAGCGATGCCGGGATCGGGCTGCTGGGCAACAGCGGTAGTGCCACGAACACCGGCGGCACCCGTGGCGTGGTAGGCACCGTCAACGGTGCCCCTTGTCCGGGCATCTACGGAGTAGGCGGGTGCGCTGCCGTCAACGACGCCGTCGTTGGCTCCAGCGGCAGCGCGATCGGGGTCCTCGGCAACAGCGGGGTCTCCGGCACCACCGGTAGTCGGTGGTGTGGTCGGCACCCTCAACGGCGGCCCCTGCCCGGACGTGATCGGACCGGCTACGCCGTCGGCGGATGCGGCTTTGGCACGCTAGCGACGCATGGGACCGGCGTCGAAGGTGTCTCCGACAACGACGGTGTGCTACGGCTTCTCAGAACACGCCTCCGGGGGCGACACCGCCGCCGCGGTGCTGGGCCATCAACGACGGGGGTGGAGACATCTTCATCGTGCGACAGGCAACCTCCAGCGCCACCAAGTGGCCAGGGTCGATTCGAACGGCAAGGGCTTCTTCGACGGAGGAACCCAGACCGGCGGCGCGGACTACGCGGAGTCGATCCACGCCGTGAACCGCGCCCAGCTGCATCCCGGCGACGTGCTGTCGATCGCGCCGAGCCACGGGTACGCGGTGGCGAAGTCCTCACGGCCGTATTCACAACTGGTCGTCGGGGTCTACTCGACCAAGCCGGCGGTCCTCGCGGTCGGCTCTCAGGGAGTCGACGCCTCGCTCTCGGGCCAGGTTCCGGTGGCGATGATGGGAGTGGTGCCGACCAAGGTCACCGCCGCCGGCGGCGCCATCCGGCCCGGCGACCTGCTCACCACCTCCCGCGTGCCGGGCTACGCCATGAAGGCCAAGGCGACGATGGTCCGCGGGATCTCGATCTACCCCCAGGGGACGATCGTGGGCAAGGCCCTGCAGTCGCTCGGCCACGGCCAGGGTGTGATCGAGGTCATGCTCATGTCCCGCTGAGCCAGTAACCCGTACCGGGACTCGCCGCCAGCCGGTCGGTTTGCTCCGTCGAGGGAGCGGACCGACCGGCCGCGGCGTGAGTCACTAGTAGTGGTCATCTGCGAGGCGCGGTCCCTACCGAGTCGGTGTGTGCAGCTGGCCGAAGCCTTGCGGGAACCGAAGGGTCCGGCGGGTACGCTGAGCCCGCATGCCAGAGGACACCGAGGCGACAGCACGGATGCGGCCCCGTCCTGTCGTGCCACTGCTGACAGCGATCGCCTCGCTGCCTCTCACTTTTGCCCGCTATGTGGCGTGGGCGGCGAACTCGGTGTGGAACAAGCCCAGCTCCTTCGGCTCACTCGACCAGCTGCTGATGGCCGTCGGCCCCCTCGCCTTCGTTCTCCTCGAGCAGATGCTGGCTCGGTTCCGATGGGAGAGTGTCGGCGAGCGACCGCCGCTCGCCACCTATGAGTGGACGACCGCCCACGTGCTCAACGCGGGCCTGCTGGCCGCGTTCGCCGTCCTGTGTGCCTACGCGGCGCGGGTGTGGTGGCACCGCTATCGGGTCGCCCCCGAACCGCCACCGGTGCGCGACCAACGGGTCAGCACGATCATGCGAGCGTTCATCATCGGCACGCTGGTCGGCATGGCCGTACGTCTGTACCTGGGCGACGTGTCCGTGCATGACTTCGCGGCCGGGAGCTCGCCGATCATGGCCGGGCTGTTGTTCGGCGTCATCCTGGTGCGAAGTGAGCGGATCAGCGGGAGCGAGTCCGCGGGCGTTGACCAGGAGCTTCAGCTCGGAGCGGTCTACGTGCTCCTGGGCGCCGTCGCCACCGCCCTCGGGACGATCCCCGCCAGCGGCTGGTTCTTCGGGACCTGCTTTCTCGTGATCTGCGGCAGTCTGGCCGCGGCCGCGTATCTGGTACTGACGATCGCGCTCAGGTAGACACCGGCGCGCCAGGCTCGGCGCCACCGGGACGCAGGTACCCGTTCACGCGACCTCGAAGGTGAACCCCTTCGGGTGCCGCACCGACCGTGCCCACCACTCGGCGGCCTCGGCGGGATTCATCGCCGCCAGGTCGGGGATGTGGTTGATGAAGGCGTCGTCGTACTGAGCGCCCAGCGCCACCAGCTCGCGGGCGGTCTTGGTCTCCCCGGCGTCCCACGCCGCCAGCGCGGCCTCCACGTCGTCGTGCGCATCCAGGGCCGTGCGCAGGTTGATCGCGTTGCTTGCCGCCTTGAAGATGCCGCTGCCGGTGAACGGGGGCGCCACCGCCCCCGCGTCTCCGGTCAGGCAGATGCGACCCCGCCGATACGCCGGCGCGCTGACCGAGTAGATCGCCTGCACAAATGTCCCCTCGCTCTGCTCGACGATGTCGGCGTAGAACGGCGGCAGGCTCTCACGGGCGATTGACTTCAGGCCGGTCTCCTGCTCGCGCGCCATCAGTCCCGGTGGGATCGTGCCCTCGTAGTTGACACCGTCGCGGCTGACGAGAAAGTCGGCCAGGTCGCCCGCCGGCACCGGCAGGTAGCAGCCCCAGTTGATGAGCCGCTCGCCCACCGCGGTGGCGCCATCCTCCCCGGGCACGGGGTACAGAAACGAGCCGGGCAGTCCGGTGATGCCAAAGCGCACGAAATCCGATCCCAGGGTGTGGCCATCAGCGATCCCGTCATCGGCGACCACTCCGCGCCAGCAGACGTATCCCCGGTATTCGAGCTTGACCTCAGGAAACAGGGTCGCCCGCCCCTGGGATAGGTAGCCGTCGGCGCAGATCACCAGGTCAAAGCGATGCTCGTCGCCGTCGGCGAGGGTGACCACGGCCTGTTCGGCGTCGGCCTGGACGACGGTCGCGACCGTCTCGCCGGCGCGGTACGCGCTCTCCGGCATCCGAGCGCGCAACCCGCGATGCAGATCGCTCCAGTGGAAGGCGACGAACGCCAGCTCCCGGCTCAGTGCCACCCGGCCCCGGCGCGACCCATGCGGGTCACGGCTCACGAACAGCATCTCGCGCAGCGCCAGCTGCGGGAGGGCGCGGTCGACCAGCCCCCGCTCCACCAGCGTCTCGAACATGGTCGTGGGAGTCCCGAGTCCGGCGCCGAGCAGTCCGTGCAGCTCGGCGTCCGAACGCTCGAACACCGTGACCCGATGCCCGGCGTCAAGCAGCTCCAGAGCGGCGCAGCATCCCGCGATCGAGCCGCCGACGATGCCTATGTCAAGCCTCCGTGTGATGGCGCGCGCAGGATATCGGCATCCCGCGCCAGCCCGGCCACGCCGGTCAGTACAGGTGTCGGTCCGGCTTGTCCATCCAGGCCGCATACGCCGCCGCGCCGAGGTCGGGGCGCAGCTGGGCGATATCGATCCGGCGCTCGTTCAGAGGTCTGGTGAAGTCCTCGTATTGGGCGGCGTCATCGAACCCGATCGCGCTCGTCGCCGCGAGATCGGAGGCGAAGCGCACCGACGCCAGGCGCGACCAGTAGATCGCACTCATGCACATCGGGCACGGGGCACCGCTGATGTAGATGTCGTGGCTCATCAGCATGCGGGCGCGCGCGGGCGCCGGCTCAGGAGCGCCCCCGCGGTTGGCAACCAGCTCCAGCGTCGAGGCGTTTTGGCGATCGGCGGCGATCGACGGCGCCCACGGGTTGAGCACGGCCACCGCCTTGCGGATCGCCTCGATCTCGGCGTGTGCCGTTGGGTCGCCAGTGAGCAGCACACGGTTGTGACCCCGGGCGACGATCTCGCCGTCCCTGGCGATCACGGCGCCGAACGGACCACCCCAGCCATTGCCCACCGATTCGGCCGCCAGCCGGCAGGCCTCCTCCATGAGCTCGTCCTCGGTCATCAGCGTTGATTCTCGTCGTGGCGCCGGTCGAGAACATTCCACCCCCGGGGGAATTTGATACGATCGCGCCGCGTGTATCAAATGGCGACGCAGGTCAGACATCATCTGGCGGCTCGTTTGACGATTGCTGCTCTGGCCGTGATGGGCGCGGCGCTGCTGTGGGTCCTGGTCGCTGCCGCTCCGGCCCGAGCCACCGTGTGGCTGTGCAAGCCCGGCATGAAGAACGATCCGTGCACGCCCGGGCTCTCGACGACGGTGTACAACGCCCCGCTGACCGCCGCGACCGGCGTGCAGCACCCCAAGGCGCAACGCAACCCGCCGATCGACTGCTTCTACGTGTATCCGACGGTCAGCGACGAGACGACCCCCAATAGCAACCTGATGGTCCAGGACACCGAGCGCTCGATCGCGCTCTACCAGGTCGGGCGCTACTCGCAGTACTGCAGGGTCTATGCGCCCATGTACCGCCAGGTCACGCTGTCGGGCGCCGGCCTACCGGGAGCGACCCCGTCCGCGACCAAGCCCAACCCGTCGCTGGGCGTCAAGGACGTGGAGAGCGCGCTCGCCGATTACCTCAAGCACTTCAACCACGGACGCGGGTTCGTCCTCATCGGGCACTCCCAGGGCTCGGGCGTGCTCGAGTCGGTGATCGCCAAGGATCGATAACAAGCCGGCGATCCGCAAGCGCCTGGTGTCGGCCATCCTCATGGGCGGCAACGTGCTGGTGAAGGGCAATTCGGGAATCGGCGGCGACTTCAAGCACATCCCGGCGTGCCGCCGCGACACCCAGCTGAGCTGCGTAATCGCCTTCTCCACCTTCGACCAGCCGGTGCCCAGCGACAGCCTGTTCGGCCGCCCGGGAGCCCTGAGCGCGCTCGGCATGGGCGCGCCCCCCAAGAGCGACGAGGTCCTGTGCACGAACCCGGCCAACCTGGGCGGCGGCAGCGGAGTGCTGGACCCGATCCAGCCCAGCACGCCGTTCGCGCCGGGATCGACCATCGCCCTCGGGCTCGGCGCGCTGAAGTGGAACGTGCCCAAGCCCTCGACGGTGTTCTGGACCTCACCAGGCTCCTACACCGCCAGCTGTGCGGACTCCAACGGAGCTCACGTGCTCGAGGTCACCGCCCGCAACGGTGCACAGACGCCGACCCCGGCGCCGACGCCGGAGTGGGGCCTGCACCTGCTGGACGCCAACCTCTCGCTCGGCAACCTGATCGGCATCGTGAAGTCCGAGTCGGCGGCATACGTGGGCCGCCATCACGCCTAGCACGCCCTCGCACCCCGCCCCGCCCCGTACCTATCCGGCCGGCGTCCCCAGCTGGATCGACACCGATCAGCCCGACCCCGAGGCCGCCCAGGACTTCTACGGCCGTCTGTTCGGGTGGACGTTCACCATGGTCTCAGCCGAGGACGCGGCCCCGTATCTGCTCGCGCGCCTGGACGGGCGCGAGGTGGCCGGGATCGCGGCGGCGCCGACGGCCGCGGCCACCTGGAACACCTACATCGCCGTCGACGACGCCGACGCAGTCGCCGAACGTGTCGCGGCGGCCGGTGGCGAAACGGTGTCCGGTCCCGCCGACGTGGGCGCGGCAGGGCGAATGGCCATCTGCCGCGATCCGGCCGGAGCGGCGTTCCGGATCTGGCAGGCCGACGGACATCCTGGGGCCCAGGTGGTAAACGAAGCCGGCAGCTGGAACTTCAGCGACCTGCAGACCGATCGGCCCGAGCAGGCCGGGTTCTACGCCGACCTGTTCGGCTGGTCGATCGAGGACCTCGGCTTTGCCACCATGGTGCGCCGCCCGGGCTACGGCGATCACCTCGAGGCGACGGTGGATCCCGGCATCAGAGCTCGCCAGCAGGGTGTGGCGCCTCCCGGATTCGAGGATGCGATCGCCTGGATCGCACCGCTCGATCCCGACAGCAGCCGGCACTGGCACGTCGCCTTCGCGGTCGCAGACCGGGACGCCACCGCCGCCACCGCCGTCCGGCTCGGGGCCGACGTGCTCTCATCGCCGGACACCCAGTGGACTCGTGCCGCCGTGATCAGAGACCCGCAGGGCGCGGTCTTCACCGCCAGTCAGTTCACCCCGCCGGGGTAGACGGTGCTCCGAGCCGCGCCGGCGCCCACCGCACGGCGGCGTGCGTTGCTCCGGGTCGGCACGGGACAATGACGTCATGACCGAATTCCCCGCATCCCACCGCGACCTTCTCGACGCCCAGGTCGCCACGCTGGCGACGATTGGCCCGGACGGCGCTCCTCAGCAGACCGAGGTCTGGTTCCTGCACCACGACGGCGAGCTCAAGGTCTCGCTCAACACCTCGCGACTGAAGACCCGAAACCTGGTCACGCGCCCCCAGTGCAGCCTGCTGGTGCTCGATCTCAACAACCCGTATCGGTATCTGGTGGTGCGTGGCAAGGCCACGATCGAGCCCGATGACGACTACGCCTTCGCCCACCTGGTCGATGCCAAGTACGGCTCCAATGTCGAGGACCACGATCAGCCCGGGGAGGGGCGGGTCGCGGTCACGATCGAGCCCGACAGCGTGTACGCCGTCGACATGAGCGGCGGATAGGCCGCCGGCTCAGCCGTCAGTGTCGCTCGTTGGTGAAACCACGGCCAAGCTGCAGCGACCACGCCCGCACCGGCGGCTGCGACTCTGGGCGCGGACGTCACCGCGCCTCCCGACGGGGCGGGGGCCTCGGCCTTGCGGATCGCCTTCGCGCCCGCACGCCGGGACGGCCTGACTTTGATCGGTGGTCTCAGAAAATGGGCCATGTCGCTTCGCCGCGGTGTAAATACCCCCTAATCCAGTGTTCTCACACTTGCATCGACGCTTTCGTGCCGCCCCAGGTTTGCCGCACCCTGACTTGAGGAAGCTCTTGAAACAGGTCCATAACGAGGCGGCGGGTCGATGACCGCCGCCGGATTCCTTGCCAGGAGGTCGCGGTGAATGGAAGCGTCGCTCACAAGCTGATCGAGTCACATCTCCTCGATGGAGATCTGACCCCGGGCGAGGAGATCGCGCTGCGGGTCGACCAGACGCTTGCCCAGGACGCCACCGGGACCCTGGTGATGCTCGAGTTCGAGGCGCTCGAGATCCCGGAGGTCAAGACCGAGCTGTCGGCGCAGTACGTCGACCACAACCTGCTGCAGGCGGATTTCCGCAACGCCGACGACCACCTGTTCCTACGCTCGGCGGCGCGCAAGTGGGGCCTGTGGTTCTCCAAGCCCGGCAACGGGGTCTCGCACCCGGTCCATATGCAGCGCTTCGGTGCCCCCGGCAAGACCCTGCTGGGCTCTGACTCGCACACTTGCGCGGGCGGCTCGCTGGGCATGCTGGCCATCGGAACCGGCGGGCTGGACGTGGCCATGGCGATGGCCGGCGAGCCCTATCACGTCAGGATGCCCGAGATCTGGGGCGTGCGCCTGGAGGGCGAGCTGCCTGATTGGGTCAGCGCCAAGGATGTCATCCTGGAGATGCTGCGCCGCCACGACGTCGACGGTGGCTACGGACGGATCATCGAGTATCACGGGCCGGGCCTGGCCGGGTTGAGCGCGATGGACCGTCACGTGATCGCCAACATGGGAGCGGAGCTGGGGGCCACCACCAGCGTGTTCCCCTCCGATGACGAGACGCGGCGGTTTCTCGCCTCCGAGGATCGCGAGGACGACTGGGTCGAGCTGGTCGCCGACGAGGACGTCAGCTACGACGTCACCGACGAGATCGACTTGTCACAGCTGGTGCCGCTGATCGCCCTGCCCTCCAGCCCCGGGAAGGTCAAGCCCGTCAGCGAGGTCGCCGGCACCGAGATCACGCAGGTGCTGATCGGCTCTTCGGCCAACCCGGGCCTGCGCGACTTCGAGATGGCGGCCGCGATCGTGGACGGCCGGCAGGCCAGCGCGGCCGTCTCCTTCGACATCAACCCCACCTCTCGGCAATCGCTGGAGGAGCTGGCCCACAGTGGCGCGGTCGCAACCCTGGTCGCCGCGGGCGCGCGGCTGAACCAGACCGGCTGCCTCGGGTGCATCGGCGTCGGCCAGGCTCCGGCGAGTGGCGCGGCGTCGCTGCGGACCGTGCCCCGCAACTTCCCGGGACGATCGGGCACCAAGGACGATCAGGTGTACCTCTGCTCACCGGAGACCGCCGCCGCGTCGGCGCTGAGCGGCCAGATCACCGACCCCCGCGACCTCGACATTGACCACCCATCGGTGAAGCTGCCCCGCCAGGCCCGGGTGAACACGAAGATGCTCGCCGAGCCCGACCCGGACCCCGACCGTGAACTGCGGCGCGGGCCGAACATCAAGCCCCTGCCCGAGCTCGATCCCCCACCCGACACGATCCAGGCGCCCGTGCTGCTGGCCCTCGGCGACGGCATCTCCACCGACGAGATCCTGCCCGCCGGGTCGGCGCTCAGCCTGCGCTCCAATATTCCCGCCATCGCTGAGTTCTACTTCCGGCAGGTCGACGAGGACGCCTATGACCGGGCACTGAAGCTGCGTGACGACGGCGGCCACATCGTCGTCGGCGGCCGCAACTACGGACAGGGATCCTCACGCGAACACGGCGCGCTGGTGCCCGCGTTCATGGGACTGCGGGCCGTCATCGCCAAGTCCTTCGCCCGCATCCACGCCCAGAATCTCGTCAACTTCGGAATCCTCCCGCTGCTGTTCTGCGACGCCGACGACCACGACCAGATCGACCAGGACGCCGTCCTGCGCATCGACGACGTGCACGACGCCGTCGGTGGCCGGGAGCCCTTCGCCGTCAAGGACACGGGCGCCGACCGGACCTTCCAGGTCCGTCACGAGCTGTCCGAGCGCCAGATCAGAGTGGTGCTCGCCGGAGGCCTGATCAACGAGTTCCACCAGCGCCGTGAGCGGTGACGCACGGCAGCGGGAGCTGCCAGAGCGGCACGTTTGCGCGGCGGCGTCAGCTGGCCGGGGCCTCCCGCCGTGCATGGCGCGACAAATCCGATCCGCGCCGTCGACCTTGTCGCAAAATGACGGCTGACCGTGCGTCTGGTGACGAATCGCCGAGCCAGCGGCGGTTTTGCCACCTTATGCACGCCGCACGGAGTCGCCCAGGCGGCGCTGCATCATGCACGGCCGGCCGCCCTAAGCCCAGATTCCCCAGCTACTCCTGCAGATAAACACTGCGAGCCAGACGACCCACGTCCGCTGCGCGCGCCGGTTTCCCTGGCGCAGTCTCGACACACGCCGACACAGACTCGCCAGGTTTCGGCCCCGCATCGGGAACCTGGTGCGACCTACTTACCCATGAGGTAAGCCAGACGACGCACGTCGCGCCACCCCCGCCGGTCGCAAGCAGCGACCCTTCCCCAGCCCAACAACGCCACGCGGGTCAACCCAGGCCCCGGCTCCCCACCACCACCGCCGCGGTGCTGGTTGCCGCACTACTGGCTTAGCTAGCCGTCCCTCCCACAGCTACTCACTCGACGCCGACGACGATGTTCACGCGGTTGTCGTGGAACGTCGGCGCGCCGGCCATGTCGGCATCGCGCTCGGGCGTGGTCACGTTCGGCGTGGCCGTCCCCGGGGTCAGCCGCCGCCAGTACTGCTTGGGCGCCATCGCCACCCCCTGCCGCACCTTGTCGGACACGACCACGGCGGCGTGGAACGTGCCCCGGTCGTTGTAGACCGCCGCCATCGCGCCATCGGAGATCCCCCGCTCGGTCGCGTCGCGGGGGTTGACCATGACGCGGATCGGACCCGTCTTGTTTCGGTGCCAGTCGAGCGAGGCGAAGGTCGAGTTCAGAAAGAACCTGGTGGCCGGGGTGACGAGGACGAACGGGAAGCGCTTGGCCAGCTCGGGGTCGGTGACCTCGGACGGCGGCGTATACCCCACCAGGGGATCGAGACCATCGTCGGCCGCCGCCTGTGACCACAGCTCGATCTTGCCCGACGGGCTCGGAAAGCCGCCGTCGGCGAACGGCGCCACGCCGACATCGAAGTCGGCGGCCCGCAGGAACCCTTCATCGCGCAGCCGCTCGAACGTCACCCCGCGCCGGCGGCAGGTGTCGTTGTCGAGGAACTCCTCTATGAGGTCGGACTCGGTCCCGATCACCCGCGGGTCCTCGACGCCGAGGCGGCGAGCCAGCCGGCGGAAGATCTCGGCATTGGACAGGCTCTGCGCGTACGGCTCGGCGGCGGCGGCATTCCACCCCAGGTAGTTGTGGCCGTAGGCATCGACGATGTCGAGCTGCTCGAAGTGAGACGTGGCCGGCAGGACGATGTCGGCGTAATCGGTCGTATCGGTGAGGCGATGCTCGATCACGGTGACGAACAGGTCCTCGCGCTCGAAGCCCGCCAGTACCCGGTTCTGATTGGGGTTGCTGGCCACCGGGTTGTAGTTCCACACGACCGCCGCCATCACCGGCGGGTCGTCGAGCTTGGTCAGGGCGTCGCCCAACCGCGACATGTTCACGGTGCGGGCCGGCGGCGCCGGCATCCCCGGCGGCGCGATGTAGTGCGACCAGTCGTAGGGGAAATGACCGACGGTCTGGCTGAGGGCGCCGCCGCCGACGTATCGCCAGTCGCCGGTGAGCGCCGGTAGCGCCATGATCGCCCGCGTGGCGTCACCGCCTCCGGCGGTGCGCTGCAGTCCGAGCCCGACCCGAAGCGCCGTGGGCCGAGTCCGAGCGATGCGCCGGGCAAGGCTGCGGATCTCCTCTTCGTCCAGCGCGCAGATCTCGGCGGCACGAGCCACCGGCCACTCCGCGAGTCGTGCCTCGAGCTCCGGCCAGCCGACCGTGTGCGTCTGCACCCACTCCCGGTCCACGGCTCCCTCGTCGAGGATCGTGCGCATCAGACCGAGGGCCAGCGCGCCGTCGGTCCCCGGCAGCGGCGCCAGGTGCTCGTCGCACCGTTCCGCGGTGTCGGTACAGATCGGATCGATCGCGACCACGTGCGCCCCGCGCGCCCTGGCCTCGATGACGAACTTCCACTGGTGCACGTTGGTGGTGAGCGTGTTGGTGCCCCACAGGACAATCAGCCGTGCGTGCACGATGTCCTCCGGGTCGTAGCCGACCGGGGCGCCGAGCAGGTAGGTGCACGCCGCCTGGGCGGCGCCGTCGCAGATGTTCGTGTTCAGCCGCGACGCGCCGAGATGGGCGAAGAACCGCGGCCCGAACACCCAGCTCTGGACGTGGCCCATCGTCCCGGCGAAGTACAGCGGCAGGATCGATTCCGGCCCGTGACGGTCGATGCAGTCACGCAGTCGCCCGGCGATGGTGTCGAGCGCCTCGTCCCACGAGATCGGTGCGAACCTGCCCTCACCCTTGTGCCCGACCCGGACCAGCGGCTGAGACAGCCGATCGGGGCCGTACAGCCCGTCAACGCTGTGTGCGACCTTGCCGCACAGCGCCCCGCCGGTGAACGGGTGGTCGGGATTGCCGCGCAGGGCCAGCACCCGGCCACTGTCCTCATCCACCTCGACCAGCAGACCGCACGCGTCTGGGCAGTCCAGTTGACAGGTCGACTTGACGACCTTCGTTGCCACTAGCCCCTCAGTCTTTGACCCGCGGCCGGTACGGGTCCTTCGCGTCTCGGTCGTCCGACAGCGATGCCCGCGATCGCTGCACCAACGCCTGGATCGCGTCGGCGAGGTGGACCTGGTCGATGTTGTCGTCTCCACGCTCAGACCGCACCCGGTGTGCCTCGAGCAGCACCTCGGCGTGGGTGTGGCCCGCCGGCGGCTCAAACCGGTAGGACGCGAGCTCGATCAGGAGCCCCAGCGGATCCTCGAAGTAGATCGAGTCCATGAACCCCCGGTCCTTGACGCCACTGTTGCCAATCCCGCGCTCATCGAGTCGCTCCACCGTCTGGGCGAAGGTGGCCTGGGAGACGGCAAAGGCCAGGTGGTGCACGCACCCGGCGTCGGTTGCGGTGCGCGTCGGGTCGGGCGAGCGATCCTCGTTGGTGAAGACGGTGATCAGCCGCCCGTCGCCGGGGTCGAAGTACAGGTGACTGTCGGCGGGATGGTCGAGATTGGGCTGCTCGAACACGAACGGCATCCCCAGCACCCCCTCCCAGAAATCGATCGACGTCTGCCGGTCGGCTCCCACGAGGGTGATGTGGTGGACCCCCTGGCTTTGTAGCTTCCGCACGTCCCGCAGTCTCGCACGGATGTCACCGGCCCTCGAACTGCGGCTTGCGCTTCTCGGCGAACGCCTTGACCCCCTCCTCGAAGTCGTGGCTGGAGCGCAGCAGCCCGTAGGCGAGTCCCTCGACCTCGAGCCCCAGCCCGAGCGGGCCATCGTAGGCATGGTTGAGTACGCGCTTGGCCATCGACAGCGCCAGCGGCGACAGCGCCGTCAGCTCGTCGATCAGGGCGTCGACGGCTGCGTCGAGCTCGTCTGCAGGGTGCACCTCTGATGAGCAGGCCCATGTCGAGCGCCGCGGCGGCCCCCACCCGCTGGCCGCGCATGATCAGGTTCTTGGCCCGCCCCAGTCCGATCATCCGCGCGAGTCGCTGGCTCCCGCCGCTGCCGGGGATCATCCCCAGGCGGATCTCCGGCAGCCCCATCTCGACGTTGTCGGCGGCGATGCGGAAGTCGGAGGCGAGCGCCAGCTCGAGCCCCACGCCCAGCACGTAGCCCCGCAGCTTGGCGATCACCGGCTTGGGACAGCGCTCGGCGGCGGCCACGTTCCAGGCCAGGCGCGACAGCGTCGCCGGGTCGGTGCGGAGGAAGCCCATGACGTCGCCGCCGGCGCTGAAGGCCCTCTCGCCCGTCCCGGTGAGCACGATCACGCGGATCTCATCGTCGGCCGACAGCTCGCTCGAACATCTCGGCCAGCTCGGCGCGCGCCACCATCGGCACGCGGTTGTGCTTCTCGGGGTTGTCCAGCGTGATGGTGGCGACGCCGCGGTCGAGCGTCGCGCGTCCAGTCGCAGGGTCTCGGATTCGGTCACTGGTCGAGTTCCTTTCTCAGCTCTCGGCGCAGCAGCTTCCCTGCCGGGCTCTTGGGTAGTTCGTCGACGAAGCGGTACTCGCGCGGCCGTTTGAAGGCGGCGATCTGCTCAGACTCACGGCAGTGGCGGTCGAGCTCGTCCTCGTCCGACCGACGTCGGCGACCACGAACGCCACCACGCGCTGTCCCCAGCGCTCGTCGGACGCCCCGATCACCGCCGCCTCCGCGACCGCCGGGTGCTCGGTCAGCACCGCCTCGACCTCGACCGGGTGGATGTTCTCGCCTCCGGAGATGATCATGTCGTCGACGCGGCCGACGATCCAGAGCTCCCCGTCCTCGTCGATCCGGGCCGATGTCGCCCGGGTAGTACCAGCCGTCGCGGATCGCCCGCTCGTCGGCGTCGGGCCGATTCCAATAGCCGCGAGAACGCCTCGTCCGAGCGCAGGTCGGCGATCACCTGACCTTCCTCGCCCGGCGCCACGAGGTCATCCGCGGTCGCGTCCTCGTCGGCGCGCACATGCGCAGACGGCTGTTGATCGCCGGACGTCCCGCGCATCCGGGCTTGGCCGCCTGGTCGCGGCTGATCGCCCACGTGTAGTACTCGGTGGAGCCGTAGTGGTTGAAGAACACCTGCGCGCTGGAAGGCCTCGGCACAGCGGGCGGCGAGCTCGGGCGTCATCGGTGATCCGGCGTATCCGATCGACTCGACCGACGACAGGTCGGCGTCGTCGGGGAGCGCAGCGAGCAGATCGTGAAACAGGGTGGGCGCGAGGTACAGGGAGCTGATCCGCTCCTGCGCGATCAGCGTGCGCGGCGGCCTCCGGGTCCCAGCTGCGGCATGGCCACGATAGCAGCCGTCGATCAGCGCCATGGCGATCATCGTGTGCATGCCCATCGTGTGATAGAGCGGCATCACCCCCAACGAGCGGTCGGCCCACCGGTACCCGTGGTGGATCACCTGGCTGAGTCCGCCGGCGCGGTCGGCCCGATGGGAGCGCGGCACCCCCTTGGGCTTGCCGGTCGTCCCCGAGGTGTAGAGCATCAGTGAGATCTCCCCCTCGTCGAGATCGAGCGCCCCGGGGTGATCGCCGGTCAGGTCGGACAGCGGGACGTCCGCCGTCGTCGTCGCCGCCGACGTCGAGCAGCGGTGACGCCGCCGTCGCGGCACGCATGCGCGGCCTTGGACGAGGCGTCCTCGAAGGCCACGAATCGACGCCTCGGCGTCCTGCACGCAGTACCGGACCTCGTCGGGGCTGAGGCGAAAGTTCAGCGGCACGAACCGAGCCCCGAGCCACTGTGTGGCCCAGTACAGCTCGACGGTCTCGTGCCGGTTGCCGAGCAGCACGCACAGCGGCTCACCCTGCTTGAGGCCAAGCTCGGCCAGGCCGCCGGCCAGCTCCGCGGCGCGCCGCTGCAGGGAGGCGTAGTCGGCTCGATACTCCCCATCGACCAGCGCCTCTCCGTCACCGTGGCGCTCGGCGGCCGCCAGCAGGGTCAGCGCCAGGTTCACCGCGCCGCCTCCTGGGCAACCCGCTCGATCGCATCGACGATCGGCGTGTAGCCAGTGCAGCGGCACAGGTGACCGGACAGCATCGCCTCGATCTCCTCGCGCCCGGCGCCCGGATGGCGCTCCAGCAGGTCGCCGGCCGAGATCAGGATCCCCGGCGTGCAGAACCCGCACTGCAGAGCGTGAGCCTCGTGGAAGGCGCGCTGCAGCGCGGTCAGCTCGCCGCCGTGCGCCAGTCCCTCCACCGTCTGCACCTCGAGACCATCGACCTGCACCGCCGAGCATCAGGCACGACCGCGCCGGACGGCCATCGACCTGGACCGTGCAGGCGCCGCACACCCCGTGCTCGCAGCCGACATGCGTCCCGGTGAGCCCGAGGCGTGTGGCGCAGAAAGTCCGACAGCAGCAGGCGACTGGGAACGTGGTCGCGCCGGCGGCGCCCGTTGACCGTGACCTCGACTGTGACCAGTTCCTCAGCCACGCGCGCGCTCCATCGCCCGCCGGGCGGCGTCGCTCACCAGCACCCCCGCGAGATGCCGGCGGTATGCGGCCGACGCGTGGTGATCGTCATAGCCCGGGACGGCACGGCTCGCCGCCTCGCCCGCCGCTCGCGCCGTCGCCTCGTCGGGCGGGCGTCCCATGCAGCGCCTGTGCCGCTTGCGCCACCAGCAGCGGCCGGTCGGCCACGGCGCCCACGCCGATCCGGGCGGCGACGACCTCCCCCTCGGAGACCGTCACCGAGACGGCGGCGCAGGCGAGCGTGAAATCTCCGTGACGCTGGGCCAACTCGGTGAACGCTCGCCCCTCTCCAGGCCCGGCCAGCGGCCAGCGCGTGCTGACGACCAGCTCGTCGGCGTTCAGCGAGGTCCGGTAGGGGCCGACGTACAGCTCCTCGGCCTGGATCTCGCGCTCGCCGCCGCAAGCCCGCACATGTGCGGACCCCCCGAGCGCGAGCAGCGTCAGCGGCAGTTCTCCCCGTGGCTCGCCGTAGGCGATCGAGCCCCCGATCGTGCCGCGATGACGGGTGGCGTAGTGCCCGGTGTAGGGGAGGCACTCGCGCACCGCGTCGTCGAGCTGGTCGCGCTCGCCGAGGTCGTACTGGGTCACCAGCGCGCCGACGGTCATGGCCCGCTGATCGACGTCGACGTCGACGCGATCGAGCTCGGCGAGCCGGGTGATGTCGAGCACGATGGCGGGACGGCGACGGCGCATGTTCAGCAGCGGGATCAGGCTCTGCCCTCCCGCGAGGACGTCGGCGCCTTCGCCGTTTTCGGTCAGCACGTCGAGCGCGTGCTCGAGCGACTCGGCTCGTTGATAGTGAAACTGAGCCGGCTTCACCTGATCAGCTCCCAGATGCGCGGCGGGGTGAGTGGCAGGGGGAGCGGCTCGTCGCGGTCCAGCGCGTCGAGCACCGCGTTGTGGATCGCCGACGGCACGCTCATGGTCGTGCCCTCGCCGAGTCCCTTGGCGCCGAGCGGAGTCAGCGGCGACGGTGTCTCCCGGTGCCCGGAGCGCAGCCGCGGGATGTCGCTCGCCGTGGGGCACAGGTAGTCCTTGAGCGTGTCGGTGAGCAGTTCGCCACCGGGTCCATAGACAACCGCCTCCTGCATCACCGCACCGAAGCCGTGGGCAAATCCGCCGACGATCTGACCCTCGGCCAGCAGGGGGTTGAGCAGCCGGCCGGCGTCGTGCACCGAGACGTAGTCGAGCACCTTCACGCGTCCGGTGGCGGGGTCGACCTCGACCGCGGCGATGTCCACCACGAACCCGTTCTCAGCCGAGGCCGAGATCCGGTCGTCGGTTGCCGGATCAAGCTCGGGGGCGGCGTAGTAGGAGGTGCTGGCCAGGCCGGGCTCGAGTCCGTCGGGAAGGCCCTCCGGGTTCCAGTGGGCCATCCCGGCGAGGCGGCGTAGCGAGACCTTGGACGCTGGGTCCCCGTGTATCCGGGCCGCCCCCTCGGCGAACTCGACGTCGTCAACGGACGCCTCAAGTACGTGGGCGGCGATCGTGCGTAGCTTGGCCGCTACCACCTCGGTGGCACGCAGCACCGCTCCGACCCCGACCCCCGAGAACCGGGAGGAGTAGTTGCCCGAGGCGATGGTCCAGGCCGTGGTGGCCGTGTCGGTCTGCGCGTCCACCTGGATTTCGGCCGGGTCGATCCCCAGCGCGTCAGCCACCACCTGGGCGATCACCGTGGCGTGGCCCTGCCCCTGTGGCGTGGTGGCCACCTGCACGCTGACCCCGCCCATCGGGTTGATCGTCACCGTCGCCCCTTCGGCGTTGCCGGACTTGGGAAGCGAGCGCCGGCGGCTCTCCTCGTCCTCCACCAGCGTGACGTAGCCCATGTTCGAGATCGACGGCTCGACCACGCACGCGGTGCCGATGCCGTACAGCCGTCCGTCCCGCCGCGCCCCTTGCTGCGCTCGGCGACGGTCCGAGTACCGGGCCAGCTCCTGGGCCTGCTCGAAGGCAGCCGATGAAGTCGCCCGACGAGTACAGCCCACCGGAAGGGGTGCGATAAGGGAACTCGCTCACCAGGTTCCGTTTGGCCAGGTCGAGCGGATCGAGCTGTAGCCGGCGCGCCGCCAGCGCCATCATCCCCTCCAGCGGCAGGTAATGCTGGGGCCCGCCGAAGCCACGGTTCAGCGCCGACGGGCAGCGGTTGCTGAGCACCACCCGAGCTCGTAGCGCGACGTTGCCGACCCGGTAGGCGCCAGTGAGGGCCCCGTGCATGCGATACATCGAGGCAGGCTCCGGCGCCCGCAGGTAGGCGCCGACGTCATCGATGGCGTCGATGCGCATCCCCAGCAGCTCCCCGTCTTTGGCGAACGCGCCTTCGATCTCGGTGGTGCGGCCCGTCGCGGTCTGCGACGCCGCCAGGTGCTCGACGCGGTCCTCGGTCCACCGCACGGGGACCCCAAGCTTGCGCGAGGCCAGCCCGATCAGGGCCACGTACACGAACACCCCGGATTTGATGCCGAAGCTGCCGCCGCTGTGCTCGGGCGTGATCAGCCGCAGCCGGGACCCCGGCAGGCCCAGCGCCGCGGCGGTGACGCTGTGCAGCGTGAACGGGCCTTGGAAATTGGCCCATGCCGTGAGACGACCGGCTCCCTGGTCCCAGTCGGCGACGACGCCGTAGGTTTCGATCGGCAGCCCGGTCCAGGCGGGGAACGCGAACCTCTCGGACACGGTCAGCTCCGCGTGCTCAAAGGCAGCGTCCGGATCCCCGTAGGTGAAGCGACGATCGGACACCAGCCAGTTTTCCTCGAGCGCCGCGGCGCCGGGCTCGAGCACGGGCTCCATCGGCTCGTACTCGACCTCGATGCGCTCGAGCGCATCCTCGGCCAGGTAGCGGTTGGCGGCCACGACTACCGCCACCGGCTCCCCCACGTAGCGGGTCACGTCGGCCGCCGCGGCGTAGTACGGGACCGGGCTGGGACACGCAGCCGCAAACGGTTTGGACATCGAGACGACGTCCTCGCCGGTGAGAACACCCACCACCCCGTCCATGGCCGCGGCCGCCTCCACGTTCAGCCGCCGAATGCGCGCGTGCGCGTGCGGTGAGCGCAGCACCGCCGCGTGCTGGACACCGGGCACCGGATCGATGTCGTCCATGAACCGGCCGCGACCCCGCAGCAATGCCTGATCCTCGAAGCGTGGGAGCGCCCGTCCCACCCATCTCTGCGTTGCTAGCGCCGACTCGGACATCTCGGCCCGTCAATACCCGTGGGAGGGTCTGCGGCAATCAGCAGCCGCGTGCCACAGCGCGGTCAGCGGCTCCCCACCTGCCGGCGCTTGCGGCGGATCTGGGCATCGATGCCGTCGAGGATGCGCTCGAGTCCGTAGTCGAAATCCGCGTCGAAATCGCCGGCGTCATCGTCGTCGAGTGTTCCCGACGCGATCGCGCGGTGGACCGCCGGGAAGTGGCTGGCGTCGGTCAGTTGGGAGAGGATCGCGCCGTAGGAGAGCGATGGAGGCCCTGCCTGGTGGGCAGCGGCGGCGACATCGGCGCTGAGCGTCGCCTCGTTGCGCACGAACCCGGTGATGAGCAGCAGGGTCGACAGCTTCTCGGGCTCGCTCAGCGGTATCGCGGCCATCGCGTCGAGGGCCGCCTCCATCCAGGCGACGTTGTTCGGCCCGAGCGGGGGCCCCGTGATCGGCACCTTGAGCACCCAGGGGTGGCGTCGATACCCCCCGCGCACCGTCCTCGCCCACCATTCCAGCCCGGCCCGCCAGCCTGACCCCCTGATCGAATCCGGAACGCTCGGCGGGCCGATGGCAGTGTCGACCATCAGCGTCAGCAGCTCGTCCTTGGAGGCGACGTAGCGGTACAGCGACATCGTGCCGGCCCCGAGCTCGCCGGCGACGCGGGCCATCGACACGGCCTCGATCCCGTCCCGGCCGGCCAGTTCGATGCCGGCCTCGGCGATCCGCTCCAGGGTCAGCCCCGGCTTGGGTCCGCGCGTGCCGCGGCCCCGCAGCCCCCAGGCCAGCGCGATGCTCGGTGGGATCGGCTCGGCGGCGGAGTCGACGCTCGACTCCGGGTCGGAACGTTCAGCCTTGCGCTGCGCGCTCATGTCATGAGTGACCTTGACAGATTCTCGTAACCGCGTATAAGATACGCATATGAGCGTACTCGATACCCAATTTTATCCCTCCTCGCCGGAAACCACCGAGACCGCGGACGCGCCCGCGATCGAGGCGAGCGGCCTGTCGAAGTCCTACGGCACCAGGCGCGTGCTGGACGCCGTCGATATCAAGCTCGAGCGCGGTGGAGTGCTGGCGCTGCTGGGGCCCAACGGCGCCGGCAAGACCACCACGGTCAGGATCCTGGCCACGCTGCTCGAGCCCGACGCCGGTCTGGCTCGCGTGGCCGGCTATGACGTCGTGCGGGAGCGCCGCCAAGTGCGATCGCGGATCAGCCTGACCGGCCAGTACGCGGCGCTGGACGACATTCAAACCGGTCGCGAGAACCTGGAGATCGTCGGCCGGCTGCTGGCCCTCCCGGCCCGCCAGGCTCGTGCCCGCGCCGGGGAGTTGCTCGATCGGTTCGACCTCGCCGAGGCGGCCGATCGCCGGGTCGGCAGCTACTCGGGCGGGATGCGGCGCCGTCTCGATCTCGCCGCCGGCTTGATCGGACACCCCGAAGTGGTGTTCCTCGACGAGCCGAGCACCGGGCTTGATCCACGCAGCCGTCAGGCGCTGTGGCAGGTCGTCCGCGATCTGACCGCAGACGGAGTGACGGTGCTCCTGACCACCCAGTACCTGGAAGAGGCCGACGCGCTGGCCGACCGGATCGCGGTGCTCGACGACGGCCGGCTGGTGGCGGAGGGCAGCGCCGCCGAGCTCAAACGCCGGATCGCCCCGGAGCGACTCGATATCCAGTTCACCGACCCGGACGCCTACGCCGATGCCATCCGGCAACTCGACGGCCATGCCCTGCGGCGCGACCCCGGCGACCTGATCGTGGGCACTCCCGTGCCGGACGGCGCCCCCGCGATCCGCCGGCTGCTCGATGAGCTCGACCCGCGACGAGAGCGGATCGCCGACTTCTCAGTTCACCAGGCCAGCCTCGACGACGTCTTCCTTGCCCTGACTGGGCACGGCGCATCCACCCACCCCGACCCTGACACAGACCATGAATGACACCACCCTCTCCATTCCTTACCGGCCGTCCGGCCCCAAGCACCTTGTCAACGAGGCCCGCACACTCGTCTTACGCGGACTGCGGCTGACCCTGCGCAATACCGAATCGCTGACCACGGCAGTCGCCCTGCCGATCCTGCTGATGCTGATGTTCGTCTACCTGTTCGGCGGCGCCATCCACACCGGCACCCGGTACGTCGACTACGTCGTCCCCGGCGTGCTGCTGGTCTGCATCGGATTCGGTGCCGGCACCACGGCGCTGAGCGTGTCTCAGGATCTCGCCGGCGGCATGATCGACCGCCTGCGCTCGATGGACATCCGCGGCGAGACGCTGATCAATGGCCACGTCATCGCCAGCGTGCTGCGCAACCTGCTCTCGACCGCGATCGTCTTCGGGGTCGCGCTCGTGATCGGCTTTAGGCCCCACGGCCACGCCGCCAACTGGCTGGCCGCAATCGGGATCGCCACGCTGTACATGCTCGCCATCTCGTGGCTGGCGGCGGCGATCGGCGTCCTCGTCCGCACCCCGGACGCCGCCCAGGGGATCACCTTCCTGATCAGCTTCCTGGCCTACCCCAGCAGCGCCTTCGTCCCAGTCCACACGATGCCGGCCTTCCTCCAGACATTTGCCGCCAATCAGCCCGTCTCGCAGATCGCCGACGCGATGCGTGCCCTGCTTGACAACGCGCCCGCCGGTGCCGCCGTCTGGCACGCAGTGGTGTGGAGCCTCGCCATCGCCGTCGCGTCGATCGTGTTGGCCGGTGTTCTCTACCGCCGGCGGGCGTGTTAATGCGTCCCGGACCGACTCGCGTCAACCGACTCACGTGACCGCCCGAGCGGCGCACGCGGCCAGTGCGGGCATGCACCGAGTGACAAAGCCTCGTCAGCGATCCGCGTTTGTCGCCGGACGCAGGTTTCAGGCCCGGACCCGGGACGTGGTGCGATCTACTCGCGTATATGACGAGTCGGACGACCCACGTCCGCTGCACCCGCCGGCCGTGTCACAGTCCTGACACACGCCGGCACAGACTCGTCACGGTCGTCGGGAAGCTGCCGTCGGCAAACGGCGTCACGCCGACATCGAAGTCCGCTGCGCGCAGGAACCCGTTCTCACGCAACCGCTCGGAGGTGACGCCACGCCGGCGGCACTCGTCGTTGTCGAGGAACTCCTCGATCAGTTCGAGATCGCTGCACAGCACGCGCGGATCCTGCACTCCGATCCGGCACGCGGCTGCGCGTGCCCCGCGGGGTCAGGTGCGTCGCGAGCTGGAGGTCTGGGTCAGGGTCGCGTGCCCCGAGATCGTCGGCGACACCGAGCTGTCCTGGGCGGTGATCGTGACCTGATGCACGGTCTTGGAGCTGATGATCGTCGCTGAGTAGTTCCCGTTGCCGTGATCGGTCACGGCTCCGATCTTCTCGCCCGAGTCGTTGGAGGTGAAGGTCACATGGTCGCCGGCGATCAGATGGCCGCCCGCATCCCTGACCGTCGCCGTGGCCACCGTCTTGGCGGTGCCGTTGGCCGCGATCGAGCCGGGCGACAGGCCCACCGTCACCGTGGTCGCCGGGCCGATTGTCTGTGTCAGAGTGCCGCGCCCAGAGACGTGGGGGGATACCGAGGTGTCGGTCGCGGTGACCGTGACCTGATGCACGGTCTTGGAGCTGGTGATCGTCGCGGTGAAGACCCCGTTGCCCTTGTCGGTGACCGGGCCGATCGTCTCGGCCGAGTCGCTGGCGGAGAAGGCCACGCTTCCCCCGGGGACAGGGTGGCCGACGGCGTCCTCGACGGTCGCGGTGGCCCTGCTGTGCGATGTTCCGGTGGCCACGATCGAACTCGGAGACAGTCCCACCACCACCTTGGCCACAGGCCCGACAGTCTGAGTGAGCGTCGCCTGGGCCGTGAGGTGTGCCGTGGTGTCCTTACCGGTGATGGTCACCCGGCGCGCCACGCCTACTTTTCGCAGACCATCCGCCCCTCCCCAGCCCAGCAGCGCCGCGGAGCGGCCCAAACCGGCCTCCGTCCGTAGCCGGATAGGGTTCGCGCCGTGAACGGGGCTTCATACCTGGTGCGATCGCTGGCCGCCGAGGGAGTCGACCACGTGTTCATGGTCCCCGGCGGGATGAACGATCCGTTCATGCCGGCCATGACCGAGACCGACGGGCTGCGCACCGTGGTCGCGGCGCACGAGGCGGGTGCGGCGTACATGGCCGACGGCTACGCGCGCGCGTCCGGACGACTCGGGGTCGCGTTCGGCATCGGCGGCCCCGGGATCTTCAACATGGTCACGGCGCTGGCCGCGGCGCGAAGCGACCGATCGGCGGTACTGGCGATCAGCGGCGAGGTCCCGACCGATCGCGAGGGTCGTGGTGGATTTCAGGACGCCAGTGGCGCGGCGCTTGACGACATCTCGGTGTTGCATCCCGTCACCGCGCAGAGCGTGAGCGTCAGCTCACCGAAGCTCCTTGACGCCGAACTGCGCATCGCCGCCCTCACGGCGCTGCGCGAGCGGGCACCGGTTCACCTCTCGGTACCGCTGGACATCCAGCGGGCCGAGATCGAGGCCTCCTGGGTGCCACTGCCCGAGGCGGCCTACCGGCCCATGTTCCTTGACTCGGCGGCCCTGCAGGCGGCGCTGTCGGTGTTTGGCTCCGCACACGAGCCCGCGGCGAACGTCGTAATCCTCGCCGGCATCGGCGTCGCGCATGCGCGATGGGGCGGCCGCGCTGGCCGCCGCGGCGGAGCGCTTCGCGATTCCGGTCGCCACCACTCTGGGTGCCAAGGGCATCCTCCCGGAGGACCATCCGCTCTCGCTCGGGGTGTTCGGCTACGGCGGGTCGCGGTGGGCCACCGAGGCGGTGCTCGATCCCGCGGTCGAGGTCCTCATCGTGCTCGGTTCGGCGCTGTCCCAACGTGACACCCTGCAGTGGAACCGGAGGATGCTGCCCTCGCGTGAGCTGATTCACGTCGACGCCGATCCAAGCGAGATCGGTCGCACCTGGCCGGCGAGCGTGCCGGTGACCGCGAGCCCGCGGCTGTTCCTCGAGCGGCTGGCCGCCGTGGATGGGCCCTGCGCCGCCGGGCTGGAACGTGGCACCGCGGCCCGACGGGAATTCCTGACGGCCATCCAAGCTCGCGGCGCCCGCGCCTACGAAGAGGACAACATCGCCAGTGACGCCAACCCGATGCACCCCGCCACCATGGTCTCGATCGCTCGGGCGGCGTGTCCGCGCGGAACCGTGCTGGCCGTCGACTCGGGCGCCCACCGCGCGTGGTGCTCGCAGTACTGGCTGAGCTACGGCGATGGGGACTACCTTTCGCTGGCCAATCTCGGGCCGATGGGCGGCGCGATCGGGGTCGGAATCGGCGCCAAGCTGGCACGGCCGGAGAGACCGCTCGTCGTCGCCACCGGTGACGGCTGCATGCTGATGCACGGACTCGAACTGCACACCGCGGCACGCCACCAGGTGCCGATCGTCGTGCTCATCTTCGACAACCGGTCCTACGGCAACATCTGGTACCGGGCGTCCCGGCTGGGTTCGGGCCCCGAGCAGCTGACCGACATCACCGGCATCGATTGGCCCGGCTTCGCGCGATCGATGGGCGGTGACGGGGTCGCGGTTTCAGACCCCGACCAGCTACCTGCGGCATTCGAGCGCGGGTTGTCATTCCCGGGACCGTTCGTGATCGCGGCGCGCGTCGACAAGCGCTATCCGACGCCGGTCGCGCCGTGGCGCAAAGCCGTCGCCGAGTGGGAGGACGATCACTGATGGCCCGCCTTCCCGATCCCCGTCCGGAGGCCGACCCCGCCACGCTGACCGAGATGGACCGCATGGCCGCCGTGCGCAGCCACTCCGACGGACGCGCCGAGCTCGGCACAGTCTATGTCGCCCTGTTCAACAACCCCGCTGTGGCCAGTGCGGTCGGCGCGCTCGGGGAGCGTCTTCGGTTTCAGGGAACGCTCCCTGACCACCTGCGTGAGGTCGCGATCCTCCGCTATGCCGCTCGCAGCGGCTTCGAGTACGAGTGGGCGCACCATGTGCGGCCGGCGAAGCTCGCCGGGCTGAGCGAAGACACGATCGCCGCGCTGGCCGCGCCGGCGGTGCCGCCCGGGCTCGATTCTGTCGGTCGCGCTGTCGTCACTGCCGTCGATCACATCGTCGACCGCCACGAGATTCCCGACGCGGTGCAGCGGGTGCTCACAGAGGCGGTCGGAGCCGCCGGCGTCGTCGAGCTGGTGGCTCTGTGTGGGCTCTACGCGCTGATGGGCTACGCGACGACCGCATTCTCGATCCCGCCCGAGCCCGGACTGCCCTCGCTCCCGGACTGACACCCGATGCCTATCGGAAGGCGTCAATGTGCCGCTCGACGGGCATGCTCCAGCGCATCGCGTTGGACGCGAACGCGAACGGCCGCAAAATCGTCCACCGCAGGGCCGAGGCACGCACGGCGTCCTCCGCGGCCAGCATGTAGCGCGAGACCGCGTTGTCGACGTTGGATGCGCCCGCCGCGCCGCCAGACATCAGGACGACACGCTCGACTCCAGCCTCGGCTGACACCTCGAGCAGCTCGGCCGTGGCGGCGTATCCGGGCATGAGAAACAACCCGTTGACATGCCCCATGGCATCGACCAGACCAGCCGGATCGTTGAGATCGCCGAGGACGCGCTGCACCCCAGCGGGCAGCGGACGATCCGGCGCACGGACCAGCGCCCCAACCGGGTGGCCCGCATCCAGCAACACCCGCACGAGCTCGGAGCCGACATTGCCAGTGGCACCGCTCACCAGAAACACGCAACCCCCTACTTCGGCTCCCACCGCCAGCCATCGTTGTTCCCGCAGACGATCGCTTCGCCGTCGCCGGCCACTCCGCTCATTCCGTGGTCGGAGTTCGGCAGTATTCGCCCGGCTCGTAGCAGTTGCCCGAGTCCGTCTTCGGATAGCAGCCGGCCGGCGCCGGTGTCGGCGGTGTGGCGTCGGTGTCGGGGTCGGTGTGGGCTTCGGCTTCGGCGGCGACGACCAGGGCGACGCGTGGCCGAAGTCCGAGTCGAACGTGGCGCTGGCCGTCGCGATCGGGCCGGCGCCGCCGTGCGCCCGCGTCAGCAGGATCCCGAGCTCCCGGTTGCGCGTCAGCGAGGTGACGCTCGCATTCTGAGAGCCGATCAGCAGCGACTCGCGCGCCGGTTCCGGGTCGTCGAGGACCAGCTTCTCATGAATGTAGAGGGCCCTCGAACTGTCGGGAAAGACGTGGAGGCGACACCCCGCCTTGGTGACTGTCCGGAATGCGGAATCCCATTCCGACGAGCGCGTCATCACGACCCTGCACCTCACGCCCCTCCTGGCATCGGCCGCCAGCGCCCGGTAGATCGCCGGGTCAGTCAGCTCTTCGGATTCGAAGTCGATGGATTTGCGCGCCGATCCGATCTCCTTGACCAGCGCGGTCTCAGCCGTGCCGGAGCCGGTGTTCGGCGACCAGATCAGCCCCGGCGCCTGCACCGTCTGAGCGCTCGGGCTCCCAGAGGCTCCGGCCGTCCAGTCGTTCGAGAACGTCTGCTCGATCGCGCGCACCTGGGCCGGGTCGGTGTCGATGATCTCGGCGTCCCGGGCGGTGGAGTAGTACTTCGAGACCAGGTTCGCGGTCGAGATGTCCGAGCTCGTCCCGTCGAACGTCGTCGCCTTGATGTGGAAGATGTAGCCGGACGGTGCCCATCGGACCTTGACACCGTGCGCGGCGAGGTAGCTGCGCCGCGCTGCGGTTCACCTCGGCGCCGCTGAAGGCCTTGTCGAGCAGCACACGAACCCTGACGCCGCGGGCGGCGGCCGCGACCAAATCCCGCTCCGCGGTGCGGTCCTGCAGTTCGTACATCTCCATGTCGATCGTCTGGCGGGCGTCCTCGATCTGCGCGTAGAAGCCGGCAAAACCGGCCCGGGGTACTGGACAAGGCGGTAATAGCCGGTCGCGCTGCCTGCCCGACCGAGCCCGAGGCCACGCCGCAGGCGCACACGACCACGACCACCGCCGCGCACAGGCCGAATACGGTCACCGCTCGCGATCGGAGCCCACCTTTGCTCGTAATCCAACGCCTCGTCGTAACCTCCCCAGCAGCTCGGCTGACCGCCCCAGCCTACCGCTGGGCCGCGGACGCGTTAGGCTGCGGGCGGTTTGCGGGGTACGGTCAACCGACTGGGGGGGTCACCGCTATGGGTCGACGGTTGACGGGCACATGCGTGCGGTTCGCGGCGTTCATGCTGGGGTTGGTCGTGGCCACAGGGCTGGCCGCGACGTCCGCCGCCGCGGCCCCGCGATGGGTGCACCTGATGCCGAACGCGAGCCCGCCCTCCGCGGCCGAAGATCCGATCGCCTTCGACACGGCGACGCAGCAATTGGTGCTGCTGGACAGTGTCAACGGCGGGACCTGGACCTGGGACGGATCTACCTGGACGCCGCAGACGCCGAGCACAGTTCCGTCGGCACGGTCCTACGCGGCAATGGCCTACGACGCCGCCACCAAGCAGCTCATCCTGTTTGGCGGGCAGAACGGGCCCACCGCGCTCAACGCGACATGGAACTGGACGGGCGGCAACTGGGTGCAGCTATCGCCAGCGAACAGCCCTCCGCCGCTCGATGACGCGTCGCTCGCCTACGACCCCGCTACCCGTCGGCTGCTCCTGTTCGGAGGCAGTTCGGGATTCGGGCCGCTTGCTGACACCTGGAGCTGGGACGGCTCCACCTGGACGCAGTTGCATCCCGCCACATCACCGCCAGCGCGCTCGCAAGCCCCAATGGCCTATGACACTGCCACGTCGCAGCTCCTGCTGTTCGGTGGCGCCTCGGAGGAGACGCCACTCGGTGACACGTGGAAGTGGACGGGCAGCAACTGGCTAAACCTCAACACGGGGGCCAGCCCGTCGCCGCGGGTGGCTCCTGCCTTGGCCTACGACGCGGCGACCCAGCAATTTCTGCTCCAGAATGGTGTGGGCGGAGCCGGGCCGCTCAATGACCAATGGGCGTGGAACGGATCTACGTGGAGCAAGCAGAGTCAGCTCTCCACCGTGCAGCCGGGCCGCAACGGTCGGACGATGGCCTACGACCCCGGGACGTCTCAGCTCGTGCTTTTCGGCGGTGGGACCAACGGCGGGCCGGACCTGGGCGACACGTGGGTGTGGACACCGCTGAGCGTCCAGACCTCGTCGGTGCCGGCCGGCGCGATGGGCGTACGTTATTCGACGAAGCTCCAGGCGATCTCCGGCACCGGGCCCTACACGTGGTCGGTCAACGGTGGTGCACTCCCGGCGGGACTGACCCTGTCGCCGGCCGGAGTGATCAGCGGCACCCCCACGGCCACCGGGACGGTCAGCTTCACCGTCACCGCCGTCGACGCGGCCAAGCCGGCACCGGCCACGGCCACGCGCACCTTCACGTTGCAGGTGTTCGCCGCCCCCCGGGCTTCGGTCTGGGTGGGGAACGGTGCCGACAGCAACGTCAACGCCTTCGCGCTGAGCGCGAACGGCGACGCCGCGCCAATCGCCACACTCTCGGGCGCGCTCACGGGACTCAACGGAATCGGTGCGCTCGCCTTCGACTCGGTGGGCGAGTTGTGGGTGGCGAGCGCCAACAACGACGCGCTCGAGCAGTTCGCTCCCGGCGCGACGGGCAACGTCGCACCCACTCGAGTGGTGACCGGACCAAACACCGGTCTCGTCACGCCTGCGGGGATCAACCTCGATTCCGCCGGTCGCCTGTACGTGACTGAGAGCGCCGCCAATGCCGTCGCGATCTTTCCCGCCGGCGCCGCGGGAAACACTCCGCCGCTGGCCACGATCTCGGGACCTCACACAATGCTGTCGGCGCCAGTCGGGATCACGACCAGTGGCGGGAAGATATGGGTCGCCAACCAGGGCAATAACACCCTCACCGGGTACCCGTCGACCGCCAGTGGAGATCAAGCCCCGTCGAGCACGATCAGCGGTCCGACGACTGAGCTCAGCACCCCGGCTGGTCTAGGGCTGGACTCTTCCGGAAACCTGCTGGTGGCTGACCTGTTTGGCTCCTCGGTGCTCAAATTCCCGCTCGCCGGGCCGTTCGGCGATGTCGCCCCAGGCACGGTGATCGGCGCACCAGGCGCCCAACTCAGCCTGCCGGAGGCGGTCGACACCGACACCGCCGGGCGCGTCTACGTCGCCGACGAGAACGGCGGACTGAACGTGTACGCGGCCAAGGGCACCACGCCCGTAGCCGTTATCAACGGTCCTGCGACCGGCCTGCGCGCACCGGGCTCAGTCGCGGTCGCTCCCCCGCTGAACCTGACCACGAAAACGCTGCCTCGTGCGGCCTTCGGGCGTCGGTACGCGGAGCAGGTGTGGGCCATCCTCGGGCAGACGCCGCTGCGCTGGCGCCTGGTCCGCGGGCATCTTCCGCGTGGGTTCAAACTCGTGCGCTCCGGGCGGGTCACAGGCATCGCGCGTCAGCTTGGTCGCTTTCATCTGACCGTCGGAGTGAGGGACTCCGGGCGACCCGCACAGACCGCGAAAGCGCGCGTGACGCTGATCGTCGCCCGCCCACCCACAGTGACACGGGTCGAGCCATCCCGCGGCTCGCATCGCGGCGGCGCGATCGTGACCATCACCGGCACCGGGTTTGCCACCGCCCGCGGCGCCACCACCGTCTCGTTCGGACCGACCCACGCACTGCGCGTCCGCTGCCGGACCTCGGTTCGCTGCACCGCGCGCACCCCGCCCCGCCGTCGAGGAGCGGCCTCGGTGACCGTCACTGTGGGTGGCCTGATGTCCCAGCGCGCACCGCACGCCAGGTACAGGTTTACTCGCTGACCGTGTTTCTCGGCGCGCAGCGCCGATGACCTTCCAACGCTGGTGATGTCAACTGCGGCATGACGACACGGCACTTACTCAACCTGCCCCGGCCAACATCGCCCCATGTAGGCCGCCACTGCGAGCTGACTGGCAGCTGAAACCCGTCACTGATGGGGGAAAAGTGCTGCCAGCCGGTGGCGGAGGCTCGGCAAGCGCCGACGGGATCAGCTAGCCCCATCGGCCTCCGTGAGACGGGCGTACTCGTCAGCGGTGAGGTCCAACTCGGCAGCGGCGACGTTCTCCTCGAGGTGCCCGACCGAGCCCGTGCCGGGGATTGGGAGCATCACCGGGCTGCGGGCGAGCAGCCAGGCCAGCGCCACCTGTCCAGGTGTCGCGTCGTGTGCGGCCGCGATCTCCGCCACCGGGCCGCCCGGCTCGGCGAGTCGACCCGCCGCCAGCGGAAACCATGGAATGAAGGCGATGCCGTGCTGCTCGCAATGGTCGAGGACATCTTCGTGCTGTCGGTCGGCGATGTTGTAACGGTTCTGCACGGTCGCGACGTCGAAGAACTCCTGGGCCGCCTTGATCTCCTCGACCGAGACCTCGGAGAGACCGAGATGACGGACCTTCCCCTCGTCCTGCAGTTCCTTCATGAGGCCGAACTGCTCCTCCCTGGGGACCTTGGAGTCGATGCGGTGCAGCTGCCACAGGTCGATCGTCTCGACGCCAAGCCGGCGCATGCTCATCAGGCAGCATTGGCGCAGGTACTCCGTGCGCCCGACGGCCGCCCACACGTCCGGGCCGTGACGGGTAAAGCCACCCTTCGTCGCCACATGGATGCCCTCGAACGGATGCAGCGCCTCGTGGATGAGGTTCTCCGAGTCTTCCGGTCCATAGGAGTCGGCGGTGTCGATGAAGTCGACCCCGAGTTCCGGGAGTCGCTTGAGCACGGCGATCGCGGCGTCATGGTCCTTGGGCGGCCCCCAAATGCCGCGGCCGGTGATGCGCATAGCTCCGTAGCCGAGGCGGGTGACCTCCAGGTCACCGCCGATCTTGAACGTGCCGGCGGAAGATGCAGTAGCGCTCATACGCATTGGCTCCTTTCTCGTGAGGTGGTTGTGGCTGGCGGCCACTCACGAAAGCTAGCCGCCGATCGTGGCCGTGGCCGAAGCTGCGCCCGGCTAGCCTGTTCCCAAGGTGACCGGCGACGACGTACTCGACCACGCGCAACAACTCGCCCGCGCGTATCTCCAGGGCCTCAGCGATCGGCATGTCGGAGGCTCTGATCCCGAAGGTCTGCGCAGACCGCTGACCGACGCCGGCGAGAGCCCCGTGGAGGTGCTCGAACAGCTGGCTGCCGATGCTGATCCGGGGCTCGTCGCATCAGCCGGCCCGCGCTACTTCGGGTTCGTGATCGGAGGCTCGCTGCCGGTGGCGCTCGGAGCCGATTGGCTGGTATCAGCGTGGGATCAGAACGCCTGTCTGTACACCTCCTCGCCGGCGGCGGCAGTCGCCGAGGAGGTCGCGGCCGGGTGGGCCCTTGACTTGCTCGGTCTGCCGGCGAGCGCGAGTGTCGGCTTCGTCACCGGTGCGCAGATGGCCAACTTCAGCTGCCTGGCCGCCGCGCGCGGCGAACTGCTTGCGCGAGTCGGCTGGGACGCGGACGCACAGGGGCTGTTCGGGGCTCCGCCGGTCGAAGTGATGGTCGGTGACGAGGCGCACGTGACCGTGCTGCGGGCGCTTCGCTACCTGGGTTTCGGTCAGGAGCGCGTCACACGCGTCAGCGTCGACGCCAACGGCGCGATGGACCCAGCGGCCCTGGCGGACGCGTTACTGGGTGTAAGCGGCCCGACATTGATCTGTGCCCAGGCGGGCAACGTCAACACGGGCGCGTGTGATCCGCTCGGTCCGATCGCGGACCTGGCTGCCGAGCACGGTGGCTGGCTGCACGTCGACGGTGCCTTCGGCTTGTGGGCTGCGGCATCGCCGCGCTTCGAGGCCCTGGTGTCGGGCCGCGAGCGCGCCGACTCGTGGGCCGTCGATGGGCACAAGTGGCTCAACGTCCCTTATGACTGCGCGCTCGCGATCGTCGCGCCCGCCGACGCACTCGAGCGATCGATGGCGCTCAGCGCGGCGTATCTCGAGCGCAGCGACCAGCGAGAGCCGGCTCAGTTCGTGCCCGAATCCTCCCGGCGCGCGCGCGCGATCCCCCTCTACGCGGCGATGCGTTGTCTTGGGCGCCACGGCGTCGCCGACCTGGTCGAGAGGTGCTGCGACGATGCGGCGCTGCTGGCCTCGCTGCTACGGGAGGGCGGGCTCGAGGTGCTAAACGAAGTCGTGCTCAACCAGGTTCTCGTCGCCGGCACCCCCGAGCAGGTCGCCCGGATCCAGGCGGACGGGACGTTCTGGCTCGGCGGCACGACGTGGCGGGGACGCCACGCTCTCCGGGTGTCGTTCTCAAACTGGTCCACCTCCGAGCAGGACGTCCGGCGCGCCGCGACGGCGATCTTCGACGCGGCCCGGTGATACCGCGCGAATTTCCCGTTTCAACCCGGCGCGCTGAACGCGGCCTTGGTGATTAGCCGACGCTGCGTTTCGGTCCCCATAATGTGACTCTGTCAGCATCAAGAGGCTTTGCCACTGTTTAGAAAACGCACCGCGCCACTGAGCGAAGAGGAGCTCGAGGCGGCGGCGGTTGACCAGGAGCGCATCGGACGCGGGGGTATCCCGCTGGGCGCCGAGCAGCGCCTGAAGCGGATCGCGGCCGGGGAGTCGGGTGTGTTCACCAGCGATCTGAGCGCCAAGGAGTACGCGGTGGCGCACGCGTCGGGTCTGAATCCGATTGCGCAGATCATGGGCTCCTCGGTGGTCCAGCACGGGTGGCAGAACTACGGCTGGGCCGGCTATCGAGGCGGGATTTCTGAGATGCCCGCGTTCGCCGCGCCGTGGAACCTCTCGCGCGAGCGCTCGTTCGGCCGACTGCGCCAGGAGGCGCAGTTGGCAGGCGCCGACGCGGTCATCGGCATCGAGATGACCACCAAGGCCTTCATGGGGGAGGCGGGCAACGTGGAGTACGCCGTGTTCGGTACGGCAGTGCGCGAGAACACCCCCTCACCGCGGACCGCCTCCGAACCGCGGATGTGCGCACTGTCGGGCCAGGACGTCGTCATGCTGCGCCGGATCGGCGCCGCCACCGTCGGCGTCATCGGCCACACCTCGGTGGTATGCGTAGCACTCAGCGGGGCGGCAAATCAGATGATGCGCTCCTGGTGGGGCAACCAGGAGCTTGCCGAGGTCACCCAGGGCGTCTACGCCGCGCGCCAGCTCGCGATGGATGAGGTGCAGCGCCAAGCTGGCGCCGCGGGCGCCAACGAGATGGTCATCTCGACGCTAACCCACCAGATCGATCACACCGAATACGACAACGCCGGTTACAAACAGCATGTCTTCATCGTCTCCATGCACGTGCTCGGCACCGCGATCGCCCTCGGCGCGCACGAGCCCCACCCCGCCCCTCTGGGCGAGCCCGTCATGTCGATCAACCTCGGCGCCTAACTTCAGGAGAGCAGCCATGTCGACCTACGACCCCACCAGTACCGAAGGCCTCGCCGAGCACGCCAGCGAGCGACTGCAGATGAACGCGCGTGGACTGTTCACGTCCGACCTTTCCGTGAACGAGTATCTGTGCGTCGAGAAGGCCGGCTTCGAGCCAGTCGGGCTTGTCGTCGGCTCGAGCATCTACCACATCGGTTTTCAGCAGTCGAGCTGGAAGGCCAGCCAGGAGATGGGGGTGCTGACCCAGGCGATGTACTCGGCGCGAGAGCTGGCGATGACGCGGATGGAGGAGGAGGCCGATCAGCTGGGTGCCGACGGCATCGTCGGTGTCCGCCTCGACGTCGGGCGCTACGAGTGGGGTGCGGACATGGCGGAGTTCATCGCCATCGGCACCGCGATCAAGCACAAGGGCGGCAAGGTGCACCGCGCGCCCAACGGGCGTCCGTTCACATCCGATCTGAGTGGTCAGGCGTTCTGGACTCTGATGCAGACCGGCAAGCGACCGGTGGGCCTGGTCATGGGGAATTGCGTCTATCACGTCGCCCATCGCGGGATGCTCCAATCGATGCGCCAGACTGGTCAGAACGTCGAGCTCGAGCAGTACACCCAGGCCCTGTACGACGCGCGCGAGCTGGCGATGGAGCGGATGCAGAAAGAGGCCGAGGAAATCGGCGACGGCGTGCTCGGGATTGTCGAGGTCAAGCTGCACGAGAACAACCACGGCTGGGGTAGCCACGTCATCGAGTTCTTCGCCCTCGGCACCGCCGTGGTTCCCAACGAGCATTCCGATCCAGGCCAGCACCTGCCGGACATCACCCCGGTCATCGATATCAACGACTGACGCCGCGCGGCCTTCATGTGACCCCGTTAGTGCGAACGGGAGCGGGCATGCCGCGGCGTATAGTTGTTTGCAGACGCGGCGTTTCGGACCGCCCGATGCGGGACCGTCCGCGTATTTCATGCAAGCGCCCCGGCTGTAGCACGGGTCGCATCCTCGGTAGCTTGCCCGACCAAGGAGGGCCTCTTGCCCGCCAAGTCACCACCCAACGCCGAGCCGCGCGGGTTGGCTCCAGCCGCCCCAAGCGTCGACAGCGATGACTCGGAGATGGTCGCAGCCGGACGGCAGCTTGCCGAGGACCTGGGCACGTCGGATGCAGATGAGTTCTCGTCGCCCGCCGAGCGCCGCGCCGCCGAGCGAACTGCACGCCGCCGCCAACGGGCCGAGGCTGACGATGCGCCGGCCCGGCGCGAAGACCGCCCGCCCAAGTCGCGCGTCCGCACCCGGACCAGGGGCTCAGTGCTTGGAGACTCAGTACCGGTCCCTCTGATCGCCGTGATCGCGGGCGGCGTGCTCGGAGTGATTCTCGGCGCGCTGGGCGTCAGCGGCTGGGCCATCGGGCTCCTGGCGGCCGGACTGACCGTGGTCCTGTTGCGAGTGCTTGGCTCGCACTCACCCTCGACAGGCGCAGGCACGAAATGATGGACGAACAAGCAATCCGCGCCGTAGTGACGCGTCTGTCTCGTCAGCATCCTTCCGGCGGACGGGTCATCGAACGTGCCGCCGTCGTCGCAGAGGGCGCTGACTCCGGCGCGATCCTGGAGTGGATCACCTCACACGACGGAAAACCCGAGGACCGGCCGGCGGCAACGTCTGCGGGCGGCCTGCACCGCGGGCGACTCGACGGTTCCCACTCGGCGATCTCCTCGACCCCGCGGCGATACCTGCTGCCGCCCGGGATCGTCGCCTAGGAGCAACCCGGGCCACCGGCGGCCGCCGGTGATACTGTCGTACGTACGCTCAGCGAGCCTTAGGTCCCTCTCGCTTTCCGAGCGACTTCTCCGGTCAGAGGGGGGCAGAGAGGCGGTTGGCCATGGCCACCGCAAAGACGCGGCACAGTCTCGGACTCTTCGGTCACGGACGTCGCCCAGCGCGCTTCGAAACGGGCAGCGAGCGTCCATCATGACCCATCTGTGCTGCCGCAACTGCTGGGTACGGTTCGCGTCGGCCGCAACCCTGGTCACGTGCCCCGAATGCGGCATGCCTCCGGAGCGGACGGCTGACTCGGAGAGTCTGATCGGTTTCAAACTGTTTCACCCGCCGGCTGCCGACCCTCTGCCCGAGGCCGTCGCGGTCTCGCTCCCGGCACCCACACCCGAGCACTATCGCGGTGGCTGATCAGCTGCGCCCCGGAACCTCCGCGGCGCGGCTGAACGAGCTTGAGGCCCAGGCCCAGTACGCACGCCAGCGGTATGACCTCTACAAGGCCAAGGCCTACGGCCCCCGGCTGACGAGTCCCTCACGCATGCGTGAGCTGGAGCGCGAGGCGTCTCGGACCGAAGCCAATCTCCGGTTCGCCAAGGCCCAGGCAAAACGTGATGGCGCCGGGCACGTGAACTGACCGTTCAGTCGGCCGACGCGTCAGCTGGTGACATCGTCGGCATCGGGATGGTCTGGCGGCCACTGGCCAAACAGTGAGACACAGCGGCCCAGCCATTGGTGGACCCACGCTACGCCCGTCGCCGTGATCGAGATCTGCTGGTCATCGCCCTCTGCGGGGCGAACGACGATCAGCTCCTGGCCTTCCAGGGCTCGGATAACGTCGCGTAGATCGTCGCGGCTGCAGACCAACGCGGTGGTCAATGACTGAAACAGTTGGCCGGATTCCGCGAGCGCCCAGTCTGCGGATCCCAGCGCTAGCTGCACGAGCAGTTGCATCTCCAGTGGCCGAAGAGGCCCGGTTCTGGCCGAGTCAAACGCCGAGCGAGCCAGTACGGCGGCGCCGAGCGCCGCGAGCGCGATCGGGCGCCCTCGCCAGCCCAGATCGATATCGGAGGCCGTGTCCGGCAGCTCCCGGATCGCCGGCACGTCGGCATCAGCCCCAGCCTGGGCAAACCGTCGCGGCGTCGATCTCGCGTCCGCAAGCCT
Source organism: uncultured Solirubrobacterales bacterium (assembly GCA_963754375.1). GTDB lineage: Bacteria > Actinomycetota > Thermoleophilia > Solirubrobacterales > Solirubrobacteraceae > Palsa-465. Next base: position 174,099 of record CAVWFX010000027.1, read on the forward strand.
CAGCATGACTCTGTTGCGGATCGTCAGCGGGTCGGCATCGCAATCGAGCAGGATCCGGATGGCTACACCCTCGTCATCGCCCACCAGGCCGAGGAGGATGTGCGCCGGGCGGACGTAGTGATGGCCGAGGCTCAACGACTCGCGCACCGCGCGTTCGAGCGCCCGCTTGGCCCCGGGGGTGAATGGGGCCTGACCGGCGGAGGCCTTCTCGCCGGAGCCGACGATCCGCGCCACGCCCGCGCGGGCGAGCTCCGGAGTTACATCGAGCGACTCCAGCACCCGGGCGGCGACCCCCTCCCCGCGCAGCAAGCCCAGCAGCAGGTGCTCGGTGCCGATGTAATTGTGCTTGAGCGCGTCCGCCTCCGCGCGCGCCAGGACCACGACTTGGCGCGCGTGCTCTGTGAACCGCTCAAACAGACCTCAAAGCATCCCACGGTCGTGTCCGACGCCCGCGGACGGGAGCTAAGGTGTTCCCGTGGATAGCGACTTCTTGTTGTTTGCCGGGTCAGCGAGCCGGCACCTCGCGGGTCGCATCGCGGACGAGCTCGACCGTCCGCTTGCCGCCGGCGAAACACTTCGGTTCTCCGAGGGCAACCTCTTCGTGCGGATCCTCGAGAACGTCCGTGGCCACGACGTCTTCTTGATTCAGGGAACGGCGTTTCCAGCCAACGACAACTTCATGGAGCTCCTGTTCTGGATCGACGCCTTGAAACGGGCGAGCGCTTCCTCTGTGACCGCGATAATTCCTTACTTCAGCTACGCGAAGGGCGACAAGAAGGACGAGCCTCGCGTATCGATCCGGGCACGCGTGTGCGCCGATGCGATCGAGTCGGCTGGCGTGGCGCGCGTGGTCACTCTCGATCTGCACGCCCCCCAAGTCCAGGGCTTCTTCAAGGTGCCCGTCGATGACCTGTACGCGATGCCGGTGCTATGCGAGGCGATCGAAGCCAATCACCTCGATGACCTGGTGGTCGTCTCGCCAGATGCCGGCTTTGCAAAGAAGGCCAGACAATGGGCGGACCGCCTGCGAGCTCCGCTGGCGATCGCCGAGAAACGGCGAACCGATCATTCAGAGACACCTGAGATCGTCGAGCTCATCGGACCGGTCAAGGACCGCACGGCACTGATCGTCGACGACTTCAGCAGCTCGGCCGGCACCCTCGTCGATGCCGCCCGCGTGGTCGTCGAGCACGGCGCCAGCGCCGTATATGCCGCCGTCACCCATGGACTGTTCACGGTCTCAGCGATCGAGCGCCTGGACGGCAGCCCGATCGAGCGGGTATTCGTCACCGACAGCGTCGAAACGCAGCCGGTCACGCCCTCACCGAAGATCGAGATCGTCTCCGTCGCCGGCCTGTTCGCGGAAGCAATTCGAAGAATCGCCAATCGCGAGAGCATCTCCGACCTGTTCAGGTAGGTCACGACCAAGGGCGAGACGAGGAGCTGCGGGTGGGCGCTCAGCCGTCGGCTAGATACGTTTTGGCGCTGCCGTATTCCCGGCTACTGATGACGCCCTGGTCGCGGAGCTTGACGAGCTGTGCGACCGCATCGCTGACATACCCGGTCATGACACTGAAGCCGGGTCTGATCGGGAACCCTCGGCCGGCGTTTGGCGGCTCGCAGGGCAGGTTCGGGATCGGGGGAATCTCGTCCGGCAAGCGGTCGACGATCGCTCGTCGCACAAATGCGCTCCAGGAATGCAGCGCGCCTGGAGGAGCAAATGGTTGAGGCTCGGCTAAGAACCATTGATAGCCCAGCAGCTCGCTGCAGTCCCTGGCGAAGATCAGCTCGATCCGGTGCGCATGCTCGACCCGGCCGAGGCCTCGACCCACGCGGCCGAGCTGATCGGCAAGCTCGGGAACAACCTCAACACCGGGCAGCTCACGCGCGACCCCGTAGACCGTTTCACAGAACTCCGCGTCCGCGACGGCCTCACCGAGCAGCTCCTGGACGTCGTGCAGCGTGCCCAGCCGTCGCTTCATCGCTGCTTTCAGCCCGTCTGGGTCACGCTGTAACCGAGCCCTCCGCATGCGACTGCCGCCAAGACAGCCGGGCGCGAACAAGTCAATGCTCGGCCCGTGCGCGAGCACCGGGCTTCCCGCCGCCTCCCACTCCGCACGGCCAGACTTGGTGAAGAAGCTGACCGGGCCGCTGCTTTCCCGAATCAGTCCCGAACCGTCGCTGCCGACCCAGATCTCGCGCTGTGAGCCAACAAAGGCGTCAAACACCCCGACGTTGTGATGGCCGTGGGCGCTCTGTGAGCGCGTGTATTCGAAGTCGACCACGGGCTCATCCCCGGGCGCTGAGATATGCGCGGACCAGCAGGACGTCGTGGTCGGTGTGTATGGCCGGGACCACCCGCACCGAGGGCGAGCGGAAGGCGCCGGTTCCGTAGACCTGCTGACTCCCGGGATCCTGGTGGGCGGATCTGTCGGTGCGGGTCCAGAAGCCGGCTGGGGCGCAGGAGGGGCGACGGTTGACGTCGCCCCCGAAGATGACGGGCCGGGCGGCCGGGCGACGTGCAAGTACCGCCCTGAGCTCGGCGCACTGCGGATCGTTAGCGGCCACCTCGTCGGGCTCGGGGGAGGCAAGGTGCGCAGTGCACACCTCGACGCCGACCCGGGTGCTGACACACAGCCACTGGCGCCGCTCGGGTCCGGCCTGTGCCCGGAAAGGCCGGCCGTCGGTCCCCTGGATGGCCGCCTTGGTTAGCACCGCGTCACCGAACAGTCCGCGTCCGCGCGGTCGGATGCAGGGCAGCGGCTTGCCGTAGTAGATCACGTTCGAGAAGCGCAGGTGATAGCCGGTCCGCCGGGCGATCAGTGCGACGTCACGGCTGCAGGCCTCGTTGAGGGTGACCGCGTCCGGGTGCTCGTCACGGATCCGGGCGACGGCCTCCTCCACCCCCGCCGGGTAGTCCACCTTGCCGTAGCAGCTGGCCAGACCAGACAGGCACAGGTTCATCTGCATCAACGTGTAGGTCGAGCCCCGGGGCGGCGACGCAGCTGCGGCCGTCTCCGAGGATCGGCCGCAGCCCGCCAGGGCGAGGAAGAGCCCGCACCCCACCACCGCCAGGAGGAGGATCGCAGGCCTTCCTGAGCGGTGGGTGCGGCGGTGGAGCATGATCTTCTCGATCCTTCGACGTTACATCCGCCACAAGCCGACCGCTCTGCGGCGCGGTCGCAATGGCCCGCACTGGCTCGCAGGCGGGCTGGCCTCGCGTCAATCACCCAGATCCCGCCCTAATGTCGTTCGCCGACCGCGACGGCGCGCTGTCCGCATTGCGTTGACCGTTGTCGGGAGCTCACGCGCGCGCTAGGCTAACCAGTGGAGGGCAGCCTCGTGCGGTCTCGCGCGCCAGCGTTGAAGGCATCACGAGTTTGACTTCTGAGGTTTCGTTTAACGCAGAGAGACCCGGAGGTCGAATTGCTCGAAGAAGGTGTTCTTACGGTTCCGGCCGACCTCACGAGAGGGGCAGGGTCGTCGCCGGTGGCCGAGTCGGCTTCCGAAAAGGTCCTCTGGCGCGAGGCGCTCGCGCCCTACGCCCGTCCCGATCTTCGACGCAGCGTGCTGGACGTCGCGACGTCGGTGGTCCCCTACTTGATGTTGTGGGCGCTGATGTACCTGACGGTGGAGCGCGGAGCGTCGTATCTGTTGACCCTGCTGCTGGCCATTCCGGCCGCGGGGTTCCTCGTCCGCAGCTACATCGTCTTTCATGACTGCGCCCACGGGTCGTTCCTACCGTCCAAGCGCACCAACGTGTGGCTCGGCACGTGGGTGGGATTGCTGGTGTTTCAGACATTCGCGGCCTGGCGACACGCCCACGCCGTGCATCATGCGACCGCCGGCGATTTGGGCCGTCGCGGTGTGGGCGACGTCGTGACCCTCACCGTCGCCGAATACCGTGCTCGCTCGCGACGGGGCCGCCTTTTCTACCGGCTCATCCGGCATCCGCTGGTCATGTTCGGCCTCGGTCCGATCATCGCGCTGGTCGTGCAACCAAGGATCGTTCCGCGCTCGGCGCGTCCGCGGATCAAGCGCCGGGTGCTCGCCACGGACGTCGCGCTGGCGGCATTGGTGGCGGGTCTCTGCCTGCTTCTGGGCTGGCGCAACTACCTGCTCATCCAGGCGCCGATCGTGATGATGGCGGGCGCGGCGGGGATCTGGTTGTTCTACGTGCAACACCAGTTCGACGACGTCTACTGGGAGCGCGGCGAGCGATGGAGCTTCGTCGACGCCGCGCTGCTGGGCAGCGCCTACCTGAAGCTCCCGAAGGTGCTCCAGTTCTTCTCGGGCAACATCGGCCTGCACCACGTCCACCATCTCAGCGCTCGGATTCCCAACTACAACCTTCAGCGCGCCCACGACAACATCCCGATGTTCCACAACGTGCCGACGTTGTCGCTACTGGACGGGCTGCGCACGGTCAGGCTCAAGCTCTACGACGAGGATCGCCAACGGATGGTCACGTTCGCCGAAGCCCGCCGGGCTGCTTCACCCGTGAACGCCTGAGAGGTTCGCCGGCGGTCACAGCTCGTGACCGTCGGACGGCTTGAGCATGAACAGCTCGATCTCGAGGTCAGGGCCCACGTGCTGGTTTGAGATGAACGCGAGTACCTCGCGGCCGGACAGGCGCTCAACCGCAGCAATGAACTTGTGCTGCATGGCGTTCTGAAAGGCGCTTCGCACTTCCTGCACGATCGTCGTGCGCTGCAGCTCGATCAGCGTCTTCTCGACATCGCTGTACACCCCTCCTAGCACGCACACCAGGACCTCGTCGCCAAGCAACAGGCTCTTGGCCGTCACCGGTTCGCGGTGGTGGTAGCGCTCGTGCAGCGCGACCATCGCGTCGGTCACCGCCGCGAGCAGCTCGTCACCGGTCAGCGGAGCAACGGGGACCGTCATCACGGCCTTCTCTCTCGTCCTCCGGATCGGCGCGCGCGCAAGGCGAAGGGCGTGACCCGACGAGCGATCTCTCGGCCCACTGTAGCGGTGGCTCAGTTAGGATCGATCGATCCTCAGCCAACGATCGCAGTTACCTCAGCTGTGACCCCAGCCGATGTCCGCCAGGGAGCTCGCGTCCACGGCGACGTGCTGACCGCGATCTCGGACGGTCTGGTCGCGCTTGTTGAAGGAATTCTACGGCCGTGGTCCGACGCAGGCGAAGTCCTACTACGACGACGACCTCGTCGTTTGCGTGCTGCGAGGCGGCTTCTCACGCGTGGAGCAGACGCTCCTGGAGGGCGGCCGGGGCGCGATCGTGGTCCAGCAGCGCGTCGAGTTCCAGGAGTTGATGCGCGACCGCTTCGAAGCGGTGATCCAAGAGGCCACCGGCCGGCGAGTGATCGGCTTCATGAGCGGCAACCAGCAGGACCCCGACATGATGTGCGAGGTGTTCATCCTCGCGCCTACCGATCTCGTCGCCAACGACGAGCTACCGCCCCGCACGACGCCCTAACTCCTTCCCGAGCATGGCGTCGCCGGCGTTGAGGCTGAAGAGCCTGTCCGCGCGGGTTGACGGCGTTGACGAAGCTGGCGCTACCAGCTACCATGCGTTGCATGGTACCGCGCGGACACACGATGATCTCCCAGCTCCGCCGCGGTGTCCTGGAGTTCTGTGTGCTCGCACTCTTGCGTGACGGCGAGCGCTACAGCTTCGATCTGGTCCGTGCGCTCGGGGACGCCGAAGGCCTGGTCACCAGCGAGGGAACGCTGTACCCGCTGCTCGGACGCCTGCGCCGCGAGGGGATGGTGCAGACCAGTTGGCGCGAGTCAGCGTCAGGACCGCCCCGGCGCTACTACCGCATCACCCCGGACGGAGACGCGGCGCTTGAGGCATTCGCGAACCAGTGGGCGCGGTTTCGCGATTCAGTCGACAGTCTGATCGATCTAGGAGCAACCACATGACGCCAGGTAACCTGCACCCGCTTGCCAAGGACTACCTGGGACGGTTGCAACGCGCCGGACGTGAGCTCCCGCGAGCGCGCCTGCGCGAGCTGTCGGCTGAGATCGAGGGCTACCTGTCTGAAGCAATTCCAGCCGGCGCGTCTGACCATGACGCGCTTGAGGTGCTCGAGCGGCTGGGCTCGCCGGGCGAGATCGTCGAGGCCGAGCAGCTTCCGGCCCTGGTCTCGCCCGATCGCCGCAGTTGGCGCGAGTGGGCTGCGGTTATCTTGCTTCCGCTCGGCGGCTTCGCGTTCGGCGTTGGATGGCTGGTCGGACTCGTCCTGCTGTGGAGCTCGCGGCTGTGGACGACTCGCGACAAGCTGGTCGGGACGCTGATCGTCCCCGGCGGGATCGCGACGACGCTGCTCATTGTGGTGCTGACAGGCACCAAGCGGCGCTGTACCTCCTTCGCGATTGTCAACCCGTCGACCGGAGCGGTGGTTGGACGGTCGAGCCTTCACTGCACCCCCAGTGCCGGAGCGAGCGCAGCGACGACCGCGTTGCACATCGCGTTGGTCGTGCTGTTTGTCCTCGGCCCAGTCGTCTCAGCTGTCTATCTGGCCCGCCGCGCGCGCGGCGGGCGCGCCGTCGCCACCGACTTGAGGCTGTAACCGCACCCCTGCGTCGTGGCGGGGTACGATCGCCGTGTTAAGAGCGAGCGAAATGAGGACTGGATGGCGACCATCACCGAACACGAGGAGCGGCAGGTCAAGCGGGCCAATGCGTCTGGACGCAAGCCGGTGGTGTTCATCCACGGTCTGTGGCTGTTGCCGAGCAGCTGGGATCGCTGGGCTGCCGTCTTCAAGAGGGCGGGCTACACGACGCTCACGCCCGGGTGGCCGGACGACCCCGAAACCGTCGAGGAGGCAAAGGCTCATCCTGAGGTCTTTGCCCACAAGACGGTGGGGCAGGTCGCCGATCATTTCGCCGACCTGATCAGCCAGCTCGACGACAAGCCGGCTGTGATCGGGCACTCGTTCGGTGGGTTGATAACCCAGATCATCGCCGGGCGCGGACTCGCGGCGGCGTCGGTCGCGATCGATCCCGCGCCCTTCCGCGGCGTGCTTCCGTTGCCGATCTCCGCGCTCAAGTCCGCCTCGCCCGTGCTCGGCAAACCGGCCAACCGCAACCGTGCGGTACCGCTCACCTACGAGCAGTTCCGCTTCGCATTCGCCAACGCGGTGAGCGAGGACGAGGCCAAGAAGCTATACGAGACGTTCGCGGTGCCGGCGTCGGGCAAGCCGCTGTTTCAGGCAGCAAGCGCGAACCTCAACCCGTGGACCGAGGCCAAGGTGGACACCAAGAACCCCCAGCGGGGGCCGCTGTTGATCGTCGACGGCGAGAAGGACAACACGGTTCCGTGGGCGGTCGCCAACGCTTCGTTCAAGCGCCAGGAGCGCAACGAAGGCGTGACCGAGATCATCAAGATTGATAACCGTGGCCACTCCCTCACGATCGATGGCGGGTGGCGTGAAGTCGCCGATACCGCCCTGAAGTTCGTCGAGCGCTTCGTCAAGACCTGACGCTGGGTGACGGCGGCTGCGCGGGCGCTGCGAGAAGGTTCGCCGAGCCTCCACTGGGCTGGCGCCTACGATTCTGGGGTGCCACTGCCGCGTTTCTGGAAGGCCGCTCGCGCCAAAGATCCCGCAGTATCAGTTGGGGATCCTCGCCTGGACGGTTGGGAGACGGTCGGCAGTTTCGAAGACCGAGCCACCGCCGTCGCGTGGCGCGACCGGCTCCGGGAAATGAACGTCGACGCCTATTGCGTCGCTGATCAGCCTCTAGATAGCTTCGGGCGTGGCGACATCTATCTCGTCGTCCCACCGCAGCAGTGGTCCCGCGCCAACGAGATCGTCGAGAACCTCGACGGTTAGGTTCATGTCCTCATTGTCCAGCCCCGCCGCCCAGGGAACGGACGGATCGCTTGTCGACGGAGAGCGAGCCTAGGACGAGGGATCGCTCGCTCCGGAACGCTCGCGATCTGGGATGTCTGCCGGGGTGACCACCAGGTCCGTCTCAATGGCAGCCGTGTTGACAGCAACGAGCTCCCACGGAGAGACCGTCGCTTTTGCGGATTGAGACCTCACCGCGGGATCGCTAGCAGCAATCACCCGAGCTTCCTCCAAGCTGTCGCAGCGCAGGACATACGCGGCTCGGACGCCGGGTTGCGGCGGATCGAGGAACTGGCCACCCAGCAGAACAGCGTTGCGAGCAATCAAGCCATCAATGAAGGGGGCGTGCTCGCTGTCACGATCCGGCAATTGGTTCGGCTGGTCGTGAAGCTGAACGAAGAAGTACATCGGCGTTTTCCTCGGCGGGCCAAGACACCAAGCTGATCGTGCGGCTTGCACGCCGAGTTTACGGCGGATGGCCGTCTTGTGGCGGTTCTGGAATGACCAGGCCGAGAACGCCTTGCCAAGTGATTGCCGCCGGCGCCGGCGTCTTGGCGCTGACGTAGTTGCCTGACTCGATCGCTTAGGCCGGCGGGGGTACGATCAGTTGCGTGTATGTCCGCGCATCAACTGACGAAGGCGCGGCCGCCGCCCCCCGCTGGCTGATTCCCAGTCGTCGACCATGACGCCCGATCGCGTGCCTCCCGCGGACGCCCCGGAGGGCACGGTGTCGCCCCCGGCGACGGCGACGACGCCGTCCGTCCCGATGGTCCAGCCGTCAGCGTCCTACAGCATCACATTGCGGGTGCGCCAGCGGCAGCGTCCGGGGGCGTTCGCGCGTGTCGCCGGCGCAATCGGCGAGACTGGCGCGATCCTCGGCGCCATCGATCTTGTGCGGGTCGAAGGCGGTGAGGTGGTACGCGACGTGACCGTCGCGTGCGTTGACGCGGCCCATGGCGAGGCCGTCGTGGCGGCGGTTGGAAGCCTGGACGGCGTCAAGGTGGAGCGGGTATCTGATCGCACGTTCCTGATGCACCTGGGCGGCAAGATCGAGGTCAACCCCACGATCCCGGTCAAGACTCGCGATGACCTCTCGATGGCCTACACGCCGGGTGTCGCGCGTGTGAGCATGGCCATCCACGAGGACATCGAGAGGGCATGGTCGCTGACGATCAAGGGCAACACGGTGGCGGTGATCTCAGACGGGACGGCGGTGCTTGGGTTGGGCGACATCGGACCCGAGGCCGCGATGCCGGTGATGGAAGGGAAGGCGCTGCTGTTCAAGGAGTTCGCCGGAGTCGATGCGTTCCCGCTGTGCCTGGCGACTAAGGACACCGACGGCATCGTCGAGTTCGTCAAGCTGGTGGCGCCTACGTTTGGCGCGATCAACCTGGAGGACATTTCGGCGCCACGCTGCTTCGAGATCGAGCGGCGCCTGCGCGCCGAGCTCGACATTCCGGTCTTTCATGATGACCAGCACGGAACAGCGATCGTGGTACTCGCCGCGCTGATGAATGCGCTGCGGGTCGTCGACAAGCGTGCCGCGGAGGTCAAGGTCGTCGTCGTGGGCGCCGGCGCTGCGGGCGTGGCCTGTACCGAGATCATGCTGGCCCACGGCGTGCGCAACATCGTCGTGTGCGACATCGAGGGGGCGCTGTATGCCGGCCGACCCGGCCTCGACCCTGTGCTGATGGCGCTTGCTGCGCGCACGAACCCCAGCGACGAACGGGGGATGGCTAACGACGTGCTGCGGGCGCGGATGTGCTGGTCGGCGTGTCTGGGCCGGGTGCGGTGTCCGAAGCGGCCGTGCGCGGCATGGCCGCGAGATCCGGTGGTCTTCGCGATGGCCAACCCGGAGCCCGAGGTGCGCGTTGAGGCCGTCGGCGACGACGTCGCGATCATGGCCACGGGCCGCTCGGATTACCCGAACCAAATCAACAACGTGCTGGCCTTCCCGGGTGTCTTCCGCGGCGCCCTGGACGTCCGCGCCAGGACGATCAACGAGGAGATGAAGCTCGCGGCCGCTCAAGCCATCGCTGGAGTGGTCGCAGAGGACGACCTGCACGCCGAGTACATCATCCCGAGCGTGTTCAACCGTGAAGTGGTCAACGCCGTGGCTCTCGCGGTCGCGCGGGCGGCCGAGGCCAGCGGCGTCGCGCGTCGCCCTCCCGCCACCGAGGCGAACTGAGCTCGCTCCCCTACGTCATCACGGCGCAGGAGGCACGTCGTCGTAGGCGCTCAGCGGCGAGTGCGCACCAGTTGATGTTCTCGCGCTCGTAGGCGATGCCGCGCGCGAGTGTGAGGCTCGGTCCGAGATCTGCCCCGTCAGGGTCCGCGAGCGCGTCACTCTGGCGTTGATAGCGCTCGAGCCTGGCCGCCGACTGTGCGGCGCGCTGGTTGAGCGCGGCAATCAGCACGTCGGGATCGGCGATGCCCGCAGCGTAGACCTTGACCGCCAGATCCTCCTTGATCGCGCCGGCCTTGGTGGGGGCAGCCGCGAACTCTCGCAGCGCCTGTTGCCCTGCCTTGGTGATCGTGAACACGCGCTTGTCGGGTCGCCCTCGCTGGCGTACCGTCCGACCCCGGATCAGGCCCTGTTGCTCGAGGTGGCGCAACTCGCCGTAGATCTGCTGGGGCAGGGCATGCCAGAAGTTGGCGACTGAAGCGTCGAAACGTTTGGCCAGTTCATACCCCGATGCGTCACCGTCGAGCAGGGTCGCGAGGACGGCGTGGCGGAGGGCCATAAGCCGACACCATAGCCAATTTCTTGGCTAGTCTGCTTTTGCTGTATGCTCCACGAACGATGAGCGTCGATGACCGGGACATGCACCCCTTCCGCGTAGCGGCCGAGAGCCACAACATCGATGCTCTGCTGGACACCCTTGCTCCTGACGTCGTCCTGCACAGCCCCGTGACCTTTGCGCCCTATACCGGCAAAGAGACAGTCGGGCAGTTGCTGCGGCTGGTCTCGGAAGCTTTTGACGGTTGGCAGTTCGCCCAGGAAGTCCACGGCGCCCGATGGCGTGATCGGATTCGTATTCCGCACGCGAGTGCAGGGCCGCGAACTCGAAGGGTTAGACCTATTGCGACTCGACGCCAACGGGCTCATCGCCGACTTGACCGTGATGATCCGCCCCCTGTCAGGGCTGATAGCCCTCGCCCAAGCGATCGGCCCCAAGCTGGAGGCCGCCGGGCTCACCACCTCAAAAGGGTGAGCCGGCGTGAAGCTCCGCTCATCGGCATCGTCCCAGTGAGACACTGAAGGCGCGTGGATCGAGCCGCAGCGACCGCAATCCTTGACGGCCTGCACGCCGCGCAAAACGAGTTCTACGGCGGCGGGGACGACGGTCCCCTGCGAGCGCTGCTGGACCCAGACATCAGGTGGACCGTTCCAGGTTCCAGCCCGATCGCGGGCACCTACCACGGGCTAAAGGAAGTCTTCGCCTATTTCACTGACCGGCGCGACCGCGCGGCAGGCACTTTTCAAATGCATCGGCGCGACGTACTCGCCGGAGACGGCACGCGCATTGCCGCATTGACCGAAGGCACCGCCTCGATCGCCAGCCAAGAACACGCCTGGTCGACCGTCGGGCTCTACGACGTGCCGGACGGCGCACACATCGCAGCGTGCTGGCTGCTTGCACTCGACCAGGCCGCATTCGACGCGATCTGGTCCAGATAATCGCCGGGCCGAAGACCCTCTCCCAACCGCAACCATGAGCAGCGGTTGATCCATGCATGGCGTCGCGACGTAACGATGATGAGATGCCAACGACACTCGATCGACAGGACAGGCGGCGGTCGCCGCTGGCGAGCGGCTCTGTCCGCGAGCACCTGTTCAGAGGTGCCACCGGGCTCACTGCCGCCGCGCTCGCGATAGTTCTGCTCGCGGTCGTTGGTCCGGTCGCACTTGTGCTGCTCCCCGTCACGGCGGCCGCCTGGCGGGGCTGCCCCACGTGCTGGACGGTCGGCTTGCTCGGCACGCTCGCCGACGAACGCGACCGCCGCACATGTTCGCGTTGCTAAGCGGTCATTAGGTCGACCCCACCTCGGTCTGCGAGGGGGATCGGTGATTCTTGGGGGTCACGAACAGCGCTCTGGGCGATTTGTCGGGTGGTCATTCCCTCGGCGGCCAGATGGGCGACGCGGCGCTCGGAAGGCTGGACACCAGCAGCACCGGCGCACACAGCTACGTCGTGACCGCGACTCGCGGGCGGGCAGCCGGCGACCGCGACGATCGGCTGCACCGTCGATAAGGCCCGTCGATCCCGAGTGGCCCGTCAACCTACTGAGAGCGGAGCAGGATCCGGCCAACGCTGTCAGCGACGCACACGGGCTTCTCCGTCCCATCGGCCTCGACCGTGAAGCGATCGACGAGCTCCCACCATCCCCCGCCCTTCTCGTCGACGGAAACGAGCTGCGCCGACGCGCGCACCTTCGCACCCGCGAGCACTGGCGCCGGAAATCGGACGCGGTTCCATCCCATGTTGACCCCCAACGCGACCTGCTCCAGATCCAGCGCGTCCCCGCTCGAGAGCTGCTCGCGAAGGCCGTCGATGATGCTCAACGTCAGGTTGCCGTGCGCGATCGTCGCGCCGAACGGCGACTCGCGCTTGGCCCGCTCAACATCAACGTGGATCCACTGGTGGTCGCCCGTGATCTGCGCAAACGCGTCGATGTTCGCCTGCGTGACCTGCCGCCAGGCCGTCGGTCCGCGCTGAACGCCGATCGCCGCGCACAGCCGCACTATCGGGTCAGTGGTCATCGCCATTGCTGAACGCTATCCGTTGGCGCAAGAGGACCGGCCGCTCCCGCTTCGCGCCTTGTTCACGTCACGGTGAAGCTTGACGGGCTCGTGACGGTCCCCGTTGGGGAAGTGGTGTTGGTCACGGTGATCGGCCCGCTGGTGGCGCCGGTGGGCACGGTCGCGTGTATCACGGTCGAGGAGTCATGGGTCACGGCCGTCGCAGTGACGCCGTTGAACTTCACGGTCGAGCCGCTAGTGAACCCCACCCCGTCGATCGCCACCACTGTTCCCACCGTGCCGCTCCCGGGGGTGAGGTTGGAGATCGACAGTGTCGGCGTGAACTGGGCCGCACTGGTTCCGGTGCCCTGAGCGTCGGCGACCGAGATCGTCGACGCCACGTCGCCGTTCGGCACCACCGCAGTGAGCTTGGTTCGCGAGGTCCCCGTTATCTTCGGCGAGGCGAGCGTGCCGAAGCTCACCGTCACGCCCGCAACGAACGAGGTACCGGTGATCGTGACCGTCTTGCCCGTGATGCCCGAGGTCGGGGTGAATGAGCTGACCGTAGGCGCGCCATAGCCATACAGGCTCGCAGCGGTCGCCGCACTGGTCCCCGCCGGGGTGATCACAGTCACGTTTACGCTCCCGGCAGGGCCCGCAGGCGCCACCGCCGTCACCTGATTGGTCGAGACGAACGTCACCTGGGTAGAGGGAACCGTCACGGCTCCGAACTTCACGGTTGTTTTACCAGATACGAAGTTCGTGCCGTTGATCGTCACGGTGTTCCCGCCCGCGGTTGGTCCCGTGTTGGGAACGACGCTCGAGATGGTCGCCGGGTTGTAGTAGGTGTAGTTGTCCTTTGAGGAGGTCGGGCTCGTCCCACCCGGCGTCGCTACCGTCATGTCGACGGTGCCGGCCGAGTGCGTCGGGGCAACTACGGTCAGCGAGGTGGAGGAAACGAACGTGACCGAGCCGGCCGCGGTGGTGCCGAAGTTGACGGTCGCGCCCGAGGTGAAGTTCGTGCCGGTGATCGCGATCGTATTGCCGCCCTTGGTCGAACCTTGGTTCGGGCTCACGCGCGTGACGGTCGGCGGTGCGTCGTAGGTGTATTGATCCGCGGGCGAGGTCTCGCTCGTCCCGTCCGATGTGGTGACAGTGACGTCGACCGTTCCGGCACTGTTCGCCGGTGCGGTCGCCATTAGCTCGGTCGAAGAGACGAACGACACCGAACTCGCCGCGGCGGTGCCGAAAGTCACCGTCGCACCCGAGGTGAAGTTCGAGCCCGTGATCGTCACCGTGTTCCCGCCCGCTGTCGGTCCGGCGCTCGGGCTCACGCCCGTGACCGCCGGCGATGGTTCGACCGTCGCTACCACGCTCGTGGCGGTGTAGGAGATCACATAGTGGCGGTCGCTCAGCGACGCTCCGGTGACGGATGCGAACGTGCCCGCAATGCTCGACGCCTTCAGGATCGTGTAGTGCGTACCGATGGGCGGCGAGAAGCCGCCCTTGGTAGCCAGCGTGAGCGTTCCGCCCAGGGTGGCCGCCCCCGTCACCGACAACTGGCCGAAGTCGGTCCCAGGGTTCGTCTTCCCGCTGACCGGAATCGTCAACGTCCCAGTCGAGTTGTTGTACGTGCCGGTGACCGACATCGGTCCCGCAACCGTCCCGGCCGGCGACACCTTCCCGGACCCGAGCAGATCACCCTCGATCTTCCCGGTCCCGGCCAGCGTGCCGCCGCTGATCGTCACGTTGCTCGTTCCCGTACCCGACTGAAGCGTCGAGCCGCCCACCACCGTGGTCGTCCCCGCCGACTGGCTGAACGGGCTCGCCCCCAGCGTGCCCGAGCCCTCCACCGTCAACGTTCCCGAGTTCGCGAGCGCGCCCGACACCGTCAGCGACTGCTGGAGATCGAGCGTGCCGCTGTTGCTGGTGAGGGTGGAAAGCGCATTGCCGCTACCGCCGACCGTGAACGCCGACGGGCTCGCCCCCAGCGTGATCGAGGCGGCGTTCGTGGTCATCGCGACCGGCAGCGAGACCACGCCGCCCGCCGCGTCATAGGTGCCGCCCGTGAGGACGCCACCGCCACTGAGGTTCGTCAGTTTCTCAATATCGAGCGTGCCGCTGGTCGCGCTGACCGTCCCATCATTAGTCGCCGGGACCCCCACCGTCGCGCTCTGCCCACTCGTCGCGAACGAGACCGTCGCGCCCGCATCATTCACCAGCCGGTTGCTCGCGTTGCTGTCCTGGTCGACGGGCCGCACCCCGCCCCAAGCGTCAGCGCCCCCTCGTTCTCAAGCTCCGACCCACCATAGAAGTACACGTCGCTGCTCAACGTGCTCGCGCCCTCCAAGATCACATGCACAGGCGCCGCCGTCCCCCCCGTATACCCCAACCTGCCGCCCACCCAGAGTCGCCGCACCCGTCACCACCACCGACCCCGAACCCACAAGAAACCCACCATCAACGTCAAATTCCGGTCGTCAACGTCACACCCGACGGCGCCACCAACGTCCCGCCCACCTCAAACTTCCCCGTATGCGCCAGGGTCGTCGTCGCGCTGAACGTCGCCGTGCCCGTGATATCGACCGTGCCCGCGCCGGCGACCGTCGCGCCCGCCGCCTCCGTCCACGTCCCGCCCACATCCAGCACCGCGCCCGACGCCACCGTAAACGTCCCCGCATTAGTCACGCACCAACGTGCCGGAACCCAACGTCAGCGTGCCGCTGGTCGCGCTGACCGTCCCATCATTAGTGCCGGCGACCCCCACCGTCGCGCTCTGCCCACTCGTCGCGAACGGGACCGTCGCGCCCGCATCATTCACCAGCCGGTTGCTCGCGTTGCTGTCCTGGTCGACGAGATCCGCACCCGCCCCAGCGTCAGCATCCCCTCGTTCTCAAGCTCCGACCCACCATAGAAGTACACGTCGCTGCTCAACGTGCTCGCGCCCTCCAAGATCACATGCACAGGCGCCGCCGTTCCCCCGATAGCCCAACCTGCCGCCACCCAGAGTCGCCGCACCCGTCACCACCACCGACCCCGAACCCACAGAAACCCACCATTCAACGTCAAATTCCCGGTCGTCAACGTCACACCCGACAGCGCCACCAACGTCCCGCCCACCTCAAGCTTCCCCGTATCGCCAGGGTCGTCGTCGCGCTGAACGTCGCCGTGCCCGTGATATCGACCGTGCCCGCGCCGGCGACCGTCGCGCCCGCCGCCTCCGTCCACGTCCCGCCCACATCCAGCACCGCGCCCGACGCCACCGTGAACGTCCCCCGATTCATCACACCAACGTGGCCAGGCCCAACGTCAGCGTCCGCTGGCCGCGCTCGACCGTCCCATCATAAGTCGCCGGGACCCCGACCGTCGCGCTCTGCCCACTGCTCGCGAACGTGCCGTCGCGCCCGCACCATTCACCAGCCAGTTGCTCGCGTCGCTGTCCTGGTCGACGATCCAAACCCACCCCAGCGTCACACCCCTCATCTGAGCTCCCACCCATGATAGAAGTATGTTATCGCTGCTCAACGTGCTCGCGCCCTCCAAGATCACATGCCCAGGCTGCCGCTGTCTGCACCGAAAAAAAAACTCGTCCCCACGCATCGAGAGTCCGCCGCACCCGTCACCACCACCGACCCCGAGGGACCGAAGTCCACCATCGAACGTCAACTTCCGGTCGTAAGCGTGACACCCGACGGCGCCACCAACGTCCCGTCCACCTCAAACTTCCCCGTATGCGCCAGAGTCGTCGTCGCGCTGAACGTCGCCGCGCCCGTGATATCGACCGTGCCCGCGCCGGCGACCGTCGCGCCCGCCGCCTCCGTCCACGTCCCGCCCACATCCAGCACCGCGCCCGACGCCACCGTGAACGTGCCCGCATTAGTCACGCCCAACGTGCCGGCGCCAAACGTCAGCGTGCCGCTGGTCGCGCTGACCGTCCCACCATTGGTCGCCGTCACCCCCACCGTCGCGCCCTGCCCACTGCGTCGCGAACGTCGACCGTCGCGCCCGAATCATTCACCAGCCGGTTGCTCGCGTTGCCGTCCTGGCTGACGAGATCCGCACCCGCCCCAAGCGTCAGCACCCCCTCGTTCTCAAGCTCCGACCCACCATAGAAGTACACGGTCGCCGCTCAACGATGCTCGCGCCCTCCAAGATCACATGCACAGGCTCCGCCGTCCCCCCCGTATACCCCGAACCTGCCCGCCACTTCCACAGTCGCCGGACCAGTCACCGCCACCGTCCCCGAACCCACCAGAAACCCACCGTCCAACGTCAGATTGCCGGTCGTAAGCGTCTCTCCGGTAAAGCTGGTCAGCGTGCCGGTCACCGTGACCTGGTTGAGCGTCGAGGCGTCGACGACCGTTGCAGTCGCCGAGCTGGAGCGTCCCACCGACCTCGAGCGTCGGAGAAACCGAGCCCGCCCGCGGCCACTTGATCCCGCCGACAGTCGCCGTCTCGCCGCTGGCGAGCACGACCGACGCCCTCGCCGGCGAGGTGGACATGCACACGAAGTCAGAAGCCCCGGGAAGGCCGTCCCGCGGACGGGCCCTCCATTGGTCAGCGACCAGTTCGTCGCCGTCGCCCAATCGGTGCTGGTCGCTCCCGTCCAGTAGATCGTGCA